>NZ_JBEYWZ010000029.1:1846-3263 GCF_040644915.1 Streptomyces sp. NPDC046925 | reverse complement strand
AACACAGTGGACGCGAGCAACTGAGGACAAGCCCTCGGCCTATTAGTACCAGTCACCTCCACCCGTTACCGGGCTTCCAGATCTGGCCTATCAACCCAGTCGTCTACTGGGAGCCTTAACCCCTCAAAGGGGGTGGGAATACTCATCTCGAAGCAGGCTTCCCGCTTAGATGCTTTCAGCGGTTATCCTTTCCGAACGTAGCCAACCAGCCATGCCCTTGGCAGGACAACTGGCACACCAGAGGTTCGTCCGTCCCGGTCCTCTCGTACTAGGGACAGCCCTTCTCAATATTCCTACGCGCACAGCGGATAGGGACCGAACTGTCTCACGACGTTCTAAACCCAGCTCGCGTACCGCTTTAATGGGCGAACAGCCCAACCCTTGGGACCGACTCCAGCCCCAGGATGCGACGAGCCGACATCGAGGTGCCAAACCATCCCGTCGATATGGACTCTTGGGGAAGATCAGCCTGTTATCCCCGGGGTACCTTTTATCCGTTGAGCGACGGCGCTTCCACAAGCCACCGCCGGATCACTAGTCCCGACTTTCGTCCCTGCTCGACCCGTCGGTCTCACAGTCAAGCTCCCTTGTGCACTTACACTCAACACCTGATTACCAACCAGGCTGAGGGAACCTTTGGGCGCCTCCGTTACTCTTTGGGAGGCAACCGCCCCAGTTAAACTACCCATCAGACACTGTCCCTGATCCGGATCACGGACCCAGGTTAGACATCCAGCACGACCAGAGTGGTATTTCAACGTTGACTCCACGAACACTGGCGTGCCCGCTTCAAAGTCTCCCACCTATCCTACACAAGCCGAACCGAACACCAATATCAAACTGTAGTAAAGGTCCCGGGGTCTTTCCGTCCTGCTGCGCGAAACGAGCATCTTTACTCGTAGTGCAATTTCACCGGGCCTATGGTTGAGACAGTCGAGAAGTCGTTACGCCATTCGTGCAGGTCGGAACTTACCCGACAAGGAATTTCGCTACCTTAGGATGGTTATAGTTACCACCGCCGTTTACTGGCGCTTAAGTTCTCAGCTTCGCACGCCCGAAAGCGCACTAACCGGTCCCCTTAACGTTCCAGCACCGGGCAGGCGTCAGTCCGTATACATCGCCTTACGGCTTCGCACGGACCTGTGTTTTTAGTAAACAGTCGCTTCTCGCTGGTCTCTGCGGCCACCCCCAGCTCACGGAGTAAATCCGATCACCGGTGATGGCCCCCCTTCTCCCGAAGTTACGGGGGCATTTTGCCGAGTTCCTTAACCATAGTTCACCCGAACGCCTCGGTATTCTCTACCTGACCACCTGAGTCGGTTTAGGGTACGGGCCGCCATGAAACTCGCTAGAGGCTTTTCTCGACAGCATAGGATCATCCACTTCACCACAATCGGCTCGGCATCAGGTCTCAGAC
>NZ_JBEYWZ010000029.1:0-1751 GCF_040644915.1 Streptomyces sp. NPDC046925 | reverse complement strand
CGCTACACCCTTACCCCGGGACAACCACCGCCCGGGCTGGACTACCTTCCTGCGTCACCCCATCACTCACCTACTACCACCTTGGGTCGGCGGCTCCACCACTTCCCTTTGCCCGAAGGCTCCGGGACGGCTTCACGGCCTTAGCATTAATGGGCTCGATGTTTGACGCTTCACAGCGGGTACCGGAATATCAACCGGTTATCCATCGACTACGCCTGTCGGCCTCGCCTTAGGTCCCGACTTACCCTGGGCAGATCAGCTTGACCCAGGAACCCTTAGTCAATCGGCGCACACGTTTCTCACGTATGTATCGCTACTCATGCCTGCATTCTCACTCGTGAACCGTCCACCACTCGCTTCCGCGGCAGCTTCACCCGGCACACGACGCTCCCCTACCCATCCATACAGGCGTTGGCCCTATTGTATGAATGACACGACTTCGGCGGTACGCTTGAGCCCCGCTACATTGTCGGCGCGGAATCACTTGACCAGTGAGCTATTACGCACTCTTTCAAGGGTGGCTGCTTCTAAGCCAACCTCCTGGTTGTCTCTGCGACTCCACATCCTTTCCCACTTAGCGTACGCTTAGGGGCCTTAGTCGATGCTCTGGGCTGTTTCCCTCTCGACCATGGAGCTTATCCCCCACAGTCTCACTGCCGTGCTCTCACTTACCGGCATTCGGAGTTTGGCTAAGGTCAGTAACCCGGTAGGGCCCATCGCCTATCCAGTGCTCTACCTCCGGCAAGAAACACACGACGCTGCACCTAAATGCATTTCGGGGAGAACCAGCTATCACGGAGTTTGATTGGCCTTTCACCCCTAACCACAGGTCATCCCCCAGGTTTTCAACCCTGGTGGGTTCGGTCCTCCACGACCTCTTACAGCCGCTTCAACCTGCCCATGGCTAGATCACTCCGCTTCGGGTCTTGAGCGCGCTACTGAATCGCCCTGTTCGGACTCGCTTTCGCTACGGCTTCCCCACACGGGTTAACCTCGCAACGCACCGCAAACTCGCAGGCTCATTCTTCAAAAGGCACGCAGTCACGACATGCAAGCAAGCTTGCATGCGACGCTCCCACGGCTTGTAGGCACACGGTTTCAGGTACTATTTCACTCCGCTCCCGCGGTACTTTTCACCATTCCCTCACGGTACTATCCGCTATCGGTCACCAGGGAATATTTAGGCTTAACGGGTGGTCCCGCCAGATTCACACGGGATTTCTCGGGCCCCGTGCTACTTGGGTGTCTCTCAAACGAGCCGCTGACGTTTCGACTACGGGGGTCTTACCCTCTACGCCGGACCTTTCGCATGTCCTTCGCCTACATCAACGGTTTCTGACTCGTCTCACAGCCGGCAGACTGTGAAAGAGAGATCCCACAACCCCGCACACGCAACCCCTGCCGGGTCTCACACGTATACGGTTTGGCCTCATCCGGTTTCGCTCGCCACTACTCCCGGAATCACGGTTGTTTTCTCTTCCTGCGGGTACTGAGATGTTTCACTTCCCCGCGTTCCCTCCACACTGCCTATGTGTTCAGCAGCGGGTGACAGCCCATGACGACTGCCGGGTTTCCCCATTCGGAAACCCCCGGATCAAAGCCTGGTTGACGACTCCCCGGGGACTATCGTGGCCTCCCACGTCCTTCATCGGTTCCTGGTGCCAAGGCATCCACCGTGCGCCCTTAAAAACTTGGCCACAGATGCTCGCGTCCACTGTGCAGTTCTCAAACAACGACCAACCACCCGTCAC
>NZ_JBEYWZ010000028.1:0-8857 GCF_040644915.1 Streptomyces sp. NPDC046925 | reverse complement strand
CCAGTGCATGATCGTGGCGTGCTCGCCCGCCGCGCACCGCTTCGCTCTGCCTCCGGCAGCCGAATACTCGAATCCTCCGGATTCTCCTTTCGCGCGTCTCCGCGCGAATTGCCGCCCTCCGGGCGGGAGTTATCGAAATGGCCCTCCGGGCCTTTTCGATAACTGATTCGACTTCCAGTCGAAAAGAATTCCACCCTCCGGGCGTAATTCCCAATACTCTGTACTCCATGCGGAATTGACTGGCCGTCATTTCCTGGAGTGCGCCTCCCGGTCGGGTGTGATTCCCTCCGGGAATCAACCAGGGAATTTCCAATTCCCTGGACTGGAAACAGCTTATACCTTTTCCGGGAGGGAAAAGCGAACTCCCGGAAAAGCAGGGGGCGTTGGCCCTCCGGGCCAACCCCTGGCCAGAGGCCGGTCAGCCGCCCTCCGGGCGGAGCAGGCGGACCCCGGGCCGCCCCTCCCTGCCAGGGGCCTAGCCAGTCCAGAAGCCGATTGCGTCAAGCACCCGGGCCAGGGCGCTGGCCTTCAGATGATGACTGCGGCAGCAGTACCTGCGTCTGCGCCAACGCCCGGTCTGCTCGACCTGCTCACCGCACCAGCCGCACTGCCTTACCCTCCCGACTCTCCTGCCCCACCTCACGCCCGGACCCTAGCGCAGCATGAAAGCGGCCACCCCGACCTACACCCTGCTGTCCGGCGAGTTCGCCACCGAAAGCAACCCATGGCCTGCCCCAAGCTCGCAGCCTCACGAATCTGTGCGTCATTCTCCAGAGGCGGATACTTTGCTTCACAACACCGGTCAGCCCCTCCCAGCGATCGCGAACTCCCCCGCCACGGCCTTCCTCGGCTGACGTCTCTCCCCCACTCCGGACCATCACCGCCCATGCCACTTGCCAGCCAGCGGATGCCGCAGGACCTGCGGTCTACGGCGCAGGGCGGCCCCGGACCTCGCGCTCCCGGCCCCCGCGCCCACGCGTCGATAAGCGGCTACTCAGGGCGAGGTAGGTACTCGCGCCCAGGCGGAGCGCGGCAGTTGCCGCCTACCGTTCACGCATGAGCGTTGAGCAGGCAGCTGAAACGGATGAGCAGACAGCGGCGCGGCAGCCGTCACCCCGTACATCGTCACTCGTCCAGGCGATTGCCGCCATCGCAATGCTGTTCAGTCCCCTGCTGCTGGAGCCCGTCCCGGTCGCAAGATGGATCCTCTTTCTTCCCGTGTACTTCGTCGTACCCGTGGGAATCTCCGCGGTCGTCTGCGGCCTCCTCGCTCTGCGCAGAATGCGGGACCAGGAGGAAGCCGATCCCTCCCGGGCCCGGGCCGGTGTCGTGCTGGGCAGCGCAGTCGTCGTGATCCCGCTGACCGTAGTCATCTTTTTCATCTACGCACTGCAGCAGGCCTACCAGTAGACGGCTCTGGGAAGCGGACGGCAGGACCACAATTCCCCGAGCTCAATGATCCCCCGCACGCGCCAGGCGCCACCACGGGGCCGCGGGCCGGCGCCAACTGGCCCGTATAGAGGGAGTCATGGCGTGTCTCGGCGGAGCGCTCGGCCTGCGCTGCACCACCAGGTCGCTCCTTGTGTCGCATATCCTGCGCTCGTCAGCCGATGGGCTCGCGCATCTCCTCGCGTACCTGCAGCGTGATGCGCGCTACCTTCTCCAAGTCCACCTTGTCTGGGTCCTGGTACACGTTCTCGTCGGTGACCACACCCACCGACGCCGAGGTGTTGTCATCTGCCCACACGCACATCGGCACGTTGCGTGGCATCCCGTCCTGCTCCGACGTCAGCACCATGCACTCCACCGTCACCTGCGAACCCCGCACGGGCACATCGCGGGCGGGCACGGCCACCGTGGCGCCCTCGGCTTCATCTGCACCCTCAAGCATGTCGTCCCGGGTCTCCGCCGGACTCCTGAACCGCCCGTACAGGCCCGAGACCACCAGCCTGCTGCCGTCCTGCTCCCCCGCGCCCGTGTAACTGCCCACCACAGCCGTCGGATTACGGACATGGCTGCGGTTACGGTTCTCCTCCACGATCCGCCGCCCTTCCGTGCCCGAAAGATCCGCGCTCAGCTCGAACGTCCCCCCGGCCAGCTCCGCCGGCACCCGCAGACGGTACTTCGCCTCCGGGAACCCCACCCCGCCGAACACCGCAAACCCCACCATCACCAACACCACGACCAGCACACCCGCCCCGACCACCGCGACCACCCTGCCCGTCCTGCGCCCCGGCGGCGGCGGGGCACCCCAGGACGCCGGTACGGGATAGGGCTGCAGCCCGTACGGCGGCCCCTGCTGCGGGAACGGAGCAGGGGCAGGGGCGGGGGGAGGTTGCAGCGGTATCTGCCCGTAGACAGGCGGAACAGGACCGAACCCACCAGAGGGAGACGGAGGCATGGACATGCCCACACGCTACGTCACCCCCCGCACACATACAGCCGCCGGGCCCCGAGGCCAACCGCCGTTCGCGTGCTCGGTGAGGGCGTGGACATCACCGGCGAGCGGGGCGTGGAGGCGGTGTGCTTCGCGGACACCCGCGGCTCGCAGGTGGAGATCGTGCAGAACATCGGCCGTGCGCTGCGGCTCAACAGGGACGGCTCCACCAAGGTGGCCAGGATCATCGTGCCGGTGTTCCTGGAGCCGAACGAGGACCCGACCGACATGGTCGCCAGCGCCAGCTTCCGCCCTCTTGTAGCGGTCCTCCAGGGTCTGCGCTCGCATGATGAACGTCTGGTCGAGCAGCTCGCCTCCCGCGCGCTCACCAGCGGCAAGCGCAAGGTGCACGTCCAGCGCGATGAGGACGGACGGATCGTCGGGGCTGGCGACGAGAGCGAGGGCGCCGACCAGGAGCAGGACGACACCGACGCCGCTGCCGAGTCCGCGCTGCTGCACTTCTCCAGCCCGCGCGACGCGGCGACGATCGCGGCGTTCCTGCGGACACGGGTGTACCGGCCGGGGGAGTCGCTGGTGCGGCTGGAGGGCTACCAAGCCCTGCTGCGCTGGCGGGCGGAGAACGAGATCACCGGCGTGCACGCCGTGCCCTACGACGTCGAGGTCGAAGTCGGCGTCACAAAGGCCTTCCCCCTCGGGCGGTGGGTGCACCAGCAGAGGAAGGCCCTGCGGGCGGGTGAGCTGGAGGAACAGCGCAAGAGCCTGCTGGACGCACCCGAGGCCGGGATGGTCTGGGAGCCGGGCGAGGAGGCATGGGAGAGCAAGCTCGCCGCGCTCCGCTCCTACCGGCGCACCAACGGGCACCTCGCGCCGCGTCAGGACACGGTGTGGGGCGAGGGCAAGGCGATGGTGCCCATCGGGCAGCACCTGGCCAACCTCCGGCGCAAGGGCGCGAAGAACGGCCTGGGCAAGGACCCGGAACGGAGTAGCTGACGGCGATCGACTCAGACTGGGACTGCCCCTGGCCCCTGGACTGGCAACGGCACCACCGCTTCCTCGCCGACCTGGTCGACGCCGACGGCGTGCTCTTCGACATCCAGCCGGGCGTACGGATGGACGGCGACGACATCGGCAAGTGGCTCCAGCAGCAGAAACACCCGGTCACCTGGGCGCAGCTGTCGACCGAGCAGCAGGCGCGGCTGACCGCGCTGGGCGTACAGCTCGCCGAGCGGCCTGCTACGGCCCCGGCCGAGAAAAGTGCGGCCGACGGTCCGGCCAAGACGTCGGCCGCCTTCACCCGCGGCGTAGCGGCACTCGAGCAGTACATCGCACGGGAGGGCAAGACCAGCGTCCCGCGCGGGCACAGCGAAGAAATCGCGGTCGACGGCGAGACTGAACCGGTATCCGTCCGGCTTGGCGTATTTCTGAGCAACACCAAGGCCAGGCGGGACAAGCTCACCAACCCGCAGCGCGCCGAGTTGGCCAGGCTTGGCATCACCTGGGCCTGAGGGGTGCCGGTAGAGGGTCGAGCCAGGCAAAGGTGAAACTCCGAGAGGTCCCAGCCCTACGCCCTGGGGCCCGGGACCTCTCGGTTCGCGTTTCCTAGACGATCCCTTCGGCCTGCGATCCAGTGTTCACCCCATCAGCCAGCGACTCCCGCAAGGAACACCACCAGCGAGCCCAGACCGAAGAGAACGAAGGAGAGCTGCACGTGCCGATGCTTCTTCCACGCAATTTCGCTCATAACGATGAGCTGGCGGCTGAGGACCGGAAGGATGTCGGTCTGTTTCAGTGCGGTAGTCAGCTCATTCGCCTCGCGGTGCATCAGGTGCCCGAAGTAGATGAAGTTGTTCGGTGCTTCCGCCTTAACCTTGGAAGTGCGGAGGCGGGGTACGACGACCAGCATCGCGAAGATGGCACCCGCCAGAATGAGTAATGTTCCGAGCCACAGCAGGGAGCGAGCGCCCCAACTGCCGAGGTGAGCAAGAACGTGGTCGTCGCTGGACAAGGCGATGATGCCCGCAGCGGCAGCCGATTCGAGGGTCAGGGCGAATGACGCCTTTGCGTCTACTCGAGCGGTCCATCCTCCGAGCTCCGTGTGGATGCGCCAAGCCGCTGCATGATGTGCGGCCCGGTCTTGCCTCCTCCGACGCCCTACGCAGCCAGGAAGGTGCGTCCGGGCAGCGGCGGAGGCGAGGGCTGTTCCGTATGGCTGTGGGCGGGCTCATGATGGCCATGGGCTACGTGGCGGCGGGGCTGGGTCTGTGGTGGCAAATCGCGTTGACGCCGTTGCTGCCCGCGGCGGCGTGGTGGCTGGGACCATGGGTCGCCGACCGGGAACGCCACTCCCGGGTGATTGTCTGGGGGTGCGGGCTAGCCTTGGTCGGTGGTGCCGCGCTGACCGGCTATGCCGGCCGGGTAACGGTGCTGCAAGCCGGAGGCCTGGACGCGGTATGGCAGGGCTGCGTCCTGCTGGGCGTTCTGCTGGTGGTGCTGCGTGGCTGTTGGTGCGCGGTACGGCAGAGCTGGCTTTCCCGCAACGCCGTCGCCCTGCTCTCACTCGCCGCGCTACCCATGGCGTGGGTGCTTCCCTGGATGGGGCGGCTGCTGCAAGGGATCTACATCACCGAGTTGTTCGGGGTTCCGTTGTCGGCCGTCAACGCCGATGCGGTCTGGATGTATTTCGCCGGTGTGAAGCTGGCCGGCCTGTGCATCGGCGCGGCTCTGTGTGGGCTGGCTATGGCTGGCTGGGCGCGTCACGCCTATTGGATCACTGGGTCGATGGCGTACTGCGTGCTTGTCATCGGGGTGTTTACCGCACTGATGATGCTGGCAGCGATGGTGCTGGGGCTGTCATCTGCCAACACCGCCGCTCAACGCACGGCCGCACAGGCTTCGGCCGGTCACGATCTGTCCTCCTTCTACGGCATCAGCGCTCGGCGGGTCTGCGTCAGCCCGCTAGAGAAGGACACAGCAGTGCAACCAGGCCCCCTGCCCACCGGCCACCCCGTGGTGGCGTTCGACGTGTCTGGCGATGAGACGTGGCTGTGGGACCCGCAAAGGGCGCAAGACTCGTCGGTGCTGGCAGAAAGCACCCTGCGTGTCCGGAGCGACCAGATCGTGACCCGGGCTGTGGCGGCGCACGACCGCTCCTGTCCCTCGTCCTAAGCAGACTGTCCCACTCGCTCGAATCGGCGCGATGCACCCAACCTGGCAGCTCTCCACCGGTGGTCGGTGGAGAGCTGCAGCCAAGAGCAAGGCCGCGTCGGACGAGTTGGCGGTTGGAGGCGAGGCTGGTGGCGGTAAAACTGGACATACCAAACCGCCCACGACACGGATCCTAGCCTGCGGACACCGGACCGCCTCGCCCCGTTCCAACACAGCAGGCCTGCACCCCCAGGAACGCTTACCCGGGTGTGCTCGCGCGTACCTGGTGGTTGCAGCAATGGGTACAGCCTGGTGAGGGCATGGGCGGTGCGCGCCGCACTCGCGCAGAGGCGGCGCCCTTCGTCGACGGCCAGGCCGGCAGGGAGTGCGACCTCATCGCCTCGTCGATCGGGTAGGTGAATGCCGCACGGGCTCCTGGCACGCCGGGGGCCCGGACTGTCGCGCGGTCCGGGCCCCTGGGCAGTGCGGTCAGCTGCTGCGGCCGACCAGCTGGATCACGGTGAAGATGACCATGAAGACGACGACCATGCCCACCGACATGGAGGGCCGGTCCCGGTACCAGGCGGTGCGTTCCGGTTCCGCCGCGGCGATCAGGGGCGGCGGGGTCGTGCGGTGGCGCAGGTGGGCGATCTTGATGCGGGTCACCGTGTAGTGCCAGATCAGCGTCTTCTCCTCTTCGACGCCGCACGCGGACAGGAATATCTTCAGCCACTCCGTGGTGGGCAGCTCGTTGCCGTTGAGCACGTGGGCGAACGTCGCACCGCTGATCTGGTAGATCCTGCGGCTGCGGCGTTCCAGGTCGCCCATGGTCAGGCCCTTGGTCGCGACGAGCTCCCGCATGACGGACAGGACGTCCTCGGGCACCGTGCACAGCGCGAGCGCCGTGTGGATGTGGTCGGTGGTCAGGCTGCTGACCCGCTGCGCGTCGTCCGCGTTGCGGGCGTCCAGCTGAATGTGGGCGTCCATGAACTGCTGCACCAGGGCGAGCAGCCCGTCAGACTGTGCGGGAACGACCTGCCCGGTGACCTTGCGGCGGAGCAGGCGCGGCTGGTGCGGCTGATGTGCTTCGCCCCGCTCGTCGAACCCGTTGTCTGCCGCGCGCGCCTCCGGCGGGGCCACGGTGCTCGCACCGGCGGCCGCTTCGGCCTTCGCTCGTGCCTGGGCGTTTTGGTACAGACGCCTCCATGAGGTGAGCCCCCCGGTGAAGCCGCAGCCGCGGACGTAGGCCTCCACGAGCTCCCACTTGGGCACGGTGGTGCCGGAGGCGGCGGTGGACAGGGCGGCCGCAGAGTAGTGGGACTGGGAGGCGAGTTGCTTGTAGGTCAGCCGGCTGCTCTGGCGCAGCGCCCGCAGTTCGCGGGCGAGCTCGGCCACCTCCATCGGGGACGTGGCCGGGATGTCCTTCTCAGGCCGCGCCATGGCCGCTCCCGGACGCCTCGGTGCCGGTGTTGCGCGAGCGGGCGCGGTGCGCGAACCGCTGGGCGGCCCGGTGCAGGTTGCGGTGGCGGGGGTGCTGCGGCAGGCGCGCGCCGCCGCCCGCCGGCCGCGGCGTGCGGGGGGCCTCCGCGCGGCGGGCCTCGCCGGTGCAGCGGCTGTAGCCGGGGCGCGGGCGGTGCGGGCGTGCTGCGCCGGCGGGCAGTTCGCCGGGTGCCAGCCGGGCGGGTGCCCCGGGGTGCTCCCGGTCGTCGGCGGCGGCCGGGGGCCGCGCGTGGGGTCCGGGCACCGCGGCCGCCCGGGCGTGGGCGGTCTGGAGCAGGAGGTCGCCGACGGTGCCCGCGACGACCGCGCCGACCAGGGCGCTGGTGACCGGGTCGGAGACCAGGGACTGCGTGACGAGGCCGGCGGCGGCGCCGATGCCGTTGGCGGTGAACGCCGCGAGGGCGTAGGGACGGCGCGGTGTGCGCTTCATGGGAGGCATGTCTTTCTCTCGTGTCCGAGGGCCCGCAAGAAGGCCCTGCGACGGCTGCTCCGGGGCGGAGCAGTCCTTCCCCGCGGCCCGCTCCGGATCTCCGGAGCGGGCGTTGGGACGAGCGGCCTGAGTGCTCGGTGGTGCATGGTGCGTATTCAATTGGCGTGCATGCGGCCCGATACCGAGAAGGGGAGCGCCAACTCCCGTTCTGCGGCGGTCACTCGTGGTCACCGGGGGCCTTGCGTGCGCGTGGGACCAAGTCTGCCCCACGGGGGCGCTGAGGTGGCACGCCGTCAGCTCACCGGCTGGGCTGGCGCGTTCGTGGACAATGGCGGATCCGCGGGACACGTATGGCAAGCAGGGCGTGAACAACGGGCATCTGGTACCGCGGACCGCGGCGGGCCTCGTCGCACGTTCATACGGTTAAGTCCCCTTTGCCATAATTCCTTTACTCGTTCGGGTGTATGGACAACGCTTCGCGAACAACCCGGGGAATCGGCAAGTTCCCAGCTCAGACGTATTATTTCGTTGTTCGGGTTGTTCACCGGCGTTGAGCATGACCGCGCAACATTCACACTCCGCATGCGCCAGGCGACACCATGGGACCGCGGGCCAGCGCCAACTGGCCCGTATACAGGGAGACATCGCAAGGCCTGAGTGCTCCTTAGGGCCCCCCGCTCCGCGCGGGGGGCCTTCGAACTGTCACCGGGCGTACGCTCGTGCGGCTCCCGGCGCCCCCAGGCATCTGTGAACAACGCACGGCCCCTTCCCCGGCCCCCGCGCCTCTGTGTGTCCGACGTCACTCGCGCGGCGCGGCCCGCTGCCCGGGCCGGCGATCGGAAGCGGCCCCGGTACGGACAAGACTGCTTTCGAAACGGTCCGAAGTGCTCGGCCGGAGCTAGACCACATCCGCCGGGGACCGTACATATATGCACTTCACCGCCCTCCTCGGGCCTCTGCGCGGACTAGACCAGTTGCGGGGCGCCTCGCCGTGGGCAGGAACCGGACCACTGCGCGCCCGGATCCGCCAGGGCCCGGGGCGGCAGGGAGCCTGCACGAGGTGATGCGGTCCGCAGCGGCGGACCGGGCCCGGCCGCGCCGGCATTGGTCTTCCGCGGCGCCCGGCCGCCGCCCGGGGCAGGGCTCAGGCATCGGCGGGCACGGCGCTGTCGTGGGGCTCCGCCTCGATGACGAGGACGCCTTCCTCTCCCTCCAGCAGCGAGGCCCGGCGCACGCCGGCCTCCCACGGCGAGGGCCAGCTGGTGGCCGCGTCCGGGCGCGCCCCCTGCAGGGGGCGCGCCCTCCAGGTCGGCCTCGCGCCGGTCGGCGCCGGGGTAGGCGCTGGTGGCCGCCACCACTTACGCCCGGCCGCGGGCCGCCTCCGG
>NZ_JBEYWZ010000027.1:0-44656 GCF_040644915.1 Streptomyces sp. NPDC046925 | reverse complement strand
TGCGAATACCTCGCTCCGGAAGCCTTCCGCAGCACGTTCCTGTTGTAGTTGTCAAGCCCCGAGATATGCCCTGACCTGCGAAACGAATCCGGCGGCGGCCGCCGGCCCCGGCAGAGCCGTGCACGGCCTGCCTGAGCACGGCCCGTTTACCCGCCTTCCGCACCCCGACACCCCGCGATTTCACCGGGAAGCCGACAGTGCGGCCGCCGCTGATCGGCTTCCCGCTGCCGCGATCGGGGTGAGCAGCGGATACGGTGCTCTGGTGACTGATGGGGAGGGAACGGTGCCGGGGACCGCGCTGCTGATTGCGGCTGCGCCGGTCGGCAAGGCCCGTATGGTCGATGCGGCTTCCGTGCTGCCCGTACTCGCGGCGGTGTCGCCGGCGGTTCTCGCCGGTACCGCGACAGCGAGTGTCGTGGAGCTTGCGGACCCGCTCGACCCGCAGACAGTGCTCACCCGGCTGCGCGCCGCCGCGATGACGCCGGGGCCGTTGACGATCTATCTGGTCGGGCAGTTGCACCTCGACCGCCGCCAGCAGATGCAGCATGTGGCCCTCGCGCGGACCACGGCCGCGACGGTGCGCTACACCGGATTCCCCTGGCACTGGATCGCCCAGGAGCTGCGGCTGCGAAGGCCGGGCAGTACGACCGTCATCGCCGATCTGCACGCCGACACGGACAGCTGGCAGCAACTGGCGCAGCGGCCCCTGGACGTGGGGGCGGGCGTGGCCCTGTACGGGCGGGTCGCTCCGCCGTCCGGCCGGCGCGCGCGTGACGTGGCCGTGCCCGCGTACATGAAGGCCCTGGCGACCGTCCTGCGCAGCGGACACCGGCCGCCGCTGTCCGACCTGCACCAGCATGTCGCCGCCCAGGCGCTGGAGGAGGGCGCACCGGACATCGTGCTGTCCGTCGACCCCGCCGCCCCGCTCGGCGGCCCCGGCGGCGTACAGCACCGTGCGCCGGTCCCCGCCCAGCAGCAGGGCAGCGCCCCCGCCATGCCGCCCTCCGCCGCACCGCGCACCGACGGCGCCGATCCGCACGCGGCGATCACCCGGGCCGTGGAGGCGGGGCGGCACGGCGAGGCCGCGGCCATGGCCTCGGCGTGGGAGCAGGAGGCGCTGCGGACGTACGGGAGTTCGTCGCCCGAGGTGGTGCACTGGATGGAGGTCCGCGGGCATCTGGCGATCTTCGCCAAGGACCCGGTCCGCAGCTGCGAGATCTGGCTCGCGGTGGTCTCCACCAGGATCACGGCGGGCCAGGCCCCCGACGCCCCCGACGTCGAGGCCGCCGCGGACCTGGCCCACCACCAGTGGGAACAGGTCCGCGACCCGGACACGGTCCGCGAACTCGGCCCTGCCCTGGTGGCGTTGCGCCGCCGTGTGCCGGGCCGTCAGCGCGGCACGGTGAACCTCGTCCAGCAGCGCCTCGTGCAGTTCCACACGCAGGTCAGCTGAGGTCTTCGGCGTCGCCCGGTGCGCCGAACCACGTCGGCAGCACGCCGAGCAGCTCCTGCTGGTCGTCGCCGGCCCACGCCACGTGGCCGTCCGGCCGCAGGAGCACGGCAGGCACGTCCAGTTCCTCGCTGACGTCCACGACGTGGTCGACGCGGTCGGCCCAGCCGGCGACCGAGAGCCCGCCGGTCTGGTCGAGCAGGAGCCCGCGGCCCTCGTGCATCAGCCCGTAGAGACGGCCCCGCTTCAGCTCGATGTCCCGCATCCGGCGGCCGAGCAGTTCGTGGGCGTCACCCCCGTCCCCGCCGACGTCGTAGCGGACGTCGACCGCGGTGATCATCCCGGTCACGTACCGGTTCACCTCCTCGAAGTCCATCAGCCGGGAGAACAGCTCGCGCAGCGCGGTCGCCCCCGCATCGTTGCCGAGCAGCGTGATCTGCGCGCGGGTGTTGGCGATGACCCGGGCGCCCACCGGGTGCCGTTCGGAGTGATAGGTGTCGAGCAGCCCTTCCGGTGCCCGGCCGCCCACCGCCGCCGCCAGCTTCCAGCCGAGGTTGAACGCGTCCTGCACGCCGAGGTTGAGCCCCTGTCCGCCGGTCGGCGGGTGGATGTGCGCCGCGTCGCCGGCCAGGAACACCCGCCCGACGCGGTAGTGCTCGGCCTGCCGCGTCGCGTCGCCGAACCGGGAGAGCCAGCGCGGTGAGTGCACGCCGAAGTCGGTGCCCGCGTAGGCCCGCAGCTGCTGCTTGAAGTCGTCGAGGGTCGGCTCGGCCGTCCGGTCCTCGGCCACCCCGTCGGCGGGCACGACGACGCGGCAGACCCCGTCGTCGCCGGGCGGGGCGACACCGAACCGCAGGTGGGTCCTGCGGACCTCCTCGACGACGGCGGCGATCGTCGCCGGGTCCTCGGTCGTCTCCATCTCGCCGAGCAGCGTCTCGACGGTGGCGGGCTCGCCGGTGAATGCGACGCCGAGCAGCTTGCGCACGGTGCTGCGGCCGCCGTCGCACCCGACGAGATAGCGCGAGCGCAGCTGTGTGCCGTCCGCGAGCTCGACGGTCACCGCGCCGCCGTCCGCGCCCTCCCCGTCGTCCTGGCTCAGCCCGACCACTTCGCAGCCGCGCCGGATCTCGGTGCCGAGTTCGACGGCGCGCTCGTGGAGCAGCCGCTCGGTGGCCGGCTGCGGGGCGGCGACGCCGTACGGATGGGCCGTGTCCAGGCGGTCGGGCCACGGCTTGATGATGCCGCCGAAGAACCCGCCGACCTGGAACTTCTCATGGTCCGCGAGGAACCGGCCGAGGAGGCCGCGCTGGTCCATCACCTCGACGCTGCGCGTGTGCAGGCCCTGCCCGCGCGACTGCGCGGTCGGCTCCGTCAGCTTCTCCAGGACGACCACGTGCACGCCGTGGAGTCGCAGCTCGCTCGCCAGCATCAGGCCGGTGGGTCCGCCGCCGACAACGATCACATCAAACATTGTTCTCATTTCGCTGGGTTCCGGGCCGAGGATTTCGCCGGTTCCGGTCTGAGGGCGACGATTCTGCGACAGAGACCGGGCCTTGTGGCAAGGCCCCCCATGAGCTATATCTTGATGGTGGCAAGGAGTTCGCACACTCCTTGCCTTTGTCGTGTCCGGCCGCAGCCGGCGCTCGGCGCGCTCGACGAGGGGCGTCACCGCATGAGCACTCCCGACAGCCTGTCCGAGGACGAGCAGCTCGTCGTCCGTACGGTGCGGGACTTCGTCGACCGGGAGGTGAAGCCGGTCGTGCGGGAACTGGAGCACTCCGACACCTATCCCGAAGCGCTGATCGAGCAGATGAAGCGGCTCGGCGTCTTCGGTCTCGCCGTCCCCGCGGAGTACGGCGGCACACCGGTCTCCCTGCCCTGCTACGTCCTGGTCACCGAGGAGCTCTCCCGAGGCTGGATGAGCCTGGCCGGTGCGATGGGCGGCCACACCGTGGTCGCCAAGCTGCTGCTCCGCTTCGGTACGCGGGAACAGCGGCGCCGCTGGCTGCCGGGGCTTGCCACCGGTGAGATCCGGGCGACGATGGCGCTCACCGAGCCGGGCGGCGGCTCGGACCTCCAGGCCATGCGGACGACCGCGCGCCGGGCCGCGGGCGGGGAGGGATATGTCGTCGACGGGTCGAAGACCTGGATCACCAACTCCCGCCGGTCCGGCCTGATCGCCCTGCTGTGCAAGACCGACCCGGCCGCCGTACCCGCCCACCGGGGCATGTCGATCCTGCTGGTCGAGCACGGCCCCGGCCTGACGGTCTCGCGCGACCTGCCCAAGCTCGGCTACAAGGGGGTGGAGAGCTGCGAGCTGTCGTTCGACGGCTACCGGGCGCCGTCCGACGCCGTCCTCGGCGGGGTGGAGGGCAGGGGCTTCGCACAGATGATGAAGGGTCTGGAGACCGGGCGGCTCCAGGTCGCGGCGCGTGCGCTCGGCGTCGGCCGCGCCGCGTTCGAGGACTCCCTCGCCTACGCCCGGCAGCGCGAGGCCTTCGGCGAGCCGATCTGGAAGCACCAGTCGATCGGCAACTGCCTCGCGGACATGGCCACTTCACTGACCGCCGCCCGACAACTCACCCTGCACGCGGCCCGTCTGGCGGAGGCGGGCCGCCGCGTCGACATGGAGGCGGGCATGGCCAAACTCTTCGCCTCCGAGACGGCCATGCAGATCACCCTCAACGCCGTGCGCATCCACGGCGGTTACGGCTACTCGACCGAGTTCGACGTGGAGCGCTACTTCCGCGACGCCCCGCTGATGATCGTCGGCGAGGGCACGAACGAGATCCAGCGCAACGTCATCGCGCGCCAGTTGGTCGAGCGGGGAGGCCTGGACGGGTGAAGGTGCTCGCGATCACTGGTGGCTCACCACGTCACTGATGGCTCACCACGTCACCGATGGCTCACCACATTGACGACACGGCCGTTGGGGTCCCGTACGAAGAACCGCCGCACGCCCCACTCCTCGTCCTGCAAGGGATGCACGATCTCCGCGCCGCTCTTGTGCACCGCCGCGTAGACCGCGTCCACGTCCTCCACTTCCACGCTCATGTCGGGCACGACGGGCGCGGTGGCGTCGCGGCTCATGAAGGTGACCTGGGCCGTGGGGTTGGAGGGAGAACCGAGCGTCATGACCCAGCCGAGGTTCATGACCTCCTCGAATCCCAGGAGTCCGTAGAAGTCCCGGCTCTCCTCCATGGCCTCGGTCCGGATGTCGGGCATGGCGCGGCGGATGGACATGGGCGACTCCTGTCGGCGGGTGCGGCGGAACGTGCCCTGATTCTCGCTCAGCCGCCGATTGTCGCTCAGCGCACGGGCTCCCGCGCCACGGAGTCCCGCGCCACGGCCTCCCACGCGAACCCGTCCGGGTCGGTGAAGGTCCCGGCGTCACCGCCGATCGCGAGCCGGTGCGATCCCGTGCCGTCGGGCGACAGGCCCAGATCCTTGGCGAGGGCGCGGCGGCGGTACAGGGCCAGCTTGAAGGCGCTCGAACCGCTGTCGAACTCGCAGTACATGCGGCCGAAGCTCTTCGCGACGGAGAGTCCCTGATCCACGTAGAACCGCTTGCTCGCGGCCATGTCCTCGACGCCCAGCAGGAGCACCATCTCGTCGATCTTCCCGGTCGCGGGGCCGGTGTCCTTCTTCGCCGATGTCGCGACCTTCCAGGCCGTCCCGTCCGGGGCCTGTACGACACCGCCGTAGCCCCAGAGCGACTTCGCGGCGGGCTTCAGCGAGGTGGCGCCTCCGGCGAGGGCGGCGTCGACGAGGCTGTCGACGTCGGCGGGCCGGGACACGGTGAGGGCCAGCGTGAACCCCCGGAAGCCGGTGGAGGGCGCCTCCGACGCTCGCAGACGTATCTGCGAGCCCAGCCCGAAGGCCGAGGCGTAGAAGCTGCGGGCGGCCGCGGTGTCGGCCACGTCAAGGGTGACGGATTCGATGATTGCCATGCCTCACACGCTAGGCACCACACCCCACCCGAAGCTTCTTCATTCCTGACCGGTCCGGGCAGGCACTGGCCGCCAATCCCCATACCCCGCCCGCAGCACCTGTGGAATTGAGCGCGGCCCGTGACAGCGCCTGGAACGACAACAGGCTCCCGGAACTTCGCGGGGCGGGGAGGCGTTGGCTGGGTGACGTGCGGAGTGCGCGGATACGGAGCGAACAGGTAGCCGAGGTGGCACGGATGGCGATGTGGGACCGGATCAAGGACCAGGCCAAGGGGCTGCAGCAGCAGTCTCAGGGGTCGCGGAGCTCCGGCGGTCACGGAAGGCCGGGGTCAGGATCCGGAGGGGGGTCGAAGGCCCAGCTCGTGGGCGTGCTCAAGACCCAGCTCGCCTCACTCAAGACGGAGCTCAAGAGCGGTGCTTACCGCGACGCCAGCATGGCCATGTGCGCCCTGGTCGCGGCTGCGGACGGCTCGGTCGACCCCGCTGAGCGCCAGCACGTGGAGTCGCTGATCCTGCAGAACGACGTCCTGAAGAACTTCCCGCCCGAGCAGCTCCGGACGCGCTTCAACAAGCACGCCGACCAGCTGACGTTCAACTTCCAGCAGGGCAAGGCCGAGGCCATGCAGGAGATCGCCAAGGCGGCGAAGAAGCCGATGGAGGCCAAGGCGGTCGTACAGACCGGCTTCGTCGTCGCCGGCGCGGACGGGTACATCGCCCCGGCCGAGGAGCAGGTCCTGCGCGAAGCGTGCGCGACGCTCGGCGTATCGCCGCAGGAGTTCGGCCTCTGACCCGGGGGTGAGCAGACAGCCGGGGCCCGCACCAGGAGGTGCGGGCCCCGGCTGTTTCCGTGGGCCCGAACTCCGTACGCCCTCCCGCCTGACCGGACCGCACCGCCCCGGACAAGTGCCCCCGCGACAGCTCTTGCTACTTCGACACCTGACGACTAGTCATATGACTAATCGAAACAAGGGTCACGCGGCCACGGCTCAACTCCCTGGAGGGCACGTGAAGTTCTCCGTCATATTCGAAGCACAGCTCGCCGATCCCACGGTCGAGCGCGAGCACCAACTCATCCGGGACAGCGTCGAACAGGCCGTCCTGGCCGAGGAGATGGGCTTCGACCGCATCTGGGCGGTCGAACACCACTCCCTCAAGTGGTATGCCCACATGAGCGCCCCGGAGATCTTCCTGACCTGGGTCGCCGCCCGCACCAGCACCATCCGCATAGGCCACGGCGTGGTCTGCATGCCGTTCCGCTTCAACCACCCGGCGCGGGTCGCCGAGCGCGCCGCCATGCTCGACCTGCTCTCCGGCGGACGGCTCGACCTCGGGGCGGGGCGCGGCGGCACGCTCCAGGAGACATCGCTCTGCGGCGTCGACAAGGAACGTACGACCCAGGAGGTCGAAGAAGCGCTCCAGATCATCGGCAAGGCCTGGGCGAGCGACGAACTGGAGCACCACGGCCCGCTCCTGGACATCGACCCGCACCCCATCCTGCCCCGGCCCCACCAGACCCCGCACCCCCCGCTCTTCCTGGCCTGCAGCAGGACCGAAACCCTCAAGCAGGCCGCCGAACTCGGCATCGGCGCCCTGGTGATGGGCTTCGCGGGGCCCGAGTCGATCGCCGAGATGCGGGCGGCGTACGACACCGCGATCGCGTCCCGCAGCGACGCGCGCTTCGTCTCCGGTGTCATCAACGACCACTTCTCCGTGCTCTGCCCGACCATCGTGCTCGACGACCGGGAGACGGCCCGGAGCGTGGGCATCCGCGGGCAGCGGTTCTTCGCGCAGTCCATCGGCCACTGGTACGGCGGCGCGGGCATCCCCGACGAAGCCGTGGTCGAAGGCGCCGACGAGGCGGCCGCGATGCGGGAGGCCGCCGAGCAGGTCGTCGCGCGGCTGCATGAGCACAACATCCCCGTACGGCCCACCTCCACGGCCACCTTCAACGCCGAGCACGCCTACGGAACCGCCGACGACGCCATCGCCTACGTGGAACGCCTCCGCGACGCCGGGGCCGACGAGATCATGTGCCTCGTCCAGATGGGCACCGTCCCGCAGGAGGCCTGCATGGAGACCCTGCGGCAGTGGGGCGAGAAGGTCATCCCGTACTTCCGCGCCCAGGAATCCGGGTGACGGCCCCGGGGACGGACGGTGATCGCCTGGCCCCGCAGGCGCGCCCCCTCGTCGACGCGCTGAGCGCCGCCTTCCCCGACCTCGGCGGCACGGTCACGGACGCGGCCGAGGCCCGCCGCATCCTCGCCGCGCCCCCCGCGCAGGGCAAGACCGCACCCCCGGTGGGAGCGGTCCGGGACCGGACCGTCCCCGGCCCCGCGGGCGCCCCCGACCTGCCCGTACGCGTCTACCACCCGGAAGGGCCGAGGAGCCCTCGCCCCACCGTCGTCTTCTTCCACGGCGGCGGCTACACCCTCTGCGGCCTCGACACCCACGACGCCACGGCCCGCACCCTGTGCGCCGAGTCCGGCGCCGTCGTGGTCTCCGTCGCCTACCGCCTGGCCCCCGAGCACCGCTTCCCCGCCGCCGCCGAGGACGCGTACGCGGCGCTGTGCTGGGCCGCCGGGAGGGCCGGGGCCGGGGAGCTCGGCGGCGATCCGGGCGCCGTGGTGACGGCCGGGGACAGCAGCGGGGGAGGCCTGGCGACCGTCGCCGCCCTGATGGCACGGGACCGCGCGGGACCCGCCGTGGCGCTCCAGGTGCTGATCTACCCCGTGCTCGACGCGGGGCAGGACAGCGGCTCGTATACGTCGAACGCGACCGGCTACTTCCTCACCGCCGCGCACCTGCGCTGGTTCTGGCGGCAGTACCTCGGCCCGGACGGCGACGGCACCCACCCCTACGCCTCGCCCGCGACCGCGGACCTGTCCGCGCTGCCGCCCGCGCACATCGTGACCGCGGGCTGCGATCCCCTGTGCGACGAGGGCGAGGCCTACGCGGTCAAGCTGGGCCGTGCGGGGGTCCCGGTGACACGGGGGCACTATTCGGAGATGTTCCACGGCTTCCTGGGCTTCCCGCGGCTCCTGGACGATGCGCGGGCCGCGTTGGCAGATGTGGCAGAAGCGATCGCCTCAACGGTTACCGACAGGAAAATCGGCGGTGATGTTGGGGGTGTCACAGGATAATTTCCTGAGCCTCCTCTTGTGGTGGAGAACCTCGCCCGCATACGGTGTCCTCACGCGAGGTTCTCCCGTGGAGGTTGACAAGTGACGGAAATTCTTGTGCAGAGGGTTACGGAAGGGGCGGTTCCTCCCGCGAGCGGGGGTGCCCCCGTGGGAAGGGTCGTGGAGCACCCGGCTTGGCCGATGCTCAAGGACGCCGTGGAAGAGATCCGCCCGTGGCAGTCCGCGGACGGCTCGATCGACTTCGACGCGGAAGGCGCCCCGGCGAAGGCCGTGGCCGAACTCGCCGTCGACCGCGTGATATCCGGGATCGACCAGCTCGCCCCGCTCCTGCCGCACGACGCCGCGTACCACCAGGCGCTCGGCGCGGACCTGCGGCGCTGGGCCGACGACGGTTTCAAGGTGCCGGACTTCCTGGACTCGCTGCTGGCCTTCCAGCCCGCGGCCGACCGCCGGGACGGCCTGCAGCACCTCGTGGTCTTCCCCATGTACACGCAGAACGGCAATCCGGACCGCAATCTCGAAGCGGTCGTCCTGCGCATGGTCTGGCCCGACTGGCTGGCCGAGCTCGAGCGCACGCGCTACGACAACCCGCTGTTCTGCGGCATCACCTTCGAGGACTTCACCGCCGGGTACGACACGAACTCGGCCGTGCTCTTCCCGGAGACCATCGCCGTGCGCCAGGCCCCCGAGCGCTTCAGCTGGGGCGGCATCTTCTGTGACCGCGAGGCGGCCCGCTTCCGCCGCGTCACCGAGGCCTCCGTGGACATCCTCGGGCTCGAACTGCCCGACGACATCCGCGAGATGGTCGGCGACCAAGACCGCTGCCAGCAGGCGTTCGTCCTGTGGGACATGGTCCACGACCGCACCCACAGCCACGGCGACCTGCCCTTCGACCCCTTCATGATCAAGCAGCGCCAGCCGTTCTGGATGTACGGCCTCGAAGAGCTGCGCTGCGACCTCACCGCCTTCAAGGAGGCCGTGAAGCTGGAGGCCGAGGGCGTCCCGCAGGCGCGCGACGTGCAGTACGCCGTCCTCTTCGACCGCATGTTCCGCTTCCCGGTCACGGGCGACCGCGTCAAGAACTACGACGGGCTCGGCGGCCAGCTGCTCTTCGCGTACCTCCACAAGCACGACGTCGTCCGCTGGACCGACAACAAGCTCAAGATCGACTGGGAGCGCGCGCCGCAGGTCACCAACCAGCTGTGCGCCGAGATCGAGGAGCTCTACCGCGCGGGCATCGACCGCCCCAAGCTCGTGCACTGGTTCGCCGCGTACGACCTGGTCTCCCAGTACCTCGCCCCGCACCCGGGATCGCGCTGGGCCAAGGGCCCGGACGCCCTGGATGTGCAGCTTCCGCCCCGAAAACTGGTCGACGACGTGCTTCCGGACGAGTTTCCGCTCAGCATGTTCTATGAGGCGCTCTCCAAGAAGCTCAAGAACGTGATCGCCTCTACGAAGGGGATCACCGCCAAGGGCGCCGAGCAGGTCGCCGCGTGAGCAACCGCACCACCAAGGAGGCGAGGACGATGTCCGCACTCGATGGAGCCGTGGTCGCGGTCGCGGGGGCAGCCGGTCCGGCGGGCCGTGCCACGCTGCTGAGGCTCGCCGAGGCCGGTGCCACGGTCGTGGCGTCCGACGCCGACGCGGCGCGCCTCGCGGAGGCCGTGGACGCGGCGAGGTACGCGCACGGCGGGGCCACCGTCATAGGCGACACGGTCGATCTGCTCGACCCGGCAGCGGCCCGCGAGTGGGCCACCCGCACGGAGAAGGAGTTCGGGCGGATCGACGGCCTGGTCCACCTCGTCGGCGGCTGGCGCGGCAGTGCCACCTTCGCCGAGACCGACCTCGCCGACTGGGACCTGCTCGAAAAGCTCCTGATCCGCACGGTGCAGCACACCTCGCTCGCCTTCCAGGACGGCCTCCAGCGCAGTGACCGCGGCCGCTATCTCCTGATCAGCGCGGCCGGCGCCTCCAAGCCGACCGCGGGCAACGCGGCGTACTCCGCGTCGAAGGCCGCCGCCGAGGCCTGGACCCTGGCCCTCGGTGACGCCTTCCGCAAGGCGGGGGGCGAGAAGGGCCCGACATCGGCGGCTGCCATCCTGGTGGTCAAGGCGCTGGTGCACGACGCGATGCGCGCGGAGCGGCCCAACGCGAAGTTCGCGGGCTTCACGGACGTCACGGAGCTGGCCGATGCCATCGCCGGAGTCTGGGAGCGGCCCGCCGGAGAAGTGAACGGAACCCGCCTGTGGCTGACCGAGAAGCCGTGACCGCTCGCGACACCCGTGACAGAGAGGCCGTGAACCCTCCGAAGACCGACGCGCGCCGCCATCACGACCCGGAGATACGGGGGTTCGCGAGCGACAACTACGCGGGCGCCCACCCGGAGGTGCTCGCCGCCATCGCTCTGGCCAACGGCGGTCACCAGATCGCGTACGGCGAGGACGACTACACGGCCAACCTCCAGCAGGTCATCCGGGGCCACTTCGGCCCCACGGCCGAGGCGTTCCCGGTCTTCAACGGCACGGGCGCCAACGTCGTCGCGCTCCAGGCGATCACCGACCGCTGGGGCGCGGTGATCTGCGCCGAGTCCGCGCACATCCACGTGGACGAGGGCGGCGCCCCCGAGCGCATGGGCGGCCTCAAGCTGCTCACGGTGCCCACGCCCGACGGCAAGCTGACCCCCGAGCTGATCGACAAGCAGGCGTTCGGCTGGGACGACGAGCACCGGGCGATGCCGCAGGTCGTCTCGATCGCGCAGAACACCGAACTGGGCACGCTCTACACGCCCGACGAGATCCGCGCCATCTGCGACCACGCGCACGCGCTCGGCATGAAGGTGCACCTCGACGGCTCACGCATATCGAACGCCGCCGCGTCCCTGGACGTCCCCATGCGGACGTTCACGAACGCGGTCGGCGTGGACATCCTGTCCCTGGGCGGCACGAAGAACGGCGCGCTCTTCGGGGAGGCCGTCGTCGTCATCAACCAGGACGCCGTCAAGCACATGAAGCACCTGCGCAAGCTGTCCATGCAGCTCGCCTCCAAGATGCGCTTCGTTTCGGTGCAGTTGGAGGCCCTGCTCGCCAAGGATCTGTGGCTGCGCAACGCACGGCACGCGAACGAGATGGCGCAGCGCCTCGCGGAGGGCGTGCGCGCCGTCCACGGCGTGGAGATCCTCTACCCGGTGCAGGCCAACGCCGTCTTCGCGCGGCTGCCGCACGACGTGAGCGAGCGGCTGCAGAAGCAGTACCGCTTCTACTTCTGGGACGAGGCGGCGGGTGACGTCCGCTGGATGTGCGCGTTCGACACGCGCGAGGAGGACGTGGACGGGTTCGTCGCGGCCCTCAAGGAGGAGATGGCGCGCTAGCCGTCCCCCTACTGATTACCGCATAGGTATGCGGTCGACCGTAAATGCATTGCATCGCGGTCGGCCGCGTTCCTATGCTCCCGTGCCATGCACCTGATCCAGGAAAACCCTGACCTGTCGGCGTACTTGGCCGCCGACGACGTGGTCGACCACCATCATCCGCTGGTCCGCGAGACGGTGGCCGGTCTTGCAAAGTCATCCGCCGATACGTACGCCTACGCCCGGGCCGCCTTCGAGTTCGTGCGCGACGCCATCCCGCACTCGCAGGACGCGGGCCGCACGGAGGTCACCTGGCGCGCCTCCGACGTCCTGCGGGAGCGCACCGGCATCTGCACCGCCAAGTCCCACGCCCTGGCCGCCCTGCTGCGCGCCGAGGACATCCCGACGGCGTTCTGCTATCAGCGGCTGCGGGACGACAACACCAGCGGCTACTCCCTGCACGGCCTGGTCGCCGTGCGCCTCGACGGCGCCTGGCACCGGCAGGACGCGCGCGGGAACATCCCGGCCGGGGTCGACGCACAGTTCAGCCTCGGCGAGGAGCGGCTGGCCTGGCCCGTGGATCCAGAGTCCAATGAAGTGGACTATCCGGTCCTGTACGCTGAACCGAGTCCAGTGGTGGTCCGCGTACTCAAGGAAGCCCGCGACCGGCGGCACCTCTGGCAGATCTACCCCTCGGAACTGTGACGCACGAACTGTGAGGCACGACGGACCATGACCATCGACCTGACCGTCTCCGACGAGGTCCGCGCCCTCGCGCCCGGCTTCACCCACGTAGCCGTCGAGGCCTTCGGGCTCGTCAACGGACCCAGCACCGACGCGACCTCGCACCTCCTCGACGAGGCCGCGCGCCGCCTCGCCGAGCGGCTGGAGGGCCGCGCCTCGCACGAGGACCCGCACATGGCGGCCTGGCGCGCGACGTACACCGCCTTCGGCGCGAAGCCCTCGCGTACGCGCAACTCCGCCGAGGCGCTCGCCAAGCGCGCCCTCGCTGACGGCGGACTGCCGCGCATCAACACCCTCGTCGACGTCTACAACGCGATCAGCGTGGCCCACCTGATCCCGGTCGGCGGCGAGGATCTGGACCACATCAAGGGCGGCATGCGCCTGGTGCGGGCCACCGGCACCGAGGACTTCGTGACCATGGCGGGGGGCGAGCGGACCGTCGAGCACCCGGACGCGGGCGAGGTCGTCTGGTGCGACGACGAGGGAGTCACCTGCCGCCGCTGGAACTGGCGCCAGGGGCCGCGCACCCGCCTCACGGAGGAGTCCGTCAACGCCATCTTCCTGCTGGAGGGGATGGGGCCGGACTCCGGGGCCGAGGCCGCGGGCGACGAGCTGGCCGAGCTCATCGAAAAGTTCAGCCCCGGCGCGCGGCTCACCGTCCACGCGCCGGAGCGGGCGTCCGAACGCCCGGAGTAATCGATTCAGCTCGCCTCGGCGGCCTTCACCTCGGCCGGAGTCGGCGCGGTGCCGCCGAGGTGCGCCGGCATCCACCACGTGTCGTCCGGGCCCTTGGGGCGTACGGGATAGGCGCGCTGGGCGGCCTCGAGGAGCTCCTGGCAGCGCTCGCGCAGGCGCCGGGTGATCGCTCCCGCGAACTGGTCCGCGGGAGCCTCCATCGGCTCGCCGACCCGGATCGTGATGGGGGTGTGGCTGCGCTTGAAGTTGCGCGGCTGCCCCTTGGTCCACAGCCGCTGCGTGCCCCACAGCGCCATCGGGACCAGCGGGACCCCGGCCTCCTGCGCCAGGCGCGCGGCGCCCGACTTGAAGCTCTTCAGCGTGAACGACGGGGAGATCGTCGCCTCGGGGAAAACACCGATGATCTCACCGGAGCGCAGCGAGTCGAGCGCGTGCTGGTAGGCGGTCTCGCCCTGCTTGCGGTCGACGGGGATGTGCTTCATCCCGCGCATCAGCGGACCGGAGATCTTGTGCCGGAACACCGACTCCTTGGCCATGAAGCGCACGAGCCGCTTCTGCGGCAGGGCCGCGAGGCCGTCGAAGATGAAGTCGAGATAGCTGATGTGGTTGCTGACAAGGACCGCACCGCCGGTGCGAGGGATGTTCTCCGACCCCTTGCAGTCGATCTTCAGGTCCCAGGCCTTGAACAGCGTTTTGGCGGCACCGATGACCGGACGGTAGACAAGCTCTGCCATGGGTGGGGAGGGCCCTTCGTGTCTGCCTTGGGAGGGGGCTCCCGGCGGGAAGTTACGCAGCCGTAGGTTTTTCGGCGTTGCGCAGATCGTGCCCCAAGAACGGACGGCTGACCACCCATAGTGCCCGGCGGGCGCGAGATTCTCGTCACGTTGGGAATGTCCGCGAGCGCGCGGACGCTGAAGACGGGGACAGTTGGATCATCATGCCGGGGCGGGAGGCTGACGTGCGGATACGTGACGCGGGGGACCGCATCGACCCTTCGGGCTACGGTACTTGGGAGGGCCGCGAACTGGGCCGGCGCGCCACGCTCGTGCAGTTCTCCAGCGCCTTCTGCCAGCCTTGCCGGGCCACCCGCAGAGTTCTCTCCGAGGTGGCCGCGATCGTGCCCGGTGTCTCACATATGGAGATCGACGCCGAGGCCGAGCTCGATCTCGTACGGGAACTGGACATCCTCAAGACACCGACGGTCCTGGTGCTCGACGCGGAAGGACGGACCGTGCTGCGCGCGACCGGGCAGCCGCGCAAGGCCGACGTGATCGCCGCGCTCGGCAGGGCCGTGTGAGGAGCGGGGCATGGGGGAGGAGGGCGTCATGACACCGGTCCAGGGCCTGGCGAGGCATCTTTCACATCGCGGAACGGACTTGACTGCACCCGCCACCTATCGCCAGCCTGCTCCCATGCCTCCGGAGCTCCTTCTCTACGAGCGCGTCCACGTGGACCTCGCCCGTCATGCGAGTGCGCGCTGTCCGGGCTGCTGAGCAGCCACGGAACCGCTCGTACCTCCTGCAGAAGGACAAATCCATGACGGCAACGCCCGATCTCCGCACTCCTCAGCTCGCATCCCCCGACCTCCTGCGCTCCGTCTTCCGGCAGCACGCGGCGGGGGTCGCGGTGATCACCGCGCAGGGCCCCGCAGGACCCGTGGGTTTCACCGCCACCTCGCTCGTCTCGGTCTCCGCCGAACCGCCCATGCTCTCGTTCGGCATCGGTACGGGTGCCTCCAGCTGGCCCGCGGTCTCGGAGGCGGAGCATGTCGGCGTCCACATACTCGGCGAGCACCAGCTCGACCTCGCATCGACCTTCGCGCGCAGCGGCGCCGACCGCTTCGGCGCGGGCACGCGCTGGTACGAGGGGCCCGAGGGTGTCCCGGTGCTCGACGGCACGCTCGCCTGGCTGGTCTGCAGGGTCGCGGCACGGGTGCCCGCAGGTGACCACCGGATCGTCCTCGCGGAGGCCGTGGTGGGCGACCCCGCGGGCGTGGGACGACCGCTGCTCTACCACCAAGGTCGCTTCAACGCGCTGCGCGACTGAAAGTTCCCGTACGACCCTCTCCGCGCCCGATTACAGAGCGTTGGGAAGGTCACAGTTCAAAGCGCTTGCTTAGTGGGAACGCAATAGGTGTACTGGCGAGTAATATTCTGGTCGGAGCGCGGGCCGCCCCGACCGGGATCCGCCCCTTCAGGCGCCTATGCTGCCTGCAGGAAGGCAGTGGCCAGAGCCAAGGCAGCAGCCCAGTAAAGACGATGCAGTAGGAGAGCCGGCGTGAGCTTGAGGATCGTTGTCACCGTGAAGTACGTGCCCGACGCCACCGGCGACCGGCACTTCGCCGATGACCTGACCGTGGACCGGGATGACGTCGATGGCCTGCTGTCGGAGCTGGACGAGTATGCGGTCGAGCAGGCGTTGCAGATCGCGGACGAGGCGGATGACGCGGAGATCACCGTGTTGACGGTGGGTCCGGAGGACGCCAAGGACGCGCTGCGCAAGGCGCTGTCGATGGGTGCGGACAAGGCCATCCACGTGGAGGACGAGGACCTGCACGGCACCGATGCGCTGGGCACCTCGCTGGTCCTTGCCAAGGCGATCGAGAAGGCCGGCTACGACCTGGTGATCTCGGGGATGGCGTCCACCGACGGCACCATGGGCATCGTGCCGGCCCTGCTGGCCGAGCGCCTGGGCGTCCCGCAGGTGACCCTGCTGTCCGAGGTATCGGTGGCCGACGGGAAGGTGACGGGCCGCCGGGACGGCGACACCGCCTCCGAGCAGCTGGAGGCCGCGCTGCCCGCGGTGGTGTCGGTGACCGACCAGTCGGGCGAGGCCCGCTACCCCTCCTTCAAGGGCATCATGGCCGCCAAGAAGAAGCCGGTCGAGGCCTGGGACCTCTCCGATCTGGACCTGGAGGCCGGCCAGGTGGGCCTGGAGGGTGCCTGGACGACGGTCGATGCGGCCACCGAGCGGCCCGCGCGCAGTGCGGGCACGATCGTCAAGGACGAGGGCGAGGGCGGCAAGCAGCTCGCCGAGTTCCTCGCGGGCCAGAAGTTCATCTGAGCCCCGCCGCCCCCCTCATCTCGCTTCCTCGTCTCTGCAAAGGATTGAAGTCCCATGGCTGAAGTTCTGGTCTACGTCGACCACGTGGACGGTGCCGTCCGCAAGCCCACCCTGGAGCTGCTCACGCTGGCCCGCCGGATCGGCGAGCCGGTGGCCGTCGCGCTGGGCAGCGGCGCCGCCGACACCGCCGGCGCGCTGGCCGAGCACGGCGCGGTCAAGGTCCTCACCAGCGAGGCCGCCGAGTTCGCCGACTACCTGGTGGTGCCGAAGGTGGACGCGCTGCAGGCCGCCTACGACGCGGTCTCGCCGGCCGCGGTGCTGGTGCCCTCCTCCGCGGAGGGCAAGGAGATCGCCGCCCGCCTGGCGGTGCGGATCGGCTCGGGCATCATCACCGACGCCGTCGACCTGGAAGCGGGCGACGAGGGCCCGGTGGCCACGCAGTCGGCGTTCGCCGCCTCCTACACCACCAAGTCCCGCATCACCACCGGCACCCCGGTCATCACCGTCAAGCCCAACAGCGCGGCGGTGGAGGCCGCCCCGGCCGCCGGTGCGGTCCAGGCCCTTGAGGTGTCCTTCTCCGCGCAGGCCACCGGCACGAAGGTGACCGCGCGCACGCCGCGCGAGTCGACCGGGCGTCCGGAGCTGACCGAGGCCGCCATCGTGGTCTCCGGCGGCCGCGGCGTGAACGGCGCGGAGAACTTCCACCTCATCGAGTCCCTCGCCGACTCGCTGGGCGCGGCGGTGGGCGCCTCGCGCGCCGCGGTGGACGCGGGCTGGTACCCGCACTCCAACCAGGTCGGCCAGACCGGCAAGAGTGTCTCCCCGCAGCTGTACATCGCCTCGGGCATCTCCGGCGCGATCCAGCACCGGGCGGGCATGCAGACCTCCAAGACGATCGTGGCCATCAACAAGGACGCCGAGGCCCCGATCTTCGAACTGGTCGACTACGGCGTGGTCGGCGACCTCTTCGACGTCGTCCCCGCCCTCACCGACGAGGTCAACACCCGCAAGGGCTGACCCGCTTCAGGCAGAACGAGGCCTTCGCCACCCGCACACAGCGGGGGCGAAGGCCTCGCCGTGTCACGGGCGCAGTCGCGTCACAGCGTCAGCGAGGCCTGCACCGGCAGATGGTCGCTGGGGAACTGGCCGCCCTGCGAGAAGGTGTTGATGGCCGCCGAGTGGACCCGCACGCCGGGCGTCGCCAGGATCCAGTCGATCCGGTCGCCGTCCGGCGTCAGCGGCTTGTAGCCGTGGAAGGTGGCGTACGCCTTGCTGCGCTCGTCCGCCGCGTCCCAGGTGTCGACGAGCCCGGCGCCCAGCATCGTGTCGTAGACCGGGTTCTTGTGGGCCGCGACGTTGAAGTCACCCGTGACCAGGAGCGGCAGGGACGAGTCGAGGGCGGCGATCCGCTCGGAGATCAGCCGCGCGGCACGCGCGCGTGCGTTCTGGCTCGCGTTGTCCAGGTGGGTGTTCAGGACGTACAACTCCGTGTCCGTGCGCAGGTCGTGGAAGCGGACCCGGGTGACCATGCGGATGGAGCCGCCGCCCCACGTGTTCGATCCGATGACGTCCGGGGTGTCGGAGAGCCAGAAGTGGTCGTACTCGACCGGCGCGAGTCTGCGGGTGTCGTAGAAGACGGTCATGAACTCGTCGCGGCTGCCGCCGGCCCGGCCGGTGCCGATCCAGTCGTAGTGTGCGCCCAGGTCCTCGGCGATGTCCCGCACCTGCTGGTAGAGGCCTTCCTGGGTGCCGATGACATGGGGGCGCGCCCGGCGGAGGAGTTCCCGGGTCACCGGGCGGCGGTCGGCCCAGGTGTGGGGCGGCGTGGTGCTCGCGTAGCGGAGGTTGAACGACATGATCTCCAGGCGGCGCCCCGCCCGCTCCACTGCACGCGCGGGGGATGCGGCCAGCGCGGTGGTGAACAAGGGCACTGCCGCCGCGGCGAGCGCGGTCTGCAGGCCCAGGCGGCGCGTTACTCGGGTGTCGTTCGGCACGCGGTCTCCTTCGATGGGTGACGGTCAGGATGAGGTGCGGGCACGCGAGTGCGGAAGCAGGATCTGAGACACGGGTGAACGGACGGGGTCCGGCAGACGAGAGGGTGTTGACCAGCGGGAAGGTCGCCGGATAACTTCGCTATGCGGATTCTCGATTCCGTGAAGCGGAAGTTCATCTGGCTTTTGAGTAATCCTGAATGGTCCAGAGTGTGTGGTCCCGAGCGTGTGGAGGGTGCAGGAATGGGTCAGCAAGAGAAGGTGGCAACGAGTCTCGCGGGCGCGGTCAGCGAGGGCATCAGCGCTTCCCTCGCCCCGGTGGACGCGGAGCTCGAGCGCCGCTACCCCGGAGACCCGGGCACCCGCCAGCCGGTCCACACCGTGTACGTCCCCGGTGAGCTCTTCGGTGCCGACACCATCCGCACCTGGGGCGACCAGGCCCTGAAGGCCCTCGACGAGCACGCCCCGGACGCGGCCTCCTTCGCGGCCGTCCTGGGCCTCGCCGACGACCTCGCCGTGCCGGTCTACGACCGCGTACGCGCCAAGCTCCAGCGCGAGCCCGTCGAGGACCTGCGCATCGACTTCGAGGACGGCTACAAGGGCGCGGACGAGGACCAGGACGCCGCCCGCGCGGCCCGCCTCGTCGCCGAGGCCTACAAGAACGGCACCGCCGCCCCGTACATGGGCATCCGCATGAAGTGCTTCGAGGAGAACGTGCGCGACCGCGCCATCCGCACCCTCGACATCTTCCTGTCCGGCCTCATGGAAGCGGGCGGCCTGCCGGAAGGCCTCGTCCTGACGCTGCCCAAGGTCACCTACCCCGAGCAGGTCACCGCGATGGTGCGCCTCCTGGAGGAGTTCGAGAAGGCGCGCGGCCTGGAGCGGGGCCGGATCGGCTTCGAGATCCAGATCGAGACCAGCCAGTCCATCCTGGCCGCCGACGGCACCGCCACCGTGGCCCGCATGATCGACGCCGCCGAGGGCCGCGCCACGGGCCTGCACTACGGCACCTTCGACTACAGCGCCTGCCTCGGTGTCAGCGCCGCCTACCAGACCAGCGACCACCCGGCCGCCGACCACGCCAAGGCGATCATGCAGGTCGCGGCGGCGGGCACCGGCGTACGCGTATCGGACGGCTCCACGAACGTTCTGCCCGTCGGCACCACCGAGAAGGTCCACGACGCCTGGCGGCTGCACTACGGCCTCACGCGCCGCGCCCTGGCCCGCGCCTACTACCAGGGCTGGGACATGCACCCCGGCCACATCCCCACGCGCTACGCGGCCGTGTTCGCCTTCTACCGCGAGGGCTTCGAGCAGGCCGCCGCGCGCCTGTCCGCGTACGCGGCCCACCGCGAGGGCGGCGACGTGGCGGACGAGCCGGCATCGGCCAAGGCGCTCGCCGGGTACCTCCTGCGCGGCCTGGACTGCGGCGCCCTCGACGCCGGCGAGGTCACCCGCCTCACCGGACTGACGCTGGCCCGCCTGCAGTACTTCTCGGGCCCGCGCCGCGGCGACCTCACGCCCTCCGCCAAGTAACTCCGGACACGCGCCGTCACTCCTGCCCCGTAGTCTGTGGGCCACGCACAGTGGTGTCACAGGAACGGGGCAGTGGTGACTTCGGGGGACCAGGAACAGACGGGCGGTGTCGGCCGGCTGCTCGCCGGGCGCTACCGCGTGGCGGCGCAGCTCGGGCGCGGCGGCATGGGGGTGGTCTGGCGCGCCGTCGACGAGGTGCTCGGCCGCGAGGTCGCCGTCAAGGAACTGCGGACCTACACGGACGCGGCAGCCCCCGAACTGGCCGACCTGCGCGTACGGATGCAGCGCGAGGCCCGCGCCGCGGCCCGGGTGCGCCATCCCGGAGTCGTCGCCGTGCACGACGTGGCGGAGGTCGACGGGCGGCCCCTGATCGTCATGGAACTGGTCGAAGGGCCGTCCCTGGACGACGTGCTGCGCGAGCGCGGCACCCTGGACCCCCGCGAGGCGGCGGCCATCGGCGCCAAGGTGATGGACGCGCTCGCCGCCGCCCACCGCGCCGGTGTCCTGCACCGCGACGTCAAGCCCGGCAACATTCTCCTGGAGACCGGCGGCCGCGTCGTCCTGACCGACTTCGGCATCGCCACGATGGACGACCCCGGCGACGGCTCCGCCACCCACCTCACGCGCAGCGGCGAACTGGTCGGCTCCCTGGACTACTTGGCGCCCGAGCGCGCACAGGGCCAGGACCCGGGCCCCGCGTCCGACGTCTGGGCCCTCGGCGCCACGCTGTACGCGGCCGTCGAGGGAGCGTCCCCCTTCCGCCGTACGTCGACGTGGTCCACGCTCACCGCGATCGTCACCGACCCGCTGCCCGAGCCGCAGCGGGCGGGCCCGTTGATCCCGGTGCTGCGGCAGCTGATGCACAAGGACCCGCAGGCACGGCCGGACGCGGCGCAGGGGGCGCTGCTCCTGGCCGACGCCGCGGCCGGTGCGGTGACGGCGGCGGCGCACGGGCCCGCGCCCCGGCCGCGGGAGGCCACGGAGCGGAGCATCCCGAGCGGGCCGCCGCCGGGGTTCGGACCGCCGCCCTCCGGCGGGGCCGTGCCCTCGGGTCCCGCGGCGCCCGCCACGCCCCCCGAGCGGCGACCGCGCCGCGGCCGGGTGCTGCTCGCGGCGGCGGCCGTCGCCGTCGTCCTCGCGGCCACCGGCATCACCGTCACCCTCCTCGGCGACCAGGGGGACGGCGGCAGCCAGGCCAAGCGGCCCGCGTCCTCCGGGGGCGCCGCCGAGCCGGACGACGGAAGCAGCCGCGGCGCCCTCGACGGCGCGGACGGTTCCAAGCCCTCGAAGCAGGGCGACGAGAAGTCCCGCAAGCCGGAAGGGGAGGACTCCTCCGGCAAGGACAGGGGCAAGGGCGAGGCGGAGGACAAGGACGACACCGGGTCCGACGGCAAACCGGAGACCCGCCCCAAGCCCTCCTCCGAGCCGACCGAGGACGACGGCAGGACAGGCGGCGGCTCCGGCGGAGCGTCCGGCGGCGACGATCCCGCCCCCGAACCCGCCTGCCACGCCGCGGGCGGCGGCAAGTACGACTGCTCGGTCTGGCGTACCTCCACGTCGTACACCGCTTCGGGCGCCGAAGCGGGCGTACTGAACGCGGGCACGAACTACTTCTACTGCCAGCAGAACCTCGGCCGCCGCGAGACGCACGGCGAGTGGACGAACGTCTGGTGGGCCAAGACGGACGACGACAGCGGCAACAGAGACGTCTTCATCAGCGACGTCTACATCAAGGGCGGAGACAACGACGAACCGCTGCCCGGCCTCCCGGTCTGCTGAGCGCCGACGCCCCGTCAACCGTCAGCCCGCGGGCGGCAGTTCGCCCGACCCGCGCTCGATGAGGCGCGTCGGGAGTTCGATCCGCTCCGGCGCGTCGGACGCGCCGTCGAGCTGCCGGAACAGGCGCTCGGCGGCGGTCCTGCCGAGCTGGGCGGCGTCCTGCGCGACGACCGTCACGCCCGGCTGCAGCAGGTCCGCGAGTTCGATGTCGTCGAAGCCGACGAAGGCCACGGGGCGCGGGAGCCCGGCGAGGACACGGACGACCGTCACCGTCACGCGGTTGTTGCCCGCGAAGATCGCCGTGACGGGGTCCGGGCCGCCCAGCATCGTCTTGGTGGCCTGCTCGACACGGTCCGGATCGGTCGCGCCCAGCGACATCCACTCCTCGTCGACGGCGATTCCGGCGTCCTCCATGGCCGCGCGGTAGCCGCGCAGCCGCTCTATGGCGGTGTGGATGCGCGGCTGGTCGCCGATGAAGCCGATACGGCGGTGGCCGTGGGCGATGAGATGGGCGACGCCGTCGCGCGCTCCGCCGAAGCTGTCGGAGAGCACCACATCGGCGTCGATCTTCCCGGCGGGACGGTCGACGAAGACGGTGGCGACACCGGCGGCGATCTCCGGCTCCAGATAGCGGTGGTCGTCACCGGCCGGGATGACGACCAGGCCGTCGACCCGGCGTGCGCACAGCGCGAGCACCAACTCCTGCTCGCGGTCCGGGTCCTCGGCGCTCGAACCGTTGATGAGGAGCGCGCCGTGGGCGCGGGCCACCTCCTCCACGGCGCGGCTGAGCGGGCCGTAGAAGGGGTCGGCGAGGTCTTCGAGGACCAGGCCGATGCTGGCGGTGCGGCCCTTGCGCAGGACCCGCGCGCTGTCGTTGCGGCGGAAGCCCAGGGCGTCGATGGCCTCCTGCACGCGGCGCTCGGTGTCCGGGGTGACGCCCGGCTCGCCGTTCACCACGCGGGAGACCGTCTTGAGGCCGACTCCGGCGCGCGCGGCGACGTCCTTCATGGTCGGACGATTGCCGTAGCGGGGTTCGGGTCGCTCGGGTCGGCTGGCGGTCTCGGCCACGGTGCGCTGTCCTGTCGTCGACGTAGGTGAGCTGAAAGTGGTGCGTAAGTGATGTGGCGTCGAGCATAGAACCTGGACAACGTTGTCAGATGCAAGAGAGACTGTCCATCGCATTCTCCGGCCTGCCCTTTCACCAAAAGGTCGGCCTGCCCTTTCACCAGGAGATCTGACACTGATGCACACGGACCTCGTCGCCGCACTCGACATCGGCGGCACCAAGATCGCCGGCGCGCTGGTGGACGGCCGCGGCCGGATCCTGTTGCGCGCCCAGCGGCCCACGCCGGCGCGTGAGGACGGCGACACCGTGATGCGGGCGGTCGAAGAGGTCATAGGCGAGCTCACGCGCGCCCCGCTGTGGGGCAGGGCGCGGGCGGTCGGCATCGGCAGCGCGGGTCCCGTGGACGCGTCGGCGGGGACGGTCAGCCCGGTCAACGTCCCCGGCTGGCGCGGCTATCCGCTGGTCGAGCGGGTGCGCGCGGCCACCGGCGGCCTTCCGGTCGAGCTCGTCGGGGACGGCGTCGCGATGACGGCAGCCGAGCACTGGCAGGGCGCGGCGCGCGGGCACGACAACGCGCTGTGCATGGTGGTGTCCACCGGGGTCGGCGGCGGCCTGATCCTCGGGGGCAAGCTGCACCCCGGCCCCACCGGTAACGCGGGGCACATCGGGCACATCAGCGTCGACCTGGACGGCGACGCCTGCCCGTGCGGCGCGCGCGGGTGCGTGGAGCGCATAGCGAGCGGGCCGAACATCGCGCGGCGCGCGGTGGAGGGCGGATGGCGGCCGGGGGCCGACGGCGACACGTCCGCCGCCGCGGTGGCCCTCGCGGCGCGCGCCGGTGACCCGGTCGCCGTCGCCTCCTTCGAACGGGCGGCACAGGCACTCGCCGCCGGAATCGCGGCCACGGCGACCCTCGTCGAGATCGACATCGCGGTGATCGGGGGCGGGGTGGCGAAGGCGGGCGACGTGCTCTTCGACCCGCTGCGCCGCTCCCTGAAGGACTACGCCACGCTCTCGTTCGTACGCGACCTGACCGTGGCCCCGGCGCTGATGGGGACGGACGCGGGCCTGGTCGGGGCCGCGGCGGCCGCACTGAGCCAGGAGGACAGGACGGTGGCCCTGCGGCCGGTGGTGGGGAGCTGATCGCTTCGGGTATACGCCGGGGGAGTTGCCGCTCTTGACTGCGGTCCGGGCTGAAGTACCCCTGCCCGGACCGCAGTTGATGACCCGTGATGATCAGCAGCTGAGCACCGGCTCCGCCCAGTCCGCGTGGTCGGAGTCCCTGCCGTCGCCGCCGTCCGTGACGACGAGGCGTACGACCTGCGCCCCGGACACGTCGGCCGTAAGGCTCCGCGCGGCGTCGGCGTTGGTCAGGACGCCGGTCGACGCGGCCTTCTTGCCGTCCGCCCAGATCTCGAAGGTGACCGTGCCCTTGGCGCCCTTCTCGTCGTCGACGCCCACCCGTGCGGCGACCTTCTCGCAGGACCCGCCGGTGTAGTACTCGACGGCGCTCGCCGCGTGCACCCCGAGCCCCTTGGCGTAGACCGCCCCGCCGATGGTGAGCGGCTTGCCGTCGCCCGCCGCCTCCTCGCCGTTGCTGGTGTCCTTCTCGACAGGCCCCCAGCCGTTGACGGTCGACATCCACGGCAGGTCACTGACCGCCGAGTCGCCCGCGGGCGGCGCCACGACCACGTGGGCCGTCAGCGGGAGCACGCTCTGGGCGCGGGCGCCGCCGGGGGAGCGGTAGGTGGTCTTGAGCGTCAGGTCGTATGCCCCCGGCGCCGCACCCCGCGGTGCGGTCACCGTCCACGACGTGCTCAGCGACTTGCCCGTACGCAGGGAGTTCGCGGTCGCGGGAGAGGTCGCCCTGATCCGCCAGCCGGAGGGACCGCTGAAGGCGGCGGACACCTTCTGCGCGGAGGTGCGGCCGAGGTTGGTGACCTGCGACGTCAGCTTCTTCGCCTGGCCCGCCTCCACCAACGGGTCACCGCCGAGGCCCAGTTCGACCGCCGGCGGGTTCTTGCCCCAGGTGCCGTCCGCCGCGACGCGCAGCAGTACGGTGCCGTGCGCGGGGACGGTCGCCGCGATCCGGCCCGCCGTGTTGTAGCTCTTGTGCTGCCACAGATCCCGCAGCGCGTAGCCGTCGGCGTCCGGGAGCCCCACGGCCCCGGCGGTGGTGGCGATCGACTGGGCGGTGTTCGTCTCGTTGAAGAGGGCGACCGTCCGGCTGCCGTCCCGCATCTCCTTGGCGACGACCCAGCGCCCGCCCTCCGAGGACAGCACCGTGCCCTGCTTGCCCAGCGGATCCTGGTCGACGGCGATGACTTCCTTGTTGCCGATGATCTCGAAGGTCTCGGGCGTGGCCTTGCGCAGGTCGGAGCCGATGAGCAGCGGCGAGGCCATGACGGACCACATCGAGAAGTGCGTGCGGTACTCGGTGTCCGTCATGCCGCCGTTGCCGACCTCCAGCATGTCCGGGTCGTTCCAGCGGCCCGGCCCCGCGTGCTCGGCGAGCGGCAGGTTCTGCTTCATGATCGACAGCATCGAGCTCCAGTTGTCGCTGATGTCGCCGGTGGTGCGCCACAGATGGCCTACGTCGGCCGCCCACTCCCAGGGTTTGTTCTCGCCCCATTCGCAGAGGCTGTAGACGATGGGGCGGCCGGTGGCCTTCAGCGCGTCGCGCATCGCGATGTACCGCTGCTTGGCGTCGACACCCTGGTTGTTGCAGTTGTCGTACTTGAGGTAGTCGACGCCCCAGTCGGCGAACTGCCGTGCGTCGCTGACCTCATGGCCGAGTGCGCCGGGGAATCCGATGTCGCTGCAGGTCTTGGTGCCGGCGCTGGTGTAGATGCCGAGCTTCAGGCCCTTGCCGTGCACATAGTCGGCAACTCCCCTGATGCCGTTGGGGAATCGCTTGGGGTCGGGCACGAGCTTGCCGTCGGCGTTCCGCTCGGGCAGGGCCCAGCAGTCGTCGAGATTGACGTACTGGTAGCCGGCGTCCTTGAGGCCCTTCTCGACGAAGAGGTCCGCGATTCCCTTGACCATCGATTCGTCGAACTCGGCCCTGCAGTGGGTGGAGTTCCAGTTGTTGAAGCCCATGGGCGGGGTGCGGGCGAGATCGCCGGGGAGCTTCGCCTTCGCGGCGGAGGTCCCTTCGGCCGCGCTCCGGTCACGCGAGTCGCTCGCGCCGCCCGTATCACTCGCGCCGCCCGTGTCGCGTGCCGTCGCCGCCGGGGCGGCGAGCCCTGCCGCGCACAGCAGTACGGCGGCGAGCGATCCGACGACTCTTCGACGCGTGGTGAGGGCTGGGATGTGACGCATCGTTACATTCCTCCGTACTCGCAGAAGTTGTGGGGCTGCATGTACGTGTCAGAAGTGCGCGCTTACGTTAGGCCGTGTTGGACTCTGTTGGAAGAGGGGCCGTAACGGTTCGAGCATGCGAACGCCAAACCCCTTGACTGGCACGGCACTTGGGAGTGGGATCGCAACCCTCGCGTTCGGTTGTGTTCGGTTGCACCCCGAGGAGGGGGACATGGCACAGTCATCGTTCATGGGTCCTGCCACGCCTCGAAGCATGTCAGGACATCGGATGTCGCGGCGGAATGTCCTGCGTGGTGCGGCCGCGGGAGCCGGTGCGGTCACCCTTCCGGCCCTGCTCACGGCCTGCGGCGACGGCCCGGGCGGCAACAAGGACGAAGTCACGATGGGCTCCAATTCCTCGGACGCGGTCCCGAAGAAGGCGTTCGCCACCGCCTTCGACGCCTACGAGAAGAAGTCCGGGAAGACCGTCAAGGTCAACACGACAGAGCACAACGAGTTCCAGCAGAACATCACGCGCTATCTGCAGGGCACCCCTGACGACGTCTTCATGTGGTTCGCGGGATACCGCATGCAGTACTTCGCGGAGAAGGGCCTGCTGATCGAGATCAGCGACGTGTGGAAGGAATTCAAGGGCTTCTCGGACGCGCTGCGGGAACAGTCCACGCACGAGGGCAAGCAGTACTTCGTGCCGTATTACTACTACCCGTGGGCCGTTTTCCACCGCAAGAGCCTCTTCGAGAAACAGGGCTATGAGCAGGCCAGAACGTGGGACCAGTTCATCGCGCTCGCCAAGAAGATGCGCAAGGACGGCATCCCGGTCGCCTTCTGCGACAAGGACGGCTGGCCCGCGATGGGCACCTTCGACTACATCAACATGCGCCTCAACGGATACGAGTTCCACAAGAGCCTGATGGCCGGCGAGGAAGCCTGGACCGACAACAAGGTCAAGAAGGTCTTCGACCTGTGGCGCGAACTCATGCCCTACTACCAGAAGGGCGCGCTCGGCCGTACCTGGGAAGAGGCGGGCCAGGGGTTGCAGAAGCGCAAGACCAGCATGGCCGTCCTCGGCATGCCGCACCCCGGCCAGCAGTTCCCGGCGGACGAACGAGACGACATCGACTTCTTCGCCTTCCCCGAGATCGACCCGGCGCACGGGCAGGACGCCGTGGAGGCGCCGATCGACGGATTCCTGGTGGCGAAGAAGTCGAAGAACCTCGACGGCGCCAAGGAACTCCTGAAGTGGCTCGGAACACCGAAGGCCGAGGACATCTACCTGGCCGGCGACCCCAACAACGTCGCGGTCAACGACGGCGCGGACACCAGCAAGTACAGCCCGCTCCAGAAGAAATCGGCCGAACTCGTCTCCGGGGCGAAGCAGATATCGCAGTTCCTCGACCGCGACACCCGCCCCGACTTCGCGCAGACCGTCATGATCAAGGCGCTGCAGGACTTCATCGACAATCCCGACGACGTCGACGGCCTGGTCAACAGCATCGAGCGCCAGAAGAAGGACATCTTCTCGTCGGACGTCGGCTGAGGACCGGGGGGGACAGCGTTCCGTGCCGCAGAAAAGCGCGCGGCGCGCCGGACGGCGGGGACCACGGCGTTTCACACGCCGTGACATCGCCGTGCTCGGCGTGCTGCTGGGAATTCCCGTACTCCTCGACGTCTTCGTCATCTGGGGCCCGACCCTGGCCTCCGTCGGCCTGTCCTTCACCTCCTGGGACGGCATCGGCGACCTCACATGGGTGGGCGGAAAGAACTACGAGAGCCTGGTCGACAATTACCCGGCTTTCTGGCCCGCCGTCCGCCACAACCTGCTGTGGATCGCGTTCCTGGGCCTGGTGGCCACGCCGTTCGGCCTTCTCCTCGCGGTCGTCATCGACCGGGGCGTCCGCTTCAGCCGCTTCTACCAGTCCGTGCTCTACATGCCGGTGGTGCTCTCGCTCGCCGTGGTCGGCTTCATGGCCCAGCTGATCCTCGGTACCGACCAGGGCGTGGTCAACACCATCCTGAACAACCAGGACGACCCGATCGACTGGCTCGGGAATTCCGACATCAACATCTGGATGATGATGCTGGCCGCGAGCTGGCGCCACACCGGCTACGTCATGATCCTCTATCTGGCCGGACTGAAATCCGTAGACCCGGCCCTGAAAGAGGCCGCGGAGATAGACGGCGCGAACGCCCGCCAGACCTTCTTCCGCGTCGTCTTCCCCACCCTGCGACCGGTGAATGTCATCGTCGGCGTCATCACGGTCATCGAGGCGCTGCGCGCCTTCGACATCGTCTACGCGGTCAACAAGGGCCGCAATGGCCTTGAACTGCTCTCCGTGCTCATCACCGACAACATCATCGGCGAGGCGAGCCGCATCGGATTCGGCTCCGCCATCGCGGTCGTACTCCTGACCGTATCGCTCGGATTCATCGTGACGTTCCTGGTCCAAGAGCTGCGAGGTGCGCGCGAGAGATGACCGCCGACATCCGCGCCACGCCGCGCTCCGCCACCCCCGCACCGCCCGGCGGAAAACCCGCGGGCCGCACCCGCCGCCCCGGCCGATTCGGCGTGCACATCTTCCTGACGGCGGTGACCCTGGCCTTCCTCGCGCCGCTTCTCCTCGCGGTCTACGCCTCACTGCGCCCGTACGAGGAAACGGCGCAGCACGGCTATTTCTCGTTCCCCGAGCGTCTGTCGTTCGACTACTACCGCCAGGCCTACAGCGATTCCGGCATGGGCAAGTACTTCACCAACACCCTGCTCATCGCGGTGCCCGCGGTCCTCGTCACGCTGTTCCTGGCGGCGTTCGTGGCCTTCGCGGTGTCCCGTCTGCGGATCCGCGGGGGAATGGTCCTGCTGATGCTCTTCACGGCGGGAAACCTGCTGCCGCCGCAGGTGCTCGTGACCCCCCTCTACGTCCTCTTCCTGAAGATTCCCCTGCCGTGGTGGATGTCCGACTCGCTGACCCTGTACGACTCGTACTGGGCGATCATCATCGTCAACGTGGGCTTCCAGGTCGGATTCTGTGTCTTCGTGCTCGCCAATTTCATGCGGACGCTGCCGCAGGAAATCCTGGAGGCGGCGATCGTGGACGGCGCCGGCGTATGGACCCAGTTCTGGCGCATCACCCTCCCGCTGTGCCGCCCCGCCCTCGCGGCCCTGGGCACGCTGGAATTCACCTGGATCTACAACGACTTCCTCTGGGCCCTCATCTTCATCTCCGACCCCGACAAACTCCCGATCACCTCATCCCTGAACAACCTGCGCGGCCAGTTCTTCACGGACTACAACCTCCTGGCCGCGGGTTCGGTCCTGGTGGCGCTGCCCACGGTCCTGGTCTTCCTGCTCCTGCAACGGCACTTCATCGCGGGCCTGACGCTGGGGTCGGGCAAGGGGTGAAAGCCGCCGCCCCGCAGGCCGGGTTCGCGTGTGCACCAAGAGGTTTGTAGAGCGTGCGTTCGAAGTGAGGCAAGTCGGCAATCATCGACCGGGAGGTGCATCCAAACCGGCCCGTGGCGCGGAATCGTCTAGTGCAAGGTCGGTTCCACCGACCGCCCCCCGGGCCGCCGCTGGCGTCGGGCGCCCGAGCACCCCGTCGCCAGTGGCTTGCCGGTGACACGGACCGGGGGGGCATGGCCTACGCCGCGAAAGGGCGTCGACGTGGACGAGCCTACGAACCCACCACCCCGCGCCGTAAGGCCTCCGCTCGTCGCGGCTCGCGTCCGCCTCTCGCCGGTCCAGGAGGCCTACGGCGCGTGGGCCCGCCACCAACTCTCCTGCAGCGTCTGCCGGAACGTGGACGCCGGCCCGTGTCAGACCGTGGGGCTGCTGCGCCGGCAGTGGGACGCGCTGGCGGGCGCCGCGGTCCGGCGCGTGGCCGACGGGTCGGCTTGACCGCTCACGTCGGCCGGGACGCCGGAGAGATGCGGGAGGCCGTCTCCTGATCGGGCGGCGGCCGTCCGCATGACCCGTTCCGTGTCACGGGCTGTCGTATCCCGCTGTGACCGGCGGAATTGAGATTGTCGGGCGTGGCCACCGACAATCCCCGGCAGACGGAGCACTTGGCATGAAAGCCCCGAAATACGTGCGTGACATTCCCGGCCTGTGCTGGGACGAGAGGCCCGGTGACGTCCTTCACTGCACCCGTGAGCAGAACCATGCCGGCGATCACTTCCACGCCTACACCCGGACCAGGTGGAGCAACCGGACGGTGAAACCTTGTCCCGGGCGTCGCAGGGCGTGAATGGTTCACACGGGGTGTGAACGGAATGCATATATGCATCCGGCGCGCACACTCCCGGCGGCGACACGCGCGGGGCAGGCTCATGATGCTGCCCGGACCCCGCAGCACCAAGCGCCACCCCGCTCAGTCGTCTTCCAGCGCCATGTCCAGCGTCGCGACGGGCAACAGCGTGGGAGTGAGGCCCGTGAGACGCAGGATGCGGAGCGTCAGACGGTGGGTGCAGACCACGGAGAGGCGGGCGCCTCGTGCCGTCGTACGGCGGTGTGCGCGCACCAGCAGGGCGAGGCCGGAGCAGTCGAAGAACGTGGTCCGGGTCAGATCGATGACCACGGTCGTCGCGGTGCCGCCGGTGATGGGGTCGATGAGCGGAGTCAGCCGCTGGTAGGCCAACAAGTCCACCTCGCCGTGCAGTTCGACGACGACGGCGCCGTTGTGGCCGTACACGCGCGGCTGCTGGTCGGAGTCTTCGAAGGCGAAATCGTTCAGTGCGTCGAGCTGCACGTGTCCCCCCAGTGTCGACGTCGGCCGGATCCTCGCGGCAGCGGGGTGCGTCGGGAGAGCCGGATTCAGGAGGTCACCAGGGGCTGGGGCGCCTGGCGGATCACGCTAGCGGGGTCGGGCGGGCCCTGGAGTGAGGGAACGATTCATGCAGGGTGACTGCCACCCGATGGGGTGAAGTGACAGCGAATCGCTTGACACTATGGCGCGCCTTTTGGTCCTGATAATGACCGCCTCATCAGGCCCTGGTTTCCGTGGCAGGGTGTTGCGGGCAAGCCACAGGGGGCCGACGGAAGAGGGGGAACCGTGATCGTCTGGATCAACGGTGCGTTCGGTGCGGGCAAGACCAGCGCTGCACGGGAACTGATCGAACTGATCCCGAACAGCACACTCTTCGACCCCGAGATCATCGGCGGCGGACTGCCCGACCTGCTGCCGCCCAAGCATCTCGCCGAGGTGAGCGACTACCAGGATCTGCCGATCTGGCGGCGGCTCGTCGTGGACACCGCGGCGGCCCTGCTCGCCGAGCTGGGCGGCGTCCTGGTGGTGCCCATGACCCTGCTGCGGCAGGACTACCGCGACGAGATCTTCGGCGGCCTCGCCTCGCGCAGAATCGCCGTACGCCATGTGGTCCTGGCCCCGGACGAAACGATCCTGCGCGAGCGAATATCCGCCCGCCCCCTCCCGGACCTGCCGGACGGGGACCTGCGCGTGCGGCAGTGGTCGTTCGACCACATCGAGCCGTACCGCGTCGCGCTCGCGGACTGGCTCGGCGGCGACGCGCACCGTATCGACACCGGAGCGCTCACCCCCTGCCAGACCGCCGAACGCATCGCAGAGGCCGTACGCACCGGGGAGGCCACCGTCTGCGACATCGTGCAGACCCCCGAGCCCACCGCGGAGACCCTCGCGGCCGGTGTGCTGCTCTTCGACGAGCGGGGCCGGGTGCTGCTCGTCGACCCTACGTACAAAGCCGGCTGGGAGTTCCCCGGCGGCGTCGTCGAACCCGGAGAGGCACCCGCGCGCGCGGGCATGCGGGAAGTGGCCGAGGAGACCGGCATCCAACTCACCGACACCCCCCGGCTCCTGGTCGCCGACTGGGAGCCACCGGCGCCGCCCGGCTACGGAGGGATGCGGTTCCTCTTCGACGGCGGGAGCCTCGACGCCGACCGGGCCCGGCAGATGCTCCTGCCCGGACCCGAACTCCGTGACTGCCGCTTCGTCACCGAGGAGGAGGCGGCCACCCTGCTGCCCCCCGTGCGCTACGAACGGCTGCGCTGGGCCCTGCGCGCGCGGGAGAGCGGGATCGCCCTGTACCTGGAGGCGGGAGTCCCTGTCGGCTCCCGGTGACCGGCGGGGGCGCCGTCCGGCCCCCCGCCCGCCCGGCGGCTCAGCTCGCCGCGTACTTCTGGAGGAACAGCGCCTCCGCGACCGAGAGGCGCTCGAGCTCCTGCGGCGACACGCTCTCGTCCACCGCGTGGATCTGCGCCTCGGGCTCGCTCAGGCCGATCAGCAGGATCTCGGCACGGGGGTAGAGCGCGGCGAGGGTGTTGCACAGCGGGATCGAGCCGCCCTGCCCCGCGTACTGCATCTCCTCGCCGGGGTAGGCCTCGCCCATCGCCGCCGCCATGGCCGCGTACGCCGGGCTCGTGGTGTCCGCGCGGAACGGCTGGCCCTGCCCGATCTGCTCGGTGGTCACCTGCGCGCCCCACGGGGTGTGCGCCTCCAGGTGCGCCTGGAGCAGCTTGGTGGCCTCGGCCGCGTCCACGCCCGGCGGCACCCGCAGGCTGATCAGCGCCCGCGCGCCCGCCTGCACGGACGGCGTCGCGCCGACCACCGGCGGGCAGTCGATGCCGAGCACCGTGACCGCGGGACGGGCCCAGATGCGGTCGGCGACCGTGCCGCTGCCGACCAGGCGCACACCCTCAAGGACCTTGGCGTCCCTGCGGAAGTCGTCCTCTTCGTACTGAAGCCCGTCCCACACCTCGTCGCCGGTGAGTCCGTCGACCGTCGTCGAGCCGTCCTCGGCGCGCAGCGAGTCGAGGACCCGCACCAGGGCGGCGAGCGCGTCCGGGGCCGCGCCGCCGAACTGCCCCGAGTGCAGATTGCCCGCAAGGGTGTCGATACGGACGCGCAGGAGAGTCATGCCGCGCAGGGTGGCGGTGACCGTCGGCAGGCCGACGCGGAAGTTGCCCGCGTCGCCGATGACGATCGTGTCGGCCGTGAGGAGGTCGGGGTGCTCCTCGGCGTACCGCTCCAGGCCGCCCGTGCCCTGCTCCTCGGAACCCTCGGCGATCACCTTGACGGTCACCGGGACGCCGCCGTTCGCCTTCAGGGCGCGCAGCGCGAGCAGATGCATCAGGACGCCGCCCTTGCAGTCGGCGCTGCCGCGGCCGTACCAGCGGCCGTCGCGCTCCGTCAGCTCGAACGGCGGGGTGGTCCACGCCTCCTCGTCCAGCGGCGGCTGCACGTCGTAGTGGGCGTAGAGCAGCACGGTGGGAGCGCCCTCGGGGCCCGGAAGCAGGCCGTACACCGACTGGGTGCCGTCCGGGGTGTCGAGCAGGGCCACGTCCTGGAAACCCTCGGCGCGCAGCGCGTCCGCCACCCAGTTCGCGGCGGCCTCGCTCTCGCTCCGGGGGAACTGGTCGAAGTCCGCCACCGACTTGAAGGCCACCAGTTCGGTGAGCTCCGCCTTCGCCTTCGGCATGAGTGAGGCGACGGTCTCGGCGATCGGATCCGGCGACATGGGCACGCTCCTCGCAGGTGCGACGTTGTACGTATGTGGGTGATGTGATCCTCCCACAGGAGGGTGCCCGAGGTGCCCGCCGTAGGATGCCTTGGAAAGCGCGGCCAACAGCGGGATCGGGAGCGGTAGACCAACGTGAGCAGCGAGAACTCAGCGGACTCGGCGGACGACGCGCAGTACGTGTGGGACGTCGTCGTGGTGGGAGCAGGGCCCGCGGGGGCGTCCGCGGCCTATGCGGCGGCCGTCGCGGGACGCAGTGTCCTCGTCCTGGAGAAAGCGGAACTGCCCCGGTACAAAACGTGCGGCGGCGGCATCATCGGCCCCTCGCGCGACGCGCTCCCGCCGGGGTTCGAGCTGCCCTTCAGGGACCGTGTGCACGCGGTGACGTTCTCCCTGGACGGCAAGTTCTCCCGCACCCGCCGCTCGAAGCAGATGCTCTTCGGGCTCATCAACCGCCCCGAGTTCGACCAGCAACTGGTGGAGCACGCGCAGAAGGCGGGCGCCGAGGTGCGCACGGGTGTCACCGTCGCGCGCGTGGAGCAGCACGGCTCCGCGGTGCCCGACCGGCGCACGGTCGCCGTGGTCCTCCAGGGCGGCGAGACGGTCCTCGCCCGCGCGGTCGTCGGGGCCGACGGAAGCGCGAGCCGCATAGGGGCGCACGTCGGCGTGAAGCTCGACCAGGTGGACCTCGGGCTTGAGGCCGAGATCCCGGTGCCGCAGAGCGTCGCCGAGGACTGGGCGGGCCGCGTGCTTATCGACTGGGGCCCCATGCCGGGCAGTTACGGCTGGGTGTTCCCCAAGGGCGACACCCTCACCGTCGGCGTCATCTCCGCCCGCGGCGAAGGCTCGGCCACCAAGCGGTACTTGGAGGACTTCATCGCCCGCCTCGGCCTCGCGGGCTTCGAGCCGAGCATCTCCTCCGGCCATCTCACGCGCTGCCGCAGCGACGACTCGCCGCTCTCGCGCGGCCGGGTCGTGGTGTGCGGTGACGCGGCGGGGCTCCTCGAGCCGTGGACCCGCGAGGGCATCTCCTTCGCGCTGCGCTCGGGGCGGCTCGCGGGGGAGTGGGCCGTCCGGATCGGCGAGGCGCACGACGCCGTCGACGCCCGCCGCCAGGCCCTGAACTACGCCTTCGCCGTCAAGGCGGGCCTCGGCGTCGAGATGAGCGTCGGCAAGCGCATGCTCGCCGTCTTCGAGCGCCGTCCCGGCACGCTGCACGCGGCGATCACCGGGTTCAGGCCCGCGTGGAACGCGTTCGCGAGGATCACCCGCGGTTCGACGACGCTGGGCGAGCTGGTGCGGAGCCACCCGCTGGCGGGGCGGGCGCTGAGCGCGTTCGACCGGTAGTCCGGTCGGTGGTTCCGGTTCCGCCAGGCGTTCCGCCAGTGGTTGCCGCCGGTGGCTCCGCAGGTTCCGGGCGGCGTCACTTGGTGACGGTGACGCGGAAGACGGGGTGGTCGCACGCGGCCGCCTCGATCTCCGCGTCTGTGGACTTGGCGGTGACGCCCTTGAAGTACTGGTTGACCTCCCAGCCCCACTTCTCCAGGTAGCCGCGCAGCAACGGCAGCTTCTCGGCGTCCGGGACCTCCTCGACCGTGAACGGGCGGACCTTCCGCCCGACCCGCAGCTCGCCGCCGCCCGCCACCCGCATGTTGCGCACCCACTGCGAGTGCCCGCGGGCCGAGATCAGGTACTGAGCACCTTCGTACGTGAACGGGTTGACCGGCACGCGCTGCATCTGGCCGCTCTTGCGCCCCCGTACGGAGAGCTCGGCGGACCCGGCGAGGCTGATGCCGCGCCGCGCCAGCCAGCCGACGAGGCTGTTGAACCGCAGGGCCACGGGGCCGGCCTCGAGGTAGTGGGGAGCGGGGGCCGGGGCGTCGGACAGGGAGGACGTCGAGGATGTCGAGGACGTCGAGGACAACGAGGACGCAGACATGGTGACCGCCAAAGTCGTAAGGGTTTCCGAGAGCACTGCTCTCGCTTAAGAGCAGTGTGCACGAGAGCGGTGCCCCATTTCAAGAGCAGTGCTCTCGAAAATGTGCGGCGCTCTCTATTTGGTTCCCCGATCTCGTTTCGGCGCACTGCTCCGAACCCGTGGCACACTGCCTGCATGAGCAGTGCCACCAGCGGGGCCAGGGCCCGCGCCCGAGTCGAAGTCACCGCCGCCATCAAGGACGAGGCCCGCAGACAGCTGGCCGCCGACGGCGCCGCCAAGCTCTCGCTGCGCGCCGTCGCCCGCGAGCTCGGCATGGTCTCCTCCGCCCTCTACCGCTACTTCCCCAGCCGCGACGACCTCCTGACCGCGCTCATCATCGACGCCTATGACTCCCTCGGCGCCGCCGCCGAGGAAGCGCACGCCGAGGTCGCGTCGGCCGAACCCGTGCGGCGCTGGACGGTCGCCTGCGAGGCGGTACGGACCTGGGCGCTGGGCCACCCCCACGAGTACGCCCTCATCTACGGCTCGCCCGTGCCCGGCTACAGCGCGCCCGAGAGCACGATCCAGGCCGCCGCCCGCGTCGGGCTGCTGCTCGTCGGGATCGTGCGCGACGCCCATCGGGGGCGCGGAGTCGCCGTGCAACCGCTGCCCAAGGAGCTGCGTTCCGAGGCCGAGCGGCTCACCGCGGACGTTGCCCCCGATCTGCCGCCCGCCGTGAACATGGCGCTGGTCGCGGCGTGGGGCCAGCTCTTCGGGCTCGTGGGCTTCGAGGTGTTCGGCCAGTTCAACCGCGTCGTCGAGGACCGCCCGGCGTTCTTCTCGTACGCGGCCACCCAACTCGCCCACAGCGTCGGGCTGTTGGAGCAGAACTAGAAGCAGAACTGGAAGCAGAACTGGAGGCGGAACGGTGACAGGCGCCGGAAGAAGCGGACGCCGCGAAAGCGACCCGCCCGCTCAGGCCGCGGGCGGCGCGTCCTCGCGCGTACTCCCGGGGGAGTACGCGTGATCGCCACGCCGGGCTGACGCCCGCCGCCCGTCCCGCGGTCTAGCGTTGCCGTCATGGACGAGCAGCGCGAACACGGGCGCGGCGGTCCGTCCCTTCCTTGGGGCGGGCCGCCGATGTGGCGGCACGGCCCGCCGTGGTGGCATCAGCGCCACCAGGAGGGCGACGTCAGCAGGCTGCCGTGGCTGACGACGCTGGCGATCACCGTGTTCGTGCAGATCGGCTCGAAGTACGCGGCAGAGGGCCAGCTCGACCGGGTGGACCTGAACATCCCGGCGCGGCTGCTGCTGCTCGCCGGGACGCTCTCGCTCCTGCTGCGGCACCGCCACCCGGTCCCGGTCGCCTACTTCACGGCCGGGACCACGCTGGTCTATCTCGGCGCCGGGTTCGCGTACGGCCCGGTCCTGATCACCGTCGCCGTCGGCTGCTTCGCCGCGGTCGTCGCGGGGCACCGGCGTGCGGCGTGGGGCGCCGTCGCGATGCTGTGGGCGGGGCATCTGCTGGTCGCGCACTGGCTCTTCCGGTGGCTGCCGCCGGACGGCGACAACGCGCGGACCTGGGGCGAGGAAACCGTCGTCGCCGTCTGGGTCGTCGCCATCGTCGCCGTGTCCGAACTGGCCCGCGTACGCCGGGAGCAGTGGATGAAGGAGCGCGCCGAGCGCGCGCGGGCCGCCGAGCGGCGGGCCGACGAGGAGCGCCTGCGCATGGCGCGCGAACTGCACGACGTCCTCGCGCACAGCATCTCCGTGATCAACGTCCAGGCGGGCGTCGGCCTCGCGCTGCTCGACTCCGACCCCGAACAGGCCCGCACCGCCCTGACCACCATCAAGGCTGCCAGCAAGGAGGCACTGGGGGAGGTCCGCCAGGTCCTTGACACCCTCCGCACGCCCGGTGACGCGCCGCGCGCCCCGGCCCCCGGGCTCGACCGGCTGCCCGAGCTCGTACAGCAGGCCGCCAGTGCGGGACTCACCGTCGACGTCGACACACAGGGGTCCGGCGGAAGACTGGCGCCCGGCGTCGACCTCGCCGCATTCCGCATCGTCCAGGAGGCCCTGACCAACGTCGTACGGCACTCCGGCTCGCGGCACGCGCGCGTGCTCGTACGGTACGAGGCGGCGGCGCTCACCCTGCGGGTGGACGACGACGGCCCCGCCACCGGCGCCGACGCGGGCGGCAGCGGCAACGGCCTCGCCGGGATGCGGGAGCGCGCCGCCGCCCTCAATGGCACGATCGAGGCGGGATCGCGCCCGGACGGGGGATTCCGCGTCACCGCCGTACTGCCCACCCGCACGGCACCCCGGGAGGACCAGTGATCCGCGTACTGCTCGCCGACGACCAGTCGCTGGTCAGGGCCGGTTTCAAGGCGCTGCTCGACGCCCAGCCGGACATCGGGGTCGCCGGGGAGGCGGCGGACGGCGAGGAGGCGGTGCGCAGGGTGCGTGAACTGCGCCCCGACGTGGTCCTCATGGACATCCGCATGCCGCTGCTCGACGGGCTCGCCGCGACCCGCACGATCACCGGCGAACCCGATCTGAACGACGTGAAGGTCGTCATGCTGACCACCTTCGAACTGGACGAGTACGTCTTCGAGGCGATCCGCTCCGGGGCCTCGGGCTTCCTCGTCAAGGACACCGAGCCCGACGAACTGCTGCGCGCCGTCCGCGCGGTGGTCCACGGCGACGCGCTGCTCTCGCCCGGTGTGACGCGGCGCCTCATCGCCGAGTTCGCGGCCCGCTCCAAGGAGCCCGCGGGCCCCGAGCCGCTCGGTGAACTCACCGAGCGGGAGCGGGAGGTCATGGCGCTCGTCGGCATCGGCCTGTCGAACGAGGAGATCGCCCGCCGCCTGGTCGTCAGCCCGCTGACCGCCAAGACCCACGTCAGCCGGACCATGGTGAAGCTCGGGGCCCGCGACCGCGCCCAACTCGTCGTCCTCGCCTACGAGTCGGGGCTTGTCCGCCCCGGCTGGCTCGGCTGACGCTCCCGCCGGGTCGCGCACCGCACCTCAGTCGCGGACGGCCACCCGCTCCTCGTCGGCCTCTCGTCGTACGGACTTCACCACCAGGATCGTCTCCTGCGTACGACGTGTCCGCAGCCCGGTGAGGGTGATCAGGAGTCCGGCGACCGCGATCGCCGTGACCACGATCAGGCCGGGGCGGTAGCTGTCGAGCACGGCCTGCGGCGAGGCGTCGCCGCCGTGCGACGACGCGGTGATGACGGCCGTGACGACGGCGAGGAAGATCGCGCCGCCCACCTGGATCGAGGTGTTCAAGAGGCCCGACACCATGCCCTGCTCGTCGTCGTCCACGCCGTTGGTGGCCTGGATGTTGAGCGAGGGGAAGACCAGGGCGCACGCGAAGCCGAGCAGGATCATGGACGGCAGGACCATGGAGGCGTACGACGGGGTGAGGCTGACGCGCAGGAACAGCGCGTACGAGGCGACGAGCAGGACGAAGCCCGCCACGATGACCCGCGGCGTGCCGAACCGGTCGATCACCGAGCCGACCTTCGTGGACGAGAGGGCGACAAGCGCGCCCGCGGGCAGGAAGGCGAGCGCGGTCTCCAGGGCCGACCAGCCGAGCAGCGTCTGGAAGTACTGCGTGGCGAGGAACTGGAAGGAGACATAGCCTCCGAAGAACGTCATCGCGCCGATCTGAGCCCGGAGTTGGGGCCCCGAGCGCAGGACGCCGAGGCGGATCAGCGGGCTCGCGGTGCGCAGTTCGATGCGTACGAAGACGGCGAGCAGCACGGCCGCGGCGAGGAACGACAGGAGGGTGCGGGCCGAGGCCCAGCCGGCCTCCGGTGCCTCGACGACGGTGAACACGAGCAGCAGCATCGCGGCCGTGCCGGTGACGGCGCCCGGCACGTCGTATCCGCCGGTGTTCTTCTCGCGGGCGCTGCGCGGGATCAGCTTGAGTCCGGCGATCAGCGCGATGACGGCGATGGGCGCGGGCAGCAGCATCGTCAGGCGCCAGCTGGCCTCGGTGAGCAGACCGGACAGGACGAGGCCCATCGAGAAGCCGGTGGCGGCGCAGGTGGTGTAGATGGTGAGCGCGCGGTTGCGGAGGGGGCCCTCGGCGAACGTCGTGGTGATGATGGACAGGCCCGCGGGCGCGGTGAACGCGGCGCTCAGCCCCTTGATGAAGCGGCTGGCGATGAGCAGCGGGCCGGAGACCACGAAGCCGCCGAGCAGCGAGGCGAGGGCGAAGACGCCGAGCGCGATCAGGAAGACCCGGCGCCGCCCGAGCAGATCGGCCGCCCGGCCGCCCAGGAGCAGCAGGCCGCCGTAGCCGAGGATGTAGCCGCTGACGACCCATTGCAGGGTCGAGGTGGAGAGGTTCAGTTCGGAGCCGATGGAGGGCAGGGCGACGCCGACCATCGACACGTCGAGTGCGTCGAGGAACATCGCGGCGCAGAGCACCAGGAGAGTGCCCCACAGGCGCGGGGACCAGCGCTCCGGGGACGCGGAGACAGCTGTGAGCGGAGAAGTCATGCGGAGCACAGTACATGCATGTGCATTGAGTGCAGGTGCATTTAATTCCAGTGCAACAAAGGTGCATTCTCTGCTAACGTGCGATGTCATGGCGGCGAAGACGGCCGAGCAAGGGCTCGTGGACCAATGGCGCGACATCCTCGCGGTGCACGCGCGCACCCTGTGCGAACTCGACGGCGCCCTGCGTGAGCACGGCCTCGGCGCGAGCGACTTCGAGGTGCTCGACGTGCTGTCCGAGGGCGCCGCGGCGGACGGCGACTGCGCCTATCGCGTGCAGGACATCGCGGGCCGGGTGCACCTGAGCCAGAGCGCGCTGTCCCGCCTCATCGGCCGCCTGGAGAAGGACGGCCTGGTGGAGCGCGCCATGTGCAGCGAGGACCGGCGCGGGGTGCGGGTGGTGCTCACCGACAAGGGGGGTCGCCTGCACGCGCAGGTGCGGCCGATCCAGCGCGCGGTGCTCGAACGGATGCTGGGGCGGACGACCTCCGCGTAGCCGGCAGGCTCAGCCCACCGGCGTACGGCTCACACCTCCGACGTCCGGCAGGCTCACACCTCCGACGTCCCGCCGGGCTCACACCCCCGACGTCTCGCTCCAGAGCGTGCTCAGCGCGGTGTCGCCGGTGACGTGCGGGAGCGGACCCCGGTTCCACAGCGCGAGATAGAGGTGCTCCGCTGGGCCCGACAGCTCGCACTCCGCCGGGCCGTCGTCGCCCCGCTCCGTGACGGGCGGCTCCTGCGAGAGGCGCACGGTCCACACGGCGTCCGCGTCCGTCGCCCGCACACGAAGCACCCGGGGCTCCCGGGTGCGCACCCTGCTGCGCGAGCGCGCGTGGAACCCGCGCAGCAGCTCGTCGATCCCGTCCGCCGCGAACTCCGTGCCGATCGGCGACGGGTCGCCCCCGCGCGCGGACTCGGCGTCCACGCGGTGGACCGCCGTCTCGTTCGCCTGCCGCCGCGCCCAGAACGCCAGCGGGGACGGCGCGGGCAGGAACGCCCAGCACTCCACGTCGGTCGCGGCGGCACGCAGTGTCGACACCAGGTCGCCGTGCGCCTGCCGGTACCAGTCGATCAGGGCGGCGCCGTCCAGGTCCGGGGGATCGCCGATGGGGCGCGGCGCCGTGTGTCCCTCGGCGACGAAAGCCGCGGCCCACTGGTGCACCGCTCCCGTGTGCCGCAGCAGGTCGCGCACGGTCCAGTCGGGGCAGGTGACCACTTTGCCGCCGGTCCCGGCCGCCTGCGCGGCACGGGCCAGCAACTGGCCTTCGGCGTCGAGAACTTCCAGGTGCTCGGCAATCTCCATGGGGGGATTGTGCCGGACGGAGCGCGCGCGACGGTGGCCGCCCACGGAGACCGTGCCTCCCCCTTGGGCCGAATGCCGCCGCAAGCTCCGGCCGCGGGACGCGGACGCGCCCGCGCCCGAGTCCCGCGGCCGGTGCCACCCGTTCTGTTCCGGCCAGTAAACTGCGCGCGCTCAGAGGCGACGCACAAGGCAGAGGAGTAGCGGTGGCACACGGGGGACATCAGGGCTGGGGACCGGGCAACGGCGCGCCGCGGCCAGGCGGGGGCCCGGATCCGTACGGTCCGCCGCCGAGTCCGTACGGTCCGCCGCCGAGTCCGTATGTGCCGCCGCCGCCGCACCCCGCCCCGCCGCCGCACCCGTTCCCTTATCCGCAACCGCAACCGCCGAGGCCCGCCCGGCGGCGTTCCGGTTGTGCGCTCTTCTTCGTCTCGCCGCTCATCCCGGTGATCCGATCCGCCCGCCGCCGCGCCGAGGCGATCTTCAACCAGCCGGGTGCGGGCCGCGTCGAGGACCGGATCGTGACGCGGGTGCAGCTGTGGCGCGCGATCGCCGGCGCGATCGCGAGCCTCGGTCTGATCTACGCCTACGGCGCGGACGACGGCTGGAGCGGCGTCGCCAACGACGGCGTCGTGAAGGTGATCCTCGCCCCGCTGCTGCTCATCTTCACCGGGCCGCTGGTCGTTCTCGGCTTCATCCGCTACGCGCCCGCCTCGCAACGGCGCCTGCTCCGCTCCCGGTTGCGCGCGCCGCTCAAGGCCGTGGGCTGGTACATCGGCATCCTGGTGGGCGTCGGACTCGTACTGGCGGGCAGTGCCGTTCTCCTGAAACAGAACTACGGCACGCTCCTGAACGGCCTTGTGGCGCTCGTGTTGCTCATCGGCCTCGTCTGGCTCCTTCCGTTCCTCTTCTTCGCCTCCGCCTACGCCGCCCGTTACGCCTTCAACACATCCAACGTGCACGCCGCTCTCCCGGCCGCGCTCACCGTCGTACTCGTCTGGGAGCTGATGCTCTGCAGCCTGGCGCTCGACGGAGGGCTGCCGCACGGGCCGCCGGCCGCACAGTGGTGCGCGGTCCTCGGCGGCCCGGTGTCCGTGACCGCGGTCGCCCTGTGGGAACTGCACCGGATGCGCACCCGCCACGGCGTCCGCATCCGTCCCTGAGAGGGATGCCAACAAGGGGTCAAATTCAGCCCAGTTGAGAGTTCCGGAACGGCTCGCGGTTGCTGGTGTCGTCAGCTGGGACAACTCCCGTCACCCCAGGTCACGGGGCATGCTCTCTCCGTCAAGGCGTTCGTCGGCCGTCATCCGCAAGTGGATCCAGTCTCAAAGGTTGAACACGAATTCCACACACCCCCTCTACAGACCGATCCCGATGGTCTAAATTGACCGTGCTTCAGCTGTTCCAGCATGAAGCGACCAACAATGATCAATACGTTCGGCGCTACAGACAGGCGGCAATCGCGTCCCCGGTGTCAGGCACAGGGGTGATCAACTTCGGGTCCGGGAACGGGCCTTGGGTGCGGGGAGTGCCCGGGGCTTCGACCGGTTCCGGGGCACCTCGAACCTCCGGCAGGTCACGCGAATCTGCTTCCCGTCGGGGTGAGTTGTGCCCGTAGCGGCGAACAGGCCGGGATTTGCCATGCGCGGGAGGCGGGGGCCTCCCGAGGGGGAAGAACGGCGCGACGCGGGAGGCGGGGGCCTCCCGTAGGGGGTTGAACAGCGCGGCGCGGGGGGCGGGGGGTCTCCCGAGGGAACTTGCGACCTGTGGGGGGTCCTGTGCAGCAGGGGGAATTAGTCGACCCGTTTCCGTCGGCGCCTCATGGGCGCCTGACGAACGGGACCATCAGCCGACCGGCGAGCGACTGGGAACAGCGGTACCGACGTACCGTGATCACCAGCGACACGGTCGTCACCGCCTTCGTGGTGGCGTCCATCGGGATCTTCTTCGGAGCCCGGGACGCGGCCAACTGGCACGAAAAGTGGGGAATCCTCGCCTTCGGCACCGAACTCCTGGTGCTGGCGGCGCTCGCGGTGAGCCGGGCCTGGGCCCCGGCGGTACTCGGCCAGGGCGCCGAGGAGTTCCGCCGGCTCGGACGCTCGCTGTTCACGGCGGTCGTCGTACTGGCGCTCGGCGGAATCGCCCTCACCTCGCGCAACATCAAACTCTGGATCTTCGTCGCGGTGCCCGCGATCGCGCTTCTCACCATGACCGCGCGGTATCTGCTGCGCCTGTGGTTGCACAAACAGCGCAAGGAAGGGCGGTGCCTGCGCCCGGTGCTCGCCGCCGGGAGCCTGGCCACCGTCAGCGACCTGATCACCCGCACCCGCAAGTTCCCGCACCTGGGCTGGCAGGTGGACGCGGTATGCACGACGGACGGTCGCGGCCTCGACGGTGACCAACTGGACGGAGTGCCGGTCGTCGGTCAGCTGACGGACGTCGCCAACCACGTGCGCCGCGACGGCTACCGCGTCGTCGCGGTCACCCCGGACCCGCACTGGTCACCGGACCGCCTCCAGCGCCTGGCCTGGAACCTCGAAGGCAGCGACGCCGAGATGGTCGTGGCCCCGGTGCTCATGGAGGTGGCGGGACCTCGGCTGCACGTCGACGCGGTGCTCGGGATTCCGCTCCTGCGGGTCAGCATGCCTGCCTTCACCGGGGGCCGCCGGGTGGTCAAAGGGGTCGTCGACCGCCTTGGCGCGGCGATCCTGCTGATGCTGTTCGCGCCGCTGATGGTGCTCGTCGGCCTGCTCGTCCTTGCGGAGAGCCGGGGCGGGGCGCTCTACCGCCAGCGCAGAGTCGGCAAGGACGGCCACGAGTTCACCATATTCAAGTTCCGCACGATGGTGGTCGGAGCCGACGCGGCACGCGCCCAGCTCGCCCACCGCAACGAAGGCGCGGGGCTGCTGTTCAAGCTGCGCAGGGACCCGCGGGTGACCCGGGTGGGAGCAGTGCTCCGCCGGTACTCGATCGACGAGCTCCCGCAGCTCTTCAACGTACTCACCGGCTCGATGTCGCTCGTCGGCCCCCGGCCTCCGCTGCCGGAGGAGTCCGCCGCCTACGGCCCGGACATCCGGCGGCGGTTGCTGGTCAAGCCGGGTCTGACCGGCCTGTGGCAGATCAGCGGACGCAGCGACCTGCCGTGGGAGGAGGCGGTGCGGCTCGACCTGCGGTACGTGGAGGACTGGTCGCTCGCCCTGGACACGGTGATCTTGTGGAAGACGCTGCGTGCGGTGCTTTACGGCCAGGGGGCCTACTGATGCAAGGGGGGCGTCGCCCGATCGACCACTTCTTCGTGTCGACGACGCACCACTGGCTGCTGTTCTTCACGAACAAGGGCCGCGTCTACCGCGCGAAGGC
>NZ_JBEYWZ010000026.1:0-46370 GCF_040644915.1 Streptomyces sp. NPDC046925 | reverse complement strand
CTATCAGACTCTTTCGTGTCCGATTTCCTCGGTGCCTTTCCGGTTCCCGCTCCGGCCTTTCGGCTTTCGCGTTTCCCTTTCCGGCGGTTCCGACTTTATCAGAAGTTTTCGGCCGGTCTTACCGGCCTGATGTTTCCGATTTATCGGGAGTGGCTTCTTGGCTTATGAGAATCAAGAAGCAGGCAGATGTTAACTGCCACCACTGGACTTGTCCAGCTCTAGGCAACTGTTCGAATCTACCTCCCCGGTCCTTCCGTGTCAACGGTTTTTCCGGGGCGTCGAGGACACTAGCAGGTCAGCGGGGGCCGACGCACATCACGCTGCGGTGGGGACCGTGGCGCTGCGCTCCGCGGGGTCCAGGTCGCCCGTGGCGCCGGCGCGTGCTGCCCTGCCGCCCAGGACGTAGACGTAGGCGAGGAAGGCCAGTTCAGCGGCGATTCCGATGGTGATGCGGGCCCAGGTCGGGAGGCCGGAGGGGGTGACGAAGCCTTCGATGGCGCCGGAGATGAACAGGACCAGGGCGAGGCCCACCGCCATTCCCAGAGCCGCTCTCCCCTCCTCCGCGAGGGCTGTCCGGCGTGAGCGCGGGCCCGGATCGATGAGGGTCCAGCCGAGGCGCAGGCCCGTACCGGCAGCCACGAAGACCGCGGTCAGTTCGAGGAGGCCGTGCGGGAGGATCAGGCCGAGGAACGTGTCGAGGCGGTCGGCGGACGACATCAGGCCGATGCCCACGCCCACGTTCAGCATGTTCTGGAAGAGGATCCAGATGACGGGGAAGCAGAGGAAGGCGCCCAGGACCAGGCACATCGCCGCTGCCTGAGCGTTGTTCGTCCACACCTGGGCGGCGAACGATGCCGCCGGGTGGCTTGAGTAGTACGTCTCGTACTCGCCGCCGGGGCGGGTGAGTTCGCGCAGTTCGCCGGGGGCCGCGATGGAGGACTGGACCTCGGGGTGCGTGGCGATCCACCAGCCGATGATGACCGCGAGGAGCGTCGAGAGCAGGGCGGTGGGGACCCACCAGTGGCGGGAGCGGTAGACCGCTGCCGGGAAACCGTGGGTCAGGAAGTGCGTGGCGTCGCGCCAGGAAGCTCGGCGGGTGCCTGTCACCGCACTACGCGCGCGTGCCACGAGTCGGGTGAGACGGCCGGTGAGCTGCGGGTCCGGGGCGCTGGACTGGATCAGCGAGAGGTGGGTGGCCGTGCGCTGGTAGAGGGCGACGAGTTCGTCGGTCTCGGCTCCGTTGAGGCGGCGCTGGCGGCGCAGCAGGGCGTCGAGTCGGTCCCACTCGGCTCGGTGGGCGGAGACGAAGACGTCGAGGTCCATCAGGTGGCTGCTCCTCGTACTGCGGCGCGATGCTGCCTCAGCTTGGCAGACTGGCGGTTCCGACGGCAGGGCAGGGAAGGGCGGCTGGCGTGAGTGAGCTTGTGACGGGCGAGGCGGTGGCGCTCGAGCTGCGTCCGGCGAAGCTGCCGAGCCGGGGGCTGGCCGTACTGATCGACCTGGCGGTGATCTGGGCGGTCTACCTGGGGGTGACCATCGGGATCGTGGCCTCCACGTCCTCCTTGGACGACGCCGCGGCCGCTGCGGTGGCCGTCGCCAGCTTCGTGCTGATCCTGGTCGGTGGGCCGATCGCGGTGGAGACGCTCAGCCACGGAAGGTCGCTGGGCAAAATGGCGTGCGGGCTGCGGGTGGTGCGGGACGACGGGGGGCCGATTCGTTTCCGGCACGCGTTGGTGCGGGGTGCGGTGGGGGTCGTCGAGATTCTGCTGACGTTCGGGGTCGTCGCGTGCATCGCCTCGCTGGTGTCCGCGCGGGGGCGGCGGCTCGGGGATGTGTTCGCGGGGACGCTCGTCGTGCGGGAGCGGGTGCCCACCGGGCAGACGGCTTTCATTCCCCCGCCGCCGCCCTGGCTCGCGGGGCGGTTCTCCGGGCTCGATCTGTCCGGGGTGCCTGAGGGGCTCTGGCTGGCCATCCGGCAGTACCTGACGCGGATGGGGCAGTTGGATCCGCAGGTCGGCTGGGCGATGGCGGAGCGGCTTGCCGGGGATCTCGCGGAGCGTACGGGGGCGCCGGCTCCGCAGGGTGTGCCGCCCGCCGCGTATCTGGCGGCGGTCGTGCAGGAGCGGCAGGCTCGGGACGCTCGGCGGGCGTTCGGTGGTGGGCACGCGACGCCGCCCGTGAGGTATCCGGGCGGGGGTGTGCCTGCGGGGCCTGTCTCTTACCCGGCTCATCCGGCTCATCCGGCTCATCCGGCGGGGCCGGTTGCGCCGGCGGTCGGGCAGGAGCCGCGTGATGTGGCTCCGGTCGCCGGGCGGGACGGGGCTGGGTCTGGGTCCGGGTCTCCCGGCACCGGGTTCGTGCCGCCCGCGTAGGCCTCTGCGCCCGCGTAAGTCTGTGGGCCTTGGGTCAGGTGAAGGTCGACGGCGGGGATTCGAGGTTCTCGAGCTCGATGCCGGGGGCCGAGAGTACGACGTCGCCGGTGATGTGGATGGCGTGCTGCTCGCCGGTGTCCAGGGCTGTGACCTGGTATTCGTCCACGATCAGCGGGCCGTTGTCAGTGGCGTGTGCTTCGCTTTTCAGCAGGGCCCAGGACTGGTCGAGGGTGCGGGGGGCGAGGACCGGGTCGGTGAAGGCGACGAGGCGGACGCGGGTCGCGGGGGAAGCGGGGGTGAGGCGCAGCAGGCGTGTGGTCGCGACGAGGAATGCGGGGGATGTGCCGGTGAAGGCGTGGGCGGGGGCGTTGTCTTCTGTGGCATGGGTGCCGGTGGGGTCGGTGCGGACCCAGGTGACGCCGTCGATCGCGGCGGCGCGGATCTGCCAGTCCCCCGCGTGGAGTTCGAGGCGGATGGGTCGGCCGAGTTCGTCGAGGGCGAGGTCGACGGAGCCGGTGGGCTCGCCCGAGGGTGCGTTCCGCTGGGAGACGTAGCGCCAGCCGGAGGGGCCGGGGGCGCAGTGGAAGTGTTCCTCACCGAGGGGGGTGTGGTCGTGCGGGTCGTGAAGCGAATAGTGGCCGCGGGGCATGGGGGCTCGGTCCTTGTCGGGGGGCGGTTCTAGGCCGGGGTAGCAGAGTCGGCCTGGGTGGCAGGGTCGGCTGGGTGGCGGCGTCGGCTGGGGGCGGGATCGGTCGGTGTGGGTCCGGCGTATGGGCGCAGGCCCCCGCCCGTGTGGGCGAGGGCCTGCGGATGAGCCAGGGGCCGGGGCTGTGAGGACCGGCACCGCGGGGTCGGTCAGTAGCGGTAGTGGTCGGGCTTGTACGGGCCCTCTACCTCTACGCCGATGTACGCGGCCTGCTCGGGGCGGAGCGTCGTGAGCTTCACGCCGAGCGAGTCCAGGTGGAGGCGGGCGACCTTCTCGTCCAGGTGCTTGGGCAGGACGTAGACGTCGGTCGGGTACTCCTCCTGCTTGGTGAACAGCTCGATCTGGGCCAGGGTCTGGTCCGCGAAGGAGTTGGACATCACGAAGGACGGGTGGCCCGTCGCGTTGCCCAGGTTCAGCAGGCGGCCCTCGGAGAGGACGATGAGGACCTTGCCGTCGGGGAACGTCCACGTGTGGACCTGCGGCTTGACCTCGTCCTTGACGATGCCGGGGATCTTCGCGAGGCCGGCCATGTCGATCTCGTTGTCGAAGTGGCCGATGTTGCCGACGATCGCCTGGTGCTTCATCTTGGCCATGTCCGAGGCCATGATGATGTCCTTGTTGCCGGTCGTGGTCACGAAGATGTCGACCTTGTCGACGACCTCGTCGAGCGTCGTGACCTGGAAGCCGTCCATCGCAGCCTGGAGGGCGCAGATCGGGTCGACCTCGGTGATGATCACGCGCGCGCCCTGGCCGCGGAGCGACTCGGCACAGCCCTTGCCGACATCGCCGTAACCGCAGACGAGAGCGGTCTTGCCGCCGATCAGGACGTCCGTGGCGCGGTTGATGCCGTCGACGAGGGAGTGGCGGCAGCCGTACTTGTTGTCGAACTTCGACTTCGTCACGGCGTCGTTCACGTTGATCGCCGGGAAGAGGAGGGTGCCGTCGCGGTGCATCTCGTACAGGCGGTGGACACCGGTCGTGGTCTCCTCGGTCACGCCGCGGATCTCCGAGGCGAGCTGGGTCCACTTCTGCGAGCCCTCGGTGATGGTGCGGTTGAGGAGCTGCAGGATGACGCGGTGCTCGTCGGACTCGGCGGTGTCCTCGGAGGGGACCTTGCCGTCCTTCTCGTACTCGACGCCCTTGTGGACGAGGAGGGTGGCGTCGCCACCGTCGTCCAGGATCATGTTCGGGCCGCCGGTGGGGGTGTTCGGCCAGGTCAGCGCCTGCTCCGTGCACCACCAGTACTCCTCCAGGGTCTCGCCCTTCCAGGCGAAGACCGGGATGCCCTGCGGGTCGTCCGGGGTGCCGTTCGGGCCGACGGCGATGGCCGCGGCCGCGTGGTCCTGGGTGGAGAAGATGTTGCAGGAGACCCAGCGGACCTCGGCGCCCAGGGCGACCAGGGTCTCGATGAGGACGGCGGTCTGCACGGTCATGTGCAGCGAGCCCATGATGCGGGCGCCGGCCAGCGGCTGGGTGGCCGAGAACTCCTTGCGGATCGCCATCAGGCCGGGCATCTCGTGCTCGGCGAGGGTGATCTCCTTGCGGCCGAAGTCGGCGAGGGAGAGATCCGCGACCTTGAAGTCCTGGCCGTTGATGAGAGTCGACATTGGTGAGCTGCTCCTCGTGGGATTGATCGAGGGTGGGTGGACATGGCTGACCTGCGACGACGGTACGGAGAAGCACCGGCGCGCAGCAGCGCAGTCCGTCGGAGGCCCTCTCTCCCTCGGCCGGTACCCGTACAGGCACCGCCCGACCGCCATCAGCAGCGACGTCTGGCTCGGTCACAAAGCTACACCGATTGGCCCAGCGAGCCCCAGCCCGCCTCCCCGGGGGTGTCAGGACGAGCGGGGCGCCTACGGGTGGGACGCCCGCGGCCGGGAGGCAGCCGGGGACAGGGGGCAAGGAGGGAGCGGCCGAGGGCAGTCGGGGGCTGTCGCAGGGCACAGGCAGGGCACGGGCAGGGCCACGTACCTGCACATTCGGGACCTTTGCGCTTTGGAACATGCGCGCGCGTGTTGCAGGATGCCTTGAGATCGGGAACATTTGCGCGATCTTGTTTGACGAAGGCGTTGAAGGCGTTAGGAGATCCACGTGACCCGTCCGGCCGATCCCCCCATAGGCGGTGACGGCGGCGAGCAGCAGAAGAAGCTCAAGCTGCTCGCTGTGACCGCCTGTCCGACCGGTATCGCTCACACGTACATGGCGGCGGAGAAGCTCTCGCAGGCCGCGGAGAGCCTCGGCATCGACATGAAGGTGGAGACGCAGGGCTCCATCGGAGCCGAGAATGTCTTGACTGACAACGATGTCAGGGAGGCTGACGGCATCATCATCGCGGCCGACAAGGACGTCGACCGCGCCCGGTTCGCGGGCAAGCGCGTGCTGTCCGTCGGGGTGTCCGAAGGCATCAGCCACCCCGAGCAGCTGATCGAGCAGGTGCGGAGCGCGCCCGTGCACGGCGGCGGCAGCGGCGTCGACGGCGGTTCCGCGGCGACGACCTCCGGTGGCGGAGGCGGCAAGGAGCGGAGCCTCGCGTACAAGGCGCTGATGAACGGCGTCTCGTACATGATTCCGTTCGTCGTGGTCGGCGGGCTGCTGATCGCGATCTCGCTGTCGCTCGGCGGACACACGGACCCCAAGGGCGGGCTCGTCATCCCCGACGACTCGTTCTGGATGCACGTCAACCAGATCGGTGTCATCGGCTTCACGCTGATGGTGCCGATCCTCTCCGGCTATATCGCCTACGCGATCGGCGACCGGCCCGCGCTCGTGCCGGGCATGATCGGCGGCTGGATCGCCAACACCGGAGAGCTGTACGACTCCAAGGCGGGCGCGGGCTTCATCGGGGCCATCGTGACCGGCTTCCTCGCCGGTTATCTGGTGCTGTGGATCAAGAAGGTCAAGGTCCCGAAGTTCGCCCAGCCGATCATGCCGATCATCGTGATCCCCATCGTCGCGACGACGGCACTCGGCCTCTTCTTCATCTACGTCATCGGCAAGCCGATCTCGTGGATCTTCGAGCATCTGACCGACTGGCTCAGCGGTATGACCGGGACCAGCGCGATCCTGCTCGGCGCGATTCTCGGTCTGATGATCGCGTTCGACATGGGCGGCCCCGTCAACAAGACGGCGTTCCTGTTCGGCGCGGGGCTCATCGCGACCGGCAACCAGACCGTCATGGGCATGTGCGCCGCCGCGATCCCGGTCATGCCGCTCGGCCAGGGCCTCGCGACGCTGATCCGCAAGCGGCTCTACAACGAGCAGGAACGGGAAACCGGTCTGGCCGCGTTGTTCATGGGCTTCTTCGGCATCTCGGAGGGTGCGATCCCCTTCGCCGCGGCCCGGCCCGCGCAGGTCATTCCCGCGAACATGCTCGGTGGCGCCGTGGCCGGTGCCATCGCCGGTCAAGCGGGCGTCGAGGACGCGGTGCCGCACGGCGGGCCGATCGTGGCGGTCCTGGGTGCCGTCGGGGGCGTACCGATGTTCTTCGTCGCCGTTGCCATCGGCGCCGTCGTCACCGCCCTCACCACGGTCACCCTCGTCGACCTCAGCGAGCGCAAGCGGCGCGGGGCGCCGGTCGTCGACGTACCGGGCGGGCCCGAGCCGGTACTCGCGGGCGTGGGAGCGGGAGCAGGAGCAGGAGCCGTCGCCTCCGGGTCGTCCGCGACCCCGCCGAAGGCCGCTGCCGCAGCCGCCCCCTCCCCCGCGCAGGAGGAAGACGAAGTCCTCTCCGGCTATCTCACCGAGCAGACCGTCAAGGTCCGGTTGGACTCCGCCGACAAGGACTCCGCGATCCGCGAGATGGCGGGCCTCCTCGCCGCCACCGGCAAGGTGAACGACGTCGACGAGCTCGTGGCGACCGCTCTGCGCCGCGAGGCCCAGGGCACCACGGGCCTCGGCGAGGAGATCGCCATCCCGCACGCCAAGACCGATGCGGTGTCCTCGCCGGTCGTCGGGTTCGCGCGGTCGTCCGAGGGCATCGAGTGGGGTGCCATCGACGGTACGAAGGCCAAGCTGATCTTCATGATCTCCGTGCCGGAGTCGGCCGCGGGCGACGAGCACCTGCGGATTCTCGCGCTGCTCTCGCGCAAGCTGATGGACACCGGTTTCCGGGAGCGTCTTGAGGCCGCGCCCGACGAGGCGGCGATCCTCGAAGTACTGCGCGAGGTTCAGTAGCTTCGGCGGTTCAGTAACTTCAGCGGTTCCGTATACGTCGATGGGCCCCGCACCTGCACGGTGCGGGGCCCATCGACGTACGTACTCAGAAGATCGGTCTCAGAGAACCGGTCCCGGAAGGTCAGTGGCCGCCGGGCGACTTCGCCGGGTTCTTGCCCTCGGCTGCCGCCGTCTCGCTGTAGATGTCCGGCTCCAGGTAGATCACGCGGGCGATCGGGACCGCCGTGCGGATGCGCTCCTCGGCGGCGTTTATGGCGGCGGCCACCTCGGCTGCCGTGTCGTCGTGCTGGACGGCGACCTTGGCGGCGACGAGGAGCTCCTCGGGGCCGAGGTGCAGCGTGCGCATGTGGATGACGCGGGTGACGGTGTCGCCGTCGACCAGCGCCTTCTCGATCTTCTCGACCTCTTCGATGCCCGCGGCCTCACCCAGGAGCAGCGACTTGGTCTCCAGGGCGAGGACGATCGCGATCAGGATGAGCAGGATGCCGATGCAGAGCGTGCCGATGCCGTCCCAGACGCCGTCGCCCGTGCCGAGCGCGAGGCCGACGCCGATCAGGGCCAGGACCAGACCGACCAGGGCGCCCAGGTCCTCCAGGAGCACGACCGGCAGCTCGGGGGCCTTCGCACGGCGGACGAACTGGGTCCAGGTGAGCTTGCCGCGCGTCTGGTTCGATTCCTTTATGGCCGTACGGAAGGAGAAGGCCTCGGCGATGATCGCGAACACCAGAACGCCGACCGGCCAGTACCAGTGCTCGATCTCGTGCGGGTGCTTGATCTTCTCGTAGCCCTCGTAGATCGCGAACATGCCGCCGACCGAGAAGAGCACGATGGAGACCAGGAAGGCGTAGATGTAGCGCTCGCGGCCGTACCCGAAGGGGTGTTGGGGAGTCGCCTCGCGCTGTGCCTTCTTGCCGCCGAGGAGCAGCAGCCCCTGGTTGCCCGAGTCCGCGAGCGAGTGCACGCTCTCGGCGAGCATCGACGACGAGCCACTGAAGATGAACGCGACGAACTTCGCCACCGCGATCGCGAGGTTCGCGGCGAGTGCCGCGACAATCGCCTTTGTTCCGCCTGACGCGCTCATGTGTGCCCGTTGTCCCTTCGACTGCGTACGTTCCTCGTCCACCGCCGGGCGGCGCGCGCTGCTTTGCCCGCCCTTTGCGGTGGGTCATTGTTGCAGCACGAGGCGCTGGTGGTGCGTCAGGCCACCACAGTTGCACGGAAGACCGTGCCCACTCCGGACACTTCGGTCTTTTCGTCGGCGGGGACGAACACGGACTGTCCGGGCGTCAGTTCCCCGGCGTCGCCGACGCGGACCGAGCCCGCGACGCAGAGCAGGATCTGCGGCGTCGCGGCCGTGAGGTCGTGCGGTGCCGTCGCGCCCTCGGGCAGGACGAAGCGGGAGAGGCGGAACTCGTCGATCGGGGTTTCGTAGACCTCTTCGCCGTCGGGCGATGCCTCCGGGCGCAGGACGCCGGGGTCGGTCGGCTCGAAGCGGACGATGCGCAGGAGTTCGGGTACGTCGACGTGCTTGGGGGTCAGGCCGCAGCGCAGGACGTTGTCGGAGTTGGCCATGATCTCGACGCCGAGGCCGTCGAGGTAGGCGTGCGGGACTCCGGCGCCCAGGAACAGGGCCTCGCCGGGCTGCAGCCGGACGTGGTTGAGGAGCATCGCCGCGATGACGCCGGGGTCGCCGGGGTAGTGGCGCGCGATGCCCGCGTACGGGGCGTAGGCGCCGCCGATGCGTTCGGCGGCCTCGGTGACCTCGGTGACGGTGGCCGCCATCTCCTCGGGGTCCGCGGTCAGGACGGCCGTCAGGACCTCGCGCAGGGCGCCGTCCCCGGGCTTGGCGTGCAGGAGGTCGACGTACGGCTTCACGGTGTCGACGCCGAGGCCGGCAAGGAGGTCCGCGGCCTCGACGGGGTCGCGGAAGCCGCACAGGCCGTCGAACTCCGTCAGGGCGCAGATCAGTTCGGGCTTGTGGTTGGCGTCCTTGTAGTTGCGGTGCGGGGCGTCGACCGGGACGCCCCGGCTCTCCTCGTCCTCGTAACCTTCCCGCGCCTGCTCCAAGTCGGGGTGGACCTGGAGGGAGAGCGGGGCGCCCGCGGCGAGGAGCTTGAGGAGGAAGGGCAGGCGCGGGCCGAACTTGGCGACCGCGGCCCTGCCGAGCTCGCGCCCCGGGTCTTCGTCGATCACCTCGTCGAGCGGACCGCGCTCGGTGCGCGAGGGTGCGCCGGGGTGGGCGCCCATCCACATCTCGGCCTGCGGCTCACCGGTCGGCTCGACGCCGATGAGCTCGGCGATGGCGGTGGTGGAACCCCAGGCGTAGGGGCGGATGGTGTTGGTGAGGCGGTCCACGGAGGGGTTCTCCCTTACGTACGTGCGCGGTGCGGGGCGTTCGGTGGCGCGTGCCGGGTCATGGAGCTCGTGCCGTTCATGAACGGGCTGCGGTCATGATCCGTCCCTCGGGGCGAGCGCCAGGTAAACGGCGGCGAAATCCGTGACGGCGATCAGCTCCGCGAGGGTTTCCAGGTCGTCGCCGTCCTCCGGTTCGAGCTCGCTGATCGCGACGTCGTGGCTGTGGGCCAGCTCGCGGGCCGCGGGGGCGGCGCTGAGGCCTCCCGCGTCCGCCGGGCGGTCGCGGAGCAGGACGACGCGGGCCCGCAGGCGCTGGGGTTCCTCGACGCGGTCGCGGAAGAAGTCGTCGCCGTCGGCGCCGGGGGCGAGGTGGCCGGCGAGCAGGGCGCCGTGCGCGGGCAGCGCCTCGGGGAGCTCGCCCGCGACCGCCGGGTGTCCGGCGAGTTCGGCGAGCGTGGCGGCGAAGCGCCGGCCCACGGGGCCCGCGAGGCGGTCCTCGGTCCAGATGACCGGCAGGGCCTCGGCGAGTTCGGCGGCGAGCGTCTTGGCGGGGTTGCTGTGCATCGGGACGACCGGACCGCAGCGTTCCGCGAGGGTGTCGAGGCGGTCGGCGATCTTCTCCAGGGTCTCGACCGGAGCGGTGATCAGGCCGGTGCGGTCCAGGAGGACGAGCAGCGGGACGAGCAGGGCCCAGAGGGTGGCGGGGGCGGCTGCGGCGGCCTCGTCATCCAGGCGGCGCGCTTCGTACGACTCGGAGGCGCGCTCTCCGTCGTGCGGGGCTTCGTACTCCCCGTACGGGGAGGTGGCCATCGGGACCGTGAGGCCGTGCGAGCCTTCGACGCCCTCGGCGAGCGGTGTACGGGCGGGTGCCACCGCGACGACGGTGCAGCCACGGCGGTACGCCTGCTCGGCGAGGAGTTCGAGGCCCGGCTCCGTGCCGTCCGGGGTGGCGACGAGCAGCAGGTCCAGGGGGCCCGCCCAGCCGGGGAGCGCCCAGCGCAGGGCGCCTGCCGCGGGGGCGACGCCGGTGGGGGCGAGGCGGAGGACGGGGCAGCCCGCTCCGGCGAGGGTGCCGAGCAGGTCGGCCACGCAGGTGGCGGCGGTGCCGGGGCCCGCGATCAGGATGGCGCGGGGGCGGCCGTCCGGCTTGAGCTGCGTGAGGCCGGCCTCCGTGGCGTGCCGGACCGCGGTGCGGACGCGTGCTCCGGCCTCCGCTGCGCCGCGGAGGAGGCCGCGGCGGTCCGCCACGGCGAGGGCCTCGGGGGCGTCGAGCAGCGATTCGTCGAGCATGGGGTCGGGCCTCCGATTCGCCGGGCGGCGGGCGGGGCGCCGCCGGTCTCGCTGTGCGGGCTTCAGGCGGGGCGGCGGGCCTCGTCGACGAGGAGTACGGGGATGCCGTCGCGGACGGGGTAGGCCAGGCCGCAGTCCTTGCCTTCCGCCGTGCAGACCAGCTCCGTGTCCGCCTCCTTGAGGGGGGCGTGGCAGGCCGGGCAGGCGAGGATCTCCAGGAGGCCGGCTTCGAGCGGCATGGGGTGGGTCCCTTCGAGCGGGTCGGGGTGCGGATGTCGCCTGCTCAGCGTACCTCTGGCCCCTGGGCCTGGGGTTGCGTACTGCCGGGGCTTCGCCCCAGGCCCCCCTTGGGGTCACCCGTCGTTGCCTGCCTGCGGGCCGGTGGTGCGTTTGTGCCCACCCGTTCCGCCCTGCGGAACGCCTGCCCACAAACGCGGGAGCAGGGTGGGGGAGCCTTGCGGAACGCCTGCCCACAAACGCGGGAGCAGGGTGGGGGGCCTTGCGGAACGCCTGCCCACAAACGGGGCGGCTGCTAGTTCCTGATGATCTTTAGGGCCTCGTCCCGCGTCTTGCTCATCGTCGTCTCGTCCTTTGCTTCTACGTTCAGGCGCAGCAGTGGTTCCGTGTTGGAGGCTCGGACGTTGAACCACCAGTCCGTTGCCGTGACCGTGAGGCCGTCGAGTTCGTCGATGGTGACGCCGTCCTGGCCCTCGTACCTGGCCTTGATCGCGGCGAGGCGGGCGGTCTGGTCGTCGACCGTGGAGTTGATCTCGCCGGAGGCGGCGTACCGGTCGTACTGGGCGACGAGGGCCGACAGCGGGCCGTCCTGGCCGCCGAGGGCCGCGAGGACGTGGAGGGCGGCCAGCATGCCCGTGTCCGCGTTCCAGAAGTCGCGGAAGTAGTAGTGCGCGGAGTGCTCGCCGCCGAAGATGGCGCCCGTCTTGGCCATCTCCTCCTTGATGAAGGAGTGGCCCACCCGGGTGCGCACCGGCGTGCCGCCGTTCTCCCGGACGACCTCGGGCACCGACCAGGAGGTGATGAGGTTGTGGATGACCGTGCCCTTGCCGCCGTTGCGGGCGAGCTCGCGCGAGGCGACCAGGGCGGTGATCGCCGACGGGGAGACCGGGGCACCGTCCTGGTCGACGACGAAGCAGCGGTCCGCGTCGCCGTCGAAGGCGACGCCGAGGTCGGCGCCTTCCTGGCGCACCCGCTCCTGGAGGTCGACGATGTTCTTCGGGTCGAGGGGGTTGGCCTCGTGGTTCGGGAACGTGCCGTCCAGCTCGAAGTACATCGGTACGAGCGTCAGGGGCAGGCCCTCGAAGACCGTCGGGACGGTGTGCCCGCCCATGCCGTTGCCCGCGTCGACGACGACCTTGAGCGGGCGGATGGCGGTCAGGTCCACCAGGCCGCGCAGATGCGCGGCGTAGTCCCCCAGGGTGTCCCGCTGGGTGAGCGTGCCGGGGGTGGCCGCCGGCTCCGGGGCACCCGACTCCGACCAGCCCTCCACCAGGGCGCGGATCTCGGCGAGGCCGGTGTCCTGGCCGACCGGGGCGGCGCCCGCGCGGCACATCTTGATGCCGTTGTACTGCGCGGGGTTGTGCGAGGCCGTGAACATCGCGCCCGGCAGGTTCAGCGCACCCGACGCGTAGTAGAGCTGGTCCGTCGAGCACAGGCCGATCTCGGTGACGTCCACGCCCAGTGCCGCGGCGCCGCGCGCGAAGGCGCGGGCCAGGCCGGGCGACGACGGCCGCATGTCGTGCCCGGTGACGATCGCGTCCGCGCCCGTCACCTTCGCGAAGGCCGCACCGAACAGCTCGGCCAAGGTCTCGTCCCACTGGTCCGGGACCACCCCGCGCACGTCGTACGCCTTCACGATCTGGGACAGATCAGCAGTCACGGCCAACCCTCTCTGCAGGTTCTGCGAGTTCAGCGATTCCGGCGAGTTCTCGTCGGCCACCCCAAACTACCCGCAACAACCGACAACCAGCCGTGAACGTCATGAAGCCATGATCATTGCTGGTCGTCGGCGCGTCCGCCCGTCGTCAGGCCCTCGTCACGGCAGCATCCAGCCGAGCACCGCCGTGCTCTGCCCCACCACGATCAGGCACATCACCAGGAGCAGGCCGAGGCTCCAGGGCAGCACCTTGCGCAGCAGGTCGCCCTCCTTGCCCGCGAGCCCGACCGCCGCGCACGCGATCGTCAGGTTCTGCGGGGAGATCATCTTGCCGAGCACGCCGCCCGAACTGTTGGCGGCCGCGAGCAGTTCGGGCGAGAGCCCGGACTGCTGGGCCGCCGTCACCTGGAGCGCCCCGAAGAGCGCGTTGGCGGAGGTGTCCGAGCCGGAGACCGCGACGCCGAACCAGCCGAGCACCGGCGACAGGAAGGCGAGCCCCGCGCCCGCGGCCGCCACGAAGTGGCCGATGGTGGCGGCCTGTCCGGACAGGTTCATCACGTAGGCGAGGGCGAGCACGGAGGTCACCGTGAGGATCGCGAACCGCAGTTCGTGCACGGTCGCCGCCCATTCCCGTACCGCCACGCGCGCGTGCACCCCGATGACGGCCGCCGTGGCCACCCCGGCGATCAGCACGAGCGTCCCGCCCGTCGCCACGAGCGGCAGCGAGAAGAGATTGCCGCCGACCGGGTCGCCTCCGGGGTCGGCGACGTTCAGGAAGGGCCAGTCGAAGGTCTGTGTCGCCTTGGCCAACAGGTCCTTCACGGGCGGGATCTGGGCGACCGAGAAGATGGCGACGATGAGCGCGTACGGGGCGTAGGCGCGCAGGATCTCGGGGCGCGGGTCGTCGTGGTCCAGGTCTTCGCTGCGTACGCCGGTGAGGACCGCGACGCGTACGGGTTCCGATGCGGGCCTGCGCGCGCTCGGCACCGCCACGAGGGCGCCCGCGCCGGCCAACGCCGCCCCGATGTCGGCGAGCTGGGCGGAGACGTAGTTGGACGCGGCGAACTGCGCGGCTGCGAAGGCGAATCCGCAGGCCAGCGCGGGCAGCCAGGTCTCGCGCAGGCCGCGCCGCCCGTCCACGAGGCCGACCAGGAGCAGCGGCACGACGAGGGCGAGCAGCGGGGTCTGGCGGCCGACGACCGTGGCGACGGTGTCCAGCGGAAGCCCGGTGACCTGGGCGAGCGTCACCACGGGGGTGCCCATGGCGCCGAAGGCGACGGGCGCGGTGTTGGCCACGAGGGCGACGACCGCGGCCTTGACCGGGTCGAAGCCGAGCGCCACCAGCATCACCGCGGAGATGGCGACGGGCGCCCCGAAGCCGGCGAGCGCTTCCAGGAGCGCCCCGAAGCAGAAGGCCACGACGAGGGCCTGGATGCGCGGATCGTCGGAGAGCCGTCCGAAGGAGCGGCGCAGGATGTCGAAGTGCCGGGTGCGGACCGTCATCCGGTACACCCACAGGGCGTTGACGACGATCCACAGGATGGGGAAGAGCCCGAAGAGGGCGCCTTGCGCGGCGCCCGACGCCGTCTGGCCGAGCGGCATCCCGTAGACGAGCCAGGCGACGAGGGCGGCGACGCCGAGGCCGATGAGGCCCGCGCGGTGGGCCTTCATGCGGACGACGCCGAGCAGGACGAGGACGGTGAGGAGGGGCAGGGTCGCGATGAGGGCGGACAGGCCGAGCGAGTCGGCCACGGGCTCCAGCTGCTGCACGTACACGGACGGCTCCCCGGTTTCCGTGATGCGGAAAGTGATCTCTCACGAGTGGGGGAATGGTCACGTCGGCGCCATGTGCACGTCAATGGGTCGTACGGGAGAAGTTGTTCAGCGCTAAACGACAGGGGTCTACGAAGCGGGGCGTACGGGAAGGAAGAGCGCGGGCCCGCTCACGAATCCGGCGAACGCAGCACCCGCAGATGGCCGCGGCGCGCGACCTCCGTCGGGTCCGCCCTGCGGGCGCCGCCACCCGCCTCCGCCGCGCGCTCCTGCGGGCGGGCCGCCTCGCGCACCGCGTTGGCGAGCGCTTCGAGATCGTCACCGCTGGGACGGGCGGGACCGGAGGCGTCGGCGAGGCGGACGACCTCCCAGCCGCGGGGCGCGGTGAGGCGCTCGGAGTGCTCGGCGCACAGGTCGTAGCAGTGGGGTTCGGCGTAGGTGGCGAGGGGGCCGAGGACCGCGGTCGAGTCGGCGTAGACGTACGTCAGCGTCGCGACGGCGGGACGGCCGCAAGCGGTGCGCGAACAGCGACGTACAGGGCTCACGATGTTGGACGGTACCGCACTCTTGAGCGGGCCGCGACGACGCCCCGCGAGGTCACCCCACCGTGTCGTGCCGTCAACCGTGCCATGGCCCGTTCGTATGGCGCCTCTCTGACCTGCGGTGACACAAGAGGCCTGGGTGGTCAGTGGTGTTGAATCCGGTCACCACTTGGCGCAAAACACGTCATTCATCGCGAGATCGACTGCCTCCGGGAGAGACGGAATCGGGCCCAAGCCTGACCGGAATGGTCATCCGGCGACATGCGGCGCCTCGTACGGACGCCCCGCGGAAGACGTACGGAAGCCCGGTGGAAGCTGTACGGAAACAGCGATCTCGAGGACTACTCTTCGTCAGTGATGGACGACCCCGTACAGCCCCCCACCTCAGACCCGAGGCCCCGCCGTCGCGACCGCCACGGCAGGGGCATGCGCGGCCCTGTCGCGCCTCCCCAGGTGCCGCTGTCCGCGAGCCGCGCCGAGGTCTTCACGGACCTGGTGCAGGACTCCGTGGAGCGGCTCGAGCGGCGATGGCCCCAGCTGACCGAGATCGAGTTCCTGGTGCTTGAGGTGCCCGCCCCGGGACGGGCCCCTGGTGCGGGCGCCGGCCCGGGCGATGACGACTGGAGCGACGACATCGTGCCGCTCGGGGGCACGATCGAGGCCACCGAGGGGCGGCCCGCCCGCGTCGTGATCTACCGGCGCCCGGTGGAGATCCGCACCAAGGGACGTGAGGAACGGGCCGCGCTCGTCCACGAAGTGGTGGTCGAGCAGGTCGCCGAGCTCCTGGGCCTCTCGCCCGAATCGGTGGACCCCCGCTACGGCGAGGACTGACCGCTCCCCCGCCGCCCCGATCCGCCCGCGGCCTACTTCTGCAGCACTGTCAGATCCTGTTCGGCCTCCGGCACCGACACCGTCCCCTTGTCGTCCGGCAGGGTCTGGACGGTGAACATGGGGACGCCGTCCTCCGGGGACTCCAGCATGCGGGAGCCGTAGACCTCGCCCCCCGAGACCGGCTCCACCGTCAGTGCGTACGTGCCCTTGAGGCCGCTCGGGACCGGGGCCTTGATCCCCAGCGTCGTGCCGCCCTTGACCGAGTACGTCTTGCTCGTCGCCGAGCCGCCCTCGGAGCCCTCCGAAGCGGTGACCTTCACCCTGCCCGTCTTGCCGGGAGCCACGAGGGACAGCGTGGAACCCTTGGCCCGGTTGTCGGCCACCGACGCGCGCGTGCCGATCGCGTTCGTGGCCGGGATGAACGCCGTCTCCTGGTCGGCGCCCTTGCCCCGGGTGACGCGCAGGGCCGCCACCACCGGTGCCGCGTCCTCGGTCGGCGTCAGGATCAGCGAGCCCGCCTCGCCCTTGGTGACGTCACCCAGATCGACGGCGGTCGTCATGCCCGACTTGACGTGCAGGTTCGCGTGCCCGGCCGGGCTGATCGAGCCGGTGGGCGAGGCCAGTTGGACCTTCAGGTCGGCGTCGTCGGCGCCGGGCGCGAAGGCCACCAGACGTACCGAAGTGGCGTCCTTGGGGATGCCGGGCAGGACCACGCGGCTCGCGGGGTCCGCGGACGCGGGCAGCCAGTCGCCGCCGAGCTTGTCGTCCGAGGACTGCACGGCGGCCGCGACCCGGCCGCTGCGCGCGGTCACGTGCATCGTGAGGTTGGTCTGCTCCTTGGGCGAGAGCGTGGAGAGCAGGACCGGGACGCTGGAGTGCGGCTGGACCTGGATCGCCTCGCCCACCTCGGTCTTGAGGGCGCCGCCCTTGCCGTACAGCTCGATGTCGACGACGGCCGCCGAATCGTCCGGGTTGGTCAGGTGGACGTAGTCGCTGCGGTCCTTGTCGGTGCTCGCGCCGGGGAACCAGAAGTCCGTGTCGGGGGCCGTGCAGTTGGTGCCCTGGACGCCGCGGCCGCTGCCCACCGCGTACTTGGTGGTCTGCTGGACCGTCCAGCCGGGGGCCAGCTTGCCGTCGGCGGTGCCGAGCAGCGCGGGTGCGCTGCCCCCGGACTCCTCGCCGGTGACGGGCTTGCCCGGTGTCTTCGGCGTCAGGAACGGCTTGGCGGCCTTCTTCGCCTCCTTGTTGTCCCCGCCCTTCGGAGCGTCCGTCAATTCCCTGGTCGCGGGCAGCAGTTCCGCCTTGCCCGCCTCGCCGTCGCCCTCGCCCTTGGGCGTGAACGCCGTGTACGAGGTCTCGGCGAGGTCGGACGAACTGGGCACCGGGCAGAGCAGGCTGGAGCGCTCCACGGGCAGCCGCGCGGCCGCCTTCGCGCCGTCGTCGCCGCTGCCGTCGGGCGCGTTGGCCACCGCGAATCCGGTGACGGCGGCGAGCGCGGCCACCGCGGCGATCAGGGACTGGGTCGTGCGGTTCACTGCTGGCTCCCGTCGGGGCGCTCACTGTCGGTGCCGTGCGGCGGCTGCGGGGGCTGCGGCGGCACCGGAGGCTGCTGGTGCCCGTACACGGGGTCGTACGGCTGCCCGTACTGCTCGCCGCCGCCCTGCGCGCCTCCGTAGGCGTACGGGTCGTACTGGCCGCCCTGGTAGGGGTCCTGGTACGCGCTCTGGTCGTAGCCGCCCGCCTGATACTGCGCGTCCTGGTACTGCTGCTCGCCCTGGTACGTGCCGTAGTCGACACCCGCGTGCGCGGGGGCCTCCCACTCCTCGTACGACTGCTGCTGGGGCACCGCGGCGAAGGCGTCCTCCTCCGGAGCGGCGGGAGGGGCCGCGGGAGCGGGAGGGGGCGGCGGCGCACCGGCGTCGTCCTGTCCGGCGCCCGCCTGTGCCTGCGCCGCTTCCTGCTCGGCCTGGGCGGCCCGCAGCCTGCGTGCCCTGCGTCCCTCGCCCTCGACCGGCTGGGCCGGGATGACGGGCTCGTCGGGGAGGTCGTCGTCCACGTGCCTGCGGCGGCCGGGAAGGGCCATGACCACCAGGACCACGGCGAGCGCTCCCTGCGCCCACAGCCAGCCCGTGTGGCCCACCGGCGCGTCATGGGTGACGTCCAGGCGGCCGCCCGTCGCGGGCAGTTCGAAGCCCTGCGCCCAGCCGTCCAGCGTCGTCGCGGTCAGCGGGCGGCCGTCCAGGGTCGCCGTCCAGCCCTCGTCGACCGCGTCGGCGAGCCGCAGCGTGCGGCCCTCGTCACCGGCCGGGATGTTCGTGTGCAGCTCCACGGGGCCCGCGGCGACCGGCTGCGGGTCGCCGGATCCGGGCACGATCGCGGCGCGCGAGACCTGGCGGTCCACGCGCCACAGGGCGCTGCCGTCCTCCTGGCTGAGCCGGGTGAGGCCGGGCGTGGAGTCCAGGGTGCGGCTCATCTGGCGGGGCGCGCCGTCGCGTACGAGGACGTAGCGCACGGCGAAACCGCCGAGCTGGTCGGCCTGGTCGGCGCCGGAGCCCGCGAGGAGCCGGGCGACGATCTTGTCGAGGTGCTGGTTCGAGCCGCCTGCCTCGGCGAGCTCGGCGTCCCCGAGCCGGGCGCCCGATCCGCGGACCAGCGTGTACGAGACCCGGGCGGCCGACTCGCTGTCCAGGACGAGCGTGCGGGCCTGGTCCTGCGTGCCGCTCTCCTCGGCGACGAACGCGGGCACCTGCACGGGATCGCGCCGCTCCAGGGGGCCGTCGGCGCCGCGGATCATCCATCCGGCGGCGACGAGCAGCGGTCCCGCGGCGGCCGCGAAGGCGATGAGGACGGCCACCGGCTGACGCCAGCCGAAGCTCTGCTCGGCGACACGCGTGCGTGCCCCGTCGGCACCGAGCGCGGCGGCGGCGAGGAGCGCGATGCCGTACCCCAGGGTGGCGGGTCCCGCCCACGCCGAGCCGTTCGAGAGCGCCGCGAAGACCAGCGAGACCAGCGCGGCGAGCCAGGCGGTGCGGACGGCGGACTGCCGCTCGGTGCGCAGGAGCGCGGCGAGGGCGGCGAGGACGATGCCGATGAGCAGAAGGCCGTCCACGGTGCCGGGGCCGCCGGGGCTGCTGCCGAGCAGGTCGAGCCCGGTCGCGGAACCCGTGCCGAACTCCAGGCCCGCCTCGCCGAAGAAGCCGAAGGGCAGCAGTGAGAGCGACCAGGGCGCGAGGATCAGGAGCGGGGTGCCCAGGGCGGCGAGGAAGCGCAGGCCGTACGCCGTGATGTCGCCCCTGCGCACCACGAGGAGCGCGAGACCGAGCACCAGGGCGATCGGCCACACGACCGGCGTGAACGCGGTGGTGATCGTCAGGAGCAGCGCGAACGCCCATGAGGCGCGCCAGCTCCCACGGTTGCCCTCCGCCGAGGTCAGTCCGCTCGCCGCGATGCCCGCGCGCGCCATGAGCGGCAGCAGGATCGCGAGGACGGCGGTGCCGATGTGCCCGCCCGCGAGCGCTCCCGTGGCGGCCGGCAGGAAGGCGTACGCGACCGAGGCCCAGGCGCGCAGCAGACGCGACTCGACGAGCGGCCGTGAGGCGAAGTAGGCGGCGAATCCGGCCAGCGGCACCGAGCCGACGAGGAGCACCGTGACCGCGAGTCCGGTGGACCCGAACATCAGGGTGCTGAGCCCCGCGACGAGCGCGATGTAGGGCGGCGCGGACTGTGTGCCGCCGGTCCCCACGGGGTGCCAGGCGTCCAGATAGCGGGCCCAGAGGCCGGAGGAGTCGCCGGGTGCGGGAAGCAGCGCGCCGCCCGCGAGCGCACCGCTGCCGAGGAGTTCGCGGCAGGCGATGAGCGAGGCGAACAGGAGCACCACGAAGAGCATCGGGCCCGGCTTGCGGGCCAGGCGCTTGAGCCGTGCGAACTGCTCGACCTGGAGGAAGTCCGCGTCGTCGCCGCCGGGTCCGGATTCGACGGTTCCGTGGCGTCCGGCGCCGGTGACGGCCTCGGGGTCGGAGCGGCCGATGAGATTGCCGGCGACCTGTTCGACGGTGGCGCGCACGGTGGCGCCCGGCGGCGGGAAGAGCGGCCGCATCTCGGCGGGTTCGAGCGCCGATCTGCCGCGCTTCTTGCGGGCGGCGGCGATGCGTCCCGGCCGCAGCAGCGTCCCGAGGAGACCGGCGACCTCGTCGAGGGCCTGGCCGGGCACCTTGCCGACCAGATACGCGACGGTGCGCAGCAGGGTGCCCACCACGAGCCGGACGAGCACCCAGGGCAGCACGGCCGCGCGGGCGTTGACGAGCAGGGTGTAGGCGGCGCCCGCCTTGTCCACGCGGTGCGGCGACGTGGACGTACGGCCGACGCAGTCGACGGTGCGGCGCTCGCGGGACGAGGCCTCGGCGTGCCGCACGACGGCTTCGGGGGCGATCAGGACGCGGTGGCCCGCGTTCTGGGCGCGCCAGCACAGGTCGACGTCGTCGCGCATGAGCGGAAGGCGCCGGTCGAACCCGCCCAGTTCCTCGAAGACCTCACGCCGGATCAGCATGCCCGCGGTGGACACGGAGAGGACAGGCCGTACGTGGTCGTGCTGGCCCTGGTCCTGTTCGCGCCGGTCGATGCCGGTCCAGCGGCGGCCGCTGTTGGCGATGGAGACGCCGACTTCCAGGAGCTGGCGGCGGTCGTACCAGCCGCGCAGCTTGGGGCCGACGATCGCGACGTCCTTGCCGACCTCGCGTTCGTTCTCCACGACGCGGAGCAGTTCGGCGAGGGCGCCGGGCTCGGGCGCGCAGTCGTCGTGCAGCAGCCACAGCCACTGCTCGGGCTCGCCGTGCGGCAGATCGGGGAGGTCGTAGGCCTCGTCGCGCCAGGTCCGGCTGACCGGGTCCCAGCCGCTGGGGCGCTTCAGATACGGCAGCTCTTCCGGTGTCAGCACGCCGGCGGTGCGGTTCGCCTCGTCGACGGCGGTGCCGAAGCCGGAGCGCCGGGCCAGGTGCAGGACGCGGTCGGGGCCGAGTGCCTCGGTGACCAGGCGGGCGGAGTCGTCCGCGCTGCCGGTGTCCGCGGCCACGGCGTTCTGCACCGGGCGCTCCTGGCCGAGCAGGCCGGCCAGGGCGTCGGGCAGCCAGCGGGCGCCGTCGTGGGAGACGATCACGGCGGTGACGACGTGCCGCGGGAACTCAGGAGCGGCAGCGTCGTGGTGAGCGGCTGCCGAATGGCTGTGCACGGACATCGAGGTGAGGGCCCCGGTTCGATGGACTGCGGTGGACGCCTGCGCTTCATGGGGGCGCCGGGGCGTCTCGGACGGGGCCCCACACTAACGGCTGGCATCACAACAGCCCGCCGCCTGTGGACGACCCACGGGCGGCGGGCTGTTCGTTACGTAGGGGTGTGTGCCGATTGTTCGGGCGGAACAGGCTCTTGCTCGCGGTCTCCTGCCCGTTCCGAACTGGCTGGTATTCAGACGGCCGCCTTCTTCAGCCGACGGCGCTCGCGCTCGGAAAGACCGCCCCAGATTCCGAACCGCTCGTCGTTCGCCAGTGCGTACTCAAGGCATTCCGAGCGAACCTCGCAGGCGAGGCAGACCTTTTTGGCCTCTCGCGTGGAGCCGCCCTTCTCGGGGAAGAAGGACTCGGGGTCGGTCTGGGCGCACAGCGCGCGCTCCTGCCAGCCGAGTTCCTCGTCCGCGTCCTCGACCAGCAGTTCCTGAACCAGCTCGGTCATGTGCGCCCCTCGTCTGTCTGTGCGTCCCCGCGGTGCTTGCCGTTACCGATTTCGGCTGAACGACACGAGTGAAATTACAAGTGTGCCGATCCGGGCCAGTCAAGCCGAGATCTGCTATTGGGCCCCTTATTCACCCTGCGGAACCAAGGTAATGCGGAAAGTGTTCAAATCGGCATAAACCCTGACAGCCGTCAGCGGTCCGTTCCGAGTGCCCTGCGACCGTCCTCACCGACCACCCTCACCAGGGAAGGACGCCACGGAGATCGATCCCGTTGCGAACCGTCCGCCGAAGCGAAGCGGATCACATTCGGGTCACGGGATCGCGACGGGGTTTACGTGCCGGTCGCGCCGGTTGAAGCGCAACGTGTCCCCTGGGTGTCCCGTGCACCCGGTGCACAAACCTTTCACCTCGAAGAACAACCGGAAGAGGTGAAACATGTCTCACATAACGGACATAGAGTTGACAGGGAAGGTGTGACCCGGTCTCCTAGTGGGCATGCTCGCGAACTTGGCTCTCTCGACGACCCGCACCAGCGGGCTCCTCGGTGCTGTCCACGCGCGCTGTCGCTGTTCCTGTTCCAGCTGTTGAGGCCACCCGCTTCCAGCTGTTGAGCCCGCTCCGGCGTTCCCTCGCTCGAGCCTCCCTGAAGTGAAGTCCGCCAAGCTCGTCGAGCCGAGCCTCTGAGCTTCTCCCGCTTCTCCTTCTTTGAGCCGCTTCTCCGCTCCACCTTCCGTCGCGACACCCCAGCACTCTCACGTTGAGGAACCACCGCACCATGAACAGCGACAGCGACCTCCAGATCGCCGGCGACATCCTCGAAGTCACGCACCTCCTGCAGCCCGCCCGCGAGCACCCCGCCACCGTGGCCGAGTTCGTCGGCATGGCCCGCGCCATCGCGGCCGACCGCGCACAGTGGGCCCACCTCGTCGAGTACGACGCGACGAGCCGCTGGTACCACCGCCTGCGCACCGGTCCCGGCTACGAGGTCTGGCTGCTCTCCTGGGTGCCCGGACAGGGCAGCGGCCCGCACGACCACGGCCTCTCCTCCGGCGTACTGACGGTCCTTGAGGGCGAACTGACGGAGCGTACGGAACGCGGGCAGCGCACGCTCGACGCCGGGTCCCAGCGCGTGTTCGCGCCCGGATACGTCCACGACGTCGTCAACGACTCCCTGGAACCCGCCGTCAGCCTGCACGTCTACTACCCCGGCCTGACCGACATGCCGATGCACGCGGCGCGGTGCGGCGTACGGGACACCGCTCACGCGGCCGGAGATGTCGTAACCGCCTGACGCGCTGTCGTACCTGCCTGACATGCTTGGGCCCATGCGCATTGTGGTCCTGGCCGGCGGTATCGGCGGCGCCCGTTTCCTCCGCGGGCTCAAGAAAGCCGCGCCTGACGCGGACATCACCGTCATCGGCAACACCGGTGACGACATCCACCTGTTCGGCCTCAAGGTCTGCCCCGACCTCGACACCGTGATGTACACCCTCGGCGGCGGCATCAACGAAGAGCAGGGCTGGGGGCGTACGGACGAGACGTTCAAGGTCAAGGAAGAACTCGCGGCCTATGGAGTGGGGCCCGAGTGGTTCGGGCTCGGCGACCGGGACTTCGCCACGCACATCGTGCGGACCCAGATGATGGCCGCCGGATTCCCGCTCAGCGCGGTGACGGAAGCGCTGTGCGAGCGCTGGCAGCCCGGCGTGCGGCTCATCCCGATGTCGGACGACCGCGTCGAGACGCATGTCGCCGTCACGGTCGACGGCGAGCAGAAGGCCGTGCACTTCCAGGAGTACTGGGTGCGCCTGCGGGCGTCCGTGGACGCGCACGCCGTCGTGCCGGTCGGCGCCGACCAGGCCAAGCCCGCGCCCGGCGTCCTGGAGGCGATCGCCGAGGCGGACATCGTGCTCTTCCCGCCGTCCAACCCCGTGGTGAGCGTCGGCACGATCCTCGCCGTGCCGGGGATCCGCGAGGCCATCGCCGACGCGGGCGTGCCCGTCGTCGGGCTCTCCCCCATCGTCGGGGACGCGCCCGTGCGGGGCATGGCCGACAAGGTGCTCGCCGCGGTGGGCGTGGAGTCCACGGCCGCCGCGGTCGCCGAGCACTACGGAAGCGGGCTGCTCGACGGGTGGCTCGTCGACACGGTGGACGCCGGGGTCGTGGAGCGCGTCGAGTCGGCGGGGATCCGGTGCCGGGCGATTCCGCTGATGATGAGCGACGTCGACGCGACCGCCGAGATGGCGCGCGCGGCGCTCGCCCTCGCAGAGGAGGTACGGGCGTGACGTCCTCGGCAGCGGGGGGCTCCCCGTCGTTTCGTGTGTGGGCCGTGCCCGGTCTTCCCGAGGTGCGGCAGGGGGACGATCTCGCCAAGCTGATCGCCGCCGCCGAGCCGACGCTCGCCGACGGTGACGTGCTCCTGGTCACCTCGAAGATCGTCAGCAAGGCCGAGGGGCGGATCGTCGAGGCGGGCGACCGCGAGGCGGCCATCGACGCGGAGACGGTACGGGTCGTGGCGCGGCGCGGGACCCTGCGCATCGTCGAGAACCGGCAGGGCCTGGTGATGGCCGCCGCCGGTGTCGACGCGTCGAACACGGCTTCCGGGACCGTCCTCTTGCTGCCCGAGGACCCCGACGCCTCGGCGCGCGCGGTGCGGGACGGGCTGCGGGACGCCCTTGGCGTGGACGTCGGCGTCGTCGTCACGGACACCTTCGGGCGGCCCTGGCGCAACGGCCTCACCGATGTCGCCATCGGCGCGGCGGGCGTGCGGGTCCTCGACGACCTGCGCGGCGGCGTGGACGCGTACGGCAATCCGCTGAGCGCGACGGTGGTCGCCACCGCGGACGAGCTCGCCGCCGCCGGGGATCTCGTCAAGGGGAAGGCCGAGGGGCTGCCGGTCGCGGTGGTCCGGGGTCTTTCGCACGTCGTGGGCGGGGCCGGGGCGTCCGACGAGGGGGCTCGCGTCATGGTGCGCGGCTCCCGCGACGACATGTTCCGGCTCGGCACGTCCGAGGCCGTACGTGAGGCCGTGACGCAGCGGCGGACCGTCCGGGAGTTCACGGACGAGCCGGTGGACCCCGGAGCCGTCAGGCGGGCCGTGGCGGCTGCGGTGACCGCGCCCGCCCCGCATCACACGACGCCGTGGCGGTTCGTCCTGCTCGAATCCGAGGACGCGCGGGTGCGGCTGCTCGACGCGATGCGGGACGCGTGGGTCGCGGACCTTCGGCGGGACGGGAAGTCTCCGGAGTCCATCGAGAAGCGGGTGCGGCGCGGGGACGTCCTGCGCAGGGCGCCCTACCTGGTGGTGCCCTGCCTCGTCATGGACGGCTCCCACACGTACGGGGACGAGCGGCGGGACGCGGCCGAGCGGGAGATGTTCGTGGTCGCCGCCGGGGCCGGGGTGCAGAACTTCCTCGTCGCGCTGGCCGGGGAGCGGCTCGGGTCCGCGTGGGTCTCGTCGACGATGTTCTGCCGGGACGTCGTACGGGACGTTCTCGGGCTTCCGGGCTCGTGGGATCCGATGGGGGCGGTGGCCGTGGGGCACCCCGCGGGTGAGCCTGCGGCTCGGGCCTCGCGGGATGCGGGGGACTTCGTACGGGTTCTGTAGCGGGGTCTGGCCGGCCTGCGGCCTCGGCTTGGCTGCGGCTTGGCTGGCTGCGCCTTTGCTGCGGGTTGTGGGGGCTTGTCGCGCCCACGCGGCGGAGCCGCAAATGTCACAGCCCCGCGCCCCTTACGGGGCTCGTGCTGGTCCCCGCGGCCCCTACGGGGCGCTCAGATCTTGGCTATGTCGAACTTCGGCATGCCCGGTTTTCTGCGGGCGGGGGTGCGGCCGCTCAGGAGGATGAGGCGGGCCGCCCGGTGGCGTTGGCCCTCGTAGGGGGCCAGGAGGCGGAGCATTTCCTCGTCGTCCGCCGTGCGGTTGTCCGCCAGGGCGTAGCCGATGATGCCCGGCAGGTGGAGGTCGCCCACCGTGACCGCGTCCGGTGCACCGTTGCTGCGCTGGATCGTCTCCGCCGATGTCCACGGGCCGATGCCCGGGATCAGCTCCAGGCGGGCCTGCGCCTGGAGCGGCTCCATCGTCGCCGCCTCCTCCATGCGCGCGGCGACGCGTGCCGCCCGCAGGATCGTCGACGCGCGCTTGTCGTCCACGCCCGCCTTGTGCCACTCCCAGGACGGGATCAGGGTCCAGGTCCTCGGGTCCGGCATGACGTGCATGCGCAGTTGGGCGGGGACCGGGCCGGGGGCCGGCTCGCCGAACTTGCGGACCAGGAGGCGCCACGCGCGGTACGCCTCGTCCGTCGTGACCTTCTGTTCCAGGATCGACGGGATCAGGGACTCCAGGACCAGGCCCGTGCGGAGCAGGCGGAGGCCGGGGCGGCGGTGTGCCGTTGCCGCGAGGAGGCGGTGGCGGGGGGTGAAATCCTCTGGGGTGTCTGATTCGCCCAGGAGGTGCGGGAGTTGGTCCAGGAGCCAGGTGGCTCCGGGGCCCCATGCCTCCGCCTCGACCGACTCCGCGCGGAGGGCGACCCTGAGTGTGCCGGGGCCCTCCGGGGTGCGGCTGGTCCGCCAGGCCGAGCCGTCGGGGGTCGCGCGGAACGTGGGGTCCGCGGGGCCCCTTCGCAGGGGGCCCAATGTCAGGCCCATGTTCAGGGGGTAGGGCGGGGTCCAGGTGCGGGTCCGGCCCGTTGTGGGGTGGTGGGGCGTGCCCCGGGGTACGACCGTTTCGCCGCCGCGCACCGTGGTGCGGGTGGGGGTGGTGCGGGGGGCGAAACGGGATGACATCTGTACGAGGGTAAGGGCTTCTCTTCCCCGACCCCGCCCCTTCCCGGCTGGATCTCATTGCGGCTGCGCCGCGGGCCGCTGGCGCGGGGGCCTTGGTGAACGTCATCACCGGCTCCGCCGAGTTCGTCCTCAAACGCCGGACGGGCTGAGGGTTACTGGTCCGACGAGAACCGCACCGCCCCCGCCGGCAGCTCCGCCCCGCACCACACCCGTACGCCGTCCCGTAGTTCGTTGTCGGGGCCGACGTTCGCGCCGTCGCCGATCACCGCGCCGGTGAGGATCGTGCGGGCACCCACCTTCGCGCTCTCGCCGATCAGGGAGTCCGTGATCACCGCGTTCGGTTCGACGACCGCGCCCGCGAGGATCGTGCTGCCGTCCACCCGGGCGCCCTCGCCGATCACCGCGTGCTCGCCGACGACCGTGCCGCCGGTGAGCTTCGCGTCCGGGGCGACCGTGGCGGTCGGCAGGACCAGGCGGTCGCCGCAGCGGCCGGGGATCGCGGGGGACGGGGCGCGGCCGAGGACCAGGTCGGCGGAGCCGCGTACGAAGGCCTGGGGCGTGCCCAGGTCAAGCCAGTACGTCGAGTCGACCATGCCCTGGAGATGGGCTCCGGAGGCGAGGAGGTCGGGGAACGTCTCGCGCTCGACGGAGACGGGCCGGCCCACGGGGATGGTGTCGATGACCGAGCGGCGGAACACGTACGCGCCCGCGTTGATCTGGTCGGTGACGATCTCCTCGGGGGTCTGCGGCTTCTCCAGGAAGGCCTGCACCCTGCCCGTGTCGTCGGTCGGCACGAGGCCGAAGGCGCGCGGGTCGGTGACCTTCGTGAGGTGCAGGGAGACGTCCGCTCCCGACTCCTCGTGCGTCGTGACCAGGGCCCGGATGTCCAGGCCGGTCAGGATGTCGCCGTTGAAGATCAGGACCGGCTCGTCGGGTCCCGAGTGGAGGCGCGACGCCACGTTGCGGATCGCGCCGCCCGTGCCCAGGGGCTCGGTCTCGGTGACGTACTCGATGTGGAGACCGAGGGCCGAGCCGTCGCCGAAGTACGGCTCGAAGACCTCGGCGAGGTACGAGGTCGCCAGGACGATGTGCTCCACGCCTGCCGCGCGGGCCCGCGCCAGCTGGTGGGTGAGGAACGGGACGCCTGCCGCCGGAACCATCGGTTTGGGGGTGTGCACCGTGAGCGGACGCAGCCGGGTGCCCTTGCCGCCGACCAGGAGGATCGCTTCTGTCACCTGTCGTCTCTGCTTCCTGCTGGGGCCGGCCGAACTTGAGTCGCGGCCGGCCAGTGTATGCAGATGGCTTTGCAGATCGTGCAGCGCGCTGTGCGGGTCGTGCGGTGTGCTGCTGCCTCAGCGTCCCTGGAGACGGGCCGAGGTCGAGCGGGCCTTGCTCAGCTTCTTGTACAGCCGGATACCGGGGCATTCCGTGGCGAAGCCGTCACGGTGCCCGGAGATCACATGGAGCCGGACGTTCCTGCCTTTCTTGTACAGATTGCCACCCCCGGACTTCAGATATGTCGATCCTCGCGGGTTCGCTCCGTACAGGCCGAGTTTCCACGCAGTCAGTCGGGCGATCGCGTTGACGGCGGCCGCGGGCGGATTGGAGGAGCCGTAGCTGCCGATGACGGCGATGCCCGTGCTGTTGGTGTTGAAACCGAGAGTGTGGGCCCCTAGGACGGGCTTGGCCACACCTCCGGCACGTCCTTCGTAGATGTTTCCGCACTTGTCGACCGCGAAGTTGTAGCCGAAGTCACGCCAGCCGCTGCTCTTGACGTGGTAGCGGTAGATGCTGCGCAGCACGGATCCCGCCTGTGAGCAGCTGTAGTTGTTCCCGGACGCGCTGTGGTGCACGAAGGCGGCCTTCACCGTCTTCGTGTACGCGAACTTCTTCTCGCGGAGCTTCTCGTTCGCGCCCCAGCCCTTGCGCGTGATGATGCGCGGCCGGGGTCCCACGTAGGGCTTGGCCTTCCCCGCGGACTCCGGGCCCCGGGCCGCGGCGAGGTCGGCCTCCGTCTCCTGCTTGCTGAGCGCGGGCAGGACGGCGGCGCTCTCGCTCGTCAGGGCGGCGGTCTGGGCGCCTTGGGGCCGGGCGGCCAGCGGGGCCGGCTCGGCGCCGGGGTCGACGAGTTCGACGCGCAGGCCTTCCGGCAGGGCCTGCCCGGCGGGAGCCCCCGCGATCGCGCGGTCCCGCGCCGCCCCGCCCCCGTGCCGCTTCTCCGCCTCACCCCGTACGCGGATCTCGACCCCGTCCGAGTCGCCGACCCACAGGGGTGCGGTGGAGCCGCGGACCCTGCCCGAGGCGCGCTCCTCGGCGTCCGGGTCGGCGGCGTGTTCGTGGTTGTGCGTCTCGACGGCCTGCCAGGCCGACCAGTTGTCGGTGCCGGTCGCGCGCGTGCGGACCTGGACGCTGCCGTTCAGTTCGTCGTCCGGGTCGTCCCAGACGACGCCGACGAGGGAGAAGGGCCGGACCTCGCGCTGGAGCAGGCCCTGTTCGCCGGAGGCGCCGCCGCCCGGCGAGCGGTCGGAGCCGAGCGGTGCGAGCGGAAGGGACTGGGTACTGCCCGCGACCGACTCCGCGGATCGTCCGGCCTGCGACTGGACGGCTGGAGTCTCGGCACGGGCGCCGGACGACGGCAGGGTGAGGGGAAGCGCCAGGGCGGCCGCACACGTGACGCCGATCGAGGAAGCTAGAAATCCACGCATACGACTGATAGTTGGCACAGTCGGGCATTTCTGTCCATTGCGGAATTGACGGTCCGTCTGTTCCTGTCCGCCGAATCCGTCCGTTCGTGTCCGCCGAACCGGTGGCCCGAACTCCCCCGCCACGCCCGGGGGCACAGGATCACGCGCGTACCCTTGCGCCCGTGAACGCCACCGACCGCACCCCTGCCGACCTGCTGCGATCCGCGCTCGCCGCGGACCCGGGCCGCCCGCTCATCACCTTCTACGACGACGCCACCGGCGAACGCGTGGAATTGTCCGTGGCCACCTTCGCCAATTGGGTGGCCAAGACCGCCAATCTCCTCCAGGGCGACCTCGCCGCCGAACCCGGCGACCGGCTCGCGCTGCTGCTGCCCGCGCACTGGCAGACGGCGGTGTGGCTGCTCGCCTGTTCCTCCGTCGGCGTCGTCGCGGATGTGGGCGGCGACCCGGCCGGTGCCGATCTCGTCGTCAGCGGCCCCGACGCGCTCGACGCGGCGCGCGCCTGCTCCGGGGAGCGGGTCGCGCTCGCGCTGCGGCCGCTCGGCGGGCGCTTCCCGCAGGCTCCCGCGGGCTTCGCCGACTACGCGGTCGAGGTGCCGAGCCAGGGCGACCGTTTCGCCCCGTACGCGCCCGTGGACCCGGACGAGACCGCTCTGGCCGTCGGCGGCGCAGGCGAGCTGACGGGTGCGGAGCTGGTGGAGCGGGCCCGCGCCGATGCCGGGACGCTGGGGCTCGCGCCCGGCTCCCGGCTGCTCTCAGGTCTGTCGTACGACACCTGGGAGGGCCTGAGCTCCGGTCTGTACGCCCCGTTGGCGTCCGGTGGCTCCGTGGTGCTCTGCCGCCATCTCGACCAGCTGTCCGGGGACGGCCTGGCGAAGCGGATCGAGGACGAGCGGGTCACCGCCACCGCCAAGTAACCGGCACGCCCGCGCACCCCTCCCCCGCTCCCCCGGCTACCCCCGCCGTCCCCCGTTCGGCCCAGCCCGCACCCCGGTCCGCAGGCCCCCGGCGTCACGCCGGTCCATGGTCGTAGAAGCGCACCTTGCACCGACGTCGCGATGAGGGGTGGACGTAGACGTGTCCGACACCGCAGGCATGCCCGCCGGACCGGATCGCCCGGACCCGGACGGCGCCATGCCTGAGACGCCGGGCACGCACGCACCCGGCGCGGGCTCCAGCCCCACCGGTGAGGGCATCGCCCGGCGCAGGCGGCGCTGGCTGCGCTGGACGGCGGTGGGGGCGGCCGGGGTCGTCCTGGTGGCCGGGGGCGCCGGGTGGGCGATCTACAAGAAGCTCGACGGCAACATCACCAAGGACACGGACGCCGCGGCCGAGCTCGCCCGCTACGAGAAGGAGCGCCCGACGGCGCTGGTGCACGGCGCGCAGAACATCCTGCTCATCGGCTCCGACACCCGGGCGGGCCGCGGCAACAAGAAGTACGGCCGCGATCCGGGCACCCAGCGCTCGGACACCACGATCCTGCTGCACCTCGCGGCCGACCGGAAGAGCGCGACCGCGGTGTCGATCCCGCGGGACGTGATGGTGAACCTGCCCAGCTGCCGCAAGCCCGACGGGACGCGGACGCGGGCCCAGTTCGCCCAGTTCAACTGGGCGTACGAGTTCGGCGGGACGGCCTGCACCATTCGTACGGTCGAGAAGATGACGAAGATCCGCGTCGACCACCACATGGTCGTGGACTTTGCCGGGTTCAAGGACATGGTCGACGCGGTCGACGGCGTACAGGTCTGCCTCAAGCGGCCGATCAACGACAAGGCCGCCCATCTGAAGATCGCCGCGGGCATGCAGACCCTCGACGGCGAACAGGCGCTCGGCTATGTGCGGGCCCGCAAGAGCATCGGCAACGGCAGTGACACCGACCGGATGGACCGCCAGCAGCAGTTCCTCGCGGCACTCGTCAACAAGGTGCAGAGCAATGACGTCCTGCTGAATCCGGCGAAGCTCTATCCCGTTCTGGACGCGGCGACTTCTTCGCTGACGACCGACCCGGCACTTGCGAGTTTGCGTGGTTTGTACGAACTGGTGCGCGGCATGCGCAACATCCCCACAGAACAGGTGCAGTTCCTCACGGTGCCGCGGCGGTCCTATGCCTACGACGCCAATCGGGATGAACTCGTCGAACCCGCGGCGGACGAGCTTTTCTCCCGGCTCCGAACGGACGAACCTCTTCAGGTGACACGCGAGGAGCCCGCCCCGACCCCCAGCAACGAACAGGCGGAGGGCCGCCAGGACGACTCTTCGGGGTCCGGCGAACACGATGAGTACGACGAGTACGAAGACTCCGGTGAGTACGACTACGAGAGCGACGAGAAGCCGGACGACCCCGCCGATACGCCGAGCCCCGCCCCCACATTCCGGGGCAACACGGCCGCCGGAACGACCTGCGAGTAAAGCCATGCTCAAGCGCAAGACCGCCCGCACAAAGAAATAGGGCGGATTGCCCAGTTGTAGGGGAGTGGAATTTGTCACCGGCGTCGTTCAGCGCTGAACTGGCCGGATAGTGTGAGCGATCCGGTGCGCAGGCCCTTCATGGCCGCGCACCGCTGGACGACTGACCGAGCGCCTTGTCTGAGGGGGGAAAGGCGCCGCGTGGCCCCGACGGAGGACGCAGACAACCGTGGACGCGCAAGGCCGTGGGCGGGCGGAGAACATCGACCCCGCAGACCAGTGGGTACTCAACCCGAACACCGGCGATTACGAACTGCGACTGAGCCCCTCCGGAGGGCAGTCGGCAGTGCCCGGACCCCGCAGATCGACGCGGTCCTCGTCACGCCAGGGAACGCGCGGCCGTGACGGCCGACGCGACGAGCGCCGTGACGGGCGTGACTCACGTGACTCACGTGACGAACAGCGGGACGTGCCGCCACAGCGCAGACGCCGGGCTCCGCAGCCGGAGCCCGCGAGCGGGCGGCGCAAGCAGAAGCCGAAGAAGTCCAAGGGCAAGAAGGCCCTGGTGTGGACGGGCGGCACGCTCGCCCTTGTCCTGGTCGCGACGGGTACCGCCGGGTACCTCTACTACCAGCACCTGAACGACAACATCACCTCCATCAACGACGACGGCGCGGGCACCGGCGGCTTCAGCAAGGACCGTGCCATCAACATCCTGGTGATGGGCACGGACAAGCGCAGCGGCAAGGGCAACGAGAAGTACGGCGACAAGGGCAGCCTCGGTCACGCCGACACGACGATCCTGCTGCACGTCTCCAAGGACCGTACGAACGCCACCGCGTTGAGCATCCCGCGTGACATGATCACGGACATTCCGGACTGCCCGACGACGATGGAGGACGGCACCGAGAAGACGATCCCCGGCTCGCAGGGCGTCCGCTTCAACGAGAGCCTGGGACAGAGCGACCGCACGCCCAGCTGCACCATGCGTACGGTCACCGAGATCACCGGCATAAAGATGGACCACTTCATGGTGGCCGACTTCAACGCGGTCAAGACGCTCTCCAGCGCCGTCGGCGGCGTGGACGTCTGCCTGGCCAAGGACATCGACGACCCGGACTCGCATCTGAATCTGCCCGCGGGCAAGCACACCATCGAGGGCGAGGACGCGCTGGCGTTCGTCCGCACGCGCCACTCCGTGGGCACCGGCGGCGACTTGAGCCGCATCGAGCTCCAGCAGCAGTTCCTCAGCTCGCTCATGCGCAAGCTCAAGTCGAACGACACGCTCACCAGCCCGTCGAAGATGATAAAGCTGGCCGAAGCGGGCACCGAGGCGCTCACCGTCGACTCCAAGATCGCGGACATCATGAAACTCCGTGACCTGGGCATGGAGCTCGGCAAGTTCGACATGAAGAACCTCAGCTTCGCGACCGTGCCCGTCGTCGACAACCCGGCGGAGAAGGTCCACACGACGGTCGTCCCGAACGAGGAGAAGGCCGAGCAGCTCTTCGCCATGATGCGCGCCGACGAGTCGCTGACCGCGGTGAAGAAGCAGGAGAAGAAGGAGAAGGCGGAGGTCGCCGCCCGCCTCAAGGGCAGCAAGTCCGCGGCCTCCGACGTGCGGGTCAACATCTACAACGGCAGCGGGAAGACCGGCGCCGCTCAGGCAACTCTCACGTACTTGCAGAACACTGAGGGCATGTCCAAGGCAAGCCAGCTCGGAAACGCGCCGTCCGACATCAAGAAGACGACGCTGGAGTACGCACCCGACCAGGCCGACCAGGCCCGGCGGCTCGCCGACGTCATGGGGCTCTCGGGCTCCGCGATGAAGCCGGGGAAGAGCGAGAAGAACTCGCAGGGGCTCCCCGCCATCAAGCTGACGCTCGGCAGCGACTTCAAGGGGGCCGGGGTTTCCATCAGCGCCCCGTCGAAGGCGCCGAAGGACATCCAGAAGGTCGAAGCTGACAAGACTGTGTGTGCCAAGTGACCTGAAGCGGCCATTCTGCGTCTAACAAGGCGCAGGATGGCCGTAATTCGGGCTGGCGCGGGGAGCGCCGGGGGCGCGGGGAGGGGCAGGGGATGGGGAAGAGCAGCGTGCGTGGGGAGGGGGCGCGAGAACGTGCCCCGCACGCAAGTGATCTTGGCTTGGAAGAAAGCCCGCAGCACGAAGGCGGGAAACCACCGGCGGACGGCGGCAAGCAGCGGCATCGCAGCGGAAGCGGGGGCCCGCGGGCGCCGCGTCCAAGACGCCGGATACTGCGCTGGTCGGCGACGGTCCTTTCGGTGCTGATCCTCGGCACGGCCGGCGTCGGATACCTCTGGTACCAGCACCTGAACAACAACCTGGAGACCGACGACCTGAACCTCGGCGAGCACCGGGCGCCCGAGCCCACGCCGAACGCGGCGGGCCAGACCCCGCTGAACATCCTGCTCATCGGTTCGGACGCGCGGGACTCCAAGGAGAACCAGAAGCTCGGCGGCGCCAAGGAGACCTTCGGCGGCACACCGCTCGCCGACGTCCAGATGCTCCTGCACCTGTCGGCCGACCGCACGAACATGTCGGTCATCAGCATGCCGCGCGACACCCTGCTCTCCATACCCAAGTGCACCGACCCGGACGACGGCAAGGTCTACGAGGCCACCACGCAGCGGACGATGACGAACCAGACGCTCGGCCGCGGCGGCCCCGGCTGTACGGTCGCCACCTGGGAGAAGCTCACCGACATCCACATCAACCACTTCATGGAAGTGGACTTCTCGGGTGTGGTCGACATGGCCGACGCCATCGGCGGCGTACCGGTCTGCGTGGACGCCAACATCCACTCGCGCGACAGCCAGGGCCACGGCTCGGGCCTGAAGCTCGAAGAGGGCACCACGTCCATCAAGGGCGAGCAGGCCCTGCAGTGGCTGCGCACCCGCTACGGCTTCGACGACGGCAGCGACATCAGCCGCGCCAAGGCCCAGCACATGTACATGAACTCGCTCGTGCGCGAGCTGCGCGAGAACGCCAATCTGAGCAGCCCCAACAAGCTGCGCAAACTCGCCGAGACGGCCACCAGCGCGCTCAAGGTCGACGAGGGCCTCGGCAGCGTCAAGAAGCTCTACGACCTGAGCAACGAGCTCAAGAAGGTCTCGCCGGAGCGGACCACGATGACGACCATGCCCTACGAGTACGTGGGCGCGCGCGTGATCCCCAAGCCGGACGACGCCGAGCAGCTCTTCCGCCTCGTGCGCGACGACATCTCGCTGGACGGCAAGGGCAAGAAGAAGCCCGCCAAGGAGAAGGTCTCGGACGACCCCGCGGCCGACGACGCCGAGATCGCCGTGCAGGTGCAGAACGGCACCCGCTCGGACACCCTGGCCCCGGTCGGCGGGCGCGCGAGCACCGTCACCCAGATCCTCGCCGGGAAGGGCTTCACCAAGGCAGCGGCCGACACGACGACGGTCCTCGCCGAGAAGAAGACCGTCATCAAGTTCCCCAGCGCGGACCTGGAGGGCGACGCCCAGCGGGTCGCCAAGTCCCTCGGCATGAAGCTGAGTTCGGTGAAGAAGTCGACGGACGTCTCCGGGGTGACCCTGGTCGTCGGCGCCGACTGGCGGGAGGGGAACACCTACCCCAAGTCGAAGCAGAGCGACAAGACGCCGGATTCGGCCGACGCGCTCAACGGCTCGGACAAGAAGGCCTGCATGCACGTGAACCCGAAGTTCACCTGGGAGTGACCCGCTGCGGCCGTGCTCGGCCCCGGTCCGGGGCCGAGCCGGGGAGCTCGTGCCTCAGGCCTCGCTGAGGACCGCCGGGCGCCGCGATGCGATGACCCTCTTGGCCAGCGAGCGCGGGCTGGTCAAAAAGCCCCAGCCCCACGACATGTGCATGGTCGCGAGCGCCACCGGGATCTGGAGGCGCGCCTTCAGCGGCAGCCCCTTGCCCGCGGGAAGCGAGCCCGCGGCGATCGCCGCGAGGTAGCCGGCGGGGACGACGAAGCCCCAGGGCGTGACCAGCGCGCCCACCACCACGCCTGCCGCGATCGCGCAGACCGCGGTCGGCGGCGCGAGGTAGCGCAGGTTGATGGAGCCCTCGTGGTACCGGGCGACGACGTGCCGCCAGCGGCCGTAGTCCTTGTACTGCTTGGCGAGGGCCTTCACGCTCGGCCGCGGGCGGTACTGCACCTTCAGCTCGGGCGAGAACCAGATGAGGCCGCCGGCCTCGCGGATGCGGAAGTTCAGCTCCCAGTCCTGGGCGCGGATGAACTCTTCGTTGTAGCCGCCCTGCTGTTCCAGGGCCTCGCGGCGGAAGACACCGAGGTAGACGGTCTCCGCCTGCTGGGCCTCGCCGCCGGTGTGGAAGGCGGCGTTGCCCACGCCGATCTTCGACGTCATGGCGGCGGCGACCGCGTGCTCCCAGTCGTTCTCGCCCTCGGCGTGCATGATGCCGCCGACGTTCTGCGCGCCGGTCTCCTCCAGGAGGCGTACGGCCGTGGCGATGTAGCCGGGCGAGAGGATGCCGTGGCCGTCCACGCGCACCACGATCGGGTGGCTCGAGGCCTTGATCGCGGCGTTCAGGGCCGCGGGCGTGCGGCCCGTGGGGTTCGGGACGGTCTGCACCCGCGCGCGGTGCCCCGCGGTCTCGGCGACCAGTTCGGCGGCGATCTCGTCCGTGCGGTCCGTGGAGGGACCGAGCGCGACGACGACCTCCATCTCACCGTCGTAATCCTGTTCGAGGATCGCGGATACGGCAGCACGCAGATGCCGTTCCTCGTTGAGCACCGGCATGATCACGGAAACGGCAGGAAGCTGCACGTGAGGCGTCGCGTTCATCGGCGCCACGTTACCGCGAATGGGGGACACCGGCGCGCGCCGCCCGGCCTGCTGCCCCGGGTCGCAGATCGTATGGGCCTACGGTTCTGATATTCCCCGGCCCATCGAGACTCTCCCCCACCCGTCCCGGCCACCGCGGAGGTGTCCCCTCACGTGCCCACACCGCCCCGCCGCTACCCGACCCCGCCACCGCGTGGCCAACGCCCGCCGCGCGCGCGGCAGCCTGTGCAGCAGCCCGCGGGTCGGCCGGTCAAGCGGCGCAGGCGGCCACGCTGGATCGCGCGGGCGGCGACGGTGTTCTCCCTGACGGTGCTCGCCGCGGCCGGGATCGGGCACGCCGTCGTCACGAGCCTCGACACCAAGATCGACCGGGTCGACGCCTTCAAGGACATGAAGAACCGCCCCAAGGCGGGCAACGGCATGAACGTCCTGCTGGTGGGCACCGACGGCCGCGACAAGGTCACCGACGCGGACAAGGAGAAGTACCGCCTGGGCGGAGCTCCCTGTCACTGCACGGACACGATCATGATCGTGCACATCTCGGAGGACCGGAACCGCGCCAGCGTCGTGAGCCTGCCCCGGGACAGTTACGCGGAGATGCCCGAGCACGTCGACCGGAACTCCGGCGAGAAGCACAAGCCGCATCCGGTCAAGATGAACGCGGCGTACGCGGAGGGCGGCGCGAACCTCACCGTACGGACCGTCGAGAACATGACGAAGGTCAAGATCGACCACTACCTGGAGGTCGACTTCACCAGCTTCATGAAGACCGTGGACGTGCTCGGCGGCGTCGAGATCTGCACGGCCCGCCCGCTCAAGGACTCGTACACCGGACTCGATCTGCCCGTCGGCACCCACACGCTGAACGGCGGCGCCGCGCTCCAGTACGTCCGCACCCGGCACGTCGACGGCTCATCGGACCTGGGCCGGATGCGCCGCCAGCAGCGGTTCCTCGCGGCGCTGATCTCCAAGGCCACCGGCAGCGGGGTGCTGCTCAACCCGCTCAAGTTCCGCGACGTGAGCCGGACGCTGCTGAGCTCGGTCCGGGCCGACGGCGGCTTCGGCACGAACGAGATGCTCTCGCTGGGGCGGGCGATGCGGGGCTTCTCGCCGCGCTCGTCGGAGTTCACCACGGTGCCGCTGCTCGACAAGGGCGTGAACGTGCCGGGCATCGGCTCGACGCTGAAGTGGGACCCGCGGAAGTCCGTGAAACTCTTCGACGCGATCCGCACGGACCGTCCCCTGGCCGCGCACCACGCCAGGCGGGCCATCGTCGACGTGTCCCCGCAGCAGATCCGGGTGCAGGTCGACAACGGCACGGGCAGGCCGGGCCTGGGCAAGCAGGTCGACACCGCGCTGCGGTCCACCGGCTTCCGGACGACGCGCGCTCCGGGCAACTGGCCGGGCGCCCCGCTCAAGCGCACGGTCGTCGCGTACGACCCGCGCTGGGACCGCTCGGCGAAATCCCTGGCGACCGCGCTGCCCGGCAGCGTCATGAAGCCGGTGAACGGCCTGGGCGCGACCCTGAAGGTCTTCGTGGCCCAGGACTTCAAGCGGATCAGGCCGGTGCAGGCGGAGGACGCCTACCAAGGCGAGTTCGGCGCCCTGACCGGCGACCAGGTGGTGTGCCGCTAGCGACTGCCGGGGCTCAGTCGTCGAGTCCCTCGGCGGCGCGTGCCTGACGCAGTTCCTTGATGGCCCGGCGCCGCGCGAGGCGGTGCGTGCGCCGGATCTGCGCCTCCTGATAGCGGCGCCGGTCCCGCTCGGTCTCCGGGAGCACCGGCGGCACGGTCCGCGGCTTGCCGTCCGCGTCGACGGCTGCGAAGACGAGGTAGGCCGATCCGACCTGCTGCGCGGGCGTCGACTCGTTCCAGCGCTCGGCGAGGACCCGCACGCCGACCTCCATGGAGCTGCGGCCCGTCCAGTTCACCTGCGCCTTCACATGGACGAGGTCGCCGACGCGCACCGGCTCCAGGAAGGCCATCTCGTCCATGGACGCGGTGACGGCGGGACCGCCCGAGTGGCGTCCCGCGACGGCTCCCGCGGCGTCGTCCACCAGTTTCATGATCACACCGCCGTGCACGGTCCCGAGGAGGTTGGTGTCGGCGTGGGTCATGATGTGGCTGAGCGTCGTACGGGACGCCGAAGTCGGCTTGCCCGGAATCTCCGATTCCGCGCCGGGGGCCAGGTCTGTCATGGGCTCCACCCTATGTCTGACGTATGTCCTGACCGCGCCCCGGCCGCTTTGCATCAGCTCTGCAACAGCCCTGACCCGAAATCCCACCTGCCCTGTATGGCACCCTGCCGGACGCGGCACACTGGTCCACATGAGCGATTGGCCTGACGACCAGGGCGGCCGAGGATACGGCCGCGGCAGCGGGAGCGCACAGCCCGAGGGCGCCCGCAGGATGCGGCATGTCCAGCGCGGCGGCCCGTCCGGCCGACCGGGCCAGCAGCAGGCGGGAGGCGTCCCGCAGCAGCACTCGTACGACGACGGCTCCGGCCAGCGGTACGGCGACGCTCGCGACGACATGTTCGAGCCCCGCGGCTCCCGCCAGGACGCGTACGACAACGGCTACGACAGCGGTTACAACACCGGCCAGGTCTACGGCTCCCCGAACGGCCAGGGCAACGGCGGCCAGGGCGGCGGCGACGGCTACGGCACCCGCGCCCCCCGCCCCGCCCCGAACTGGCGGCGCCGCATCAAGATCGGGTCGATCACCCTGGTCGTGGTCCTCGTCGCGGTCTCCGTCGGCACGTACTTCTGGGCCGACTCCAAGCTCAAGCGCGAGGTCGACCTCTCCAAGGTCATCGAGCGCCCCGACGGCGGCGACGGCACGAACTACCTGATCGTCGGCTCCGACAGCCGCGAGGGCATGTCCGACCAGGACAAGAAGGACCTCCACACGGGCTCCGCCGAGGGCAAGCGCACGGACTCGATGATGATCCTGCACGTCGCGGACGACGGCGGGAACACGATGATCTCGCTGCCCCGCGACTCGAACGTGACGATCCCCTCCTTCAAGGGCGCCGAGTCGGGCAAGCTCTACCCGAACCAGGGCCGCCAGACGAAGCTCAACGCGGCATACGCCGAGGACGGCCCCGAGCTGCTCGTGCGGACCGTCGAGTACAACACCGGCCTGCGCATCGACCACTACGCCGAGATCGGCTTCGGCGGCTTCGCCAAGATCGTGGACGCGGTCGGCGGCGTCGAGATGGACATCCCCAAGGGCTTCAAGGACGAGAAGTCCGGCGCCGACTTCGAGGCGGGCAAGCAGACCCTCGACGGCAAGCAGGCCCTGGCCTTCGTCCGCACCCGTTACGCCCTGCCGGGCAGCGACCTGGACCGCACGAAGAACCAGCAGAAGTTCCTCGCGGCCCTGGCCAACCAGGCGGCGACGCCGGGCACGGTCATGAACCCCTTCAAGCTCTACCCCACGATGGGCGCGGGCCTGGACACGCTGATCGTCGACAAGGACATGGGCCTGTTCGACGTGGCGTCCATGTTCTGGGCGATGAAGGGCGTCACGGGCGGCGACGGCAAGTCCATGAACATGCCGCTCGCGGGCTCGACCGGCGGCAACCTCCTGTGGGACAAGGCCAAGGTCAAGCAGATGGTGGAGCAGCTGAACAACGACGAGAAGGTGACGGTCTCGGGCGGCTGAGTCCGAGGCGTTCCGCTCGTACGCGAAGAGGGCCCCGCCGGGATCGGCGGGGCCCTTCCGCATGCCGTGCGCAAGGCTGCGTACCAGGGGGGTACCCCGAACGCTCCGCCCGCCGCGAAGGCGCGGCTCCCGCGTGTCACGGTGGACCGGACCCCACCTGACGCCCGGAGCACGCCAATGGCAGATCTGCAGGTCGACCTCGACACCACCACCGAAGCCGGAGACCTCGACCGGCCCGCCGCGCCGACCCCCGAAACCCCGCCCATATCCGACGTCTTCGAGCCCGCACCGGCGCGCGAGACGGCCACGGCGCCCGGCTCGCGGTCCGAATCGGCGGCCGAAGAGCTGCTGCCCCGGCCCGAGCCTTCCGTGCCGGACCCCCTCAGGCGGGCCCGCGCGCTGCTCGCCGCGCACCCCGTCGCCGACGGCTACAGCGGACTGCCGTGGGCGCTGCGCGGGCTTCCCTGGTACGACCTGGAGCTAGGCGACAACGCCGTGGACGCCGATGTACCGCGCCTCAGGTCGGGCGGCGTGGGGGCGCAGTTCTGGTCCGTGCACGTCCCGGACTCCGTCACCGGTGACCGCGTGCTCGGCGCGACCCTCGAACAGCTCGACCGCGCCAAGCACGCCGTCCGCAGCCACTCCGAGGGGCTGCGCCTCGCCGCGTCGGCGTCCGAGGTGGCCGACGCCCGCCACTGCGGCCGCATCGCCGCCCTGCTCGGCCCGGCGCGCGCCGAGGCGATCGGCGACTCGCTCGCCGCCCTGCGCGCCCTGCACGCCCTCGGCCTGTGCTCGCTGACGCTCTCCGGCACGTCATGGGCGGGCCCCGAGGGACTGAGTCCGTTCGGCGAGGAAGTGGTGCGCGAGCTGAACCGGCTCGGGGTGCTCGCCGAGCTGTCCGGGGCATCCGACGCCACGGCCCGCCGTGCGCTCGCCGTCTCCAGGGCGCCGGTGCTCTTCGCCCGCTCGGGGGCCCGCGCGCTGCGGGACACCCCGGCGAACCTCCCGGACGATCTGCTCACCGCGCTCGGCGCCGCCAAGGGCCTGTGCCTGGTGCCCCTGGCGGCCGGGCAGACGGGTTCCTCGATACGTGAGGTCGCGGACCACCTCGATCACGTACGCCGGCTCGCGGGGCCGGAGTCCGTGGGCCTCTCGGGGATGTACGACACCCCGGACGCGCACCCCGACGGGCTTGGCGACGTCTCGCACTACCCGTACCTCATCGCCGAGCTCATCGAGCGCGGCTGGCCCGACGCGGATCTCGCCCGCCTGACGTGGGGCAATGTCCAACGGGTGCTGCGCGGCGCGGACTTCGCGGCACGGGCCGCGCGGGAGAGACGGCGTCAGCAGGCGGCTCTCTAGCAGGCGCCGAGGCAGGCCGGGTCGGCGTACACCCGGAAGGAGCGGTCACGGCCCTCCCCGCGGTTACCGCATGCCGCCGCACTGGGGGTAACGTCGCAACCATGAATGACAGAGCACCTGCTCCGGGAGGCCTCGCGCTGATCCAGGCGCTGGTGAACACGCTGGACCTGGAGTCGGGCACGGACGCCCTCGACACGGCGGAGGGCCGAGCACCGTTCGCTCTCGCACCGGGCACGGAGGTGACGTCCGCCCGCGAACTGCGGGAGTCACTACGAGCGGCATGCCTGGCCCATGCGGGCCACGCCCCGAACACGGACGCGCCGCCACTGGGCCAACTCCTCGCGCAGGCCCCGCTGTTGGTGCGGATCTCCCCCACCGACGGCTCGGCGTCCCTTACGCCGGCCGATCCCGCACCGCTGCTGTCACGGGTGGCGGCGGCCATCGCGGAGGGGGCAGCCGCCGGCACATGGAGCCGCCTCAAGGCGTGCGAGGCCCCCGACTGTCACTGGGCGTACTACGACCGCAGCCCGGCCGGACGGAGCCGGTGGTGCGACATGGGCGTCTGCGGCTCCCGCGCCAAAATGCGGGCGTACCGAGCGAGAAAGTCCCCTCGCCCCTAACTCCGCACCCCGCGCCATACCCGCACCGAACAGGCCTTCCCGCCCACCCGCCCGATTACCCCGCGTCCGGTCCTGGACGAACAGGCCTTTCCCGCCCACCCGCCCGTCTCGCCGCGTCACGGCCTGGCGTAGGAACGGCCCAGTTGGTGACGGCTCGCAGTCGGCATCGAGACGGGAGGGGGTGTGCCGGTATTCCCGCCCGGAGCACGGCTCGCGGCACTCCCCGGCCGAAGAGAACAGGCGACCACAGGCGGATGGCGAGGACGGGTATACCGGCGCGCCCCCGCACCCACACACGGAGGGACCCCGCACCCCCGCCCCCAAGAGCCTCAGGCAGAAGGCCGCCCCATGGCCCGGTAAGTCCACCCCGCCGCCCGCCAGACCTCCGGATCAAGCGCGTTGCGCCCGTCCAGGATCAGCCGGTTCGACGCCACCTCGCCAAGCGCCTCCGCATCCAGCTCACGGAACTCCCGCCACTCCGTGAGGTGCAGCACCGCATCGGCCCCCCGCACCGCGTCCAGCGCGGTCTCCGCGTACGCCAGCGTCGGGAAGAGCCGCCCCGCGTTCACCATCCCCTTGGGGTCGTACACGGTGACCTGACCGCCCTGGAGATGGATCTGCCCGGCGACGTTCAGCGCGGGCGAGTCACGTACGTCGTCGGAGTCCGGCTTGAACGTGGCGCCGAGGACCGCGACCCGCTTGCCGAGGAAGGACCCGCCGCCCAGCGCCTCGCGCGCCATCTCCACCATCTGCCCGCGCCGCCGCATGTTGATGGAGTCGATCTCACGGAGGAACGTCAGCGCCTGGTCGGCCCCCAGCTCCCCCGCCCGCGCCATGAACGCCCGGATGTCCTTGGGCAGACACCCGCCCCCGAAGCCGATCCCGGCCCGCAGGAACTTCTTGCCGATCCGGTCGTCGTAGCCGAGCGCCTCCGCCAGCTTCACGACGTCACCGCCCGCGGCCTCGCACACCTCCGCCATCGCGTTGATGAAGGAGATCTTCGTGGCGAGGAAGGAGTTGGCCGAGGTCTTCACGAGCTCGGCGGTCGGGAAGTCCGTCACGACGAAGGGGGAACCCTCGCCCACCGGGCCCGCGTACACCTCGCGAAGAAGCTTCTCGGCGTGCTCGCTGCGGACGCCGACGACGATGCGGTCGGGGTGCAGGGTGTCCTTCACCGCGAAGCCCTCGCGCAGGAACTCCGGGTTCCAGGCAAGCTCGGCCTCGGCCCCCGCCGGCGCCGCCGCGGCCAGCTCGCGCGCGAGGCGGTCCGCCGAGCCGACCGGCACGGTGGACTTGCCGACGACGAGCGCGGGCCGCGTCAGATGGGGGGCGAGCTGCGCGAAGGCGCTGTCGACGTAGCTCATGTCGCAGGCGTACTCGCCATGCTTCTGCGGGGTGTTCACGCAGACGAAGTGGACGTCACCGAAGGCGGCGACCTCCGCGAAGTCCATGGTGAAGCGCAGCCGCCCGCTCGAACCCTCGATCCCGGCGACGTGCTTGCGCAGCAGCTCCTCCAGACCGGGCTCGTACATCGGGACCTCGCCCCGCTGCAGCATCTCGATCTTCTCGGGCACGACGTCGAGGCCGAGCACCTCGAAACCGAGCTCGGCCATGGCCGCTGCGTGCGTCGCACCGAGGTAGCCGGTGCCGATCACGGTGATCTTGAGGGCCATGCGGTGCTCCAGGGGTATACGGCCGTCAGTGCGGTGCCCGAGCATAGTCGGGCCCTTGACCGGGCACGTTCCCGCTAGTGCCGACAGCTCGCCACCCGCCTGCCACCCGCCTGCCGTCCGCTGTCGGCAAGCTCACGTATCCCTCACGTGAGCCGCCCTCTAAAATTTGGGTTACTTAACGGTAATTAGCGTCCTTGGAGCGTGAGAAACCTTGGCCGGATCGGCTGATTTCGACCTGTACCGCCCGTCCGAGGAGCACGACATGCTCCGGGACGCGATCCGTTCGCTCTCCGAGGCGAAGATCGCACCGTTCGCCGCCGCGGTGGACGAGGAGGCCCGCTTCCCGCAGGAGGCGCTCGACGCCCTCGTGGCCTCCGACCTGCACGCCGTGCACGTACCCGAGAGCTTCGGCGGCACCGGCGCCGACGCGCTCGCCACGGTCATCGTGATCGAGGAGGTGGCCCGCGTCTGTGCCTCGTCCTCCCTGATCCCGGCCGTGAACAAGCTGGGCTCGCTCCCCGTGATCCTCTCCGGGTCCGAGGAGCTGAAGAAGAAGTACATGACGCCGCTCGCCAAGGGCGAGGGCATGTTCTCGTACTGCCTCTCCGAGCCGGACGCGGGCTCGGACGCGGCGGGCATGAAGACGCGGGCCGTCCGTGACGGCGACTCCTGGGTCCTGAACGGCGTGAAGCGCTGGATCACGAACGCGGGCGTCTCCGAGTACTACACGGTGATGGCCGTGACCGACCCGACCAAGCGCTCGAAGGGCATCTCCGCCTTCGTCGTCGAGAAGTCGGACGAGGGTGTCTCCTTCGGCGCCCCGGAGAAGAAGCTCGGCATCAAGGGTTCGCCGACGCGCGAGGTCTACTTCGACAACGTTCGCATCCCCGCCGACCGCATGATCGGCGCGGAGGGCACGGGCTTCGCCACGGCGATGAAGACCCTGGACCACACCCGCATCACGATCGCGGCCCAGGCGCTCGGCATCGCGCAGGGCGCCCTGGACTACGCGAAGGGCTACGTCCAGGAGCGCAAGCAGTTCGGGAAGCCGATCGGCGACTTCCAGGGCGTGCAGTTCATGCTCGCGGACATGGCGATGAAGATCGAGGCCGCGCGTCAGCTGACGTATGCCGCCGCGGCCAAGTCGGAGCGCGGTGACGCGGACCTCACCTTCCAGGGTGCGGCCGCCAAGTGCTTCGCCTCGGACGTCGCGATGGAGGTCACCACGGACGCCGTCCAGCTCCTCGGCGGCTACGGCTACACCCGTGACTACCCCGTCGAGCGCATGATGCGCGACGCGAAGATCACGCAGATCTACGAGGGCACGAACCAGGTCCAGCGGATCGTCATGGCCCGCAACCTGCCGTAACCCGCCGCATCCCGAGAACGACGCAGCTGCCCTCCCCCTGCCGCAGGGGGAGGGCAGCTGTGTTTTTTCGTTGCCGGTCAGCCCTCGCCCTGCACCAGAACCGGCGGATCGCCCCACGGCAGTTCGAGCGCCGCCCGCAGCGCCCGTACCTGCTGCTCGCCGATCCGGTCGGCCAGCTCCCGCTCGACGCGGCGCAGGACCAGCTCGGCCCTGCGGTGCGTGCGGGCGCCCTCCTCGGTGCGGCGGATGAGCCGCTGGCGGCCCGACGAGGGGTCGGGGACCTGTTCGAGGAGGCCCGCGGCGACCAGGCCGTGCACCGCCTGATGAGCGGTCTGCCGGGTGACGCCCATCCGGCGGGCCAGCTCGGAGACCGTCGTGCCCTCCTCGTCCAGGACGGCGAAGAGGCCCGCTTGGGTCGGCGACACCCGCACCTCCCCCGCCTCCTCCAGGGTCGCGAGGAGCGCGTCCTCGAACCAGCGGCGGGCGTCGCCGAGGAGTTGCGGGAGGTTGCGGCCGGTGGCGTGCATGCCGAGAGCCTATGGGTACGCGAGGCCGTTCCTTGCCCGCCACGGACTCACTATGTCAGGCTGCCTGACATTCACCGCCGCCCAGCCTCCGGGAGAGCCCATGACCATCGAGTACGCCACCCGCCACCGGAGCGCCTCCCGCATCCCCGCCGAGCCGGGCAAGCCCTACGTCATCGAGAAGGGCGAGGGCGACCGCGCCCATCTCTTCGGCGACCTGATCACCATCTACGCGGGCGGCGAGCAGACCGAGAACGGCTTCAACTTCTTCACCGTCGAGGGCCCCAAGGGCAACGTCATCCCGGCCCATCTGCACCCCGACACGTACGAGGTCTTCTACGTCACCCACGGCGCCGTCCGCCTCTTCGTCGAGGATCTGGACGGCGAGCAGCAGGAGAAGCTCCTCACCCCCGGCGACTTCGGCTTCGTGCCCAAGAACTGCCCGCACGCCTACCGCATGGAGCGCCACCACAGCCAGGTCGTCGGCGTCGCTGCGGGGCCCATCGGCACCTTCGAGCGGTTCTTCGAGACCCTCGGGGCGCCCGCCGAAGGGCTCGGTCTGCCGCGCGAACCCGTCGTGCCCACACCTGACAAGTTCGCCGCCGTCGCCGGGCAGTACGACGTGCGCTTCCTGCCCGAGCACCAGTGGCGCACCCGGTGAGCGACACCCGGGAAGCAGGGCGGGGCGCAGCCGGTCGGCTGCTCAACATGGACCCGCCCGATCACACCCGCATCCGGCGCCTGGTCGTCAAGGCGTTCACGTCACGCCGGGTGGAGAGCCTGCGCGCCCCGAT
>NZ_JBEYWZ010000025.1:0-49054 GCF_040644915.1 Streptomyces sp. NPDC046925 | reverse complement strand
ACACCCCCCCCCCCTCACCCCCCCCGCCCCTCCGGCGGACGCTCGCTCCCACCCCCGCCGGGGCGGCGCGCGGGGGCCCCCCCCCCCCCGTGGGGGGGGGCCCCGCCCACCGCCCGGGGCCATCACCTGCCCTTCGGACTGGCGGGATTCGGCGGTGGGACTTCCTTGCGGCTACTGCTACTTACTTCTTCGAGGTGTCGACACCGAGCGAGACGTAGTCGTAACGGCCGCTGTAGGCAGCGGACGAGTAGACGTTGGTCGCCCGCGAAGAGCGCCAGCTGATGTTCTTCTCGTAGATGAAGGGCATCCAGTACGCCTTGTCGACGATCTCGTGGGCCAGGTCGGTGTAGATCTCACCGGCCTTGTTCGCGTCCACGGTGCCGATCGCGTCGTCGAAGTACTTGTCGATCTTCGGCTCGTCGATCTGCGACTCGTTGTAGTTGCCGTTCTCGTTGATGAAACGGCTGTCGAACAGCGGCTGGGCGTAGCCCTGGCCGGTCGGGAAGTCAGGACCCCAGCCCGCCATCGTCATGCCGATGCCGCGCTTCTTCACCACCGAGGGAGAGCCGGTGATGCTGGAGGAGTCGGCGCCGTCGATCGCGTCGACCTCGGCCTTGATGCCGACCTTGGCCAGCTGCTCCTGGAGCGCCGTGGCGGCGTCCACCTCGCCCGGCTGGTTGTTACGGGCCGAGACCTTGGTCGAGAAGCCGCTCGGCTTGCCGCACTTCTTCAGCTCGGCCTTGGCCTTGGTGACGTCCGGCTTGCCCTTGCGCTCGAGGATGCCGTACGGGTCGTAGTCGTCGTTGCCCTTGATGGACTTCGGGAAGACGCTGGTGGCGATCTCACCGGCGGCGACCTCGCCGCCACGGGTCTTCTGCAGGCCCGCGAAGTCCGTGGCGTAGAAGACGGCCTTGCGGCAGGCCTCGTTGTCGAACGGCTTCGTCTTGGTCACCAGGGCGACGTAGCGGACGAAGTCCGTCTGCATGTTGTCGACATTGGCCTTGTGGTCCTGAATGGCGGTGGTACGACCCGACTGGGTCATGCCGGTGCCATTCATGTCGATGTCGTAGTCGCCTTCCATCAGGCGCTTGTCGTTCTCTTCGAGGTTCGCCGAGATGGTGACCGAGATCTTGTCCGGCAGGGCGGGACGGACCGGGTCGGACGACTTCTTCCAGTTCTTGTTGCGGACCAGCGTGATGCTCTTGCCGGCGCTGTAGTTCTGGAACTTGTACGGGCCGGAGGAGAACGGGCGCTGGGTGTACTTGGCGCCGGTGTCCTCGGACTGCTTGACCGGGGTGCCCGACGGCATCGCGAGCATCTGCTCGAAGTCGCCGTTCTTCTTGGGCAGCTTGAAGATGATGGTGTTGTCGTCCGGCGTCTCGATCGCCTTCAGACCCAGCTTGTCCTTCGACTTGTCCTCGTAGGGGCCCTTGTACTCGCCCTTGGGGTCAAGCGTGGACTTCAGGTAGCCGGGGCCACCGGTGATGACCTTGGTCGCCCAGATGCGCTCGATGCCGTACTTGATGTCCTTGGAGGTCAGCTTCGAGCCGTCCTCCCAGGTCAGACCATCACGCAGCTTGTACGTGTAGGTCTTGCCGTCGTCGCTGATCTTCGCCGTGGACTCGGCGAGGTCGGGGACGAGCTTGTTGGACGCGGCACCCGGCTTGGTGTCGTACGTGATCAGCGTGCGGGTGTAGTACCGCATGAAGTCCCACGTCATGCCGTAGTAGGCACGCTGCGGGTCGGCCGAGTCCAGGTCCTGCTTGGCGATGAACTTGAGCGTTCCGCCCTTCTTCGCCGACTTGTTCGCGACCTTGCCGATCGCCGCGTTGTAACCGGCGCCCTTGCTGTCGTCGTCGTCGCTGCCGCCGCCGCACGCCGTGGTGGTCACCAGCGCCGCCACGACGAGGGCCGCGCCTGCGGTCAACCGTCGTTTAGAGGAACCTGTGGGCATTTCTCGCATCCTCCGAGATTCGCGGTCCTTGGCGTTTGACTGCCTTAAGAACCATGGGAAGAGCCACCTGACGCTGCGGCAGGGGCAAGCCAGTTGGAGCTGTTTACCGAGTTCCCTTGGGGTCCAGGGCGTCGCGCAGCCCGTCACCGAAGAGGTTGAAGGCAAGCACGGTCACGAAGATCGCCAGGCCGGGGAAGACCATGAACATCGGGTCGTGCTCGTACGTCGCGAGCGCGTCCCGGAGCATGCCGCCCCAGGAGGCCGTCGGCGGACGCACACCCGCGCCGAGGAAGCTGAGGGCCGCTTCGGTGAGGATGTTGGTGGGGATCATGAGCGTGGCGTACACGGTGATCGGCGCGACCAGGTTCGGCAGCAACTCACGGAAGAGGATGTGCCGTTGACCGCCGCCGAGGCTGCGGGCCGCTTCCACGTACTCGCGTTCGCGCAGGGAGAGGGTCTGACCGCGGACGATACGGCCGACGTAGGGCCAGCCGAAGAAGCCGATCACCAGGATCAGTACGGCGATGCGTACGCCGCTGCCGGTCAGGCCGAGCAGGTCGTCGGGCAGGACCGAGACCAGGGAGATCACGAAGAGCAGCTGCGGGAAGGAGAGCAGCACGTCCATGACCCGGCTGATCAGCGCGTCGACCCAGCCGCCGAAGTAACCGGCGATGATGCCGAAGAAGGTGCCGAGCACCACGGCCACCACCGCGGCGAGGAAGGCCACGAGGAGCGAGATCCGGGCGCCGTAGACGACCCGGCTGAAGATGTCGCGGCCCTTGTTCGGCTCGACGCCGAAGAGGAAGTCCCAACTCATGCCGCCGAACGCGCCCTTGGGCAGGTTCGTCAGGTCTTCCAGCTCTTCCTGATGGAACTCGTTGGGCGGGTGGCCCAGCAGGGAGACGATCAGGGGAGCGAAGACGGCGACAAGAACCAGGACAATCACGGTGATGCCACCGGCCAGGGCGACCCTGTCCCGCTTCAGGCGGTTCCAGGCGATCTGCTTGAGGGACCGCCCCTCGACCTTCTTCACCCCTGCATCAACTGCGGGAGCGACGTCCGCCGTCGGGTCCGCGTCCGCAGGTGTGTCATGCAATGGTGCCGTCATCGTGGCAGGGACCCCTCTCAACCGGTGGTGACCGGCCCGCACTTGCCGCTGTAGCGACGTGATCAGTCCGTCGTACACAGGGGCGAAGCGCCCCACTTGCGGGAGTCTTCATCGGGGTTGCGATCTGTTACCAGCCTTGACGGGGAAAGGATGCTCAACCGTGATGCTGTTTGAGGTGTTCCGTTATCCGGACGCAGGTGAACGAGGGGCGAACACGGGGCAGTTGCGTCGCAAGGTGCCACGGGGGGCCATAGACCCCCTCAGCCATCAGAACGGGACATCCTGACGGTCAGGGCAGGTATACGAGCCGCGGTGGCCGGTTCAGGACCTTTCCGCGCAGGGGCGCGGCACCGGTTCAGTACTGCGCGGGGTAGCCGTAGCCGCCCGCGGGGGCCGGGGCGGGCTGGGCCTCGCGGTCGTAGAAGGGCCTGGCGTTGGCGCGCAGCCACAGGGCGACGGGGTCGTACCCGTCGGACATCGCGACCGTCGAGACGGGCAGCCCGTCGGGGACGGCGGCGATCGACTGCTGCATCATCGTGCGTACCCCGTCCACCGACGACGGCGACGTGTCGTACACATCGAGGCCGATGGCCAGATACGGCGCGCCGAGCGCGGGCTGCACCCAGGCGCGGCGCAGCGAGCGGACCGCGGGGGTGCGGTGGGCGTTCTGCGTGAGCAGGGCGTAGAACTGGGGGATCTCGATGGCCGGCTCGGTGAGCCGCAGCGGGCCCGCGGGCTGCAGGTCGAGGCCCGACGCGATGCGCCGCAGGTCGAGCCAGGGGATGCCGACGCCGCCGCCGGGGGCGTGCGGGTTGAGCCAGAGGCCGTAATGGTCGGGGTAGAGGGTGCGGGCGATGTCGAGCCCGCTCACCACCTCGTACGAGCGGTTCCAGCCACTGGCGGAGAGCTCCTGGGCGGAGGTCACGCACGGTGCGTAACCGAGACCTTCGACTTCCATGTTCCCGTACTGGGCGTCGGGGGATCCGGCCTGGCCGTGCCAGAGCAGCATCCACACCTGGTCGGCGGCGAGGGCCCGCAGGAGCGCCTCATAGGCGTCATAACGCCCGGGCGTCACCTGGCGCAGCATGTGCTCGACCTGCCCGGCCGCAGCCGTGCCCGACGCACTCACCCTTAACCGCCCCTTCGCGATGACCCGCTGACCCGGCGACCCGATGGCCCCGGGTCATGAAACCAGCTTAAGCGGCGATCCTGACACCGACTTGACGTACGGCACCCTCGCACGCGTACCTGCACAAGTCCTTACGCATGTCCGTGCTCGTGTCCCCGGGTCTGACCGAAGAAGGGCCTCACCCGCTCGCGCATCCAGTCACCGACCGGGTCCCGGGCCACGTCGAGCAGCACGAGGTTCACCGCCCAGGGCACCGGCACCGCGCCCAGGGCCCGGCCCACGGCTTCCATCGGCAGCTCGCGCGCGTCGCCCTCCCAGGAGCTCAGTTCGACGCCGACGAACAGCGTGGGGTCCTCGCCCTCGACGCTCGCCAGACAGCGGCGGGCGCTCAGGACGACCCCGGTGGCCTCGAACTCGCGGGCGGCGGCGGACAGGAAGTCCACCGGGTCCTCCTGCCAGTCCGGTTCGAAGAGGCGTACGCGGCCGCCGGTCGTCGGGCCGTCGAGCGGGGTGCGCCCGGACCGGCAGAGCTCGGCGACGGCGGGCGGCGGCAGCGGGACCCCGACGGTGCCGTCCGGGTTGACCGCGATGCCAAGCTGCGGGGGCAGGCCGCGCGCGAACTCCACGGCGGGTGCCACGGTGCAGCCCATGCGGCCGCCGGTGGCCTGCCGGAACTGCTGCTCGGAGCTGAAGACGGGGACGTAGGCCTGGCCCTCGATCTCCAGCGTGGGCAGATCGAGGGTGCCGCTCTCCGGCGCCCCGCCGTTCGGCAGCGGGACCCATACGTGGCTGCGGCCGAGCACCTCGACGATGCGGGCGCCCGCGGAGGCCTGCGGCGCCCCCGGCGTGCCCAGGGATGCCGCGAGCACCTCTTCGAGTTCGTTGCCCGGCCATCCCGCGTACGGATGGGGGTGCGCCTGCGCCGGAATGTCCATCTGTCTGTCCAACCCCTGCTCTGTCCCGCTCTGCCTGCGGCACGACCCTAACGCGGCGGGCGGCTCAGTCCTCGAAGCCGATCCCGCGCAGGACGTCCGCCGCCGTCCGGTCGAGCAGGATCGCGGAACCGCAGCCGCGCGGCAGATCGCCCCGCTCGGCGGCGCCGACCAGGCGGCCGATGGTCCTGCGGTGCCGCGCGAAGGCGTACCTCGACACGCCGCGCCCGCGCGAGAGCTGGCCCTCTATGGCAGTGGCCGGCTCCACGTCGAGCAGCAGCAGGTGCAGCGTCGTGCCGCGCCGCGCGGCCTCCCTGGCCAGCCAGCGGCGCACCCACGCCTGGGTGCCGCAGTCGTGCACCACGACGCCCTCGCCGGAGCGCAGGGCGGTGCGCAGGCCCGCGTAGTGCGCGAGGCGGACCAGGGGGCGGTAGACCGCGTACGGCAGCAGGTCCGGCATGCGCAGGGCCCAGCGGTCGCGGGTGTCCTGCGAGTCGATGCGGGGCCCCGCGACGGCTCTGCTCATCAGCGTGGACTTGCCGCTGCCCGGCAGACCGGAGACGACGATCAGGTCGCCCGCGCCGAACGTCAGCCGGTGCGGGCTGTGGCCCGTCCGCTGCCGCAGGTCGCGGACGACGGCCGCGGGCAGGGGGCCGCAGCTCTCCCTGGTGGGGGCGGCGGCCTGTTTGGGCAGGGCCACCCCCGTGCTGGTCGCGTAGACACTCGTCCTGCGCACCGTGATCGGCCTCCCCTAAGCGGTCACGTAACTGCTTCCCGCAGCTTCCCCGGCAAGTGTAAAGAGAAGGTAATGCGGCACAAGGGCATTACTCGATCGGCACTGCCCTGTGACAGGGGCGCGTGCAATGATGTGCGCGCAAACTCCATACAGGCCGTTTGAATCCGCGCGGGAGAGTTCCCGGACGCCGTCGAAAGACGCTCCGGGGCGCCGAAGGAGCAAGTCCCTCCCTTGAATCTCTCAGGCCCCGTACCGCGCGGGCGAGGCACATCTGAAAAGCGGGCCGCCCCGGCGGCTCCACCCAAGGTGCAAGTCATGACCCCCTTTACGGACGGTCGTGGTGAACCTCTCAGGTTCCGATGACAGATGGGGAGGATCGACCTCGCCCGTCATGCCCTGGGAGTTCCCCCTATGAGTACCGTCCCCCGTCTGACCGCCCTCGATGCCGTGCATCGTGCGCTCGGCGCGACCATGACCGACTTCGCGGGCTGGGACATGCCGCTGCGCTACGGCAGCGAGCGCGACGAGCACGTCGCCGTGCGCACCAAGGCCGGTCTCTTCGATCTCTCCCACATGGGCGAGATCACGGTCACGGGCCCCGAGGCCGTCGACTTCCTGAACTTCTCGCTGGTGGGCAACATCGGCTCCATCGGTGTCGGCCGCGCCCGCTACACGATGATCTGTGCCGAGGACGGCGGGATCCTGGACGACCTGATCGTCTACCGGCTCGGCGAGCCCGACGCCCCCGAGTACATGATCGTCGCCAATGCCTCGAACGCCCAGAACGTCCTGAACGAGCTGAGCAATCGCGCCGAGGAGTTCGACGTCGAGGTCCGCGACGACCGCGACGCGTACGCGCTGCTCGCCGTCCAGGGCCCCGAGTCCCCCGGCATCCTGAAGTCACTCACGGACGCGGACCTGGACGGCCTGAAGTACTACGCGGGCCTGCCCGGCACGGTCGCGGGCGTGCCCGCGCTGATCGCCCGCACGGGTTACACCGGCGAGGACGGCTTCGAGCTCTTCGTGGCCCCCGGTGACGCCGAGAAGCTCTGGGGCGCGCTGATGGAGGCGGGCACGCCCGTCGGCATGGTCCCGGCCGGGCTCTCCTGCCGCGACACGCTCCGCCTGGAGGCGGGCATGCCGCTGTACGGGCACGAGCTGACCGCCGGGCTGACGCCCTTCGACGCGGGCCTGGGCCGGGTCGTGAAGTTCGAGAAGACCTCGATGTCCGAGAACTTCGTGGGCCGCGCCGCGCTCGCGGCCGCCGCCGAGCGCGCCGAGACCGCTCCCCCGCGCAAGCTGGTGGGCCTGATCGCCGAAGGCCGCCGCATCCCGCGCGCGGGCTTCGCCGTGGTCGCCGACGGCAAGGTCATCGGCGAGGTCACCTCCGGCGCGCCGTCCCCGACGCTGGGCAAGCCGATCGCCATCGCGTACGTCGACGCGGCGCACGCGGCCCCCGGCGCCGCGTCTTCATCGGGTGTCGGCGTGGACATCCGTGGCACCCACGAGCCCTACGAGGTCGTGGCGCTGCCCTTCTACAAGCGCCAGAAGTGACACGTCCGGCCCTGTGGTAAGCCGGAAGTGACCCCACGCACATCATCCCCGTTCCGCAGCACCCACCCGCGTACAGGAGAATTCAGGTCATGAGCAACCCCCAGCAGCTGCGTTACAGCAAGGAGCACGAGTGGCTCTCGGCCGCCGAGGACGGTGTGGCGACGGTCGGTATCACGGAGCACGCCGCCAACGCGCTCGGTGACGTCGTCTTCGCCCAGCTCCCCGAGGTCGGTGACACGGTGACCGCGGGCGAGACGTGCGGCGAGCTGGAGTCGACCAAGTCGGTCAGCGACCTGTACTCGCCGGTGACCGGTGAGGTCGTCGAGTCGAACCAGGACGTCGTGGACGACCCCTCACTCGTCAACTCCGCCCCGTTCGAGGGTGGTTGGCTCTTCAAGGTGCGCGTCTCGGAGGAGCCGAAGGACCTGCTCTCCGCAGACGAGTACACCGAGTTCTCCGGCAGCTGAAGCCCCCCGAAGACCCCTAGGGACCACCTGATGTCGCTTCTCAACACCCCTCTCCACGAGCTGGACCCGGACGTCGCCGCCGCCGTCGACGCCGAGCTCCACCGTCAGCAGTCCACCCTGGAAATGATCGCTTCGGAGAACTTCGCTCCCGTCGCGGTCATGGAGGCCCAGGGCACGGTCCTCACCAACAAGTACGCCGAGGGCTACCCCGGCCGCCGCTACTACGGCGGCTGCGAGCACGTCGACGTCGCCGAGCAGATCGCGATCGACCGGCTCAAGGACCTGTTCGGCGCCGAGTACGCCAACGTCCAGCCGCACTCGGGCGCCTCCGCCAACCAGGCCGCCCTCTTCGCCATCGCCAAGCCCGGCGACACGATCCTCGGCCTTGACCTGGCGCACGGCGGCCACCTCACCCACGGCATGCGCCTGAACTTCTCCGGCAAGCAGTTCAACGTGGTCCCGTACCACGTCGACGAGGCCGGTCTGATCGACATGGCCGAGGTCGAGCGCCTGGCCAAGGAGAGCAGCCCCAAGGTCATCATCGCGGGCTGGTCCGCCTACCCGCGTCAGCTGGACTTCGCCGAGTTCCGCCGGATCGCCGACGAGGTCGGCGCGTACCTGTGGGTCGACATGGCGCACTTCGCCGGGCTCGTCGCCGCGGGGCTGCACCCCAACCCGGTGCCCTTCGCGGACGTGGTGACCTCCACCACGCACAAGACGCTGGGCGGCCCGCGCGGCGGCATCATCCTGGCCCGCAGCAAGGAGTTCGCCAAGAAGCTGAACTCCGCGGTCTTCCCGGGCTTCCAGGGCGGCCCCCTGGAGCACGTGATCGCGGCCAAGGCCGTCTCCTTCAAGGTCGCGGCCTCCGAGGAGTTCAAGGAGCGCCAGCAGCGCACCCTGGACGGCGCCCGCATCCTGGCCGAGCGCCTGGTACAGGACGACGCGAAGGCCGTCGGCGTCGACGTCCTGTCCGGCGGCACGGACGTGCACCTGGTCCTGGTGGACCTGCGCAACTCCGAGCTCGACGGGCAGCAGGCCGAGGACCGCCTCCACGAGGTCGGCATCACGGTCAACCGCAACGCGATCCCGAACGACCCGCGCCCCCCGATGGTCACCTCGGGCCTGCGGATCGGTACGCCCGCGCTCGCGACCCGCGGCTTCGACCAGGACGACTTCCGTGAGGTCGCCGACATCATCGCCGAGGCGCTGAAGCCGGGCTTCGACACGGAGTCCCTCAAGGCCCGCGTCTCCGCCTTGGCAGCGAAGCACCCGCTGTACCCCAACCTGTAGCAGTTTCGTACGCTTTCTGTCGTACGAATCTCCGGGGCACCGCGCACACTGGAACCGAACAGTGAGTGCGGTGCCCCGGCCCATGCCCCGCCCTTGAACCATCTGCACTACCCCGGCAGACAACGGCGTCTACCAACCACCATTGGAGTTTCTCGTGGCCCTCTCGGTCTTCGACCTGTTCTCGATCGGCATCGGCCCGTCCAGCTCCCACACGGTCGGTCCCATGCGCGCCGCCCGCATCTTCGCGAGCCGCCTCAAGAACGAGGGCCTGATGGCCCACACCACCTCCATACGGGCCGAGCTCTACGGCTCCCTCGGGGCTACGGGCCACGGCCACGGCACCCCGAAGGCGGTGCTCCTCGGCCTGGAGGGCGAGTCCCCGCGCTCGGTCGACGTCGAGTTCGCCGACGAACGCGTCGAGCAGATCAAGAGCACCGACCGCCTCAGCCTCCTCGGCATGCACGAGATCGACTTCGACTTCGACGAGGACCTGATCCTGCACCGCCGCAAGGCCCTGCCGTACCACGCCAACGGCATGACGATCTTCGCGTACGACCGTGAGGGCACCCTCCTCCTGGAGAAGACGTACTACTCCGTGGGCGGCGGCTTCGTGGTCGACGACGACGCGGTGGCCGGCGAGAACCCGATCGTGCCGGACGACACGGTCCTCAAGCACCCCTTCCGCACCGGCGACGAGCTGCTTCGCCTGGCCCGCGAGACGGGCCTGTCGATCTCCGCGCTGATGCTGGAGAACGAGAAGGCGTGGCGCACCGAGGAGGAGATCCGCGCGGGTCTGCTCGACATCTGGGGCGTCATGCAGTCCTGCGTCTCGCGCGGCATGTCCCGCGAGGGCATCCTGCCGGGCGGTCTCAAGGTCCGCCGCCGCGCCGCGCACTCCGCACGGCAGCTGCGCGCCGAGGGCGATCCGCTGGCCCGCGCCATGGAGTGGATCACGCTGTACGCGATGGCCGTGAACGAGGAGAACGCCGCGGGCGGCCGCGTCGTGACCGCCCCGACGAACGGCGCCGCGGGCATCATCCCGGCGGTCCTGCACTACTACATGAACTTCGTGGCCAACGGGTCCTCGCAGGAGGAGAGGGAAGACGGCGTGGTCCGCTTCCTGCTCGCGGCCGGTGCCATCGGCATGCTCTTCAAGGAGAACGCCTCCATCTCCGGCGCCGAGGTCGGCTGCCAGGGCGAGGTCGGCTCCGCCTGCTCGATGGCGGCGGGCGCCCTCGCCGAGGTGCTCGGCGGCAGCCCCGAGCAGGTCGAGAACGCCGCGGAGATCGGCATGGAGCACAACCTCGGCCTGACCTGCGACCCGGTCGGCGGCCTCGTCCAGATCCCGTGCATCGAGCGCAACGGCATGGCGGCGGTGAAGGCCGTGACCGCGGCGAAGATGGCGATGCGCGGCGACGGCAGCCACAAGGTGTCCCTCGACAAGGTCATCAAGACCATGAAGGACACGGGCGCCGACATGAGCGTGAAGTACAAGGAGACGGCGCGGGGCGGGCTCGCGGTGAACATCATCGAGTGCTGAAACGGTCGTCGGGTGCCGAGCCCGCGTCCCCGGCGTCACCCGGACGGCGGATACGCTGAGCCCCGTCAGCAGTGCACGAAGAAGGGGTGGATCCGGTGGCGGACATCGAGGAAGCGCGTAAGACGTTCGAGCAGTTCGACGCGGACGGCGACGGCTTCATCACAGCGGCGGAGTGGAAGTCGGCCATGGCCAAGATGGGGGACTTCTACGTCACCGAGACGGTGGCCGAGGCCGTGATCGGCGCGAAGGACACCGACAAGGACAAGCGTCTCTCCTTCGACGAGTTCTGGGCGAGCCTGAACAAGTAGCGGGATACGCGCGAGGGGCCCGGCACACATGCGTGCCGGGCCCCTCGCGCGTGCTCAGCGTGCGCGCCGCGCGGCCCGCACGCTCCACCGTCCCTCCGTGCGCGTGAGCCGCACCGGATGGTCGAAGCACTTGCTGATCTGGTCGCCGGTCAATACGTCGTCCACGGGTCCCGAGGCCAGCGCGCGCCCGTCGCGAAGGAGCAGCGCGTGCGTCGTACCGGCCGGGAGCTCCTCCAGGTGGTGCGTGACCAGGACCGTGGCGAGCTCGGGGTGGGTCTCGCGCAAGGTGTCGAGGCTGTCGAGGAGGCGTTCGCGGCCCGCGAGGTCGAGCCCGGTGGCGGGTTCGTCGAGCAGGACGAGCCGGGGCCTCGGCATCAGCGAGCGCGCGATCAGGGCCCGCCCGCGCTCGCCCTGGGAGAGCGTGGGCCAGCGCGCGTCCGTGCGGTGCGCGAGGCCGAGCATGGCGATCAGGCGGTCGGCCTGCTCCTCCTGCTCGGGCGTGGGGCGCCAGCGGGGCAGGATTTCCACGCTGTTGGTGAGCCCGGTCAGGACGACGTCGCGCACGCGCAGCGGCGAGCGGAGCGGATGGCGGGGGTTCACATGGCCTACGTAGGCGCGCAGTTCGCGCAGGTCGACGCTGCCCAGGCGGCGGCCGAGCACCTCCACCGTGCCGTGCGTGGGGTGGGTGACGGCGCCGCAGAGGCTGAGCAGGGTCGACTTGCCCGCGCCGTTCGCGCCGAGCAGCGCCCAGTGTTCGCCGGGGCGGACGGTGAGGGTGACCTCTTCGAGGATGGGGCGCCCTTCGCGGACGACGGTGACGTCGTCGGCGTGCAGGACGGGCGGCGCGGGGTGCGGGGCCGGGGTCTGCGGGTGCGGGGCCGAGGTCATCGGGCGGCTCCCGCGCGGTTCACTGCCGCGAGCACGGCCCGTACGGAAGCGGTCAGGACCGAGGTGTCCACGCCCGCGCCCCAGCGAACGACACCGCCCACCCTGCACTCCGCGTAGGCGACGGCCTCGCTGGTGCCGCCCTCCCCCGTGGCGTGTTCGGAGTAGTCGAGGATCTCGACGGCGATCCCGGCCGCGGCGAGCGCTTCGGTGAACGCGGACAGCGGTCCGTTGCCCACGCCCTCGAAGTCCCCGATGCGGTCGCCCACATGGAGCGTGCAGACGAAACGGTGGGCGCCGTCCGGGGCCCGGTCGGTGGTCCAGGAGCTCAGCTCCACGTCCCCGCCCTTCACGTCCCCGCCCTGCTCCCCCGGCGCGACATAGGCGGCGCGGAACAGCTCGTACAGCTCCTTGGCGCTCGCCTCCTGACCGCTGTCGTCGGTGGCCGCCTGCACCACGCGCGAGAACTCGGGCCGCAGGCGCCGCGGCAGGTCGATGCCGTGCCGGGTCTGCAGCAGATACGCCATGCCGCCCTTGCCCGACTGGGAGTTGACGCGGATGACGGCTTCGTAGCTGCGGCCGATGTCGGCGGGGTCGATCGGCAGGTACGGCACGTCCCACGGCGCCTCGCTCTCCGGGACCCCGAGCTCGGCCGCCCGGCGGGCGTGGTGGGCGAAGCCCTTGCTGATGGCGTCCTGGTGGGTGCCGGAGAAGGCGGTGTGGACGAGGTCGCCCGCGTAGGGGTGGCGGGGGTGCACGGGCAGCCGGTTGCAGTGCTCGACGACCTCGCGCACGGCGTCGATGTCGGAGAAGTCGACCATGGGGTCCACGCCCTGGGCGTACAGGTTCAGGGCGAGGGTCACCAGGTCGACGTTGCCCGTCCGCTCGCCGTTGCCGAAGAGGCAGCCCTCGACGCGCTGGGCCCCGGCCAGGACGGCCAGTTCGGCGCAGGCGACGCCGGTGCCGCGGTCGTTGTGGGGGTGCACGGAGAGGATGACGGAGTCGCGGCGGGCGAGGTGGCGGTGCAGGTACTCGATCTGGTCCGCGTACACGTTCGGGGTGGCGATCTCGACGGTCGCGGGGAGGTTGTGGGTGACGGGCCGGTCGGGGCTCGCGTCCCACAGCCGGGTCAGGCCGTCGCAGACTTCGAGTACGTAGTCGGGCTCGGTCAGGTTGAAGGTCTCCGGCGAGAACTGGTACCGGATGTCCGCGCCGGGCCGGGCGTCCGCCAGGCGGGCCATGCGGGTGGCGGCTTCGGTGACGACCTCGCGCACCTGCGCGCGCGACCGGCCGAGCACCACGTCGCGCCAGACCTGCGAGGTGGGGATGTAGAGGTGCACGACGGCGCGGGGCAGGCCCTCGATCGACTCGAAGGTGCGGTCGATCAGGTCCGGCTTGGCGGGCGTGAAGACGACGATGCTGACGTCGTCGGGGATGCCGCCGCTCGCGCTCAGCGCGGCGAGGTCGCGCACGAAGTCGAAGTCGGCGCGGCTGGCGGACGGATAGCCGACCTCGATCTCCTTGAACCCCATGGAGACGAGCAGATCGAAGAAGCGCCGCTTGCGGCCGGTGTCCATCGGCTCGGCGAGCGCCTGATTGCCGTCACGCAGGTCGACGGGGACCCAGAGGGGGGCGCGCTCGATACGGGCGGAGGGCCAGGTGCGGTCCTGTGCGGGGACGTGGACGCGGTCCTGGTAGGGGCGGTAGCGGTGGTGCGGCATGGGGCTGGGGCGCTGGGGATTCCACGGGTACGCGGGGGATGTCATCGCGGCCTCTCGGCTCGGTCGGTGAGGTGGCCGACCGGCAGCACGGCACCCCGCGGCGGGGTGCCGGTCGCTTCAGGCCCCGCCGCGGCAGCCGAGAAGAAGGAGACCGCAGAAGATCATGGCGCTAGACTAGCCACACCTCAGCTCCTCAGACAAGTACTCCTCAGACAAGTGGGCCCGCCCCGGCCCTCCCCCACCCCCTGAAAGGTCCCCGGATGCCGCTCGGCTCCCTGCGCCCCAGCCCCCTGGTCGAACAGGCCATCACGCGCCTGCGCGAGCAGATCGCCGGCGGCCACTGGCCCGTCGGCAGCAAACTCCCCGGCGAGACGACCCTGGCCAAGGAGCTCGGCATCGGCCGCTCCACCGTCCGCGAGGCCCTGCGCGCCCTCGCCGGGGCCGGGCTCGTCAAGGCCCGGCAGGGTGCGGGCGTCTTCGTCATCGCGACGCAGCCGGTGGCGGACTGGCCGACGCGGCTGCGGCGGGCGGCGGTGACGGACGTGTACGAGGTGCGGATGCTGGTGGAGGTGCAGGCCGCGCGGCTCGCCGCCCTGCGGCGCACCGAGGACGACATCACGGCGATGCGCGCCGCACTCGAAGGGCGCAGGGCCGCGTCTTCGGCGAGCGACGCCGCTTTCATCGACGCCGACATCGCCCTGCACGCGGCGGTCGTGGCGGCGGCCCGCAACCCCGTACTCACGGACCTGTTCGCGGAGTTCGCGCCCGTACTGCGCGAAGGCCTGCTCGGCCTCCTCGACCTAGTCGACGTCCGCACACAGGAGCCGAACCACGGCGGCGCCGCCCACGCGGCACTCGTAGCGGCCGTCGAGGCGATGGACGCGGAGGAGGCGGCACGCGTGGCACAGACCGAACTCCAGGAAACCCTCGGTCAACTGCTGTCCCGCACCTAGCAACAGGCGAGCGAGGCGGGGACTCCTGCTCGTCAGGGGAACTGGCCGACGACTGCTCAGCCGCGCACGCCCGTAGGTTCGGGCTCCATGCCCTTCTGATCGACGACCGCACGCTCCAGGACCGCGTCGCTTCCGTAGAGAACCTCGGGGTTGCCCGCCTTGCCCGGCTTGCCTCCCGGCTTGTGGTTCTTCGTCATGTAGCCGCGCGAGCCGAGGTATTCGAAGGACTTCTTGTCGAAGATCCACACCTCGCGCGTCGCCCACGACGACTCATCGAGGGTGATGCCGATGCCGTGGCGGCCCGCCGCGTCCACCGCGTCGGGCACCTCGGTCACACCGGGAAGCTTCGCGACGACCTTGTAGAACGCCGCGGCATTCTCCGACGGCATGATCGTCGAACCGAGCAGATCGCCGATCTTGTCGAAGACGGCCTGCGCCTTCGTCTCCTCCCCTTCGACCACCCGCGTCTCGGCGTACAGCTTCTTCAGCAGGGCGTCGGGGTCGGTGGGCAGCGAGGCGAGCCAGTTGTACGTGGGCCGGTCGGGCCCCTCCGGGATGGCTCCCGAGTCATCGGAACCGTCCACGGCGGACGCCTCGATGGGCACATCCTGGCCGGGCATCGACGCCCCCTTCCCGCTCTCACGGCTCATGCCGATGTTCGTGACGGGGGCGGGGTCCTGCGACATCCACATCTGCTGCTTGTACGGGGCACTGAGCTTCACCGGGCCGTCCAGCTCACCCTCGTTGCTCTGGACGACGCTCCGTATGTAGACGAACTGGCTGGCCTTCACCCGCGGAGTATCGGCCTTCAGGGAGGCGTTCGCGATCCGGCCGAGGGTGACGGCCGCACCGGCGGTGGCGCCCTTGCCCGCGCCCATGTCCCGGACGCCGTCGGCGTCGTCGGAGGGGATCGCGGCGATCAGGATCCCGGCGGCCGCGAGCGCGGCGGTGGCCGGCATCAGGACCGCGGGGCGCAGGAAGCGGCGGCGGGGCGATACGGCGGGGGCTGGGGCGGGGGCGGCAGCCTGCGGCGCCCGGCTCCGCTCCGTGTCGTGGCCGCGGTCGTGGCCGTGGCTGCGGTCGTGGCCGTGGCTGCGGTCGCGGTCGTGGTCGATCTGCTGCATCAGGACGTCCTTGTGGTGAAGGTGACGCCCCGGCGGAAGCTGCCATTCGTTTTCGTCCGACTCCGGCAGCAGGCGGGCCAGTTCGGCGGCCTCGGCCTCTCCCGGCGGCGGGGTGGCGGCGTTCATCGGAATTCCTCCCGCAGGGGCAGGGCCGCGAACGCGGCCTCACTCTCTACCTCTCCGCGACCCCGGAGCGGTTCCGTCACGTTCTTCACTTCCTCCGGACCGGCCCCGTCGGCCCCGTCCTCGCTGAGCCGCCGCAGCCGGGCGCGAGCCCGCGAGAGCCGCGACCGCACCGTGCCGACCGGAATACCGAGCGCCTCGGCGGCCTGCGCGTAGTCGAGCCCGGACCACACGCAGAGCACGAGCACCTCACGCTCCGGGCGGCGCAACTGCCGCAACGCGCCGTGCACCGCGGCGAGCCGCCGCGCATCGTCCAGCCGCCCCGCGGACTCCTCCGAGAAGTCGGCCACGTCGGGCGGGGGCGGCTGGCGGTGCAGAAAGGCGAGCCGTCTGCGCAGGCCGCGGTTGGCGTTCTGCGCCTTGTGCGTGGCGATGCCGAGCAGCCACGGCTTGAGCGAACCGCCGTCCGGTTCGAGCCGCTCCCGGGTACGCCAGGCCGCCAGGAAGGTCTCGGACATGACCTCCTCGGCGGTCGACCAGTTGCCGGTCAGCCGCAGCGCATGGTTGTAGACCGTCCGCGCATACGCCTCGTACAACTCCCCGAACGCCTCGCGCTCACCTGCCCGGATACGTGCATGGATGCCATCTCCCAGTTCAGTAGGCCTCACACCACGTATCTCTCCGCACCCGCAAACAAGTTCCTGTGCCCCGCGTCACACCCCGGGCGCCTCGCCGAAAGCGCACCCGTACAGGAATACCTCACCCGTTCCGGAGGTTGGCTCCGTTACGACACTGGCGAACGAACCCCGGAAGGGCGACGAGTCATGAAGATCGGCATCATCGGCGCGGGCAACATCGGCGGCAACCTCACCCGGCGCCTCACCGCCCTCGGCCACGACGTTTCCGTGGCGAACTCCAGGGGCCCGCACACGCTCACGGCCCTCGTCGAAGAGACCGGCGCGACGGCCGTGACGGTCGAAGAGGCCGCGCGGGGTGCCCAGGTCGTCGTCGTGACGATCCCCCTGAAGGCCGTACCGAACCTGCCGTCGGGCTTCCTCGACGGCGCGGCGGACGGCCTCGCCGTCATCGACACCGGCAACTACTACCCGCAGCAGCGCGACGGGAAGATCGCCGAGATCGAGGACGGCCTGACCGAGAGCCGCTGGACCGAGCAGCAGATCGGCCACCCGGTGATCAAGGCCTTCAACGGCACGTACTCCGGGGACATCCTCGACAAGCCGCAGCCCAAGGGCACACCCGGCCGCGTCGCGCTCCCGGTCTCCGGCGACGACGAGGCCGCCAAGAAGGTCGTACGCGACCTCATCGACGAAATCGGCTTCGACACCGTCGACAACGGCGGCCAGGACGACTCCTGGCGCCAGCAGCCGGGCACCCCGGTCTACGGCCTGGCGAAGGACACCGAAGCGGTCACCAAGGCCCTGTCCGAAGCGTCCCCGGAGCGCACGGCGGAGTGGCGCGCCTGAGACCGTGAGCGCGGGGCGCGCGCGGGACGGCTACGGCTATGGCTATGGCTATGGCTTGGCCCAGTCCCGCAGCGCTTCCTCGCTCGCGAAGTCCGCGACGTTCTTGTCCAGCGGGGTCGACGTGTACTGGTGGATACGCCACTTCGCCTTGATGCGCGGCTTGCCCGCCGTGACGTAATCGGCGATCCAGAGAGCGTCGCCCGCGTATGACGTGGTGTCGTGGTTCAACCAGAAATCGCGATTCGTGTACAGCATCACCTGGTGATTCGGGCGGAGGCGCTTCACCTCCTTGATGAAGCGGTCCTTTTCCGCGTTGCTCGCGCGGGTGTGTTCGCCCGTCCACTCCCAGTCCACCGCCAGCAAGTCCCCCGCCTTCTCGGGGGCCTTGCTGACGAAATACTCCGCCTGGGCCTTGATGTTCCCCGGCCACAGGAAGTGATAGAAGCCGACCACGCAGCCGCCGTCCCGCGCCCGCTTCACCTGTGCGGTCAGCCTTGGATTGACGTACGAACGGCCCTCTGTCGCCTTGATGATGACGAAAGATATGCCGTCCGTGTCGAAGGTGGACTGGTACGAGCTGACGTCGATGCCTTTGAGCACGGGCGGCCTCCTGGGCGGCGGGCAGTGGGGGGGGGAAGGCGGGTCGATCTACCCCTGTGGTGCCCGGTGGCCGTGATGGTCAACCGTTGTATTACTCAGCTGTATTACTCAGCGGAAGATGCCGGTGTGCCCGAGCGAGTAGCGGCCCGGCTGCGGGTACACCGCGAGGCCGTGCGGGCCGCCGCCGACGGGGATGCGGGCGGTCTGGACTCCGGTGCGGGTGTCGATGGCGTACACCTCGGAGTCGTAACGCCCCGAAAGCCAGAGGGTGTTGCCGTCCGCCGACACCCCGCCCATGTCGGGGCTGCCGCCCTGGGGAAGCTTCCATTTCTTGGTGAGTCTGTTCTTGGGGAAGTCGAAGACGGAGATGGTGCCCTCGCCCCGGTTGGACACGTACATCTCGCGTGAGTCGCGGCTGACGTAAAGACCGTGGGTGCCCTTGCCGGTGTGCAGGAGCTTCGGTTTGTCGAACTTGTCGCCGCTCAGGACCCACATGCCGTCGGCCATCATGTCGGCGACGTAGAAGGTCTTGCCGTCGGGCGAGATCTTCACGTCCTGCGGCATGGCGCCCTTGAAGGGCAGTTTCTGCTGGCCGACGACTTTCATCTTCTCCGTGTCGACCTTGAGGAGTTCGCCGGAGAACTCGCAGGAGACGATGAAGTAGCGGCCGTCCGCCGAGAAGTCGGCGTGGTTGACGCCGTAGCAGCTGACCGGTTCGGTCTTGACCTCCTTCATGGTGTGCGGGTCGCGGAAGACGAGTTCGCGGTCCATCGAGGCCATCACGATCGCGTACTTGCCGTTGGGCGTGAAGTAGAGGTTGTACGGGTCGTGCACGGGGACCGGCTTTCCCGCCTTGCCGGTCCTGGGGTCGATGGGTGTGAGCGAGTGGCCGCGGTTGTTGTTGACCCAGAGCGTCTTCATGTCCCAGGAGGGGACGACGTGCTGGGGCTGGATCCCGACGTCGATCGTGTCGATCACTTCGTACGTCTTGGGGTCGATGACCGAGACGGTGTTGGTGTTGGTGTTGGGGACGTAGATCCGGGAGGGGAAGTCCTTGACCACCGGCGAGAGCTTGCCGGGGCGGTCGGCCGCGTAGACGTCCTTGGGGTCGAGGACGGGCGGCATGCCGGGGAGGCCGGGCGGTGCCTTCGGTTTGGCGGTCTTCTGGATGCCTTGCGTGCCGAGGGCTTCGTTCGCGCGGTCGTCGCTACCGCTCCCGCAGCCGGCGAGCGCGGCGGCGACGACCGCGCCGACGGCGATGACCGCTCCGGTGCGCCGGGTGAGGTTCAGGTGCAGGGTCATCAGGTCAGCAGCTCCGTGGTCGTCACCGCGCGCAGGCCGCGGCGGTCGAGGTCTTCCAGGACGGCGGGGAGCGCGGCGACCGTGTCCGCGTACCCGAAGTGCAGGCTCACGACGGAGCCCGCGCGCACCTCTGAGGCGATCTTGCGGGTGACGGCCGGGGCGCCGGGCGAGGTGAAGTCGAGGGAGTCCACGTCGTACGAGAGGACGTGGGGGTAGCCCGCGCGGTGAGCGAGGCGGGCGACGAGGGGGGTCGCGGTCTCGGCGCGCGAGGGACGGAACCAGGTGCCGATGGAGCCGGTGAGGCGGCGCAGTCGGTCGGCGCAGCCGGTGATCTCCGCGTAGGCCTCGGCCTCGGGCAGTTCGTTGATCGTGACGTGGTGGTGGGTGTGGTTGCCGAGGTCGTGGCCGCCGTCGAGGATGCGGCGGGCGAGTCCGGGGTGTGCGTCGAGCCAGCTGCCGACGGCGAGGACGGTGATCTTGGCGCCGGCGTTCTCGGCGGTGGAGAGCAGGGCTCGCGCGGTGGCCGGGTCGCCCTGGCCGTGGAAGGTGAGGGCGACGCGGGGGCGGTCGCGGGGCCCGTGCGCGATCTGGTCGGGCAGGCCGGGGAAGCGGCCGGGTGCCGGGGCGGCGTGCGGCGCCTTGCGGGTCGGGGCGGGGCGGTCGCGTGCGGGGGCGGGGCCGGTGGTGCTGTCGTCGGCGCATCCGGCCAGCGCGCTCGCGACGGCCAGTCCGGCGCCCGCACGCAGGGCTCCGCGGCGGTCAGTCTCGATCACCCGACTATTTAATGGGAAAAGCGGGCAAAAGCCGCCGATTTCCCCGCGTACGGGCCCTGCGGGTCGAGGGCGCGGGGGTGGACGACCCCTGCATGACGCCTTACGGAACCCTTGCCACAGCCAGAACTTAACCAGCGTTTACCAGGCAGGTGTCCCAGCTCACCAAGGATTCACCTCTAAACTGTGACGGTTCGCACCACTATGCTCGGATATGAACTTTTGGATCGTCGGCGCCCGTCTGCCATAGTCGGACCCACGACCCCATTGACCCGGGCTCAGGTCGTCACCAGCGGCCGTGGACCACACCCCTTCGTCCACGGCGCTCCGCGAAAGCCCCCGCAACGCCACAACCGGCGACCGGGGGCTTTCGCGTATCAGCACGTCAGCGCATCAGCGCGTCACCTCATCAGCGGTCGGCGACCCGCATCTCGAACCAGGTCGTCTTGCCGCGCGGCAGCAGATCCACGCCCCACCGGTCGGAGAGCTTGTCGACGAGAAAGAGGCCGCGGCCGCTGAGGTCGAGTTCGTGCACGGGCATCAGGCAGGGCAGTCCGCGCGAGGGGTCGCGCACCTCGATCCTGATCCAGCCGCGCCGCCGCATCATCCGCAGCCCGAAGACGCGGGCGCCGGTGTGCCGCACGGCGTTGCCGACGAGTTCCGAAGTGAGCAGGACCGCGTCCTCGGTCAGCTTCGGGGAGAGCCCCCAGTGCCGGAGCACCACCACTTGGGCGAGCCGGCGCGCGATCGCGGCGGACTCCGGGCGCGACGGCAGCGGAACCTCCGCATCCGTCGGATTGCCGAACAACTCGAGCGCTTTCAGCGCGTGTTCGTCCTCGACCGCCGGCGACCAGCGGGCCGCGGTCGCACTCCCGTGTCGCCGCGGCTGTTCGATACCCTCCAGCCCCGCCATGCCCCCATCATGGCCGCACAGAGCGCCTCCCGGGGACGTTCCGTCGGAATAAGCCCCCCGGAACCATCCGTTCCGGGGGGCCGTGTAGGCATATGCCAGTGGCAGTTAAGACCCTCTCGCACCCCTGCTGACCTGCGATGACTACCCGCTTACGAGTGATCACTTACGGCCGCGGACGGGGCAGGCTTAAGGTTCTCTTAAGCCACGCATAAACCGCTCCTTCGGGGGACACTTTGGCTGACGTGCCCTCAACTGATCGCTTCGCAGAGGAATTTCAGAGGAACTTCGCCTTGCCGGGACCCTCCTCGACGAAGCTGCGCATGCCACGTTCACGGTCCTCGGTGGCGAACAGGCCGGCGAACCAGGTGCGTTCAATCGCGAGCCCGGTGTCGATGTCCGTCTCCAGGCCCGCGTCCACCGACTCCTTGGCGGCGCGCAGCGCGAGCGCGGGTCCCTGCGCGAGCCGCGCGGCCCACTGGTGCGCCTGCTCGTACACCTCGGCGGCGGGCACCACGCGGTCCACCAGGCCGATGGTGAGCGCCTCGTCGGCCTTGACCATGCGGCCGGTGAAGATGAGGTCCTTGGCCTTGGAGGGGCCGACCAGACGGGACAGGCGCTGGGTGCCGCCGGCGCCGGGGATCAGGCCGAGCAGGATCTCGGGCTGGCCGAGCTTGGCGTTGTCGGCGGCGATGCGGAAGTCGGCGCAGAGCGCGAGCTCGCAGCCGCCGCCAAGCGCGTAGCCGGTGACGGCGGCGACGACGGGCTTGGGGATGCGGGCGACGGCGGTGAAGGAGTCCTGGAGGGCACGGGACCGTACGACCATCGCCGCGTGGTCCATGGCCTGCATTTCCTTGATGTCCGCGCCCGCCGCGAACACCTTCTCGCCGCCGTAGATGATCACGGCACGGACGTCGTCGCGCCGGGTCGCCTCCTCGGCCAGCTCCTTGAGCCGGTCCTGGAGAGCGATGTCGAGCGCGTTCATCGGGGGGCGGTCGAGGCGGATCGTGCCGACGCCCTCGGCGACTTCGAGATGCACAGATGTCATGCGGGGCACGTTAGCCGTGCCTCGCATGACATCGACATGCGGCCGGGTCATGACCGCACGGGAAGGTCAGGCCTTCCACTTCTCCCAGGACATGTTCCAGCCGTTGTAGCCGTTCTCGGGCTGGATCGTCTTGTCCGCGGAGTTCTTCACGACCACGACGTCCCCGATGAGGGAGTTGCTGAAGAACCATCCGGCGGGCGTCTTCTTGCTGTAGCCGCCGCGCACGTCGCTCAGGCCTATGCAGCCGTGGCTGGCGTTCGTGTTGCCGAAGGCGCCGCCCGACCAGTAGTTGCCGTGGATGAACGTGCCGGACGTGGACAGGCGCATGGCGTGCGGGACGTCCTTGATGTCGTACTCGCCGCCGAAGCCGACGGTCTCGCCGTTCATGCGCGTGACCTGGAGCTTCTCGCTGATGACCATCTGGCCGTTGTACGTCGTCGTGCCGGGTGCGCCCGCGGTGATCGGGATCTTCTTGATCTGCTTGCCGTCCCGGACGACCTTCATCTGGTGCGACTTGGCGTCGACGGTGGAGACCTGGCTGCGGCCGATCTCGAACTTCAGGGTCTTGGCCTGCTTGCCGTAGACCCCGGGCCGGCCCTCGACGCCGTCGAGGTTGAGCTTGACGGTGACCTTCGTGCCCGCCTTCCAGTACTTCTCGGGGCGGAAGTCGATGCGGTCGTTGCCGAACCAGTGCGGCTCGACGTCGACGGCGGGTTCGGTCTTGACCTCGATGGCCTTCTCCACGGCCTCCGGGTCGGTGATGCCCCGCGTGAAGTGGACCGAGAACGGCATTCCGACGCCGACCTTCGAGCCGTCCTCCGGCGTGAACTGGCCGATGAAGGTGTTCTTCGGCGTCAGCGTCGTGAACGTCGTGTCCTTGGCGGACTCACGCCCCTCGGAGTCCTTCGCTATCGCGTGGACCTTGTACTTCGTGGAGGCCGCGAGGTGGTGCGCCGGCGTCCAGGCGGCGCCACCCGAGGTGATCTTGCCCGGCACCGCGTTGCCCTTGCTGTCCTTGACCTCGACCTTCGACAGCTTGCCCTTGTCGGCGGCTATCTTCAGGGCCCCGCTGGTGGCCACCGAGTCGGCGCCGTCCTTGGGCGCTATGGTCACCACCGCGGCCGACGGCGCGTTCTTGTCGGCCTTTTCCTTGCCGTCGCCGCCCGAGTCCGAGCCGCCTCCCCCGCCGCATGCCGTGACCAACAGCAGCGTCACACCCGATGCCACCGCAAAGAGGCCCTTGGCCCCCCGTCGCGGCGCGCGCCCCCGCGCGCCAACCGACGTCCCCGATATCGGTCGCCCGTTCAAGATGTGTCTCCCCTCGCACGGCCTGGTCAGGCCCGCACCCCAGTGCATCGGCGCGCACATACACGCGCCGCCGCTAGATAACCACACGCCATTGACCGATGACTCCTCGCCAATGTCACCGTTCAGTCCCAACTGCGCAGGTGGTGCGGGCGCTGCCTCAGCGCGGGTCCGTGGGCCCCGCTTCCGGCTTGCTGCCGGGCGGTGCCGTCCACTCCTTCCAATCCATGTTCCAGCCACTGAGCCCGTTGTCAGGAGCGACTTTCTTGTCATCGCTATTGACAACTTCCACCACATCGCCAATCAGGCTGCGGTCGAAGAACCACCCCGCCGGGGTCTCTGAGCTGCCGCCCTTCACGTCGCGCAGGCCCACGCAGCCGTGGCTGACATTGGTGTTGCCGGGGGCGTTCGGCGCCCAGTAGTTGCCGTGCAGGAAGGTGCCGGACGTCGTCAGACGCATCGCGTGCGGGACGTCGGGGATGTTGTACTCGCCGCCGAAGCCGACGGTCCGGCTGTTCATCCGGGTCACCTCCAGCATCTCGGTGACCACCATCTTCCCGTTGTACGTGGTGGTCCGCGGGGCGCCCGCGGTGATCGGGACCGTGGAGATCAGCTCGCCGTCGCGGCGTACTTCCATGGTCTTCGCGTCGGCGTCGACCAGGGAGGTCTGGCTGCGGCCGATCGTGAACGAGAAGCTCTTGTCCTGGAGGCCGTAGACGCCGGGGGCGGCCTCCACGTCGCGCAGGCGCAGGCCGACGGTGACCTTGGTGCCGGGCTTCCAGTACTTCTCGGGGCGGAAGTCCAGGCGGGTGTCGCCGAACCAGTGGGGTCGTACGTCGACTTCGGGGTTCGCGCTGACGGTGATGGCCCGCTGGACGGCCTCGCGGTTCTCGACCTCCCGGTTGAACTCCAGGGAGACGATCATGCCGGTGCCGACCGTGGAGCGGTTCTCCGGTCCCACGTAGGCGGTGAACCGCTCGTCGGGGACGTACGTCGTGAACGTCGTGTGCCGGGCCGAGCGGCGGCCGTGGCCGTCGAGGGCGACGGCGTCCACCGCGTACTTCGCGCCCAGTGCCAGCGGGCCCTCGTCGAGCGGCTTCCAGGTCATGCCGTCCTCGTCGATGCGGCCCGGCACCGGTGCCTCCTGTGCGTCCTGCACCCGGACGGCCTTCACCGATTCGAGGCGTCCGTCGGGCACCTCGACCCGGAGCCGCGCGTCGCCCTTGACCGCCTTGCTGCCGTCGTCGGGCGTCACCCGGATAGCGTCTTCGGGCGACCGCGGTTTGCCCATGATCCGGTCGATGCCGTCGCCGTCGGCGGTGCATCCGGCGGCTCCGGCGAGCAGTCCTGCCCATGTCATTACGGCGGCCAGCGCGGCCCCTGCGCGCCGAGCGCGCCTCGCTACCTGTTTCACGCCCGTCCCAACGACCGTCCCCCTCCTGGGGAAACGTGAGTGCGACGCACCCGGTGGGCAGAACAGTGGGGAGGACGGCACGGGCTCTTCGTTCCACGCGCGTCGTCCGGTCTGGTACGCCCCTGCCGCCGGGACGCGGCAGGGGTCGAGCCGCAGGAGGCGGATGGGTGTCCAGCGCAGCCGAACAGGAAGCACTCCGGGGTGGGCGGCGCGGGGCGGACGCGGCCGCCGTGAACGGTCGGGCGGCCGCCGTGAACGGGACGTCGGCGCAGGTGCGCGGCGCGCCGGGCGTACGCGCTCTGCCCGTGTGGCCGGGGGCGCCGACGCCGCTCGGCGCGCGGTTCAGAGTGGGGCCCGACGGCGTCGCGGGCACCAACTTCGCGTTGTGGGCGGGAGGTGCGGAGGCCGTCGAGCTCTGTCTGTTCGACGCCGACGCCGTCGAGACGCGCGCGCCGCTGACCGAGTTGACGCACGAGATCTGGCACGGCTTCGTGCCGGGCGTCCGTCCCGGCCAGCGTTACGGATATCGCGTGCACGGCCGCTGGGACCCGTGGACGGGCGCCCGCTGGAATCCGGCGAAGCTGCTCCTCGATCCGTACGCCCGTGCGGTGGACGGCGACTTCGCCACGTACGGCCTGCCGCCCGAGGTGTACGGACACGTGCGGGACTGGCCGCAGCAGCAGGTGGCCGACACGGTGCGCGACGACCGGGACTCGGCGGCGTACGTCCCCAAGGGTGTGGTCGTGCACGACGACGCGCCGGACGACGAGTGGGCGGACGACCGGCGCCCGAAGACGCCGTGGGCGGACTCGGTGATCTACGAGGTCCATGTGCGCGGCTTCACGAAGCTGCATCCGGGGATTCCCGAGGAGCTGCGCGGTACGTACGCGGGCCTCGCGCATCCCGCGGCGATCGACCATCTCGTACGGCTCGGTGTGACGGCGGTGGAGCTGCTTCCGGTGCACCAGTTCGCCCACGAGGACCACCTCCTCCAGAGGGGTCTGCGCAACTACTGGGGCTACAACTCGATCGGCTACTTCGCACCGCACGCGGCGTACGCGGCGTCCGGGACGAGGGGCGAGCAGGTCGGCGAGTTCAAGCGGATGGTGCGGGCGCTGCACGAGGCCGGGATCGAGGTGATCCTGGACGTGGTCTACAACCACACCGCGGAGGCGGGCGAGCTGGGCCCGACGTTCTCGCTCAAGGGCATCGACAACCGCGGTTACTACCGCCTTCAGCCCTCCGACGCGCGGCGGTACGCGGACTACACGGGCTGCGGGAACACGCTCCAGGTGGTGCAGCCGCACGTCCTTCGCCTGATCACGGACTCCTTGCGCTACTGGGTGACCGAGATGGGCGTGGACGGCTTCCGCTTCGATCTGGCGGCGGCGCTCGCGCGGTCGTTCCACGACGTCGACATGCTCTCCCCCTTCCTCGCGGTGATCGCGCAGGATCCGGTCCTGCGGCGCGTGAAGCTGATCGCCGAGCCGTGGGACGTGGGGTCCGGCGGCTATCAGGTGGGGGCCTTTCCTCCCCTCTGGACGGAGTGGAACGACCACTACCGCGACGCGGTACGGGACTTCTGGCGGGGCGCGCTGCCCGACGTACGGGATCTGGGTTACCGCCTCTCCGGGTCGAGCGACCTGTACGCGTGGGGCGGGCGGCGGCCGTACGCGTCGGTGAACTTCGTGACGGCGCACGACGGGTTCACGCTGCGGGACCTGGTGAGTTACGAGCGCAAGCACAACGAGGCCAACGGCGAGGGGAACAGGGACGGGACCAACGACAACCGGTCCTGGAACTGCGGTGTGGAGGGCGAGAGCGCCGACGAGCGGGTGACGGAGCTGCGGCGGCGGCAGCTGCGCAATCTCCTGACGACGCTGCTGCTCTCGACGGGGGTGCCGATGCTCGTCGCGGGGGACGAGATGGGGCGTACGCAGCGGGGCAGCAACAACGCGTACTGCCAGGACAACGAGGTCAGCTGGGTGGACTGGGGGCTGCTCGATGAGCCGGGGTGGCGGGCGCTGTGCGATCTGACGTCGCGTCTCATCGCGCTGCGGCACCGGCATCCCGTGCTGCGCAGGCGGGCGTTCTTCTCCGGCCGCGCTCAGTCGGCGAACGGCGACGGGCTGCGGGATCTGGCGTGGTTCACGGCGCGGGGCACGGAGATGACGGAGGGCGACTGGTACGCGCCGGCCGCGACGCTCGGCATGTATCTGTCGGGGCGCGACATACCCGGCCGTGACGCGCGGGGCGCGCCGGTCGTCGACGACAGTTTCCTGGCGATCCTGCACGCGGCGGACGGTGCGGGGAGTTTCGTGCTGCCGGGGGCGCCGTGGGCCCGGGCGTACGAGGTGGTGGTGGACACCTCCCTGGAGGAGCAGGGGGCGGCTCCGGGCACCGTGCTGCGGGCCGACTCGACGGTCACGACGGCCGCGCGCTCGGTGCTGCTGTTGCGGGTGCGGGAGGAGGCGGCAGGCGGGGGCGGCTGATACCGGCGGACAGTGGCCCGCATTGGTCCGTACCTGCCCATTGCCGCGCTCCGGGCCACGGGTCAAGCTCGGCCCATGGACCTGGAGTTGCGGCACCTGAAGACGATCCGGGCGATCGCCGACGCGGGCAGCCTGACGAAGGCGGCCACCGCGCTGGGGCTTGCGCAGCCCGCCCTGAGCGCGCAGCTGAAGCGGATCGAGCGCGCTCTCGGCGGGGAGCTTTTCGAGCGGGGGCGGCACGGGGTGCGGGCCACCGCGCTCGGGGAGTTCGTCCTGGCCCGCGCGCGTGTGGTGCTGCCCGCGGTCAGCGGGCTGCGGGAGGAGGCGCTGCGGTTCGGCCGGGAGTGGGCGGGCGGTACGGGGTTCCGGCTCGGCGCGACGCACGGGCCGCTGCTCGGGGGGCTCGTGGACCGGCTCGCCGCCGCGCAGCCGGGGGCCAGGGTGACCACCCACACCTCCTGGTCGGAGCGGGAGATCGCGTCCCGCACGGCCGACGGGCGGCTCGACTTCGCCCTGGTGGGGACGTGCGGGGCGAGTCCGCCGCCGGAGAGCGAGTCGCTCGTGTGGCGTGAGGTCGCCCGTGACCCGGTGTTCGTCATGCTGTCCACCGATCATCCGCTGGCCGCTTCCGCCGAGATCGACCTGGCCAGGCTCGCGGGCGAGGCGTGGACGGACGTGCCGGGCGACGGCTGCTTCGCGGACTGCTTCACCGCGGCGTGCGCCCGCGCGGGGTTCACGCCGTCGTCCGTGTACGAGACGGACGTGGCGTCCTGTGTCCATCTCGTCCAGGTGGGGCGGGCGGTGGGGCTGTGCAGGGCGACGTTCCCGCCGACGCCGGGCCTGGTGACGAGGCCGCTCTCCGGGACGCCGCTGTACTGGCGGCACCTGCTCGGCTGGCACCCGCAGTCCCCGGCCCGCGACACGGCCCCCACGGTCTTCGCCCAGACCCGCGCGGCCCACGCGGAGGCGGCGGCCCGCAGCAAGAGCTACACGGCTTGGCTGGCGGCACCGTCGCGGGGGCTGACCCGGGGCGCTTCTGACGGGTCTCCGCAGCTTCCATAACGTCGGGGGCGGGGGTCGGATGATGGCTGTTGGGGGGCTGTTGAGGCTTCTACGTTGTGGGCGATCCGCTTGCCCCTCGCAACCGAGGAGATGCCCCATGCCCCCCATCCATCACAGACGCGCCGCGGCCGCGTGTGCCGCGTTGGCCGCGGCGGGCGCTCTGGTGCTCGCGGGACTGCCCGGCACCGCGAACGCCCAGGCCGGTCCCGCTCATGTGCCCTCCCCCGCCGAGACCGCCGCCGTCGACAGGACTTCGCCCGAGGTCCTGAAGGCCATGCAGCGGGACCTCGGCCTCACGCCGGCGCAGGCCGAGGCCCGTCTGGTCAACGAGGCCGACGCCGGCGCCGTCGCGGGAGCCCTGCGCAACGCGGTCGGCCGTGACTTCGCGGGCGCCTGGGTGCAGGGCCGGACGTCGGAGCGGCTCACCGTGGCCACCACCGACGCCTCCGACGTGCCCGCGATCGAGGCGCGGGGCGCCCGGGCCGAGGTGGTGCGGAACTCCGTCGCGCGACTGGACGCCGCCAAGGCGCGGTTGGACCGCGCCGCGAAGAAGGCGAGTACGCGCGACGCTCCGGTCTGGTACGTCGACGTACGGTCCAACGCCGTCGTGGTGCGGGCCGTGCACTCCTCCGCGGCGAAGGCGCTGGTGTCCGCCGCGGGGGTCCCGTCCTCCCTCGTACGGATCGAGCGGACCACGGACCGGCCGCGTCCGCTGTACGACCTCGTGGGCGGCGAGGCGTACTACATGGGCGGCCGCTGCTCCATCGGCTTCCCCGTCACCAAGGGCACCCAGCAGGGCTTCGCCACGGCGGGCCACTGCGGGCGCGCGGGCACCGCGACCAGCGGCTACAACCAGGTGGCCCAGGGCACGTTCCAGGCGTCGATCTTCCCCGGCCGGGACATGGCCTGGGTCGCCGTCAACTCCCAGTGGACCGCCACCCCGTACGTGAAGGGCCAGGGCGGCCAGCGGATCGGCGTCGGGGGCTCCACGCAGTCCCCGGTGGGTGCGTCGATCTGCCGTTCCGGCTCCACTACGGGGTGGCACTGCGGCACGATCCAGCAGCACAACACCAGCGTCACGTACCCCGAGGGCACCATCAGCGGCGTGACGCGCACGACGGTCTGCGCGGAGCCCGGCGACTCGGGCGGCTCCTTCATATCCGGGAGCCAGGCGCAGGGCGTCACTTCGGGCGGGTCGGGCAACTGCTCCAGCGGCGGGACGACGTTCCACCAGCCGATCAATCCGCTGCTCCAGCAGTACGGCTTGACGCTGAAGACCACGGGTGGGGGCGACCCCGGTCCCGGCCCGGGCGAGCCGGAGCCCGGCGGCACGTGGGCTGCGGGGAAGGTCTACGCGGCTGGTGACTCCGTCACGTACGGCGGGGCGACTTACCGCTGCTTGCAGGGGCACCAGGCTCAGCCTGGCTGGGAGCCGCCCAATACGCCCGCGTTGTGGCAGCAGGCGTAGGGGCAGCGACTGCCCTCAGCTCAGAATGCCCCTGCTGTACGCCGTGGCCACCGCCGCCGCTCGGTCCTTGGCGCCCAGCTTGCCGTAGATGTGGGTGAGGTGCGTCTTGACCGTGGCCTCGCTGATGAAGAGTTCCGCGGCGATCGCACGGTTCGACGTGCCCTTGGCGACGAGCGCGAGCACCTCCCGTTCACGGGTGCTCAGCGGTTCGTTGCCGGGGGCACGCACGCGTGAGACGAGCCGGGATGCGACGGCGGGCGAGAGGACCGTGCGGCCCTGCGCCGCCGCGCGGACCGCGGTGAACAGTTCGTCGCGCGGCGCGTCCTTGAGGAGATAGCCCGTCGCGCCCGCCTCGATCGCGGGCAGCGTGTCGGAGTCCGTGTCGTACGTGGTGAGGACCAGGACCCTGGCGCGGGCGCCGCGGCGGCCCAGCTCCGCGATCGCGTCGACCCCGCCCCCGCCCGGCATGCGCAGGTCCATCAGGACGACGTCCGGGTCGAGGCGCTCCACCAGGGCGACGGCCTCGACGCCGTCGGCCGCCTCGCCGAGCACCTCGAAGCAGGGGTCGGACAGGAACATGCCGCGCAGGCCGTCCCGTACGACGGGGTGGTCGTCGACGATGAGCAGAGTGATCGGGTCAGCCATGGCGGACCAACGGTACGCGAGCCGAGAGCGCGGTGCCGTGCCCCGGTTCCGATTCGACGGTGAAGGAGCCCGCGATGCGCTCGGCGCGGGCCCGCATGCCGTCGAGCCCGAAGCCTCCGGAGCCGGTGCGCTCCACCGTGGCGAGCGGATCGAAGCCACGGCCGTCGTCGCGTACGTCCAGAGTCACCTCGTCGCCCATGAAGGACAGGGTGACGCCGAGGCGGGTCGCCCGGGCGTGCCGTGCGGTGTTGGACAGGGCCTCCTGGACGATGCGCAGGAGAGTCGCCTCGATCTCCTCGTGCAGTGGCTCGGCGGGCCCTGTGACGGTGAAGTCGGCGCGGACCCCGGTGCGTTCGGCCCACTCCGTGACCGTCTTCTTCAGCGCTTCGGGCAGCGCGTCGTGCTCAAGGGCCGTCGGGGAGAGGTTGTGCACGGAGCGGCGGGCCTCGCCCAGGCTGTGCCGGGCGAGGGCGGCGGCGCGGTCCAGGTGCTCGCGGGCCAGCTTCTCGTCGCGGGCGTTCGTGACGACCTGGAGCTGGGCGATGATGCCGGTCAGGCCCTGCGCGATGGTGTCGTGGATCTCGGCCGCGAGCCGCCGCCGCTCGTCGGCGACGCCCGCTTCCCTTGCCTGGACGAGGAGTTGGGCGTGCAGGGCGGCGTTCTCGTCCATGGCCTGCTGGAGGGCGGTGTTGGCGCGTTCCAGTTCGACGATGGTGGCGGCCGCGTCGCGGGCACGCTGGTCCTCCTGCACGGCCAGGTGGGCGAAGACGGCGAGCAGCGCGACGTTCACCGCGAGCAGACCGCCGAAGACCGCCCAGCCAAGGCCGTCCCGGGGCGGGAGCCCGCCCGACTGGGAGCCCGCCATGATGACGGCGGTGGCGAAGAGCCCGGGCTTGACCAGGCGCGGCGGCAGCAGCCGCTCGGCTCCGAAGTACCCGGCGACGGCGTAGAACGCGAAGAACGGGTTGATCCAGGTGAGGACGAAGGCGATCGCCCAGCGCAGCGCGTAGTAGAGCGTGCCCGCGGGCGAGGGCCCCGGCCGGGACCCGGCGAGGACGCCCCACCACGCCTGGACGGCGAGCGCCGCTACGACCAGCGCCCCCGACACGTACCACTCGCCGGGTCCCATGCCGACGACGCCGCTCGTGGCGACCGACATGAGGACGCCGAACCCGAGCAGGGTGTAGGGGCCCCAGCGGTAGAACGTGCCCCAGCGCTGTTCGATCATCTGCGTGGCGTCCGCCGTGCTCATGCTCACGTTCCCAGTGTCGGTCACCTGTCGCGCCGCCCGCCTGTCACTCCCACCGGAACCAGCGCGCTGCCCCCGCCGAGAGGGCCACCGCCCACACGACGAGCACGCCGAGGTGGGAGAAGGCGGGCCAGTCGCCGCCCGCCGCCTCACCCAGTGCCTGCGCGGCGGCGCCGAGCGGGGTGAGTTCCACGATGTGGGCGAGCGCGTCCGGCATCGCCTGCACCGGCAGCCAGACGCCCGCGCTGAACATCATGGGGAAGAAGACGGCGGAGCCGATCGCGGTCGCGGCCTTCGTGGTGCGCGCGAGCGCCGAGACCAGGGCGCCGAGGGCGAGCCCGCAGGCGATCGCGAGGAGCAGCGCGAGGGCGTAGCCGAAGGCCTGGCGCGGGAGAGCCACGTCGAAGACGAGGCGGCCCACGGTCAGGGAGAGCAGGGAGGAGAAGAGCGCGGCGGCTCCGTGGATGGCCATCTGCGCGCCGAGCACGGCGGAGGGGCGGACCGGCGTGGCCGACATGCGGCGCAGGATGCCGCGTTCGCGGTAGCCGGTGATCAGCGGCGGCATGGCCTGGAGGCCCGCCATGATCAGGGAGAGCAGGACCGTCACGGGGACGTACGCGTCGACGAGGCGGATGCCGCCGAGCGAGGCGTCGGTCTCCCGGAAGGAGGGGATGGAGCCGAGGATCACCAGGAGGACCGTGGGGAACACCATGATCCAGAAGAGGGCGCCGGGCTCGCGGCGGAAGATCCGCAGCTCGGCCTTGAACACGGCGGCCGAGGCCTTGCTCTTCGCGGTGTTCTTCGCGGTGGTGTGGGGTGCGGTGACGGCGGAGGTCATGCCGTGGCTCCCGTGAGGTCGAGGAAGGCGTCGTCCAGCGTGGCGTCGGAGACCCGGAGTTGGTGTGCGGTGATGTGGTGCCGGGCGAGCAGCGTGATGGCTGCGTTGACGGTCTCGTCGGTGCCGTTCAAGGTGTAGCGGCCGTCGCGGTGGTCGACGGAGGTGACCGCGGGCAGGGCCGCCAGGGCGTGCTCGTCCAGCGGTGCGGACGGCGTGAAGGACATGACGGTGGAGCTCGCGGCCCGGCTGATCAGGCCCGCCGGGGTGTCGAGGGCGGCGATCCGGCCCTTGTCGATGACCGCGATGCGGTCGCAGAGGCGCTGGGCCTCCTCCATGAAGTGGGTGACGAGCAGGACGGTGACGCCGCTGTCGCGTACGTCCTCGATGAGCTGCCAGGTGTCGCGGCGGGCGCGCGGGTCGAGCCCGGTGGTCAGCTCGTCGAGCACCACGACCCTCGGGTTGCCGATCAGTGCGAGGGCGATGAACAGGCGCTGCTTCTGGCCGCCGGAGAGCTTGCCGAAGCGGCTGTCCAGCTTGTCGGTCAGGCGCAGGCGTTCGGCGAGGGGGCGCCAGTCGGCGGGGTTCGGGTAGAACGCGGCGTACAGCTCCAGGGCCTCGCGCACGGTGAGCTTCGCCTGGAGCTCGCTCTCCTGGAGCTGGGCGCCGAGGATGCGGGTGACCTCGTCGTGGTCGGCGACGGGGTCGAGACCGGCGACGCGGACGGTGCCGGTGTCGGGCACGCGCAGGCCTTCGACGCATTCCACGGTGGTGGTCTTGCCGGCGCCGTTGGGGCCGAGGACGCCGAAGATCTCGCCCTCTTCGACGGCGAAGGAGACGCCGTCGACGACGGTCCGTCCGCCGTAGGCCTTGCGCAGGTCGTGCACTTCGATGATGGGCATGGTCCGAGCCTCGCCGGTGCACGGGGGCCGGGGCATCGCCCATCGCGCTCGAAGCGGCATCAGCCGATCGGATGATGGCGGGGTACGACTTCGCCGGTGGAGGCCGGTCCCGGCGCCGCGTGGGCCCGGTCGTAGGACCAGCGGACGAGCGGGGACGGGTCAAAACTCGGTGGGCTGTGTCAGTGGTCGTCCGTAGGCTCGCTCCTGATGCCGAAACCAGATGCACCGACCAAGGAACCTGCCGAAGGGCCCGCCGAGGGGCCTGCCCGGAAAGGGTCCGCGGCGCGGACGCTGCTCCGGCTGTGGCCGTATGTCCGTCCCGTGCGAACCCGCCTGTTCAGCGCGGCGTTTGTGGCCATCCTCGCTTCCTGTACGGGGCTTGTCTTCCCCCTCGTACTGAAGTGGATGGTGGACGGGCCGGTGGCGGACCGGGATCTCGGAGGGGTGTGGCTCGGGGCGCTGCTCCTGCTGCTCCTCGGTGTGGCGGAGGCGCTGCTCTTCGGTCTTCGGCGGTGGCTCGTGGCGCGGCCGCTCGCCTCGGTCGAGGCGGCGATGCGGGCGGATCTCTACCGCCATCTGCAGCGGCTTCCGGTGGCCTTCCACGACCGCTGGGCCTCGGGGCAGTTGCTGTCGCGCGGCACGACGGATCTGATGCTGCTGCGGATGTTCCTCGCCTTCCCGCTGACCTTCCTGATCGTGAACGGCACGACGATCGTGGTCGGCATGGCGATCCTGGTGGCGCAGGACTGGGCCCTCGGCCTCGTGCTCCTGACGCCGCTGGTTCCGCTGGTGATCGTCTGCGCGTACTACGAGGGCCGGTACATGGCCGTGGCACGGCGGGCGCAGGACCAGGTCGGCGATCTGACGACGGTCGTCGAGGAGAGCGTGCTCGGCATCCGCATCATCAAGGGCTTCGGCCGCCACCGCAGCCAGGCGCGCGCGTTCCGCGAGCTCTCGCACGAGCTGCGGGGCACGGAGCTGGCCAAGGCGCGGCTGCTCGCGGCGATCTACGCGGTGATCATGGCGCTGCCGGAGATCGCGATCGGTGCGGCGCTCGTCCTGGGGACGGTGCAGGTGGCGGACGGCGGCCTGTCCACGGGCACGCTGGTCGCTTTCCTCTCGACGGCGCTCGCGCTGCGCTGGCCGGTGGAGTCGATCGGGTTCCTGCTCGCGATGAGCCAGGAGTCGGCGACGGCCACGGAGCGGTACTTCGAGGTGATGGACGCGGAGCCGGAGTCCTCCTCTGATGCTTCCGGTGCTTCCGGTGCTTCCGGTACCTCCGGTGCTCCCGGTGCCTCTGGAGATGAGCCTTCCGGCGCTTCCGGCCTGCGCTTCCACGGGGTGGAGTTCCGCTACCCGGACGCGCCCGCCGACGCCCCGCCCGCGCTCGACCGGATCGACCTGCACGTCCGCCACGGCGAGACGCTCGCCCTCGTCGGCGCGACGGGCAGCGGCAAGACGACGCTGACGGCGCTCGTGCCCCGGCTGCACGAGGTGACCGGGGGCCGCATCACGCTGGACGGCGAGGACATCGCCCGGATGGAACGCGAGCGGCTGCGCACGCTGGTGGCCGTCGCCTTCGAGGAGCCGACGCTGTTCTCCGCGTCGGTGGGCGAGAACGTCCTGATGGGGGCCGGGGAGGGCGCGGGCGAGGCCGAGTTGGGGCGCGCCCTCGACGTCGCCCAGGCCGACTTCGCGCACGCGCTGCCGCAGGGCACCGCCACGCAGGTCGGCGAGCAGGGCCTGAGCCTCTCCGGCGGGCAGCGCCAGCGCCTCGCCCTGGCCCGCGCGGTGGTCGGCCGCCCGCGCTTCCTGGTCCTCGACGACCCGCTCTCGGCGCTCGACGTCCACACGGAGGCCCTGGTGGAGGCGGCCCTGCGCCGCGTCCTGCGGGACACGACGGCCCTGGTGGTGGCCCACCGCCCCTCCACGGTCCTCCTCGCGGACCGGGTGGCGCTGCTCTCCGACGGCCGGATCACCGCGGTGGGCACGCACCAGGAACTGCTGCGGGAGAACGCGGAGTACGCGTGGCTGATGTCGGGGACGGCGGGCTCCGGGTTTGCGGATGTACAGACTGAGGCGGGCTTCGTGTCCGCGGAGGGGAAGGACCTGCGATGAGCGCGTCCACACCGGCATCACGGACCACCGGGCCGGACGAGGAGGGCTCCCCCGCGCAGGATGCCGGCCGCCCCGCAGCGCCCTCCGATGCGGATGTCACCTCCGGCAAGGAATCGGGGCCCGAAACTCACGGCAAGGAGTCGGTGTCCGAACCCCCCGGCAAGGCGTCGGTGCCCGAACCCGCCGCCCCCGCCGACGACTTCGACCAGGACACCCTTCCCGCGCCCTCCGGCGCCACGTCCGCCCTGCTGCGGTCGCTGCTCTCGCCGCTGCGGAGGCGGGTCGTCGTCGCGACGGTGCTGCTGCTCCTGCAGCAGGCCGCCGTGCAGGGCGGGCCGTTGCTCGTTGCGTATGCCATCGACAGTGGTGTGCCCGCCGTCCGGGGCGGTGACTACGGACCGCTCGTGGCCGTCGGCATCGGCTATCTGCTCTGCGCGGCCGCGTCCGGCGGATTCCAGTACGCGTTCATCGTGGCCTCCGCCCGCGTCAACCAGGACGTACTGCTCGATCTGCGCGGCCGCATCTTCCGGCACGCGCAGGCCCTCAGCGTGGACTTCCACGAGCGGTACACATCGGGGCGGCTCATCTCCCGGTCCACCACCGACGTGGAGTCCCTGCGGGAACTGCTCAGCGAGGGGCTTCAGGAGCTGATCACGGTCATCCTGTCCTTCGTCTACATCTCGGTGATGCTGCTCTGGCTCGACCTGAGCCTCGGCGCCGTGGCCGTCGCGTCGTTCGTGCCGCTCTACCTCCTCGTGCGCCGCTACCAGCGCCGCGCAGGCCCCCTCTTCGGCAAGCGGTCCACCGCGATCGCCTCCGTCATCGTGAAGTTCGCCGAGACGATGAACGGCATCCGCCCCGTCCGCGCGTTCCGCCGCGAGCGGGCGAACGAGGAGGAGTTCGGCAAGCTCAACCGCCATCACGAGCGGGCCAACGGCGACGCCATGCTGGAGATGGCCCGTTACGTGGTCGGCTCGCGGCTCGTCGCCAACACGGCCGTCGCCGGCATCGTCCTGTGGGGCGCCTACCGCGTCACCGAGGACACCCTCGCCCTCGGCGTCCTCGCCGCGGCCGTGCTGTATCTGCGGCGCCTGTACGACCCGATCGACCGGCTCGGGATGTTCCTGAACTCCTACCAGTCCGCCGCCGCGTCCCTGGAGAAGGTCGCCGGGCTGCTCGCCCAGACCCCCTCCGTGCCCGAGCCGCACCCCGACCGCACCAGGCCGCTGCCCGCCCTCGCCTCCGAACACCCCGGCCGCGAGGTCGACTTCGACGGCGTGCGGTTCGCCTACCGGACCGGCGGCGAGGTCCTGCCCCGCTTCGACCTGACGCTGCCCGCCGGGCAGACCGTCGCCGTGGTCGGCTCCACCGGCGCCGGCAAGTCCACGCTCGCCAAGCTCCTCGCCCGCTTCTACGACCCGACGGAGGGCAGGGTCCTGCTCGACGGCGTCGACCTGCGGGATCTCGCCAACGCCGAGCTCCGGCGCGGGGTCGTCATGGTGACCCAGGAGGCCTTCCTCTTCTCCGGGACCGTCGCCGAGAACATCGCCATCGGCCGCCCGGACGCCACCCGCGAGGACGTCGAGCAGGCGGCGAAAGCCATCGGCGCGCACGACTTCATCGCGTCCCTGCCGGACGGCTACGACACCGACGTACGCAAGAGGGGCGGCCGTATCTCCGCAGGCCAGCGCCAGCTCGTCGCGTTCGCGCGGGCGCTGCTCGCCGATCCGGCGGTGCTGATCCTCGACGAGGCGACCAGCTCGCTCGACATCCCCGGCGAGCGGGCCGTGCAGCGCGCCATGCACACGGTCCTGCGCGGCCGGACCGCGGTCGTGATCGCCCACCGGCTCTCCACGGTGGAGATCGCCGACCGGGTGCTCGTGATGGAGCACGGCCGCGTCGTGGAGGACGGCACTCCGGCCGAACTCATCGCGGGCAGCGGCTCGTTCGCGGATCTGCACCGCGCGTGGCGCGACAGCGTGGTGGGCTAAGCGCGCCCTCGCCACGTCCTTGCCGCGCCCTCGCCGCACTCTCGCCGCGTCCGCCCGTCCGCGCCCGCCCTCGCCCGCTCAAGGAAAGGGGCCGGAATCAGCCACACCGCCCCGCGTGCCCGGTGAGGGGCTCCCGTCGAACAATCGGGAGCCCCTGACCTTGAGCGACCCCTCCGTATATCGAACGTGAGCGACCGGGCAGCGGACCATTTCCGGCCAACTCTTGACGCACTCCTGACAAACAGAGCGCGCCGGTGCCACTCTTCCCCTCGATTCCCGGCACCACCGTGTTGCACCAGTGCTCCACCGTGTTCCCAGCTCCACGTTCTGCCTTGTTCTGCCCGGACGGCACGACCGCGCCGCCCGGTCCCCCTGGCCGCGCACCCCGCGGCCACGCAGAAGGAGTCCGTGTTGAGAAGCACCTCTCACAGACCTGCCTCCCACAGACGCGCCACCGCAGCGGGCGCCCTGACCGCAGTCGCCGCCCTTGTCGCGGTGGCCTTCCAGACGGGCCCGGCATCCGCCGACGACCCCGCGATATCCCGGGCCAAGGCCTCGGCCTCGGCCAAAATAGGCAAGGCCGACCCCGGCTCCCTGCCCGTGAAGCTCTCTCCCGCCCAGCGTGCGGCGCTCCTCGAGGACGCCAACGCCACGAAGGCGGACACGGCCAAGGACCTGGGGCTCGGCGCCAAGGAGAAGCTCGTCGTACGTGACGTCACCAAGGACGCCGACGGCACGACGCACACCCGCTACGAGCGCACCTACGACGGCATGCCCGTCCTGGGCGGCGACCTGGTGGTCGACGAGGCGAAGTCCGGCAAGACCGAGGGCGTCACCAAGGCCGCGAAGGCCCAGCTCAAGGGCGTCGACACCGCTGCCGACGTGAAGGCCGCGACCGCCGAGAAGCAGGCGCTCGGCGCGGCGAAGGCCGAGGGCTCGAAGAAGACCGACGCGGACCGCGCGCCGCGCAAGGTCGTCTGGATGGCCAAGGGCGAGCCGACGCTCGCGTACGAGACGGTGGTCGGCGGGCTTCAGCACGACGGCACGCCGAACGAGCTGCACGTCATCACGGACGCGGCCACCGGCAAGAAGCTCTTCCAGTGGCAGGGCGTCGAGAACGGCACGGGCAACACGCAGTACAGCGGTCAGGTCACCGTGGGCAGTGCTCAGTCGGGGTCGAACTACACCCTGACCGACACCGGTCGCGGCAGCCACAAGACGTACAACCTCAACCGCGGCACGTCGGGCACCGGCACGCTCTTCTCGGGCCCGGACGACGTGTGGGGCAACGGCCAGGCGTCCAACGCGGAGACCGCGGGCGCGGACGCCGCCTACGGCGCCCAGCTCACGTGGGACTACTACAAGAACGTGCACGGCCGCTCCGGCATCCGGGGTGACGGCGTCGGCGCGTACTCGCGGGTCCACTACGGCAACAACTACGTCAACGCGTTCTGGCAGGACTCCTGCTTCTGCATGACGTACGGCGACGGCACCGGCAACTCCAAGCCGCTGACGTCGATCGACGTGGCGGCCCACGAGATGACGCACGGCGTCACCGCGGCCACCGGCAACATGACGTACAGCGGCGAGTCCGGCGGCCTGAACGAGGCGACGTCCGACATCTTCGCGGCGGCCGTGGAGTTCCACGCCAACAACGCGCAGGACAAGGGCGACTACCTCGTCGGCGAGAAGATCGACATCAACGGCGACGGCACCCCGCTGCGCTACATGGACAAGCCCAGCAAGGACGGCGCGTCCAAGGACTCCTGGTACTCGGGCATCGGCAACGTCGACGTGCACTACTCGTCCGGCGTCGCCAACCACTTCTATTACCTCCTGAGCGAGGGCAGCGGCGCCAAGGTGATCAACGGCGTCTCGTACGACTCGCCCACCTCGGACGGTCTGCCTGTGGCCGGAATTGGTCGTGACAAGGCGTCGCTCATCTGGTTCAAGGCGCTGACGACGAAGTTCACCACGACCACCAACTACGCGGCGGCCCGCACCGGGACCCTCGCGGTGGCCGGCGAGCTGTACGGCACCACCAGCGCCGAGTACAAGGCGGTGGGCGATGCCTGGGCCGCGGTCAACGTCGGCACGCGCGGCGGCCCCGGCGGCGGCACCGACTTCGAGAACACGACCGATGTCGCCATCCCGGACCGGGGCGCGGCCGTCACCTCGTCGATCAACGTCACCGGCCGCACGGGCAACGCGCCCGCCGCGCTGAAGGTCGGCGTCGACATCGTCCACACCTGGCGCGGTGACCTGGTCATCGACCTGGTGGCCCCGGACGGGTCGACGTACCGCCTGAAGAACTCCAGTGCGGGCGACTCGGCGGACAACGTCGTGGAGACCTACACGGTCAACGCCTCGTCCGAGGTGGCCAACGGCACCTGGAAGCTGAAGGTCCAGGACGTGGCCGCGCAGGATACCGGCCGCATCAACAGCTGGAAGCTCACCTTCCCGTAAACCGGTAGATACAGACAAAGCCGGTAGGTCAACGCACCGACTTGCGCCGCTCCGGGTGGATCAACTCCCCGGAGCGGCGCAGCCATGTGCGGGACAGGCGCGTAACACGCCGTTCGCATTGCGTACATGGACCATCGCTCAACGGACGATTTCCGGCCAACCTGCGGCCAGGTACCTGACATGCACCTGGCTCAACTGACACTCTTCCCTCGCACGACACAACAGAACATCTGTACACCGCACCGCATCTTTCAGCCCGGACAGCTCCCCAACGCCGCCCGGGCCCCCCACAGAAGGAGCATGCGTGACCCCCCACATATCCCGGAAGCGCTCGACGCTGGCCATCGCCACCGCTGTTGCCGCCGGAGCACTGCTCGCCGGCACTCTGGCCACCGGAGCCTCCGCGCAGCCCGACCAGGCAGCGGCGCCCGCCGGATCGCAGATCGCACTCTCCTCCACCGCCCGCGCCGGCCTGCTCCAGGACGCGAACGCGGAGAAGGCTGCCACCGCCGAGAAGATCGGCCTCGGCGCGAAGGAAAAGCTCGTCGTCCGCGATGTCGTCAAGGACCGTGACGGCACCACGCACACCCGCTACGAGCGCACCTACGACGGTCTTCCCGTCCTCGGCGGCGACCTCGTCGTCCACGCCGCCAAGAGCGGCAAGGTCAAGAGCGTGACCAAGGCGGCCAAGGCCACCATCAAGGTCGCCTCCACCTCCGCGAAGGTCGGCGCCAAGTCGGCGGCGAAGTCCGCCGAGTCGACCGCCGCGAAGTCCGGCGACACCAAGAAGGCCGACGCGCAGGCCCCGCGCAAGGTCATCTGGGCCGCGTCCGGCAAGCCGGTCCTCGCCCACGAGACCGTCGTCACCGGCGTCCAGAAGGACGGCACGCCCAGCAAGCTGCACGTCATCACCGACGCGGCCACGGGCAAGAAGCTCTACCAGTACCAGGCCATCGAGAACGGCGCCGGCCACAGCCAGTACAGCGGCGACGTCGAGATCGGCTCCAAGAAGGGCTCGAACGGCTTCGACCTGACCGACGACTCGCGCGGCGGCCACTCGACGTTCAACCTCGACCACGCCCAGAGCGGCGAGGGCAAGCTCGTCACGGACGACGACGACACGTGGGGCACCGGCAAGGCCGACGACCCGCAGACCGCCGCCGTCGACGCCGCCTACGGAGCCCAGTTGACCTGGGACTACTACAAGACCGTGCACGGTCGCGAGGGCATCAAGGGCGACGGCAAGGGCGCGACATCGCGCGTCCACTACGGCAACTCGTACGTCAACGCCTTCTGGGACGACAGCTGCTTCTGCATGACGTACGGCGACGGCGAGGGCGACAAGGCGCCCCTGACGTCGATCGACGTGGCGGCCCACGAGATGTCGCACGGCGTCACCGCGGCCACCGCCAACCTGGAGTACAGCGGCGAGTCGGGCGGCCTGAACGAGGCCACCTCCGACATCTTCGGCGCCTCCGTCGAGTTCAACGCCAAGAACAAGGAAGACGTCGGCGACTACCTCATCGGCGAAGAGATCGACATCAACGGCGACGGATCGCCGCTGCGCTACATGGACAAGCCCTCCAAGGACGGCCAGTCCCTGGACAACTGGAGCGCGGACGCGGGCAACGTCGACGTGCACTACTCCTCGGGCATCGCCAACCACTTCTTCTACCTGCTGTCCGAGGGCAGCGGCGCGAAGGAGATCAACGGCGTCAAGTACGACTCCCCGACCGCCGACGGCTCCAAGGTCGAGGGCATCGGGCGCGACAAGGCCGAGAAGATCTGGTTCAAGGCCCTGACGTCGTACTTCACGACGACGACGGACTACAAGGCGGCCCGTGAGGGCACCTTGAAGGCCGCGACGGACCTGTACGGCGCGGACTCCGCCGAGGCCAAGGGCGTCGCCGCGGCCTGGACCGGCGTCAACGTCAAGTAGTACATCCCAGAACGCCGGGCGAGCCGAGGTCCTTCGGCCCGCCCGGCGTTCTGGTGTCCGGGTATCCGCCCTACCGCAGCAGCACCCCCGCGGCCTCACCCGTCCCCTCGGACGGCACCGCCACCAGGCCCAGTTCCGCGCCGCTGGCCAGCAGACGGTGCGCGGGCAGAATCCGCACCGTGTAGCCGAAAGGCCCCGTCCGGTCCAGGGCGAGAGGGCCCTCGTAGAGGCGGCGGCCTTCCGCGTCGGGGCCGCCCACGGCCTTCAGCGGCAGCGGCTTCGCGTCGGCGATGACGTCCTCGGGGTCCACGCGGCCCGCGATCGTCTGCACCTCCACGTCGTCCGGGGTCAGCTCGCCGAGCCGCACGCGCACCCGCAACGAGAGCGTGGCGCCGAGTTCCGCGGTGGCGCCGGTCGCCGACGCCTCGACATGGTCGACCGCCACCTGCGGCCAGGCATCACGCACCCGCGTCTTCCACGAGGCCAGCTCCACGGCGGCGTCCGCGCCCAGCGTGCGGTGCGCCCGCGCGGCGGGCACGTACAGCTCCTCCACGTAGTCACGCACCATCCGCCCCGCGAGCACCTTGGGCCCGAGCCGGGTCAGTGTCCGCCGGACCATCTCGATCCACCGGTCGGGCAGTCCTCCCGGCCCCTGCTCGTAGAAGCGGGGCGTGATCCTGCGTTCGAGCAGGTCGTACAGGGCCGCGGCTTCGAGGTCGTCCCTGCGGTCGTCGTCCGTGGCCTCCCCGTCCGCCGTGGGAATCGCCCACCCGAAGTCCGGCTCGAACCACTCGTCCCACCAGCCGTCGAGGACCGAGAGATTGAGGCAGCCGTTCAACGCGGCCTTCATCCCGCTCGTCCCGCAGGCCTCGAGCGGACGGAGGGGGTTGTTCAGCCAGACGTCGCAACCGGGATAGAGCTTCTGCGCCATCGCCATGCCGTAGTCCGGCAGGAACACGATGCGGCCCCGCACCCGCGGATCGTCCGTGAAGCGCACGAGCTCCTGGATGAGCCGCTTACCCCCGTCGTCCGCCGGATGGGCCTTTCCGGCCACGACGATCTGGATCGGCCGCTCCTCGTGCGTAAGGAGCTCCATCAGACGGTCCCTGTCCCGCAGCATCAGCGTCAGACGCTTGTACGAGGGAACGCGGCGCGCGAAGCCGATCGTCAGGACGTCAGGGTGGAGCACGTCCTCGATCCACCCCAACTCGGCGCTTGCTGCGCCCCGTTGGCGCCACGACGCGTACAGCCGCTGCCTGACCTCCGTGACCAGCTGACCGCGCAGTTCACGCCGCAGCTCCCAGATGTCGGCGTCCTGGATCTCGGCGACCGCGTCCCACCGCTCCGAGCCGCCCACGGACAGCGCGTCCTCGGTCCGCTGGGCGCCGATCTGGCGGGCGCCGAGGCGGAACACCTCCGGGGCCACCCAGGTCGGGGCGTGCACGCCGTTCGTGACGGAGGAGATCGGCACCTCCTCGGCGTCGAATCCCGGCCACAGGCCCGCGAACATCTCGCGGCTCACCTTGCCGTGCAGGGTGGAGACGCCGTTGGCACAGCGCCCGAGCCGCAGGCCCATCACCGCCATGTTGAAGCGGTTGGGCTCGCCGCCGGGGTAGGTCTCCATGCCGAGGCGCAGTATGCGTTCGACGTCGATGCGGGGCAGTTCGGCGTGCGGTCCGAAGTGCCGGGCGACCAGCTCGCGGTCGAAGCGGTCGATTCCGGCGGGTACGGGGGTATGGGTGGTGAAGACGGTTCCGGCCCGTACCGCTTCGAGTGCCGCGTCGAAGTCAAGGCCCTGACCGGCGAGTTCGTGGATGCGCTCCAGGCCGAGGAAGCCCGCGTGGCCTTCGTTCGTGTGGAAGACCTCGGGCTCGGGGTGCCCGGTCAGCCGGCAGTACGTCCTTATGGCGCGGATGCCGCCGATGCCGAGCAGCATCTCCTGGAGCAGCCGGTGTTCGCTGCCGCCGCCGTAGAGCCGGTCGGTCACCTCGGCGGCACCGGTGTCGTTCTCCTCGACGTCCGAGTCGAGCATGAGCAGCGGCACGCGTCCGACCGTGGCCTGCCAGACGTGCGCGCGCAGGGAGCGGCCGCCGGGCAGCGCGATCTCGACCAGGCTGGGGGTGCCGTCCGCCTCGCGCAGGAGGGAGAGGGGCAGCTCGTTCGGGTCGAGTACGGGGTAGGTCTCCTGCTGCCAGCCGTCGCGGGAGAGCGACTGGTGGAAGTAGCCGTGCCGGTAGAGCAGGCCGACCCCGATGAGCGGCAGCCCGAGGTCGCTCGCCGCTTTCAGGTGGTCGCCGGCGAGGATGCCGAGCCCGCCCGAGTACTGCGGCAGGGCGTCGGTGATGCCGAACTCCGGCGAGAAGTAGGCGACGGCGCTGGGTAGTTCGCTGCCGCGCTCGGCCGACTGTTCCTGATACCAGCGGGCCCCGGTGACGTACTCCCGGAGTCCGTCCGCGGCCTCGGCGAGGCGGTGCAGGAAGACGTCGTCCGCGGCGAGCTGGGCAAGGCGCGCGGGCGGCACGCTGCCGAGCAGCCGCACGGGGTCGCCGCCCGAAGCGGCCCACTGGCCGGGGTCGACGGACTTGAACAGTTCACGGGTGCCGGTGTGCCAGGACCAGCGCAGGTTGCGGGCTAGCTCCGAGAGCGGGGCGAGTGGGTCGGGCAGGGCGGGTCGTACGGTGAATCGACGGATGGCCTTCATCACGGTGCACCTCTGACAGGGTGTCTGACGGGGCGTATGACGGGGGCGTTCGTAGGTCTCGTATCGACGTGTCGCCCCGACGTTAGCGTTGCACCGCCCCTGTCACCACGGCGCACAGGGCGCACGTTCCGGGTCAGGGGTAACGTGACCCGCTGGTACGGGAGTTGACAGGGATCCCTATGGGGTGGTCGCCGCGACGATCGCCGCCGTGTCCCAGTAGAACGGCCGCACCTGCGAGATCCGTCCGTCCCGCACCGTGATGGTCTGGAGGATCGGAAAGGCGAGTTCACGCCCTGTGGCACGGGCCCGCGCGCGGACATGGGTGTGGACCACCGCCGTCCGGCCCGTGGCCAGGAACTCCTGCTTCCCGATCTCGAAGGTCTCCCAGGTCTCGCTCATGGCGAGGAAGAACCGGGTCAACCCGTCGTGACCGCGCCAGGTGCCGCCGTACGGCAGGGCCCGCGCCTGGTGCAGCACGACGTCGGGGGCGAAACAGGGGGCGAGCAGGTCGAACGTGGCCCTGCCGGGGCCGCCCGCCGCGAGGTAGCGGGACTCCGCCTCGTACATGGCGGTGAGGACGGCCGTCGTGTCCGGCGCGGCTTGGGAAGTCATGCCGTCAGCGTCCCGGATCCGGCGGTCCGCGTCCGGCGGGAAACGGACGCCGACCTGCGACGGTCACGGGGTGGCCGCGCAACCGGCGGAGGAATCCCGAACCCGTCCGAAAATCGGCGCAACCCTCACAGCACCCGCACCGGCGGTATGGCCGATTCCCCCACGTCGTGTGGTCTTGTAGGCCCTCACGCCGCACGAGAGGCTGCCAAGTGGCGCTCGTGGAGGACACGGGGATTCCGGCACGTATCGGTCCAACTCCACGGGCGACACATCAAGTTGGGGAGGGAAAACAGCGTATGACTCTGTCGCGAACGAAGCGTCTGCGGTGGGCCGGAGCCGTCACCGCCGCCACCACGGCCGTGGTTCTTTCGGCCATCACGCTGCCCGCACACGCCGCTCCCGCCGACGCCCCGCTGGGCGAGATACTCGGCGCCGGGGAACCCGGTTCCGTCAGCGGGAGTTACATCGTCACGCTCAAGGGCGGGACGCAGGCCCCGTCGGACGCGGGCCAGGACGTCGCATCGAAGTACGGGGCGAAAATACGCCACACCTACAGCACCGCACTCAACGGCTATGCGGTGAGAGTGGGTTCGGACCAGGCGAAGAAGCTCGCGGGTGACTCGCGGGTCGCCTCCGTCGTCCAGGACAGCACCGTGTCCCTGGACCACACCCAGAAGAGTCCGCCTTCCTGGGGCCTTGACCGCATCGACCAGAAGAATCTGCCGCTGGACAAGTCCTACACCTGGCCAAAGACGGCGGGGAAGGGCGTGACCGCGTACGTCATCGATACCGGAGTCCGCACCACTCACGAGGACTTCGGCGGCCGGGCGAGCAGCGGCTGGGACTTCATCGACAACGACGCCACGGCGCAGGACGGCAACGGCCACGGCACGCATGTGTCCGCGACCGTGGCGGGCAAGAGCCACGGCGTCGCCAAGGGGGCGAAGGTCGTGGGCGTGCGGGTGCTCGACGACGCGGGGTCGGGGACGACCGCCCAGGTCATCGCGGGCATCGACTGGGTGACCAAGAACGCCGAGAAGCCCGCGGTCGCCAACCTCAGCCTCGGCGGCACGGCCAACGCCCAACTGGACGCCGCCGTGCGCAACTCGATCGCCTCCGGCGTCACCTACACGGTCGCCGCGGGCAACGACGGGCTCCCGGCGGTCCTGTTCTCACCGGCCCGCGTGAAGGAGGCCGTCACGGTCGGCGCGACCGACGTGAAGGACGCCAAGGCGAGCTTCTCCAACTGGGGCGGCAGCCTGGACCTGTTCGCGCCGGGCGTCGACATCACCTCCGCGTGGAACACGAACGACGCCGCCACGGACACCATCTCGGGCACGTCGATGGCCTCGCCGCACGCGGCGGGCGCGGCGGCGCTCTACCTCGCCGACCACCCCTCGGCGACTCCGGCCGAAGTGAGCAAGGCACTGGCGGGGCAGGCAGCCACGGGCAAGGTGACCGGCGCCGGACTCGGCTCACCGAACAAGTTGCTGCAGGTCAACAACCCATAGGGCGCGACGCCGCCACGACGCGTCACACGACCGGCCCCGCCGCACACGGCGGGGCCGGTTCTCTGTGCGTGGCGGCGGCCTTGCTTCACGGGCCGCGGCGTCGCACCCTCGGATACGACGCGGCCTTGTATGGGGCCTTACGCACCAGTAGTTAACAAAGCGCCGGATTGCCCACCCGAAATTGGTGGGAAGGCTCCCCCGGAACGCAATCGGCTCAGTACGGTCAGTCACGGCTCGGTACGGCCAACAAGCGCGGTACAGCAGCAGAACCCCTCCACACCCCCGTATCCGCCCCACTCATGTAACGCGGACAGGAGCGGTCATGCCCTCAACTCGCCCGTCGGCTTCGCCCTCGGGAAAGCCCTCCACAAGGGTGCCCACCTCACCGGCACCACAGCACGACCCGCACCACCGGCAACAACCGCACGACGCGCACGATCCGCAGGACACCCAGGACCCGCCTCCACGAACGCCCCGGCCGGAACCTGTCACCGGCCGCATACCCGTCCTCGACGTGGCACCCCTCGTCCACGGCGGGCGAAGGCCCGCCAAAGCCGTGGTGGGCGAGACCTTCCAGGTCACGGCCACCGTCTTCCGCGAAGGCCACGAGGCGGTCGCCGCCAATGTCGTCCTGCGCGACCCGCGGGGCCGCCCCGGACCATGGACGCCGATGCGTGAACTCGCCCCCGGCACGGACCGGTGGGGCGCGGACGTCACCGCGGACGCCGAGGGGGACTGGACGTACTCCATCGAGGCGTGGGGCGATCCCGTCACCCAGTGGCGGCACCACGCGCACATCAAGATCCCGGCGGGCATCGACACCGAACTCGTCCTGGAGGAAGGCGCCCGCCTGCACGAACGCGCGGCCGCCGACGCCCCGGTGAGCAAGGGCCGCCGCGCCACACTCCGCCGCGCCGCCGAGGCCCTGCGCGACACGGACCGCCCCGTCGCGGCCCGCCTCGCCGCCGCGCTCACACCGGAGGTGGACGCGGTACTCGCCGAACACCCCCTGCGCGAACTCGTCACGGACTCACCGCGGTTGCCGCTTCTCGTGGAGCGTCCGCGGGCGTTGTTCGGGTCGTGGTACGAGTTCTTCCCGCGTTCGGAGGGCGCGATCGTCGAGGAGGGCCGGCCGCCACGCTCCGGCACCCTGCGCACCGCCTCCGAGCGGCTCCCGGCGATCGCCGCGATGGGCTTCGACGTGGTCTACCTGCCGCCGATCCACCCCATCGGCAGCACTTTCCGCAAGGGTCCGAACAACTCCCTGTCCCCCGGCCCGCACGACGTGGGGGTGCCCTGGGCGATCGGCTCCCCCGAGGGCGGCCACGACGCGATCCACCCGGACCTGGGCACCCTGGAGGACTTCGACGCCTTCGTGCACCGCGCCACCGGCCTGGGCCTGGAGATCGCCCTGGACTTCGCCCTGCAGTGCTCCCCCGACCACCCCTGGGTGGACAAGCACCCCGAGTGGTTCGCCCACCGCGCCGACGGCTCCATCGCCTACGCGGAGAACCCGCCCAAGAAGTACCAGGACATCTACCCGCTGGCCTTCGACCGCGACATGCCGGGCCTGGTCGCCGAGACCCTGCGCCTGCTGCGGTTCTGGATGGGCCACGGCGTGCGCATCTTCCGCGTCGACAACCCGCACACCAAACCCGTCGTCTTCTGGGAGCAGGTCCTGGGCGACATCAACCGCACCGACCCCGACGTCATCTTCCTGGCCGAGGCCTTCACCCGCCCCGCCATGATGCGCACCCTGGCCGCGATCGGCTTCCAGCAGTCCTACACCTACTTCACCTGGCGCAACGACAAGAGTGAACTGACGGACTACTCGCGTGAGTTGGCGGGCGAGACCGCCCACTATCTTCGGCCGAACTTCTTCGTGAACACGCCGGACATCCTGCACGCCTACCTCCAGAACGGCGGACGTCCGGCCTTCGAGGCGCGCGCCGTGCTCGCCGCGACCCTCTCGCCGACCTGGGGCGTCTACAGCGGATACGAACTGTGCGAGAACGCCCCGGCGCGGTCCGGCAGCGAGGAGTATCTGAACTCGGAGAAGTATCAACTGCGGCCGCGTGACTGGGAGTCGGCGCAGCGCACGGGCTCCACCATCGCGCCCCTCATCACCACGCTCAACCGCGTACGGCGCGCGAGCCCCGCCCTGCGGCAACTGCGTGACCTGCACTTCCACACCACCGATCAGGATGCGGTGATCGCCTACTCGAAAACGGCCCGGGACAAGGACGGATCGAACACGGTTCTGGTGGTCGTGAACCTCGACGCCCACCACACCCGGGAAGCGACGGTGTCGTTGGACATGCCGGCGCTCGGCCTGGACTGGCATGCGAGCGTGCCGGTGCGCGACGAGCTCACCGGCCACACCTACCACTGGGGCAGGACCAACTA
>NZ_JBEYWZ010000024.1:0-62087 GCF_040644915.1 Streptomyces sp. NPDC046925 | reverse complement strand
AAACGGAGAAGCAGGCCTGCTCGACGTCGCCTTCGCCGCCCTCGACTGCATCCCCGGCATGAAGGGCCTCACCAGCCTCCGCGGCCTCGCCAAAGGCATGAAGGGCCTCAAAGCCGGCATGAAGGGCCTGTCGCTGGGCGCCAAGGGCCTGGGGAAGGGGGCGCGCGCGATGGCGCGCCCCATGAAGAAGCTCTTCACCTGCGGCGATCCGATCGACATGGCCACCGGCAACATGGTCATGTCCGAGACCGACGTAGACCTACCCGGAGTTCTCCCCCTGGAACTGGAGCGTCATCACCGCACAGGACTACGGTCCGGTCGCTGGTTCGGGCCCAGTTGGGGCTCGACGCTGGACCAACGCCTCATTCTCGATCAGAGCGGCGCCCGTTTCACGACCGCCGACGGCATGGTCCTTCACTACCCCGTGCCGGACCCGGACGTCCCCGTACTTCCGGTGGAGGGGCCGCGCTGGCCGCTGGAGTGGGATGGCGCCCCCGGCGGCACCATGTCCGTGCGCCAGCCCGAGTCCGACCTCACGCTGCGGTTTCGAGCCCTGCCCGACCGCCCCGTCGCCGAACTCCCCCTTGAGGCCATCACCGACCGCAACGGAAACGCGCTCCACCTGGAGTACGGAGCGGACGGGTCGCCGCGAGAGCTGATCCACACCGGCGGGTACCGCATCGGACTGACCACGGATGACGGCCGCATCACAGCTCTCACCCTGCTCAACGACCCCGAACGCCCCGTCCTCCTGCGCTACGGCTACGACGCCACCGGCAACCTGACCGAGATCTACAACTCCTCCGGCCTGCCCCTGAAGCTCAGCTACGACGACAAGCGCCGGATCACGGGCTGGGACGACCGCAACGGCACGTGGTACCGCTACGAGTACGACACCGCGGACCGTTGCGTCCGCACCACCGGCACCGACGGCATCCTCGATTACACCTACACGTACGAGACCGAGGGCCGCAGGTCCCTGGCGACCAACTCCCTCGGACACACCACGACGTACGAGTTCAACGATTCCTTCCAACTCATCGTCGAGACGGACCCCTTGGGTCACGCCACCACCCGTACCTGGGACCGCTACGACCATCTCGAATCGCTGACCGACGCTCTCGGCCGCACCACGACGTACGCGTACGACGAGAGCGGCAACATCAAGGAAGTCGTCCACCCGGACGGCAGCGGCGCCCGGTACGAGTACGACCTTTCCGGGGCGCTGATCACGGCGACCGAGCAGGACGGTGCCCACTGGCAGTACGGGCACGACTCCCACGGGAACATCGTCTCGGTCACCGACCCGGCCGGCGCCACCACCATCTACACGTACGACGCCACCGGCGCCGTCGCGTCCGTCACCGACCCTCTCGGTGAGGTGAGCCGGGTCGAGAGCTCCCCGGCCGGTCTTGCCACGGCCGTGCGTACACCGCTCGGCGCGATCACCCGGTTCGAGCACGACGCATTCGGCCGTATCACCACGGTCCACGAGCCGGATTCGGCGGTCAGCAAGGCCACGTGGACGGTCGAAGGGCTCCCGGCCCGCCGTGAGTTCCCCGACGGCACCTCGGAGAGCTGGGTGTACGACGCCGAGGGCAACACGCTGGCCCACACCGACGCGAAGGGCGCCGTCACCCGGTTCGAGACAGCCCCCTTCGACCGGAGTCGCGCTCAGACGACGCAGGATGGCGCACGGATCGAGTTCACCTACGACACCGAGCTCAGGCCGGTGGTCGTGACGAACGCCGACGGGCAGACCTGGACCTACACATACGACTCGGCCGGCAACATCACCCGCGAGACCGATTTCAACGGTCGTACGGTTTCCTACCGGCACGACGCCGTCGGTCACATCGTGGAACGGGCCAACGGCGCCGGCCAGAGCATCGGCTACGTCCGGGACCTCCTCGACCGGGTCGTGGAGCAGCGCGACTCCGAGGGCAACCTCACCCGGTTCGAGTACGACCAGGGCGGTGCGATCGTCCGGGCCGCCAACCGGGACGCCGAGCTCACCTTCACGTACGACATCCACGGCCGTGTGCTGTCCGAGAGTTGCAACGGCCGTGTGCTGACCAACGTCTACGACACCGCGGGCCGCCGTCTGAGCCGGCGGACCCCCGGCGGTGTCCTCAGCGAGTGGAGCTACAACTCCGAGCACCAGCCGGTCGAGCTGCGCGGCTCCGGCCGTGCCGTCCGCTTCGGCTACGACCCGGCGGGGAACGAGACCGTCCGCGAACTCCCGTCGGGCGTCGCGCTCATCCACGGATGGGCCGCGGGCCACCGCTTGACCACACAGGCGGTACGCGCTCCGGGAGCGAAGACCTCCCGCATCGACCGCAGCTACTCCTACCGCGCCGACGGGCTGCTCAGGTCCGTCACCGATGCCGCATCGGGCACCTCGGCCTACGAGCTCGACGTGAACGGCAGAGTCACCGCCGTGACCGCCGCGGACCACCGCGAGACGTACGCCTACGACAAGCTGGGCAACCTAGTCCACTCGGCTGCACCGGGCGGTGAGGACGCGGACGTCCACGGTGCCAGGACGTACTCCGGCACTCTCGTGCGGACCGCGGGCCGGTCTCGCTACGAACACGACGGACAGGGACGCGTCGTTCGCCACACCCGCGCGCTGCTGTCCGGAGGGTCTCGCACCTGGCTCTTCGACTGGGACGCCGAAGACCGTCTGCGGGGAGTCACCACCCCGGACGGGCGTCACTGGCGCTACCGCTACGACCCGCTCGGCAGGCGCATCGCGAAAGAGTTGCTCTCCGCGAGCGACGGCCCGGTGGTCGAGCGGACCGACTTCGTCTGGGACGGCACGCGTCTGGCCGAGGAGAGCCGCACCGTTCCGGGCGAGGGCGACGGCGGTCGGATCACCACCTGGGACTGGGAGCCGGGAGGCGACCGTCCGATCGCGCAGCGCAGCCGCTCCGGAGCCTTGCGGGACGTGCGAGACGTGCGGGGCGGGACGGGCGGGACGGGCGAGCAGGGTCTGGTGGACGAGCAGTTCTACTCCATCGTCACCGATCTCGTCGGCACCCCGACCGAACTCGTCGACGAGGAAGGCACCGTCGCCTGGCGTTCACGGACCTCGCTGTGGGGGCTTCCGCTGCGGGACGCGCCTGAAGAAGTCGGCTGCCCTCTCCGATTCCCCGGCCAGTACTACGATGCCGAAACCGGCCTCCACTACAACCACCATCGCTACTACGATCCCAGCACCGCGCGCTATCACAGCCCCGACCCGCTCGGTCTCGATCCCGCACCGCATCACCACAACTATGTGACCAATCCGCTCACTTGGATCGACCCGCTTGGTCTGGCCCCGTCCTGCAAAGCCGTCATCCGGCACTACACGGACAAGGGCGGTTACCAGAAGATCATGAGCGGCGGAAGCAAGGAGGGGATCACCCTCAAGGTCCCCAAGAGTTCAAAGGGCAAGAACGCATCCGCGGTCTACGTCTCGCCGATGAGCCCTGCCGACGTCGCCAAGAAGCCCGGCGGTTTCAAGTCCTACCTCGGCCTCACCAGGGAAAAGAGCGAGTACATGATCGAGTTCGAGGTCGAGAAGAAGCTGTTTTCGGGCCGCCTCCCCGGTACCCGCACGCACGTGTGGTTCTCCAACAAGGACGTCAGCATTCCCCGCGACGCGATCAGGTACCACGGACCTACTTCAGGCTGGAAGGCCTGATCGACACCGAAGCGGACCGCAAGGCAAGGAACCCATGGAAATCACCGGCCATTCAAGCGACTTCATCGTCGACGGCAGTTTCTCCACGGCGATGAAGCAGTTCGTCATGCGTCAGCACCGACACTGGCCCGGCCTATTCCTTTACGGGGAACCGGTCCATGCGGAGTCCTTGGCCGACTGGAATCTCCCGGAAGCCGATGACGACGACGAATACTCCGGCATCGTCACCTTCTCGTCCGGCCAGAAGATGGAGGACTTCTGGGAAGAGAACGGCTACGCCCTCGACGGCGACGGCGAAGGTCCCTTCTCGGTCTTCTACCAACTCCATCCGCAATCGCTGCGCGCCGCCCGGGTGACCGGAGTCCAGGGCGCGGACCCCGAGGCCGTGGCCGCCGTCGAGGGGGCGGGGCTGCTCCTCGCCGAGTACTTCGCCGTCAGTCTCGTCACCCCGGAGGACCCGGCCACCGATCCCTTCTCGGCGCGTGTTCTGCGGGACTTCGTCGAGTCGGTCGGGGTGGGTTCCCGCATGGGGTCCGGGGCCTGACGAGGCCGTTGCCTCAGGCGTGCGCCCGCGCCAGATGTCCCGCCAGTCGTGGCGAAGCGAATTCCGTGCCGCAGACGAAGCGCATCACGGGGCCGTACGACGCCGCCGCCGGGAGGCCCGTGAAGTACAGGCCGGGGACCGAGGAGACGTAGCCCGCGCCCAGTTTCGGGGTGCCTCGGCTCGTGGCGAGGCGGGCGCGGAGGGCCGGGCCGAGGAAGTCCATCGCGGCGACGTCTACGCGATAGCCCGTCGCCGCGATGACGTGATCCGCGGAGAGTTCACGCAAGCGGCCCCTCGGAGTCTCCACCCTCAGGGACGGGCTGCCGTCCCGGACGTCCGCCGCGATGACACGGCGGACCTCACGCGTCTCGACCCTGCCCTCGTACCGTTCGCGCAGCCACCACGCGCCCAGCGGTCCGAGGATGCGGCGGACCAGGAAGTGGCGCGCCTGCGGGGGCAGATAGCGGTACGGGTGGGGGTAGTAGCTGATGGCGTAGAGCGACCAGGCGCGGCCGAACGGCGACTCGGGGCGCAGCTTCGGCTGCTTCCACGGGGGCGCCCCGAAGGCCACCGACCCCTTGCCGCGCGCCACGACCTTCACGTTCGCGTCCGCTTCGGCGGCCAGCACCGCCGTCTCCAGGGCCGACTGCCCGGCGCCGACCACGACCAGCTCGCGCCCCGCGAACCGCGACAGGTCGCTGTGCTGCGAACTGTGCGACACGGGCCCCGCGGGCGACGGCCCGTCCGGCACCGCCGCGGCGAGCGAGGGCGGCAGTTGCGCGAGGCCCGAGAGTCCGGTCGCGACGACGACCGCGCGGGCCGTGAACTGCTCGCCCGAGTCCAGCTTCAGGTCGAAGCCCGCCGTGCCCCTGCGGTCGACCGAGACCACCCGCACCTGTTCCAGGTCGGGCACCAGCTTCTCCCTGAACCACTCCCCGTAGGCGATGAAGGTCTCGATCGGGATGATGTCCTCGTCGGTAACCAGGCGCCGTATCCCCGCCGCTTCGCAGTAGTCGACGAGGTCGTGGCCGCGCTGCGGCGCGTCGATGTTCGACGCCACCGGCGTCGACTTCAGGAGCATCCCCGCGGGCATGTGGGAACGCCAGCTCACCATGGGGTCGCCGAAGACCCGTACCGGAATGCCCCGGGCCCGCAGATGGGCCGCGGTGGAGAGGCCGAACGGCCCCGCACCGATGATTGCCACTGGATGGATCACGAAGTCCCTCCCCAGGACGTCACTTACTTCGTGTGCCTGCTGCCGCCACGCCTTTGGGTCCGCCAGAGCTGATACAGGTGCTTCGCGCCCGGCCGTACGAATCGCGCGAGCATCGTGAAGAACGGCTTCATGTCGTCCGCGGCGAGCCACGCCAGTTCCGTGCCGCTGGCGTGCGGCGGCGCGTGCGGTGTGGTGTAGCCGCTGCGGCGGTAGGCGAGGAGGGCGGGCAGGTCTATGTTCTCCACGACATACCGATGACCGGCTCGCTGCTCCCCCTTGGGAACCGGGCGTCCCGTCAGGTGCAGGTGCATCGCACGGACCACATCGATCCCGGACTCGTTCTCGAAGAGCCGGAACTGTGCGCCCATGCGGGGGTTGAAGTCGAGCAGTTTGTACTGACCGTCGCGCCGGTCATATCGCAGGTCGAGGTCGATGACGCCGGAAAAGCCGATCTGCTTGATGAAACGTGCGGCGAGGTCCGCGAGTTCCGGATTGTCGACGACGTACGCATTCGCCGTCATTCCCGCGTGCGGCGGCCAGGAGCGGACCTTGACGCCGGTGAACATCGCCCGCGGTGTCGAGTCCGCGTCGAAGTACGCGTGCACGATCCAGTCCTCGGCCTGCTCCCGCGGCAGATACTCCTGGATGATCACTCCGGGCCGCTCTCCCCAGTCGCGGGCGAGCCCGAGCAGCCCCTCCGGGGTCTCGATGCGCGTCGTGCCGTTCACCGCGGGCCGGGAGCGGCGCGTGAACGCCTCTCGGTTCTTGGCGACCACCGGGAAGACGGCGGCGGAGGCGAACTCCTCGATGTCCCCGTAGCTCTCGGGGAAGGACGCCGCCGGCGAGGCGATTCCGTGCTCCACGCACAGCTCGTGCAGGCCCTGCTTGCTGGCGAGGCGGCGGGGTAACTCCGGCTCCACGCGCGGGAAGAGGAAACCCGCGTCGCTCAGCGGCTCCTGGTGCTCGGCGATGAGCACGGCCGCTTCCTCGTCGGTCGGGATCAGGACCGTGGGTCTGCCGATCCGGCGCGCGAGGCGCAGCATCCCCTCGACGAGCCGCTGCGGCTCCTCCGCCCCGGTGGTCGGCCAGGGGAAGGCACGGGTGAGATGGCGTGAGGCCGCGGCCGGTGTGTAACGGTCTTCCGTGATCGCGTACATGGGCACGCCGAGCCGCCCGAGGCTGCGGATCGCGCCGACGCCGCCGTGATGCAGCGGGTAGTTGCCGAACTTCACGATCAGGCCGGGCACCTCACGGTCGACCGCGAAGGGCATGCTGTCGTTCGTCATGGCCACGGGTCCCCCCACGTGTCCCGCCGTATGACCCGGACCCACCCCGTCCGCGCCCCCCAAAGGACGCTAAGCCGGAATTGACCATTCTAGCAAGGCTTATTCGGACATTGCGAACTCTTTAGACACTGCCCCCACGGGGGGTTCCCACGTAACGTGTGGCACACCCATATGGAAAGCGAGGCAGGTACGCATGTCCGAGCACACCCCGCTCGACCCGGCCGGAAGCGACCCTTCCGTCCGCTCCGTAAGCGACCCCTTCGCTCTTGCGGAGGGCGATCCCTTCGGTCCGCACAACCTCCCGTACGGCGTCTTCTCCCTCATCGGGGGCGCGACCGGGGAACGCCGCGTCGGTGTACGGCTCGGTGATCACGTCCTGGACGCGGGCGCCGCGGCCGCCGCGCTCGGCTCGCCCTACGTCTCACTGCTCGCCGGGCCCACGCTCAACCCGCTGCTCGCCGCGGGCCGCACCGCCTGGTCCGACGTGCGTCGCGCACTCACCGCGTGGGTGACGATCCCGGCGCACCGCGAGGTCGTACGCCCCCTGCTGCACCCCCTGTCCGACGTGACGCTGCACCTCCCCTTCGAGGTCGCCGACTATGTGGACTTCTACGCCTCCGAGCACCACGCGACGCATCTGGGGCAGATCTTCCGCCCGGATGCGCCGACTCCGCTGACCCCCAACTGGAAGCACCTGCCGATCGGTTACCACGGCCGGTCGGGCACCGTAGTGGTCTCCGGGACCGACGTGGCGCGCCCTTCGGGTCAGCGCAAGGCCCCCGCGGAGACGGCGCCGGTATTCGGGCCCTCCGTCCGCCTGGACATCGAGGCCGAGGTCGGCTTCGTCGTGGGTACGCCCTCCGAAATGGGCACCCCGGTGCCGCTCGCGGACTTCCGGGAGCACGTCTTCGGCCTCACCCTCCTCAACGACTGGTCGGCGCGCGACATCCAGGCCTGGGAGTACGTCCCGCTCGGACCGTTCCTCGGAAAGTCCTTCTGCACCTCGGTCTCGGCCTGGATCACCCCCCTCGAAGCCCTGGACTCGGCGCGGGTCTCCCCTCCCGCCCGCACGCATGAACTCCTGCCCTACCTGGACGACTCCGCGGAGTCCGTCGCCGACGAACCCGGCGGCTACGACCTGCGCATCACCGTGACCCTCAACGGCCAGGTCATCTCCGAGCCGCCCTTCTCCACCGTGTACTGGACGGCCGCCCAGCAGCTCGCCCACATGACGGTCAACGGCGCCTCCCTGCGCACGGGAGACCTGTACGGCTCGGGCACGGTGAGCGGGCCCGAGGAGGGTCAGTACGGCTCCCTGATCGAGATCACCTGGAACGGGCGGGATCCCCTCGAACTCCCCGACGGCAAGCGGACGTTCCTGGAGGACGGCGACGAGGTCACGCTCACGGCGTGGGCTCCGGGGCCTGACGGGACCCGGGTGGGGCTCGGCGAGGTTTCTGGCAGGGTCGCCTCGGCTGGCGGGGGCGCCTCGGGCCACTGAATCTGCGGGCCGGGGGTGGGACCGCCCCCGGCCCCTCAGCGGCCCCTCAGCGCCTCGGATTCGGCTGCTGCGCCGTCGTGGCTTGTCGCGCAGTTCCCCGCGCCCCTTTGGGGCGCTCCTCACCCTGCCGCTCAGAAGTCCTCCGGGGGTTCCGGCCAGTCCTCCTCTTGGGGCTCCGGGGCCTGCGAGGGCGCTCCTCCGTCCAGTTCCGTGAGGACCTCCAGGACGCCCTCCCCGTACGTCGCCAGTTTCTTCTCGCCGAGGCCGCTGATGCCGCCGAGCTCCGCCAGGGACGAGGGCCGGAGCGTGGCGATCTCACGGAGCGTGGCGTCGTGGAAGATCACGTACGCCGGCAGGCCCAGCTCCTTGGCCTGCGCACCGCGCCACGCCCGCAGCGCCTCGAACACCGGCACCGCTTCCTGAGGCAGCTCGGCGACGGCAGCCGCGGCCTTCGCCTTCCGCTCCCCCTTGGGCGCCTTCGCCGCGGCGGGCCGCTTCGGCTCCTTGCGCAACCGCACCTCCCGCTCCCGGCCGAGGACTGAACCGCTCTGCTCGGTCAGGACCAGCGTGCCGTACTCCCCCTCGACCGCGAGCAGGCCCTGCGCCAGCAGCTGTCGCACCACACCGCGCCATTCGGCTTCCGCGAGCTCCTCGCCGATGCCGAAGACCGAGAGCTGGTCGTGGTCGAACTGGATGACCTTGGCGGTCTTCTTGCCGAGCAGGATGTCGATGATCTGCCCCGCGCCGAACTTCTGTCCGCGCTCGCGCTGGAGTCGCACCACCGTGGAGAGGACCTTCTGGGACGGGACCGTGCCGTCCCAGGTCTCGGGTGGTGTGAGGCAGGTGTCGCAGTTCCCGCAGGACTGCCCGTCGGCGTCCTGGCCGAAGTACGTCAGGAGCTGGGCCCTGCGGCACTGGGCCGTCTCGCACAGCGCCAGCATCGAGTCCAGGTGCGAGGCCGCCCGGCGCCGGAACGCCTCGTCGCCCTCGCTGCCCTGGATCAGCTTCCGCTGCTGGACCACGTCCTGGAGGCCGTACGCCATCCAGGCCGTGGAGGGCAGTCCGTCACGTCCGGCGCGGCCCGTCTCCTGGTAGTACCCCTCGACGGACTTCGGCAGGTCGAGGTGGGCGACGAACCGGACGTCCGGCTTGTCGATGCCCATGCCGAAGGCGATCGTGGCGCAGACGACCAGGCCCTCCTCCCGCAGGAAGCGCGACTGGTGGGCGGCGCGCGTCCCGCCGTCCAGACCCGCGTGGTACGGAACGGCCTCGATTCCGTTCTTGCACAGGAACTCGGCGGTCTTCTCGACCGAGTTGCGCGAGAGGCAGTACACGATGCCCGCGTCGCCCGCGTGCTCCTCCTTGAGGAAGGCCAGGAGCTGCTTCTTCGGCTCGGCCTTCGGCACGACGCGGTACTGGATGTTGGGCCGGTCGAAGCTCGCCACGAAGTGCTTGGCGTCCGGCATGCCGAGCCGCTCGGTGATCTCCCGGTGCGTGGCGTGCGTCGCCGTGGCCGTCAGGGCGATCCGCGGGACGTCGGGCCAGCGCTCGCCGAGCAGGGAGAGCGCCAGATAGTCCGGACGGAAGTCGTGGCCCCACTGCGCCACGCAGTGCGCCTCGTCGATCGCGAAGACGGAGATCTTGGCGCGGGAGAGCAGATCGAGCGTCGCCTCCAGGCGCAGCCGCTCCGGCGCGAGGTAGAGCACGTCGAGCTCCCCCGCGAGGAACTCGGCCTCCATCACCCGGCGCTCGTCGAAGTCCTGCGTGGAGTTGATGAACCCGGCCCGCACGCCCAGTGCCCGCAGCGCGTCGACCTGGTCCTGCATGAGTGCGATGAGGGGGGAGATCACCACGCCCGTACCAGGCCTGACCAGGGCGGGGATCTGATAGCAGAGCGATTTGCCGCCGCCGGTGGGCATCAGCACGACGGAGTCACCGCCCGCGACCACGTGCTCGATGATCGCTTCCTGCTCGCCCCGGAACGCGTCGTACCCGAAGACGCGGTGGAGTGTCCGCAGCGCGTCACTCTCCGCCACCGCGCTCGGTACGGTCACCTCGCTCATGCCACTGTTCCCATCCATCGCCCTGCCCCCGTACCTCGCGTACATCTCGTACGTCGCGCTTCGACCGCTGACTCCACGATAGGGCTCCGCACCGACACCTCCGGAGTTATCCACAGGCCGCCGCCCGGCACCCCTGTCGGACGGGGTGCCGGGCGGCGGTCAAGAGAAGGCGAGCGGGCAGGCGGGCTACCGGACGAAGACCCCCGCCTGGTTCGCCAGATCCAGGAAGTACTGCGGGGCCACGCCCAGGACCAGCGTCACCGCCACGCCCACGCCGATCGCCGTCATCGTCAGCGGCGAGGGCACGGCGACGGTCGGGCCGTCCGCCTTCGGCTCGCTGAAGAACATGAGGACGATCACGCGGATGTAGAAGAACGCCGCGATCGCCGACGAGATCACACCGACCACGACGAGCGCACCGGCGCCGCCCTCCGCAGCCGCCTTGAAGACCGCGAACTTCCCGGCGAACCCGGAGGTCAGCGGAATGCCCGCGAAGGCGAGCAGGAAGACGGCGAAGACGGCGGCGACGAGCGGCGAGCGCCGTCCGAGCCCCGCCCACTTCGACAGGTGCGTGGCCTCGCCGCCCGCGTCCCGCACCAGCGTGACCACCGCGAACGCGCCGATCGTCACGAAGGAGTAGGCCGCGAGGTAGAAGAGGACCGACGAGATGCCGTCCGGGTTCATGGCGATGACACCGGCGAGGATGAAGCCCGCGTGCGCGATCGAGGAGTACGCGAGCAGCCGCTTGATGTCGGTCTGGGTGATCGCGACGATCGCGCCGGCCAGCATCGTGAGGATCACGACACCCCACATCACGGGCCGCCAGTCCCAGCGCAGGCCCGGCAGGACCACGTAGAGGAGGCGGAGCAGCGCCCCGAAGGCGGCCACCTTCGTCGCCGCGGCCATGAAGCCGGTGACCGGGGTGGGCGCGCCTTGGTACACGTCGGGCGTCCACATGTGGAACGGCACCGCGCCGACCTTGAAGAGCAGACCCATGACGATCATCGCGGCGCCGATCAGGAGCAGCGCGTCGTTGCCCATGGTGTCGGCGAGCGCGGGGTTGACCTCCTGGATGCTGCCGTCGACGACCTTCGCGATGGTGCCGTACGACACCGAGCCCGCGTATCCGTAGAGCAGGGCGATCCCGAAGAGCAGGAACGCCGAGGAGAACGAGCCGAGCAGGAAGTACTTGACGGCGGCTTCCTGCGACATCAGGCGCTTGCGGCGGGCGAGCGCGCACAGGAGGTAGAGCGGGAGCGAGAAGACCTCAAGGGCGATGAAGAGCGTCAGGAAGTCGTTCGCCGACGGGAAGACGAGCATTCCGCCGATCGCGAAGAGCGCGAGGGGGAACACCTCGGTGGTGGTGAACCCGGCCTTCGTGGCGGCTCGTTCGCCCTCGCTGCCCGGCACGGAGCCGGCCTGCGCGGCGAACGAGTCGACGTGGTTGCCGTGCGCCACGGGGTCGAGCCGTCGCTCCGCGAAGGTGAAGATCGAGACGAGCCCCGCGAGGAGGATCGTGCCCTGGAGGAACAGCGCGGGTCCGTCGACCGCGATGGCGCCCATGGCGGCGATGTGCGCCTTCGTCGTGCCGTACCCGGTGGCGGCGAGGCCGACGACCGCGGCGAAGGCCGCGGTGAGGGCGACGACGGCCACGAACACCTGCGCGTAGTACCGGATTTTGCGCGGCACGAAGGCTTCGATGAGGATCCCGAGGACCGCCGCGCCGATGACGATCAACGTCGGCGACAGCTGCGCGTACTCGATGGTGGGAGTGTCGATCTTGTCGATCGCGTCCTGGGGCGCCGCGGCCGACGCCATTGTCCACAGGCTGTGGACGGCTGATGCGCTCACTTGGCCGCCTCCACGTCGGGCTTCGGGTCCTTCTGCTGAACGTCGGACATGGTGTGCTTGACCGCCGGGTTCACCAGCTCGGTGAGCGGCTTCGGGTAGACGCCGAGGCCGATCAGGAGCGCGATCAGCGGGGCGACGACCAGGAGCTCACGCGCCCGCAGGTCCGGCATGGCCGAGACCTCCGGCTTCACCGGGCCCGTCATCGTCCGCTGGTACAGGACGAGGGTGTAGAGCGCGGCGAGCACGATGCCGATGGTGGCGATGATCCCGACCACGGGATAGCGCGCGAACGCGCCGACCAGGACCAGGAACTCACTCACGAAGGGGGCGAGCCCCGGCAGCGAGAGCGTCGCCAGGCCGCCGATCAGGAAGGTGCCCGCGAGCACCGGTGCGACCTTCTGCACCCCTCCGTAGTCCGCGATGAGGCGCGAACCGCGGCGCGAGATCAGGAAGCCGGCCACCAGCATCAGCGCGGCCGTCGAGATCCCGTGGTTGACCATGTAGAGCGTCGCGCCGGACTGGCCCTGCGAGGTCATCGCGAAGATGCCGAGGATGATGAACCCGAAGTGCGAGATCGACGCGTACGCCACCAGGCGCTTGATGTCGCGCTGGCCGACCGCGAGCAGCGCGCCGTAGACGATGCTGATCAGCGCGAGCACGAGGATGACCGGCGTCGCCCACTTGCTCGCCTCGGGGAAGAGGCCGAGGCAGAACCGCAGCATCGCGAAGGTGCCGACCTTGTCGACGACCGCCGTGATCAGTACGGCGACCGGGGCCGTGGCCTCGCCCATCGCGTTCGGCAGCCAGGTGTGCAGCGGCCACAGCGGCGCCTTCACCGCGAAGGCGAAGAAGAAGCCGAGGAAGAGCCACCGCTCGGTGTTGGTCGCCATCTCCAGCGAGCCGTTGGCCCGCGCCTCGGCGATCTCCTGGAGCGAGAAGTTCCCGGCCACCACATAGAGCCCGATCACCGCGGCCAGCATGATGAGGCCGCCGACCAGGTTGTAGAGCAGGAACTTCACGGCCGCGTACGAGCGCTGCGCCGAGGCGTTCCCGTCCGTGCCCGAGTGGGCCCGGTCCCCGAAGCCGCCGATGAGGAAGTACATCGGGATGAGCATGGCTTCGAAGAAGATGTAGAAGAGGAAGACGTCGGTGGCCGCGAAGGAGATGATCACCATCGCCTCGACGGCGAGGATCAGGGCGAAGAAGCCCTGGGTCGGCCGCCAGCGGGAGGATTTGGTCTCCAGGGGGTCGGCGTCGTGCCAGCCCGCCAGGATGATGAAGGGCATCAGGAGCGCGGTGAGCGCGATGAGGGCGACACCGATGCCGTCCACACCCAGCTCGTAGCGCACGCCGAATTCCGCGATCCAGGAACGCGACTCGGTCAGTTGATAGCGGGCCCCGTCGGGGTCGAACCGCACGAGCACGGTCACGGCGAGCGCGAGCGTGGCGAGCGAGACGAGCAGCGCGAGCCACTTGGCGGCGGTACGCCGGGCGGCCGGGACGGCTGCCGTGGCGATCGCGCCGACCGCGGGCAGGACCGCCGTCGCTGTCAGGAGGGGAAAGGACATCGGTATCAGACCGCCCTCATCAGCAGGGTCGCGGCGATGAGTACCGCAACGCCGCCGAACATCGAGACCGCGTAGGAGCGGGCATAGCCGTTCTGCATCTTGCGCAGCCGTCCGGAGAGGCCGCCGACCGAGGCCGCCGTGCCGTTGACGACTCCGTCGACCAGGGTGTGGTCGACGTACACCAGGGAGCGGGTGAGGTGCTCTCCGCCGCGGACCAGGACGACGTGGTTGAAGTCGTCCTGGAGGAGGTCGCGCCGGGCCGCCCGGGTGAGCAGCGAACCGCGCGGGGCGATGACCGGGACGGGACGGCGGCCGTACTGGACGTAGGCGAGGGCCACACCGATGACCAGGACGACCATGGTGGCGCCCGTGACGGTGGCGGCGCTCAGCGGCGAGTCACCGTGGTCGTGGTGGGTGACCGGCTCCAGCCAGTGCATGAAGCGGTCGCCGATGCTGAAGAAGCCGCCCGCGAAGACCGACCCGAAGGCGAGCACGATCATCGGGATCGTCATGGACCGGGGCGACTCGTGCGGGTGCGGTTCGTTGCCCTCCGCGTCCGGCTGCCAGCGCTTCTCGCCGAAGAAGGTCATCAGCATCACGCGCGTCATGTAGAACGCGGTGATCGCGGCGCCGAGCAGTGCGACCGAGCCGAGGATCCAGCCCTCCGTGCCGCCCTTGGCGAACGCCGCCTCGATGATCTTGTCCTTGGAGAAGAAGCCGGACAGACCGGGGAAGCCGATGATCGCCAGATAGCCGAGACCGAAGGTCACGAAGGTGACCGGCATGTACTTCCTGAGGCCGCCGTACTTGCGCATGTCGACCTCGTCGTTCATGCCGTGCATGACCGAACCGGCCCCGAGGAAGAGCCCGGCCTTGAAGAAGCCGTGCGTCACCAGGTGCATGATCGCGAAGACGTAGCCGATGGGGCCGAGGCCCGCGGCCAGGATCATGTAGCCGATCTGGGACATCGTCGACCCGGCGAGGGCCTTCTTGATGTCGTCCTTCGCGCAACCGACGATCGCACCGAAGAGGAGCGTGACCGCACCGACGACGGTGACGACGAGCTGGGCGTCCGGTGCGGCGTTGAAGATCTCGCCGGAGCGGACGATCAGGTACACACCGGCGGTCACCATCGTCGCCGCGTGGATCAGGGCCGAGACCGGGGTCGGGCCCTCCATCGCGTCGCCGAGCCAGGACTGCAGCGGCACCTGGGCCGACTTGCCGCACGCCGCGAGCAGCAGCATCAGGCCGATGGCCGTCAGCTTGCCCTCCGAGGTCTCACCCGTGGCCTCCAGGACGGGCCCGAAGGCGAAGGTCCCGAAGGTGGTGAACATCAGCATGATCGCGATCGAGAGGCCCATGTCGCCGACCCTGTTGACCAGGAAGGCCTTCTTCGCGGCGGTGGCCGCGCTGGGCTTGTGCTGCCAGAAGCCGATCAGGAGGTACGAGGCGAGGCCGACGCCCTCCCAGCCGACGTACAGGAGGAGGTAGTTGTCGGCGAGGACCAGGATGAGCATCGCCGCGAGGAAGAGGTTCAGGTAGCCGAAGAAGCGGCGGCGCCGCTCGTCGTGCTCCATGTACCCGATGGAGTAGATGTGGATCAGTGTGCCGACACCGGTGATCAGCAGCACGAACGTCATCGACAGCTGGTCGAGCTGGAAGGCGACGTCCGCCTGGAAACCCTCCACGGGAATCCAGCTGAACAGGTGCTGCGACAGGGTGCGCTCCTCGGCGCCCTTGCCCAGCATGTCGGCGAAGAGCAGCGCACCGACGACGAAGGAGGCGGCCGCGAGCAGCGTGCCGAGCCAGTGGCCGACACGGTCCAACCGCCGACCGCCGCACAGCAGTACAGCCGCTCCGAGCAGAGGCGCTGCCACCAGCAGCGCGATCAGGTTCTCCACTTTTCAGCGACCCCTTACAGCTTCATCAGGCTGGCGTCGTCGACCGAGGCCGAGTGACGGGAGCGGAACAGCGACACGATGATCGCGAGGCCGACCACGACTTCCGCAGCGGCGACGACCATCGTGAAGAAGGCGATGATCTGGCCGTCGAGGTTGCCGTGCAGCCGGGAGAAGGCGACGAAGGCCAGGTTGCACGCGTTGAGCATCAGCTCGATACACATGAAGACCACGATCGCGTTCCGCCTGATCAGCACGCCGGTGGCGCCGATCGCGAACAACAGCGCCGCGAGATACAGGTAGTTGACCGGATTCACTTCGACGCCTCCTCGGTCTTGGACGACCGCTCGAGACGGTCCTCGGAGCGCTGCTCCAGGGCCCGCAGATCGTCCAGTGCCTCGCTCGACACGTCGCGGATCTGGCCGCGCTCACGCAGCGTCTTGTTGACCGTGAGCTCGGAGGGGGTGCCGTCGGGGAGCAGGCCCGCGACATCCACGGCGTTGTGCCGGGCGTAGACACCGGGGGCGGGCAGCGGCGGGAGGTGGTTGGAGCGCACGCGCTCCTCGGACATCTCGCGCTGCGTCTTGGCGCGCTCCGTGCGCTCGCGGTGGGTGAGCACCATCGCGCCGACGGTGGCGGTGATGAGCAGTGCGCCGGTGATCTCGAAGGCGAAGACGTACTTCGTGAAGATGCTCTCGGCGAGGCCCTCCACGTTGCCGCCGGCGTTCGCCTTGCCCATCCCCGTGAACTCGTTCACCGAGGCGTTCCCGATCCCCGCGAAGAGCAGGATGGCGAAGCCGAAGCCGCAGAGACCGGCCAGCCAGCGCTGGCCCTTGATGGTCTCCTTCAGGGAGTCGGCGGCGGTGACGCCGACGAGCATGACCACGAAGAGGAAGAGCATCATGATCGCGCCCGTGTAGACGACGACCTGGACGATGCCCAGGAAGTACGCCCCGTTGGCGAGATAGAAGACCGCCAGGATGATCATGGTCCCGGCGAGACAGAGCGCGCTGTGCACGGCCTTCTTCATGAGGATCGTGCACAGGGCGCCGATCACGGCGACCGTGCCGAGCACCCAGAACTGGACGGCCTCACCGGTGGAGGTGGTGTAGGCGGCGAGTTGGGTCATCGGTTGATCACCTCCCCCGACGCCGGTTCGGAGTCCCCGAAGGTGGAGGCGGCTTCCTGGGGCGTCTCGCCCTTGGAGAGGGCCACCTGAGGCACCGTGCCGGGCGCGGCCTCCGTCACCAGACCGCGGTAGTAGTCCTGCTCGTCCGTGCCGGGGAAGATCGAGTGCGGGGACTCGACCATGCCTTCCTCCAGGCCGGCGAGCAGCTGCTCCTTGGTGTAGATGAGGTTCTCGCGGCTGCTGTCGGCCAGCTCGAACTCGTTCGTCATCGTCAGCGCGCGCGTGGGGCACGCCTCGATGCACAGGCCGCACAGGATGCAGCGGGCGTAATTGATCTGGTAGACGCGGCCATAGCGCTCACCGGGGGAGTAGCGCTCCTCCTCGGTGTTGTCCGCGCCCTCCACATAGATCGCGTCCGCGGGGCAGGCCCAGGCGCAGAGTTCGCAGCCGACGCACTTCTCCAGGCCGTCCGGATGGCGATTGAGCTGGTGCCTGCCGTGGAAGCGGGGAGCGGTGATCTTCTCCTGCTCCGGATACTGCTCGGTCAGCCGCTTCTTGAACATGGCCTTGAAGGTCACGCCGAAGCCCGCGACGGGGTTCTGGAACCCCTGCTTCGATTGGTTCGACTCGTGCTGCGACTGGTTGGGCTCGTTCTTCGACTCAGCCATCGGACGCCTCCTTTCCGTCACTTCCGGTTCCGTCACTTTGAGTATCCGGCCCACCACTGACAATCAACTCGCGCTCGCGGCGCGGGCGTCGGCGCGGTACGGGCGGCAGGCTCTGTCCGGGCAGCGGCGGGACCGGGAATCCGCCCGCCATCGGGTCGAAGGCGACCGGCTCCTCGCTCTCGGACCGTGCCGCTTCCTTCTCGCGCTTGTCGCGGAAGATGTCGACGACGACCGAGAGCAGCAGGAGCGCGATGACTCCGCCGCCCACATAGAGCGCGATCGAGGTGAAGTCGTACTCCTCGTTCCGCATCGCCCTGACCGTCGCGACGAGCATCAGCCAGACGACCGAGACCGGGATCAGAACCTTCCAGCCGAGCTTCATCAGCTGGTCGTAGCGGACGCGTGGCAGCGTGCCGCGCAGCCAGATGAAGAAGAACAGCAGCAGCTGGACCTTGATCACGAACCAGAGCATCGGCCACCAGCCGTGGTTCGCGCCCTCCCAGAAGGTGCTGATCGGATACGGGGCCCGCCAGCCGCCCAGGAAGAGGGTGACGGAGACCGCCGAGACGGTGACCATGTTGACGTACTCGGCGAGCATGAACAGCGCGAACTTGATCGACGAGTACTCGGTGTTGAAGCCGCCGACGAGGTCGCCCTCGGACTCCGGCATGTCGAACGGAGCGCGGTTGGTCTCACCGATCATCGTCACGATGTAGATCAGGAACGAGACGGGAAGCAGCAGCACGTACCAGCGGTCGGCCTGCGCCTCCACGATCGCCGAGGTCGACATCGACCCGGAGTAGAGGAACACCGAGGCGAACGCGGCGCCCATCGCGATCTCGTACGAGATCATCTGGGCGCAGGAGCGCAGTCCGCCGAGGAGCGGATAGGTCGATCCGGAGCTCCAGCCGGCGAGCACGATGCCGTAGATGCCGACCGAGGCGACCGCGAGGATGTAGAGCATCGCGATCGGCAGGTCGGTGAGCTGCATCGTCGTGCGCTGGCCGAAGATGGAGATCTCGTTGCCCGCGGGCCCGAAGGGGATCACCGCGATCGCCATGAAGGCCGGGATGGCCGCGACGATCGGCGCGAGGATGTACACCACCTTGTCGGCGCGCTTGACGATGAGGTCTTCCTTGAGCATCAGCTTGATGCCGTCCGCGAGGGACTGCAGCATGCCCCAGGGGCCGTGCCGGTTGGGGCCGATGCGCAGCTGCATCCAGGCGACGACCTTGCGCTCCCAGACGATGGAGAAGAGCACCGTCACCATCAGGAACGCGAAGCAGAAGACCGCCTTGACGGCGATCAGCCACCACGGGTCACGGCCGAACATGGACAGGTCTTCCGCCGCAAGCGGCACCACGGTGTGCATCACGACGTCACCTCCGGGGCCTGTGAGGGCTCCGGCAGGAGCGCCGGGCCGATGCGGACGAGGTCGCCGGGGCGCGCGCCGGTGTCGGACGTGACGCCTCCCCCGGTCGAGTTCAGCGGCAGCCACACCACGCGGTCGGGCATCTCGGTGACCAGGAGCGGCAGTTCGGTCGCTCCCGCGGGCCCGGTGACGGTCAGGACGTCGCCGTCCTTGACGCCCGCCTCCGCAGCGGTGGCCGCCGAGAGCCGGGCGACGGCAGCGTGCCGTGTACCGGCGAGCGCTTCGTCGCCCTCCTGGAGGCGGCCCCGGTCGAGCAGCATCCGGTGCCCCGCGAGAACGGCCTCTCCGGAGGCGGGCCTCGGCGGCTGTGCGGCTGTCTCCAGGGGCTCGGTGGCGTGCGTGCCCTCCCAGCCGCCGAGCCGGTCCAGCTCGCGCCGGGCGGTCGCCAGGTCGGGCAGGCCCAGATGTACGTCTCCGGCGTCGGCCAGCATGTGCAGCACGCGCGCGTCCGTCGGGGCGAGCGTGCGCGTCATGTGGTCGGGCTTGAGCGCGGCGTCGAACATCCGCGCCCTGCCTTCCCAGTTGAGGAAGGTGCCGGGCTTCTCCGCGACCGCGGCCACGGGGAACACCACGTCGGCGTGGTCGGTGACCTCACTGGGCCGCAGCTCCATGGAGACCAGGAACCCGACCTCGGAGAGTGCCTCACGCGCGCGTGCCGGGTCGGGAAGGTCGGCGACCTCCACGCCGGCCACCAGGAGCGCGCCCAGTTCGCCGGTCGCGGCGGCCTCGATGATCTGCCCGGTGTCGCGGCCGTAGCGGTGCGGGAGTTCGGCGACGCGCCAGGCGGCAGCGACCTCGTCCCGGGCGCGCGGGTCGGTGGCGGGCCGCCCGCCGGGAAGCAGCGAGGGCAGCGCGCCCGCCTCGATGGCACCGCGCTCCCCCGCCCGGCGCGGAATCCACACCAGGCGCGCACCGGTCGCGGCAGCGGCCCGTACGGCGGCGGTGAGCCCGCCCGCCACGGCGGCGAGACGCTCGCCGACCACGATGACCGCTCCCGGGGAGCGCAGCGACTCGGCCGCCGCGGCTCCTTCGCCCTCCAGGCCGACTTCGCCGGCCAGGGCGTCGAGCCATTCCGTCTCGGTGCCGGGAGCCGCGGGCAGCAGCGTGCCGCCCGCCTTCTCCAGGCCCCGGCTCGCGAACGTGGCGAGGGAGAACGTCCGCTGGCCGTGCTTGCGCCAGGCCTTGCGCAGCCGCAGGAAGATGCCGGGCGCCTCCTCCTCGGACTCGAATCCGACGAGCAGGACGGCGGGCGCCTTCTCCACTTCCGCGTACGTGATGCCGGAGCCGTCCAGGTCCCGGCCACGGCCCGCCACACGCGCAGCGAGGAAGTCGGCCTCCTCGCTGCTGTGCACGCGCGCGCGGAAGTCGATGTCGTTCGTGTCGAGCGCCACGCGCGCGTACTTGCTGTACGCGTAGGCGTCCTCGACGGTGAGGCGCCCGCCGGTCAGTACACCGGCCCGGCCGCGCGCGGCGGCGAGCCCGGCGGCCGCGGCTTCGAGAGCCTCGGGCCAGCTGGCAGTCTCCAGTTCGCCCGTCTCGGAGTTGCGCACCAGCGGCGTCGTGAGGCGGTCCGGCTTCTGCGCGTAACGGAAGCCGAAGCGCCCCTTGTCGCAGAGCCATTCCTCGTTGACCTCGGGGTCGTCCGCGGCGAGGCGGCGCATGACCTTGCCGCGCCGGTGGTCGGTGCGGGTCGCGCAGCCGCCCGCGCAGTGCTCGCAGACCGAGGGCGAGGACACCAGGTCGAAGGGCCGCGAGCGGAAGCGATACGCCGCCGAGGTCAGCGCGCCGACCGGACAGATCTGGATGGTGTTCCCGGAGAAGTACGACTCGAAGGGGTCGCCCTCGCCCGTGCCGACCTGCTGGAGCGCACCGCGCTCGATCAGCTCGATCATCGGGTCGCCCGCGATCTGGTTGGAGAACCGGGTACAGCGCGCGCACAGCACGCAGCGCTCGCGGTCGAGCAGCACCTGCGTGGAGATCGGCACCGGCTTCTCGTACGTCCGCTTCTTGCCCTCGAAGCGGCTGTCCGGGTCGCCGACCTGCATCGCCTGGTTCTGCAGGGGGCACTCGCCGCCCTTGTCGCAGACCGGGCAGTCCAGCGGGTGGTTGATGAGGAGCAGCTCCATCACGCCGCGCTGCGACTTCTCGGCGACCGGCGAGGTGAGCTGCGACTTCACGACCATGCCGTCGGTGCAGGTGATGGTGCAGGAGGCCATCGGCTTGCGCTGGCCCTCCACCTCGACGATGCACTGGCGGCAGGCGCCCGCCGGGTCGAGCAGCGGGTGGTCGCAGAACCGGGGGATCTCGATGCCGAGGAGCTCGGCGGCCCGGATGACCAGCGTTCCCTTGGGGACGCTGATCTCGATGCCGTCGATCGTCAGCGACACGAGGTCTTCCGGCGGAACCGCCGCCTCGCCGCCCCCGGAGGGAGCGCTTTGGCCCGCGGCGGAGCCGCTATTCGAATTCAGTACTGTCATGCGTTCACCTCCGAATGTGCGGAGGGCCTGTCGGCCCAGAGCGTCGACTTGGCCGGGTCGAAGGGGCAGCCCTTGCCGGTGATGTGCTGCTCGTACTCCTCGCGGAAGTACTTGAGCGAGGAGAAGATCGGCGATGCGGCGCCGTCGCCGAGGGCGCAGAACGACTTGCCGTTGATGTTGTCGGCGATGTCGTTCAGCTTGTCGAGGTCGGCCATGACGCCCTTGCCGGCCTCGATGTCACGGAGCAACTGCACGAGCCAGTACGTGCCTTCGCGGCAGGGCGTGCACTTGCCGCAGGACTCGTGGGCGTAGAACTCGGTCCAGCGGGTGACCGCCCGTACGACGCAGGTCGTCTCGTCGAAGCACTGGAGCGCCTTCGTGCCGAGCATCGAGCCGGCGGCGCCCACTCCCTCGTAGTCCAGGGGGACGTCGAGGTGCTCGTCGGTGAACATCGGCGTCGACGAACCGCCCGGCGTCCAGAACTTGAGCCGGTGGCCCGCCCGCATCCCGCCGCTCATGTCGAGCAGCTGGCGCAGCGTGATGCCGAGCGGGGCCTCGTACTGGCCGGGGCTGGTGACGTGGCCGCTCAGCGAATAGAGCGTGAAGCCGGGGGACTTCTCGCTTCCCATCGATTTGAACCAGTCTTTTCCGCGATTCAGGATCGCGGGAACCGACGCGATGGACTCGACGTTATTGACAACAGTGGGGCATGCGTAGAGGCCCGCGACGGCCGGGAAAGGGGGACGCAGTCGCGGCTGGCCACGGCGGCCTTCGAGCGAGTCGAGCAGCGCGGTCTCCTCACCACAGATGTACGCGCCCGCGCCCGCGTGCACGGTGAGTTCGAGGTCGAGGCCGCTGCCCAGGATGTTCTCGCCCAGGAATCCCGCCTCTTTCGCCTCACGCACGGCCTCGTGCAACCGCCTGAGCACGGGGACGACTTCACCGCGCAGGTAGATGAAGGCATGCGAAGAACGGATCGCGTAACACGCGATCACAATGCCCTCGATGAGGCTATGCGGGTTCGCGAAGAGGAGCGGGATGTCCTTGCAGGTCCCCGGCTCCGATTCGTCGGCGTTGACAACTAGATAGTGCGGCTTTCCGTCTCCCTGCGGAATGAACTGCCATTTCATTCCGGTGGGGAATCCGGCGCCGCCCCTGCCGCGCAGACCAGAGTCCTTCACGTACGCGATGAGGTCGTCCGGCGCCATGGCCAGGGCCTTGCGCAGGCCTTCGTACCCCTCGTGCCGGCGGTAGGTGTCGAGCGTCCAGGACTTCTCCTCGTCCCAGAACGCCGAAAGGACCGGCGCGAGCAGCTTCTCGGGGCTCGTCTCGTTGTCGATCTCGGCTGCCAAGGTCATCACTCCCCCTCCTCGGCGGTCGGTCCGGCCGGGTGGGCCGGGTCGGATGCCGAGGTCTCCTGCGGTGCGTCGTGCGAGCTGAGGTGCTCGGCAGGCGTCTCGTCCTGCGGGCCGCCCGTGCGCGGGTGGACCACGCGCGGCTGGGGCAGATCGCCCTTGGCCAGGCGCAGTCCGATCAGCGAGGCCGGGCCCGCGCCGCCGCTCGCCTCGACGGCGCCGGCGCGCTCGTCCGGGAACCCGGCCAGAATCCGGGCCGTCTCCTTGTACGTGCACAAGGGGGCGCCGCGGGTCGGCTCGACCTGCACTCCCGCGCGCAGGTCGTCGACGAGCCGCTTGGCGGTCTCGGGAGTCTGGTTGTCGAAGAACTCCCAGTTGACCATCACGACGGGAGCGAAGTCACAGGCCGCGTTGCACTCGATGTGCTCCAGCGTGACCTTGCCGTCCTCTGTGGTCCCCTCGTTGCCGACGCCCAGGTGCTCCTGGAGCTGCTCGAAGATCGCGTCGCCGCCCATGACGGCGCACAGCGTGTTCGTACAGACTCCGACCTGATAGTCCCCGGAGGGCTTGCGCCGGTACATCGTGTAGAAGGTCGCGACCGCGGTGACCTCGGCGGTGGTCAGGCCGAGCACCTCCGCGCAGAAGGCCATGCCCGTGCGCGTGACGTGGCCCTCCTCCGCCTGCACCAGGTGCAGCAGCGGGAGCAGCGCGGACCGGGAGTCCGGGTAGCGGGAGATGACCTCCTTGGCGTCCGCGTCGAGCCTGGCCCGTACGTCGGCCGGGAAGTCGGGGGCGGGGAGTTGGGGCATGCCCAGGCTGACGCCCGTGCCCTGCTCTGAAGAGGGAGTGGTGGTCACCGGTCGACGCCTCCCATCACGGGGTCGATGGACGCGACGGCGACGATGACGTCGGCGACCTGGCCGCCCTCGCACATCGCCGCCATGGCCTGCAGGTTGGTGAAGGACGGGTCGCGGAAGTGGACCCGGTAGGGGCGGGTGCCGCCGTCGGAGACGACGTGCACGCCGAGTTCGCCCTTGGGCGACTCGACCGCGGTGTACGCCTGACCGGCCGGGACCCTGAAGCCCTCGGTCACCAGCTTGAAGTGGTGGATCAGGGACTCCATGGAGGTGCCCATGATCTTCTTGATGTGGTCGAGCGAGTTGCCGAGGCCGTCCGGGCCGAGCGCGAGCTGCGCGGGCCAGGCGATCTTCTTGTCGCCGACCATGACCGGGCCCGGCTCGAGGCGGTCGAGGCACTGTTCGACGATGCGCAGCGACTGGCGCATCTCCTCCAGGCGGATCAGGAAGCGTCCGTAGGAGTCGGCGGTGTCGGCGGTCGGGACGTCGAACTCGTAGTTCTCGTAGCCGCAGTAGGGCTGTGCCTTGCGCAGGTCGTGCGGCAGGCCCGCCGAGCGCAGGACCGGGCCCGTGGCGCCGAGCGCCATGCAGCCGGCCAGGTCGAGATAGCCGACGTCCTGCATGCGGGCCTTGAAGATGGGGTTCCCGGTGGCGAGCTTGTCGTACTCGCCGAGGTTCTTCTTCATCTTCTTCACGAACTCGCGCATCTGGTCCACCGCACCGGGCGGCAGGTCCTGGGCGAGTCCGCCGGGCCGGATGTACGCGTGGTTCATGCGCAGGCCGGTGATCAGCTCGAAGATGTCGAGAACGAGTTCACGATCCCGGAAGCCGTAGATCATGATCGTCGTCGCGCCCAGCTCCATGCCGCCGGTGGCGATGCACACCAGGTGCGAGGAGAGCCGGTTGAGCTCCATCAGGAGCACGCGGATGACCGAGGCGCGGTCCGGGATCTGGTCCTCGATGCCGAGAAGCTTCTCGACCCCGAGGCAGTACGCCGTCTCGTTGAAGAACGGCGTCAGATAGTCCATGCGCGTGACGAACGTCGTGCCCTGCGTCCACGTGCGGTACTCGAGGTTCTTCTCGATGCCCGTGTGCAGATAGCCGATGCCGCAGCGGGCCTCGGAGACGGTCTCGCCCTCGATCTCCAGGATGAGCCGGAGCACACCATGGGTGGAGGGGTGCTGCGGACCCATGTTGACGATGATGCGCTCGTCGTCGGACCGGGCCGCGGACTGGACGACCTCGTCCCAGTCGCCGCCGGTGACCGTATATACGGTCCCCTCGGTCGTTTCGCGGGCGGAAGCATGAGAAGTGGACATCAGCTGTACGACCTCCGCTGGTCCGGAGCCGGGATCTGGGCGCCCTTGTACTCGACGGCGATGCCGCCGAGCGGGTAGTCCTTGCGCTGCGGGAAGCCCTGCCAGTCGTCCGGCATCATGATCCGCGTAAGGGCCGGATGGCCGTCGAAGATCAGGCCGAAGAAGTCGTACGCCTCGCGCTCGTGCCAGTCGTTCGTCGGATAGACCGTGACCAGCGAGGGGACGTGCGGATCGGCGTCAGGGGCGCTGACTTCGAGCCGGATCAGGCGGTTGTGGGTGATCGAGCGCAGGTGGTAGACGGCGTGCAGCTCGCGACCCTTGTCCTCGAGGAAGTGCACCCCCGAGACGCCCGTGCAGAGCTCGAAGCGCAGGGCCGGGTCGTCGCGCAGGGTCTGCGCGACCCGGACGAGGTGCTCGCGCGCGATGTGGAAGGTGAGCTCGTCGCGGTCGACGACCGTCTTCTCGATCGCGTTCTCCGGGACGAGGCCCTGCTCTTCCAGGGCTCCTTCCAGCTCGTCCGCCACTTCGTCGAACCAGCCGCCGTAGGGGCGCGCGGAGGCGCCCGGCAGGGTGACCGTCCGTACGAGGCCGCCGTAACCGGACGTGTCGCCGCCGTTGTTGGCGCCGAACATGCCCTTGCGTACGCCGATGACCTTGCCGGCCTCGTCCCGGGGGGCGGGGACACCGTTTCCGTTCAGGTGTTCGTCAGGTGCGTCGCTCACCGCAGCAGCCCCTTCATCTCGATGGTGGGGAGCGCCTTGAGGGCCGCCTCCTCCGCCTCGCGGGCCGCTTCCTCCGCGTTGACCCCGAGCTTTCCGCCCTGGATCTTCTGGTGGAGCTTGAGGATCGCGTCCATCAACATCTCCGGCCGCGGCGGACAGCCGGGCAAATAGATGTCAACAGGGACAATGTGGTCCACGCCCTGCACAATCGCGTAATTGTTGAACATCCCGCCCGATGAAGCGCAAACCCCCATGGAAATGACCCACTTGGGGTTGGGCATCTGGTCATAGACCTGCCGCAGGACCGGCGCCATCTTCTGGCTCACGCGGCCTGCCACGATCATCAGATCGGCCTGCCGCGGCGAGCCGCGGAAGACCTCCATGCCGAAGCGAGCCAGGTCATAGCGCCCGGCTCCCGTCGTCATCATCTCGATGGCGCAGCACGCCAGGCCGAAGGTCGCGGGGAAGACGGATGACTTGCGCACCCAGCCCGCGGCCTGTTCGACGGTGGTCAGCAGAAATCCGCTCGGCAGTTTCTCTTCGAGTCCCATGCTCTTGGCCCCTCAGACCTTTAGTCCCATTCCAGGCCGCCACGCCGCCATACGTACGCGTATGCGACGAAGACGGTGAGCACGAAGAGCAGCATCTCCACGAGCCCGAAAATCCCCAGCGCGTCGAAGGTGACGGCCCAGGGGTAAAGGAAGACGATCTCGATGTCGAAGACGATGAAGAGCATCGCCGTCAGGTAGTACTTGATCGGGAATCGCCCGCCGCCGGCCGGAGTCGGCGTCGGCTCGATACCGCACTCATACGCCTCGAGCTTGGCGCGGTTGTACCGCTTTGGACCGATAAGCGTGGCCATGACCACGGAGAAGATCGCAAAGCCTGCCCCGAGGGCTCCCAGCACGAGGATGGGCGCATAGGCGTTCACGCTCCTCGCTCCTCTCAGTCGGCACTGACTGTTGGCGGTTGCATCGGACTGCGGCCCGCGCTCACGAAGATCGCGTACATGTGAAGCAGGTCACAAGCCCAACTGCCCCGCATCCTATGCCCGCCGGTCTGTGATCTGCGACACGGGGTGCGACAACAGCTTTGTGATCTCCACCACCTGACGAAGGATCATGAAGTCGGATGAGCGGTGATCTTCATACGCGAAGCGCCTGAGTGATCACCAGAGGTGACATCTCAGCGAGTTACCCCTGGTCGAGAGCGGGTCGCTCTATCAAGCGATGGTCGCCGCAGGCAAATTGGCGCTGGACACGGCGGCTTGATAGTGGCGGCTCATTCACACCCCCGGGTGAGCGGTGTGAACGAGCGCGGACGTCCGCGGCCGCGTGCACGGATTCACGAGCGGTCGCCGCGAGGCCCCCAGGGGGGCGAACGAGGGTCACGCGCGGGCCCCATGGCGGGCCCCATGGCGGGCCCCATATAGGGGACGGCGCGGAGCCCGGGGCGCAATGCGCGACGAGGGGCGCCATCAGCACCCCGAGGACACACGAGGAACGCCATCAGCACCCCGGGGACACACAGGGAACGTCATGAGCACTCCAGGGGCACACGAGGGACATGACGTCACCGCACGGACGCATCAGCACCGGCCCGGCACCGCCTCCCCGTCGATCCGTCGTCGATCCGTCACCAATCCCCCATGCGAGCAACACCCCTGATTTCTTCGGGATATCTCAGAAAGGTCTCGGCCGGATCTCAGGGAGATCCCTTAGGGATGCCGGTGTGACCTGCACCACATTCTGACGGAGCGTGAATAAACCGGGCTTGGCCAACCGACTCAACCGGTGGTAGTCCATGGGCAATTCGGGCGTATCGCAGAAAACCCATGATCACAGGCGTGATCGGCGTTGTCCACATTGCCCGTTACGGCGTCAATAAGAAGTGACACGCCCGAGATTCGGGGGCCTCGGGGGTAACTGTGGCGCAGCCCACGTTTCTTGATGGGAACCCTGACTCCCTGATAGCGGTTGTTCTCATGTCCCACACCGCTCACATACCCAGCCACCGGAAGCCCCGTCGCAGCGCCACGAAGCAGGCCCTGCGCGCCGGAGTTGCCGGTGGCGTCCTCAGCACCCTGGCAGTGGCCGCGGCTGCTGGCACGGCGACCGCCGCCGAGCCGGTGACCGAGACCATCGAAATGCCTACGCTCACCACGGATCTCTCCACGCAGATCGCGCAGTCCGCTGAGGCCACCCAGCAGACCGCCGACAGCTACCAGCTCCGTGCCGAGCAGGACGCGGCCGCCGTGAAGGCCGCCAAGCAGGCCAAGGAAGACCAGGCGAAGGCCGAAGCCAAGGCGAAGGCCAAGGCAAAGGCCGAGGCCGCCGCCAAGAAGAAGGCGGAGGAGGAGCGCGCCTCGCGTTCCGCCGAGCGCACGACGCTCAGCGCCGCGGGCACCAGCGCCTCCACCGACACGCCCGCCCCGGCCAGCGGCAGCGTTGGCACGGTCATCAGCTTCCTCAAGGCCCAGCTCGGCGACGCGTACGTCATGGGTGCCTCCGGACCCAACGCCTGGGACTGCTCCAGCCTCGTCCAGGCCGCGTTCAAGCAGGCCGGCGTGGACCTCCCGCGCGTCTCGCAGGACCAGTCGGTCTCCGGTACGCCGGTCTCGCTCTCCAACGTCCAGGTGGGCGACATCCTTTACTGGGGTGGCGCGGGCTCCGCGTACCACGTGGGTGTGTACATCGGTAACGGCCAGTACCTCGACGCCGCCAACCCCGGCAAGGGCGTTGTCATCCAGGACCTGTCGGGCTACCCCGCCGACGGTGCCGTGCGCGTCCTCTGAGGGCCCTCACAGACACGTAGAAGGGCCGGGAACCCCCGCGGGGGTTCCCGGCCCTTCTGCATGCCCGTACGTACGCGCGGACGCCCGGACGCCCGTGAGCGTCCGGGCGTCCGTGAGCGTCCGGGGCGGCCTTACGCCTTCGGGGCCACCTTGCTCAGGCCGTTGATGATGCGGTCCATCGCGTCGCCGCCCGTCGGGTCGGTGAGGTTCGCCAGCATCTTCAGCGTGAAGCGCATCAGCATCGGGTGGGTCAGACCGCGCTGCGTCGCGATCTTCATGACCTTCGGGTTGCCGATGAGCTTCACGAAGGCGCGGCCGAGCGTGTAGTAACCGCCGTAGGTGTCCTTGAGGACCTTCGGGTAGCGGTGGAGCGCCAGTTCGCGCTGGCCGGGGGTCTGGCGGGCGTGCGCCTGGACGATGACGTCCGCCGCGATCTGCCCGGACTCCATGGCGTACGCGATGCCCTCGCCGTTGAACGGGTTCACCATGCCGCCCGCGTCGCCGACCAGGAGCAGGCCCTTGGTGTAGTGCGGCTGGCGGTTGAAGGCCATCGGCAGCGCGGCGCCGCGGATCGGCATCGTCATGTTGTCCGGGGTGTAGCCCCAGTCCTCCGGCATCGACGCGCACCAGGCCTTGAGGACCTCGCGCCAGTCGAGCTCCTTGAACGCGGCGGACGAGTCGAGGATGCCGAGCCCGACGTTCGACGTGCCGTCACCCATGCCGAAGATCCAGCCGTAGCCGGGAAGGAGCCTGTCCTCGGAGCCGCGGCGGTCCCACAGCTCCAGCCAGGACTCCAGGTAGTCGTCGTCGTGGCGCGGCGACGTGAAGTACGTACGGACGGCGACGCCCATCGGACGGTCGTCGCGGCGGTGCAGACCCATGGCGAGGGAGAGCCGCGTCGAGTTGCCGTCGGCGGCGACCACCAGCGGGGCGTGGAAGGTGACCGGGGTCTTCTCCTCGCCCATCTTGGCGTGCACGCCGGTGATGCGGCCCGTGCGGTCGTCGATGATCGGGGCGCCGACGTTGCAGCGCTCGTGCAGGCGGGCGCCCGCTTTCTGGGCCTGGCGCGCGAGCTGCTCGTCGAAGTCGTCGCGCTTACGGACCAGGCCGTAATTCGGGTAGGCGGCGAGTTCCGGCCAGTCGAGCTGGAGCCGGACGCCGCCCCCGATGATGCGCAGGCCCTTGTTGCGCAGCCAGCCCGCCTCCTCGGAGATGTCGATCCCCATGGACACGAGCTGTTTGGTGGCGCGCGGCGTCAGACCGTCTCCGCAGACCTTCTCCCGCGGGAACGCGGTCTTCTCCAGAAGGAGTACGTCGAGTCCGGCCTTCGCCAGGTAATAGGCGGTCGTGGAACCGGCTGGCCCGGCCCCGACGACGATCACATCAGCGGTGTGTTCGGTGAGGGGCTGGGGCTCGGTCACGGCGGGTTCTCCCCAAGGCTCGAAATCTGTGTGCCGGCAGGCACGGGATATGGGCAGTCTATGCAGCGGTACTGATCCGCCAGCCGAAGGGCCACCCGTGACAAAGCAGGCACTGCCGACCAAGACCCTGCCCGTCGTACACCTGCGCGTCCCGACCCACGAGGACGCCTTCGTCTGGCACCGGCTCTTCGACGACCCCGACGTCATGGAGTTCCACGGGGGCACGTCGGCCGAGCTCTCCGTGTACGAGGAGCTGACCGCCCGGCAGCGCAGACACGACGCCGAACTCGGTTTCTGCTTCTGGACGATGCTCGACGCGGACGGCGAGCCGATCGGCTTCACCGGAGCACAGCCCTGGCCGAACGACTGGGGCCCCAAGGGGCAGATCGAGATCGGCTGGCGGCTCGGCCGCGCCGCCTGGGGCAAGGGGTACGCGACCGCCGCCGCGCAGGCCACCCTGGAGCGGGTGCGCGCGGCGGGCGTACGGGACGTGGTGGCGATGGTCGACGCCCGCAACGCACGCTCCGTGGCGGTGACCCGGCGCCTTGGCATGCAACTGGCGCGGACGCTCACGACGCCGGTGGGCAAGGTGGAGGCACTCCAGTTCGGGCTGACGCTGTAGCGACCCGGGGGCGGCGAGGGAGAGGCGCCGCACCGCTTCCGGCCGGAGCTCCGGCGGGGCTACCCTGCCAATACCGCCGCCGGGGGTGACATCTGTGCCGAATACGCCCATGCCAGACGAAGTGCGCGTGCCACGGCTCATCGGCCTCATGGCCGTGGACGCGCGCGAGTCGGCGGCGAAGCACGGCGTGCTGCTCGCCGCGCCGGACCGCCCCGACTTCCACCAAGTCGTCGTCGACTACGTGGTCCGGCAGTACCCCACACCCGGCGTGTGGGTCCCGCGCGATGCCGTGGTCACCGTCTGGTTCGAGCTCGGCCCCGGCGACGCCGGCGGTGCCGGGGTCCGCGAGCCGCGCCGTCCGGAGCCACCGGACGGCGGGCTGCACCGCGAGCTCGACGAGCCGGGACCGGAGGTCGGCGCCGTCTGGTAGCCGAGCCCCGGCCCGAGGTTCCGTGCCTCAGCCGTTGATGCGCCAGTGGTCGAGCGCGGTCCGGTGGATCTTCGCGCCCTCGCTCGCGGGCCAGAAGTCCGCGCGCCAGGAGAGCTGGATGGCGTACTCGGTGCCGTTGTCGGCGACGTAACTCTGGTTCAGGGCGTGGATCTCGCGGCCCGCCGTATCGGTGAAGGTGTACTCCCAGATCGCGCCGCTGCGGCCCTGGAAGGTGTTCGGCTCCAGGCGGATGCGCTGGTAGTCCGACTTCTTGGGGTCCTTCTTGGCGTCCTTCTCGATGGTCGTGAAGTTCTCGTACGAGGTGTACGTGGCGTTCGGGACCACGCCGACCAGGAACTCCTCCCGGCCGGTCGACCCCGCGTACACGGTCTGGCCGGGACGGTCCTCGCCCTGCCGGTTCCAGCCGTCGGGCACGGCGAACTCGAAGCCGCTGACGTCGGACACCAGATCGAAGCCGGTGGGCACGTCGGAGTCCTCGTCCACGGTGTCCGGGCTGTCGCTCGGCTCTTCCGGGGTGGACGAGGGGGACGGCGTATCCGCGGAGCCGTCGATGTCTTCGGTGTCCTCGGTGCTGTCGGTGCCGTCAGGGCCGTCGGTGTCGTCGGTCCGGCTGATGGCGGGCTTGTCGTCCTTGCCGCCCGCCTTGTCCGCCTTGCTGTCGTCGTTCTGCAGGAGCAGGACACCGGCCGCGATGCCGCCGCCGATGACCAGGGCGGCGGCGAGGGTGCCGACCCAGAGGGCGGTGCGGCGGGGTGCGGGGGCGGCGGGCTGCGGCTGCGGCTGGTAGGCGTGGGGGTCGTAGGGGCCGGGGCCGTACGGGGCGTAGGCGGGGTTCGCGGTGGGGACGTACGTGGGCTGGTCGTGGGCGGACTGGGGCATGGAGGCGGCCGGGGCGGAGGAAGCGGACGGGGATGCGGGAGCGGCAACTCCCGACGCCGGGGCGTCTGATGTGACGGGCCCCACCGCTCCCACAGCACCTGCACCGCCCCCGGCAGCATCAGAGGCCCCGGCGGCCCCGGCAGTCTCGGAGACCCCGACACCCTCGGAGGCCGCAGGCGCACCCGTCGGCCCGCCCGGCATCGACGGCATCGGCGGCACCCCCGGCACCGGCAACGCGGCGACCCCCGGCTGCTGCCCCGCCACCTGCAACAGGAACGGCGCGATCAGTGCCGCGACGAAGACCCAGAGCAGCCCGAAGAGCAGCGCGTCCGGCACGCTCACGCCCGCCGCGAAGGTGCCGTCGCCCGAACCGCCCGAGCCGCCGCCCCCGAACTCCGCGGACGCGCGTCCCGAGGCGTCGACGCTGACCCCGCCGACCCCGGCGAGCAGCAGGAAGAGCCCGAAGAAGATCCCGGCGGCGAGCAGTTGCTCACCCCGGTGCGCCGAGCGGCGTGCGGCGAGGATGCCGAGGGTCAGCGCGCAGACGAGCCCGAGCGCCAACGCGCCCACGATCGCCCAGTCGTTGGTGACGTCTCCCAGTTCGGAGAGCCCGAAGGACTCGCTCTCGTAACCCCCGCTGCCGTACGCCGTGCTGCTCCCCCGCACCGACGCTTCGAGCGGTGCTCCCCAGCCGAGACCGAGGGCCGCCGCGCCGAGGTTCGGCAGCAGGAGCAGGGCGATGACCAGCGGGGACACATCGGCTTCGTCGAGGTCGGCGGCGCGTTCGAGGTCGTCGATCTGGGCGAGGCTGATGAAGGCGACGAGCGAGCAGAGCGCCAGCACGATCACCAGGGCGCGCAGCGCGGTCCCGGTGGCGCGGAACGCCGCCTGCCAGCCGGGCCGTTGGGCCAGCCAGGGTGCCAGGTCGTAGCGGTGCAGCACGCCGCCGGAAACGGCGAGTCCGAGCACGAACGCGCCGAGCGCGGCGAGCACCGGCGAGGAGGAGAGCTCGATGCCCTCGATCTCGGGCTGCGCGAAGAGGCTGAGCACGAGGGTGCCCGCGGTCACCAGCAGCGTGACGCGCACGGCCGCTTCGAGGCCCGCAGTGCCGCCGCCGTGGCCGCCTTGGCCGCCTTGGCCTCCGTGGCGCAGGAGGATGCGGCCGCGCAGGACGCGTACGCCGATGAAGAGGGCCCCGATCCACAGGGCGGTGGCGGTGAGCGGAATGAGGTGCAGGGTGGCGGTGCCGTCGAAGGCCGCGTCCACGGTGGAGCTCTCACCGCCGAAGACCGACGCCTGCTGCCGCTCGCTCCCCGAGATCTCGAAGCCGCCGCCCACGGCCTGGAGCAGAGTCGCCAGGGCGATCCGCATCCGCGTGCCGAACCCGACGACGACGTCGCCGTCGCCCTGTCCGTACGAGGGAATGGCCATCGCGACGGCCGCGACGAGCACCAACCCCACGGGCCACAGGCCGGCTTGAGCGGCCCCGGCCCAGTCCCCGCGGAACGCCCGCCCGAAGAAGGCGCCCACGGGCGAAGGTGCCGAGGGTGCTCCCGGAACGTACGCGGGCGGGGGCGGCGATGCGGGAAGTGCGGGCGCGGGGAGGGAAGTTGCCGTATATCCGGGTCCGGCGGGCTCTCCCGCGTCCTGCCCGCCGCCGGGAGCTCCGGACTCGGGTGCTCCGGGCTCGGGCGCTCGGGACTCGGGCGCCCCGGACTCGGGTGCTCCGGACTCGGGTGCTCCGGACTCGGGTGTCGCCGGGGCCGCGGGCTTTTCGGTGTCCGCGGCGGTCGGACCGCCGAGTTCCGCCGCGGGCAGATCCGCGAGCCCCGCGTCCACGGACGTGTCACGCGGACGCTCTCGCCCGCACTTCATGCAGAAGCGGGCCTCGTCGGGGGTGGATGCCCCGCAGTGAGGACAGTTCGACGCCATGGGGACGCTCCGTCATTGGGGAGATGACCAAAGACCGACCCGCGCCGAGCAGTCCCGTGGCGGCCGACGCGAAAGAGCGGCTTCGCTTCGGCACCGCCGCGTCGGCGGAGTCGTATCACAACGGACACATCTTGCCCTGCGGCCGGTTCCCGTCAACTCGGTTCACAGCGGAAGAATTTGTACGCTCCCCGCCGCAGACGTCCCGCGGCTGGTCTACGCCTTGAAGCCCCGGTGCAGCGCCACGATCCCACCGGTCAGATTCCGCCACGCCACCTTCGACCAGCCCGCGTCCTGCAACATCGCGGCCAGCGTCGGCTGGTCCGGCCAGGAGCGGATGGACTCAGCGAGATAGACGTACGCGTCGGGGTTGGAGGAGACGGCGCGCGCGACCGGCGGCAGCGCCCGCATCAGGTACTCCTCGTAGACCGTGCGGAACGGCGCCCACGTGGCGTGCGAGAACTCGCTGATGACGACCCGGCCGCCGGGCTTGGTCACGCGGTACATCTCCCGCAGCGCCTGGTCGGTCTCCTGGACGTTGCGCAGGCCGAAGGAGATCGTGACGGCGTCGAACGTGTCGTCCTTGAACGGCAGCTTCGTCGCGTCACCGGCCGTGAACGGCATCCAGGGGTGGCGCCCCTTGCCGACCTGGAGCATGCCGAGCGAGAAGTCGCAGGGCACGACGTACGCGCCCGCCTGCGCGAAGGGCTGCGACGAGGTGGCGGTCCCGGCGGCGAGGTCGAGGACCTTCTGCGCGGGGCGCGCGTCGACGGCCTTGGCGACCGCCTTGCGCCACAGCCGGGCCTGCCCGAACGACAGCACGTCGTTCGTGAGGTCGTACCGTTCCGCCACGTCGTCGAACATCGAGGCGACTTCGTGCGGCTGCTTGTCCAGGGATGCGCGGGTCACCCGACCATTGTGGCAGTACGGACAGCCGCCGCAGGAAGCGGCTCACGGCAGCCGCACGAAGAGGCGGCTCACGGCAGCAGCCGGGGCCCGCGTTTGCGGCGGTGGCCGCGACGCGGGGCGGCATGCTTTTCGACGGCAGAATCGGAATGCATTCGGGGATGTAAGCAGGGCAATTTCGCAAAATTCCCTGAACGGCCTGTGCGACGACCGCGAGAATCGCGCCAACCAGTCGTTGGTCTTGGAGACTTGACGGTCGTTCGTCCCTACGACCCATTCCGGGTACGTTGAAAAGGTCAGCCTTTCCCGACCGAGTGAGCGAGTGAACGTGCGGAATATACGAGGCGTGCGGAATTCCCGGCGCTTGCTGAAGCCGGCCGCCGGTCTCGTCTGTCTGGCCGCGCTGGCGTGCTCCGGCTGCTCGTCCGCCGCCGAGACGTCCACCGACGGATCGGCGCCGTCGAACGCGTCCTCCCCCTCGGCGACGTCATCGGCGACATCTTCGGCAAAGCCCTCGACGACCGAGGCGCCCGAAGCCACCACCGCGTTCGCCCCTTACGTGAGCGCCACGACCGCCGGGGACTCCGACACCTCCGGCTCCCCGGCGGCGTACAACCTGGCCTTCGCCGTAGCGGACGGCGGCGACTGCACGCCCGTGTGGGGCGGGACCACGGACATCGACGACGACGCGGTGGCGACCCGGACGGCGAAGCTGACGTCCTCGGGCGGCGCCGTCCGCGTCTCCTTCGGCGGGGCCGCGGGCAAGGAACTGGCGCTCGCCTGCGACAGCGCGGCCGAACTCGCCGCCGCCTACGCGAAGGTCCTGGACGCCACCGGCGCGACCGAGGCCGACTTCGACATCGAGGGCGACGCGCTCACCGATTCCGCGTCGGTGGCCCGCCGTTCCGAGGCGATCGCGCTGCTCCAGAAGAAGCGCGACCTGAAGGCCACGTTCACGCTGCCGGTGATGCCGTCCGGCCTTAACGCGGCCAGCGTGGCGTTGCTCGACTCCGCCAACGACCACGGCGCGCGGGTCGCGACCGTGAACATCATGGCGATGAACTACGGCACGTCCTTCTCCGGCGACATGGGCGACTACGCGATCACGTCGGCCACCAAGGCGCACGCCCAGCTCAAGAAGGTCTTCGGCCTCTCGGAAAGGAACGCGTGGAGGGGGCTCGCGATCACCGCGATGATCGGCGTGAACGACGTCAAGGGCGAGACGTTCACCCTCGCTGACGCGGCCCAACTCCGTTCGTACGCAGAGAAGAAGGGCGTCGCGTGGCTGTCGATGTGGGCGACGTCCCGCGACAAGCAGTGCGGGTCGGGCACGTCGACGACCAAGGCACAGAGCTCGTGCAGCGGGGTCGAGCAGAGGGCGGGGGCGTTCGCGGAGGCGCTGTCGGGCTGAGGAGTGCCTCATAAGGGCCGCGGGTCAGTGCCCCGTAAGGGGCGCGGGGCTGTGACGTATGCGGCTCCGCCGCGTGGGCGCGACCAGCTCCCACCGACCCGCAGCGAAGAGCGAACCCCCTACCGCCGCCGATACACCAACCGCCCGCCAAGCACAGTGGCAACACAAGTCGCCCCACCCCGCTCAACCAGCGCGGCCTCGTCCGGAACATCAAAAGCAGCGAGATCGGCAGATCCCCCTACGACCAGCGGCCCGTGAACCGTCCCCGCGAGATCGCCCCCCTCGACAAAGGGGTCAAGATCAGGCGCACCGGTCAGTGGCGGCGCCAACCGCCACGCATTAGCCACCTCCCGCAGCCCCGCCCGCGCCAGCGACTGCCGCACCCCGTCGGGGAAACCCCCGCCGACATGCGTGGTGCCATGCGCCAGCATCCGCTGCAACCCCCGCCGCACACTCCCCGCCCAGCGCCCCTCGTCATCGGACGCGAAGTCGGTGATCGGCTCGGTGCCGAGTTCGTCGGCCTCGCGCGGATCGGGGTGGTAGACGCGGGTGAGCAGCCACCGGCCGTGCCACTGCCGGAGCCCCGGCGTGAGAACGCCGGGCCACTGCCGCACGCGTGCGCGCGGCGACTCCGCCACGACATCCTCGTACGACCCGATGGCGGCGATCCGCCCCGCGTCGACCAGCACCGCGCCCTCGGGGACGGGCGCCGCGCCGACCGGCAGGACCAGCGGCGCGGCATGAATCGTCAGCACGGCATCCTCAGTTCTCCAGGAAACCGGCCCTCAGTTGGAGGCGAGGAGCTTGAGCTCGGGGTGGGCCGTGCCGCCCTCGATCGCCGTGGAGGAGATGTGCGAGGCGACGCGGTCGTCGGTCGGGTCGTTCGCCGGGTCGTCGTGCACGACGAGGTGCTCGTACGTCGTGGCGCGCTGGGCCGGCACACGCTCCGCGGTGCGGATCATGTCGATCATGTCGCGCAGGTTGTTGCGGTGCTTGGCACCGGCAGAGGAGACGACGTTCTCCTCCAGCATCACGGAGCCGAGGTCGTCCGCGCCGTAGTGCAGGGTGAGCTGGCCTGCCTCCTTGCCGGTGGTCAGCCAGGAGCCCTGGATGTGAGCGACGTTGTCGAGGAAGATCCGCGAGATCGCGATCATGCGGATGTACTCGAAGATGCTGGCCTGCGTACGGCCCTTGAGGTGGTTGTTCTCGGGCTGGTACGTGTACGGGATGAAGGCGCGGAAGCCTCCGGTCCGGTCCTGCAGGTCACGGATCATCCGCAGGTGCTCGATGCGCTCGGCGTTGGTCTCGCCCGTGCCCATGAGCATCGTGGACGTCGACTCGACGCCGAGGTCGTGCGCGATCCCCATGATCTCCAGCCAGCGCTCGCCGCTCTCCTTGAGGGGGGCGATGGCCTTGCGCGGGCGGGCCGGGAGCAGCTCGGCGCCGGCGCCGGCGAAGGAGTCGAGCCCGGCGGCGTGGATCCGCTGGATGGCCTCCTCGGCGGAGACCTTCGAGATGCGGGCCATGTGCTCGACCTCGGAGGCGCCGAGGGAGTGGATGACCAGCTGCGGGAAGTTCTTCTTGATCGCCGAGAAGTGCTCTTCGTAGTACTCGACGCCGAAGTCCGGGTGGTGCCCGCCCTGGAACATGACCTGCGTGCCGCCGAGCTCGACGGTCTCGGCGCAGCGCCGCAGGATGTCGTCGAGGTCGCGCGTCCAGCCCTTCTTGGTGTCCTTGGGGGCCGCGTAGAAGGCGCAGAACTTGCAGGCGGTCACACACACGTTGGTGTAGTTGATGTTCCGCTCGATGATGTACGTCGCGATGTGCTCGGTCCCGGCGTACCGGCGGCGGCGGATGGCGTCGGCGGCGGCGCCGAGCGCGTGCAGCGGGGCGTCGCGGTAGAGGTCGAGCGCCTCTTCCTCACTGATCCGCCCACCTGCGGCGGCACGGTCGAGCACGGACTGAAGGTCGGCCTTCTCGGTCACCGGGGCGTCCCTTTCGTAAGGGTTCTGGACGGACTGATTCAGCGTACGCCAGCCGATTCCGTCACCCGACGTCAGGCGGCGTACGCCCCGACCAGGAGCCCGAGGAACGCCCCGCCGATCAGGAACGGCCCGAACGGGATGGCCGTCTTGCGCCCGGCGCGGCGGGCGATCACGAGAAATCCGCCGTACAGCGCGGCCAGCAGGAACCCGGCGAACGTGCCGAGCAGCACCGCGCCCCACCCGTACCAGCCGAGGACGGCCCCGAGGCTGAGCGCCAGCTTTACGTCCCCGAAGCCCATGCCGTTCGGGCTGATGAGGAAGAGCACGAAGTACGCGCCGCCGAGCGCGAGCCCCCCGTACAGCGCGTGGATCCAGGACCCGGCGTGCTCCGGCAACAACGCGGCGCCCCCGAGGAGCACGAGCGCGGCCCCGGCGAGCGGCAGGGTAAGGACGTCGGGCAGCCGGTGCACCCCGAAGTCCACGACGGCGAGCAGCACCCCGAAGGGCGCGAGCAGCAGCCAGACCCCGAGCTCGGGCCGCGTGCCCGTGGCGGCGGCGAGGGCGGCGCAGACGAGGGCGGTGGCGAGGGCGACGGTCGTGGTCCGGGGTCCGTACCACTCGCCCCGCGCGCTCCGGGCGAGCCCCACCCACGACCTGAGGGGCGCTCCCCCGGGGCTCTCGGCACGCCAGGCCTCGTCGGGCGGCACGGAGAGCCGGTAGACGGCACGGGGCACGAACAGCCCCGCGACGGCGCCCCAGAGAAGGGCGCCGATGATGAGCGTCTCGTACAAGAGGTCCGTCCCCCGTTGTGGGCAGGCGTTCCGCAGGGCGGAACGGGTGGGCACAACGCCTGGATGCCGGGTTCCGATGAAGCGGGCGTCAGCTCACAGCGGTGAGCCCACTGCGCCAGGTGGGAAGCAGCTCATCAAGCAGCGCCTCCGTACGAGGCGGCACGCCCCGCGCCCCACTCCGGGAGACAAGATCCGCGGCAACCTGCTGAAGCCGCACAGGATCCCCCACCTCATGCGTGGCCCGCAGCAACTCGTTCCAGAGCCGCTCATCCCCCGGCGCGGAATTCAGCGAAGCGTTCAACGCCTCGATGGCCTTCTCCGCACGCCCCTTCTCCAGGTGGAACTCGGAGAGGGCGAGCCCGATGTCGGCGACGAGCAGCGGCAGCTGCGCGTCGATGATCTCGTGCGTGAGCCACCCGTACCGCCCCTGCGGCCGGTCTTCGAGCAGCGGCCCGCGTACGAGCACCAGGGCGTCGGTGAGCATCCGCCCGCGTACGGCACGGCTGTTGGCGCCGCGCCCCTGGGTCGCCTCATGGTAGAGCGACCGCAGCACGTCCAGGTCGGAGACGACGGACTTGGCGAGCGTGAGCCGCCCGCTCTGGTCGGCCCGCAGCCGCGGCGACCCGTCGGGCTCGGTGCCGAGCCACTCCCGCAGCCGCTCGACGAGCGCGTCGCGTACGTCCTCGGTGACACCGCGCGGCCACAGCGCGGAGGAGAGCACCCGCGGGTGCACGCCCTCGCGGTGCAGCAGGAGCAGCGCGAGCGCCTCGTGCATCAGCGGGCTGCGGTCACCGTCCGGCGTGTCGAGGCCGATGATCTCGTACGTACCGACGAGGCGCGCGTACACCGCGGGCCGCCCCTGCTCGGTGACGTCGACGAGGAACGGCGGGGTGGCGCCCGTACGACCGGAACCGGCTCCTCCCTCCCCCTCGGGTGCGGCGTCGACGAAGAGCTCCACGACGGCCCGCTGCTGGGCCTCGGGCAGCGCCTGCGCCTCCAGCTCGAGCCCGAGCAGCGGCGCGAGCAGCTTGCCCTGCGAGGTGATCTCCATCTCCCAGGCGGCACCCGGCAGGTCGCCGGACTCCGTGCCGACGAGGTAGCCGATGCCGAGGCGGCTGGCGTCGGCGGCGAGCTCGGCGAGCTTCACGGCGTCGTCGCCGGTGGGCTCGGCGGCGAGCAGCACCAGGTGCGGCGCCCAGCGGGTGTGCTGGGCAGGCCCCGTACGCCCGGTGAGGACCGAGTCATGCCCGGCGGCCCCGAGAGCCCCCCGCCGCTGCCGCGTCTCCGCCTCCATCGTCTCGATGAGCGCCTCGATGTCGTCGAGGTGGCGCAGCCGGTTGGGCGCGAGCGGCGTCAGGTCCTGCCCGAAGCCGACGAGGGTGATGGTCATGCGGTCCGACCAGCCGTTGGTGGCGAGCTCGGCGGCGACGGACGCGAAGACGGCGGCGCGGTCGGCCTCGGTGCCGCTCAGCGACACGACACCGGGCACGGCTTCGAGGTTGAGCAGCAGCCGCGAGTCGTCGAGCGTGCCCAGGCTGACGAGGCCCGGGTAGGGAGCGGCGGTGTCGACGTCCTCGTACCGCTCGGCGTCGGTGCGGGCCAGCATCCAGAACGTCTGGTCCTGACCCAACTGCCACGGAGCGGGCGGCCGTCCGGCGGGCTGGGCGAGCTGGAGGTGCAGATCGCCGTTGCTGAGCCAGGCGGCGTAGACGGTGGGCAGGGCGCGCGATTCCTCGGCGAGGGACGCGGCGAGCCCCCTCAGCGACAGATCGAGAAGCCGTACGCCTTCGGGGTCGGCGCCCACGAGCAGCGCGTCCTGCACGTCGGCCGCGTCCCCGGTCGGCGTCGGCGGCTCCATGCCGCGGCGTCCGCCGACGGCGCCCATGGCCGACTGCCACAGCGCGTGGCGGCGACGGCGGCCGAGGGCGCCGAGGAGACCGGCGGCCAGGAGAGGGGCACCGATGAGCGCTTCGGGCAGCCCGAAGGAGAACCCTTCGGACTCGCTGCCGCTGCTCGCGACGGGAGCTTCCTGCTGGCCGTGCCCGGCGCCGGCGCCTTCGGAGGGGCGCTGCTCGGGGATGGTGATGTGCGCGGTGTCACGGTCGACGGAGCCACCGCCTTGCTCCTTGGCTCCGCCGCCCTGCTGGCCGCCGCCCTGTTCCTTGGCGCCACCGCCCTGCTGGTGGTCCCCGGACTTGGCGTAGTCGGAGATCTGCTCCTTCACGTCCTGCGAGACCTTGGGCGCCTCGTCGGGCATCTCGACGAGTTCGCCGCCGTGCGCGTCCGCGGGCATCTCCATGATCCAGCCGGGCCGGATGAGGCTGGCCTCGGACAGGCGGGACCCGTCGGGCTGCTCACGGTCCTTGTTGAGCTGGTAGATCTCCTTGTACCGGCGGCCGTCTCCCAGGTGCCGCTCGGCGATCTCCCACATCGAATCGTGGTGACGCCCCTCGGGCGGCTGGATCCGGTAGTACTTGGTGTCCCCGTCCTTGGCGGTGCTGCCGCCCGCGTGCGCGGCGGCCTGCTCGGCCTGCTCGGCGACGGCACTGGCGGCGCTCCCGGCCTGCTCCTGCCCGAAGAGACCGCCGGGGGTCTGCTGGGCGGAGGCGGCGGACGCGGGCTTCTGATTCCCTTCCAGGGACTGCCCGAACTGCGAGAGGCCCGGCGCGAAGCTGGCGGCGGTGGCGCCCACCAGGAGCAGGGCGGCGACGAGTTGCCGGGCGAGGATCTGGCTGCCTCCGGCGCCGGGTACGCGGCCCGGCATGCCCACGCCGGAGAGCGCGGCCTTGACCTCGACCAGCACGCAGGCGGTGAACTGGGCCCAGGCGAGCCAGACGACGACGGTCAGTACGTTGATGAACGTCCCGACCGTGATCTCCTGCTGCAACCAGTCGAGAGAGGGCGCACCGCCCGGAAGCGGCCACCCCACGGTGAACGCGAGGGCGCCAGGCACGCCGAAGACGAGCACGGCCAACGCGACAAAGGCGAGGAACGCCTTGACGAAGTCCCCGGCCGTACGTCGACGCCGGGGCAGCGGCTGCGGCGTCCGATTCCGTGGAGCCGAAGGGCCGCCTGTCGAACTTGAAGTGGTGCGCGCCATGGCGGGTGTCCTGTTGTCCTCTGAGAGGGAGCGGATAGGGATCAAGGGAGATCAGCTGAGCGTACTGAGGCGATGGTACGGAAGGGTCCGAAGGTCAGACAGGGGCAGCGGCTTCCGGGGCAGTCTGTGGCACCACCGGGCTTCTCCAGTTGCCCGTTTCTCCCCGAGTTGCCACGTACGTACCGCTCCCCCTGTAGAGCTTCCGGGCCGCGATTCCCCGCCCCGGACAGCATTCATCCCCGCGAGTCACAGTTCCGGCACGGAATCGCTGCGCCCCCGTAGCACTTTGGAACCGTTCGCTTCCGTCACCGCACAGAACGCGAGAACCTTCACAAGGCCCACCAGTGCTGGTAACCCACGCCTGGTAGCGTCATTCAGCTTCATTCTCGCCTGCACACATGCCGAACTCTGGGGGACTGCAACCGTGGCCCGTCGCACTATGCCCGTCGTGACCTCGCTGGTGGCAGGCGCGGCTCTGCTGTTGACCGCTTGTGGAAGCGGCGGGAGCGAGGACTCCTCGGACAAGATCGAGGGTGCGGGGCAGGGATCGAGCAAGCCGTCGGCCTCACCCTCGACCGATGGCGAAGGACCGGACGTCAGCGTGCCCAAGGACCTGAAGCTGATCTTCGACTTCAGCAAGCCGTCGGACCCGAAGCACGCTGCGGCGGTCGACAACGCAGCCAACTACATCCGCGCCTTGAAGCACGGCATCGCGCAGCAGGACGCGGACGACCCCGCCTACAAGTACTACTCGTCCGCGCAGGCCGCCAAGTACGCGAAGACCCAGATCAACACCTGGATCAAGGGCGGCTGGGTCCCCACGGGAACGGACCGCTACTTCAAGTCCGAGGCGACCGAGCTGGGCGACGGCAAGGCCGTCCTCGTCACGTTCTGCCGGAACCAGGCGAAGTCGTTCAGCAAGGACATCAAGGGCGAAAAGATTCATTACGGCAAGGAATCGCTGGACAGCTACCAGAAGTACAGCGTGCTCATGAGCCCGCCGCAGGGTGACGCCAAGGTGTGGAAAGCGCAGACGATCGAGGTCCAGGGGAGGGTCAAGGAATGCCGCGGATGACCAGGAACCTTCGCGTACGACAGTGGCTCGCGGCGGCCGGCGTGGCCGCCCTGGCGCTGGGGACCGCAGGAACAGCGCGGGCCGACGACATCCCCGGCGGCACCACGCAGCCACCTCCCGCCCCGGTCGAGGGCGGCGCGGACAACAACGGCAACCTGTCGGCCAAGACCTCCCAGATCAAGATCAAGTACGTGAGCGGCGGGGGAGGCAACGGCAAGAAGGGCAATCTCGCGCCCATCGACCCCAACTGGGAGCCGCCGGCCTGCTGGTACGAGCCGGCCTTCACCCCCGCGCAGCTCAAGGATTTCGCGGAGAACGACGGCGGCGGTGACGTCGGCATCCACCAGTCCTGGTTCGGCAACGGCCTCTGGACCGACCACTACCGCGACGGGAAGCCGGAGGACAACTTCGACCTCCACTCCCCCAAGAACAGCGTCGCCGAGGGCTACAAGGACTACAACGAGGGGAAGAAGGGCTACTTCTGGCGCGGTGTCGCTCCCGACCCCTCCGACCCCAAGTCCTGGGACTGCGGCCGCATCATGTTCTGGGTGGACGCGGGCGAGATTCCGGACGACCCGAACGCGCCGACGCCCAAGATGCTCGCCGAGTACGCGTACGACAAGGTGAAGGTGCCCGACACCAAGGTGGAGCTGAAGCCCGAAGCCAAGTCGACGGTGAATCTGCCTACTTGGGCCTGGCTGGACAAGGGGACATTCAAGGACGTCAAGGTCCGCGCGGAACTCCCGAACACCCCGCTCTGGGCAGAGACCACGGCAAAGCCGAAGAGTCTCCACCTGGAGCCGGGTACGGACGACGCGGAAACCTTCCCCGCATCCGGCGAATGCAAGATCAACGAAGACGGCAGCATCGGTACGCCTTACGCCAAGGGCAGGCCGAAGCAGGATCCGCCGTGCGGCATCAAATACCTCCGGGCGACCGACGGAAAGCCGTACGAGCTGAAGGCGTCGATCACCTGGGAGATCTCCTGGGAAGGCACGGGCGGCGCAGGCGACACGATGCCCGACGGCACCTTCGAGACCACCCAGGACATGGACGTCCAGGAAGTCCAGTCGATCAACCGCTGATCAGGGCTCCACGCCATGCGCACGCACGCCACCCTCACCGAACGCCGCTCACCATGGGTCGTCTTCGCACGCCACGACGACCCATGGCTGAGCACCGAGACGGACGAGCTCCAGAGGCAGGGCGGCCGAGTAATCCGCCTGAACGGCGAGGAACTGCGTGACCCGCAAGCCCTGTTCGCCACCTTCGCCCGCCAGCTCGGCTTCCCGCCCTACTTCGGCCACAACTGGGACGCACTGGTGGACTGCCTCCACGACTGGCACGGCCACGGGGGTGATTCACGGGACGCCGCGATCCTGATCGACAGGGCGGACGGCCTACTGGGCGCCGAATTCCTCGGCTGCTTCGTCTCGGTCCTCTGCCAGGCGGCGTGGCGGGCCAACCTCCAACTGGACGCAGACGGAATCCCGGCCGAGGACACACCCCCGTTCACCCTCCACTTCACCTTCCTCCTCACCGCCACCCCACCAGCGGCCTTCACCACAGCCGCCGCAACCGGCATGGACGTCGCAGTGACCCAGGAGGAGAACCGCCTGACGGCAACACTGACCGGCCCAGACTGGCCGGACACCGCCCCACGCGCATAACCCCGCCCCCGGAACCACGGAGCAGGTCATAATCGTCTCCGGAGGGCAGGGCCCGTCCTCGACCTGGCCGGGGCGTTCCGCAGCGCGCACCTTCGACAGAGCTGAGAGGGAACTGGCATGGGTGGTAAAGGCAAGAGCGACCTCGCGCTTCCGCTCAGCGATCTTGAGGACTACGGGGGCCGGTTGCGGTCCGTCAAGGATCGGATGAACCGGACGAAGAAGACGTTCGAGTCCTACAAGGACGACATCGGCGACGGCGGTGTGTACGACGCGCTCGACGACTTCGAGTCCAACTGGGAGGACGGCCGCGAGGACATCACCCAGCAGCTGGACGCCCTTGCCGACATGTCCGACGCGGTCGTGCGCGAGTTCAAGAAGCTCGACGACAAGCTGGCGAAGGACGTCTCCGAGGGTGTGAAGGACAAGGGCGGCAAGGGCGGCAAGGGGAAGGGCGAGGGCGACTAGAGGGCCGCTAGAGGGCGACCAGTCGGCGGCCCCGCTGATCCACCGCATGCCGTACACGGCACACCGCACGCCGTACACGGCACACCGGACGCCGAGCGCTGTACGCCGGACGCCCCGCGCCGCAGCCCCGCGCCCCCTCCCCCAACAACCGGTGAACGCCACCCGCCCCCGAGTGGCCGGTGCGTGAACTCTGCCTGAAAGCACGGGCGTTGGCTCGTAGCCCCACCCCCTCCCTCGTAATTTGGCCCCACCCCCACAACGGGGTACGGACAAACGGGGGTCGGTTCGGTGATGAGTGGTCTTTCCTGGGAGTCGATGGTCGCCGTCCTCGGCCTCGCGATACCCGTCGGCGCCGCGCTGTGGGAGTTCGGTTTCGCCGGGCGCAAACGCCTCGGCTACCGCGTACAGATGGACACCACCGCGAAGAACGCGGACACCCACCCGCACGCCGGAGTCCTCCGGCAGATGCAGCAGAACGACACCTCCCTCCTCGACCCCTCCTTCGTCCTGCTCAGGATCCAGAACAGCGGCTGGACCCATATCGACGCCACCGACTACGTCGTACGCGACGACGACCAGGTCGGCATCCGGATCAACTTCCCCGGCCGCCGCGTCGACGGCATGGTCGTCACCGAGCTCAGCCACGACTACCTGCGCCCCTGCTTCGACGACGCCACCGGCCTGCGGATGGACGACGGCCACATCGAGCTGCCCCGCGTACCCCTCAACCGCGGCACCCACTACAAGGTCCTCGCCGTCCTGGAACGCGACCGGGACTTCCCGGCCGGCCAGGACTTCCCCGACCCCGTGGTCATCGCGGGCATAAAGGGCGGCGTACGCGGCGGGCGGATCAAGAAGACCGAGAGCCACACCTTCGCCTCGAAGCCCGTCATGGTCTTCATCGCGCTCCTGGTGCTCGTCGCCGCCGCCCAGTCCTTCACCTCCTTCACCAGGGACGACGCCCCCGCCCATGCCGCCCCGGTGGACTGCGCCGCGGGCACGCTGACCCTCTCCGGATCCACCGCGTTCAGGGCCGCCGTCGCCGACGCGGCGAAGCGGTACGTCGCGAAGTGCACGGACGCCCGCATCACCATCACGGACGACACGTTCAAAGGCAGCGTCGCGGGCCTCGACTCACTGGAGGCGGCGGGCAAGAGGAGAGCCAAGGGAGAGAGCGCGAGTACCGGACCCGGCCTCGCCGACCGGCTCGCCTTCACCGACGGCGCCAAGGGCGACGGCCGCCCCCAGCTCCTGCCCCGCCCCGTCGCTCTCTCCCTCTTCACCCTCGCCGTCAACAAGGACGCCGGTGTCCAGGATCTCTCCCTCAAGCAGCTGCGCCAGATCTACTCCGGGGACATCACCAACTGGCGCCAGGTGAACGGCAACAACGTCCCCGTCCACCTCGTCAGCCGCCACCCCGGCTCCGGCACCCGCTCCACGCTCGTCCACCAGGTCCTCGCCGACAAGGAACTCCTCGAGGTCACCTCGGGGGACTGCGCCGGCATGGACCGGAGCAAGCCGGGCCGCTGCGAGGTCGGCGACACCGACACCCTCCTGGAGAACGTGGCGTCGATCCCCGGAGCCCTCGGCCACAGCGAGGCGGGCGCCGCGCTCGCCCACGAGGGCATCCAGCAGGTCCGCATCGCCGGTTACCCCGCCACGGTGGAGGGCGCGGACGCGGGCGCGTACCCGTACTGGCAGACGGAGTTCGCCTACACCTACGGCGAGCCGCCCGCCGACTCCGTGGCCGCGGGATTCCTGCGCTACCTCACGGAGGGCGCGGGCAAGGACAGCCTCCCGGTGCACGGCCACCGCCCCTGCTCGGAACTGGAGAAGCCGCTGCTCTGCCGCCCGGTCGGCTAGGGGGCTTCCTCAAGCGGGGTTTCGAACGCCTCGGCGGCGCGCGTGAGCCACGCGTGGATCTCCCGCCACTGCTCCGGATCCGATGAGTCGACCTTGGCGCGCAGGGTGTCCTCGATGCCATCGACCTCGGCGGACGCCTTGGCGAGAGTGGCGGTGCCCTGCTCGGTGAGGGACAGGGTGCGGTGGCGGCCGGTCATGTCGGCACGGTGGACGAGCCGTGCGCCGACCAGGCCGTCGATGATGCGCAGCATGGTGGGCGGCGTGACGAAGGCCCGCCCTGCCAGCTCCGCGTTGCTCATGCCGGGGGTCCTGGCCAGCAGGTTCAGCGCCGAGTACTGCGGCATGGTGAGCCCGTGTGCGGCCAGCCTGGCGTCCATCTCGCGCCGCATGGCCTGCTGCAGGCGCTTGACGGCGAATCCGAGCGAGACCGATGGGTCGAAGTGCGCGTCGTCCATGGACCGCATGCTACGTTGGCGACCATTAGCGCCCTAATGGTTGACCGCCCGATCGCCTTGGAGAGTCCCGATGGCCACCACCCCCAAGAGCACCACCGACACGGCCGACGGCACCATCGCCCCCACCGGCGTGGACTTTGTATCCCTGCAGGTCAGCGACCTGGGAAAGTCCCGCGCCTTCTACTGCGAAACCCTGGGCCTGCCCGCCGCCCCGACCAGCCCGCCCGGAGCCCAGCTCATCGCCTCCCGGCCGGTCTTCATGGCGCTGCGTACCGACATCACGCCGGAGCCCGGAACGGCAGGGCGCGGCGTGACGCTGTGGATCGCCGTGGACGACGTGGACGCCCTCCACAAGGCGGTGACGGAGAGCGGCGCGAAGCCCGAGGCGGAGCCCGCGGACGGCCCCTTCGGCCGCATGTTCACCGTCTCCGACCCCGACGGCTACCGCCTCACCCTGCACAACGCCGTATGACGGCCGCGCAGCACGCCCGGCCGTAAGGTGCGCGGCGGTCAGCCGACCTCGTTCTCCGCGATCGCGCTGCCCCGTACCGTCACGTCGCCGCCGTAGAACATTCCGGTGAAGACCGGGCTGTAGGTCATCTGGACCTCGACCTCGACCTGTTGGGCGTTGGCCGTCACGCAGTGGGTCGCCGCCACGTCGGGGCCGCTCATGCCCAGTTCGCGGGCGAACGCCTGGGCGCGTGCGCCGCAGTTCTCGTAATTGATGGGCGCTCCCTTGGCGCCTTCGTATATGCCCTCGCGGTCTATGTCCTGCGCCGCGTACCGCGCGGCCTGCTCCGCGATGTCGGCGGCCCGCTCCCGCTTGGAGATGGACATGCCGCCGTCGATGACGAAGGCCGAGAGGGAGAGGAAGACGAGAGCGAAGATGATGACGGCGCCCGCGCCCGAGCCGCGGTCGTCGAGGCGTTCCCGGCGGGCCGAGAGCCAGGCGCGCAGGAGGGAGGCGGTGGTGCTCACGCCGACCTCCGGAGCGGGTCGAGCGAGGAGCTGAAGCTGGCCTTCAGGGTCGTCGGGACGTCAAGGCCGATCATGTCCAACCCCCGGATCTGGCAGCTCACTTCGACCGTGAAGAACGGGTCGATCTCGGCCTTGAAGCCGTTGCTGGTCTTGTTGATGCTGACCGGCCCAGAGCAGACGTCGGCGAGGTCGGCCTCCGCGGCCGCCTTCGCCTCGGCCATCGCCGTGCCCGCGTCCTTCTGGATCGAGCCCGCGCGTGCCGCGTCGCGCGCCGCCCCGTCGATGGCGCCGCGGCCGTCGACGAGCTGGCCGAAGGCCACAAGGACCAGGATGAAGAGGATCATCACGGGGGCGAGGATGACCACCTCGATGGTCGAGAGCCCCCGGTCACGCGTCCCGGAGTCGAGGCCGCGGCACCGACGCAGAGCAGTACGTACCCGTACGTTCTCCATCAGCCGCCCTCCCCGTCCTGCACGAACCGCTCCACCGGACCGGACGACTGCGCGTGCACCGTCAGGTCGAGGCCGGGGAAGACCGAGGGAACCTTCGCGGTGATCTCCACCCCGACGGTGTTCGCCTTCGGCTCGATCATCTTCACGTCGGGGCCGATCACCAACTGCGGCCCCAACTGCTGGATGTAGGCGTCGACCACGTCGCGCGAGTTGCCCCGCCAGCCGCCCGGATTCTCGTCGGCCGTCGCGCGGGCCTTGCGTGCGCCCGCCTGGGCCGCGGCCTGGGCGACATGGTCCGCGAAGAAGTACAGCGCGAACTGCACCGTCGCGAAGATCATGAAGAAGAGGACCGGAGTGAGCAGCACGAACTCGATCGCGGTCATGCCGGATTCACCGCGGGTGGAGGCTGCCTCCACCCTGCGGCGTACCCATCGCTTCACGCACCCGCGCACTCGTCCCCGCCTTCGCTACCCGGTAACCGATGGATCGGCCGACTGACCGATCAGCAGGTGCTGCCTGCGTCCGCGCCCTTGATGCATTCGCCGACCTTCTTGGCGCCCGAACCGAGGGCTTCGTTGATGATCGCGGCGACCACGCCGACGATCGCCACGACGACCGCCGAGATGATGACCCACTCGACCGCGGACGCACCACGGTCGAGCTCGCCGGAGCGGGCACGCTGCACGCGGCCCTGCAGGAAGGTGATCACGAGGTCCAGACCGGGGTTGCCGGTGCTGAAGTTCCGTCCGTTCATGGTGAGTTGTCCTTTCAGGAGTGGGGGGAAGGGTCCCGGGCCGCCGCCGTCCGCCGGCCCGTCCATCGCCGTAGAGTTCGCTAGACCTGGAACACGCGCATGGCCGCCGGGAAGATGAGGAAGACCAGGAAGCCGGCACACAGGAGAAGCTGGGCGACGAGCATCGACTGGGACTTCTCGCCCGCGCTGCCTTCGATCTCGGCCATCTCGCGGTGCCGCATCGTCTCGGCACGCGAGGCGAGCGACTCGCGCACCTTGGCGCCGTCGTCCGCCACGAGCGCCAGGGACGCCGACAGATCCTTGAGCTCCTCGACGCCCAGTTCCTCGCCGAGGGTGCCCAGTGCCTGCCACTGGCTGATGCCGGTGATCCGGGCATCGGCCAACGCCGCGCGGATGCGCCGCGTCGCCCACCCGTCCGAGATCTCCGCAGCGGCCATCAGGGCCTCGGGGAGTCCCCGCCCGCCCGCCAGGCTCATCGACACCAGGTCCAGATAGGCGCCGATGACGCGGCGCAGGTCGCGCCGCTTGTTCGCGGCGTCCCTGCGCACTTCGAGGTCGGGCAGGAAGAAGAACAGTGCGCCGAACATGAGGGCCAGCCAGACCGGGATGATCGGGCTGTTGCCGACCCCCAGCGTCCAGATGACAGCGAACAGGAACGGTCCGAAGAAGACACCCGTGGCCGCGAGGAGCGTCTTCGTGGCCAGGAACTTCTCCCAGCTGCGGTCGAGCACCGCCAGGTCCGCCCGCAGCGAGCGCTGTTCCCAGCCCTGCTGCAAGTAGAACTCGGCGACGCGCACACCCACCCGGGCACGCGCGGAACCGAACCGGCCCGCGTCGCCCTTGGTCTCGTCGGACGTGGCGCGATGCGACTCGTACGCCGCCCCCCGCGCCCGCATCGCATCGATCCGCGCGACCGTCGCGACCGCGCTGCGCTTGGAAGGCATCAGGGCCCGTACGAGGGCGTAGATGCCCAGGCCCATGATGGCGCCGATCACTATCGGCATCGTCAGGCTCATCGACGTACCCCCTCAGGATTCCCGTAGGCCTGACCCGGCTGCTGCTGACCCGGCTGAGGCTGGCCGTACGGGCCCGCCTGGCCCGTCAGCGGCGCCTGCTCGCCCGCACCGGCAACCGAAGCACCCGGACCCCGCGGACGTACGAACTGCACGCCCGGCTCGTCCTTGACCAGGAAGCGGTCCGGGGTCTCCACCGTCGAGAGCTTGCGCAGCCACCAGAAGCCGAGTGCGAACAGGCCGCAGACGCAGGCGAGCACGAGCTGGCCGACCGCCGTGCCGTAGGGCGAGACGAAGTCGCGGTTGAAGATCGAGAGGCCGAGCACGAACGAGATCGACACCGCGACCACGATCTGCACCGAACGCCGCGTCGACGCGCGCTGCGCCATCACGCGCTGGCGCATGTCGACCTCTTCGCGCGCCGACTTGGCCAGGGCGCCGAGGACCTGCCGCAGACCCGGACCGCGCAGCTTCGCGTTCAGGATGAGGGCGGCCACGATGATGTCCGCCGACGCGTCGTCGATCTCGTCGGCGAGGACCTGAAGGGCCTCGGGAAGCGGCGTACGCGCACGCAGGCGGTCCACCAGGGCGTCCAGGTGCGGACGCAGGACGGGAGCCGCCGCCCGCGCCGAAGCGGGGATCGCCTGCTCAAGGCCGACCGCGCCCGCGATGGTGTCGCGCAGGGACTCCGTCCAGGCGGCGAGGGCTTCGACGCGCTTCATCTGCGCGCGCTCCTCCTTCGCGCCGCCGAACAGCTTGTCCCAGAAGAAGACGAGGATGCCGGACGCGATGCCCGCCACCGCCCACCGCGTGAGCAGCAGCACCACGAGGCCCACGCCGATGGCCATGGAGCCGCGCTGGCCCGCGAACCGGATGAGTTCGCTCGCCCGCTCGCTGGCCCGCTGCTTCTCGTGCTCGGGCTTGACCGGCAGGCCGCGCAGCGCGATCGCGAGGACCGCGATGCCACCGCCGACCGCGATGCCGCAGCCCAGTGCGTACAGGACGGGCAGCGAGAAAAGGCCGCCCATCGAGCCGAGTGAGTTCATGTCGTGCTCACCCCCATTGCCCGGCGGGGCGGTAGCCGAAGACGGCCAGGTCGTCCATGCAGGCGATCGGCGCGTGCGCGACGATCTGCCCGTTCGGGGCCTCCGCGAAGACCTCGCTGGACAGGACGCGGCCGTCGACGCCGTTGACCTCGCGAACCGAGGTCACCATGCGCTGGAGCTTGCCGCCGGTCTGGTAGTTGTTGCGCCGCTGGATGAAGACGACGAAGTTGACGGCTCCGGCCACGAGCATCTGGCTGGCCTCGATGGGCAGCCGCTCGGTGGCCTGGAGGGCGTACGTCGAGATGCGGTTGAAGACCTCACTCGAACTGTTGGCGTGGATCGTGGAGAGCGAGCCGTCGTTGCCCTGCGACATCGCGTTGAGCATCGTCACGATCTCGTCGCCCAGAACCTCACCGACGATGACCCTCGACGGGTTCATACGCAGCGATCGGCGCACGAGCTCCGCCATCGAGATCTGGCCCTGGCCCTCGGAGTTGGGCAGGCGCTCCTCGAACGCGACGACGTTCGGGTGCAGGTCGGCGTACTGGTCGAGGCCGAGCTCAAGGGCCCGCTCGACGGTCACCAGACGCTCGTGCGGCGGGATCTCGTTGGCGAGCGCCCGCAGCAGCGTCGTCTTACCGGCGTTCGTCGCGCCCGCGATCATGATGTTCTTGCGGGCCCGCACCGCGCACGCCATGAAGTGCGCGACCTCGGGCGTGATCGTGCCGTTGCCCACCAGGTCCGACATGAAGACCTTGCCCATGCGGGCACGTCGGATGGAGAGCGCGGGGCGCCGCGTGACGTCCATGACGGCCGACAGACGCGAACCGTCGGGCAGCCGCAGGTCGAGCTGCGGGTTGGCGGAGTCGAAGGGGCGCGAGGAGAGACCGGAGTAGGCGCCGAGGATCTGGATGAGCTCGATGAGCTCCTCGTCGGTCTCGGCGACGGGGTCGCCCTTGACCTCGCGGCCGTCGGCGTAACCGACGAAGACCTGGTCGTACCCGTTGATGTCGATGTTCTCGACGTCCGGGTCGTCGAGCAGCGGCTGGAGCCGTCCCACGCCGAAGAGCGCGGCGTGCACGGCGGCCGCATACTTCTCCTCGGTGTCGGCGTCCAGTGGGGTGCGCCCGGCGTTGATCTCTATCCGGGCGTACTCCTCCAGGATCTGGGCGATGACGGCGCGGGCGTACTGCCGCTCGTCCTCGCCCGACATGGGGGTGACGCCGGAGACCTGGTCCAGGCGGCGCTGCTCGGCGATGCGGTCACCGGCGTCCTGCCGGAACCGCTTCACGAGCTGGTGATCGACGGGAACGCTCATCGGCCTGCCCCGTGCGTACCCGCCCCGTGCACGCCGTGCGTGCCCTGGACGCCCGCGTTCGGGTTGGCCCAGGCGGCGCCGTACTGCTGGTACAGGTCGACGGTGACCTTGCGGGCCGAGCGGATGAGCATGGACTTGTCGAGACGCCCGCGCTTGCGCCCCGCCAACTGCTCGGCTCCGGCCGGGTCCTCGGCGAGCGTGCCGACTACGCGGGCGCCGGTCTGCGCGGCCATCAGCATGTCGTTGACCTGGTGGACGAGCTTGGCGGACGTCGAGGGGTCCGCGATCAGGAGTACGCCGATGAGCGGGGTCGCGAGCGACGCGGCGCCGCGCGATCCGCCGTGCAGCTTGGTGGCCAGGGCGGCGGCACGGTCACGTACGCGCGCGATGGCCTCGGGCTCGGTCCGCGAGACGAGCAGCACGAGGGCCGCCTGCGGGAAGAGCTCGACGGCAGGGGTGTCCCCGCTGATGCGACCGCAGTCGGCGATGACGTCGGCGGGCGCGTTCGGGGAGTCGGCGAGCTGCGAGAAGGCACGGCCGAGCGTCGGCCAGAGCCCCGCGAGCCCGGCGGCCTGCTCGGCCACTCCGAGCCCGACGAGCACCTCGAGGCCGCCGCTCAACGGCTGGGTGTGGTCCCAGAGTTGGTCGGGCACGAGGCCGCGGCGTGCGGTGGCCGCGATGCTGAGCATCCCGGTGTTGGGGTTGAGCGGTCCGCCGTGCGCGGCGGCACTGCGGTAGACCAGGTCGCCACCCGCGGGGTCGGTCTCCGCGACGAGCACGCGCCGCGGCCATACGGCTGCGAGCGCGACGGCCGCGGTGGTGACTCCGGGAGATCCCTTGTCGGCAGCGAGAGCAATGAGCGCCATGTCTCTTCTACTCGCCTCTAGTTGCCGTTGGGTGACACTTGGACGAGGGAGACGGCACCGGCGGAAGCGGCCCTGGTGACGGCTGCCGCGTCGGCGGTGTCCACCTGGAGCGTGACGCCGAGGGCGCCGGTGCTCACGGTGGCGTCGCTCTTGTCCGCGACGGTGCTGACGCGGGCGCCCGAGACGATGGGCGAGTCGCTCGCGCTCGATCCGGCGGAGCCGCTGCTGCCCTTGTCGCCGGACCCGGAGGCGCCGTCGCCGACCTGGTAGACGTCCACGGTGTCGCCGGCCTTCAGGCCGGACGCGGGGTACTGCCCCTCCTTGAGGGAGACGCCGACCGCGGACTTGCCCGCGGGAAGGCCGCCCTTGCTGGAGAACATCTCGCCGACGGCCACGGCGCCCTTGGGGATGGTGTTGGTGGCCTTGAGCTTCCTCAACTGGTCGAGCTGATCCCACTTGATGTAGTTGATGCTCGCGTCGTCGGCGACCATGACGGAGGTGACGTTGTCGCCGCTCACCGTCTCGCCCGCCGGGATCTCGGCCGTCACCTTCACGACCTCCACACGGTCTCCCGCGCGCAGCACGAGGACGGTGGCGCCGAGGGCGCCGACGAGGATGAGCAGAACGGCCAGGGCGGCGAGTGCCGGTTTGCGCTCGCGAGGCGGCGCGGGAAGGCGCTCACCGACCGCCGGCTGAACCGGTGCGGCGGAACGGCTGTTGCCCGCCCCCGTACGCTCTTGGATCTTCACGCAACTGCTCCCCGTACGCCCAAGAAGATTCGGTCATTTTCAGACACTCGCGACTCTCTTCGCCCGCCTCGGGCGGGCTATTCAGCCCCAGGCGCAGTGTCAAGTCATCGCACCGTATCAGCAGCACATAAGCCCCTCAAGGCGCGTTGAGACTGCTGCGGCCCGCTCCCGCCATCGTTACCCACGCGCAATCCGTACTCCATGGTTCCCACGCATTCCGGGATTCCAGGTGGAGATGATGATGTGCGTACGCGAATATTTGCTCTTTGCTCAATAGGTGCCGCGAGGTGCGGTGATGAGGAACACCCGTTGTCCGACGGCCGACGAACAGCTGCTCCATCAGCCGCACGGATGACGCGGGGAGGGGCAGGAGTGGTTCCCGGTTGGGCAGAGTTCGGCCATCTACGGGCATACGGCGCTCGCGTGGGCCCTCTTGGTTCCCCGCCACACGCAATGAACCCCGCCCCGCGCTCTCCCCTCTCACCATCCGGAACGCCGAGATCCGCAGGAGTCGCGTACCGCACGTGATTTCCCGGTTCTGTTCCGTTCCGTTCCGTTCTATTCCATTCTATTCCGTTCTGCTCTGCCCACATTCGGCACGAAAGAGAAGTTCAACCCCCATGAGACTTTCCTTTCCTTCGTACGTCCGCCGCACCTCACCCGCGACGGCGACGTCACGCACATCCATGGCGGCGGCGGCCGGCGTAGCCACGGCGACGCTCGCCCTGCTGGCCGCCGGCACCCCCGCCGCGCACGCGATCATCGGCGGCACCGAAGTCTCCAACGACGCCTACCCGTTCATGGCGGCGGTGCTGGACAAGGGCTCCGGCAGCGCGCTTGACCGTCAGTTCTGCGGCGGCAGCCTGGTCACCGCGGACACGGTGATGACGGCGGCGCACTGCCTGGTGAACGACGCGGGCAAGCCCCTGAAGCCGAAGAAGCTCCAGGTGGCGGTAGGCCGCACGGTCCTTTCCAAGTCCGGCCAGGGCCAGATCCGCAACGTGGCGAGGGACGGGGTGGTAGTCCACCCCCGCTACTTGAAGGGCCAGGAGGCGTACGACGTGGCCTTCATCCAACTGAGCAAGCCGGTAAAGGGAATCGCGCCGATCGCGCTCCCCACCCAGGGCACGGACGCCCTGATCCGCCCCGGCCAGAAGGCCACGGTCGCGGGCTGGGGCAACACGGACACGGACCTCCCCAACACCCCGGACCGCCTCCGCCAGGTAAAGGTCCCGATCCTCTCGCACACGGAATGCGGCACGAGTTACGGGGAGTACGACTCAAAGGTCAACTTCTGCGCGGGCGTGGAAACAAAGGACTCCTGCCAGGGCGACAGCGGCGGCCCCATCTTCCGCAACGTCCCCGGCCGCAGGGCCCCGATCCAGATCGGCGTGGTCTCTTACGGGGACGGGTGCGGGGCGCAGGGGGCTCCGGGGGTTTATACGTCGGTGAGCTCGTCGAAGCTGTGGAAGACGTTGGACGAGTCGGCTGGGGGGAAGAAGGTTAAGCGGGGGATGGGGCGGCGCTGAGCCTGAGCCGCCGCGCTGATCACGCGGGCGGGGAGCAGGCCCGCACCCCTCGGGGGTTGAGACTCCCCCGCCCGCGTTACTCGTCTCCTGCCCGCTGCCGACCTACGAGACGGCCCACGATGGGCCGACCGGCAAGCGCCTCGTCAACTTCGTGCTGGAAGAACTCGAAGTTGGAGAGAGCGAAGACGCCGCAGGGGTCGGCACGTTCGCCTATACGGCGATCGTTCTCGTCGACGTAGTCCTTGTAGTACGCGTCGTAGAAACAGTGCTGCTTCAACAGATCACCCGGATTCAATTCCGCGTGCGTCACTGTTCGGAAGTAGCCCTTGTACCAAACCCAGCCCATGGTGAAAAAGGGCGGCATGAGCAGCCGGTCGGGGGTGAGCTGCGCGAGGTCAGGGGTCTGATCGACCGAGGGAATGTCGTAGATGTACGCAAGGATGCCGCCGGGAAACCGCGCCTCCCGGGTGTCGTCGGCCACTTTGACAATTCGGCCGAAACGGTAGCTGTCGTCCTCCAATTGGAGAACAAACACATCTCCCGCAAAATGCTGCCGCCGCTGCCCCCGCATCTTCTTCAAGATCTCACCCATTTCGCGCCTCACCCATTCCAAGCCTCACCCGCCCAACACTGTCTCAAGCGCGGCCCGCTGCACCTCGGGCAAGCGCTCCCCGAGAGGCTCTTGCCGCGGGCTGTGCTCGCCGTCGCAGATCCAGCTCCGCTCATCGGTGTCGTACGTCCAGGTCTCGGCACCCCACATGGGGTGGCCCTTCAGCAACTGGGCGGCCAAGCCGTCGCAGTCGGGCGGGGCACCTTGCGCGACCAGCGCTTCGACGACGGCGTCCACGGCCGCGAGCGGCGCGTCCGCGTCTCCCAGCACGGGGAGAAGAAGGAGCAACCGAGCGTGCGGATCGGTGACTCCGGCGGCTTCTGCTGGGGCGTCGAGCAGGGCCGCGAGCTCCGGCCAGCAGAGGCCGGGGCCGATGCGGTCCTGGTCGCCGGAGGTGAGGACAAGGGCACGGGAGGCCGACCAGTCCCGATGCATGAGGAAGTAGTCCGTAGTCGTGAACTCCTCGCCGCTGTTGTAATGCAAGAGAATCACGAAGCCCCCGGCGAGCGGCACGGTGAACACCGGCCAGGCCGACTGGTCATGCAGCCGCTCAAGGGCGGCACCGGCATCCGCGGCATCGACACCGAACGCCTCCGTCGGGAAGCCTTCGCTGAGATCCGCGAGATGAGCGGCCCAGAAGCCCGGAACGTCCAACAGATGCAGGCCGTCCACGACCGGGGCCGATGCGTACCAGTGCCGTGCCATCACCATGTCGGGTTCTCGTTCGAGACAAGGGCCGAGGTGAAGTAGAGGGGTACCCCGTCATCCGGGTCCAACGGGACGTCCTGCGAGGTCCAGCGTATGACGGCGATGGTGCGATCCAGGACGGCAGGAGACTCCGGGGCGGCGGCGTCGATCCGATATCCGCGATCCCCAAACATTTTGAGCAACTGGCTTGCTGGTGTGCGGAATACATCAACTCCGTCGTACAGCAATCGGAGGTCCACCCCCTCGGTATCGGGCCCTGATACATCCACCGCGTTAACGGTTTCCTGCTTTCTGAGGATCAGGAGGGTGTCGAACCCGTCGTTCACGGCCTGAATCTTGACCGTCGGATCGACGGAGGTCGACCCGAACACTCTGACTTCCCCCAGACTTCCGTGACCATCACCAGACGCAGTTCACCTGAAGCTCAGCGTCTGAAGAAGTGCCACTCGATCTCGACCCACCGTCTGCGCCTTCTCCCTCAACGTGGCGACCGAGGCGATGGCCGCTCCCACATCGGATGAAAGTAGATCGATGTATTCGAGTTGTTCAGCGACCTCGGATTCCCAAGTAGAGTCCCCACTGCCTGTCGCCCGACCCAGGAAGTGCGCAGAATCCACCAGGCAGGAGGAGGTATATTCGACCCATGATGTATCGCGAGTCGCCATGTAGGAGTACGCATAATATAGAGCTGATAGCGCATCTGAGACGTAGGCGTCGACTCCAGATGGCTCATCCTCCTGCATCAGCTCGGGAAAGGCATAGATCCGTTGCCGAATCTCTTCATATTCGGAATTTCCTGCTGTTTCCGAGCCAATCCGCCACAAGGAATCCAACGACGAAAGATATACGTCGGCATCTTGTGAGCGTCCTTCTTTGCCGCTCAGACCCCAGAAGAATGACGTTGATGCGCGCTCGACACAGCCTGCCAGAAAAATTTGGCACGCGATGGGTGATGCATTCTCCACGAAAGCAGTGAGTCGATGCTGAAGATCTACCACAGGAAGGTCCTAATCTTTGTCCCGGATTCACGCTGAAATACGTCGCCTGTAATTCGCCCGCCAGATGCACGGATCAGTGGTGCACAAAATTCATCGCATACGCTTCGTGAAGCACCGCCCGCGACAGGGGTCCAGCCGTTCTTGATGATGTGGAGCATCGCATTTTGTTCTGCATGAATTCCGTCAATGTTATCCGCAAGCAGTTCTCCTCTCCGAAGCATACCCTCCTGTGTCTTGTTGAGGCCACGACCGCTGCCAGCCACGACATCTATTTCGCCATAAGGGGTCCGGGCTCGAATAACGGCAACCGTAGATTTTGATTTAGCAATCGGATGCCCAGCTTGTGCGTGTATGTCAGATGCCCTCTTCGAGAGCTGCTTGGCTACGCAGGGGGTGAGTCCGAGCGGATCAGCCCAGAGAAGAGGGTTGACTGGATAGCTGTACGGGTTCGGGGCCGGAGCAAGGCCTAGCGAATCGGGTGTGTAATATCGACCGATGGCTGGGTCATAGTAGCGAAACAGATTGTAATGGAGTCCGCTCTCGGCGTCATAGTATTGACCAGGGAAGCGAAGCGGGCAATCAGTATGGCTGCAGCGAGAGTCCCCAATAGGACTACCCCAAATGTTGGACGAACTACGCCAAGCTATATCGCCGACATCGTCCACAAGTTCCGTTGGAGTACCGACAAGGTCTGTGACAATTTCGAAGAATCGCTCATCGACCTCCTCCTGCGAGATATCCCGTGCACCTCTGCGTTCGACCTGGGTAATTGGGCGATGCGATTCCGGCTCCCACCCCCAAGTGATCGTGCTCTTCTCCAAATTCTCCGCGAACTGCTCTTGCTCTGTGAGTCGGCTCCCGTCCCAAGTGAATATGGTTTGAGAAGAGACGGTCTCCGCGTCATCGGCCAGGAGCTGTTTCGCTATGCGACGTCCAAGCGCGTCATACAGGTAGCGCCAGCTTCGTCCATCCGGAGTGATGACATGCGTGAGCCGGTCGTACGCATCCCACGTGTAGCTCCAGACGTGCCGCCCACCCGACAAAAGTTTCCGGACATGTCGGACCACGCGCCCCTGGCCGTCGTACTCATAGCGATCACGGCGAGTCTCCCGGAGACGCGATCCCTCATATCTGCGTGACCCTTGAGGTTCGGTACCGGCAGTTCCATCTGCCCATACGGCCCGGCTTAGGTTACCCGCGGCATCGTAGGCATAGTCCTCGCTCCATGATTCGGCATCGACGGCAGTAACTCGCCCTTGGGAATCAAGTGCGAAGTTTCTGAATTCGTTCCCCGAGTCACTGATTCCTGTGAGATAACCGTCCGCTCGGTAGCTGAACTGGCGGTGCTTGGTGATCGCTCCTTCCGGATTGATCAAGGACTGGGCCGTGAGCCTGTTCTCGGTTCCCCACTCTTGACGCAACGTAACACCCGTGTCGAGACGTCGTTCCAGTTCACGACCTGCGGTGTCGTAGTCGAATGTGAGAGTGCGTCCGGCAACTTGAAGACTCACGGGACGATCACCTGGGCCCCAAGTCCATTCGTTTGAAACGCCACTTGGCGTGCGCAGGAGAGTTGTACGCCCCAGGCCATCGTAGGCACGTTCAAGTATGCGGCCATTGCAAGTCTCAATTAGCGAGCGACCACAGACGTCCCGCTCGAATACAATTTCTGATTCAGAGTTGGACGCACGCATCATCACCCCGTTCACGTCAAATTCGAATGAGGTGACTTTCCCGCCGGCGCGTTGTTCAACGGTAGCACCGCGCGGGTTGTATACGTACTCAACTCGTTGTCCGGCACCGTTGATACGAGCGATGAGTTGACGTGCCACATCGTACTGATAGTGAACGGGTCGGCCGTTGAAGTCGCTCTCTCTGACAAGATTGCCGACAGCGTCATATTCGTATACCCAGGTTCCGAGTGGCGTCGTGACACTCGTCAGGCGAAGTTCGGTGTCGTAGGTGAATTCATTCATCCGCCCATCTGGATCTACTCTGCGACTGGGCTGATCGAACCCACCAACTTCGTATCGCGTGACTCCATATTCCGGGTCAACGTGCTCAAGCAGATTTCCTTCAGCATCGTACGTCCAACGCGATTCCGATCCGTCGGGGTCGATGCGCCACGCCGACTCCCCTTCTAGTGTCCAGCCATATCGCGTCTCCTCCTCAGAGGGTTCACAAACTGATGACACACGGCCGAATGAATCACGTCTGATTCGAGTTACGGCCGATAGTGGGCTCGTAGTGGAAATAATCAACCCTGCTGCATCATTAAGGAAGCCATGCGTGTTTCCCAGAGCATCAGTCACTGCCTTCAGATGACCTCGATCGTCGTAATCCAACTCCGTCGTTGCACCGATAGGATCTGTTTCCCTCGTAAGATTCCCGTGACCGTCATACTCTCTCAACCACTGCACACCGTCTGGATCAATAATCCTCGCCGGTAGCCCCAACTCATTGTATTCGGCTACGACCTCCGCCCCGTCGGGGTGGGTGACACAGGTTAGATTTCCATCAAGGTCGTAATTGTACGAGGTGGTGCGGCCAAGCGGGTCGGTAAGAGAAAGCAACTGATCGAAGCGGGTCCACTCGCGCGTCGTGGTGTGACCAAGGGGATCCGTTTCGGCATGAAGCTGAAGGGCCTCACTGAATTGATAGGTGGTGGTGTGTCCCAAGGAATTTACAGCGAGGGTGGTATTCGTCTCGGTGTTATAGACGTAGGTGTAGTCGAGGATGCCGGACGTTCCGGTTGTACGAACACAATGGTCATCGTCATCATATTCATAGCGATACCAGGTCCCATTTCGATCCTCCCAGCCATCGATTCGGCGACGTTCGTCATAGAATAGCCTTAGTGGAATCCCTGAAGAGTTGTAAATCTCGGCAAGATTCCCTCGGTTGTCGTATGCATAGCGGAGGAGTGTTGGCTGATCGGCGTCATTGAGAAGCGTGAAGGCAGTGACACGACCTCGATCAGTGGAGACGCCTACTCGATAGCCGCCATCGTGAACTAGTTCTTGCGGTTCACCGTTCTGTCCGTAGCTGATCGCGATGGTGTTGTCATTGCGGTCGGACATGCCTGCAAGAGGAAGCTCGGACGACGAGCACCCTGGCACCGACTTGAAGTTCAGAACGAGATTATTTTCCGGCTGGCGGAGGGTCATTGCAGACCCCGGGACGCCATCCCAAAACAGTGGCCAGCGCGGCCCCTCGACAGGTTGGACCGGCTCGTCAGGGTTCGGGACCGGGTAATGAAGGACCATTCCGTCGTCGCTGATGAACCGAACGCCGTCTTTGTCGAGAATGAGACGCTGATCAAGCGTTGAGGTCCAGCTCGGCCCGAACCATCGGCCAGCCTTTGTGGAGGTGCGGTGGTGGCGTTCCAGAAGAAGAGGCAGGACACCGGGTAGAGCCACGTCGGTGGCAGACATGACCATCTCGCCAGTGGCCATGTCGATGGGGTCTCCGCAGGTGAAAAGCTTCTTCATCTGCCGACCCATCGCACGGGTGCCCTTACCGAGGCCCTTGGCGCCGAGGGCCAGGCCCTTCATTCCGGTTTTGAGGCCCTTCATGCCCTTGGCGAGGCCGCGGAGGCTGGTGAGGCCCTTCATGCCGGGGATGCAGTCCAGGGCGGCGAAGGCGACGTCCAGGAGGCCTGCTTCTCCGTTG
>NZ_JBEYWZ010000023.1:0-67531 GCF_040644915.1 Streptomyces sp. NPDC046925 | reverse complement strand
ACGAGATCCTGGTGTACGTGCTGCCGGTGCTGCTGGGCGACGGCGTCCGATTCGCACCGCCGGGCCTGGACCGGATCGACCCGTTCCCCCGGGGGAACGCACGGCCGCATCAGGCACCAGGAGCAGCCATGCACGGCCACGGCTACGCGCCGCAGCAACCGCCGCCGACCTCCGGCGGCACCCATGTGACGCTGCGCGTGCTGTTCGTGGTCCTCGCCGTCGTGACGTGCGGGCTCGCGGCCTGGGCGCCGATGCTGCGGCTCGCGCTCGTCACGCGCAAGCCCCACGACTGGTTCCTCTTCGCGCTCGTGTCCGCGCTCGACGTGGTGGCTCTGGTGCTCGTCGCCGTCGACCCGGGCGAGGAGGACTTCCAGGGGCCCGGCAACGCGGGGATGGTGATCCTCCTGACGACGATGCTGGCCGCGGTCATCTACTACCTCTTCGCGGACATCCGGTACTTCAACCGGTACCGACAGCCGCAGTACCCGAGCTACGCCCAGACGCAGCCCGCCTACGGCTATCCGCAGCAGCAGGGCCAGGCCCCCGTCCACCTCCAGCACACGCAGCTGCCGCACCAGACACCGGTCCAGCAGCCGCCGGTCCAGCAGACGCCGCCCCCGCCCACGCGTCCCGCACCGGCCCGCATCCACCAAGTACAGGCCGAGCTCGACGAGCTCAGCGACTACCTGCGCAAGCAGGAAGGCGGCAACTGAACGTGACACCGGGGACGTCACCGGGAACGGGCGGCCGTGGCGGCCGCGTGGTCGCCGGGCGCTACGAACTCTCCGCGCTCATCGGCCAGGGCGGCATGGGCCAGGTCTGGACGGCGTACGACCAGCGCCTCGACCGCCGCGTCGCGGTCAAGCTCCTGCGCCCCGACCGGGTCGCGGGCGCCGAGGCCGACGAGCTGCGCCGCCGCTTCGTGCGCGAGTGCCGCGTCACCGCACAGGTCGACCACCCCGGCCTCGTCACGGTCCACGACGCGGGCACGGAGGGCGAGGACCTCTACCTCGTCATGCAGTACGTGGACGGCGCGGACCTCGGCGACCACCTCGCCGAGCACGACCCCTACCCGTGGCAGTGGGCCGTCGCGATCGCCGCGCAACTGTGCGCCGTGCTCTCCGCGGTGCACGCTGTGCCGATCGTGCACCGCGACCTCAAGCCGCGGAACGTGATGGTCAAGCAGGACGGCACGGTCTCCATCCTCGACCTGGGTATCGCCTCGGTCATGGACACCGACACCACCCGCCTCACGCACACCGGATCGCCCATCGGCAGCCCGGCGTACATGGCACCCGAGCAGGCGATGGGCGGCGCCGTCGGCCCGTACACCGACCTCTACGCCCTCGGCGTCCTGCTGCACGAACTCCTCAGCGGCGACGTGCCGTTCTCCGGCTCCACCGCGCTGGGCGTCCTGCACCGCCACCTCTACGAACCGCCCGTGCCCGTCCGCCGCCTGCGCCCCGAGGTCCCCGAAGCCCTCGAAGCCCTGGTGCTCCGCCTCCTCGCCAAGGACCCCCAGCACCGGCACGGCAGCGCCCAGGAGGTCTACGAGGAACTGGCGCCGCTCCTGCCCGCGCGCGGCATCCCCACCGGCAGCCCGCTCGACCCGACCCGCCCCTTCCTGCGCCCGCACGCACCGTGGCCCGACCGCGCGACGACACCCGCGCCGGCCCCCGACATCCAGCCGGACCGGCCCGACCAGCTCCGGGGTTCCGGCGGCCCCGGCAGCCAGACGGACGTCGTCCGTGCCGTCGACGAGGTCAAGCGGCTGCTCGGCGAGGGCCGCATCACCCAGGCCGTGGACATCCTCGGCTCGATCCTGCCCGCGGCCGCCGCCAAGCACGGCGAGCACTCCCCGGTGGTCCGCTCCCTGCGCAAGCAGTACGCGGCGACCCTCATGGACGACGGCCAGTACCGCCGCGCCCTGCCCGAACTGCGCCGCCTCGCCGACGAGCGCGCCGCCGAGTCGGGCCAGGCCGACCCGCACTCGCTCCAGTTCCGCTACGAGGCCGCCCAGTGCCTCGAACAGCTCGGCGAACCGGCATCGGCCCTCGCGGAGTACCGGGCACTCCTCCCTTATTACGAGAACCGCTACGCATCCGACGACCGCGAACGCCCCCTCGACATCCGCCGCCGCATCGGCCACTTGCTGCTCGCCCTGGGCGACCGCGCCGCAGCGCACGACACGCTGGCGCGGCTGCTGATGGACGCCGAGCGGATGCACGGGGTCGGGCATCCGTTTCCGGCGGAGATCAGGCGTACGTTGCAGTGGCTGGGGCAAGTACGCGGTTAGCGAGGGCCGGGGGTGCCCCAACTCTCCGAGAATCGTTGGTCGAATAGGTGGCCGAGAGACCGGCCACTCCTTAACATCGATCACCGCAAGACTTTGTGCACCGCCGCACAATCTCTCGACCGGGAGGCTCACTTGCACCGCCGCCGTCGTACCGCGCTCGTTCTCTCCGCCGCAGCCGTCGCCGCGGCTCCGCTCCTCACCGCCTGCGGCAGCGAGGCCCATCCGGGCGCCGCGGCCGTCGTGGGCGGCGACCGGATCACGGTCTCGCAGCTGGAGAGCCGGGTGAACGAGGTGCGCGACGCGCAGCGCGCCGCGATCCCGGGCGAGCAGTACGAGCAGGCCATCGCCAAGACCGGCGGTCTCACCCGCAGCACGCTGCACACGATGGTCCTGGACAAGGTCCTGCACCGCGCGGCGGCCGACGAGGGCGTCAACGTCTCGCGCCGCGAGATCCAGACCCTGCGGTCGGGCCTCGAACAGCAGCAGGGCGGCAAGAAGGCCCTCGAACAGGGCTGGCTCCAGCAGTACAGCGTCGCCCCGTCCCGCCTCGACGACAGCCTCCGTACGGAGATCGAGGCCCAGAAGCTGGCGAAGAAACTGGGCGCGGACATGAACGCCCCCGAGGGCCAGGCGCTCTTCTGGAAGGCGCTCTCCAAGGCCTCCAAGAAGCTGGACGTGGACCTGAACCCGCGCTACGGCAAGTGGGACGTGAAGAAGAGCCAGCGCGCGGACGCGAAGACGCCGTGGGTGCGCGAGGTGTCCGGGGGCGGCGCGGCAAAGCCGCAGCAGGCGTAGCGGCCAGGCCGCAGCAGGCGTAACGATCAGGCGGAGGCGCTGTCGGCGGCGTGGGTTACGTTCGACGGGTGACGAACGAAACCACGCCCCCGGCCGGCTCTCCCGGCCGCGTCATCCTGTTCACGACCAGCCACCGGGTGGCCCCCGGTCTCCTCTCCTGGCCCGCGTGGCAGGCCCTGCACGGGGCGGACGAGGTCCTGTGCGGCGATGCCACGCACCCCCAGCTGCCGTACCTGCGCGAGGCGGGCGTGCATGTGGAGCAGGTATCTCCCACGGCACAGGACCTGGTGGACGCCTGCGCGGGCGGGCGCACGGTCCTGGTGATCGCCACCGCCGAGGGCGACAGCGCCCTGACGGACGGCCTGGCGAGGCTCGCCGGCTCGGGTCGCGTGTCCATGCCGGACCTGGAACTGCTCCCGGCGTCGTACGACCTGCCGGGCGCGCGGCTCCTCGATCTCGTCCAGGTCATGGACCAGATCCGGATCGAGTGCCCGTGGTCGTCCCAGCAGACGCACAAGGGCCTGACGAAGTACGCGATCGAGGAGGCGTACGAACTGGTCGAGGCGATCGAGGAGGGCGACCGGGAGGAACTGCGGGAGGAGCTCGGCGACGTCCTGCTCCAGGTGGTCTTCCACTCCCGCATCGCGGAGGACGACGAGGACGCCCCCTTCTCGGTGGACGACGTGGCGGGCACGATCGTCGAGAAGCTGATCCACCGCCACCCGCACATCTTCGGCGACGGCTCGGCGGACACCCCGGAGGACGTGAAGGCGAACTGGCTGCGCATGAAGGCGCAGGAGAAGCAGCGCACGTCCGTGACGGAGGGCATCCCGCTGGGCCAGCCGGGCCTGGCCCTCGCCGCGAAACTGGCCTCACGGGTACGGACAGCGGGCCTGGACGTCCCCGCCCCCTCCGGAGAGGGCATCGGCTACGACCTCCTGGCACTGGCCCTGCGAGCAGAGTCGGAGGGCACGGACCCGGAGGCAGCACTGCGGGCGGCGGCGCGGGCTTACCGGGACGCGGTGCTGGCGGCCGAGGGGGGTTCCAGCCCGTCCGGCGTTTGAGGACGAACTCGGCGAAGCCGGTGATGACGGCAACCAGGGCCCAGGGGCCAGTAGAAAGCCGGATAACGTCGTCACCATGCCAGACCAGCCCCCCGCCCCCGCCGGGGACACCCCCGCAGCCTGCCCCGCAGGGGCGCACCACCTCACGCCCGAGGCCGAGGGGCCAGTACCCGAACTCTTCTCGTGGGAGTTCGCCACCGACCCCTACCCCGCCTACGCCTGGCTCCGCGAGCACGCCCCCGTGCGCAAGACCCGGCTGCCCAGCGGTGTGGAGGCCTGGCTGGTCACCCGGTACGGCGATGCCAAGCAGGCGCTTGCCGACCCGCGGCTGAGCAAGAACCCGGCGCATCACGGCGAGCCCTCGCATGGGAAGAGCAAGACCGGCATCCCCGGCGAGCGCAGTGCGAACCTCATGACGCACCTGCTCAACATCGACCCGCCGGACCACACCCGGCTGCGACGCCTCGTCTCCAAGGCCTTCACTCCCCGCCGCGTCGCCGAGTTCGCGCCCCGCGTGCAGGAGCTGACCGACGACCTCATCGACCGGTTCGCGGAGAAGGGGGAGGCCGACCTCATCCACGACTTCGCCTTCCCGCTCCCCATCTACGCCATCTGCGACCTGCTCGGGGTGCCCCGCGAGGACCAGGACGACTTCCGCGACTGGGCGGGGATGATGATCCGTCACGGCGGAGGGCCGAGGGGCGGGGTCGCCCGGTCCGTGAAGAAGATGCGCGGCTACCTCGCCGAGCTGATCCACCGCAAGCGCCTCGAACCCGGCGACGACCTCATCTCCGGGCTCATCCGCGCCTCCGACCACGGCGAGCACCTCACGGAGAACGAGGCCGCCGCGATGGCCTTCATCCTGCTTTTCGCCGGCTTCGAGACCACCGTCAATCTCATCGGCAACGGCACCTTCGCCCTCCTCACCCACCCCGAGCAGCGCGAGCGGCTCCAGGCCTCCCTCGGGGACGGGGACACCGGCCTCCTGGAGACAGGCCTTGAGGAACTCCTCCGTTTCGACGGGCCCGTCGAACTGGCCACCTGGCGGTACGCCACCGAGCCGCTGACCGTCGGCGGGGAGGAGATCGCCACCGGAGACCCCGTCCTCGTCGTCCTTGCCGCCGCCGATCGCGACCCGGAACGATTCCGGTATCCGGACACGCTCGACCTCTCCCGCCGCGACAACCAGCACCTCGGCTACGGCCATGGCATTCATTACTGTCTCGGTGCTCCGCTCGCCAGGCTCGAAGGGCAGACCGCCCTCGCGACCCTGCTGCGGCGCCTTCCTGACCTGCGACTAGCGGCGGAACCTGGTGATTTGAGGTGGCGTGGCGGGCTCATCATGCGTGGACTCCGCACCCTGCCCGTGGAGTTCGCACCCGCACAGCGGAGCAAATATCAGACGCCCGGGACACCGTCCAGCTGACATGCCGTCAAGACTGTGACTTTCACGTGATCTCCGCTGCATCGACTTGTGACAAGCGTTCGACTGCCGCTACGTTCACCGACGACTCGGCCTCCCGTGCCGCAGTCGTCGCTCCAGTCACGCGAAAGGCAACCGCATGCTCTCCGGCAATGGTCGTCACCGACGCCCCCGCCAGGCCCCGGCCCTGATCGTCGCGGCAGGAGTCGCAGGATCGGCGATCGCCATCCCGCTGCTCGGCGCCACCAGCGCGAGCGCGGCGGACACCGCCACGTGGGACAAGCTCGCGGAGTGCGAGAGCGGCGGATCCTGGAGCGCGGACGCGGGCAACGGGTACTACGGCGGGCTCCAGCTCTCGCAGGAGGTCTGGGAGAACTACGGCGGCCTCGACTTCGCCCCGAGCGCCGATCAGGCCAGCCGCTCGCAGCAGATATCCGTCGCCGAGGCGGTTCTTGACGACCAGGGCCCCAAGGCCTGGCCGAGCTGCGCCCCGGTCGCCGGTCTCACGCAGGGCGGCGCCGCCGCCGAGGTCGACCCGGGCGCGCCGATCACGACGGTGCCTTCCGACGAGTCGACGGAGTCCTCGGATTCGTCGGAGTCGACCAAGCCCGGCGGGTCGAAGGGGTCGGACGAACCGAGCGCGTCGCCGAGCGAGTCGGCCGACCCCTCGGACAGCGCCGAGCCTTCGGACGAGTCCTCGAAGAAGTCGTCGGACAAGGCTTCCGGCGAGTCGGGCGAGTCGGGCGAGTCCGGCGCCGACGACGAGTCGCGAGACAAGAATCACGACGAGTCGGACAAGTCGGATGACTCGGCCAAGTCCGGCCGTGACGATGCCACTTCGTCCGACCCCACCCCCTCGGCCGGTGACGGCGAGGGCCGCCACCGCGGCGGCAGCGCGGACGACGAGGCGGCGGAGGACTCCTCCCGCGAAGGTTCGGGCCGGCATGCCTCCCGTGGCGACGAGCGCCGGCAGGACGGCTCCGACGGGACGTACACGGTCCGCTCCGGAGACAACCTCTGGACCATCGCCGACGACCTCGACGTGAAGGGCGGGTGGACCGAGCTGTACGCCGAGAACGAGCAGTCGGTCGGCTCCGACCCCGACCTCATCCTTCCCGGTCAGAGCCTCGATTTGGGCGAAAAGTAGGGGTAGTTGGCGAGTCGCTTTGCGTCTGATGTCCAGATTGGCGCAAGTGAGACATGGGTCTCAAAGGCCCTGATCGTCTTTGGAATTCGGCCGGGGGCATGCCTACGGTCGTGACCGCTCGCCACAGCGGGCCCCGCCGGTCGGTACGCCGAGTCCTGCCAACGGCCGTTCGGGAACAGTCGTCGCGTAAGCGCCGTAGGCAGGAGCGGGGGACCCAAGGTTTCCGCCGGGCCCGGCCGTTCGGCATCGCGAGAGCGATGCGGAGGGACGGTCAGGAACGGCTAGGGGTTAAGTCGCGCTCAAGGAAGCGCGGCCGGGCAACTTCATCGGCCCGAACCCGACAGCTCACCTCGCAGGCGTCGGTGAGGGGATCACTCATGCTGTTTTCCAGCAAGGGCAAGCACCGCCGCCCGTCCAAGGCCACCCGTGTCGCCACGCTCGCCGGCGTCACCGGTGTCGCGGTCGCAGCCCCGCTGATGGCGGCCGGCCAGGCCTCCGCCGCGACGAACTCCGAGTGGGACGCCGTCGCCCAGTGCGAGTCCGGCGGCAACTGGTCGATCAACACCGGTAACGGCTACACCGGCGGTCTGCAGTTCTCGTCGTCCACCTGGGCGGCGTACGGCGGCACGAAGTACGCGCCCAGCGCCGACAAGGCCTCCAAGGCCCAGCAGATAGAGATCGGCGAGAAGGTTCTCGCGGGTCAGGGCAAGGGTGCCTGGCCGAGCTGCGGCGTCGGCCTCTCGGGCGCCTCCAACGAGGGTGGCGGTGCGCAGGAGAGCGCCCCGCAGCAGACCCAGGAGCAGCCCAAGAGCCAGCCCACCCCGCAGACCGAGCAGCCGCAGCAGGCCGCTCCGAAGGCCGCCCCGAAGACCGAGTCCAAGAAGACCGTCGAGACCCCGACCGGCAAGAAGGTCAAGAAGGGTGACGGCGAGTACAAGGTCGAGAAGGGTGACACCCTCTCCAAGATCGCCGAGGCCGAGAAGGTCAAGGGCGGCTGGCACAAGGTGTACAAGCTCAACGGCGACATCATCGACAACGCCGACATGATCTACCCCGGCCAGCAGCTCCACCTGAGCTGATTCTGGCGGGGCGCCTCGCGGACCTTGATCGTCTGCGGGTGTCCCGTGGCTGGCCGCGCAGTTCCCCGCGCCCCTACGGGCGCCACCCCCGTCCCCGCAGACTCCCCGCCCCCGGTGCGCGTATCCCCCGTACGCACCGGGGGCGGGGTATGTTTGTTCCGTTCGTAAACAATTCGCTCTCGGTTTGTCCACAGGACGGGCGGTCGGCTGGCTGTTGTCCGGGAGCCGGTTAGGCTCGTGTCCGCGGGGCCGATGCCCCGCGTACTCGCGTCACATCCCAGAAGGAGATGCTCGTGCCGTCCATCGACGTCGTCGTAGCCCGGGAAATCCTGGACTCCCGAGGCAACCCCACGGTCGAGGTCGAGGTCGGCCTCGACGACGGCAGCACGGGTCGTGCCGCCGTTCCGTCCGGTGCGTCCACCGGTGCTTTCGAGGCCATCGAACTCCGTGACGGTGACCCCAACCGTTACCAGGGCAAGGGCGTCGAGAAGGCCGTCCTCGCCGTCATCGAGCAGATCGGCCCGGAGCTCGTCGGGTACGACGCCACCGAGCAGCGCCTGATCGACCAGGCGATGTTCGACCTCGACGCCACCGACAACAAGGGCTCGCTCGGCGCCAACGCCATCCTCGGCGTCTCGCTCGCCGTCGCGCACGCCGCGTCTGAGGCCTCCGACCTGCCGCTCTTCCGCTACCTCGGCGGCCCGAACGCGCACCTGCTGCCCGTTCCGATGATGAACATCCTGAACGGCGGGTCGCACGCCGACTCGAACGTCGACATCCAGGAGTTCATGATCGCGCCGATCGGCGCCGAGTCGTTCTCCGAGGCCCTGCGCTGGGGCACCGAGGTCTACCACACGCTGAAGAAGGTCCTGAAGGACAAGGGCCTGTCCACCGGTCTGGGCGACGAGGGCGGCTTCGCGCCGAACCTCGACTCCAACCGCGCCGCGCTCGACCTCATCCTCGAGGCCATCAAGCAGGCCGGTTACGTCCCCGGCGAGCAGATCGCGCTCGCGCTCGACGTCGCCGCGTCCGAGTTCTACAAGGACGGCACGTACTCCTTCGAGGGCAAGGACCGCTCGGCCGCCGAGATGACCGAGTACTACGAGGAGCTCGTCTCCTCGTACCCGCTCGTCTCCATCGAGGACCCGCTGTTCGAGGACGACTGGGCCGGCTGGAACGTCATCACCGAGAAGCTCGGCGACAAGGTCCAGCTCGTGGGCGACGACCTGTTCGTCACCAATCCCGAGCGCCTGGCCCGCGGCATCGAGGAGAAGTCCGCGAACGCCCTCCTGGTGAAGGTCAACCAGATCGGCTCGCTGACCGAGACCCTCGACGCCGTCGAGATGGCCCAGCGCAGCGGCTTCAAGTGCATGATGTCGCACCGCTCCGGCGAGACCGAGGACGTCACCATCGCCGACCTCGCCGTCGCCACCAACTGCGGCCAGATCAAGACCGGCGCCCCGGCCCGCTCCGAGCGCGTCGCCAAGTACAACCAGCTCCTGCGCATCGAGGAGATCCTCGACGACGCCGCGGTCTACGCCGGTCGTTCGGCGTTCCCCCGCTTCAAGGGCTGAGCTGTTACTGGGCTCCGGCACCGCTGAGTAGTTACGTACGTCCCCGTACTCGGTCCCGTACCGTGTGCGGGGACGTTCGTACGTATCGGGGAGGCGGCACACATGGCCGTGAAGGACCGCGACCGGTTCTCCACCGCGACCAGGCTGCGGCTGCTCGGCGAGCAGACCGCGGAGCGTGTCTACCGCTCCCAGACCAAACGGCAGGCGCGCCGCTCCCGGCTCACGGGACGCGCCGCGCTCCTGGCGCTCGTGCTCTGCTCGCTGGTCGTCGCGCTCGCCTATCCGATAAGGCAGTACGTCTCCCAGCGCCAGGAGATCGCCGAGCAGCGCAAGGAGCAGGCCGAGCGCCGCGAGAACGTCGAGAAGCTGCGGGACGAGAAGGCCCGCTGGCGGGACGACGCGTACGCGGAGCAGCGCATCCGGGACCGCCTGCACTACGTGATGCCGGGCGAGACCGGCTATACGGTGATCGATCCCGCGGCGGCGAACAAACAGCGCTCCGACCAGGGGGCGGCCGCCAGGCCCTGGTACTCCAACGTCTGGGACGGCGTCGACAAGGCGGACCGCCCGGACGAGGACTGACCTTCTCCCACCAGTACCTCTCGCAGAGAACCCACCTCTCCTAGAGAACCCACCTCTCCTAGAGAACCCACCTCTCCTAGAGAACCCACCTCTCGTAGAGAACCGATCGAAAGACAGGCATGGAAACGCCCCCGCCGACCACCCCGCGCACCGAGCCCACCGACGCCGACGTCGAGGCCTTCAAGCAGCAGCTCGGCCGTCCGCCGCGCGGCCTGCGGGCCATCGCCCACCGCTGCCCGTGCGGGCAGCCGGACGTCGTCGAGACGGCGCCGCGCCTGCCGGACGGGACGCCGTTCCCGACGACGTACTACCTGACGTGCCCGCGGGCCGCCTCCGCGATCGGCACGCTCGAGGCCAACGGCGTCATGAAGGAGATGTCGGAGCGGCTCAAGACGGACCCGGAGCTTGCCGCCGCGTACCGCAAGGCGCACGAGGACTACATCGCGCGCCGTGACGCCATCGAGGTCCTGGAGGGCTTCCCCAGCGCGGGCGGCATGCCGGACCGCGTGAAGTGCCTGCACGTCCTGGTCGGCCACTCCCTGGCCGCGGGCCCCGGCGTGAACCCCCTGGGCGACGAGGCGATCGCGATGCTCCCGGAGTGGTGGGCCAAGGGGCCGTGCGTCACGCCGTGCGCCGACGAGGAGCCCGCCAAGTGACCCGCGTGGCCGCCATCGACTGCGGCACGAACTCCATCCGCCTCCTGGTGGCGGACGCGGACCCGCGGACCGGTGAGCTGGTCGACCTGGACCGCAGGATGACCGTCGTCCGCCTGGGACAGGGGGTGGACAAGACGGGCCGCCTCGCCCCCGAGGCCCTGGAGCGGACCTTCGCCGCCTGCCGCGAGTACGCGCGGATCATCAAGGAGCACGGCGCCGAACGCCTCCGCTTCGTGGCGACCTCCGCGTCCCGCGACGCGGAGAACCGCGACGACTTCGTCCGCGGGGTCCTGGACATCCTCGGCGTCGAGCCGGAGGTCATCAGCGGCGACCAGGAGGCCGAGTTCTCCTTCACGGGCGCGACGAAGGAGCTGACGGGCAGCGACCACCTGGCCAAGCCCTACCTCGTCGTGGACATCGGCGGCGGCTCCACGGAGTTCGTCGTCGGCGACGACGGGGTCCGCGCCGCCCGCTCCGTAGACGTCGGCTGTGTGCGCCTGACGGAGCGGCACATCCGCACCGACCCGCCCGCGCCGGCCGAACTCGACGCCGTGCGGGCGGACATCACGGCCGCGCTCGACCTCGCCGAGCAGACCGTGCCGATCGGCGAGGCCCGCACCCTGGTCGGGCTCGCGGGCTCGGTGACCACGGTGGCCGCGATCGCCCTCGGCCTCGACGCGTACGACTCCGCGGCGATCCACCACTCCCGCGTCTCGTACGAGCAGGTCAGCGAGATCGTCGACCGGCTGAGCCGGGCCACGCACGACGAGCGGGCCGCGATCCCCGTCATGCATCCGGGCCGCGTGGACGTCATCGTGTCGGGCGCGCTCGTCCTCCTGTCGATCATGGACCGGACCGGGGCCAGGGAGGTCGTCGTCAGCGAGCACGACATCCTCGACGGCATCGCCTGGTCGATCGCCTGAGCGCGTGATGTAGCGTCTGAGCGGCTGCCGGAGGGGCTGAAAGGCCCCCCGGCGACTTCCTGTCGGGAAACTTCGTGAAGTTCTTCACAAGGAAATCGGCTCGGTTGGACGAGATTCGGGGGCTCCGAGCCCCTGAATGTGACCCCTGAGGGCCTCGCGACCCATGACAGTGAAGGTTCGGGAGTATGTCCGGAGCGTGAATCGGGTGAGTGGTCCACCGGGCCCCGGAGGCCAGAGCGGCAGCTCACAAGGGGTGCACAACGTCTCGGGTTGTGTCGTGGTTCCCCCGGGACGCTATGGCCTGTGTCACGTGGGCGGCGAAGTGTAGCAGAGGGCCTACCCATGCTTGTGAAGGGGCGCACGAGCGACCCCCCTCGGGCAGGTGGATACTCGATGGCATGAGCACCACGGAGCGTCCCAGGATCCTCGTTGTAGGCGGTGGGTACGTAGGCCTGTACGCAGCTCGGCGCATCCTCAAGAAGATGCGCTACGGAGAGGCGACCGTCACGGTCGTCGACCCCCGGTCGTACATGACCTACCAGCCCTTCCTCCCCGAAGCCGCCGCAGGCAGCATTTCGCCTCGGCACGTCGTCGTCCCGCTGCGACGCGTGCTGCCCAAGGCGGAAGTTCTGACCGGCCGCGTCACCACCATCGATCAGGACCGCAAGGTCGCGACGATCGCCCCCCTCGTGGGCGAGGCGTACGAGCTGCCTTTCGACTACCTGGTCATCGCGATGGGCGCGGTCTCCCGCACCTTCCCGATCCCCGGCCTCGCCGAGCAGGGCATCGGCATGAAGGGCATCGAGGAGGCCATCGGCCTGCGCAACCACGTCCTCGAGCAGCTGGACAAGGCTGACTCCACGACGGACGAGGAGGTCCGCCGCAAGGCGCTGACCTTCGTCTTCGTCGGCGGTGGCTTCGCGGGTGCGGAGACCATCGGTGAGGTCGAGGACATGGCCCGCGACGCGGCCAAGTACTACAACAACGTGAAGCGCGAGGACATGCGCTTCGTGCTCGTCGACGTCGCGGACAAGATCCTCCCCGAGGTCGGCCCGAAGCTCGGCGCTTACGGCAAGGAGCACCTCGAGGGCCGCGGTGTCGAGGTCTACCTCAAGACCGGCATGGACTCCTGCGTGGACGGCCACGTGGTGCTCAACAACGGCCTGGAGGTCGACTCCAGCACGATCGTGTGGACCGCCGGCGTCAAGCCGAACCCGGCGCTCGCCCGCTTCGGTCTGCCGCTCGGCCCCCGCGGTCACGTGGACACCCAGACGACCCTCCAGGTCCAGGGCACCGACTACATCTGGGCCGCGGGCGACAACGCCCAGGTGCCGGACATGGTCGGCCGCAAGGCAGGCAACGAGAACGCCTGGTGCCCGCCGAACGCCCAGCACGCGCTGCGTCAGGCCAAGGTCCTCGGCGACAACGTCATCTCCGGCATGCGGGGCTTCCCGCAGAAGGAGTACAGCCACGCCAACAAGGGTGCGGTCGCCGGTCTCGGCCTGCACAAGGGCGTCGCGATGATCGTCATGGGCAAGATGAAGATCAAGCTCAAGGGCCGTCTGGCCTGGTACATGCACCGCGCGTACCACGGCATGGCGATGCCGACGTTCAACCGCAAGATCCGGGTCTTCGCGGACTGGACGCTCGCGGTCTTCCTCAAGCGCGAGGTCGTCTCGCTCGGCGCCATGGAGACTCCCCGCGAGGAGTTCTACGAGGCCGCCAAGCCCGCGCCGAAGCCCGCCGCGGCCAAGGCCGAGCCGGTCGCCGCCGGGTCCGAGGAGAAGGCCAAGGCCTCCTGACCTCCGGTCACTGATCAGCCCCGAAGGGGCCGCCCGCCATCCGTGGTGCGGGCGGCCCCTTCGGGTTTTTCCGGACTGCATACATGGTGGCTACATGTATTTTGCCGATCCGTGACGCGACAACGGGACTGCGCAAGCGTGCGGTTGGTGTTTACGTGGTGTCGAACCTATCCGGGATATATCCGTCACGGAGGTGTGCACCATGCCCGATGCCGCACTGCGGCTGAAGCACCTTGCCGAACAAATGCTGGGAGCCCCGCTCCCCGTACGTCTGCGCGCCTGGGACGGTTCCGAAGCAGGGCCGCCCGGTGGCCCCACCCTCGTCATACGCAATCGCCGCGCCCTGCGCCGCCTGATGTGGAAGCCGGGCGAACTGGGGCTGGCCCGCGCCTGGGTGGCCGGGGACCTGGACGTCGAGGGCGATCTGTACGCCGCGCTCGACCTGCTCGCCGAGTTCATCTGGGAGCGCGACGAGGACGCCAAGAGCCTCAGGGAGTCCCTGCGCGACCCGCGGTTCCGCGCCGCCGCCCGCACCCTGATCGGCCTCGCCGCGCCCTTCCTGCCGCCGCCCCCGCCGCAGGAGGAGATGCGCAGGCGCGGCCGACTGCATCTGCACACCAAGGGCAGCGACAAGCAGGCCATCAGCCACCACTACGACGTGGGCAACGACTTCTACGAGCTGGTGCTCGGCCCCTCGATGGTCTACTCGTGCGCCTACTGGGAGGCCGGTGAAGAGGCGGGCTCCACCCTCGAAGACGCCCAGCGCGACAAGCTGGAGCTCATCGCCCGCAAGCTCGCCCTGAAGCCCGGCATGCGCCTCCTGGACGTCGGCTGCGGCTGGGGCTCCATGGCCATCCACGCGGCGCGCGAGCACGGCGTCACCGTCGTCGGCGTCACGCTCTCCCACGAGCAGGCCGCGTACGCCAGGAAGCGCATCGCCGAGGAGGGCCTGACCGACCGGGTCGAGATCCGCGTCCAGGACTACCGCGACGTGCGCGACGGTCCGTACGACGCCATCTCCTCCATCGGCATGGCCGAACACGTCGGCGCCGAGCAGTACTTGGAGTACGCACACGACCTGCACGCCCTTCTCAAGCCCGGCGGCAGGCTCCTCAACCACCAGATCGCCCGGCGGCCGCAGGCCGATGAGTCGGCGTACGCGGTGGACGACTTCATCGACGCCTATGTCTTCCCGGGCGGCGAACTGGCCCCCCTCGGGTCCACCGTCGGCATCCTGGAGCGCGCCGGGTTCGAGGTGCGCGACGTGGAGGCGATCCGCGAGCACTACGCCCTCACGCTGCGCCGCTGGGTCGCCAACCTGGAGGCCCGCTGGAAGGAGGGCCAGCGGCTCACCTCGCCGGGCCGCGCCCGCATCTGGCGCCTCTACATGGCGGCGTCCGCGCTGGCCTTCGAGCGCAACCGCATAGGCGTCAACCAGGTCCTCGCGGTGAAGACCCCGGAGGCCGGCGCCTCCGGGATGCCGCTGCGGGCCCGCGCCTGGCAGCAGTAGTGGTCCGTACGTGAAGGGGCCCCGGACGGTGAAGGTCCGGGGCCCCGCTCATGTGCACCTGCCGTCAGGTGCTACTCGGCCTTGATCGCCATCAGCGGGTTCAGCTTGGCCGCGCTGCGGGCCGGCCACATCGCCGCGAGGACACCGACAAGGGCCGCGACCCCGAGGAAGATCGCGATGCGGCCCGCCGGGATCTCCATGGTGTAGGTCGCCACCGAGTCGGCGACGCTGTTGCCCACGGCCCAGCCCATGAAGAGGCCGAGACCGATGCCGAGCACCGCGCCGAACAGGGAGATGAGGACCGCCTCCAGGCGCACCATCTGCTTGACCTTCGCGCGGTCGAGGCCGATGGCCCGCATCATGCCGATCTCGTGCTTCCGCTCGAAGACCGACATGGCCAGGGTGTTGATGACGCCGAGCACCGCGATCAGGATGGCCATCGCGAGGAGCCCGTACAGCATGTTCAGGATCATGTTGATCGCGCCGCCGAACTCGTTGCTGATCGCGTCCTTGTCCTGGATCTTCAGCGCCGGGTTGTCGCCGAGGGCCTTGACGATGGAGTCCTCGGCCTGGTCGGACATGCCGCCCTTCATCTTCACCAGGACCTGCTCGTCGGTGATCTTTGAGAGGTGCGGGTTCACGACGGCGAGCGGCGTGAACAGGCCGTTGATCAGCTCGTTCTGCTGGTAGACACCGGCGATCCTCAGCTTCGCCGTCTTGTCGTCGTCGAACTTCACCGGGACGGTGTCGCCCGCCTTGAGGCCCTTCTTGTCGGCGGTCTTCTTGTCGACCAGCGTGGAGTTGCCCGTGAGATCCGCGAGCGAGCCGCTGGTGAACTCGAGGCTCGCGACCTTGCCGAAGTCCTTCTCGTCGACGCCGGACACCTGGGTGTACGAGCCGTCGACCTCGCCGTAGGCCGTGCGCAGCGGGCTGCTGGCCTCGACGTCAGGGAGCTTGGCGAGCTTCTGGGCGACCTCGGGGGCCAGCGGCTGGTAGTTCGCCATGGAGACGGTGTAGTCGGCCTTCAGAGAGCCCGCGGCCATCTTGTCGATGGCGCTGCTCATGGAGGTCGCGATCACCGTCATCGCGGTGATGAGGGTCAGGCCGATCATCAGGGCCGACGCGGTGGAGGCCGTGCGGCGGGGGTTGCGCACCGCGTTGAGGCGGGACAGCTTGCCCGTGACGCCGAACGGCTTCAGGAGCGGGGCCGACGCGGCGATGAACGGGCGCGACAGGAGCGGCGTGAGGACGATGACGCCGACCAGGATCACGGCGGCACCGGCGGCCATCACGTAGTTGTCGTCCATGAAGAGCAGCATCGTGCCGAGGGCGACGATGATCGAGCCGATGGTGTTGCGGACGACGAGGCCGCGCGTGGTCGGCGTCGAGTGGACGCTGTTCATCGCGGCGACCGGCGGGATCTTCGCGGCGCGGCGGCCCGGCAGCCAGGCGGCCAGCATGGTCACGAGGACGCCGATGACCAGGGCGACGACGATCGTGGTCGGAGCGATGACGATCGGCCCGTCGGGCAGCGAGGCGCCGCCGGCGTTCATCAGGGACTCCAGGCCCATGGCCACGCCGATGCCGAGCGCGAAGCCGGTCACCGCGGCGACCAGGCCCACCAGGAACGCCTCGATGAGCACGGAGCGCGTCACCTGGCGGCGCGAGGCGCCGACGGCGCGCATCAGGGCCAGTTCCTTGGTGCGCTGGGCGACCAGCATGGTGAAGGTGTTGGCGATGATGAAGATGCCGACGAACAGCGCGATACCGGCGAAGATCAGCAGGACCTGGCTCATCGAGCTGGTCTGCTGCTCGATCATCTTGTCCTGGTCGTCGGAGAGCTGACCACCGGTGACGGCGTCCGTGTCCTTGGGCAGGATCTTCTCGACCGAGCTCTTCAGCGCCGCCTCGGAGGTGCCCGCGGCGGCCTTCACGTCGATCTCGTCGTACTCGCTCTTGCCGAGGACCGTGCGCGCGGTGTCGTTGTCGAACACCACCAGGCTGCCGCCCGCCAGGACGCTGCCGTCCTCGGTGTCGAAGATGCCGCTGATCTTCGCCTGCTTCACCGGACCGTCGGTGGAGTAGCGCAGGGAGTCGCCGACCTTGTAGCCGGTGCGCTCGGCGGTCTTGGAGTCCAGGGCGATGTCACCGGCGGACTTGGGGGCCGCGCCCTTGGTGAAGTCGTACCGGGGGTCCTTGCCGTCCTTGCCGGGGTAGTAGTTGGCGCCGCTGGTGCCCCACTCCCCGCCGACGAGCTTGCCGTCCTTGTCGGCGACCGCCGTGAAGCCCGTGACCCCGCCGATCGCCGATTCGGCGCCGGGCAGGTTCTGCGACTTCTTCAGGAGGGCGTCGGTCAGGCGCGGCGGCTTCTTGGCGTCCTCCTCGTCTTGGCTGGGCCCGTAGAAGGAGGGGGAGCCGCCTTCGGGCTGTATGGCGACCGAGACGTGGTCGAAGCTCTTGGCCGACTTGTTCTTGTAGGCGTTGCCGAAGGTGTCGGTGAAGACCAGGGTGCCGGAGACGAAGGCGACGCCGAGCATGACGGCGAGCACGGTCATGAGCAGCCTGGCCTTGTGCGCGAGCACGTTGCGCAGGGCGGTACGGAACATGGGGTTCAAGTCCTGGGAGAGAGGAGGTGGGGGCCAGGGGGGGGGCGCCCCGAAGGGGCGCGGGGAACTGCGCGACAAGCCACGACGTACCCGCAGGTACATCCGGCCGACGCGCGGAGCGCCTAGCTCGTACGGCCCTTGGCGTCGAAGTCCTTCATGCGGTCGAGCACGCCCTCGGCGGTGGGGTTCAGCATCTCGTCGACGATCCGCCCGTCGGCCAGGAAGATCACGCGGTCCGCGTACGCCGCGGCCACCGGGTCGTGCGTGACCATGACGACGGTCTGCCCCAGCTCCCGCACGGAGTTCCGCAGGAAGCCCAGGACCTCGGCGCCCGAGCGCGAGTCCAGGTTTCCGGTCGGCTCGTCGCCGAAGATGATGTCGGGCTGCGAGGCGAGCGCGCGGGCCACGGCGACGCGCTGCTGCTGGCCGCCGGAGAGCTCGGTGGGCCGGTGGGAGAGCCGCCCGGCCAGGCCGACCATGGAGATGACCTGCTCCAGCCACTGCTTGTTCGGCTTGCGGCCCGCGATGTCCATCGGCAGCGTGATGTTCTCCAGGGCCGTCAGCGTCGGCAGCAGGTTGAAGGCCTGGAAGATGAAGCCGATCTTGTCCCGGCGGAGCTTGGTGAGCTGCTTGTCCTTGAGGGTGGACAGCTCGGTGTCGCCGATCCGTACGGAACCGCCGCTGAAGCTGTCGAGCCCGGCGACGCAGTGCATCAGGGTCGACTTGCCGGAGCCCGAGGGGCCCATGATCGCGGTGAACTCGCCCTGCCCGAAGTCGACGGAGACATGGTCCAGGGCGACCACCTGGGTCTCGCCCTGGCCGTACACCTTGGAGAGATCCGTGGCACGCGCGGCCACTGCGGTGGTGCGGGCGGCGAAGGGGGTGGTGGTCACGGGGCTGCGCTCCTGTCGGACGACGAGTGGGGACGTATTCCATCGTCCTTGCGGATCAGCGCCGTGTAGTCAGCCGCTGTTCCGGTTCCGGGGGCCCTCTCCAGTCGGACTCGAGTCGTGTGTGTCATACCTGGGGATGACCTCGACCCCTGACACGAGTACCACCTGCCAGTGACCCGACGACGTTCCCGGAGGCAGCTAAATTCCGTCATTCCGTACCGGAGGCCGCACAGCGGCGGAAGGGCCTGCGGCATGTGCCGATGGGCCGGGCCGGTGGCTGATGCACCCTCAGACGTCAATAAAATAAGACAACATCGGGCTGTTGTTCCGCTGTTCGGGGGACGCCTCCCGATAGGGTCGAATCACCTGATGCGGAGCCCATTGCCTGCCCGGATGGTGGAATGCAGACACGGCGAGCTTAAACCTCGCTGCCCCTAGCGGGCGTGCCGGTTCAAGTCCGGCTCCGGGCACCTCCACTGCGACATCGAGGGTACTTCCGCTACGGCATCGGTACGCCGTTGAAGCGGGCCGCCGTGTGCAGATCCGCCTCGATCGCCGCCGCCGTGCCGCGCAGTGCGGGAAGCAGCGCCCCGACGGTCTCCTCCAGGGGCGCGGTGCCCGCGTGCTGTGCCACGTTCAGGGCGGCGATCACGCGTCCTCGCGCGTCCTTCAGGGGTACGGCGACCGAGCGCAGGCCCTCCTCCAGTTCCTCGTCCGCGGTGGCGTACCCGTCGGTGGCGGCCCGGTCGAGGAGGTGTTCGAGGGTCGCCGGGTCGGTGACGGTGTGCCGGGTGAGCGCGCGGGGCGGTGCCGCCTTCAGGAGGCGTGCGCGGTCCTGTTCCGGCAGTCCCGCGAGCAGGACCCGGCCCATGGCGGTGGGGTATGCGGGGAAGCGGGTGCCGAGCGTGATGTAGACGCTCATGACACGGGTGGTCGCCGCCCGTGCCACGTACAGGATGTCCGTGCCGTCGAGCACCGTCACCGAGGCCGACTGGTGGACACGGGCGGTCAGTTGGCGCAGATGCGGCTCGGCGATGTCGGCGAAGCCGAGGCCGGAGAGACGGGCGTGGCCGAGCTCCAGGATGCGGGGGAGCGGGCGGTAGAGGCGGCCGTCGTGCGCCGCGTACCCCTCCAGGACCAGGGTGTGCAGGCAGCGGCGTGCGGTGGCCCGCGGCAGGCCGGTGGCCTCGGCGATCGCGGTGAGCGGGAGGCCGTCGCCGCGGGCCCCGCCGAGGGCGCGCAGGACGGCGAGGCCGCGGGCGAGCGACTGGAGGTAGCCGGGTCCGAGCTCGGCCTTGGCGTCACCCGGCTGCTCGTACGGGAGGGTTTCCCCGTCGGCATGAGGTGCCGTCACATCGGTCTGATAGTGCGGTAGTTGAGCCGTGGGCAGGGCTTCCAGGTGCGCGGCCTCCGCCCGCAGTCGCGGCAGCACGAGCTCCGCGAGGCCCTGTGCCGTGTGCCTGCTGGTGTGGCTCACCGCGGACAGGGCGTACCGGACGCGGCCCGCGGCGTCGCGCACCGGGACCGCCGTCGCGATGAGCCCCGGTTCGATCAGCTGGTCGTCGAGGGCCCATCCCGTCGCCCGCGAGCGCTCCACGCGGTCCGCGAGATCCGGCGGCGGGGCGGCGGGCCCCGGCGGCAGCGCGGGAAAGGCCTCGCCCCCGGGGTCGGCGGCGACCCGGCCCCGCCACGCCGCCCACGCGGCCTCGTCCCACTCGGCGGCGAACAGCGCCCCCGGCGCGCACCGCTCGGCGGGCAGCAGATCGCCGATGCGGAAGGCCACCGACATCGCGCGGCGCCGCGCGGCCTGCGTGACGAAGCGGACGCCGTCCCCGTCCGGCACCGCGAGGGACACCGACTCGTCCAGCTCGTCCGCGAGCCGGGCGGTGCGCGCCGCGACCTCGCCGCTCAGGCCGCTCGCCGCGAGGTAGGCGTTGCCGAGCTCCATCAGGCGGGGCGTGAGGCGCAGTTCCTGGCCGTGCTCGCGGACGTAGCCGATGCGGGCCAGGGTCGCCACGACCCGGTCCACCGTCGAGCGGGCCAGGCCGGTCGCGCGCACCAGGTCGCCCGCTCTGACCTGATCGGCGGCCGCGAGGGCGCGCAGGACCGCGAGACCGCGCTCCAGGGGGCGTACGGACTCTTCCGGCATGGCGCTGCTCCTCGCACGGGTGGAAATCGGGTGCTCCGGAACCGTTGACAGCCGATGGGTCCGGTCGGAGACTCCCGTGCAACACATTATGAACGAAAGTTCACCAGGCGAACAAGGGGAGAGGGCGGCCGATGCGTACCACCGTCGGAATCATCGGAGCGGGACCGGCGGGGCTGCTGCTCGCCCGCCTCCTGCACAACGCCGGCATCGATTCCGTCGTCCTGGAGACCAGGGACCGCGCCTATGTGGAGCAGCGCCAGCGCGCCGGAATCCTGGAGCAGGGCACCGTCGACGTCCTGCGCGAGGCGGGCGTCGCCGCGCGCATGGACCGCGAGGGCATCCCGCACGACGGCATCGAGCTGCGCTTCGACCGCCGCAGGCACCGCGTCGACTTCCCCGCCCTGACCGGCGGCAGGTCCGTGATGGTCTACGCCCAGACCGAGGTCTGCAAGGACCTCATAGCCCTCCAGGTCGCCGCGGGCGGCCCGCTGCTCTTCGAGGCCGAGGCGCTCGCCGTGGAGGGCGCCGAGACCGAGAACCCCCGCGTCCGCTTCCGTCACCAGGGCCGCGAGGACGTCCTCGAATGCGACTACGTGGTGGGCTGCGACGGCTCCTGGGGCGTGGCCCGCAAGGCCGTGCCCGCCGATGTCTCGCGGGTCTTCGAGCGGACGTACCCCTTCGGCTGGCTCGGCATCCTCGCCGACGTACCGCCCTCGCACGACGAGCTGGTCTACGCCCGCCACGACCGCGGTTTCGCGCTGCTTTCGATGCGCTCGCCCACCGTCACGCGCGCGTACCTCCAGGTCCCGGCGGACACCGACGCCGCCGACTGGGGCGACGAGGAGATCTGGGACGAGCTCGACCGCCGCCTGGAGACCGACGACCCCGCCTGGACGCTGAAGCGCGGACCCATAACCGCCAAGTCCGTCACCCCCATGCGCAGCCACGTCCACGAGCCCATGCGGCACGGACGCGTCTTCCTCGCCGGGGACGCCGCCCACATCGTCCCGCCCACCGGCGCCAAGGGCCTCAACCTCGCCGTCGGCGACGTCGTCACCTTCGCCCGCGCCCTCGTCGAACTCCGCGAGACGGGCTCCGACGCCCGCCTGGAGGCGTACTCGGAGACCTGCCTGCGCCGCGTGTGGCAGGCCGAGCGCTTCTCGTACGCGATGACCACGATGCTGCACCGCTCACCCGAAGCCACCGGCTTCGACGACCGCATCCAGCTCGCCCGCCTTGACCGCATCACCACCGCACGCTCGGCCGAGACCGACCTGGCCGAGAGCTACACCGGATTCCCGCTCGACTGAACTCCCCTCGCACGAACCCCCGCTCGCACCCCCGTCCCCGCCCGGTCCCACAAAGAAGTGAGAATCCCGTGACCGCTCCCGAAGGCGCCGCTCCCCGAGGCGCCGCACCCGAACGGACCTTCAGATCCGTCGCCCCCGTCATAGCCCTGTGCTGGCTCGTCGTCTTCTTCGACGGCATGGACGTCAACATCTACGGCGCCGTGATGCCGCACCTCATCGACGACAAGGGCTTCGGCTTCACCCCGTCGACCGCGGGCACCATCGGCTCCTGGACCACCTTCGGCATGCTGATCGGCGCCCTCGGCTGCGGCACGCTCACCGACTGGCTCGGCCGCAAGCCGATGGTGACGGGCAGCGTCGCGCTGTTCTCCCTGGGCTCCGCGGTCTGCGCCCTCGCGCCGACCGCCGCCGTCTTCGGCGGCGGCCGCTTCATCGCCGGGCTCGGGCTCGGCGGTCTGATGCCGATCAGCCTCGCGATCGTCGCCGAGTTCGCGCCGCCGCGCAGGGCCGCGCTCGCCACCGGCCTGATGATGACCTCGTACCACGCGGGCGGCATGGCGGCCACGGGCCTCGGGCTCGGCCTCGGGCCCGACCACGGCTGGCGCGTCGTCTTCTGGGCGGGCGTGATCCCCGCCGTCGTCGCCATCCCGCTCGTGGTGAAGTGGCTGCCCGAATCGCCGGGCGTGCTGCTCGCCAAGGGCAAGGTGAGCGAGGCCGAAGCCGTCGCCGCCCGCTACTGCCTGCCGTCCCCGACGCGCGCCGAAGCCCCCGAGGCCGGTGCCAAGGGACGGTTCGCCGCCGTCGCCTCGCTCTTCACCCCCGGTCAGCGCCTGGCGACCCCGCTCCTGTGGATCGCGTCCTTCGCCGGGCTCCTCCTCGTCTACGGGGTCTCCACCTGGCTCCCCGAGCTGATGCGCGCCTCCGGCTACTCCCTCTCCTCCTCCGTGACCTTCCTCATGGTGATCAACGCGGGCGGCATCGTCGGCATGCTGGTCGCGGGCCGGGCCGCCGACAAGTTCGGCGGCGTACGGATCTCCGCGATCTGGTTCCTGCTCACCGCCTGCGGAACCTTCCTGCTCAAGGCCGAGCTGCCGCTCGGTGTCGCGTACGGAGTCGTCTTCGTCACCGGCATCTGGCTCTTCTCGGCGCAGGTCATGGTCTACGCCTCCGCCCCCTCGGTCTACACGCCCGCCCAGCGCGCCACCGGCCTCGGCTGGATCACCGGCATCGGGCGCACCGGCGCCGTCGTCGGCCCGTGGCTGGGAGGCGCCGTCGTCTCCGGCGGAAACGCGTCCCTCGGATTCACCACGTTCGCCGTGGCCGCCGTGCTCGGCGCCGTCGCGATCTCGCTGGTGCCACTCGTCCGGCGCAGCCGCCGCACCCCCGCGGACGAGGGAGCATCCGCGCCCTCACCGGGAACAGAGAGCACCGGGCCGAGCGTTCTTGGTCACAAGGAGGGAAAGATCCTCCCCAAGCACTAGGGTCTTCCTTTTGCCTACGCATTACTCTTGAGCCAAAGCCACACACGGTGGCCATGGAGGAGTGAGATGAGGAGCAGTAACCCGGTCTTCTCGCGACGGGGGTTCAGCCGCGACAACGGCTACGCGGGCTTCGGCCAGCAGCAGCCGCAGGCCGGGGGACCCGCGGGCGGGACGCAGACCCAGCAGGGCAATCCGTACGCGACCGCGGGCCAGCAGGCCCCCGCCAACCCGTACGCGACGAACCCGTACGCCCAGCAGGACCTTCAGTACGGGGCGCCCCAGGCCCCCGTAACCACCGCAGGCCGCATGACGATGGACGACGTCGTCATGCGTACGGCCACCACACTCGGCACGCTCCTGGTGACGGCCGCCCTCGCCTGGGCGCTGCTGCCGGTGGACGACGCCAACATCGGCAAGTCGTACGGCATCGCGATCGGCGCAGGCCTCGTCGCGATGGTGCTCGGCCTGGTGCAGGCCTTCAAGCGCAAGGCATCGCCCGCGCTGATCCTGACGTACGCCGCCCTGGAAGGTGTCTTCCTCGGCGTCGTCTCCAGCGTCGTCGACAACCGCATCGCGGACGGCGCGGCCATGCAGGCCGTGCTCGGCACGATGGCCGTCTTCGCCGGTGTCCTGATCGCCTACAAGGCGGGCTGGATTCGCGTCAACCGTCGCTTCTACGGCTTCGTGATGGCCGCGGCGATGGGCTTCCTGCTCCTTACCGCCGTGAACCTGCTGTTCATGGTCTTCGGCGGCGGTGACGGCCTCGGCTTCCGCAGCGGCGGCCTCGGCATCGTCTTCGGCATCGTGGGCATCCTGCTCGGCGCGTGCTTCCTGGCCCTGGACTTCAAGCAGGTCGAGGACGGCATCGCGTACGGCGCCCCGAAGGAAGAGGCCTGGCTCGCGGCCTTCGGTCTGACGATGACGCTCGTCTGGATCTACCTCGAGTTCCTGCGTCTGATCGCCATCCTTCAGGGCAACGACTGACGCGGCTGAATCACCTGAGGCCGAATCACCGAAGGGCCCCGCGGAACGCATGTTCCGCGGGGCCCTTCGCGTATGAGTGATTCGCCGTGCGCGTGATGAGAGTCAGGGGACAGGGGAGTCAGAGCAGCTTGCGCGCGGCCCGCCGCAAGTCGTACTCGTGAATGATTGCCTTGGCGTGCCCGTAGGCCAGATTGTGCTCCGCACGGAGCCAGCTGACCTTCTCCTCGAAGCGGAAGAGCGAAGGCCCTTCGTCTACGGCACGCAGCCAGTCGGAGATTTCACGACCGGTGCAGTGGGGGATGCGGGCGATCAGATTGCGGTGGGTCTCCTCGGAGAAGACTTGGGACATCGGCGCCTCCGGACGCGTCGCGATGTGTTCCGTCCTTCACGACACCGTGCCTGAGCGTTGGGGCGTTGGCAACAGTCCCGTCCGGGCGCATAAGGTCGCCGGGTGCTTGATACGACGCCTTTGACGGCCGCAGTGGACCAATTCGCCGACCGCTTGCGGGCCGCCCCGCAGAGTCGCCTGCAGCGGGGAGCGGCGACTGAGGCGCTCGCTCTGGCCAGGGAACTGGCGGCGTGGGCACAGCGGATCGAGGTACCGGACGCGGAGCCGCGGGAGATGCCGGACGCCGGGATGTTCGCGGCGGCCGATCAAATCACGGTCGCGGGGCGGGATTTGGCCCTTGTCCTGGAGGATTCCGGTCAGCTCGCGGAAGCACTGACGCTCGTGGAGAAGGCGCAGAAACGCGCCGGAGTGTGACCGGGTGGTACGGGGGTGTGGTCCGACCCCGGCGGGCGCCGGGGTCGCGTGCGGTCAGACCGAGGCGATGACGCGGTCGGCCAGGATGTAGACGTTCTCGGTGCCGCACTCGAAGGTCAGGGCGTAGGCACCGGAGACTCCGGAACCGCCGAGCAGGACCGGGGCGTGACCGTCGCGCAGTGCGTCGGCGAGCAGCTCCGCGGTCTCGCGGTGGCCGGGCGTCATGCACAGCGTGGTGCCGTCGGTGAAGACGTAGACGTCCAGGGTGCCGAGCGGTCCGGGGCGGACGTCGGCGAGCGCGGTGCGGGCGCCGGCCAGTTCTTCCAGGCAGGCGACGGTGCGCTCGTGGTCGCCGTTGACGGGCGACTGGACCGGGACGAAGTCCGGGTGCGAGGGGTGGCGGCGGCGGGCCGCGGCCAGCTCCGGGGAGTCGCTCGCGAACTCGTCGGCCGGCTCCGCGTACGGCTCGATGACCGGCTCCAGGCTGTCCGCCTCCAGGCCGGCGAGGTCCGCCTGGCGGGGCAGGAACAGCTCGTCGGCCATGTCGGAGAGGCCCGGCAGGCCGCTGAGCAGGGAGGGCGCGTCCGAGGCGTCACGGGCTTCCTGGGCGGCCCAGAAGGCACGCGCCTCGGCGAGCTCGCGCTCGCGTTCCTCGGCGAGGGCTTCGGCGACGGCCGTGCGTATCTCGTCGGCGTCCGCGGCCGTGCGGGCAGCGGGTACGGCGGCGTTCGCGTTCTCCGAGCGGCTCTGGGCCAGCTCGGCGCGCAGGGCGGTGATCTCTGCGAGCTGCTTTCGCAGGCCGTGTACGGCGTGCAGGGCGGCGGCGCCCACGGCCGTGGCAGCGGCCGTGGAGAGCAGCAAGGCAATAGGCATGGCGCTCACTGACGTACTCCCGGTTTCAAGTCGACCCCCGACTTCCTACATCAGCTTGAAGGCTGCACGATCCACCTGTCAGTGCATTACGTCACGAATTGGACAGGTCTTTCGGCCCGGAGTTTATCCACAGATGCGCTCTGACCTGGGCATATGCATCTCCCCCAGGAGATAGGTCACATCCTGGGGGAGATTGAGTCACGAATCAATGGAGACGTGAGGGGTTTCCGGGTCCCGGAGGGGCGGTGGGGGCGTTCAGCTGAGGCGCTCGATGACCATGGCCATGCCCTGGCCGCCGCCGACGCACATCGTCTCCAGGCCGAACTGCTTGTCGTGGAACTGGAGGCTGTTGATGAGCGTGCCGGTGATGCGGGCGCCGGTCATGCCGAAGGGGTGGCCGACCGCGATGGCGCCGCCGTTGACGTTCAGCTTGTCGATCGGGATGTTCAGGTCGCGGTAGGAGGGGATCACCTGGGCGGCGAAGGCCTCGTTGATCTCGAAGAGGTCGATGTCGTCGACGGTGAGGCCGGCGCGGGACAGGGCCTGCTTCGAGGCCTCGACCGGGCCGAGGCCCATGATCTCGGGGGAGAGGCCGGTGACGCCGGTGGAGACGATGCGGGCCAGCGGGGTCAGGCCGAGCTCGCGGGCCTTGGTGTCGCTCATGATCACCAGGGCGGCGGCGCCGTCGTTGAGCGGGCAGCAGTTGCCCGCGGTGACCAGGCCGTCGGGGCGGAAGACGGGCTTGAGGCCCTCGACGCCTTCGAGGGTGACGCCGGCGCGGGGGCCGTCGTCCTTGCTGACGACGGTGCCGTCGGGGGTCGTCACCGGGGTGATCTCGCGCGCCCAGAAGCCGTTCTTGATGGCTTCCTCGGCGAGGTTCTGCGAGCGGACGCCGAACTCGTCCATGTCGCGGCGGGTGACGCCCTTGGCGCGGGCCAGGTTCTCGGCGGTCTGCCCCATGGAGATGTACGCGTCGGGGATCAGGCCGTCCTCGCGCGGGTCGTGCCAGTTCGAGCCCTCGGTCTTGCTGACGGCCTCGGTGCGGGCCTCGGCGTCGGCGAAGAGGGGGTTGTGGGTGTCGGGGAGGCCGTCGCTGGACCCCTTGCCGAAGCGGGAGACCGTCTCCACGCCGGCGGAGATGAAGACGTCGCCCTCGCCGGCCTTGATGGCGTGCAGGGCCATGCGGGAGGTCTGCAGGGACGAGGAGCAGTACCGGGTGACGGTGCAGCCCGGCAGGTGGTCCATGCCCATCTGTACGGCGACGATGCGACCGAGGTTGTGCCCCTGCTCGCCACCGGGCAGACCACAGCCGAGCATCAGGTCGTCGATGAGCTTCGGGTCGAGCTCGGGGACCTTGGCGAGGGCGGCCTCGATGATCGTGGCGGTCAGGTCGTCCGGCCGCAGATCCTTCAGAGAGCCCTTACCGGCGCGGCCGATCGGCGTACGGGCAGCGGAAACGATCACGGCTTCGGGCATCACGGCACTCCTGTGACGAGGGGGCAGGACTCCTTGGGAAGTTACCTGCACGTATCGCCCCGGGTCACCGGCCGGGGACTGTGACGCGGACCGCATTTTTCTAAGCGCTTGCTCAGGCTGGCGGGGGGCGCCTCGGACGCTGGGTGCCCCCCGGCAGGGTTACCCCGGCAAGGGGGACGGGTCCGCGTCTGCGGTGTGGTGGATGCGTCGGCGGCGGCGGCGTTTCAGGAGGGCCCAGGGGCCGCGGGGGCCCGTGGGCATGGCCGCGGCCACCTCTGTGCCGCCCTCCGACGCCGCCTGCGCCGCCGCACGGGCCACCGGCAGGAAGCCCTCGCGCCGGGAGACATCGGGGCGCTCCTCCTCCGGCCACAGGCCCAGCGCGGCGCACAGCGTCGGCAGCACCGCCATCGCCGCGGTGGCGTACCCCTCCGCGGAGGGGTGGTAGTTGTCGGGGCCGAACAGCTCCCGCGGGTTCGCGAGGAACTCGGGGCCGAGGAGGTCCCCGAGCGACACCGTCCGTCCGCCCTGTTCGACCACGCCGATCGTCTGCGCGGCGGCCAGCTGCCGCGACACCCTGCGCGCCATCCACCGCAGCGGCTGGTAGACGTTCTCCACCGTCCCCAGGTCGGGACAGGTCCCGACCACCACTTCCGCCCCGGCCGTACGCAGCCTGCGCACCGCCGCCGACAGATGCCGTACGGAACGCGTCGCGGGCATCCGGTGCGTCACGTCGTTCGCGCCGATCATCACGACGCAGACGTCGGGCACCCAGGACGGGGATTCGGACAGGATCAGCGTCGTCTGCCGGTCGAGGTCGTCCGACTGGGCCCCCGGCAACGCCACGTTCCGCAGCTCCACCGGCCGCTCCGCCACGGCGGCGAGCCCCGCCGCGAGCAGCGACGCCGGAGTCTGCCGGGCCCGGTAGACCCCCTGACCCGCGGCGGTCGAGTCGCCGAGCATCGCGAACCGCAGGGGCTCCGCGCTGTCCGCGTACCCCCAGCCGTAGCGTCCGTCCGCCCGCGGCGGCGCCGGATGCTCCCCGCTGTTCCCGACTGTCCGCTTCGCCAGCTGCACCTCGGCGAGTACCACGCCCACGGCCGCCGCCCCGAGCAGCCCGATGCCTCCGCCGCCGTACGCCGCGCCTGCCGCGATCCGCCTCGCCACCCTCGCCCTCGACATGCCCCGCAGCCACCTCCTCGTAGCCAATCCGCCATACATCAACTAATTGCCCCGTTAGGACGGTCGGCCAATCGCATGCGGAGGTGAACGACTGAACGGGACCCTTACGCTGACGACACCCATTCGTCGCACTACATCGCAGCCCGGAGACAACGGTGCAATTCCACGACTCGATGATCAGCCTCGTCGGCAACACCCCGCTGGTGAGGCTCAACAACGTGACCACGGGCATTCAGGCGACCGTCCTGGCCAAGGTCGAGTACTTCAACCCCGGCGGCTCCGTGAAGGACCGCATCGCGCTGCGCATGATCGAGGCCGCCGAGCAGAGCGGTGAACTCAAGCCCGGCGGCACGATCGTCGAACCCACGTCCGGCAACACCGGGGTCGGGCTCGCCATCGTGGCCCAGCAGAAGGGCTACAAGTGCATTTTCGTGTGCCCCGACAAGGTGTCTCTTGACAAGATCAACGTGCTGCGCGCCTACGGCGCCGACGTGGTGGTCTGCCCCACGGCCGTCGATCCCGAGCACCCGGACTCGTACTACAACGTCTCGGACCGCCTGGTGCGCGAGACCCCCGGCGCCTGGAAGCCCGACCAGTACAGCAACCCGAACAACCCCCTTTCGCACTACCACTCCACCGGCCCCGAGCTGTGGGAGCAGACGGAAGGCAAGATCACCCATTTCGTGGCGGGCATCGGGACCGGCGGCACCATCTCCGGGACGGGCGGCTACCTGAAGGAGATCTCGAAGGGGCAGGTCAAGGTCGTCGGCGCCGACCCCGAGGGCTCCGTGTACTCGGGCGGCTCCGGGCGGCCCTACCTCGTCGAGGGCGTCGGCGAGGACTTCTGGCCGACGGCGTACGACCGCAACGTCACGGACGAGATCATCGCGGTGTCCGACAAGGACTCCTTCCAGATGACGCGGCGCCTCGCCAAGGAGGAGGGGCTGCTCGTCGGCGGTTCCTGCGGCATGGCGGTCGTGGCGGCGCTGCGGGTCGCGGAGCGGCTCGGTCCGGACGATGTGGTGGTCGTGCTCCTGCCCGACTCCGGGCGCGGCTACATGAGCAAGATCTTCAGCGACGAGTGGATGAACGACTACGGCTTCCTGGAGCAGGCGGGCGACCAGCCTCGCGTGGGCGACGTACTGAGCCGCAAGGTCGGCGGCCGACTGCCCTCGCTCGTCCACATGCACCCGGAGGAGACGGTCGGCGAGGCCATCGACGTACTGCGTGAGTACGGCGTCTCGCAGATGCCGATCGTCAAGCCGGGCGCGGGCCACCCGGACGTGATGGCGGCCGAGGTCATCGGCTCCGTCGTCGAACGCGAACTCCTGGACGCCCTGTTCACGCAGCGCGCCTCGCTCTCCGACCCGCTGGAGAAGCACATGTCGGACCCGCTGCCGCAGGTCGGCTCCGGTGAGCCCGTCGCCGACCTGATGTCGGTCCTCGGCGGGGCCGACGCGGCGATCGTCCTGGTCGAGGGCAAGCCGACCGGCGTGGTGAGCCGCCAGGACCTGCTTGCCTTCCTGGCCGAGCAGCAGGGCCAGTAGGGCCAGCAGGGCCAGTAGGCGCGAGGGTGTGCCGTGAGCCGTGGTGGTTTCTGGCGGTCCGTGGGGCGAACTTCGCGGAAGTGGTACGAGCGCGACACGTCCGCGCAGCACACGCTTAACACGGCTCGGGCACATTGGTCGTTGTCGGCGTACAGGAACTCCGGAGCGGCTCCCGGACCTCTGAACGCCCGGACGCGGGCCCGGTCCTGACCCGGCCCGCGTCCCCCGCGGGGACCGCCGTCGTCCCGCCCCCTGGTTACCCGGGGGTGCGGCGGTCCCCGCGCACGAACTTCGTATACGGGCTCGGCCCCCGGGCCGCGGGGAAGACCGTAAAAGACCCTCAGTACCCCCGGACCAGCGCCGCCGCATGGCTCACCGGGACCGTGTGGGTGACCCAGCCGGTGGGTGTGCGCAGGTGGAGCTGGAAGGCCGTCGGGTCGGGGGCGTAGCCCATGGTGCCCTCCGCGTTCATCGTCAACGAGCTCTGGAGGTACGTCGACGGGGCGGTCGCGAGGGTGGTGCCCGCGTAGGCGCCGGTGATCGGGCGGTGGACGTGGCCCGCGAGGACCCGGACCACCCGGGGGTGGCGGGCCAGAACCCGCGCCAGGGCCTCGCCGTCCGTCAGGCGCATGCCGTCCAGGAACGGGATGCCGATGTCCGCCGGAGGATGGTGCAGGCAGACCAGGGCGGGGATCTCCGGGCGGTCCGTCAGGCGGGCGTCCAGCCAGCCGAGTTGCTCTTCGCCCAGGTGGCCGTGCGGGGCGCCGGGGACCTTCGAGTCCAGGGCGAGCAGCGTCAGGTCCTCGTACTCGACGGCGTAGTGCGTGGAGTGGGTGCCGCCGAGGTGCTCGGTGCCGCCGAACGCCTTGGCCAGAGCCGCCGGGTCGTCGTGGTTGCCCGTCGTCAGGTGCAGCGGCAGCGGGAAGCCCGTGATGAGTTCGCGGAGCTGCTCGTACTCCTCGGGGCGGCCGTGGTCCGTCAGGTCGCCGGTGATCACGACGCAGGCGGGCCGGGGCTCCAGGGCGAGGACGCGGGTGAGCGCGCGGCGCAGGGTGGCCGCCGGTTCGGCTGCCAGCGGGCCGGTGGTCAGGTGCGGGTCACTGAGGTGCGCGACGGAAGTGGTCATGACGGCACGGTCCGCCGCCGGGCGGGGCCCGCGCCACCGGTCCAGCTCAGAGCGGAATCCCCCGGAGCCGGAGCCGGAGCCGCAGCCGCAGCCAGAGCCGCAGCCGTGGGCTCAGTCGTCCCACTCCGACTTGCGGGCCCGGTCCTTGCCGCGGCCGAAGTTCAGGCCGCGCAGCGAATGCACCGCGTTCACGCCGACGATGCCGCCCCAGGTGACGAAGAGGCCGGGCAGGTCCGCGTTGACCACGCCGATCGCGGAGAGCGGCACCGCAAGGATCAGCGAGATGATGCCGAACCCGAAGCGCTCGCCCCAGGAGTCCACGGGATTGTCGGGCGCGCGCGATCCCCGGGCGACGACCATCTGCTGCTCGGCCATGTGCCGGCGCATCCGACGGTCGATGGTGCCGTCCAGGCGCTGCTCGACCTTCCCGAGGAAGGAGTCGACCAGCGCTGACTCATACTCTTCGCCCAGCTCTCTGCGGGCGTGCAGAGTGGCGTCGAGTTCCTTCTTGAGTTCGGCGTCTCGGGCTTCCATAGCTGTTTAAGGTACGCAGCCGGTGCCCGCCTGACAGTGGGGCTATCCCCCCTTTCTCAGCGGGCGCCGGCACCAGCCCCGGCATCAGCCCCGGCCGCCGGCTCCTGGTCCGGCGCGGGGATGTGCGAGGTGTCGCGGCGGGCGAGCAGCCAGTACAGGACCGCCGGGACCACCAGGCCCACGATCCACGAGATGTCCGCGCCGCCCAGCGGCTCCACCAGCGGGCCCGTGTAGAAGTGCGTGACGAGGAAGGGCAGCTGGGCGAGCAGGCCCACTCCGTAGACCGTGAGGGCGTCCCAGCGATAGGCGCCGTAGCGGCCGTCGGGGTCCGAGAGCGCCGGGATGTCGTAGCGCTCCTTGGAGATCAGGTAGTAGTCGACCAGGTTGATCGCCGACCACGGAGTGAAGAACGTCAGCAGGAACAGCAGGAAGTCCTTGAACGACGTCAGGAAGCTGTCCTTGCCGAGCAGCGCAACCACCGTGCCCGCCACCATGATCAGGGCGATGTACGCGGACCTGCCGCGCGGCGAGAGCGTCTTCTGGCCCCGGAAACCGCTGATGCTCGTCACCATCGACATGAAGCCGCCGTAGGTGTTGAGCACGTTGATGGTCAGCTTGCCGAGCGCGATCACGAAGTACAGGAACGAGGCGATCAGGCCCGTCCCGCCCAGGCCGACCACGTACCCGACCTGGTTGTCGAGGAACGCCCCGCCCGCGCTCGCCGCCACGAGCACGCCGAACGTCATCGACCACTGCGAGCCGAGCGCGGAGCCGGACAGGGTCCACCAGAAGGTGGCACGCCCCGACGTCGTACGCGGCAGATAGCGCGAGTAGTCCGCGACGTACGGACCGAAGGCGAGCTGCCAGGACGCCGAGAGGGAGACGGCGAGCAGGAACATCGGCAGGTCGAAGTGCGCGTCGTCCAGGAGCGCCGAGAGGTCCACGCGGTCCAGGAGCCGGATGCCCAGGTAGATGAAGGCGAGCGCGCAGATCACGCTCGCCACCCGGCCCAGGACGTGGATCACGCGGTAGCCGACCGCCGCCACCACCGCGGTGATCACGGCGAAGACGATGATGCCGGTGGTGTCGTTCGTGTGCGTGAGCCGGGCCGTGGCCTGTCCGGCGAGGACGCTGCCGGACGCGAAGAAGCCCACGTACATGAGGATGACGAGCAGCAGCGGTACGACGGCGCCGCGCACCCCGAACTGGGCGCGGGACTGGATCATCTGCGGCAGGCCGAGCTTGGGGCCCTGCGCCGAGTGCAGGGCCATCACCGCGCCGCCGAGCAGATTGCCGAGCAGCAGGCCGGTCACCGACCAGACCACGTCGCCGCCGAAGACGACGGCGAGCGCGCCGGTGACGACCGCGGTGATCTGGAGGTTGGCGCCGAGCCAGAGCGTGAACTGGCTGAACGCGGTGCCGTGCCGTTCGTCGTCGGGGACGACGTCGATGGAGCGCCGCTCCACGAGAGTGTCTGCCATGATCCGGTGAACTCCCTGCTGCCTGGTGCCTGCTGAATGGCCTACTTCTTGCTGATCCCGTGCTCCGCCGCCCAGTCGTTCGCGACGTCCTCGGGGTCCTTCTTGTCCTTGTCCACCAGGCGGTTGAGCTCGGTGAGGTCCTTGGTGGTCAGGGCGTTGCCCAGGCGGGCGAGCGCCTTGCGCACCGTCGAGTCGGCCTTGCGGTCGGCGATGAGCGGCACGATGTGCTGGCCGGGGACGAGGTTCTTGGGGTCGGTGAGCACGACCCACTTCTCGGCGACGATGTCGGTGTCGGTGGTGAAGAGGTTCGCCACGTCGACGTCGCCCTTCTTCAGGGCGCCCTTGACCAGCGGGCCCGAGGAGTCGAGGGACTTGAACTCCTTGAACTCCACGCCGTAGACGTCCTTGAGGCCCACTGAGCCCACCGTGCGCTTCTTGACCTCGGGCGCGGCGCCGATGACGAGCTTGCCGTTGTGCTTGGCGAGGTCCGCGAGGGACTTCAGGCCGTACTTGTCGGCGGTCTCCCGGGTGACGGCGAAGGCGTCGGAGTCCTCGGCCTTTCCGTAGGGGAGGATCTGCAGGCCGCGCGGCAGGACCATGGCGAGGGCGTTTTGCATCTCGCCCTCCTCGGTGGCCTTCGACTTGGCGTCGAGGTAGTGCAGGAGGGCGCCCTGGTACTCGGGCAGGAGGTCGATGTCGCCGCCCTTGAGGGCGGGGATGAGGATCTCGCGGGTGCCGAGGTTGGGGCGGACCTCGGTCTTCACGCCCTCGGCTTCGAGGGCGGCGGCGTAGAGGTAGCCGAGCACCTGGTTCTCGGTGAAGTTGGCGGTGCCGATGGTGACGCCGTTCTTGCTGGAGCCACCGCCCGAGCCGCCCGAGCCGTCGCCGTTGAGGGACGTGATGCCGCCGCTGCAGGCGGCGAGCGCGGGGACGGATGCGGCGGCGAAGAGCCCGCCGAGTGCGGTCCTGCGGTTGATGGAAGCCATCGTGGATTGCTCCTAGGCCGACTTGGCGGGGCGGTGACGGAAGAGGGCGCGCTGGAGTGCGGAGAGCGCGAGATCGAGGACGACGGCGACGACCGCCACGAGGACGGCACCGCCGAGCACCTGCACGAGGTCGCGCTGGGCGAGCCCGTCGAAGACGTACCGGCCGAGTCCGCCGAAGGAGACGTACGCGGCGATGGTGGCGGTGGCGACGACCTGGATGAGCGCGAGCCGGAGCCCGGTCATGATCAGCGGCATGGCGAGCGGCAGTTCGACCTGGAAGAGGACCTGGTGCCAGCGCATGCCCTGGCCGCGCGCCGCGTCCCGCACCTCGGGGTCGACGGCGGTCATGCCCGCGTACGTGTTGGTCACGATGGACGGCACGGCGAGGGCGACGAGCGCGATGTAGACGGGCCACATCGACAGGCCGCTGGCCAGGAAGACGAGGACGACGAGCCCGACCGTGGGCAGGGCGCGCCCGAAGCTGGAGAGGTTGATCGCGACGAAGGCGCCGCGCCCGGTGTGCCCGATGAGCAGGCCGAGCGGCAGCGCGATCGCGGCGGCGATGAGCGTCGCGAGCAGCGAGTACTGGAGGTGTTCGAGGAGGCGGTGTCCGATGCCGTCGGAACCGGCCCACTGCTCGCCGCTGACGAGCCAGGCGCCGAGGTTCTTGAAGAGTTCGTACATGTCACGCGCTCCTCTTGCGGCGGGTCCAGGGCGTCAGGACGTACTGGAGGGTGACGAGCAGCGCGTCCGCGACGAGCGCGAGGAGCAGGGTCAGGACGACGCCGACGATGACGGGTGTGGGGAAGTTGCGCTGGAACCCGTCGGTGAAGAGCTGGCCGAGCCCGCCGTCGCCGATGTACGTCGCCACGGAGACCAAGGAGATCGCCATGACCGTCGCGATCCGTACGCCCGCCATGATCACGGGGAGCGCGAGGGGGAGTTCGACGGTGAGGAGGGTGCGCAGGGGGCGGGTGCCCATGGCCTTCGCGGCTTCCTTGGTCTTCGCCGGGACGGAGTCCAGGCCCTCGACGGTGTTCCGCAGGAGCACGACGAGGGTGTAGATCGTCAGGCCGATGACGGTGGTGGTGCGGGTGAGTCCGCTGACCGGCAGGAGCAGCACGAAGATCGCGATGGACGGGATGGTGAACAGGACGTTCGACAGGCCGAGGAGCAGCCCGCGCAGGGGGCGCACGCGGTGGGCGACGACGGCCAGGGGGAGCGAGATGAGCAGGCCGAGCAGTACGGCGGTGAGGGCGGCCTGGAGGTGGGAGACGGTGAGGGAGGTGAGGTCGTCGGTGTGGTCGGATATCCACGACCAGTCGACGGTCATACGTCGGCCTTGCTGGTGTCCACGGAGCCCGCGTCCACGGCGCCCGCGTCCACGGTGCTCGGCTCAGCGGCGCTCGCGTCGGTGTGTACCTGCCCCGCGTGCTCGTGGATGTCGTCGCGGGACGTGACGCCGGTCAGGATGCCCTCCGCGTCGACGCGGGCGACCAGGCCGCTGGGGGCGGCTATGGACTCGTTGAGCGCCGACAGGAGTGAGTCCGTGTCGCGCAGGGGGCGTACGGGGACGTCCGGGGCTGTCCCGTCCACGTGCCGCCACGCGACCGGCGCGCCCGCGGAGTCGAGCCGCAGCGTCCACGCGCCGCCCTCCGGGGCCGGGGCCTTGGGGACCTCGGCCAGGGTCGTCAGGGAGAGCAGCTTCAGGCCGCGCTCGGCGCCCAGGAAGTCCGCGACGAAGTCGTCCGCCGGGCGGGCCAGGAGCTCCGCGGGGCTCGCGCACTGGACGAGGTGGCCGCCGGTGCGGAAGACGGCTATGCGGTCGCCGAGCCGTACCGCCTCGTCGATGTCGTGCGTGACGAAGGCGATGGTCTTGTTCAGCTCCCGCTGGAGGCGCAGGAGTTCGTCCTGGAGCTGGGTGCGGACCACGGGGTCGACCGCGCCGAACGGCTCGTCCATCAAGAGCACCGGCGGGTCGGCGGCGAGCGCACGCGCCACGCCGACCCGCTGCTGCTGGCCGCCCGAGAGCTGGTGCGGGTAGCGCTTCCCGGCGTCGGCGGCGAGGCCGACCGTCTCCAGGAGCTCCGCCGCCCGCGCCCGCGCCTTCTTGCGGCCCCAGCCGAGCAGCAGCGGCACGGTCGCGATGTTGTCCAGGACCGTGCGGTGCGGGAAGAGCCCGGACTGCTGGATCACGTAACCGATGGAGCGGCGCAGGTCGGCGGCGTCCTGCTCCAGGACGTCCTTGCCGCCCACCCTGATCGTCCCGGAGGTCGGGTCGACCATCCGGTTGATCATGCGGAGCGTCGTCGTCTTGCCGCAACCGGAAGATCCGACGAGGACGGTCACGCCTCCCTCCGGCATCTCAAGGGTCAGGTCGTGGACCGCGGTTGTGCCGTTCGGGAAGCGCTTGTGGACCGTATCGAATTGGATCATGAGGAGTCCCTTGCCCGGCTGTATATCGTCATGCAGAGTTCTTGGTGACTGAATAGATTGTCAATAGTTAGTCGGTGCCCAGGCGTAAATCGCGGGTGACAAGTAGTCGCAGGGCAAGACGAAGCGTCCGTTTGAGGAGGAAATTCGAGTGATGTCGTCTCATATCGCGGACAGGGCGACCGGCGACAGTGGCTCGGTCGTCGTCCTGGACGGACGCGGACTGATGGTCGCAGATGTCGTACGTATGGCCGAATCCACCGCCAGGCCCGTTCCCGGCACGGACGGCATGAAGCGCGTGGAGAGCTCCTGGAACGCCGCCCGCGAGATCGCCTCCTGGGGCCGCGTCTACGGCCGCTCCACCGGCGTCGGCGCCAACCGGAACGAGTCCGTACCGACCGAGGCGGCCGCCGACCACGGCCTGCGCCTGCTGCGCAGCCACGCCGGAGCGATCGGCGACGAGCTCCCGGCCAGGCAGGTGCGCGCGATGCTCGCGGTCCGCGCCAACCAGCTGCTCGCGGGCGGCGCGGGCCTGCGCCCCACCGTCGTCACGGCGCTCTGCGACGCCCTGACGACGGGCGCGTACCCGAAGGTCAACGAATTCGGCTCGGTCGGCACCGGCGACATCGCCGCGCTCGCGCAGATGGGCCTCGCCCTCGCGGGCGAGCACCCCTGGCAGGGCGCCGGACTCGCCCCCGAACCCCAGCCCCTCGACAACAACGACGCCCTCGCCCTGATCAGCAGCAACGCCCTCACCCTCGGCCAGTCCGCGCTCGCCCTGCACGAACTGCGCGGCCTCGTCGCGGCCACCCAGCTGGTGGCGGCGCTGACCCTGATGGCGGTCGACGGCTCGTACGAGGCGTACGCGCTGCCCGTGCACGAGGCGCGGCGCCACGCGGGTTCGTACGCCGTCGCCGAACGCATGCGGCAGATCCTCGGCGCGGCCGACCGCCCCACACCGCCGCTCGGCCGCATCCAGGACCCGTACGGCCTGCGCTGCGTGCCGCAGATCCACGGACCCGCGCACGACGCGGCGGACGCCCTCGAAGACGTCCTGACGGTCGAGATCAACGCGGCGGCCGAGAACCCGCTGATCTCGGCGGACGACATGGCCGCCTACCACCACGGCGGCTTCTACCTGGCCCAACTCGCCCTCTCGCTCGACCACTTCAGGCTCGCGGTGACCCAGGCGGCGCGCCTGTCGACGTCCCGCCTCTCGACCCTGAACGAACCGGGCTTCACGCGCCTGCGCCCCTTCCTCGCCGACGGTGAGGCGGCGTCGTCGGGCGTGATGATCCTGGAGTACGCGGCCGGGGCGGCACTCGGTGATCTGCGGGCCTTCTCCGCGCCGGCCTCGCTCGGCCACGCGGTGCTCTCGCGCGGCGTGGAGGAGCAGGCCAGCTTCGCCTCCCTCGCGGCGCGGCAGACACTCCGGGCGTGCGACGCCTACCGCCTGGTGGTCGGCTGTGAACTGGTCGCCGCGATAAGGGCGTTGCGGCAGCGGGACATGCGCCTTGACCCGGATCTTCCCGTCGGGCGGGCCTTCGATCTGGCGGACTCGGTGCTCGCCCCGGACCTTGCCGACCGGCCGTTGACGGATGATGTGACGGTGGCGGCCGGGCTGCTCGACCGGTTCACGGAGCTGTGTCTTGATCTCGGGTCCGGGAACGGAACGGCCCACGAGGGCTCGGGTGTTGTGAGGGGAACGGCATGAGTGACAGTCCTGCGGCGCGGCTGCAAGTGCTCTTCGAGGGGCACCGGCTCACGCCCACCCAGCGGCGCATCGCGCACTGCATGGTGCGGCGGGCGGCGGACGTCCCCTTCCTCTCCAGCGTCGAACTGGCGGAACTCGCCGGGGTGAGCCAGCCCTCGGTGACGCGGTTCGCCGTGGCGCTCGGCTTCGACGGGTATCCGGCGCTGCGCAAACACCTGCGGGAACTCGCGCCCGCCGAGGCGGCGGGGGAGGCCTCCCTCAACGAATACCAGCAGGCGGTGGAGGCGGAGATCGCGAACCTCCGGCATCTGGCGGAGGTCCTCGCCGACCCGGCGCCGGTGGAGCGCGCGGGGCGGCTCCTGGCCTCCTCCCGCCCCCTCCCCGTCCTCGGGCTGCGGGCCGCCGCGTCCCAGGCGTACGGCTTCTCGTACTTCGCGGCCAAGGTCCACCCCGACGTACGCCTCCTCGACGAGGGCGGCACGATGCTGGCCGACCGGATCGACGGGGCGGTACGGGCGGGGGCCTCGGCGCTGCTGTGCTTCGCGCTGCCGCGGCATCCGCGGGAGGTGGTGGACGCGCTCGCCTACGCGCAGGCGGCGGGGCTCTCCGTGGTCACGGTGGCCGACTCGGCGTTCGCCCCCGTGGCGGCACACTCCGACCTCCTCCTCCCGGCGGCGGTCGGCACAGGGCTCGCCTTCGACACGGCGTGCGCGCCGATGCTGCTCGGCCGTGTCCTCCTGGAGGCCATGTGCGACGGACTCCCGGACGCGCAGGCGCGGTTGGAGGAGTTCGACGCGGGGGCGGCGGCGCGGGGGCTTTTCGTGGAGTAGTGCGGGGGCTCTTCGTGGAGTAGCGCGGACGCAGGGCGGGCCGGACCCGAAGGCCCGGCCCGCCCCGCTCCGTGTGCTCAGACGTCTCCGTGTGCTCAGACGTCGAGATTGGCCTCGATCCGTTTGAGCTGATGCCGGGCCATGGCCAGATTGGCCCGGTCCTTGTCGAGGGCCACGTAGAGGAAGAGCCCGTTGTTGTTGCGCCCCTTGATCAGCCGGATCAGGTGGTACTGGCTGCTGAGCGAGATCAGGATGTCCTCGATGTCGTCCTTGAGGTTGAGCATCTCCATCGTGCGCAGCTTGGCGCGCACCACGTCGGTGTTGCCGGCCGCGGCGACGGACAGGTCCAGATCCTTTCCGCCGCCGATGGTGCCCAGGGCCATGCCGCTCGTGTAGTCGACGAGGGCGGCGCCGATCACTCCCTCGATCGAGGTGGTGACTTCCTTGAGCGATGTCTCAGTGTTGGCCATGATTTTCGCACTTCCTTTCCGTCTGCTGGGTGTCCGCGGTGACGAGGACGATGAGGGTGTGGTGGGGGACATGGTTCAGATTTCCTCCGCTCGTTCGACGGCGGCGTCGACCAGCTCCCCGATGACCGCACTGGATCGGCGGCCCTCCAGATGGAGCCGGCCCACGTTGACGCGGGGCTCGGCGAGCAGGGTGAGTACGGCGGAGGAACCGGCGGTGTACGTAGCCACGTAGCCGTCCTCGCCGCGGATGAGGAGTTCGCGGAAGCCGCCCTGATGCGTGGCGTCGGACAGCCGCAGGGCGACCCCGAGCGCCGCCGCGGTGAGGGCGCAGACGCCCTCCGCCTCGACGTCCGTGGCGTCCTGCGCGAGCAGGAGCCCGTCGACGCTTGCCGTCAGGGCGCCCCTGAGCTGAGGAATCCTGGTCCGCAGCCGTTTCAGTTCCACGAGTACGTCGGCTTCGGCAGCCATCAGCTCTCTCCTCCCGGCGCGCCTCCAGGGCGCGAAGAACTTCATGGGCATCGGGACCAAGTCCGCTGACGCGTACGGAGATTCACAGGCTCGCCTCCAGTGCGTCACGGACCCGGCGCAGCAGGGCGATGTCCGGCTCGGGCTGGTCCTCGGGGAAGGGGACGGGGAGTATCGGCAGGGCGGCCGGGTCCTCCGTTCGCGGGGGTTCCACGAGCCCGGCCGCGGCGAGCCGCCTGACCTCGATCAGGGTGTGGAACGTGGGGCGGCCGAGGGCCCAGGCGATGGCCGTCGGCGTGCGGACACCGTCGGCGAGGCGCAGCAGCGCGTCCTGGCGTCCGGTGAGTTTCTGGCCGGGCGCGGGCTGGCGCGGCACGACGGGGGACGTGTCGAGCTCCGGGCAGGGCCAGACGCTGTCCAGGAGGGCCCGGCGCCGCCGGGTCTCGCGCTCCACGGTCTCGGCCGCCACCGGGCGCACCCGGCCGAGCCAGTGCGCGACGCCGTAACGGAACCGGGTGGGGCCGCTCGCCGGGCCGAGGACGAAGAACGCGGCGTCGAACAGCGCCCCGATATGGCACATCTCCAGCTCGCCCGCGGTTATTCGGCCGCTGTCGACCAGGTGCCGGCCCACCTCGTGCCGGGTCCCGGCGAGGGAGAGTGCCTCCTGCCAGCCCTGCCGGGGCAGCGCGCCGCCCGCCGTGAGCAGGACGTCTATGCCCGGCGCCGCGGGGCTCTCCGCGTGCACGATGCGGCCGTCGACGAGGTACAGGGTGCCCTGGTCGCGCAGGAGGGCGCCGGTCGCCTCCTCGGCGGCCAGGCGCATCAGCATGGGTGAGATGGCGGATGCGGTGATGCGCATGGTGTTCACACCAGGACCAGACGTTCGGAGAGGTCCCGTAGTCGTAGGCGTGCCATGGCCAGATTGCCGGTGTGCCGGTCCAGCCACAGGTAGAGGAAGACGCTGCTGTCGAAGGTCGTCTCGACGAAGCGGATCAGATGGAATCCGGTCCGCGTGGTGACCATGAGGTCCTCCACGGGGAGTTCCTTGCGGTCCGTGCCGCCGCGCGCGGGTTCCAGCGGGTCGTCTTTGGGCGCGAACGCCTGGTACTCGGCCGCCGACCGCGCCACCTCGGCGGTTTCCGCCGCGGTCGCCTCGTGGTCGCCGCCCGGGGGATCGCCGACCGAACCGAGGGCGAGCCCACTGGTCCAGTCGACGATCGCTGCTCCGCGCGCACCGGGCAGTGTCATGGCTTCGAGCAGACACTCGTCGATTCCGGGCACGCGGCTCCCCTTCCCCAGGGTTGAACCGGGTGGCCCCTACCACCCGACCGGGAGCTGAGCGCTGCCCGGTGTGAGGAAGGTAGGCGGAAGACGTGGAGTTTCCACGGGAATCGGCACTTTCCAGGGGAACATGCCCGACCTCGACGGGATCGGAGCGAGGAGAGGCCGGGCCAGGCCCGAGCCTGACCGAAAGTAGCGACCTAGCGACCGCTTCGTCCCCGCGTCACTCCTCGCCGCGCGCCTTCAGGACCACCTTGTTCACGGCCCAGAGTCCGATGCCGACGGCGATCAGCACCCCGGCCCGGATGTAGACCTCCGCCGGGCGGTCCGCGAGGGGGCTCGCGAGGACGAGGGCGGTGATGGCGCCGAGCACCGGCAGGATCGTGGGCGCCCGGAAGTGCTTGTGCTCCACGGGGTCACGGCGCAGCACCAGGACCGCCACGTTGACCACCCCGAACACGCACAGGAGCAGGAACGCGGTCGTGTCGCCGAGCCCCTCGATCTCGCCGGTGGACACCAGGCCGATCGCGAGCAGCGAGACGAAGACGATGCCGACCACCGGTGTGCGGCGGCGGGAGAGGACCCGGCCCATCGCGCGCGGCAGGATGCGTTCGTTGGCCATGCCGTAACAGAGCCGGGAGGCCATCATGATGTTGATCAGCGCCGAGTTGGTGACCGCGAACAGGGCGATCAGGGCGAAGAGTTTGTGCGGGAAGTCGATGCCGCCCGCCTTCACGACCTCCAGGAGCGGGCCGCTCGACCCTTCGAGCACCTTGTAGTCGACGAGCAGCGACGACACGAGCGCCACCAGGACATAGATCGTGCCCGTCACCGCGACACCGATGAAGATCGCCCGCGGGAACGTGCGCGTCGGGTCCTTCGTCTCCTCGGCCATGTTCACCGAGTCCTCGAAGCCGACGAACGCGAAGAAGCCGAGCGCGGTCGCGCCCAGGACGCCCGTCATCAGGGCATAGGCCGTGCCGCCCCCCGCCTCGAACTCCGTCAGACGGGACGCCTCACCGTCCCCGCTCAGGACCGCGTACGCCCCGATCGCCAGGATGATGGCCAGGCCCGACAGCTCGACGAGGGTGAGGACCACGTTCGTCTTCACCGACTCCGAGACGCCCCGCAGGTTCAGTGCCGCAAGCGCGAGGATGAAGAGGATCGCGACCAGCGTCGGCGGCAGCGCGTCGTTCGTCAGCTCTCCGAGATAGTCGCCGCTGAAGGCGCGGGCGGCGGCGCTCGCCGACGACAGGCCCGAGCACATCACCATGAAGGCGATGATGAAGGTGAAGAACGGGACCTTGAAGGCCTTCTGCGTGTAGAGGGCGGCGCCCGCGGCCTTCGGATACTTGCCGACCAGCTCGACGTACGAGGCCGCCGTCAGGAGCGCCACGAGGAAGCCGATCGCGAACGGCAGCCACAGCGCGCCGCCGACCTTTCCCGCGACCTTGCCGGTGGTGGCGTAGATCCCGGTGCCGAGGATGTCGCCGATCACGAAGAGGATCAGGAGCTTGGGGCCGATCGCGCGGTTCAGCGCGGGTTCTTCGGCGGGCTGTCGGGCGTCGGTGGTGGCTTTGGACGTCGTCACAGGATCATCTCCCCCGAGGGTGTGCCTGGAGGGAGGGTCTGCCCCGGAACACCCGTGGCATGCGGGAGTTGAGGAACGTCAGAGGAACTTCGGGGGGCGCCCCGGAGGCTTTCAGAGATCGCGCAGTGCGTCCCGCCGCGCGCCCCCCGACTCGGCGACGATCTCCTCCAGGGTCTGCGGCTCCCGCACGGTGGCGAAGGTGACCGCATCGGCCGCTCCCGCCTCCGTGCCCGCCTCTGCTCCCGCCCCCGCCGAGAAGCCGTAGATCCCCGGCCTTGCGAGGCTGTTGTACGAGTAGTGGTGCGCGAAGTAGTAGGCGCCCGTGTCGAGCACCGCCGCGTAGTCGCCCTGTTCCAGCAGCGGAAGCGGGCGGTTCTCGGCGAGCAGGTCGCCCGCGAAGCAGGCCGGGCCCGCGATGTCCTGGCCGACGTTCGGCCCGCTCTTGGGGCGCCCCTTCGCGTCGAACGCGGCGATCCGCAGCGGCCAGGACGCGGGCGCGTACACCGTGCGTGCCGCCACCTGGACGCCCGCGTGCGTGACCGCGATGGGCCGGGTGCCCGCCGTCTTGGCGTACTCGACGCGGGCCAGGATCGTGCCGTGCTTGGCGAGCAGCGAGCGGCCGAACTCGGTGACCAGGCCGTACCGCCCGTCGAGCAGACCGGGCACGCGCGACTTCAGGCGGCGCGCGTACTGCGCGTGCGTCGGAGTCACCTCGTCCGAGCCGAAGTTGACGGGCAGCCCGCCGCCGATGTCGATGGTGTCGATCTGCTGCCGCCCGACCCGTGCGTTGATCTCCTCGGCCAGTTCGTACGTCGCCGCCACACCCCGCACCATCATTTCGAGCGGCATGCCCTGCGACCCGGAGTGGGCGTGCAGCCGGGTCAGCCAGGGGCGGTCGAGGTAGGCCTGGACGACCCATTCGCGGGCGCCCTCGTCGAGCAGCGCGACCCCGAACTTGGAGGTCGCCGTCGCGGTCGAGAGGGCGCCGATGGAGCCGCCGCCGATCTGCGGGTTCACGCGCAGGCCGACGGGGGAGCGGGTGGGCGCCGAGCGGGTCATGGCGTCGATGCGGGCGAGCTCCTGCGGATTGTCCGCGTTCACCGCGATGCCCAGGGCAAGGGCCTCGCGCAGCTCGGCCGGGGTCTTCGCGGGCGAGTCGAGGACCGTGTGGCCGGGCGCCACACCGGCGGCCCGCGCCAGGGCCAGCTCGCCGGGGCTCGCCACCTCGGCGCCGATGCCGGCGTCGCGGAGCAGCCGCAGGACCGGGACCAGGGGCGAGGCCTTCACGGCGAAGGCGTGCAGGACGGGCGTGCCGGGCGGCGTGACCGCTTCGAAGGCGGCGCGCAGCGATGCGGCGGACCTGCGGATGCCGGTGACGTCCAGGAGCCCGATGATCGGGGAAGCGGGGTCCACGAGGCCCTGCTCGACGGCGGCGCGGACGGCCTGGTCACGGCGGACGGCGGCATCCGCCGACCCCTCTGCGGCCCCTCCGTCTCTTCCGTCCGCCTCGGATGTGCGTGCGGTCTCCGTGTCCTGATCGCTCATGTGTTCCAGCCAATCATCCGTCACGTGGTATCGCTGCCCCGTGAACGTATTGACTAGCTCTATTCAACATCGCAGGATGTGAATAACAAGGTCACATCAGCGCAGCACCGGCTCGACGACAGAGCTTCACGCGAGGAGGCATCGCCATGTCAGGACCCCGCCCCGTACGGGCACCGCGCGGCAGTGAACTGAGCGCCCTGGGATGGCAGCAGGAAGCCGCCCTGCGCATGCTGCAGAACAACCTCGACCCCGAGGTCGCCGAGCACCCCGACAAGCTCGTCGTCTACGGCGGCACCGGCAAGGCGGCCCGCGACTGGCGCTCCTTCGACGCCATGGTCCGTACGCTCAAGACCCTCAAGCAGGACGAGACGATGCTCGTCCAGTCCGGCCGCCCGGTCGGCGTCATGCAGACCCACGAGTGGGCCCCGCGCGTCCTCATCGCCAACTCCAACCTGGTCGGCGACTGGGCGAACTGGGAGGAGTTCCGGCGCCTTGAGGCCCTCGGCCTCACGATGTACGGCCAGATGACCGCCGGTTCGTGGATCTACATCGGCACGCAGGGCATCCTCCAGGGCACGTACGAGACGTTCGCCGCCGTCGCCGCCAAGAAGTTCGACGGCACGCTCGCCGGGACGATCACCCTCACCGCCGGTCTCGGCGGCATGGGCGGCGCCCAGCCCCTCGCGGTGACGATGAACGACGGCGTCGCGATCTGTATCGACGTCGACCCGCGCGCCATCGAGCGCCGCATCGAGCACCGCTACCTGGACGTGAAGGCCGACTCCCTGGAGCACGCGCTCCAGCTGGCGACCGACGCCCGCGACCAGCGCAAGCCCCTCTCCATCGGCCTGCTCGGCAACGCGGCGGACCTGCTTCCCCGCATGCTCGCCGAGGGCGCCCCCATCGACATCGTGACCGACCAGACCTCGGCCCACGACCCGCTCGCGTACCTCCCCGTCGGCGTCGACTTCGACGACATGCAGACGCTCGCCGCGAAGGACCCGGCGGGCTTCACCACCCGCGCGCGCGAGTCGATGGCCAAGCACGTCGAGGCCATGGTCGGCTTCATGGACGCGGGCGCCGAGGTCTTTGACTACGGCAACTCGATCCGCGGCGAGGCCCAACTCGCGGGCTATGAGCGCGCCTTCGCGTTCCCCGGCTTCGTCCCCGCCTACATCCGCCCGCTCTTCTGCGAGGGCAAGGGCCCGTTCCGCTGGGCGGCGCTCTCCGGCGAGGCCTCCGACATCCACAAGACGGACAAGGCGCTCCTGGACCTCTTCCCGGAGAACGAGTCGCTGCACCGCTGGATCAAGATGGCGGGGGAGCGGGTCCACTTCCAGGGCCTGCCCGCGCGCATTTGCTGGCTCGGACAGGGCGAGCGCGACAAGGCGGGCGACATGTTCAACGACATGGTCGCCGACGGCACCCTCGCCGCCCCCCTCGCGATCGGCCGCGACCACCTGGACTGCGGTTCCGTCGCCTCCCCCTACCGCGAGACGGAGGCCATGCTCGACGGCTCCGACGCGATCGCCGACTGGCCGCTCCTGAACGCCATGGTCAACGTGGCGTCGGGCGCCTCCTGGGTCTCCCTCCACCACGGCGGCGGCGTCGGCATGGGCCGCTCGATCCACGCGGGCCAGGTCTCGGTGGCCGACGGCACGAAGCTGGCCGGCGAGAAGATCCGCCGCGTCCTCACCAACGACCCCGGCATGGGCGTCATCCGGCACGTGGACGCGGGCTACGACATCGCGGAGTCGGTGGCGGACGAGAAGGGCGTACGGATCCCGATGCGCGAGGAAGGCACCGCGTGAGCGACACGTTCCACGCCATGTGGCGCTCGCTGCGGCCCATCGGCCGCAGCGACGCCTCCGGCGGCTACCGCCGTTACGCCTGGACCGGCGCCGACGCCGAGTGCCGACTGTGGTTCCAGGCGCAGGCCGAGGCGCGCGGCCTGGACTACGAGGTGGACCGCAACGGCAACCAGTGGGCCTGGCTCGGCGACCCGTCCCGCGGCGACGCGGTGGTCACGGGCTCGCACCTGGACTCCGTCCCGGACGGCGGCGCCTTCGACGGCCCGCTAGGGGTCGTCTCGTCCTTCGCGGCGCTCGACGAACTCCGCTCCCGCAAGGTCGCGTTCACCCGCCCCCTCGCGATCACCAACTTCGGCGACGAGGAGGGCGCCCGCTTCGGCCTGGCCTGCGTGGGCTCGCGCCTCACGGCGGGCCAGCTCACACGCGAGAAGGCGTACGAGCTGACGGACGCGTCCGGCGTGACGCTCCCGCAGGCGATGGAGGCGGCGGGCTACGACCCCTCCACCATCGGCCCCGACCCCGAACGCCTCGCCCGCATCGGCGCGTTCGTGGAGCTGCACGTCGAGCAGGGCCGCGCCCTGGACCTCACCGGCGACCCCGTCGGCATCGCCTCCGCCATCTGGCCGCACGGCCGCTGGCGCTTCGACTTCCGGGGCGAGGCCAACCACGCGGGCACCACCCGCCTGGTGGACCGCCGCGACCCGATGCTGTCGTACGCGGAGACGGTCCTCGCGGCCCGCAGAGAGGCAGAACTGGCCGGAGCGGTCGCGACCTTCGGCAAGATCGCGGTCGAACCGAACGGCGTCAACGCGATCCCGTCCCTGGTGCGCGGCTGGCTGGACTCACGCGCCGCGGACCAGGAGTCCCTCGACACGGTCGTGACGGGCATCGAGAAGGCCGCCCGCGAGTACGCGGACCGGCACGGCATCGACCTCGACGTCGTACGGGAGTCCTTCACGCCGGTGGTCGAGTTCGAGCACGCCCTGCGGGACGAGCTCGGCAGGCTCCTGGGCGGGGAACGGCCGACCCCCGTCCTCGGCACGGGCGCCGGACACGACGCGGGTATTTTGTCCGGATCGATCCCCACCGCCATGCTGTTCGTACGGAACCCCACGGGCATCTCGCACTCCCCGGCGGAGTTCGCCGCCGAGGACGACTGCGTCGCAGGGGTGACCGCACTGGCCGACGTACTGGAAGGGCTGGCGTGCAGGTGACGACGGATACGGCGAAGGCGGCCACGTACTGGCTCGAACATGCCTGGCTCGACACGAACGTCGAGCCGGGCGTGGCGGTGGAGGTGACGGGCGACCGCATCACGGCCGTCCGCAAGGGGGTGGAGACACCCCCGCCCGGCGCGACGGTGCTGCGCGGCCTCACCCTCCCCGGCCTGGCCAACGCCCACTCGCACGCCTTCCACCGGGCCCTGCGCGGCACGGTCCAGGTGGGCTCGGGGACGTTCTGGACGTGGCGCGAGGTCATGTACTCGGTGGCGGACCGCCTGACGCCGGAGACGTACCACGCGCTCGCCCGCGCGGTGTACGCGGAGATGGCCCTCGCGGGCATCACGGCGGTGGGCGAATTCCACTACGTGCACCACGCACCGGGAGGCACGCCCTACGCCGACCCCAACGCGATGGGCGAGGCGCTGATCGAGGCGGCGGCGGAGGCGGGCATCCGCATCACGCTCCTGGACACGGCGTACGTGGCGTCGGGCCTGCTGTCGGAGTCGCGCGGCAAGCCCCCGAACCGCCACCAGCTCCGTTTCTCCGACGGCACGACGGAGGCGTGGGCGGAGCGGGCCTCGGCGCTCAAGGACCGCGAGCACGCCCGCATCGGCGCGGCGATCCACTCCGTACGGGCCGTACCGGCACGCCAGTTGGGCACGGTGGCGGAGTGGGCGTCGGCCCGCCAGGCGCCCCTGCACGTGCACCTCTCCGAGCAGACGGCGGAGAACGAGGCGTGCGCGGCGGTGCACGGCCGCACTCCGACCCGCCTTCTGGCGGACCACGGGGTACTGGGCCCCCGCACGACGGGCGTGCACAACACGCACCTCACGGACGAGGACATCGCGCTGCTCGGCCGCACGACGACGGGCACGTGCATGTGCCCCACGACGGAACGGGACCTGGCGGACGGCATCGGCCCCGCGGTGAGCCTCCAGCGCGCGGGCAGCCCGCTCTCCCTGGGCAGCGACAGCCACGCCGTCATCGACATCCTCGAAGAGGCGAGGGCGATGGAGCTGAACGAACGCCTGCGCTCGCACACGCGGGGCCACTGGACGGCGGCGGCGCTGCTGCGGGCGGCTTCCGCCGACGGGCACGCGGCGCTGGGCTGGGCGGACGCGGGGTCGATCGAAACGGGCTCCCTCGCCGACTTCGCGACGATCGCGCTCGACTCGGTCCGCACGGCGGGCCCGGTCCCGCGCCTTGCCGCCGAGACGGCGGTCTTCGCGGCCACGTCGGCGGACGTCCGCCACACGGTGGTGGCCGGCCGCCATGTCGTACGGGACGGGGAGCACGCCTTGATCCCGGACGTGGCGGGAGCGCTGGCGGAGGCGGTGGCGGTACTGAGAGATTGACCCTCGCCGGGGGCCGGGACTCCACCTCGGCCCCCTCACCCCGATCCGCCGCTTCGCGCCGGAACCTCCCCACCCACCCACCCACCCGATCGCCCGGCATCCAGCCCACGCGCCAGCGACCCGCGGCGCAGCCGCAATCAGATACAGCCGGGAAGGGGCGGGGTTGGGGAAAAGGAATCCGCCCGCTCCCCTCGCCAGCCCCCACGGAGAGCCCCATGCCCACCACCCTCATCACCAACATCGCCAGCCTCGTAACGAACGACCCCTCTAAGGGCGACGGAAGCCCCCTCGGCCTCCTCACGAACGCAGCGGTCGTCCTCGACGGCGACACCATCGCCTGGGTAGGCCCCGCCGCAAAGGCCCCCGCGGCGGACGAAACCCACGACGCCGCAGGCCGCGCCGCCATCCCCGGCTTCGTCGACTCCCACTCCCACCTGGTCTTCGCGGGCGACCGCACCCAGGAGTTCAACGCCCGCATGTCGGGCCGCGCGTACTCCGCAGGAGGCATCCGCACGACGGTGGCGGCGACCCGCGCGGCCACGGACGCCGAGCTCGAAGCGAACCTCACCCACTACCTCGCCGAGGCCCTGCGCCAGGGCACGACCACCTTCGAGACGAAGTCGGGCTACGGCCTCAACACGCAGGACGAGGCCCGCGCCCTCCGCATCGCGGCACGGCACACCGACGAGGTGACGTTCCTCGGCGCCCACATCGTCTCCCCGGACTACGCCGAGGACCCTGCGGCGTACGTAGACCTGGTCACGGGCGAGATGCTGGACGCCTGCGCCCCGCACGCCCGCTGGGTCGACGTCTTCTGCGAGAAGGGCGCGTTCGACGGCGACCAGGCCCGCGCGATCCTGACGGCGGGCAAGGCGAAGGGCCTGCACCCCCGCATCCACGCGAACCAGCTCTCGTACGGCCCCGGAGTCCAGCTGGCCGTAGAGCTGGACGCGGCGTCGGCGGACCACTGCACCCACCTCACGGACGCGGACGTGGACGCCCTCGCGAACGGCAACACGGTGGCGACGCTGCTCCCCGGCGCCGAGTTCTCCACCCGCGCCGAGTGGCCCGACGCCCGCCGCCTCCTGGACGCGGGCGCAACGGTCGCCCTCTCCACGGACTGCAACCCGGGCTCATCCTTCACGTCCTCCGTCCCCTTCTGCATCGCCCTGGCCGTACGGGACATGGGCATGACCCCGGACGAGGCGATCTGGTCGGCAACGGCGGGCGGCGCGGCGGCCCTGCGCCGCACGGACATCGGCGTGATCCGCGAGGGCGCCCGCGCGGACCTGGCCCTCCTGGACGCCCCGAGCCACGTCCACCTGGCCTACCGCCCCGGCGTCCCGCTGGTGAGCGAGGTCTGGCGCCGGGGTGCGCGGGTGGCTGGCTGACGCCAATTGCACGAAAGTCCCGCCGGATGGGCGATATGCCCGATACCGAGCGGGACTTTCTTGCAATACGGGCAATGCGGGCAATGCGGGCAACACGGGACCGGGAGCGGGGCGTTCCGTGGGTGCGATCCTGGCCCCATGAAGACCATCGGCCTCGTCGGAGGCATGAGTTGGGAGTCCAGTGCGGAGTACTACCGGCTGCTCAATGAGCTGGTGCGGGAGCGGCTCGGGGGGCTGCACTCCGCCCGGTGCGTGTTGTACTCCGTCGACTTCGCGGAGATCGAGCGGCTTCAGGTCGCGGGGGAGTGGGAGGCCGCGGGGGACGTGCTCGCCGGGGCCGCCAAGGGGGTGGAGGCGGCCGGGGCGGATCTCGTGCTGATCTGCACCAACACCATGCACAAGGTCGCCGAGCAGGTCCAGGCGGCTCTCTCCGTGCCTCTCCTGCACCTGGCGGACGCGACCGCCGCCGCGGTGCTGCGAAGCGGCGTACGGCGCGTGGGGCTGCTCGGCACCGCCTTCACCATGGAGCAGGACTTCTACCGGGAGAGGCTGGCCTCGCACGGGCTCGACGTGCTCGTGCCGGACGCCGATGGCCGCGCGCTCGTGCACCGGGTGATCTACGAGGAGTTGTGCCTCGGGGTGGTGCATGAGGCGTCCAGGGTCGGGTACCAGAACGTCATCGAGGATCTTGTACGGGAAGGAGCTGAGGGCGTCATCCTGGGGTGCACCGAGATCGAGCTGCTGATCGGGCAGGAGCACAGCCCCGTGCCGGTCTTCCCGACGACCCGCCTGCACGCGGAGGCGGCGGTAGCGGCGGCGCTGGGGGACGGACGTCATGAGGCCGCAGCCGCACCTTGACACCTGAACAACAGCAACCCACCCGCCTACCCCTGGACGCAGGGCAAACGGGTGGGTGGGAGCGATCCGCCGCGAAGCGGCGACGGCCTTGTCGCCCGCGAAAACGCCGAGCGGCGCGAACCCTCACTCGTCGACGGTCAATCCCTTGCGGAGCTTGACCAGAGTGCGCGACAGCAGTCGCGAGACATGCATCTGCGAGATGCCGAGCTCATCGCCTATCTCCGACTGCGTCATGTTGGCGACGAAGCGGAGCGAGAGGATCTTCCGGTCGCGTGCCGGGAGTTCGGCGATCAGCGGCTTCAACGACTCGACGTACTCGATGCCTTCGAGTCCGTGGTCCTCGTAGCCGATGCGGTCCGCGAGCGCGCCCTCGGAGTCGTCTTCCTCGGGCTGGGCGTCCAGCGAGCTCGCCGTATAGGCGTTGGACGCCGCCATGCCCTCTACGACCTCGTCCTTGGAGATGCCCAGGCGCTCGGCGAGCTCGCCCACCGTGGGCGCGCGATCGAATTGCTGGGCGAGTTCGTCGCCCGCCTTGGCGAGGTCCAGACGGAGTTCCTGAAGGCGGCGCGGGACGCGCACCGACCAACTCGTGTCGCGGAAGAAGCGCTTGATCTCACCGACGATGGTCGGCATCGCGAAGGTCGGGAACTCGACGCCTCGGCTGAGCTCGAAGCGGTCGATCGCCTTGATCAGGCCGATGGTGCCGACCTGGATGATGTCCTCCATGGGCTCGCTGCGGGAGCGGAACCGGGAGGCGGCGAACTTGACCAGGGCGAGATTGAGTTCGACGAGAGTGTTGCGCACATAGGCGTACTCGTGCGTGCCTTCCTCGAGCGTCTCAAGGCGTTCGAAGAGGGTCTTGGACAGAGCCCTCGCATCCAGCGGCCCCACTTCGTCGTACGGCGGGATCTCGGGCAGATCGGTGAGCCCCTCGGGGGCTTCCGTCTCCGATACGGCCGTCAGGGCCGGGAATTCTTCCGGCGTGGCTTCCGTGCGGGGACCCGGGATCTCGGTCTCTATACGGTTCGGCGGGAGTGTCGACGTCGCTCGGTCAGTGCGCGATTCGTCGAGCCGGGGTGACATGGTGTCCTCCATCGTTCTCGGCATATGGCTGCCGATGCCAATACGTGCACTGCGGTGTGCGGCGCCTCCGAAGCCGTCCGTGTTGATTACTGTCTCTTCTACCCCTACCCGGTTCCGTAGTCCGGTCGCAAGTGCGGTGTGCGGTGAAATGTCCGAATTCAGGGGCTTGTTCGGGTACCCGAGGCCGTACGGAAGGCGTAATATTCGGGGGCGTCATCAACAGCCACGACGGTCGGAAGTGAGTGACGGAATGGACCGCGGGACAGTCGGTAGCGCGCAGGGTGGCCGGCTTCTGGTCGAAGTCCGGGCCGAGGGCCCGAGCGTCGTCGTGACTCCGGCGGGTGAGTTGGATCACCACACCGCCGATTTGTTGCGTGAACCACTCGAGACCTGCCTCGACGACGGCTTCTCGCGCCTCGTGGTCGACTGTGCGCGTCTGGAATTCATGGACTCCACCGGACTCAATGTCCTCCTGGGGGCCCGGCTCAAGGCCGAGGCCGCGGGGGGCGGAGTGCATCTGGCCGCGATGCAACCGGTGGTGGCCCGAGTCTTCGAGATCACTGGAGCCGATGCGGTCTTCACTGTCCACGAGACGCTCGCAGCGGCGCTCGCCGACTGATCGGGCGGCCCGCTGACGGAGCGTACCCAAGAGTTACGCGCCAGTTGTCTCTACGTGATCACCGCGTTACCAGCGTCACACGGGTTCCGTCGAATAAGTGGGTGTTCTCACGGTTCGGCCGGGCAGGAGACACCCTGGATCCCTCGAAAGATCCGGCGGCGATCCGTCGTCAACCAATCGTTCCCAAATCAACAGCAGGAACGGCCGAGCAGCCGATGATCTCTCTTGGAGCCCCGCTACTTGTCCAGTTTCTTGTCCAGAGTCCTCTTGTCGGTGAGGTGAAGCGCTGATGAGCACCACCCGGCCTTGCTCGCCGGGCGATCGCGGTCCGGAGTCCGAGACCGTTGTCGCGGACGCTCCCGCGGACCAGGTCGTCGCTGCGGACCAGGTCGCTGCGGCGGACCAGGTCGCCGTGGCGGATCAGGTCGCCGTGGCGGCCACGGGTCTTCAGGGGCGCCAGGTCCGCAGGCTGAGCCTGAGCGGCGCGAGCGGCATCGTGCCGCTCGCCCGGGACTTCGCGCGCCAGGCGCTGCAGGCCTGGGGCTGGCTGCCCGCGGCGAGCGCCGATCAGCGTGCGGCGGCGGAGGACGTCCTCCTGGTCGTGTCCGAGCTCGTGACCAACGCCTGCCTGCACGCCGAGGGCCCCGACGAGCTCTGGCTCTCCTCGGACAACAAGGTGCTGCGGATAGAGGTGTCCGACCGCGGCGCGGGACAGCCCGCGCCCAGGACCCCGCACCGCGTCGGCCGGCCCGGCGGGCACGGAATGTTCATCGTCCAGCGGCTCTGCCTGGACTGGGGGGTCGTCCGTACGCCGGGCGCCACCGGCAAGACGGTGTGGGCGGAGCTGAGCGCTCCCGTATAGGCCGCTCAGTTCCTCCCCTCGGGGCAGCCCTGCCAGTTCCCCCTTGCCTCCCTTGGGGTTACCCACGGTTCGTACGCGCGCCGGATCCATGAGATCCGGCGCGTTCTTTGTCTTCCCTCGACAAGGCCTCGGGCGTACCTTGAGCGCCCAATCTGATGTGCCGTCAGTAAATCCGCACCGCGGCACGCCACGACCGGCATGAGGGGAACTCGAGGTGTCGTACCAGAAACGAACGGCTGTGCTCGCGCTCGCCACGGCCTTGGCCGGCTCGGCGGTGCTGATGGCCGCCCCCGCCGCGCAGGCCGAGGTCCAGGACGTCAACTACCAGTGCAAGACGCCCATCGGGAACAAGGGCGCCGTCTCGCCGATCGACATAAAGAGCGTCAAGAGCGGCAGCGGCTACAAGCTCACCATGTCCTTCCAGAAGGGCGTCTCCTCCAGCCCCGTGGAACTGGGCAAGGGCGCGATGAAACCGAGCGCGCTCATCAAGCTGGGCGGCGCGGAGAGCGGCACCGTGCCGGTCTCCGGTGCGCCCAACGACAAGGCGATCCCCGCCAACACCCCGATCAAGATCAGTGACCTGTCGGGCACGTACACGCCGAAGAAGAGTGGCAAGGTCACCTTCACCGCGGGTGTCCTGACCATCAAGGCGCTCGGCACGACGACGACGTGCACGCCGTCCAACAGCCCCAAGCCCTCGCTCTCGCTCGACGTGAAGGGCTCGGGCGGCGGAGGCACCGGCGGCGGCTCGGGCGGCGGGAGCGACGACAGCGGCTCCGGCGGCTCCGGGAGCGCCCCCTCCGGCGGCGAAGAGCTCCCGCAGACCGGCCCCGCGGACTCCGCGATCGCGCTTGGCACCCTCGGCGGCACGGTGCTGCTCGCGGGCGCGGCGGGCGCGCTCTGGCTGACCCGCAGGAACCAGGCGGCCCGATCGCGCTAGGGGGCTTCTGACGGATCTCCGTGGAGGAAGGAGCGGCGTCCGGTGCGTGCTCTCGGCGTGCCGGCCGGAAGCCCTCGTACTGGGCGTACTCGGGCTTTCGGCCGGTACGGCGAGAGTGCGTGCCGGGCGTCGCGACGCCGCGGAGATCCGTCAGAAGCCCCCTAGGAGAGCGCGCACATCACGTACGACGCGTACGAAGATCCAGGAGCCGCCCATGCCGTCGCTGCTGTCCGTTGTCCGCGCTCTGACCGTGGCCTTACTGGTGATGGGCGCGGCTCAGGCGGCTCCCGCGTACGCCGACGACTCCGGGGCGTGGTCCGTCGCGCCCTCCGCGGGAGGAGGGACACGGCCCGCGAAGGACGGCCGGCCCTACTTCTACGTGGAGGGCACCGCGGGCTCCGTCCTGGAGGACACCGTGACGGTCACCAACCCGGGCCCGAAGCCGCGCACGGTGGAGCTGAGCGGCGCCGACGCGGACAACACGCGGGGCGGGGCGTTCTCCCTGGAGCGGGACAAGCCGAACGACACCGGCTCCTGGATCACGTTCGCCGAACGCGAGGTGAAGGTGCCGCCGCGCACCCGCGCCGAGGTGCCGTTCAGCGTGAGCGTCCCCGAGGGCGCGGTGCCGGGCGACCACCCCGGTGCGATCGTCGCGCGGGAGGGCGGCCGTGACGCCGCTGTCCGCGTGCATCTGCGGGTGAGCGGCCCGACGCTGTCCGCGCTGACGGTCGAGCACGTCAAGGCCGAGCGCGGGCGCATCACGTACGACGTCGTCAACCGCGGCAACACCGTCCTGAGCCCCCGGATCGAGTTCCACGCGGAGGGCGTCTTCGGCCCGCTGCTCGACCGGGGCCCCCGCGCGCTTGCGGTGGAGCTCCTGCCCGGCCGCAGGGTCACCCTGACGGAACCGTGGGCCGACGCCCCCGCGCTCGACTCCGTAGAGGTCACCCTCACGGTCACGGCGTCGGGCGGGGCCAGGGCCGAGGCCACGGCGTCGGCCCGCTTCGTGCCGTGGGGAGCGGTCGCGGGGGCGGGCGCCGGGGTGCTCGGCCTGGTGGCGGCGGGCGTGTGGTTCGCGCGCAGACGCGGGGAATCCGGGGAACCGCCGCCGGGCGAGCCCGAACAGGGCGGTACGGAGCTGGAGTTGGCCGGAGCGGGCACGGGAAGGGGCGAGCAACTGTGAACGGCTACCCAAGCGGCAAGAGGTGCACGTCCGTGGTCGCCGCGCTGGCGGCACTCGCGTTCCTGCTGCTCCCGGCGGCCGCGGGCCAGGCCGTCGCCGCGGAGAAGCCGGAGGTCACCCTCTCCAAGGCCCAGGCGGGCAAGGGCGGCGACATCACGGTCAAGGGCGAGGGCTGGCGGTCGAAAGCCCTCCTGATGATCCTGATCTGCGGCCAGGCCACCCCCGCCAAGGGCGTACCCGGCGGCACGAACTCCTGCGCCAACGACAGCGGCCGCGCCGTCACCACGGACGGCAAGGGCACCTTCAGCAAGAAGCTCCCGGTGGCCGAACCCCCCAAGCCCTGCCCCTGCGTGGTGCACGTGGCCACCGTCACGGGCGAGAAGGCGCAGGCGGACGCCGCTTTCAAGGTCGCGGGCCACCCCGTGGCGCCGCTGCCCGCGCAGCAGGGCGGCGGAAAGCTCTCCGTGCTCACCGACACGGAGCTCGAAGGCTCCAGCGGCGTACTGACCTGGTTCGGCGCCCCGCCGTCCCGCAACTTCACCTTCACCGTCGGCAACGTCGGCTCGGCCCCCGTCAAGAACCCGGTCTTCCAAGTGGGCACCTCCCACGGCGTGTTCGCCCCGCAGTGGGAGGAGCAGCAGTGGCGCGGCACCATCGCCCCCGGCAAGAAGGCCCAGATCAAACTGCCGGTCGAGCTCTCCGCCGGAGCGCACGGCAACTACCTCGTGTCGCTGAAGTTCGGCGGCAAGGTCCTCGCCGAGCAGCCCTGGGGCGTCGGCCGCCCCTGGGGCGTCACCGTCTTCTGGATCCTGCTCTGCGTCGTCGTGCCCGCCGCCGTCTTCCGCATCGGCATGGCGGTCGTGGACCGGCTCCGTCCCCGCCGGCGCCGCAGCTCCCGCCCTGCGGGCCGCCACCGTACCGGCAGGATCGCCGAACTCACCGACCGACTGCCGAAGTTGCGGCTGCCCCAGGGGGCGGTCGCGGCGGACGAGGCGGCCCGTACGCCGCGTACGAAACCGCCCCGCGAGTCCGGCAGGTCCGGCAAGGGCGCGGCGGCGAACGCGGCCACGAACGGGGCCACCCTCCCGTGGTTCACCCCTGACACAGACCCCGGCGCCGGGACCGACCCCGCCGGACAGCTCTCCGCACCGTCAGACAACAGCCCGACGACGAAAGGAAACACGTGATCAGCACACGACGGAGAGCGGGCGCGGCCTCGGTCTCGCTGTTGCTCGGCGGGGCGGGCATCCTGCTGGGCGCGAGTCCCGCGCAGGCGGCAGAGACGGCGTACAAGACCGAGTGCATACCGCCGTCGATCTCGGGTCTGCCACCGGTGCAGGGCACCACGAAGGCGGAGATCACCGCGCCCGCCACCGCGAAGGTGGGCGACGAGGTCGAGGTCGTATGGAAGACCACCGAGGCCGCGTCCAAGAACCCGGACGTCCTCGACCTGGACAAGGACACGGTGAAGCCGACCGGCACGATCAAGCTGGGCGGCGGGCAGACCGGTGACCTGGCGATGGCGGGCGAGCGGGTCAATCCGCCGATCAAGAAGAACAGCCCCATGGTCCTCTCCGACATGAAGGGCAAGCTGAAGCTGACCAAGGCGGGCGATGTCACGCTCACCCCCGGCGCGTACAACATCAACGTCAGCAAGCCGATGTCGACCGACACCAAGTGCACGCCGAAGGAGGAGGTCAAGGCGGGCGCGACCATCAAGGTGACGGAGGGCAGCGGCAGTTCGGGCGGCACGTCATCGGGCAGTACCTCGGGCAGCACTTCCGGCAGCACTTCCGGCAGCACTTCCGGCACTACCTCCGGCAGTACGTCAGGCAGCACCGGTGGCGGTGACACGGCCGGCAGCAGTGGTGGCGACACCGCGGGCAGCACCGGCGGCGGCTCCACGGGCGGGGACGACGGCGGCAAGACCGACCTCACCGGCAAGGAAGTCCAGACCCCCTACAAGTGCAAGACGCCCATCGGCGACAAGGACGCCACGTCGCCCGTCCAGATCAACGCCAAGAAGGACGGCGGGAACTACGGCCTGACCGTCGAGTTCAAGAAGTCCGTCATGGACAGCCCCGCCGACATCCCCGCGGACTCGGTGAAGCCGTCCATGGAGGTCAAGCTGGGCGGCGCGGACAAGGGCACGGTGCACGTCGAGGGCCCCACCAACAAGGAGCCCATCAAGTCCGGCGACCCGATGACCATCCCCGACCTGACCGGCACGTACAAGCCGGGCGCCGACGGCAAGTCGACGCTCTCGCCGGGCGTCCTCACGGTCAAGGCCCTCGGTACGACGACGACCTGCACCCCGTCCAAGTCCGAGGTGTCCCTGGAGATCGACACGGCGGCGGTTCCCGGCGGCGCGGGCGGTTCCGACGCCGGTAGCAGCGGCTCCGCGGGTGGCCCCGCGTCGGCCGGCGGGGCGGGTGGTGGCGACCTCGCCGAGACCGGCGCGGACGACAACGGGGCGTTGCGTGCGCTCGGGCTTGTCGCCGGGACCGTGATTCTGCTGGGCGGCGCGGTCTTCACGTTCCTCCCCGCACGAAGGAGGGGCCTCCGCTAAGGCGCCCGAAGGGGCGCGGGGGCTGCGCGAGCAACTGGACAAGACCCGCACCCGCCGTAGAACGGCTGCCCGCGGACGCGACTGCGGGCCCGTCGTGGCCGGTCGCGCAGTTCCCCGCGCCCCTTACGGGGCGCTTCTCTTGCGGAGCCAGGTCAGCACGGCCTTGGCGAGAGCCGGATTCTTCAGGAGCACACCCCCGTGCGCCGAGCCCGGCTCGATGCGTACCGTCACGTCCCTCAGGCCCGCCCCCGACTCGGCGTGCGCGAGGTCGGTCGAGTGGGCCACCGGCACGAAGTCCGCCGCCGAGTGCGTGAGCAGCATCGGGGCGTCGTCCCTGCCCGAGGCGTGCGACTTGGCGGCGAGATCCTCCCAGCGGGCCAGGCACCGCCGCCCGTCCGTGGCCGGCGAGCACCCCGCAAGGCGCTCGGCGGCCTCCCGCAGCCCCCGCTGGGCGGAGGACGCGGCGGTCATCCCGCCGTCCGTCCAGGCCCGGTAGGGCGAGGCCACGGGGGAGAGCGCCACCACGGCCCGCACCCGCTTGCGCCCGGCGCCGTAGGTCCCGGCACTGACGGCGAGATGCCCGCCCGCGGAGGACCCGAGCACCACGGGTGTGCCGCCGCCCCGCCGCTTCACCCACCGCAGGGCGGCGAGCACGTCGTCGCGCTGCGCGGGCCAGGCGGCGTCGGACGCAAGCCGGTAGTCGGTGTCGTAGACGGTGAAGCCGCGCGCCGCGAACCACCGCGCCCACCCGCTCCAGTCCGTGTCCCGCAGCCAGGAGCCGCCGTGCAGGATCATCAGGGCGGGATGCCCGGACCGGTCGCCGTACACGGTGATGTTCTGGCGGGCGTGCCTCCCGTACGAGAAAGTCGCGACCGCGGGCGGCCCGGGGGCGGCGGCAGCCCGGGCAGGCGGAGACCCGGGTGCGGCGGCCTCGGCCAGAGGCGCCTCGGGTGCGGCCTCCACGGCGGCACTGGACGAGAGCAACGCCACGCAGAGGGCGATGACCGGCAACGTACGACGCATGGCCAGATGCTTCACCGCCCGGCACCGGCACCGCCGCAGAAACGTATCGCGTCACCGCCACGGGTTAGCGAACGATCCCTTGTTCGCGCGAGTGGGCGAACGCACGCGAGGGCCGCCGCACCCGATGGTGCGGCGGCCCTCGCCGTCGTCGGTCACCCCGCGGGGCGCATCGTCGACGTCAGTTCACGGAACCCATGAGTTCCTTGACCTTCTTGCGGTTCAGCCAGATGCCGAAGCCCGCGATGACCGCGATGACCGCCTCGACGGCGACCGCACCCGAGTTGTTCAGGTCGATGCCGAGCTGCGGCGAGGTCAGCAGGCCGGTGACGGAGTCGCCCGCGGTGACCGCGAGGAACCAGACACCCATCATCTGGGCGGTGTACTTCGCCGGGGCCATCTTCGTGGTGACCGAGAGGCCGACCGGGGAGAGGCAGAGCTCGCCGACGGTCTGGATGAAGTAGATCGAGACGAGCCACATCGGGCTGACCTTGCCGCCGTTGTTGGCGGTGTCGATCAGCGGGATCAGGAAGACGGCGAAGGAGATGCCGATCAGCGTGAGGCCGGAGGCGAACTTGACCGCCGTGCTCGGCTCCTTGCCCCGCTTGTTCAGCCACAGCCACGCGGAGGCGACCACGGGGGCGAGCGCCATGATGAAGATCGGGTTCAGCGACTGGTACCAGGAGGTCGGGAAGTCGAACCCGAGCAGGTTGTTCGTCGTCGAGTGCTCGCCGAAGATCGACAGGGTCGAGCCGTTCTGGTCGTAGATCATCCAGAAGACGGCGGCGGCCATGAAGAACCAGACGTAGCCCGACAGCTTGGACTGCTCCAGCTTCGTGAGCTCCTTGTCGCGCTTCATGCGGACCAGGACGGTGATCGGGATGATCAGGCCGGCGATGGTGAGCGGCATCAGCGCCCAGTCGGCGAAGTTCCCGGTCACGGCGAGGAACGTGTAGAGCGCGGCGGCCACGATCAGCCAGATCAGACCGGTGCGCAGGGCGGCCTTGCGCTCCTGCTGCGTCGCGGGCTTCGAGACGACGCTGCTCTCGCCGCTCAGGTGGCGCGAGCCGAGCATGAACTGGGCGAGGCCGAGCGCCATGCCGATCGCGGCGAGCGCGAAGCCGAAGTGCCAGTTGACGTTCTCGCCCACGGTGCCGATCGTCAGCGGGGCGAGGAAGGCGCCCACGTTGATGCCGATGTAGAACAGCGTGAAGCCACCGTCACGGCGCGGGTCCTCCGGGCCGTCGTAGAGGTGGCCGACCATCGTGGAGATGTTGGCCTTCAGGAGGCCGGAGCCGAGCGCCACGAGCGCGAGGCCCGCGAAGAACGAGGCCGAGCTCGGGAGCGCGAGCGTGATGTGGCCGAGGATGACCACGCCGGCGCCGATGGCGACCGTCTTGCGCGGTCCCCAGAAGCGGTCCGCGACCCAGCCGCCGGGCATGGCGAGCAGGTAGACCATCGACATGTAGACGGAGTAGATCGCCGTCGCCGTCGTGGCACTCATGTTCATGCCGCCGGGGGCGATCAAGTACAGCGGGAGCAGTGCTTTCATGCCGTAGAAGCTGTAGCGCTCCCACATCTCGGTCATGAACAGTGTGGCCAGTCCGCGGGGGTGGCCGAAGAAGGTCTTCTCAGAGCCAGGGGTACCGGCGGAGTCCTTCGTCAGGCTGGACGCCATGGGTCGATCCTCATGAGTTCGGGACGCGCGGCAAGAGCGTGTGCGCGCCCGGTGGGGGGCGGTCGGCACCGGGGTCGTATCGTCCGCACACCCCCACGCCCGGGGGGAGTTCGCGCTCCGTTTCGAGGAGGGCGCTGGACGGCGACTCCGGGATCCACGCCCTGGCGCATCCGCACGCGCAGGGCCCGACCACAGGTCATTCCTTCAAAGGCCGGCAGAAAGCCGGCCCGCACATAAAAGAGACCTAAGGCCGCACAGCGGGCCATAGGTCCTTGGATAGTGCATCAGGCGTTGGGTCACCATACGCCATGTGAAGGTGGCATATGGAAGGACTTGAGAGATGGATCACAGGTTACGGTGGAACCGTCGCCCACATTTGAAGGTGATCCACAGGATCGCACCCCAGTGCCGCAGGCGTCGACCGCCACCCGGCGATCACCCCACGATGGTCGTCCGGCGCGGACTACCATCACTCCATGACCCGTGTACTGCTCGCCGAGGACGACGCGTCCATCTCGGAGCCGCTGGCCCGTGCCCTGCGCAGGGAGGGGTATGAGGTCGAAGTGCGTGAGGACGGCCCGACCGCCCTCGACGCCGGGCTGCAGGGCAGCGTCGACCTTGTCGTACTCGACCTTGGGCTGCCCGGAATGGACGGCCTGGAGGTCGCCCGTCGCCTGCGTGCCGAGGGGCACACGGCGCCGATCCTCATCCTGACCGCCCGCGCCGACGAGGTGGACACCGTCGTCGGCCTGGACGCGGGCGCCGACGACTATGTCACCAAGCCCTTCCGCCTCGCCGAGCTGCTCGCCCGGGTCCGGGCCCTGCTGCGGCGCGGTGCCGCCGAGCCGCAGCAGGCGCCGGCCACCCACGGCGTGCGGATCGACGTCGAGTCGCACCGTGCCTGGATGGGCGAGGAGGAGCTCCAGCTCACGGCCAAGGAGTTCGACCTGCTGCGGGTCCTGGTCCGGGACGCGGGCCGGGTGGTCACCCGTGACCAGCTGATGCGGGAGGTCTGGGACACGACGTGGTGGTCGTCCACCAAGACCCTGGACATGCACATCTCCTGGCTCCGCAAGAAGCTGGGCGACGACGCGGCGAACCCCCGCTACATCGCCACGGTCCGGGGCGTCGGCTTCCGCTTCGAGAAGAGCTGACCTCTCCTCGCCCCTGGGCGCCGGGCAGGTGCCCCGTCAGGGGCGCGGGGAACTGCGCGACCAGCCGTCGACGGCCCGCAGAGGCCTGAGGCCCGGACCCCGCAGACGCGTCTGCCCTTCCGGCGGCCTGCCGGCGGGTGCGGACACGCTGTGGTTGCTCGCGCAGTTCCCCGCGCCCCTGAAGGGGCGGTCACTTACGGGACACTGGGGGAATGCGTCGCCGACTGATCAGCAGCACCCTCGCCGTAGTCCTCGTCGTGATCGCGGTGTTCGGGGTGAGCCTCGTCATCGTGGAGACGAGGACCATCAGCAGCAGCGCCCAGGACCGGGTGACGAGCGAGGCGCTCCGCCTGGCCAGCATCGTGGACAGCAGGCTCATCAGCGACGAGCGGATCAACGCCGAGATCCTGCGGGACGTCGCCGCGGTCGACACCGACCGCTACGCCCTCATCGAGATCCCCGGCCGCGCACCCATCGAGATCGGCGAACGCCCCACCGGCGACGTCATCCACGACACGGCCAACGGCGAGGAGGGAGAGAAGGTCACCGTCGAGGAGCCGCGCACGGCCGTCACCCAGGAGGTCGGCCGCACCCTGCTGATCATCGCCGCGGTGGCCCTGCTCGCGATCGTCGCCGCCGTACTCCTCGCCGTACGCCAGGCCAACCGTCTCGCCTCGCCGCTCACCGACCTCGCGGAGACCGCCGAACGCCTCGGCTCGGGCGACCCCAGGCCACGCCACAAGCGGTACGGGGTGCCGGAGCTCGACCGGGTCGCGGACGTCCTCGACGGCAGCGCCGAGCGGATCGCCCGGATGCTGACCGCCGAGCGCCGCCTGGCCGCGGATGCCTCGCACCAGCTTCGTACGCCCCTGACGGCCCTCTCCATGCGCCTGGAGGAGATCACCGTCACCGATGACCTGGACACGGTGAAGGAGGAGGCCACGATCGCGCTCGCGCAGGTCGAGCGCCTCACCGACGTCGTACAGCGGCTGCTCACGAACTCGCGCGACCCGCGCACCGGCTCCGCCGTCTCCTTCGACCTGGACGAGGTCATCAAGCAGCAGCTGGAGGAGTGGCGCCCGGCCTACCGCAGCGCGGGCCGCGCCATCGTCAGCTCGGGCAAGCGGCATCTGCGGGCCGTGGGCACGCCCGGCGCCGTCGCGCAGGTCCTCGCGGCGCTCATCGAGAACTCCCTGATGCACGGCGGCGGCACCGTGGCCCTGCGCACCCGCGTCACGGGCAACCAGACGGTCGTGGAGGTCACGGACGACGGCCCCGGCGTCCCCGCCGATCTCGGCGCGCGGATCTTCGAGCGCACCATCAGCGGCCGCAACTCGACGGGAATCGGCCTGGCGGTCGCCCGGGATCTGGCCGAGGCCGACGGCGGCCGCCTGGAGATGCTCCAGACGAAGCCGCCGGTGTTCGGCCTGTTCCTGTCGCGTACGCCGCCGAAGCGGGCGCAGGAGCCCGAGCGGACGCTGCGCTAGGCCGCCGGAAGGCTCAGCGCGTGCCGCGCGCCGCGGGCCGCTTCTCCTCGGCCGGTACGGCCGCGCCCCCGTCGTCCAGGAACGATTCCGCACGGGCGACGGCGTCACGGGCGGGCAGCGTCTTGAAGACCCAGGTGCGGTAGGACCAGAAGCGGAAGCAGGTGGCGATGCCGATGCCCACGAACTTGAAGATGTTGCGCTGGAGCGGGCTGTCCCAGTCGAAGCCGTAGATCGCGGCGTACAGGACGCCGTTCTCGATCACCAGACCGACCGCGCTGAACATCAGGAACAGCGAGAGCTCCTTGGTGCGGGAGCTCTTGTCGCGGTCCCTGTACGTGAAGTAGCGGAAGCCCACGTAATTGAAGGCGATGGCGACGACCGTGGCGATCACGTTCGCGCGCACGGCCTGGAGGCTCGTCATGTGCCACAGCAGGTTGGAGACGCCGAAATTCACCAGCGTGCCCAGGGCTCCCACGGCCCCGAACTTGGCCACTTCGCGCGCGAGCTGCTCCAGTCGCACCCGTAGTGCGCCACGTTCCGTCATGGTGGTCGCCCCAACCCCCGTCGTCGATTCGTTAGGTCTTCTTCTCGTCGACGTAAATGGTGATTCGGTCGCGTCAACCCAGCCATGCTAACCAGCGACCCCGGCCCGTTGCGCGTGGACGCTTCCACACTGTGGCGGCTCTGTGACGGGAGAGCCCGTCCGGTGCACGAATCCGGCCGTTCCGACGTGGCTGATACAGGCCGATACCCTGGGGGTGTGACGTTCCCGGTAGTCGGCATGGTCGGCGGCGGTCAGCTCGCCCGCATGACCCACGAGGCGGGTATCCCCCTCGGCCTGAAATTCAAGCTCCTCAGTGACACCCCTCAGGACTCCGCGGCGCAGGTCGTCGGCGATGTCGTCATCGGCGACTATCGCGACCTCGACACGCTGCGCGAGTTCGCGAGGGGCTGCGACGTGATCACTTTTGATCACGAACACGTACCCACCGAGCATCTACGGGCCCTGGAGGCGGACGGCATCCCCGTGCGCCCCGGGCCCGACGCGCTGGTGCACGCCCAGGACAAGGGCGTCATGCGCGAGAAGCTCACGGAGATCGGCGTGCCGTGCCCGCGCCACCGGATCGTGCGCGATCCGGCGGACGTGGCGGCCTTCGCGGCCGAAGGCGACGGCTTCCCCGTGATCCTCAAGACGGTGCGTGGCGGCTATGACGGAAAGGGGGTGTGGTTCGTCCGTTCCGTCGAGGACGCCGAAGATCCCTTCCGGGCCGGTGTCCCGGTCCTGGCCGAGGAGAAGGTCGACTTCGTACGGGAGCTCGCGGCGAACGTCGTGCGCTCGCCGCACGGCCAGGCCGTGGCCTACCCCGTCGTCGAGTCGCAGCAGGTCGACGGCGTCTGCGACACGGTGATCGCGCCCGCCCCCGGCCTCTCCGAGGACCTCGCGGGCGCCGCGCAGGAGCTGGCGCTCCGTATCGCCAAGGAGCTCGGCGTCGTCGGCCACCTCGCGGTCGAGCTCTTCGAGACGCACGACGGCCGCATCCTGGTCAACGAACTGGCGATGCGCCCGCACAACTCGGGCCACTGGACGCAGGACGGGGCGATCACGTCCCAGTTCGCGAACCACGTGCGCGCGGTGCTCGACCTCCCCCTCGGCGACCCGCGCCCGCGGGCGAAGTGGACGGTCATGGCCAATGTCCTGGGCGGCGACTACCCGGACATGTACCAGGCGTACCTGCACTGCATGGCGCGCGACCCGCAGTTGAAGATCCACATGTACGGCAAGGACGTGAAGCCGGGACGCAAGGTCGGCCACGTCAACACCTACGGCGACGACCTGGACGACGTGCTGGAGCGCGCGCGTCACGCGGCCGGCTATCTCAGAGGAACGATCACCGAATGACCGCACCTGTAGTTGGCATTGTGATGGGCTCGGACTCGGACTGGCCGGTCATGGAGGCCGCCGCCAAGGCCCTCGACGAGTTCGAGATCCCCTACGAGGTCGACGTCGTCTCGGCGCACCGCATGCCGCGCGAGATGGTCGCGTACGGCGAGGAAGCGGCCGACCGCGGTCTCAAGGCGATCATCGCCGGGGCGGGCGGCGCCGCGCACCTGCCGGGCATGCTCGCGTCGGTGACGCCGCTGCCGGTCATCGGCGTGCCCGTACCGCTGAAGTACCTCGACGGCATGGACTCGCTCCTGTCCATCGTGCAGATGCCCGCGGGTGTCCCGGTGGCGACGGTCTCGGTGGGCGGCGCGCGCAACGCGGGCCTCCTCGCGGCGCGCATCCTCGCCGCGCACGACCCCGAAATCCTCGGCCGCATGCGGGAGTTCCAGCAGGAGCTGAACGAACAGGCCACGGAGAAGGGCAAGCGCCTGCGCACCAAGGTCGAGGGCGCGGGGTCCGGCTTCGGCTTCGGCTCGGGGAAGTGAGCGCGATGACGTCGCTGGACGAGGCCCGCGCTCTGCTCGCCGAATTCCCCGTGGTCGACGGGCACAACGACCTGCCCTGGGCGCTGCGCGAGAAGGCCGGTTACGACATCGACCGCCTCGACATCGCGACCGACCAGACGGGCAGCCTCCACACGGACATCGCGCGCCTGCGGGCGGGCGGAGTCGGCGCGCAGTTCTGGTCGGTGTACGTCCGCACCGACCTGACGGGCGACGCGGCGGTCAGCGCGACCCTCGAACAGATCGACTGCGTCGACCAGTTGCTCACCCGCTACCCCGCGGACCTGCGGCGCGCGCTGACGGCCGCGGACATGGAGACGGCGCGGGGCGAGGGCCGTATCGCGTCCCTGATGGGCGCCGAGGGCGGCCACTCCATCAACAACTCCCTCGCGACCCTGCGGGCGTTGCACGCGCTCGGCGTCCGCTACATGACGCTGACGCACAACGACAACATCGCCTGGGCGGACTCGGCGACGGACGAACCGGGCGTCGGCGGCCTCTCCGCTTTCGGCCGTGAGGTCGTACGGGAGATGAACCGCAGCGGCATGCTCGTGGACCTCTCGCACGTGGCGGCGACGACGATGCGGGCGGCCCTGGACACCTCCGTGGCCCCGGTGATCTTCTCGCACTCCTCGTCGCTCGCGGTCTGCGACCACCCGCGCAACATCCCGGACGACGTCCTGGAGCGGCTGCCCGCGAACGGCGGCGTCGCGATGGCCACCTTCGTGCCGAAGTTCGTCCTCCAGGCGGCGGTCGACTGGACGGCGGCGGCCGACGAGAACATGCGCGCGCACGGCTTCCACCACCTGGACACGACGCCGGACGCGATGAAGGTGCACGCGGCCTTCGAGGAGTCGACGCCGCGCCCCGTCGCCACCGCCGCGACGGTCGCCGACCACCTCGACCACATGCGCGAGGTCGCGGGCGTCGACCACATCGGCATCGGCGGCGACTACGACGGCACGGCGTTCACGCCGGACGGCCTCGACGACGTCTCCGGCTACCCGAACCTGATCGCGGAGCTCCTGACCCGCGGCTGGTCGAAGGCGGACCTGGCCAAGCTGACGTGGCACAACGCGGTCCGCGTGCTCGGCGCGGCCGAGGACGTGGCACGCGACGAGCAGTCCCGTCGCGGCCCGTCGAACGCGACGCTCCAGCAGTTGGACGGCTGAGGGCGAGCAAGCCGTACGGGAAGCGGAAGCGGGAAGCAGGGCGGGGCGCAGCCGACCGGCTGCGCCCCCGACGTCCGCGTCGGCGACGACCAGCGCATCCACCTCGGGAT
>NZ_JBEYWZ010000022.1:58075-98171 GCF_040644915.1 Streptomyces sp. NPDC046925 | reverse complement strand
AGCTAAGCCTCACAGCGCCGATGGTACTGCAGGGGGGACCCTGTGGGAGAGTAGGACGCCGCCGAACTATTATTACGGGAGACCCCCGCACCTTACGGTGCGGGGGTTTTCTGCGTTCTGGGCCCGTAATTAATTCGGCTGGACCCGTGCTCACTCCGGGCGCACCAATTTCGTGTCGTACGCCAGAATTACCGCCTGTACTCGGTCCCTCGCGCCTGTCTTTGCGAGAATGCGGCCGACGTGAGTCTTCACCGTCGACTCGGCGAGGTGTAGTCGACCGGCGATCTCCGCATTCGTCCAGCCCTGCCCGATGACCGTCAGGATTTCGCGCTCCCGTTCCGTCAGCGAGGTCAGGCGCGGGTCCCGTGACGGGTCGGCGTCTTCGCCTGTCCGTGTCGGCAGGTGATCGGCGAATGCGTCGAGAAGCCGGCGGGTCAGGCTCGGGGCCACTACCGCGTCTCCCGTGGCGACCGCGCGGATGCCGGAGAGGAGTTCTTCCGGCAAGGCGTCCTTGATGAGGAAGCCCGAAGCTCCCGCGCGCAGGCCCGCATAGGCGTATTCGTCGAGGTCGAACGTCGTGAGGATCAGGACTTTGGTGCGGTCGCCCCCGGCGACGATGCGGCGCGTGGCCTCGATGCCGTCCAGGCCCGGCATGCGGATGTCCATCAGGGCGACGTCCGGGTGGAGTTCGGCCGTCATACGGACCGCCTCGCTGCCGTTGCCCGCCTCGCCCACCACCTCCATGTCGTCCTGGCTTTCCAGGAGCATGCGGAAGCCGAAGCGTTGCATCGGCTGGTCGTCGACGATGAGCACGGTCGTCACTGGGCGGATTCCTTGGGGGATTTGGAGTTCTAGGGGAGGTGGAGTTCTACTTGCCAGCCGCCTGTCGGGCGCGGCAGTGGGCCTGCCTCAAGTGTCCCGTCGTACAGCGCCGTTCGCTCGCGCATTCCCGTGATGCCCTGACCGGACGATCCACGCAGGGTGCCCCCGACACCCGTGTCCGTCACCGTCGCCCGCACCCCCTCGTCGCCGTACACGATCTCCACGTACGCCGTCGCCTGCGGGCCTCCGTGCTTGAGGGTGTTCGTGAGGGCCTCCTGGACCACGCGGTAGACCGCGAGTTGTCGGCCCGCCGGGAGGGAGTCGGGGAGTCCGCGCACCGTGCTGCGTACGGGAAGCCCCGCGGCCCGTACTCCGTCGATGAGTTGGTCGAGGTCGGTCAGGGCGGGCTGGGGAGCTAGCGCGGCCGCCTCGGGGGCTTCTTCGCGCAGTACGTCCAGGAGCCGGCGCAGTTCCGTGAGGGCCTGGCGGCTGGTGGTGCCGATGGCCGTGAGGGCCTGGGCGGCGCGCTCCGGGGATTTGGCGGCGGCATAGGAACCGCCGTCCGCGAGGGTCGTGATGACGGAGAGATTGTGGCCGATGATGTCGTGCATCTCGCGGGCTATGCGCGTGCGTTCGGCGTTGGTGGCGAGCTGTGCCTGCTGGTCGCGTTCGACTTCGAGCTGCTTGGCCCGCTGTACGAGGGATGCCGTGTAGTCCTGGCGGGTGCGGACCGCGATGCCGAGCAGGGCCGCGATCGCATAGGTCATCATCGTCGGGACGACCCACTGGTCCCAACTGCCCTGCGGATAGCGGAGGTGGCCCACCACGAGAGGGACCGCGAGCAGGACGTACGACCAGACCAGGGTGCGCGTAGGCAGCCGCATCGCGATGTTGAAGAGGACGATGAGCATGATGAGCGAGGCCTGGAGGGCCGCGCCCGTCCAGCCGTTGACCAGTATCGCCAGAGCCATGACGCCGTAGACGGCGAGTGGTCGGCGGCGGCGCCACAGCAGCGGCACCGAGAAGGCCGACGTCATCGTGTACACCAGCCAGAGGTCGACCTCCTTGTTCGGTGCGATGTTCTTCCAACCGCCGGCCAGGACGTCGGTGAAGGCGATGATCACGAAGAGCCCGGTCAGGAGCACGTCCCAGACCACCGGGCGGCGCCGGTCGAAGGCGCGTACCCACTGGATGCCGCGCTGGACGTGCCGGGTCAGCGGCTGGGCGCCCGCGGACCAGTCCTCCGGATCCGGGGCGCCCCGATCACCGGTGCTGCCCTGCGGGGAGCTCCGAGGGGTCACGGTCACGCCTTCATCCTCGTACGGGATGCGCTCATACGTCGTGTCGCTTCAGCAGATACGCCGCTGCCGTCAGGGATGCCACCGCCCATGCGACCAGGGTCAGCAGGCCCGTGCCGGGGGAGAGGTCGCCGGACGTGGTGTGCACGGCCGCGAGGGACTCGGCGGCCGGCAGCGGGAAGTAGTTCAGGAAGTCCTGCACGGTGTCGTTGGGGATCATCGTGGCGAGCTGCGGCAGGAGGATCAGGCCGCCGACGTACGCGCCGATGGCTCCGGGGATGCTGCGCAGGGCCGAGCCGAGGCCGAGCACGATGACGCCGATGAGGGCCGTTCCGATCGCCGAACCGGCCACGGCGCGTGCGATGCCGGGGTCGCCGAGCGAGGCCTCCAGGTCCGTGCCGCCGAGGAAGATCTGGGCCAGCGGGAACGTGAGGAAGTTCGTGACCAGGAGTGTCCCGAGCGCGACCGTGCCGAACACCGCGGTCTTCGCCCAGAGCACCGGGAGGCGGCGCGGCACCGCGGCCATCGTCGCCCGCACCATGCCCGTCGAGTACTCGCCCGCGGTGACGAGGATGCCGAGGACCGCGATCGCGACCTGGCCGATCTGGGTGCCGAGCAGGGCGTACGTGACGGAGTCGATCTCGTCGCCGGGGTTGGGTGAGTACGTGGCGCCGACGATCATGCCGAGGACGGCCGTGACGATGCTGGCGATGCCGAGCATGATCCAGGTCGACCGGAGCGTCCATAGCTTGTGCCACTCGGAGCGCAGGATTCCGCGGGGGGACAGGCGGTAGGGGGCGGTCTTCGTGGGCGCGGTTGCCGTCGCCGTCGCCGTCGCCGTCGTGACGGTACTCATGTCGCTGCTCATGCCGCTGCTCCTTCCGGCACGTCGGTGGACACTGACGCGACGTACTCCACCGAGTCCCGCGTGAGGTCCATGAACGCCTGCTCCAGCGAGGCGGCGTGCGGGGTGAGTTCGAAGAGGGGGACGCCGTGCTGGGCCGCCGTACGGCCGATGCTTTCGCCGTCCGTGCCGCGTACGTCCAGGACGCCGGGCGCGCTGCTGGTGATCTCTACGCCGGGTGCGGCGAGCAGCTCGCGGAGGAGGCCCGCCTCGGGCGTGACGACCTTGACGGAGCCGGTGCCCGAGTCGCGTACGAAGGCCTCGACCGTGGTGTCCGCGAGGAGTTTGCCGCGGCCGATGATGATCAGATGCTCGGCGGTCAGTGCCATCTCGCTCATCAGGTGCGAGGAGACAAGCACCGTACGGCCCTCCGCTGCGAGGGACTTGAGGAGGTTGCGGATCCACAGGACGCCCTCGGGGTCGAGGCCGTTGACCGGTTCGTCGAGGATGACCGCGGCCGGATCGCCGAGGAGCGCCGCCGCGATGCCGAGGCGCTGGCCCATGCCGAGCGAGAAGCCCTTCACGCGCTTGCGGGCGACGTCGTGGATGCCCACCAGGTCCAGGACCTCGTCGACGCGGCGGCGCGGGATGCCGTGCGTATGGGCAAGCGCCATCAGATGGTGGAAGGCGGTGCGGCCCGGATGGATGGACCGGGCCTCGAGCAGCGCGCCCACCTCGTGCAGGGGCGCGCTGTGCGTCGCGTACGTCCGGTCGCCGATGGTGGAGCGGCCCCGGGTCGGGGCGTCGAGGCCGAGCAGCATGCGCATGGTGGTCGACTTGCCCGCGCCGTTGGGGCCGAGGAAGCCGGTGACGGTGCCGGGGTGGACGGTGAAGCTCAGGTCCTCCACGACGGTCTTCTCGCCGTAGCGCTTGGTGAGTTCGTATGCCCGAATCATGCTTCCGATGCTGGCGCTCGCGGGGGCGCGGGGCGTCGGACCAGGGGCGGGAGGTGGGTGGTCGCGGGTAGTACCGGGGTAGGACGGGGACCCTGAGGGGTTGCCGGGCGGCCTCTGAGGGGTCGACCCCGGGGGGGGGCAGCCGGGGATCAGCCGGGGAGTTCCGCGTGGGGCCAGCGGGTGCGGGCCTGTTCGCGGGAGCGGAGGAGGGCCAGGGTGGGCAGGCCGCGGTCCGCGCCGGTGGACAGGAGTTCCGGGAGCTGCGGGAGCGGGGCCACGGCGGCCACGTCGTCGAGAACCAGGGTCATTGGTGGGTCGAGCCGACCGGAGGATGACCGTTCGGCCATGCGCCGGCCGCGCTCGACCACGCTTGAGGCGAGTGCCGTGAGCAGAGGCATCGCGCCTGGTCCCTTGGGTGACTTTGGGTCCTCGATCGCTTCACCCACCACAAAAAGCGTGCCCCCTTCATCGATGAAGGAATCCAGCGTGAGGGCGTCGGTTCGGTTGGGGGTGCAGGATTCCCGTACGTTGAGGGTGAAGAGGGCGGAGAGGGCGCGGGCCGTCAACTCCTGGGCCATGTCACGCCGTTCCGGGTACGCGGTGAGGGCCGCTTCCAGCTCGCCCGCGGCTCCCGATGAGGCCTTCTGGTGGGTGCGGAGGATGCGGACCGCTTCCTGTACGCCGTTGCCCTGCGCCCAGCGGTGTACGTGCTTTACGGGGCGGCCGTCCACCGCTGCGGCGTGGAGGAAGCTGCGGAGGAGGGTTTCCGCGGTGTCTGCGAGCGTGGAGTCCAGTTTCGCGCTTGGCCTTATGGCGGCCAGCAGGGCGGTGGCTCTCTGTGCGGCCACTGCCTTGTCCTCGCAGTTCGTGGTGGGGGACCAGTGCATTCTTGCGGGGGTGTCGCAGAGGTGGGAGGGGTCGTAGACCAGGACTGGGCCGAGCTTCGCTCTGGCGTCCTTTGTTTCCTCCCACAGGGTGGGGTCCGAGGTGAGGATCAGGGCTGCGCTTTCCGCGTCGCGGATGGCCTGGATCGCATGCGCGCGGCGTGTCTCTGCGGGACCAAGTACCAAGGGCGTACGAGGGGTGGGGACCGTGGCTGTTTCTGTACCCGGCGTTGCGGTGCTGTGCCCCTCGTCGGGCCTGGCGCTCATCTCATCCGCACCCTGAGCTGTGGGCTGTGCCCACCCGTCCCGCCCTGCGGGACGCCTGCCCACAGCGGGAGCAGCCGGGTGGGTTCCGTCGGCGGGGCTGTGGGCGGGAGCGGGCGAGGGCTGGTCGGGTACGTGCTCGATCGGGGTGTCCGCAGGAGCCGTAGCCGTAGCCGGAGGCGTAGTCGCCGCTGCCGGGAAGCGCCTCGCCCTTCGGACCGCCCTCCAGCGCGTCACCGTGCCCATGATGAAGATCGTGAGGACGACCAGGACCATCAGTTGGCCGATCAGGAGGCCCCAGAACAGGCCGTAGCCCGTGAGTTGGGCGGCCGGAGTGGCCGGCCAGGCGCCCGCGATGTCGTGGGGCTGCTGCACCAGGTGCCGCATCGCCACCGGCGTATTGCCGAAGGTGACGTGCTCGGGCCAGGAGCCGTGCGAGAACAGGCCCGCGAGGCCCGTCGCCGACCAGACGAGGACCGTCAGGCCGAGCACGAAGGCGAGGCCGCCCACCAACACGCCGTCGGGAATGCCCCGCTCCCGTGACTCGCGCCGCCCGCCCCGGTCGCGGTACTCGGGCTCAGGCTCCCGGTATCCCATCGCTCATGCCACCCCGGAACGCGACGACGACGGCCCGTTCATCTGCTGCTCCATGTACGACGCACGCTCCTCCGCCTCCAGATCCGCGGCCCGCAGCGCGTCGTCGCCGACGAACTGGTCCGCCGAGGACTCCGTCATGGCGCGGTCGGTGAAGACCAAGGGGCGTTCGGTCTCTGTGATCAGGTGTTTGACCACCTGGACGTTGCCGTTCACGTCCCATACCGCGATGCCGGGCGTGAGGGTGGGGATGATCTCCACCGCCCAGCGCGGCAGGCCCAGGACGCGGCCGGTGGCTCTCGCCTCGTCGGCCTTCTGGGCGTAGATCGTTCTCGTCGACGCCATCTTCAGGATCGCCGCGGCTTCCTTGGCCGCCGCCCCGTCCACCACGTCGCTCAAGTGGTGGACGACCGCCACGAAGCTCAGGCCGAGGCGTCGGCCGAACTTCAGCAGACGCTGGAAGAGCTGCGCGACGAAGGGGGAGTTGATGATGTGCCACGCCTCCTCCACCAGGAAGATGCGCTTCTTGCGGTCAGGGCGGATCCAGGTGTGTTCGAGCCAGACGCCGACGATCGCCATCAGGATCGGCATCGCGATCGAGTTGCGGTCGATGTGCGAGAGGTCGAAGACGATCAGCGGGGCGTCCAGGTCGATGCCGACCGTCGTCGGGCCGTCGAACATGCCCCGCAGGTCACCGTCGACCAGGCGGTCCAGGACGAGTGCGACGTCCAGACCCCACGCCCGTACGTCGTCTATGGCGACGTTCATCGCTTCCGCCGACTCGGGCTCCGGATGGCGCAGCTGCTCCACGATGTCCGTGAGGACCGGCTGGCGCTCCACGATCGTCTCGTTGACGTACGCGTGGGCGACCTTGAGCGCGAAGCCCGAGCGCTCGTCGAGGCCGTGCCCCATCGCGACCTCGATGATGGTGCGCAGCAGCGCGAGCTGGCCCGTCGTCGTGATCGCCGGGTCGAGCGGGTTGAGCCGGATCCCCATGTCGAGCGCGGCCGTGGGGTCGAGGCGGATGGGAGTTATGCCCAGCTCCTCGGCGATGAGGTTCCACTCGCCGACGCCGTCCTCGCCCTGCGCGTCCAGGACGACCACCTGCCGGTCCTTGAACCGCAGCTGCCGCAGGACGTACGTCTTCTCCAAGGCCGACTTGCCGTTGCCGGACTCGCCGAGCACCAGCCAGTGCGGGGCGGGGAGCTGCTGGCCGTAGAGCTGGAAAGGGTCGTAGATGTACCCCTTGCCGGAGTACACCTCGCGCCCGATGATCACGCCCGAGTCGCCGAGGCCGGGGGCGGCCGTCGGCAGATAGACCGCCTGGGCCTGCCCCGTCGACGTACGCACCGGGAGTCTGGTCGTCTCCACCTTCCCGAACAGGAAGGACGTGAAGGCGTCCGTGAGGATGGTCAGCGGATCCCGCATTTTGGCAGCCCTCAGCTCTAGCGTCGGATGCCGGTCGCGAACGGCAGCGTGTTGACGAAGGCCCTGTGGTGCTCGCGGTCGCACCACTCCAGCTTCAGATACGACTTCCCGGCCGAGGCCCGGATGGTGCGCTTGTCGCGCGCGAGGGCTTCGGGGGAGCGGGACGAGACGGTGATGTAGCCGACGAGATTGACGCCGGCCGCGCCGCTCGCGAGGTCCTCGCCGCGCTGGTCCAGACGGGAGTTCGACGCGATGTCGCGGGGGTCGACCGTGCGGTTCAGCTTGGCCTGGCGGCTGGCTTCCGCCTCGTCGTTCGTCTTCTCCGTCAGCATGCGCTCGATGGCGACCTCGGTGGGTTCGAGGTCCATGGTCACCGCGACCGTGCGGATCACGTCCGGGGTGTGGACGAGCAGCGGGGCGAGGAAGTTCACGCCGACGGGGGTCATCGGCCACTCCTTCACCCAGGCCGTGGCGTGGCACCAGGGGGCGCGGGTCGAGGACTCGCGGGTTTTGGCCTGGAGGTAGGTGGGCTCCATGGCGTCGAGCTCGGCGGGCCAGGCGTTGCGCTTCGTCATCGCCTGGATGTGGTCGATGGGGTGGTCCGGGTCGTACATGGAGTGCACGAGCGAGGAGAGACGCCCCTGCCCGAGCGGCTGCCGTACGCGGATGTCGGCTTCCTGGAGCCGCGAGCAGATGTCGGTCAGCTCGCGCGCCATGACGACGGCGAGACCGGCGTCCTTGTCGAGCTTCCGGCCGCCGTGCGGGCGGCTGGCGCGGGCCATGGCCTGCGCCTCGGCGGCCAGATCGCGGGAGTAGTGCATGCAGGCCACCAGATACGCGCGGTGCTGCTCGCTGCTGGTGGACACCATCGACTGGAGCTGTTCGTACGACTGCTGCAGCCAGGGCAGTGCCCGGTCGTCGCCTCGTACGCTGACGTCCTTGGCGTGGGCGTCCGGGTCGGCGGGGAGTGTGCGCGCGAGCATCTGGAGGCGCGTCACGAACCCGTCTCCGTTGGCGACGTGCTTGAGCAGCGTCCCGAAGCGGTCGACCAGCGCTTCCTGGTCTTCGGAGTCGCGGAGGCCGACGCCCGGTCCCTCGATCTCGATGGCGGCGGTGACGGTGCGCCGGTCGGCATGCAGCAGTACGGCGATTTCATCCGGCCCGAAGGGCGCGGCGAGCCAGCTGATGCGTCCGATGCCCGGCGGCGGGCCGACCTCGACCTCCTTGCCGTCGAAGCGGATGCCCGCCTCGGGGGTGGCGGAGCGGTAGGCGGTGCCGCGCTTGAGGGAGCGCTTGAAGCTGCGGTTGATCTCGAACCACTTGTAGAACGTGCGGCCCTTGTAGGGGACGTAGACCGCGGCGATCGCGAGCATGGGGAAGCCCATGAGCAGCACGATGCGCAGGGAGAGGACGGGGACGAGGAGCCCGCACATCATCCCGATGAAGGCTCCCGCGATGATCAGCGCGATCTCGCCGGTCTCCCGGTTCTTGCCGACGATCGCGTTCGGCCTCGCGCGGCCGATCAGATATGTGCGGCGGGGCGCGATCGGTTGCGACACGTGGGACTGAGTCGTCAACGCCCTTCACCTCCCGTGCGTTTGGTACTGCCAGTGGAACCGTTTCCTGAGCCGCCTCCGCCGCGGTTGCGCGCGTGCGGAGTGCTGGTGGCGCTGCCCCTGGGCGGGGGCGCGGCGGAGGGGACAGATCCGCCGCCGTTCGATGAGCCGCCTCCGCCGCTCCCGCCGCCGCGGGAGCTGTGGGCGGCGACGCCGCCGCTGACCGGGTTGGCGGGCCGCGGCTGGTTGTTGCCGCCGCCTCCGCCGCCGCGGGAGCTGTGGGTCTTGATGCCCTGGGACACGAGGGACGCGGGGGAGGTGATGACGGCCGCGGCGCGGTTCTCGGCGCCCTGGGAGATGCGGTTGTTGCGGGAGTTGGCGATCTCGTCGCCGAAGCCGGGCACGAAGCGGTAGATCATGGCGCTCGCGAAGATGGCGAGCAGGATGATCGAGAGCCCGGAGACGACCGCCGAGAAGGCGTCGGGCCCGTCGTCGGCGGAGAGCGCTCCGGCGAGACCGAGCACGATGACGATGATCGGTTTGACGAGGATGACGGCGATCATGATGCCCGCCCAGCGGCGGACGTGCGTCCACAGGTTCTTGTCGACCAGGCCCGCGTACACGACGGTGCCGAGCAGCGCGCCCACGTAGAGCAGGGCGGCCCGGATGACGAGCTCAAGCCAGAGGACGCCGGCGGCGAGGATCGAGACCAGCGAGACGACGATCAGCATGATCGGGCCGCCGCCGATGTCCTCGCCCTTCTTGAGGGCTTCGGAGAACGTCCCGAAGAAGGTGTCCGTCTGACCGCCCGTCGCTTTCGCGATGACGTCACTCACGCCGTCGGCCGCGGAGACGACCGTATAGAGGATCAGCGGCGTGAACGCGGAGGCGAGGACCGTCAGCCACAGGAATCCGATGGCTTCGGAGAGCGCGGTGGTGAGGGGGACGCCGCGCACTGCGCGCTTGGCGACGGCGAGGAGCCACAGGAGCAGGGTCAGGATGGTGGACGCGGCGAAGACGACTGCGTACTGCTTGAGGAAGCTGGGGTTCGTGAAGTCGACCTCGGCGGTCTTCTTCACGGCTTCGGAGAGTTTGTCGACGGTCCAGGAGGCGGCGTCCGCGCAGCCCTTCGCCAGGGAGGAGAGGGGGTCCAGGGAGGAGGTCAGGGGGTCTTCGGTGGGGTATTTGCCGCTGGAGTCACCGCTGCCGCCTTCGCCTTTTTCGCAGTACTTTTTGGCGGGGCCCGCGATCAGCTCGCAGGGGTCGTCCTTCGGCTCCGGGGCTGCGAAAGCACGCGTGGCCGTAAGCACTGCTGCGGTCTGCGTTGCCGCGAGGACACCGGTGATCTTGAGCGCACGGCGTGGGCTACCGGGCATACGTGAACCCTCCGAACTCCTTGGCCGCCTTGCCGATCTCGTCGGCTCCGGAGATGGGGTTGTCGCCGTTTACCGGTGTCGGCCCCGACTTCTGGCTGGAGTCCAGAACCTTCCAGTCGCCGCCACTCCACTTCAGCTTCATCGTCACGGTGAACCAGCTGCCCGTCACGGGGTTAGTGGATTTCTCGCCGGTCAGACCGAACAGGCCGTTGCACCAGACCTCGACGGTGGTGCTGCTGTCGCTGTAGTTCTTGACCTTGGTACCGGCGGGCAGCGTGCGGTTCACGAACGTGCTGCCCGCGGGAGCGCCGCCGTCGTTGCTGAGGCCGATCTTCTTCAGAAAGGCCTGCGAATAGTCGGAGTCGAATCCGCTCTGGAGCTTGTTCACCGAGCTGGGATCAGCAATGGCCTGCACGATCTGGTGCCTACGGGCCTGGTTGAACATGCCGTCAGAACCCAGCGCGGATGCGTAGTTCGCGGCAGCGGACTGTGCCCCTTGCTCACTCCTCGCGAACCCGGAGGCGATCCCGCCCGTCTTGCCGTCGACGGGCCGCTCCCCGGAGGGGGCCGTGGGATCCGCCCCCGCCTTCTTGCCGTCACTGCCGCCGCCCCCGGCGTCTTCCCCGCCGCGGTTCGCGAACGCGATAGCCGCGATGAGGAGGACCACCACACCGACCACCGTCACGAGGCTGCGTGACGAAGAACGGCTGGATCTGCGCGCTCCTCCGTAGACATCCTGGCCGCCCCCCTCGCCCTCGGGGAGCCGTGTCCGGGTCTCGCCCGAGCCGCCGTAGAGGCCGCCGTTCCGCTCGTCGTCGAGACTCATGCCGCGTACGCCCCCTCAACCTCTCGGTGAACCGCCACATACGACGGTAGCCGTGCTGGTTCCCGCGCGGGCGCGGTGTGGTGACTCGACATCAGGGAGTTGCAACCTCAGCCGGTGGGCGCGACGGGTGGGTGGGTCGGAGGGGGACAGGGGGGAGGGGACAGGGGGAGGGGGCAGGAGGGGACGAGAGAGGGGGCACGGGCGTGGGACGGCGGCCGGGACTAGACCGCCATGCCGTACACGATGGTGAAGACCGTGCCGAGTGATCCGATGATGAAGACGCCGGTCAGGCCCGCGATGATCAGGCCCTTGCCCTGTTCCGCGCTGAAGGTGTCGCGCAGCGCCGTCGCGCCGATGCGCTGCTTCGCCGCGCCCCAGATCGCGATCCCGAGACAGAGGAGGATGGCGATCGCCATCACGACCTCGATCATCACCCGTGCCTCGTTGCCCAGGCTCCCGAAGGGTCCCCAGTCGGGGGCGATCCCGCCGATGATGGTGGTGATGTCGCCTTTTTCGGCTGCCAAAAGCATGTGTAACTCACCGCCCCTAGTGGGTTGTTCCGTCACCTCTGTCTACCGCAGCGCAGAGGACAGCTCATTCTCGCCGACAAACGGGCCAGTGCATGTCGACTTGGCGTCATTCGTTGGCTGAAACGTATGGTTACTCTGTGTATCACGGTGAGTGACGCCGGGCAATGACGGACCGGCGAGCCCTCTGACCAGGTCTCATTCTGCCCTGGTCCCGGTGACGGCCACTCACATCATGGGTCATGTACGCCCGTCGAGGCTATCCAGCCCATCCAAGCCGTCGAGCCCGTCGAGCCCGTCGAGCCCGTCGAGGTCACCGAGGCCGCCGCCCGTCACGACGTACGAGCAGTCGGTGTAGCGGTAGCCGGGCTGGATCTTGCTGCCCTCGGTGTTGTTGCGGACGCCTCCCACGCTGCTCGCGTCGCGCTTGTAGAGGAAGTGGTAGTCGCCCGGGGGCAGGTGGAGCGTCTTGCTCGGGTATCCGCTGCCCGCCAGGCAGGCCTTCTTGCCCTTGGCCTTGCTGGTGTACGTCTTGCAGCCGACGCACGAGGCGAGCTTGAGGCTGCCGGTGGTGGGGCCGGTGTAGAGGACTTCGAGGGGGCCGGGGCCGCCGTTCTCCAGGACGTACGTGAGTTTCCCGCCGCCCGGCGACTTGGCCGGCGGCAGGCTGCGGCCCGCAGCGGGGCGGGCTTCGGCGATCTCGGCGGCGATGGCGATGTCCTTGGCGCGGTCGCGCTTGCCGTTGCTCTTGTAGGTCCCCGCGAAGTCGTTGAGCGTCTTGGCCGCGTCCCCGAACTTCCCGTCCTTGAACTCGTCCACGCCGCACGCGTACGTCCCGGACTCCACCGCGCTCGCGGCGTCACCGGAGAGGCCGTCGCCCGCGTCGTCGGGGAGGGCCTTCGCGGTGGAGCCGATGTTGCGCAGCTCATCGGTGGCCTTGCAGGGTTCGGCGCCCTTCAGGTCCGACGATCGCTCGTCGATGGCGTCGCGGATGGCGGGCTCGACCTTCCCGGCCTGGTCGGAGCCGGGGAAGGTGCGCAGGAGCCGGCCGAGGTGGCCGCCGCCGTCCGTCGTGCCGAGGCCCTGGCTGCCGCACTCGTAGAGGGAGGTGGCGAGGCGGTCGTCGGGCCAGGTGGCGAGGGAGCCGAGGCGGTCCTTGCCGAGGGAGCCGGGGAGGGTGCGGAGGTACTCCAGGGGCTTGAGGGCGTCGCAGTACTCGCGCTCGTCGTACGGGGCCGCGACGGACTTGTAGTACGCGGTGAGGCGGTCCGGCACGCGGTCGGCGGCCTTCGATCCGGGGTGGTCGTCGCCCAGGTCGCGGTAGATGGCGAGGGCGGAGCGGTAGTCGTCCTCGGCGGCGTCGAAGCTGCGGCTGCCGGAGGCGGTGACGAGCCGGTCGGCCTTGGCGAGCCGGTCGAGCAGCATTGTCTCTACGGCTTCGTCGCGGGCGGCGTCGTACGCGACGACGCCTCCGGCGGGGACGGCGAGCAGGGCCAGCCCGAGCCCGACGGCGAACGGCGCGCGCAGCGGGCGGCTCTGGTGGGTGCGCAGGGCGCGGCGGGCGCCGTCGGCTGCGGCGAGGAGCAGGAAGGCGACGAACCCGATGAGTACGCCGCCGGGGACGCCGTCGACCTCGGCGGGCAGCGCCACGATGAGCAGCGCGGCGGTCGCGGCCCAGCAGAGGGCGGCGAGGAGCCACTGCTTCAGGAGGACGTATCCGAGCCCGACGCCGGTGAGGTTGAGGAGGGCGGCGGCGAGGGCTTGGAGGGGGTCGGGGGCGGGTCTGGGTGCGGGGCTGGCGGGGCTTGTGGGTGGGCTGTAGGTGGGTGCGGGCGCGGCTGTGGGGAGGGGTGGGGCGTAGGGGGGTGTGGTGGGGGGAGGGGGCGGTGGTGCCATTGGGGGCGGGGGCCCGAAGTGGGGGCCGTGGGGGGATGCGGCGGGCGCGGGGTGCTGGCTCTGGTCCGGGGTCGGCTCGGTCGGGGTGGCGCTTGCGGGCGTGGGCTCCGGCGTTGCGCCGGGGGGCGGGCTTGGCGGTGCGCTTGGCGGTGCGTCCGGTGCGGGGGGCTGGCTTCCGCTCGGGCTGGGCTCGGTTGGCGTCGTCGTAACCGGCGTCGGGCTTGGCGCGGGGTGCTGGCTCTCACCGGCGGTCGGCTCGGTTGGCGTGGGGCCTGCAGTAGCTGCATTCGGGGTTGCGTCCGACGCGGGGTGCTGACTTCTGTCCGGGCTGGGGCCGGTTGGCGTCGTGCTGCCGGGCGTCGACTCCGGCACCGCGTCGGGCGTCGCATCCGAGGTCGGCCGCTGCACCTCACCCGGCCCCGCGCCCGAGCCCGAGTCGTCGCGCACGCCTGCGTCGGCGCCCACGCCTTCCCCGCCCGGAACGGCATCACTGGGCTCAGGCTCGGACGCTACGTCACTGGGCTCTGGCCCGAATGTCGCGTCGCTGGGCCCCCGGCCAGGCACCGCGTCGCTGGGCTCCGAGTCAGGCGCCGGGTCGGCAGGCCCTCGCCCAGGCGCCGCGTCGGCGGGCTCCCTGTCGGCCGCCGTACCGTCAGGCCCCCGGCCAGGCACCGCATCGTCAGGCCCCTGGCCAGCAGACACCGCGTGATCGTCCCCAGGTTGCATGTTCGGCTCCCCCCAGCCGTCACAACGCAGCGCCTTGATTTGCGCCCAATTCCCCTACGATCGGGGAAAGTTGGACACCAGTCAACTGTTTACGCAGCGCACGCAGTACACGCAGCGCACGCAGTACACGCAGCGCGCACAATACGGGCAACCCGCCCAGCCCTCAGTCCCGTCGCCCGAGAGCCTTCGCCCGGGTGTGGGACCAGCCAGTCAGGAGCAAGCCGGCTGCGACCGCCACGACGTACGCGCTCAGAAGGAGCGCGAAGCCGCCGGGGAGCCAGCCGAGGAGGCCCGCGTAGTCGTGGTCGATGAGCAGCCGGATGAGACCTTGCGCGGAGAAACACAGGAGAACGGCGCCGAGGATCTGCAGGAAGTCGTATTTCACGATACGAACGTATCAACGGAGTTACGAGAATTACCGCCACCAGAAGCAATTTCCCTGCATTAAGTCACACATTCCACGCCCTATAGTGGAGGATGTGCGTGACGAAATTCGACCCCGGTGCACGGTCTGCCGTGCCGGAATGAGCGCCGCCGGCAAGCGCCGCGGCCGCCCCGCTCTCTACTGCTCCCGCAGCTGTCAGGCGAGGGCCTACCGCCAGCGGAAGCGACCGCCGGTCCCCGCGCCCGAGCGCCTCACCCCCACGTCCGACGCCCGCTCGCGCAGACGCCGCCAGATCGCGGAGGCGGTATGGCGCATCGCCGCCGAGCGGGGTCTTGACGCGGCGAGCATGCGGGAGATCGCGGCGGAGGCGGACGTATCGCTGAGGGTGGTCCAGTACCACTTCGGCAGCAAGCACGAGCTCCTGGTGGCCGCCCTGCACCTGCTCCACCGCGAGAACGAGCGCCTCGCACGCACCCGCGTCCACTACGACCCCGCGAACCTCCGCGGCGTACTCAGCGCGATGCTGGACGAGTTCCTGCCCCTGGACGCCCAACGGGCCATGGCCTTGCGCGTGTTCTCCGCGTACTACGCCCGCAGCCTCACCGACCCCGCGATCGCCGCGGTCTTCCTGAGCGACGACCACCCCCTGGAGGAACTCGTCGCCGGTTTCATCGCCACGGCGCAGACGAGTGGTCAGACGGCCCCGGGCCTGAACGCCCAACGCGAGGCGGACCTCCTGGTGGCAGCGGCGGTCGGCCTAGGAGGCGACATACTCCACGAACGCCGCACCCTGACGGACGTACGCAACACCCTCGACTACCACCTGGACAAAATCTTCAGCCCCGCCCGGCCGCAGCTCGCTTGATCTCTTCGGCCTCCAGTAGAGGGTCCACGAAGCTGACGTTCTCGGCGATGTGGTGCAGGAGGCTTCGGTACTCCGCACGCCGGTTCACGGCGGTGGTGCCGAGCGTGAGGCCCACGAGGCGTTTGCCGTCCGGGTGCGGGAGGTGGGCGAAGATCTGGAGGAGCGGGGTCTGGGGGAGGCCGGATTCGGCGTTCGGGGTACGGACGATCTCACTGAATGACGCCGGTCCGCAGGGCAGTTCGAGGTACTCGATATGGGTGTGCCCCTCGGCACCTGCGACAGCTCGCGCGGCGGTGACGGCTGGTGAGGCGGTGGCGATGTCCCGCCAGGACAGGGTGAAGAGGGAGAACAGGTGGCCGCCGTTGCTCTCATCGCCTTCGCCGCCGGAGATGTCGTTGCGATGCAGGCCGATTGAGCAGTGCACGGTGGAGCCTTCGACCAAAACAGCCAGTAGCTGCTGGACCAGAGCAAGTTGCGTCAGAAGCTTCTTGCGGGAGGCGTCGTCAGGGGCGGAGGCCAGGATTGGCTCAAGGGCGGCGTGCAACTCGTCGGCTCCGGCGGAGCAGGGCGGGTTCAGCAGCGCGCTGATGGGGATCGGGTTGAAGCCCGCGGGGATGGCGAACCAGAAGTGTGCGTTGGGGTCATCCATCGATTTATCGAGCATGAACCCAGGGGTACTCAACGGGGCATCTCCTTCTTGCGGAGTGGATCAGTAGCCGGGGCAAATCCGGCACGTCGAGCCTGCTCGAGGTCCGAGGGCGAGGCACCCCACTCCGTGATGGAGGCAGTGTTGGCTGATGCCAGGCGCTGGTTGAGAATCATCATCCGGCGAGGAGTCGTGCCGCTCGGAGTGGGTGCGGCGATAAGACCGATCATGCGAGGGTCGCCGGCGAACCAGACCGTCTCAATCTGTGCCTTCAGCTGAGGTTTGGCGCGGGGAGCCATGCGGCGGTGCCACCAGGTGACACGGAAGTGTTTGGCGAAGACCAGAGGGAGTTGCCGTTCTGGGTCGGCAGGGTTGGGAAACTCGAACCATCCGAACTGATTACCCAGAACCTCTGGCTTCTTTGAGAGGCCGTTCGAGACGCCGCGAAGCACCTGCCACGGGTAGCTCTGCAGAATGCGTCGCATGCGCAGAGCTGTGGGGATGTAACTCAACTGGACGAGCATGCGATAAGGGCTGTAGATCCAGTACGGCATGAAGATCCATACGGCCCAGTTGGGTGTCTTGAGCGAAACTCCCAGAAGCGCAATCCAGACACCGATCCAAACGATCAGGCCGGCCACGTTCTTCAGCATGAGCAGGATCCAGGCACGACGCGTCGGTGGGTGGTCCCACGCGGTGGTGAAGTCGGCAGGGTTCACTAGGTGGCTCTTTCTGCAGAGGAGAAGGTCACGAGAAGAGGTAGCGTGCGGCAGCCGGGAATCCGGGCACGTCGACGCCGAGTCGCGCGCCGTCGACCCCGGTCCCGACCTCACCTCTGCGCTCGTCGTCATCGAACAAGCCGTATCCAGCGGTCACAAGGCCGATGCCGCCGGAAGCCTTGCCCACGCTGTCGACCCACACCTGCGGACTCGCTGACCAACTGAACGCATGCTCGAGCAAGGGGTTGGCCAAGTTGCTGACTTCAGTGGCTTTGTCCGAGATCGCAGTGCCGTATTTGGCCATCTTCCCTCCGAGGCTCAGGACTTCACCTCCGTTGCGGATCGCCTGTGTGGCTTCGATGCCGCCCTTGGCGGCGGCTCCGAGCCCAGGCACCATCCCTAGGGTGTCGGCCCCCACCGAAACCAAGTTGCTGAAGAAGTCGGAGTCGAACTCCCCCTTGGTGAATCCGTCCCACAGGGACGCACGGACCTCCGGCTCTGAAAGTCGATAAGCAAGCGCCCCCACGCTGAAAACAGCCGCCCCCACCAGCAGAAGCGGCAGCGCAATAGGACCCGTGAAGATCAGAGCCGCCAGCGCAAGGGCGCCCGCAACCGCGCTGAGGATGTCCGGAAGGTTTTCCTTGATCCATTCCCAGGAGTCCTCGAGCCAGTTGGGCTCGTGCGGTGCCAGTTTGTCCGTTGCCTGGCGGATCTTTTCCGCGCGGTGATTGGACCGCTCGGTGTGCTCGTGTTCCAGGCTCCGCGCCCTGCCCAGGATCCGGTCGAGCTCCGCCTGAGCATCCTCGACCTTGCCGTTGGCGAGCTTCAGGGACTTCTTCGCGTCGTCCTGCTTGCTGCCCTTCTTGTCCAGGTCGGGATCGTCACCGGCGGTGTCGGCGTGCCCCTGCGCGCTCTTCAGCGCCTCCCGCGCCTCCTTGGCCTTGCCGTCCAGCGCCTTCGCCCGGCGCTGGTAGTCCTCCAGATCGCCTTCCCAACGCTCCAGCTGCTTGGCGGCCTTTTCGATGGAGCGTGCGGCGTTCTTCAGGTTGAGCGTCAGCGGCCCGCCGTCGATGGTCTCGCGAAAGGCGACCGCCGCATCGCCCTCCCAGTAGCTGCCGTCCATCAGCTTGGTGACGACCTTGCGGGTGTCGCGCAGGACGGTGACGCAATTGGTCAGCTTCTTCTGCAGCTCTTTTACGGTGTCGCAGTTGCCGGGGGCGGGATTGAAGCCAAGGTGCGGATAGGTGGAGGTATCCGTCACTTCGGCACCTCTACCGTGTCGTCATTGGTCTTTCCGGGTTTGTGCAACGCCTTCACGAGCGCGTCCTCGACCTCCAGGAAGGCGTCCTTGCTCTGCCCGATGATCTTGCTCAGATCCTCCGCCTGCTCGCCGATCTGCTCCGCGCCGTACTTCCAGTCCTCCTGGAACTCTTCGCAGGCCTTGTCGAGCTCGCCCGTCCCGAGGCCGCCGCCAGTCGCGCCGGACAGGGCGTTTCGCAGTCCCTTCAAGGACGTGACGGATCCATCGAGCAGCTTCATGAATCCGTCGAGCTCGACGGCGTCGAGCCTCAGCCTCTCGGCCATTCCTGCCCCCTGGCGGTTGTCGTGGGTCAGTCGACGCTAGCCGCGGGGCACACAATTTCGCCAGTGCGAAGTTTGCGCCATAGGTGCCCCAACCTGCATGTACCGGGCAGAGCAGGGGTGGGAATCGAAAACTGGGGGAAGGAGGGGAATCGTCGTTTGCAAAAGATCTTAGTTGTGCGGTGCGGGGTCTGTGGCCCGGCTAGGGCTGGTGGAGTACGTCGACGGGACCACCGCATCCGCGACCTCCGTCCGATTTCCCTCGTACGGGGGACTCTTAGCGTCGATCTCATGCGAATCGGACTGCTGGGAACCGGAAATGTTGCTCGGGCGCTGGCCACCGGGTGGCAGGTGGCGGGGCACGACGTCGTACTGGGGTCTCGATCCCCGAAGGAGCGGGGAGAGGTGCCGGAGCTGGACGGGTTTGCCGTTGTCGGGGTGCGGGAGGCCGCCGCTCACGGGGGTGTGCTGGTCAATGCCACGCCCGGTACGGCGTCGATGGGCGTGCTGGAGGAGATCGGGGCTGCGGCTCTGGCCGGGAAAGTGCTGGTTGACGTCGGGGTCGGGTTCACCGAAGGCATGGCGCTCTCGCATCCCAACTACAGCCTCGGCGAGGAGGTTCAGGCGGCGTTTCCCGAGCTGTCGGTGGTCAAGACGCTTGCCACCGTTGACTCCGTGGTGATGAAGGACCCGGGGAGTCTGGAGGAGGCGGGGACGATCTTCCTGTCCGGTGACGATGACGCCGCCAAGGGGACGGTCCGGCTGCTGCTCAACGATCTGGGATGGACCGATGCCTCCCAGTTGGACCTGGGAGGCATCGGGACCGCGCGCGGGCAGGAGCACTTCGCGCTGCTGTTCATGGGGGTGGCGGAGGCGATCGGGTCGTACGGGTTCGGCATCAAGGTCATTCGGCCGCGGGCCGCCTGAGCAGGTGCCTGGGCTTGATGCGGTGGGCGTGCTGTCAGCCGGCCGGGGAGTCGCTGACCGTACCGACCGGGCTGATCTCCAGCTTGACCGCGCCCTCGCCGTCCGAGACCGGGAGCGTGCCCGCGGGCCAGTCCAGCGTGACGTGCTTGGTCTCGTTCGGGGGCGTGACGACGAGGCTCTTGATGCGGACGCCGGAGCCGCCCGAGTTGTTGTACGGGAACGTGATGTTGAAGGCGGCGGAATCGCCGTCCTTCAGGACTCCGGGCACGGCCTGCTCGCCGTTGCGGTCCACCGAGAGGGTGTCGCCCGTGGATGCCGTCAGATCGACACCCGCGTAGCCCTTTATGGAGCAGTCCCGGCCGCCGCCGTTCTTGAAGACGACGGTGACGACGCCTTCCGTCTTGTCGGTGGTGTTGTCCGTGGCATTCACTTCGAGCTCGTCGGTGCGGCAGATGCCGACCTTGCCGTTGCTGTTGTCCCCGGTGCCCGCGGCCGTCCCCTGAGCGTCGCCCCGGGCGTCCCCGCCGTCGGAACCCTCGCCGCCGTCGGAGCCCTCGCCGGTGCCGCCGGCGTCGCTGCCGGTGTCCGTGTCCGAGCCGCCTCCGCCCTGGTCCGCCGACGCGGTGGGCTTGCTGTCGGTCCCCGACGACGCGTTGTCGTCGCCGTTGCAGGCGGTGAGCGAAAGGGCGGCGACGAGACCGATGACGACGGCGACGGCCTTACGGGTGTGCTTCATGGGTGGTCCCCCGGAGTCAGTACGCGAGCTCAGTACGTGAGTTCAGTACGTGAGCAGTGCTGGGCTGTGGTGATCACAGCTAAGGGGGCGGGTCCCGGCGGGGACAAGGAACGCCGGGTCATCCGGGACGCTGGAATGGTTTCAGGGCCCTGACCTGCGGATACGTACCTCGCCTGGAACGGCCGGGTGGAACGCGCGGGCGAAGTTTTGATCATGGACATTGGTCATGGACACGGGGCCAGGGCCAGGGCCCTCCGCGCCTAAGCGTCCCCCACGCCCCCGACACCCTCCACGCCCTCCACGAAGTGGTCGAACTCGCCCGCCTGTACGCCCAGTACGAACGCGTCCCACTTCTTCCGGGTCGTCGTCACGACGTTCTCCGGGTCGCTGGTCTCCCGGAGGTACACCGCGTCCTGCGGGCCGTACGCGATCTCGATCCATGGTCCGGGGCCCTCCTCCCCCTCGGGGGCGGCGCGGATCCAGTCGAGGTTCGAGGGGACGTGTTCGGCCATGCCCGTAACCGTATCCCCGCACCGCGGATCCCAATCCCCGGCCCGCAGATCCAAGATCCCCCGCGGGCACGGGTGGCGGCTCTACACTGAGGCGCGGTGGACTCCCGTGCGGTGAGGGGTGGTTGACGGTGCGTAAGGCGTGGCTGGTCGCGGCCGTTGGCGTCAGCGGGTCGATGAGCTTCATAGCTCTGCTCGTCGTCGGGACGTACATGGCGGCCGGAAGCATCGCCGACGGCGCCGGGCAGGGCAACGTCGGCCTCGCCAAAGGCGCCGTGCCCGCGAGCTACCAGCCCCTCGTCCAGAAGTGGGGCAATCTGTGCAAGGCCATCAACCCCGCCCTGCTCGCCGCGCAGCTGTACCAGGAGAGCGGGTTCAATCCGAACGCCAAGAGCCCGGCCGCGGCCCAGGGGATAGCGCAATTCATCCCGGGGACCTGGGCCACGCACGGGGTCGACGGTGACGGTGACGGCGACCGCGACGTCTGGGACCCGAAGGACGCCATCCCGTCCGCCGCGTCGTACGACTGCAAACTCGCGAGTTATGTGAAGGACGCGCCGGGAAGCCCGACGAAGAACATGCTCGCCGCGTACAACGCGGGCGCTTACGCCGTCATCAAGTACGGCGGCGTGCCGCCTTACCGCGAGACCCAGAATTACGTGAAGACCATCACGAACCTGGAGAAGAGCTTCGCCCGCCCCACCAGCCGGGTTCAGCCCTCGCAGCAGTCGGCGGGAGCCATCTACTACGCGCAGAAGAAGCTCGGCACGCTGTATCTGTGGGGCGGCAATGGAACCCCCGAGCAGGGCGGCCGGTTCGACTGCTCCGGTCTTACGCTCGCCGCCTATCGAAGCGTGGACATCGATCTGCCGCGCGTCGCCAACGACCAGTACAACGCCGGACCACATCCGAAACGGGACGAACTGCTCCCGGGTGACCTGGTGTTCTTCTCGGACGACCTCACCAATTCCCGCGCCATCAGGCATGTCGGGATCTATGTGGGCGGGGGTTACATGATTAACGCGCCACGGGCCGGTGCGGTGATCCGGTTCGACCCGATCGACACGCCGGATTATTTTGGCGCGACTCGCGTCACCGAGGACGGGGCGAATGCCGTGCCCAGCAAGCCATCGGCGGCTTGAGAGGCACCGTAAAAGGCTCATACGGGGCGTGTGCGCGGGGCGTTATATGGCTTGAACTCTCCGTCAGTACACTTCTCTGAGCTGCGGCGATGAGTCTCTCTTCGATAACGTCTGCGTGATCATTCGGTGGAGAGCGGAACGTAGTACGGGGGACCGGGCGTTCCCTTGACTGAAGTGACCGGAAGAGCGCGACCACCCAGTAGCGAGCGGCATTGACCACGCAGCAAGCAGCACTGACCACGGGGGTTGATGGCAGGGCGTACGGCAAGGTGCGTCCGAGGCGAGAAGACAAGGGGCCACAGCACCATGGCTGGACTCGATACAACCGGGTCGAACCCCGACGTCAGCCTGCTCTACGACATCAACGGCCTGGCTGAGGATTCGCCGGACTGGCTGGCCAAGTCGGTCGCATTCGTCGGTGAGTACGGGCTGTTGCTCGCGCTTGTTCTGCTGGTCGTCTGGTGCTGGTGGGGGCAGAGAAAGCGCGCGACGCTGGACGATGCCGCTTCATCTGTCGCCGCTGTCGTCTGGGCGCCGTTGGCGGCCGGGATCGCCGTCCTGGTGAATGTGCCGATCCGTGGATTCGTCGAGCGGCGGCGGCCTTTCAAGGACCATGACGGCCTTGAGCTCCTTGTGCACGGAAAGACCGACTTCTCCTTCGTGAGCGATCACGCGACGCTCGCGATGGCGCTTGGCGTCGGGCTTTTCGTGGCCAACCGGAAGTTCGGTCTTGTCGGCATAGCTCTCGCCCTGCTCGAAGGCTTCTGCCGGGTCTTTATGGGCGTGCACTATCCGACGGACGTCGTGGGCGGATTCGCACTCGGGACGGCTGTCGCGCTGCTGCTCTCGCCGCTGGCGATGGCTCTGCTCACCCCTGTGGCGAAGGCCGTCGGGGGGTCGGGGCGGGGTGGCCGTCTCGTGTGGGCGAAGCCGCGGGGCGAGGATGTGGCGGAGCTTCCGCAGCGGGCGGCGTCCGGGGCCGCGGGCCCCGATGAGCGGGGGCTTGCGGCGTAGCGGCTGCCGCTGTCTCTGCCTCTGAAGCGGCTTCTGGGTCTACTTCTGGGTCTGCTTCTGAGCGGCGGCGCTTCAGCAGCCACCAGCCTGTGCCGGCCGCCGCCGCGGTCACTCCTGCGGAGGCTGCGGTGAGGGGGCCTGCTGCGGGGTGATCGGCTTCGGCCTCGGCGGTGGCCGCGTGGGCTGCGGGGGCCGCGAAGGCCAGTAGGGCGGCTGTGGTGGCTGCGGCTGTGGCTATTCGTGGGGTCATACCCCTAGAGCAGCGGGGGCCAGCGTAGTGGGCCACCTGAGGGCGTGTCGGGTGAGCTGTTCGGGTTGCGGGGCGCGGCCGTCCGGGGGAACGGGCTTTGTCCCCAACCCCGCCCCTTCCCGAAAACTCGCTGGCGCGAGGGCCTTGGCCTTGGGCTTGGGCTTGGGTGCAGTCAATCACCGGCTTCGCCGAGTTCGTCCTCAAACGCCGGACGGGCTGGGAGCCGGAAGAACTAGATCGCCTGCGCGTAGTCGAAGACTCGCTTTGGGTCGTACTGCTTCTTCAGGGTTTTCAGGCGGGGGGACGCCGAACCGTAGTACGCCTCGCGCCAGTTCTTCAGGGTGGGGTCGGCGTAGTTCTGGTAGGCCGCTCCCGAGGCGTAGCGGGACATCGCGTTGTGGGCCGTTTTCAGCCAGGCCCGGGCCGGCTTGCCCGAGGTGCCGGGGCGCCACGAGGCGATGTACTGGGCCAGCATCCGGCTGCGGCGGTGCACGAAGGCCGTGGCCGTCGGGTCGACCCGGTTGATCGCACCGCCGAGCGCGGTCAGCGCGATGCTGCCCCCGCTCGCGCCCGTCACGTTCTCCACCTGGGAGAGCAGGGCGCGGATGCCCGCCGCCGAGAGGGAGCGGTCGAAGAAGTCCGAACTCGCCGCGTACGTCTCGCGGTTCAGCGCCCCCTGCGGGCTACGGCCCGGCGTCGCGCCCGGCAGATGGCACTGGGCGTCCGACGAGAAGGACGAGCAGCCCGCGTACACCTCCATCGACTCCTCGTACGAGCGCCGCTTCAGGGAGACGCTGCGCGCCGGAGCGCCGATCTTGTCGGCCAGGCGGTCCACCGCGTTCTGGAGCTCCCCGTACGTGCCGAGGGAGAAGCACGAGACCGAGACGGTCGGAGTGCCGCCCGGCGTGTTCGCCACGTGCGCCGACGACCAGATCTCGTCCGGCTGGTCGGGGCCCCACTCCTGCCACGCCTTGATGACCGCCGCCGCCTTCGACCACGGCCAGTTCATGTACGCCGAGACGCCCTGCGGAGCCGCGTGCGTGCGGAAGCCCAGCTCCGTCACCACGCCGAAGTTCCCGTTCCCCGCGCCGCGCAGCGCCCAGAAGAGGTCCTTGTTCTCGCTCTTGCTCGCCGTCAGCAGCTTGCCGTCCGCCGTGACGAGCGTCGCCGAGGTGAGACTGTCGCAGGTCAGGCCGTACGCCCGTGACACCACTCCGTGGCCGCCGCCCAGGGTCAGGCCCGAGATGCCGACCGTCGGGCAGGAGCCCGCCGGGATCGTCACGCCCTTCGCGGCGAGGGCGCGGTACACGTCGATCAGCTTCGCGCCCGCGCCGACCGTGGCCGTCGAACCACTGGCCCGCGTCTTGTTCAGCTTCGACACGTCGATGATCAGGCGGCCCGTGCCGGACGACCAACCCCCGTAGGAGTGGCCGCCGTTGCGTATGGAGACCGGGACGTCGTGCGCGCGGGCGTAGGCGAGCGTCGTACGTATGTCGTCGGGGCCCGCGACGTACGCGACCGCCGTCGGCTTCAGGGTGTCGTAGCGCGTGTTGTAGAGCTGGCGGGCCGCGGCCCACTTGGCCTCGCCCGGTTTGACCAGGGTGCCGTCCAGGTCCCTGGCGAGGGCGGTGAGGTTCGCGGAGGCGGACGCGGCGGCGCTCGACGAGCGGATGGGCGTACTGGAGCCGGGCGCGCTCTTGCTGTGGGACGTGGCGCCACCGCCTCCGCCGCCACTGCCGCTGCCCGATCCGGAGCACCCCGCCGCGGCGAGGGCCGCAGTCGCCGCCGCCGTGGTGCTGATGAACGTACGTCGTTCCATGACGCGCCTCCGCCTCCGGTTGCTTCCCGGAGTACGAGACGGCGTACGAGAGCCGTGGGTTCCGGTGAGCGGAAAGGGGAGTTGTGCGGGGCGCCCCGAGGCCTACCTGTCCGACAGATGGGACTCCGCGTCCGTCCTGGCCTTGCTCCGGGCTCTGCGGGCCGGTCCTCGCCAGCCGCAGCTGCACCGGGCGGCGCAGAATCGGCCCTGCTCGACCGTCGTCGTGCGATGGGGTTCGTGCTGCTGCTCCTCGGCCACGTCTCCACCGTACCCGGGCCCGGCGGGGGCTCTCGCGCGTGACGGGTCAACGTACCGGTCGTTACACGGAAAGACAGGGGGCTACAGAACCTCGCGGGAAGGCTTGGGGGTAGTCGGGCGATGGGTCAGCAGTACAGGCGCACAGGCGGAGCGGCCATCACGGCCGCGGCGGTGGGTCTCATGGCCGTCGCCACGGGCTGTTCGGGGGGCGGGGCCGTCGCGGACGACCGGCGCGCTGCCGAGGACGCCGTCGACGCGGTGCGGAAGTCCGCCGACGCCCTTGTCCGCGCGGAGACTTCCAAGGCGCGTACGTCCATGGAGATGGCCAGCGGCGGTACCCGCGTGACCATCCGCGGGAAGGGCTCGTACGACTACCGGCGGCAGGTCGGGCGGTTCGTGGTGGTCCTGCCGAAGGACCCCGCCGGGGACGACGAGCACCGTCCCATTACCGAGCTGATGGCGAGCGGCGCGCTCTACATGAAGAACCGGGGCGCCGGTGTACCCGCCGACAAGTGGGTACGGATCGACACGACGACGCTCTCGGACGGCAACCTCGTCACGGGCGGCGCCACCGACCCGCTCGCCGCCGCGGAGCTGCTGCGGGGCGTGAGCAAGGCGTCGTACGTCGGTGAGACGGCGGTGGCGGGCGTGCCGGTGCGGCACTACCGCGGGACGACGGACCTGCCGAGCGCCGCGAAGTCCGCTTCCCCGGGGCAGCGGCGGGCGCTGAGTGCGGCGGCGAAAGGGTTCAGCAAGGGCAAGATCCCGTTCGACGCCTACCTCGACGAGCAGGGGCGGCTGCGCAAGCTCCGGCAGCAGTTCAGTGTCGCGAACGCGGAGGTGACGTCGACGACGCTGCTCTTCGACTTCGGGGTGCGGGTGGGTGTGCGGCTCCCTGCGAGCAAGGACATTTTCGCGGGGAAGATCGCCGAAAAGTAGGCGGGAAGCAGGCGGAAGCGGGCGGAAAACAGCCCAGAAGGAGGGGGAAGGGGCAGGAGGGAGCGGGAGCCGGCTAGTTGCGTCCGGGGGTGTGGAAATGGTCCGTCCGTGCCATGCGCGGTGTGTAGGCCGCTCCCTACTCTAGGAAGTCGGTACCGGCAGGACGCAAGGTCAGGAAGAGGTGATGAACGTGGCTCTGGTGCGCGGTACGACTGTTCAGGACCACGTTGCCCTTGCCGAGATCGAGCTGTGCGGCGAACTCATCATCGCGGCGAGTGCCGCCGGTGAGGAAAGGCTGAGCGCCGACCGCATTGACGAGGTCCTGAACGTCTCCACTGGTGTGGAGCAGCGGCGAGGCGATAACCGGGAGTAGTCCCGAGCCCCGGACACCGGGGCGGGGAGCGGCCCGGGCCCTGCCGCACCCCTTCAATCCGCCTTCAATCCACCTTCAGCCCGTCCAGCAGACCAGCCGACCCGCGGGACCAGCCGACCGACCGATCATCCGACCTGCGGCCTCAGGTGCGCATCATGCGCGCGATCGCCTTGGTCGCCTCTTCGACCTTCGCGTCGATCTCGTCGCCGCCCTTGACCGCCGCGTCCGCCACGCAGTGGCGCAGGTGCTCCTCCAGGAGTTGCAGGGCGAAGGACTGCAGGGCCTTCGTGCCCGCGGAGACCTGGGTGAGTATGTCGATGCAGTAGACGTCTTCCTCGACCATCCGCTGCAGGCCCCGGACCTGGCCCTCGATGCGGCGGAGGCGCTTGAGGTGTTCGTCCTTCTGCTTGTGGTACCCGTGGACACCCTGGTCGTGGCCGGGCTCGGAGGGCGCTTCGGTGTTCATGGCCACACCGGCCGCATCAGTGGTCGTCATCGCGTCCTCCTGCTTGGACAGTCACTCTGCTGGGCAGTCACTAGGAAAGCCACGGGCTCGACTGGCTTCCTGCACCCCTGGCTTCCTATACCCCAGGTGGGTATAGGATACTCGATTGCTCGGGGGGCGTGCTGATCACTGTGCCTGATGGGCGACACTGGGGTCTGGCCGGTTAGCCGTGGCCGGATGATGCGCCTAGCATCAGCCTGACCGAATCCAAAGCACCCCGAGGACCCCACGTGCGCTTTCGTCTGACCCCCAGGGAGACGAGCTTCTACGACATGTTCGCCGCATCCGCGGACAACATTGTCACGGGCTCGAAGCTCCTGATGGAACTGCTCGGGGCCGATGCCTCCGCCCGAGCCGAGATCGCAGAGCGTATGCGGGCAGCGGAACACGCTGGAGACGACGCCACACATGCGATCTTCCACCAGCTGAACTCCTCCTTCATCACGCCGTTCGACCGCGAGGACATCTACAACCTGGCCTCGTCCCTCGACGACATCATGGACTTCATGGAGGAGGCCGTCGACCTGGTCGTCCTTTATCAGGTCGAAGAACTCCCCAAGGGTGTCGAGCAGCAGATCGAGGTCCTGTCGCGAGCCGCCGAGCTCACGGCTGAGGCCATGCCGAACCTGCGGACGATGGACAACCTCACCGAGTTCTGGATCGAGGTCAACCGTCTGGAGAACCAGGCCGACCAGATTCACCGCAAGCTTCTCGCTCAGCTCTTCAACGGCAAGTACGACGCCATAGAGGTACTGAAGCTCAAGCAGATCGTCGACGTGCTTGAAGAGGCGGCCGACGCGTTCGAGCACGTCGCGAACACGGTGGAGACCATCGCGGTCAAGGAGTCCTGAGGCCTCTCCATGGACACCTTTGCTTTGATCGTGACCATTGGCGTCGCGCTCGGATTTACGTACACGAATGGCTTTCACGACTCTGCGAATGCCATCGCCACTTCCGTCTCCACGCGTGCGCTGACGCCCCGCGCGGCTCTCGCGATGGCCGCCGTCATGAACCTCGCCGGCGCCTTCATGGGCAGCGGGGTCGCCAAGACGGTCAGTAAGGGTCTGATCGAGACGCCCGAAGGCAACAAGGGAATGTGGATCCTCTTTGCCGCCCTGGTGGGCGCCATTGTCTGGAACCTCATCACCTGGTACTTCGGGCTGCCTTCCTCCTCCTCCCACGCGCTTTTCGGTGGAATGGTCGGAGCCGCGCTCGCCGGCGGAATCGGGGTGATCTGGTCCGGAGTCCTCGACAAGGTCGTGATTCCGATGTTCCTTTCGCCCGTGGTCGGCCTTGTCGCCGGTTATCTGGTGATGTGCGCGATCATGTGGATGTTCCGGAAGTCCAACCCGCACAAGGCCAAGCGCGGGTTCCGTATCGCGCAGACGGTGTCCGCGGCCGGAATGGCGCTCGGGCACGGTCTTCAGGACGCCCAGAAGACCATGGGCATCGTGGTGATGGCCCTGGTCATCTCCGACGTGCAGGACGCCGACGCGCCGATTCCGATCTGGGTCAAGATCGCCTGTGCGCTCATGCTCTCCGCCGGTACGTACGCGGGTGGCTGGCGCATCATGCGGACGCTCGGCCGCAAGATCATCGAGCTGGACCCGCCGCAGGGATTCGCCGCCGAGACCACCGGCGCGGGCATCATGTTCACCACCGCGTTCATGTTCCACGCGCCGATCTCGACCACGCACGTGATCACTTCCGCGATCATGGGTGTGGGCGCCACCAAGCGTGTGAACGCGGTGCGCTGGGGTGTCGCCAAGAACATCATTCTGGGCTGGTTCATCACGATGCCCGCCGCAGCCATTGTCGCCGCGGTGAGCTTCTGGATCGTGAATCTCGCGTTCCTCTAGGGACAACGGACGCACAACACGCGCAACGGAAAGGCCCGCCCCCCGGGAGCCAGGGGGCGGGCCTTTCTTTGTTGCCCCTGCGGTGGCACCGCCATGCAGCACCGCGGGGAGTGGGTGGGGCTTATCCGAAGCGGCCCGAGATGTAGTCCTCGGTGGCCTGCACGGACGGGTTGGAGAAGATCCGCTCCGTCTCGTCGATCTCGACGAGCTTGCCGGGCTGGCCGACCGCCGCGAGGTTGAAGAAGGCCGTACGGTCCGAGACGCGCGCCGCCTGCTGCATGTTGTGCGTCACGATGACGATCGTGAAGCGCTCCTTGAGCTCGCCGATCAGGTCCTCGATCGCGAGCGTCGAGATCGGGTCCAGGGCCGAGCAGGGCTCGTCCATGAGCAGGACCTGCGGCTCGACCGCGATGGCCCGCGCGATGCACAGACGCTGCTGCTGACCGCCGGAGAGGCCGGAGCCGGGCTTGTTCAGGCGGTCCTTGACCTCGTTCCAGAGGTTGGCGCCCTTGAGGGACTTCTCGACGATCGCGTTCAGCTCGCTCTTCTTGTACGAGCCGTTGAGCCGCAGGCCCGCCGCCACATTGTCGAAGATCGACATCGTGGGGAAGGGGTTGGGGCGCTGGAAGACCATGCCGATCGTGCGGCGCACGTTGACCGGGTCGACGCCGGAACCGTAGAGGTCCTCGTCGTCCAGGAGCACCTTGCCTTCGACGCGGCCGCCGGTGGTGACCTCGTGCATGCGGTTGAGGGTGCGCAGGAAGGTGGACTTGCCGCAGCCGGAGGGGCCGATGAAGGCGGTCACGGAGCGGGGTTCCACGGTCATCGAGATGTCCTCGATGGCCTTGTGGGAGCCGTAGAAGGCGGTCAGGCCCGATACGTCGATTCGCTTGGCCATGGGGATCACTGCTTCTTTCGAGGGGGTACGAGAGGGTCGCTGAGTGGCCGCGTCAGCGGCCCGTCTTGGGGGCCTTCCAGCGGGCTACGCCGCGGGCCGCCAGGTTGAGGATCATGATGAAGCCGATGAGGGCCAGGGCCGCCGCCCAGGCGCGGTCGTAACCGGCCTGGTTGCCCGCCGCGTACTGCTGGTAGATGTACAGCGGCAGCGAGGCCTGCGAGCCCTCGAACGGGTTCGTGTTGATCATGGGGTTCACCCAGACCAGGAGCAGCACCGGCGCGGTCTCGCCCGCGATACGGGCGACCGCGAGCATGACGCCGGTCGTGATGCCGCCGATCGCGGTGGGCAGGACCACCTTCAGGATCGTCCGCCACTTCGGGATGCCGAGGGCCAGTGAGGCCTCGCGCAGTTCGTTCGGGACGAGCTTGAGCATCTCCTCCGTGGAGCGCACGACCACCGGCATCATCAGGATGGCGAGCGCCATGGCGCCGGCCCAGCCGGAGAAGTCGAAGCCCAGGATGAGGATCCAGAAGCTGAGGACGAACAGGCCCGCGACGATCGAGGGGATGCCGGTCATGACGTCCACGAAGAACGTGACGGTCTTGGCGAGCTTCCCGCGCCCGTACTCGACGAGGTAGATCGCGGTGAGCAGGCCGATCGGCACGGCGATCAGAGAGGCGAGGAGCACCTGCTCCAGGGTGCCGAGGATCGCGTGGTAGATGCCGCCGCCGGGCTCGTCGTCGGCGATCACGCCCATGGAGTGGGTCAGGAAGTAGCCGTTGAAGACGGTGGAGCCGCGCTCGATGGTCTCGTAGATCAGGGAGGCCAGCGGGACGACCGCGAGCAGGAACATGACCCACACCATCGAGGTGGCGAGGCGGTCCTTGGCCTGGCGCTTGCCCTCGACGGCCACCGCGATGACGTACGAGGCGACGATGTAGAGGAGGGCCGCGATCAGACCCCACTGGATACGGCTGTGCAGGTCCGCGCCCACGCCGATGGCGATGGCGATCGCGGCGGAGCCGAGCGCGACGACGGCCGGCGTCCAGCGCGGGAGCTGCGCGCCCCGCAGGGTCGAGGGCTGCTTGGCGATGGTCGTGGCGCTCATGCGTTGGCCCCCGAGTACTCCTTGCGGCGCGCGATGATCAGGCGGGCCGCGCCGTTGACCAGCAGGGTGATGACGAAGAGGACCAGGCCGGAGGCGATGAGCGCGTCACGGCCGTACTCGGTGGCCTCGTTGAACTTGCTGGCGATGTTCTGCGCGAAGGTGCCGCCGCCGAAGTCGAGCACGGAAGCGTTGATCACGAAGCTCGGGGAGAGCACGGTGGCGACGGCGATGGTCTCGCCGAGCGCGCGGCCGAGGCCCAGCATCGAGGCGGAGATGACGCCGGAGCGGGCGAAGGGGAGCACCGACATGCGGATGGTCTCCCAGCGCGTGGCGCCGAGCGCGAGCGCGGCCTCCTCGTGCATCTTCGGGACCTGGAGGAAGACCTCGCGGCTGACGTTCGTGATGATCGGAAGGATCATGATGGCGAGCAGGATGCCGACGGTCATCAGGGAGCGCGGGGCGCCGCCCTGGTACTCGAAGATCCCGGTCCAGCCGAAGTAGTCGTCGAGCCAGCTGTAGAGGCCGGTGAGGTTCGGGGCGACCACGAGGGCGCCCCACAGGCCGTACACGATGGACGGCACGGCGGCGAGCAGGTCGATCACGAAGGCGATCGGGGTCGCCAGGCTGCGCGGCGCGTAGTGCGAGATGAACAGCGCGATGCCGATGGCGACGGGGACGGCGATCACGAGGGCGATGATCGAGCTCACCACGGTGCCGAAGACCAGGACCGCGATGCCGAAGAACGGCTTGCCGCCGGTGGTCGTACCGGCCGGGTCCCACTCGAAGGTGGTGAGGAAGTTGCCCGTGTTGTCGGAGAGCGCGAGGGCCGCCCGGTAGGTCAGGAAGGCCGCGATGGCGGCCATGATGACCAGGAGGGCGATGCCGGAGCCGCGCGAGAGGCCGAGGAAGATCCGGTCACCGGGGCGGGTGGCGCCGCGGGCGGCACGCTTGGGCGTGACCTGCGACGGCTTGACGTCGTGGAGGGGTGGAGGTGAGGTCGTACTACTTGGTATATCCATGGGATTCTCCGGTCTGCGGAGCCGATCACCGCTTGTTCGGCGGGAGTTGCTCCTGGCGGCGGTGCACCGGACGGTGCGGCCGGCCCTGGTTCGCGGGGCCGGCCGCACTCGGTTCAGCTAGCTGAGGGCCGCGACGGTCGTGCGGACCTTGGCGATGATCTCGGCCGGGATCGGCGCGTAGTCGTTCTCCTTGAGAACGTTCTGGCCGTCCTCGCTGGCGATGTAGGTCAGGAAGGACTTGGTCGCGGCGAGGGTCTCGGCCTTGTTGCCCTTCTCGCAGAGGACCTCGTACGTCACCAGGGTGATCGGGTAGGCGCCCTCGGCGGTGGGCTTGTAGTTCAGCTCCAGGGCGAGGTCGTTGCCCTTGCCGACGACCTTGGCCTCGGAGATCGCCTTGGAGGCGTTGTCGACGGTGGCCTTCACCGGCTCCTTGGCGTCGGTCTTCAGGTCGACCGTGCTGATGTCCTCGGAGGCGTAGGAGAGCTCGAAGTACGAGATGGCGCCCTCGGTCTGCTTGACCTGGCCCGCGACACCGGAGGAGCCGTTGGCGGACTGGCCGCCCTTGGCCTCCCAGGACTTGCTGGGCTCGTGCGACCAGGCGGAGGGGGCCGCGCCCTTGAGGTACTTGGTGAAGTTGTCCGTCGTACCGGACTCGTCCGAGCGGTGGAACGCCTGGATCTTGGTGCCGGGGAGCTTGGCGTCGGGGTTCAGCTTCTTGATCGCCTTGTCGTCCCAGGTCTTGATCTTGTCGTCGAAGATCTTGGCGAGGGTCTCGGCGTCCAGGACGAGGTTGTCCACGCCGGGCACGTTGTAGCCGACGGCGATCGGGCCGCCGACCATCGGCAGGTCGATGGCCTGGCTGTCCTGGCAGACCTTCTTCGACGCCGCGATCTCCTCGGGCTTCAGCGCCGAGTCGGAGCCCGCGAAGGCGGTCTGGCCCTGCATGAACGCGGTGATGCCGGCGCCGGAGCCCGTCGGGTTGTAGTTCAGCTGAACGTCCTTGCAGGCGGTCGAGTAGACCTTGCGCCAGGCGTCGATGGCGTTCTTCTGCGCGGACGAACCGGAGGCCGCGAGCTGCCCCTTGGCGTCATCGCACTTGATGTTGGCGTTGGCGGCGCTCTCCTTGCCGCTGCCGCCGCTGCCGCCGCTCGTGTCGTCGGAGCCGCACGCCGTGAGGGCCAGGGCGCCGGAGACGGCGATGGCGCCGAGAGAGAGGGCGCGGAGCCGGTTCTTGCGCTGAAGCTTCACTTTCGGGTTTTCCTTCCGGGAGCCGCCGGCTCGTTGCTGGCGGCGTGCGAGGTCTTCGTCGTACGAGGTTCTGCTGTCCTGCGGTCCTGCTGTCCTGCGGGTTCTGCGGTCTTACGTTGTGTTTGTACGGCTGAAATTAGGCAGGGCAGATGAAGCGGCCGATGGGCAGGAGTGAACGGCGGGTGAACCTCGGCGGTCGGCCTGGTTAGGCCCCGCACCACGGAACGTAGTGGACTCGTTACGCCGGGTTGAGGATCCCGAGCAGGGCATCGACGAGCTGCTGGTCGCGGGCTTGCGTGAGTCGGTTGCGGGCCGCGGCCGGGGAGAGCCAGATGATGCGGTCGACTTCGTTGTTCGGCGTGAAGTGACCGCCCGTCGCCTCCGCCGCCCAGTAGCTGACCTCTTTGGGGCGGCCCTGGGCCTGGTAGCGGACCGTGGGGAGCCGGGCGCCGGGGGCGCAGAGGTGCCCCGTCTCCTCCTCGACCTCGCGCAGGGCGCCGGCCAACGGGGCCTCGGTGCGCTTCAGCTTGCCCTTGGGGTGCGACCAGTCGTCGTACTTCGGCCGGTGGACCAGGCAGATCTCCAGCTCCCCGTCGTAGGGGGAGTGGCGCCACAGGACACAGCCCGCGGCACGGACGACCTCACCATCGGCATACGTCATGGGGTGCTCACCGCTTCCGTCTCGCGGAGCCAGGCCTGGTGGAACATGAAGCGGGCCGCTTCCACCTCGTGACGCTGGTCGGCGTGCAGGACGCCGAGGGCGTACGCCGTCGCCGGGGCGATGCGGGGGGTGCGGGCGGCCGATGCCGCGGCCGACGCGGCGTCCGCGGCGTCACGGTGGCGGTCCAGGGCGTGGCTCGCCTCCGCGAGGCGCGGGTCGTCGTCCGGGCTTCCGACGAGGACTTCCCTGGCGTATCTGTGCAGGCGCAGCAGGGTGCGGGTGTGCAACCAGGGGAGGTCCTGGGCCTCGGGGGCGGCGTCCGTTTCGGCGGCGAGGCCGTGCGTCAGCGCTTCCGCGTTGTACGGGTGGCCCGCCTGGCCCAGGGGGAGCCCGGCGACGGCTTCCGCCAGCTCTTCCTCTGCCCTGGCCGCGAGGGGCTTCAAGTCCTCCGCGGCCCGGATCAGCGGGACCTCGCTGGCCAGTACGGCCACGTTGTCCGCGACCGCGTGGAAGCGGGAGGAGCCGAACGCTTGCAGCGCGGCGGAGTGGGCCCGCGTACGGGCGAGGGTCAGCTGACGCTCGAGGAGGGCCGCCGCCTTGGCCGCGCCCACCGTCAGGCCCCTCGGGGTGCTGCCCTGGTCGTCGGCGCCCCGCGTCGCGGGCTGCGCCCAGCCGGTCCGCCCCGCGGCAGCGGAACGCCTGCCCGCGGCCGGCGCGCCGGCCGTGACGGGTGCCGGTACCTGCGGTGTGCCCGAGAGGCGGTGCAAGGCGTCCAGGAGGCGGTCGAGGCGGGCCGCGAACGCGTGTTCGCGGGCCAGCGTGGAGCAGAGCCAGGCCAGTTCGGGCCGCAGCCCGGCCGCCCACTCCTGGTCGAGGAGCGGGCGGAACGTGTGCAGGGTGCCGCCGATGCGGCGGGCCGCGCGGCGCAGGGCGCGGGCCGCTTCCAGGGAGTCCTCCGCGCCCTGCGCGTCGGTCGTCGACTCGCGGTGCAGCCTCAGTGAGCGCAGGAACTCCGTGGCCTGGCCCTGCAGATAGGCCGACAGGACGTCGCCCGTGGTCGTCTCATGGTTTAGCTGTGCCACGCCGGCGCCTCCGGGCGTCAATGAGCGTCTCCTGTACGTTCCGCAGGGGCTGGCCCTCCGGATCCAGTGCGTGCCGGGTCCAGTTGCCGTCCGCGCCCAGGTGCCAGGAGGCGGTGGTGTCCGACATGCCGGTCTCCAGGAGCCGGTTCAGCGTCGCCCGGTGCGCCGGGTCGGTGACCCTGACCAGTGCCTCGATACGTCGGTCGAGGTTGCGGTGCATCATGTCGGCGCTGCCGATCCACACCTCGGGCTCGCCCGCGTTGCCGAAGGCGAAGACGCGGGAGTGCTCCAGGAAGCGGCCGAGCACGGAACGGACCCGGATCGTCTCCGAGAGCCCCGCGACGCCGGGCCGCACCGCGCAGATCCCGCGCACCCACACGTCCACCGGCACGCCCGCCTGCGACGCGCGGTAGAGGGAGTCCACGACCGCCTCGTCGACCATCGAGTTGCACTTGATGCGCACGTAGGCCGGGCGGCCCGCGCGGTGGTGCTGGATCTCCTTCTCGATGCGGGAGATCAGGCCGTCGCGCAGGGACTTGGGGGCGACGAGGAGCCTGCGGTAGGTCTCGCGGCGCGAGTAGCCGGAGAGCCGGTTGAAGAGGTCGGACAGGTCGGCGCCCACCTCCTGCTTGGCGGTGAGCAGCCCCAGGTCCTCGTAGAGCCTGGCCGTCTTGGGGTGGTAGTTGCCCGTACCCACGTGTGAGTAGCGGACCAGGGTGTCGCCCTCCTGGCGGACCACGAGCGACAGCTTGCAGTGCGTCTTCAGACCGACGAGGCCGTAGACGACATGGCAGCCCGCCTCCTCCAGCTTGCGGGCCCACTTGATGTTCGCCTGCTCGTCGAAGCGCGCCTTGATCTCGACCAGGACGAGCACCTGCTTGCCCGACTCGGCGGCGTCGATCAGCGCGTCGACTATCGGGGAGTCGCCCGATGTCCGGTACAGCGTCTGCTTGATCGCGAGGACGTTCGGGTCGGCGGCCGCCTGCTCCAGGAAGGCCTGCACGGACGTGGAGAACGAGTCGTACGGGTGATGCAGAAGTACGTCGCGTTCGCGAAGGGCGGCGAAGATGTCCGGGGCGGAAGCGGACTCTACTTCGGCGAGGTCGCGGTGCGTGCCCGCGATGAACTTCGGGTACTTCAGCTCGGGCCGGTCGAGGGCCGCGATGCCGAAGAGCCCCGTCAGGTCGAGCGGGCCCGGCAGCGGATAGACCTCGGCCTCGCTTATCTTCAGCTCGCGCACGAGCAGGTCGAGGACGTTCCGGTCGATGGACTCCTCGACCTCAAGGCGCACGGGCGGCCCGAAACGGCGCCGCATGAGCTCCTTCTCCAGGGCCTGGAGAAGGTTCTCGGCGTCGTCCTCCTCCACCTCCAGATCCTCGTTCCGGGTCAGCCGGAACATGTGGTGCTCCTGGATCTCCATCCCCGGGAAAAGCTCCGCGAGGTGCGCGGGAGCGGCGATGACGTCCTCGATGGGGACATACCGCTGGGGGGAGGCCTCAAGGAAGCGGGAGAGCAGCGGCGGTACCTTCACGCGCGCAAAGTGAGTGTGTCCCGACACCGGGTTGCGTACGACCACGGCGAGGTTCAGCGAGAGGCCCGAGATGTACGGGAAGGGGTGCGCCGGGTCGACCGCGAGGGGGGTCAGGACGGGGAAGATCTGCTGGCGGAAGAGCGTGAAGAGGCGGGACTGCTCCTTCTCCGTGAGCTCGTTCCAGCGGACCAGGTGGATGCCCTCGTCGGCGAGGCCGGGGGCGACGTCCTCCTGGTAGCAGGCGGCGTGCCTGGCCATGAGCTCGCGGGAACGGTTCCAGATCAGTTCGAGGACCTCGCGGGGCTGCAGACCTGAGGCCGAACGGGTGGCGACGCCGGTCGCGATGCGCCGCTTCAGACCCGCCACCCGGACCATGAAGAACTCGTCCAGGTTCGAGGCGAAGATCGCCAGGAAATTAGCCCGTTCGAGGAGGGGGGTGTTCGGGTCCTCGGCGAGCTCCAGAACGCGCTCGTTGAAGGCCAGCCAGCTGCGCTCCCGGTCCAGGAACCGGCCCTGCGGCAGTTCCTGCCCGTCGTGCCCCACCTGGCCGTCCTCGTCGTACGCGTCGAGGTCGGCATCGATGTCGGGGTCGAGGTCGGAGACCGCGGCGGACAGCGTGTGCGGGCGGTGGGCGGCGATGGAGCCTACGGAGGGCTGGGCGTGCTGGACCTGACCTTGCGTGCTGGGCTGGCTCATGGCCCCATTCTTCCGCGCGGGGACACCGATAGGCGCGTCGGAGGATGCCGGGGTGAGATGAAGCTTCCCGTTCATGGGGAGAGGGTCGGGCACGGCGGGCTGCATTGAGCGAGGATCGCAAGCCAGTCTGAATCGCTGGTTACGGCGACATGACGTGCGGGACATGTGCCGGGGTCCCCCGGACGTCTACACGTCCGGGGGGTTGTTCTTCACGGGCCCGGGCTTCAGGCCGTACGGCGCCTGAGCACGCGGAACGCCGCGTAGGAGACTGCGGCGGTGAGGGCGAGGACGATACCCGTCTCTATCAACTGGACGTACCAGAAGTGCGCGTGAGGGTGGAACTCCGCGTACCAGCCGGTGATGCCGGTGTCGCTGGGGCAGGGGAAGTCGGCCATCTGATCGGGGGAGCACTGCCCGGCGACGAAGCGTTCACCGGCGGCGTTGTGCACCCCCATGTCCATGATCAGGGAGTCCACGGGGAGATCGTGCATCGTGTAGCTCGTGGACGTGCCCGATGCCGGCCCCGAGACCGTGTCCACCGGGAACAGATGCCAGCGCAGATTGCCCAGACCGAGCAGGACGCCACCGGTGACCAGGCCCGTGAGGGACATGGCGAGCAGCGTCCGGCGCACGAGGAGCCCGGCGAGCGCGCCGACGGCCACGGCGAGCAGGGAGTACGCGACCAGAGTGGGGCCCGTCGTCTCGAAGACGCCCTGCTCGCTCCAGGAGAGGTTCCAGCGGCCCAGGACGCCGGAGGCACCGAGCTGGAAGATACCCATGAGGGCGAGCGTTCCGGCGACGGCGAGGGTCGCGGCCACCGTCAGCTTCGAGGCGAGCCAGCGCGCCGGGGTGACCGACTGGACCCAGGCGAGCCGGTGCAGCCCGGACTCCAGCTCGCGGCCGACCATCGGGCCCGCGACGAAGACGCCGATCAGGAGGGGGAGCAGGAGCAGCCCCTTGGACGCCTTCCGCATGAACTCGTTCAGGAGGTCCTGGGCGCTCGCGAAGCCGAGGAAGGCGTTCTCGCAGGGCCCTGCCCCGCAGCTGTCCAGCGTCTGCGGGTAAGCCGCGGCGGCCCACCGGAAGAAGCCGGTCAGCACGGCCGCGAAGACGAGCAGGCCGAGCGCCGTCCACAAGGTGGTGCGATGCAGCCGGACGTCCGCCCAGCGCGGACCGCGAAGGAGAGGCGCGCTCATGCCGTCACCTCGCGCTCGGTGCGGGCCGTGGTGCTCGGAGTGAGGAGCGCCGGGGCCTCCGGCGAGCGCAGATGGGCGAGCAACAGTTCCTCCAGGGACGGCTCTTCGACGTCCCAGCCTTCGCCGACCGGGCCCTCGGGGCGGATCAGCGCGGCCAGGCCGCGTCCGGTGGCGCGGGATTCGACGACGGTGTGCGGGGCGAGGTCCTCGACGGGGCGGCGCCCGGTGACCAGGGCGTGCGCGCCGACGAGGTCGTCGATGCCGCCGCCGAGCCGCACCCGGCCGCCGGATACGAGCAGCAAGTGGTCGCAGGATTCGGCCAGTTCGCCGACGATGTGCGAGGACATCACCACGGTGGTGCCGTGCTCGGCGGCCTCGGCCATCAGCGTCCCCATCAGCTGATGCCGGGCGAGCGGGTCGAGGTCGGCCATCGGCTCGTCCAAGAGAAGGAGTTCGGCCCGCTTGCCGAGCGCGAGGGCGAGCGCGACGCGGGTGCGCTGGCCTCCGGAGAGCGTGCGTATGCGCAGTGACGGGTCCAAGTCGCCTTCGCGTACGACACGTTCGGCGAGGTCGGCGTCCCAGTGCCCCGGGTTCAGCTCGGCGCCGAGCCGCAGGGTGTCGGCGATGCTGAGCTGCGGGTAGAGCGGCTTGTCCTGGGCGACGTACGCGACGTGCTCGCGTGCGGCGGCCGGGTCGGTACCGAGCACCGTGAGGGCACCCCCGGTGGGCCTCAGGAGTCCGGCCGCGAGGGCGAGCAGGGTCGACTTGCCCGCGCCGTTGGGCCCGACGACCGCGCAGATCCGTCCGGCGGGCAGCCGGAAGGAGCAGTCGAGCAGGGCATGGCCCCGCCGCCCGTAACTCATGGCAAGCGCGGCCGCCTCGATGGCGGTGTCGGTCATGCGGGGTCCCCCTCGGTCACGTGCTGCTGCTCTGCCTGTGTGAACTGCTCTTCGAGTACGGCGCTGAACAGCGCCGCGACGTCGTCCCTCTCCAGACCGGAGGCGCGGGCCCTTGCGGCCCACTGGCTCAGCTCGCCCCGCAGCGGGGAGTCGGTGGGCGTGGAGCCCAGTGACTTCCGCACGAAGGTGCCGAGTCCGCGGCGGGCCTCGACCAGGCCCTCGCGTTCCAGTTCGCGGTAGGCCTTCAGGACCGTGTTCGGGTTGATGGCCGTCGCCTCGACGACCTCACGCGCCGTGGGCAGCTTGTCGCCCGGCTCCAGCAGGCCCAGGCGCAGGGCCTGTTGGGTCTGCTGGACGATCTGGAGATAGGTGGCGACGCCGCTGCGCCGGTCGATACGGAACTCGACCATGCCCTTGCACCACCCTTTCACTAATTGAGTAGTGAAAGGGTGGTGCAAGGGGGGCGGTTCCGTCAAGGGGCGCCGGGTCTTGTAACGTCTGCCGCTCAGCATTGACGTGAACACGTATGGAAAGTCGGGGGACTTGCCTTGTCCATGCCTCCGCCGCCTCACGGCGGCTACCAGCAGCCACAGCAGCCCTACGGCCAGCAGCCGTACCAGGGTCAGCCGCCGTACCAGGGCCAGCCGCAATATCAGGGCCAGCCGCCGTACCAGGGGCCACCGCCCCAGTACGGTCAGCAGCCGCAGCAGCCCTACGGACAGCAGCAGTTCGCACCTCAGCAGCCCCAGCAGCCCCAGCGCCCGCGCGGCGGTGGCGGTGGCGGTGGCGGTTCGTTCAACCGGCAGTCACCGCTGATGAAGGTGGTGGTCCTGCTCATCGCCGGTGTCATCGCGGGCGTCTGGTGGTACTCGAGCCGCGGCAACACCACCGGCCCCGGCAGCGAGGCCGCCAAGGCGCCCGCGGCCGCCGAGATCGGTGACTGCGTGCAGAACAAGGGGTCCACGAGCAGCCCGGACATGGAAAAGGTCGACTGCTCCGGTGCCACGGCCGAGTACAAGGTCACGAGCAAGTACGAAGCCGAGTGCGAGCCGGGCGAGTCCCGCTACGAGCAGACCCGGCGCGGCCGGGTGCAGTACAGCATGTGCCTGAAGCCGCTCGACCCGAAGTAGGGCGGCGCAGTAACAGAGGAAGGGCGCGGTGTTCCCCGGGGGAACATCCGTACAGGCGTAGGCGAGGGATTCGCGCAGGAGGCAGAGGCCCAGGGCGCCCGAGG
>NZ_JBEYWZ010000022.1:0-58065 GCF_040644915.1 Streptomyces sp. NPDC046925 | reverse complement strand
CGGGCGGGGGGGGCGCCATAAGGCCGCGCCCGGCCCCGCGCCCCCCCGCCGCGGGGCGGGCCCACCCCCTGGGGGGGGGGGGGTCCCCCGGGGGCCCCCCCCCGCGCCCTTCCTCTGTTCGTCCGCCGCTCAGGACTCCGTCGGCGCTCAGGACTCCGTGCGGTACATCAGGTCCGTCTCGTGCGTGATGAACCCGAGCCGTTCGTAGACGCTCACCGCTGCCTTGTTGTCCGCGTCCACGTACAGCATCGCCGTCGGCAGGCCCGCCTGCGCCAGGTGGTTCAGGCCGATCGTCGTCAGCGCCTTGCCGAGGCCGCCGCCCTGCGCGCCCGACCGCACCCCGAGGACGTACACCTCGCCGAGGCCCTCGTCCGCGTGCACCTTGGTCCAGTGGAATCCGACGAGCTCGCCGTCCTTCTCGGCCAGGAAGAAGCCCGCCGGGTCGAACCACGGCTCGGCCTTGCGGTCGTCCAGGTCGCGCTGGGTCAGGGAACCCTGCTCGGGATGGTGGGCGAAGGCGTCGGCGTTCACCGCGAGCCAGGCCGCGTCGTCCTGGCCGGGGACGAAGGCGCGTACGCAGACGCCCTCGGGGAGGACGGGTTCGGGCAGGTCCAGGTCGCCCAACGAACGCCGCATCTGCCGCAGTTCGCGGAAGAGCGTGAGCCCGAGCACCTGGGCCAGGTGCCGCGCCGCCGAGTGCCCGCCGTGCGCCCAGATCCGCAGCCGGCGGCCCGACTCGGCGAGCAGCGCCGTGCCGAGCGCGCGGCCGTGCCCGCGGCCCCGGTGCGCGGGGTGCACGACGAGCTCGGCGGCGGGGGCCTCGATCGGGTCGGTGTCCTCAAGCTGCGCGTACCCGATGAGCTCGCTGCCGACGCTGAGCAGCAGATGCCGCACCCCGTCCCGCTCCCCGCCGCGCAGCTGAAGCCGCCCCTGCTCGGACACGGCCTGCTGGCCGTCCGTGCGGGCGGCTTCCGCGATCAGCCCGAGCACGGCGTCGGCCTGGTCGGAGGTGAGGGCGGCGACCGTGTCGATCTGCCGCAGGGAGGCGGGAGGCTGCTGCTCGTCAGTCATGGAGTCGAGGGTACGGCGGTGGCCGCCCGGGGAGCAGAACACGGACGTACCCGCGGCTCACGGGGGAGTGCGCCACGGCGTACGCGCTCGTGGCACCGCACCCGGCCGCCTCCGCCCCCGTACGCCGTCACGAACCTCCCGGCGGCGCGGGAGCGCCCCCGATGGCAACCACCTCGTAACCCGTAACCCCCTGTCGCGCTACGCGCGTTGACTTTAGGCTGCGCACGGAGTTTCACACCCTCAGCCGTCTCACACCTCTTCCAGGGGGACACGTGCCAGCCACACCTCAGCCACGTCGGCCAAGACGCCGCGCCACCCGGGTGCTCGCCGCCGCTGCCGGTCTCGCCACGCTCGGTGCGCTGGTCGCCGCGCTGCCCGCGAACGCCGGGCAGGACAACGCAGGCAAGGCAGGTGCGTCGGGCAAGAAGCGCACCGTCGACGTGCAGCTGCTTTCCTTCAACGACTTCCACGGCAATCTCCAGCCCCCGGCGGGATCGTCGGGCCAGGTGACGGAGAAGCAGCCCGACGGGACCGAGAAGAAGATCGACGCGGGCGGCGCCGAGTACCTCGCCACGTCTCTTCGTACGGCCCGCAAGGGCAACCCCTACAGCGTCACGGCGGCGGCCGGTGACCTCATCGGGGCGAGCCCGCTGCTCTCCGGCCTGTTCCACGACGAGCCGACCGTCGAGGCGATGAACAAGCTCGGCCTCGACGTCACCAGCGTCGGCAACCACGAGTTCGACGAGGGGGCCAAGGAGCTGGCCCGCATGCAGAAGGGCGGCTGTCACCCCAAGGACGGCTGCTTCGAGAAGGGCAAGAAGTTCAAGGGGGCGGACTACCCCTACCTCGCGGCCAACGTGACCGACGAGAAGACGGGCAAGCCCATCCTCAAGCCCTACTGGGTGTGGAAGCACAAGGGCGTGAAGGTCGGCTTCATCGGCGTGACCCTGGAGGGCACGCCCGACATCGTTTCCGCCGACGGCGTCAAGGGGCTGAAGTTCCACGACGAGATCGAGACGGTCAACAAGTACGCCAAGATCCTCGACAAGCAGGGCGTGAAGTCGATCGTCACGCTCCTCCACGAGGGCGGCGTCCCCGCCTCGCAGACCTACAACTACAACTGTGACTCGCCGGGCGCGGGCGACGGCATCTCCGGGCCCATCACCACCATCGCCAAGGGCATCACGCCCAAGGTCGACGCGCTGGTCACCGGGCACACGCACAACGCGTACGTCTGCACGATCCCGGACCCCTCGGGCAAGCCCCGCATGGTCACGTCCGCCTCGTCCTTCGGGAAGCTCTACACGGACACGACGCTCACGTACGACCGCAAGACCAAGGACATCGTCCGTACGAGCGTGAAGTCGGCGAACCACGTGGTCAGCCGGGAGCAGGCGAAGGCGCCCGACATGACCTCGCTCATCTCCCGCTGGGACAAGCTGGCCGCGCCGGTGGCCAACAAGCCGGTCGGCTACATCTCCGCCGACATCCCCGGCCGTGGCGCCGGAGTGCCCGAGGCGCCGCTCGGCGACCTCATCGCGGACGCGCAGCTCGCGCACGGCAAGTCGCTCGACCCCGAGACGGATCTGGCGCTGATGAACCCCGGCGGCATCCGCTCCGACCTCGTCCACAAGGCGAGCGGGAGCGAGGGCGACGGCGTCGTGACGTACGGCGAGGGCTTCACCGTGCAGCCGTTCAGCAACACGGTCAATCTGGTCGACCTGACCGGAGCGCAGCTGATCACCGGGCTCAAGCAGCAGGTCAGCGGGTCGAACGAGGCATCCCCGAAGATTCTGCAGATCTCGGACGGCCTGACGTACACGCTCGACATGACGAAGTCCGGTGCCGATCGTGTCGTGACGGACTCGATCAAGCTGGGCGGTTCGGCGATCGATCCGGCCGCCACGTACCGTGTGGCGATGAACTCCTTCCTGGCGGGCGGCGGCGACGGCTTCGCCGAGCTCGGCAAGGGCACGAAGCCGCTGGTCGGCAGCGATGACCTGAAGGCGTTCAACGACTACCTGACGGCCAACTCCACGGCGGACAAGCCGATCGCGCCGCCCAAGGCGGACAGGATCACCATCGTGAAGTGAACGACCCGTTAACAGCGCCACAGAGTAAGTGGCTCATATCGGTCGTTACTGGACGTAAGGCTTGGGGTGGGGTGTGAACGTATGGTGAAATCAGCTGATGCGTTCCCCCCACCGCATAGCCACGCTTCCGCCCGATCACAACCAGGCTCATCCGTCTGATGGTTGGCACGCCGAATCGGTTCCCCCAGAAGCACCGTACGAGGCGGTAGAGACCACCGCACCGCTCAACCCGTACGACGAGCTCGCCGCCCTCGCGACGCCGAACCCGCTGGAGCAGTTCCTCCACGAGGCGGACGACGCTGACGCCGAGGACGAAGCCGACACGTCGGACGCTCCCTGGCAGCCGCCGAACCACCGCCGCGGCAACCGCAGCCGCCGCCGGAACCGGTTCGCCGGACTCCCGCTCGCCGCGAAGGCCGTCGTCGCCCTCGTCGTACTCGCCGCCTTCCTCGCGCTCGGCGACCGCTGGGCCCTGCTCTACGCCGAGCACGAGGCCGCGGACAAGCTCAAGGACTCCATGCACCTGAGCGCGGCTCCCGAGGTCGAGATCGAGGGCTTCCCCTTCCTGACCCAGGTCTTCGACAAGCGCGTGGACAAGGTCAAGGTCACCGTCCCGGACGTCGCCGCCGACCGGATCTCGCTCGCCCAGGTCTCCGCCACCGCCAATGACGTCAAGATCACCGGTGACGGTGCCACCGACATCAAGGGCGCCCGCATCAGCGAGATGAACGGCGAGGTGCTGCTCTCCTTCGACGACCTCAACCGCGAACTGGGCGCGTCGCAGGTCACGTTCACCGGCCACGGCCACGACCAGGTCCTCGCGCGCGGCACGCTGCCCGTCGCCGGCCACGACCTGAAGCTGCGCGCCGACGCCCGCATCGAGCGCAACGGCGACCGCGGCATCTCCACCGACATCGGCCGGATGAGCCTCCAGATCGGCGACCTGGCCACCTACCGGCCCGGCACCCGCGAGTCCGAGGGCCTGCACCTCAGCCAGGCCTCCGCCGACCGCCTCTCCAAGGAGACGGCCAAGGCGAAGGCGCTGCTCTCCGTGCCGTCGATCGTCAAGCGGCTCGGCGTATCGGACTCCGTGGTCAGCGGCGCCCTGAAGAGCGACACCAAGCTGAACGAACTCGTCGGCTCCCCCCGCTTCGTCAACGACGTGATGGGCCTCAACCTCATCGACGTCGCCATGGGCCACCCCGAGCTCCTGAAGAAGCTCGGCCTGGACCCGGCGCTGCTCAAGGGCCTCTCCCAGCTCACCCGCCCCGTCCTCGCCGACCGCCTGACCCTCGCCTTCCAGCTGCCGAAGCTGCCGGGGGACGGGCACGTGTGGCTCAAGGACGTGAACGTCCAGAAGGACGGGATCCGGGTGCGGCTCACCGGGACGGGCCTGAGCATCGGCAAGTAGCGGGGTTACGCGGTGGCGGCGGGGGGCGGGGTGGGCGCCCCCGGCAGACGGACGGTGGCCACGGTCCCGCCCTCGCCCTCGGCCCGCCGGAGCGTGACCTCGCCGCCCGACTGGTGCACGGTCCGCGCCACGATCGACAGGCCGAGGCCCGAACCGGGGAGACTGCGGGCCGACGGAGAACGCCAGAACCGGTCGAAGACGTACGGGAGCTCGTCGGCCGGGATGCCGGGGCCGTGATCGCGTACGGTCAGCGCGCCGTCCTTCAGGGCCACCTCGACCGCGGAGCCGGGGGGCCCGAACTTCACGGCGTTGTCCAGGATGTTCACGATGGCCCGCTCCAGGGCCGGGGGCTCGGCACGTACGTACCAGGGGGCGAGGTCCGCGGCGAACGTCAGCTCGGGGCCGCGCAGCCGGGCCCGCTCCAGGGCGGTCTCCACGATCTCGTGCAGGGCGACGACCTGCACCTTGCCGTTCTGTCCCGCGTCCGTGCGCGACAGCTCCTGCAAATCGCCGATCAGCGCCGCCAGTTCGGTCATCTGCGCCGTGACGGAGGCGAGCAGGGCCTTGCGGTCGTCGGGAGGGATGGCCCGTCCCGTCTCCTCGCTGCGGGCGAGCAACTCGATGTTCGTACGCAGCGAGGTCAGGGGGGTGCGTAGCTCGTGGCCCGCGTCCGCGATGAGCTGCTGCTGGAGGTCGCGGGACGAGGCGAGCGAGGCGGTCATGGAGTTGAAGGAGCGGGAAAGCCGGGCGATCTCGTCGTCGCCCTCGGCGGGGATTCTGAGGTTCAGATCCTCCGTGCGGGCCACGTGCTCGACGGCCGCGGTCAGCTCGTCCACCGGGCGAAGCCCGGTCCGGGCCACCCAGAGACCGGCGGCGCCTGCGCCGAGTACGCCGATGCCGGCCGCTGCCGCGAGCAGCAGCGCGAGCTTGTTCAGGGGGGTGTCGACCTCGGAGAGCGGGCGGGATAGGGACACCACGAAGTTGCCCTGCACCTGCGTCAGGACGCGTACCGACTGGCCGTCGTCGGTCTCGCCGTCGTGCAGGGACTGCTCGCGAATGCCCTGGGCCACCTGCAGATCGCTCTGCTCCACCACCACGGGTGTGGAGCCGCGTCCCACGCAGCGCGTGCCGTCCACCTGGACGACCTGCACGAACACCGTCGTGGTGCCGGGCGCCGTCTTGTCGTTGGGAGAGCTGTGCGTGTCACGGCAGGGGGCGACCGTGTCCGCCAGGTAGGGCGCACCGACGTTGAGGCTGCGCAACGAGGCGTCCATCTGCTCCCGCAGTTGCGAGCGGGTCAGGAGCCAGCACGACACCGCGACGGCGGCCACCGCGAGGGCCACCGCGCACGCCACGAGCAACGCGAGCCGCGAGCGCAACGGCATCGAGCTGTACCGCTGGAAGAACCTGCTCACTCGGCGCCCCCGCCAGAACCCGGCCGGAGGACGTACCCCACACCCCGCACCGTATGAACGAGGCGGGGTTCGCCGGCCGCCTCCGTCTTGCGGCGCAGGTACATGACGTACACGTCGAGGGAGTTGGAGGACGGCTCGAAGTCGAAGCCCCAGACCGCCTTCAGGATCTGCTCCCGCGTGAGCACCTGGCGGGGATGCGCGAGGAACATCTCGAGGAGGGTGAACTCCGTGCGGGTCAGCTCCACCGTGCGCGCCCCGCGAGTGACCTCGCGGGTCGCGAGGTCCATCCGCAGGTCACCGAAGGCGAGCGTGTCGCCCTCCTCGGCCTGTCCGGCGGTCGCGGCGTACGAACTGCGCCGCAGCAGGGCCCGGATGCGGGCGAAGAGCTCGTCGAGCTCGAAGGGCTTGACCAGGTAGTCGTCGGCGCCCGCGTCGAGCCCCGTGACGCGGTCACCGACCGTGTCGCGCGCGGTGAGCATCAGGATGGGCGTCAGGGAGCCGGTCGCGCGCAGCCGCCGCGCGGCGGTGAGGCCGTCCATGCGGGGCATCTGGATGTCGAGCACGACGAGGTCGGGGCGGTAGGCCGCCGCCTTCTCCAGGGCGTCGGCGCCGTCGACGGCGACCTCCGTGCCGTAGCCCTCGAAGGCGAGGCTGCGCTGAAGCGCCTCCCGCACCGCGGGCTCGTCGTCGACGATCAAGATGCGCTGCTGCTGCTCGCCTTCGGCGGGGCTCATCGGCTGTGACTTCCTCGGGTACGGGTCCGGGCGCGGGTCGGACGGTCGGACGGGGCCGGTATCAGCCTCGCACGCGCGCGCGGGGCTTGCGGCGTGCGGCGGGCCGGGACGCCGCCGTGGCCACTTCGGGCGCGCGCCCCTGCGAGGGCGAGGCGCCGTGCAGTTCGCGGGCCACGGCGAGCGGGAGGCCGAGCCCCGCAGGGTCGGTGTCGGGCCGGCCCCAGCCGAGGGTGACGGCGAGGGCGTGCCGGGCGCGGTTGACGGTGATCAGTGGTCCGGGCATGGCGGCCTCCAGGTGCTCCGGGGGAGTGGTCGGGGGTCAGTCGGTCGAGCCGGCCCGCAGGGTGTCCAGATCGGCCTTGACGGTGTTGATCGGTATGGCGAAGCCGAGGCCCACGCTGCCGGACGAGCTCGCCTGCGCGCCGCTCTGCGACGACGAACTGGGCGAGTACATCGCGGAGTTGATGCCGATGATGTTGCCGTTCATGTCGATGAGCGCGCCGCCGGAGTTGCCCGGGTTGAGCGAGGCGTCGGTCTGGAGTGCCTTGTACGTGGTCTTCGACGACCCGGTGTCGCCGTTGAACTGCTCGCCGCCGTACTCGAAGGGCCAGCCGCCGCCCTGCTGTTGCTGCTGCTGTCCCTGGTCCTCGTCCGTCGACACGGTGACGTCGCGGTCGAGCGCGGAGATGATGCCGCTGGTGACGGTGCCGGTCAGGCCCTCGGGGGAGCCGATCGCCACGACGTTGTCGCCGATCTTGACGTTGTCGGAGTTGCCGAGGCTCGCGGCCTTGAGGCCGGAGGCGTCCTGGAGCTTGATCAGCGCCAGGTCCTTCTTGCTGTCGGTGCCGACGACCTTGGCGTCGTACGACTTGCCGTCGTTCGTCGTCACCTTGACCGACGTGGCGCCGGAGATCACGTGGTTGTTGGTGACGATCTCGCCGTCGTCCGTGATGATCACGCCGGAGCCGGTGGCCTCACCGGAGTCCGACTTCGCGCTGATCTCCACGATGCTCGGGCTGACCGCCTGAGCGACGCCGGAGACGGTGCCCTTCTGGCTGGTGGGCACGACGTTCGTGTTGGTGGCGCTGGTCGACGTGCCGTCCTTGCCGGTCAGCTCCTGGAAGGCGTACGCGGTGCCGCCGCCCACCGCCGCTGCCGCGATGGCGACGGCGGCGAGGAGGGCGAGGGGGCCCTTGGCCCGCCGGCGCGGGGGCTTCGGGGGCGCTTCCGGTGCGAAAGCGGGCGGGGGCGGGTACGCGCCCTGCGTACCGCCATGGTGAACAGGCGCTGACGACTGCTGCTGCTGGGGGTACTCGCCGCTGTGGCGGAAGGTGTCGGTCATGGGTTCTAGGCTGCGGGGGCTTCATGAGAGCGGGCTGAGTGTGCCCTGAGAACGCCAATAGAAGTGCGTATGCCCCATATAAAGCGCGCCGTTGGGCGGCGGATCTCCCCCACCCGCCCACCCTTTGTTTCAGCTGCAACCGCAGGACTGCCGGACCACCAGACGCGACGGAAACAGCTTCAGCCGCTCCCGGCGCGACCCGGCCACCCGGAGACCGTCGTCCAGGACGAGGTCGACCGCCGCCCGCGCCATCGCGGGCCTGTCCGAGGCCACCGTCGTCAGCGGCGGGTCCGTGAGCCCCGCCTCCTTGACGTCGTCGAACCCGGCGACGGCCAATTGATCCGGCACGTCGATACGCAGCTCCCGCGCGGCCCGCAGCACACCGATCGCCTGGTCGTCGGTGGAGCAGAAGACGGCCGTCGGCCGGTCGGGCTTGGCCAGGAGCTTCAGCGCCATCTGATACGCGTCATAGCGGTTGTACGGAGCCTCGAAGAGCCGCCCCTCCACCGACCGCCCGGCTTCCCGCATGGCCCGCCGCCACCCCTCGACGTGGTCGGAGACGGGGTCACCGACGGTCGGGGTCTCGGCGGTGCCGCCGACGCAGGCCACCCACTCGTGCCCGTGTTCGAGAAGGTGCCGGGTGGCCAGCTGGGCGCCACCGAGGTCGTCCGTGACGACGGCGACGTCGTCGATCGCCTCGGGCCGCTCGTGAAGGAGCACGACCCGCGCGTCCCATGCGTCGATCTCCGCGGCGGCCTGATCCGTCAGACCATGGCTGACGAGGATCAGACCGGAGACCCGCATGCCGAGGAACGCCCGCAGATAGTGGGCCTCGCGCTCGTCCACGTAGTCCGTGTTGCCGACGAGGACCATTTTTCCGCGCTCGGAAGCCGCCTGCTCCACGGCATGCGTCATCTCCGCGAAGAACGGCTGGCGCGCGTCCGGCACGATCATGCCTATGAGGTCGGTCCGCCGCGACGCCATGGCCTGGGCGACCCGGTCGGGCCGGTACCCCAGCTCTTTGATCGCGGCGAGTACACGCTCGCGCGTGGCCGGGGCAACCGGCCTAGGTCCGTTGTTGATGACGTAGCTGACGACGGCGGTGGAAGTACCCGCAAGTCGTGCAACGTCATCCCGAGTCACCTTGGCCACGCGCGGAGTCTACGCGGATGGAACTACCGCTGGGCAGGGCGTACGGCAGCTTCCTTCGGCGCGATCACGGCCGCGGCCGCCTTCTCGACGGAGGCACCTTCGCGCTCGCCCTCGGCCTTCGGGGCCGCGGCCTTCGCCTTCTTCTCGTCGGCCGCACGTTCGACCTTCTCCGGAGTGACGAAGCGATAGCCGACATTCCGGACGGTGCCGATGAGCGACTCGTGCTCGACGCCGAGCTTCGCGCGCAGCCGTCGTACGTGGACGTCGACCGTGCGCGTGCCGCCGAAGTAGTCGTAGCCCCAGACCTCCTGGAGCAGCTGGGCCCGCGTGAAGACGCGCCCCGGATGCTGCGCCAGATACTTGAGCAGCTCGAACTCCTTGAAGGTCAGGTCGAGGACCCGGCCCTTCAGCTTCGCGCTGTACGTCGCCTCGTCCACGGAGAGATCGCCGTTGCGGATCTCCATGGGGGAGTCGTCGGCGGTGATCGACTGGCGGCCCATCGCCAGGCGGAGCCGCGCCTCGACCTCGGCGGGGCCCGCCGTGTCGAGAAGTACGTCGTCGATGCCCCAGTCCGCGGTGACGGCCGCGAGGCCGCCCTCCGTGACGACGAGGACCAGCGGACAGCCGGGTCCCGTGGAGCGGAGAAGCTGGCAGAGGCTGCGGACCTGCGGCAGGTCACGGCGGCCGTCGATCAGGATGACGTCGGCACCGGGGGTGTCGACGAGGGCCGGGCCTTCGGCGGGGGCGACCCGCACGTTGTGCAGCAACAGGCCGAGAGCGGGAAGCACCTCCGTCGACGGCTGAAGGGCATTGGTAAGGAGCAGCAGAGAACTCATCGCTGCTCACCCGCCTGGGTCGTCCTACGGTGGTGCACGGTTCGCTCGCCCATAACGTCGGTTCCTCCTCGGTCCCTGCGAGGACGTTTACGGCACTGCTTCGTACTGATTACTGCCGTGGTTCCCGGGCCCGCGCCCGGGGCCCTGCACGCCGTCGTGGACAACGTGCCTGAAAGCACGAAAGGACCCGGGGGCTTCGCTGCCCGGATCCTCTGCCAAGGAGAATAGCCCACATGACTTCCGGTTCGGCAGGCCAAGCGGCGGGATCTTCTGTGCCACCGATCACTCGCACTCCGCCCCGCGTTCAACGCCGCGCCACGCTCCGTACACAGGACGGAGTCGCCGTCGAGGCCGAGTACAAGCCCGGTCCCGACCCGGCCGGAGAGCTCGCGATCGTGCTCGCGCACGGCTTCACGGGCGGCGTCGACCGGCCGCACGTGCGCCGCGCGGCCGGTGTGTTCGCGCAGCGTGCGGCCGTGATCACGTTCTCCTTCCGGGGGCACGGGGCGTCCGGCGGGCTCTCCACGGTCGGCGACCGCGAGGTGCTCGATCTGGCGGCCGCGGTGGAGTGGGCGCGGTCCTTCGGCCATACGCGGGTGGTGACCGTGGGTTTCTCGATGGGCGGTTCCGTGGTGCTCCGGCACGCGGCCCTGGCCGGCGCCGCGCACGGGGGGCGCACGGAAGCGCGGGTTGACGCGGTGGTGGCCGTGAGCGCTCCGGCCCGTTGGTTCTACCGGGGGACGGCGCCGATGCGGCGGCTGCACTGGGTGGTGACGCGGCCCCTGGGACGCGCGGTGGGCCGCTTCGGCCTGCGCACGCGAATCCACCCGCACGAGTGGGACCCCGTCCCCCTCTCGCCGGTGGAATCGGTCCCGCTGATCGCGCCGACGCCGCTCCTGATCGTGCACGGCGACCGGGACCCGTATTTCCCCGTGGATCATCCCCGGATGCTGGCCGCCGCGGCGGAGGGCGGGGCCGAGCTCTGGCTGGAGGCGGGCATGGGGCACGCGGAGAACGCGGCGGACGACGCACTGCTCGGTCGGATCGCCGAGTGGGCCACGGCATCATGGACGTCGGCAATCGCCGAAGGGTCGGCGATCGCCGAAGGAGAGGAGCTGTGATGGTGAACGGCACCATTCGTTATTGGGCCGCGGCCAAAGCAGCCGCAGGCGTCGCGGAGGAGCCGTACGCCGCGACGACACTGGCCGAGGCGCTGGACGCGGCACGCGAGCGACACCCCGGTGAGCTCGTCCGTGTACTGCAGCGATGCTCGTTCCTCATCGACGGCGACCCCGTGGGTACCCGCGGGCATGAGACGGTACGGCTGGCCGAGGGCGGCACGGTCGAGGTGCTCCCGCCGTTCGCAGGAGGGTGAGCAGCGATATGAGCGATCCGCGCTATGAGGGGTACGAGGGGTATCAGCGGTACGGGGACCATGACCCCTACCAGCAGGGATATCCCCCTGAGCAGGGGCAGCAGCCCTATCCGCCCGAGCAGGCACAGCAGCAGCCGCAGCAGCAGTACGCCCCTGAGCAGCAGTACGCCCAACAGCAGTACCAGTACCAGCAGCCGCAGCAGTACCCGCAGCAGCCGCAGCAGCCGTACGCCCACGACGCGTACACCCAGCAGTGGGAGGGGCAGACCTGGGACACGCAGGTCCAGCCCTCACCCGTGGTGGACGTGACGGAGACGGCGTATCTGCCCCCGCAGGGGTACGGGGAGCCCTCCCCGGCGCCCCGACCCGAGGGGCGCGCGCCCATGGCAGCGGACGACAGCGAATCGTCCGCCACCTACGGCCCCGCCACCACCACCGGCAACCCCCGTGTCACCGACGCCCAGCGCGCCCGGGCCGAAGGGCGGTCGCCGATCATAGAGCCGGGGATCCAGCCCGCCGCCCTGACCGCGATCCTCGGGCTGCTGCTCGCCGGTACCGCCGCCGTCGGGCAGTACGCACTCCTCGTACCGCTGATCCTTCTGCAAGCCGTCACCGCCGCCGGATGGTTCCGGCTCAACGGGATGTGGCCCGCCCGGCAGGGCATCGCGCTCGCCTTCCTGGGCGGTGTCGTCGCCGACATCGCGCTGCTGGCCACCGGCAAGGAGAACGCGCCCGCCGCGATCCTCGGCACCCTCGGCGTCTGGGTGCTGCTCGTCCTGGTCCTCCAGTTGCGCAGCCGCGCCTCCGCGGACGAGCGGATGGCCGGTCTCATGGCGACCGTGGCGTCCTCCGCGCTCGCGATCATCGCGACCGGGCACCTCGCGGCCACGGCCGACGCCGTGACGGCGGGCGGCATCGCCGTCGCCGTCGCCGTGATCGCCCGCGCGCTGCCCCTGCCGACGCCCGCGTCCGTCGTCGTCGCGCTGCTCGCGGCCGCCGGGGCGGGGATCGCCGTCGGCGGCATGACGGACTTCGGCAGCAAGGGCGCGCTGCTCGGCCTCGGTGCCGGTGTCTGCGCGCTGATCGGCCACCGGGTCGCCAGCTACGACTACCCGTCGCGCTTCGTGCACATGACGGCGGGCGTGGCCCTGCCGCTCGCGGCGGCGGCCCCGGCGGTCTACCTCCTGGGGCGGGCCATCGGCTGACCGCACAGCCGACCGCACAGCTGATCGTCACAGCTGATCGACAGGTCCCCGGCCGGGAGCTCCCGCCGGGGACCTGTCCTTTAGGCTCGCGGCAAACGTCAGTTGAGTCGGGGGACAAGGTGGGGGAACACCGGACATGAAGCGCGCCGTACGAATACTGCTGATCCTCGTCGTGATCCTGGGGGGCCTCTTCGTGGCCGCCGACCGCCTGGCGGTCGGCTTCGCGGAGGACGAGGCGGCGGAGAAGCTGCGTACCAGCGAGGGGCTCAGCGAGACGCCCGACGTCTCCATCAAGGGCTTTCCGTTCCTGACCCAGGTCGCCGGGGGCACGCTCGACGACGTCGAGATCGGCATCGAGAACTACGACGCCACGTCCGGCTCCGACAAGATCCGCATCGCCGATCTGAACGCCGAGATGAAGGGCGTCGAGTTCTCCGGCGACTACAGCTCCGCCACCGCCGACGAGGCCACCGGTACGGCCCTGATCTCGTACGACGAGCTGCTCAAGCAGGCGCAGGGCGAGCCGGTGAAGCTGCCGCTCGGCGCCACCGGCAAGGTGGTCGGGCTCTCGGACGGCGGCGGCAACAAGATCAAGGTCGAGGTCGAGGTCAGCAAGGGCGGCGCGAAGCTGCCGAAGCCGGTGCACGTGATGAGCTCGGTCAAGGTCGAGAACGACACGATCAAGGTGAACGCCGACGAGATCCCGAAGAAGTTCGAGGTCATGGGCGTATCGATTCCCCTCCCCGAGGGGCTGGTGCGCGATGTGACCGACTTCGAGGAGAAGGTCACCGGTCTGCCGGGCGGCATCAAGATCGACGAGGTGGAGCCGGCGAAGGACGGCGTGGAGATCTCGGTCAAGGGCACGAACGTGAAGCTCGCGGGCTGAGGCCGGTAAGGACCCGCGTTCCGCAGTACGAGACGAAGCCGTCCGCGCGATGGATGTGGCAGGGGTGAACATGCGCCTCCGCCCCCGCGCGGACGGCTTCGTCGTTCCGTGAATCCTTTATCGATCCCACATCGTGGATGATCGCGTCTCACCATTCGACACCCCGGTGACACGGCCGCCCTTGCGTCCTTACGATCGGACGCATGCAGCGACAGGCGGACCTCACGAAGCGGCGGGCAGTAGACCTGTGCCGCGTCGCCGCCATGCTCTGTCGCACCTTCTGAGCGGGAGCTCCGACTCCCGCATCTCCCGGCCCGTTGACCTCGTCAGGGCCACCCCGTGCCGCGTACGCCGCGCGATCGCGCAATCACGGCCCGTACCCGGCACGTGCCCCTCGCACAGCACCAAAGCCCCGCCGTAACTGCCCCGGAGGAGAAGAAGTATGAGCCGCAGCGACGTCCTGGTAGACGCCGACTGGGTCGAGGCCCACATCGACGACCCGAAGGTCGCCATCGTCGAGGTCGACGAAGACACCTCCGCGTACGACAAGAACCACATCAAGAACGCGATCCGCATCGACTGGACCGACGACCTCCAGGACCCGGTCCGCCGTGACTTCGTCGACCAGGAGGGCTTCGAGAAGCTCCTCTCGGCCAAGGGCATCGCGAACGACACCACCGTCGTCCTCTACGGCGGCAACAACAACTGGTTCGCGTCCTACGCCTTCTGGTACTTCAAGCTCTACGGCCACCAGGACGTGAAGCTCCTCGACGGCGGCCGCAAGAAGTGGGAGCTCGACTCCCGCGACCTGGTCGACGGCTCCGAGGTCCCCAGCCGCCCCGCCACCGACTACAAGGCCAAGCCCCAGGACGCCTCGATCCGCGCCTTCCGCGACGACGTCGTCAACGCGATCGGCTCGCAGAACCTGGTCGACGTGCGCTCGCCCGACGAGTTCAGCGGCAAGCTGCTCGCCCCCGCGCACCTGCCGCAGGAGCAGTCGCAGCGTCCGGGCCACGTCCCGTCCGCGCGCAACATCCCGTGGTCGAAGAACGCCAACGACGACGGCACCTTCAAGTCGGACGACGAGCTCAAGGCCCTCTACGAGGACGAGCAGGTCGACCTGGCGAAGGACACCATCGCGTACTGCCGCATCGGTGAGCGTTCGGCCCTGACCTGGTTCGTCCTGCACGAGCTGCTCGGCCAGACCAACGTCAAGAACTACGACGGCTCCTGGACCGAGTACGGCTCCCTCGTCGGCGTGCCGATCGAGCTCGGCGCCAACAAGTAACCCCCTCTTCCCGACCCGCAGTGACCAGCTAAGGACGAACGCATATGTGTGGAGCGAAGGCCGGCGGACCCGACGCCTCGACGATCAAGCCCGGCGAGACCACCATCCAGGGCCAGGTGACCCGCGACGGCGAGCCCGTCAGCGGCTACGTGCGTCTGCTCGACTCGACCGGCGAGTTCACCGCCGAGGTCCCGACCTCGGCGACCGGCCAGTTCCGCTTCTATGCGGCCGAGGGCACGTGGACCCTGCGCGCCCTGATCCCGGGCGGCACGGCCGACCGCACGGTCGTGGCCCAGACGGGCGGCCTCGCGGAGGTGGCCATCGCAGTCTGACGGCAGCGGATCACTGACGGCCAAGGGCCGCACCCCAGGGGGTTGGACGCCACCGGGTCGGGGTGCGGTCCTTCGGCTATTCGTCTATTCGTCGTGGCCGTGACGGCTGTGCATGCTGTTGCTGCGGCCGGGGCTAGCGGCGGTGTTTGCCGTCCAGCTCGTCCCACCATTCGTCGGACTTCGAGTCGCCCGACGGAGCGTCCCACCAGCGGTCGTCCGGGCCTCTGCGGTTGGCCACGATGGCCGCAAGGGGCGGGATCACCATCGCCACGACGCACATTCCGACGGCGACGGGGATGGACCAGAGACGCACGACTCCCCACGCCAGGACGAACAGGGCGATGCACGTGCCCATCATGGCGAAGTACGCGTGGCGTCGTCGCGCGAGCATGCTTCCAGCGTACGACCGCAGGGAGCCGCCGTCAGTATCAGTAGACGAGGGCCTGCGTGCCGTCCGCCATCGCTTCCTGTACGAACACCTGTGCGCCCGCGATCCGTACTCCGTCGAGCACGTCCTTTTCGGTGATCTCGCGGCGCGCCGCGCACTGAGTGCAGAGCGTGACCATGCCCGCCGCCAGGATCGAGTCGATCAGGTCGGGCAGCGGCGCCGCGTGCGGAAGCTCGAACTCCGCCGCGCGGCCCGGCAGCGCGAACCACGCGGACTCGCCGGTCAGCCAGAGGGAGACCTCGACGCCGCTGGCCACGGCCACCGCCGCCACCGTGAACGCCTGCGAGCAGCGCTCGGGGGCGTCGGCCCCTGCGGTCACCTTGATCACGAGCTTCTTCGCCATGGCGGCATCGTAAGGCCATGCGCGCGGCCACCCGTAAGGCCACCTCGCAGAGAGGCGAGCGGCGCGCACGACTACAGTGGGATCGGCTCTGATACCTGCCCCCATAGCTCACCCCATAGCTCACCGAGGAGCACCCCGTGCTTGAGGCCTTCTTCTCCGCCCTGCTGGTTCTGGTCTGCGTCGGCGTTCTCGCGTTCGCCGCGCTGTCCGTGAAGAAGCTGTACCAGGGTCAGCGCTGAGCCCCGTACGTCCCGTACGCCACCTAGAGATCGCCTGAGCATCCCATGATCGAGATTCCGTCCGACCTGCACCCCGACCTCGTGCCCCTCGTGTGGCTTCTCGGCAACTGGGCCGGCGCGGGCGTCACCGACTTCCCCGGCGCCGAGAAGGCGAACTTCGGGCAGGAAGTGTCCTTCTCCCACGACGGGCGGGACTTCATCGAGTACCACTCGCACACGTGGGTGCTCGACGCCGAGGGCAACAAGGTCAAGCCGCTCGAGTCCGAGTCGGGCTTCTGGCGCATCGACAAGGACCGCAAGGTCGAGACCGTCATGGTCCGCGACGACGGCGTCGTCGAGGTCTGGTACGGCGAGCTCGCCGACCAGAAGCCCCAGATCGACATCGTCACGGACGCGGTCGCCCGTACGGCGGCCTCCGGCCCGTACACCGGCGGCAAGCGTCTGTACGGGTACGTGAAGGGCGACCTGATGTGGGTCGGCGAGAAGCAGACCCCCGAGGTGCCGCTGCGTCCGTACATGTCGGCGCAGCTGAAGAAGGTCGTCTCGCCCGAGGACGTCGCCGAGATGGCCCGGAACCTGGGCGACCTGCCGGACGACGGCATCGCCTTCTTCAAGTAGGCCGTTTGCCCCGCTGGCCTAGACTGCCTGTGTGGCGAGCACCGACTTCGACTGGAAGAGCGACCTGCGACAGCGCGGCTACCGGCTGACGCCGCAGCGTCAGCTGGTCCTGGAAGCCGTCGACACCCTTGAGCACGCGACCCCCGACGACATCCTCTGCGAAGTGCGGAAAACGGCGTCGGGGGTCAACATCTCCACGGTCTACCGCACCCTGGAGCTCCTGGAGGAGCTGGGCCTGGTCAGCCACGCCCACCTGGGACACGGCGCCCCGACGTACCACCTCGCGGACCGCCACCACCACCTCCACCTGGTGTGCAGGGACTGCACGAACGTCATCGAGGCGGATGTCTCCGTGGCCGCGGACTTCACCGCGAAGCTGCGCGAGACCTTCGGCTTCGACACGGACCTGAAGCACTTCGCGATCTTCGGCCGCTGCGAGAACTGCTCCGGCGGACAGAACGGCCCCGGCAAGGAATAAGAACGCCTGCTACCGGGTCGTAGTGTGGGTGAACATGAAGAGCCCCCTCCTGTCCCTGCCCGGCGCCGTCCCCGCCGAGGGTGTGGACGAAGGCGTCGCCGCCCACTACGGCGATCTGTTCCGTGAGCAGCGCGCCCTCGCGGACGGAACCGGTTTCGTCGACCTCTCGCACCGCGGTGTCGTCACCGTCTCCGGCCCCGACCGGCTGAGCTGGCTGCACCTGCTGCTCACGCAGCACGTGACCGAGCTGCCCGTCGGCCGGGCCACCGAGGCGCTGATCCTCTCCGCGAACGGCCACATCGAGCACGCGCTCTACCTCGTCGACGACGGCGAGACGGTGTGGGCGCACGTCGAGCCCGGCACGCAGGAAGCCCTGGTCGCGTACCTGGAGAGCATGAAGTTCTTCAACCGCGTCGAAGTCGCCGACCGCACGGACGAGTTCGCGGTCGTGCACCTGCCGGCCGGTTCGATCGCCGCGGTCCCGGACGGTGTCGTCGTACGGGAGACGGCCCACGGACGTGATCTGTTCCTGCCGCGTACGTCGCTTGAGTCGTACGCCGAGGAGAGCGGCCCCGCGATCGGCATCCTCGCCTTCGAGGCGCTGCGCGTGGAGGCGCACCGGCCGCGGCTCGGCTTCGAGACGGACCACCGCACGATCCCGCACGAGCTGGGCTGGATCGGCACGGCGGTGCATCTGCAGAAGGGCTGCTACCGCGGCCAGGAGACGGTCGCCCGCGTCCAGAACCTGGGCAAGCCGCCGCGCCGCCTGGTCTTCCTCCACCTGGACGGCAGCGAGGTCCATCTGCCGGTGGCCGGTACGGAGCTGCGGCTCGCCTCGGAGGGCGAGGAGGGCCGGAAGCTGGGCTTCGTCACCACTGCCGTACGCCACCACGAGCTGGGCCCGATCGCGCTCGCCCTGGTGAAGCGGAACGTGCCGCTGGACGCGGGGCTGCTCGCGGGGTCGGTGGCGGCCTCGCAGGAGGTCGTGGTCGAGCCGTAGTAACGAATGTGACCGGGTTGCGTGTGTGACCCGGTCACATTTCCAGCAGTACGGTGAACGGCCCGTCGTTCGTCAGCGAAACCCGCATCTGCGCGCCGAAGCGCCCCGTCGCCACCGTCGCGCCCAGGGACCGCAGTTGGGCGACCACCTCGTCCACCAGAGGCTCGGCGACATCGCCGGGCGCGGCGGCGTTCCAGGTGGGCCTGCGGCCCTTGCGCGCGTCGCCGTACAGCGTGAACTGGCTGATGACCAGCAGCGGTGCGTCGATGTCCGAGCAGGACTTCTCATCGGCCAGCATCCGAACGGACCAGAGTTTGCGGGCCAGTTGGGCCGCCTTCTCCTTGGTGTCCTCGTGGGTCACGCCGACCAGGACGCACAGCCCCTCGCCGGTGATCTCGCCGACCGTCTCGGGACCGTCATCGCCCTGGACGACGACGCTCGCTCCGTCCACTCTCTGCACCACAGCACGCATATGGCCCATCATGCCGTGCCCCGTTCGGCCGCCCTGAGCCGGATGCGCCGGGATACGGCCGGATGCCCCGTGACGAGGCCGGATGCGCCGCCCGTGGGGCTGTCCTGAACCCCCCATCTGGGGCCGAATGGGGCCACTCGCTCACATAGCGGCCACGAGTGGTGGCACCATGCTCACACGCGGTGTACCGCGCCGGTCGAGGGGACGGTAGAGCCACATGAGCACACCAAGTACGGGGCAGCCGCCCGGAGCTGCGTCGCTGACCCATATGAGCGCCGCGCGGCGTACGAACGTGCCGCGTCCGCCCGTGCAGCGCACGGGCAGCGCCGGGCTGCTCGCCGAGCAGCCCGAGCGCGACCTGACCGCGCTGCTGCTGCGGGAGCTGCGCGAGCTGCGCAGGGACGCGCAGCAGAACGAGGCGGACCTGAGCTATGTCCGGCGCCTCCTCCAGGGGCGGATCGACATCCTGCGGGCCGAGGTCGCCCGCCGCAAGGACCCGGCGGCACCGGGCCCCGAGGGGCCGCCGCTCGTGCTCCGGCTCTCCGAGATCCTCACGGACGGCCCCGCCCGGCACCGCTCCTCCGCCCGGCATGTGACGCTCGGCACGCCGCACAGCGCGGAGTACGGCCTGCTCGCCACGGAAATGCTCGCCGAGGTGCAGCTCTCCGACCTGGACGCCCGTACGGACGACGAGCTCCACACGGCCATGGGGCGCCTGACCCGCTACGAACAGCAGGTTTCCCGGCGCCGCCAGCAGCTGCAGCGCACGGCGGACGATTGCAGCGCGGAGATCGCCCGCAGGTACCGTGAAGGCGAAGCACAAGTGGACGACCTGCTCGCGTGACCCGGTGACCCCGGCCTCCGCGGGCGGCGCTCACGCCACCCCCCGCCCCGGAAGGCCGAAGATGACCTCGACGTCCGCCGAGTCCGTCACCACCCCCGCCATATCCCCGGTCCTCGCCGAGGTCGTACGTTCGGGCTTCGTCGAGGGCCGTCACAGGGGGAGCCTGGTGCTGCTCGCGGCGGACGGCAGCGTGGAGCTCGCCATGGGGGACGTGGACGCCCCCGTTTTCCCGCGGTCGGCCAACAAGCCCATGCAGGCGGCCGCGGTGCTGCGGGCGGGGCTCGACCTGGCGGGAGAGCGGCTCGCGCTGACCGCGGCGAGCCACTCCGGGGAGATGTTCCACCGGGATCTCGTGCAGAAGATGCTGGCCGAGCGCGGTCTGACGGCGGCGGATCTGCAGTGCCCGCCGGATCTCCCCCTCGACGCGGTCGAGGCCGAGACATATCTGGCAGCCGGTGCCGTTCGTGACCGGGTAACGATGAACTGCTCGGGCAAGCACGCGTCGATGCTCGCGGTGTGCGAGCTGAACGGCTGGCCCACCGATTCCTACCTGGACCCGCAGCACCCTCTCCAGCAGCTGATCCTCCAGGTGGTCGAGGAGGCGGCGGGCGAGCGCGTCGCGGCGGTCGGCACGGACGGCTGCGGCGCGCCCCTGATGGCGATCTCCCTGACCGGCCTCGCCCGCGCCTTCCGGCACTTCGTCCTCGCCCCCGAGGGCTCGGCGGAGCGCCGGGTCGCGGACGCGATGCGGGCCCACCCCGAGTACGTGGCGGGCACGCGGCGCCCCGATACGTGGCTGATGCGGGAGATCCCCGGCGCGCTCTCCAAGATGGGCGCGGAGGCGGTCCAGGCGTTCGCGCTGCCGGACGGCCGTGCGCTCGCGTTCAAGGTGGACGACGGCGGGCTGCGGGCCCTGGGGCCGGTCCTCGCGCGGGTGCTGCAGCTGGCGGGCGTGGAGGCGGACATACTCACCCGCGTCGGCCGCACGCCTCTCTTCGGCGGTGCCTCCGAGGTGGGGGAGATCCGGGCGGCGTTCTAGGCGGTTCCGGGTGTTTCCGGACCGTGGCCGCTGTGGCCGCCGTGGTCGCTGTGGATGTCGTGGATACCCCGGGGCCCCGGGGTCCGTAGTCCCCCCGGAGCCCCGGAGCGATCAAGGCTGACCGGGCTCCCGGCTCCCCTCCGGATGGGAACCCGGTCAACCAGCTCTGTTCAGCCCGATTGGGCGAGCAGCAGGACGAGGATCGCTGCCCCGAACCCGCTGATCATGGTGCTCCTGGCCTTGATGCCCACCGTGAGCAGGATGAAGGCGACGATGCCCATCGGTCCGTACTTCCACTGGATGAGCTGCTCGAATCCGATGACGACGGCAGCGATCGCGAGAGCGATGAGCGGCATGACGTTCCCCCTTTCGGGACGAGGCGGCGGGCTCCGTCCCCTCAGGCCGGCGGCCATCCGGTGGGCGAGTGCTGGCGGCCAACCCCTCAGGGTTCCTGCCAGGCTGCCTAAGTTGGCTACCAACTCCACCTGAGTTATCTCCGCGGTGGCTCGATTTATAACCACCTTCCGAGCAACTTCCCTGCAACTCCCCAAAGATGGCGCGAAGTTGTACGGTTTGGTTGTGAGCCCGGAACCTGCACCCGTCAACGGGATGAAGAGGCCGCACAAGACTCACCACGAGGTGGCCGACGAGCTGCGCGACCGGATTCGATCCGGAACGCTGCGGCCGGGCCAACGCATGCCCACACAGGCGGAGTTGGCCGACGAGTTCGGCGTCGAGCGCGGTGCCGTGCGCGAGGCGTTGCGCACGCTGCAGGGCGAGAACCTGCTGGCCAATGTGTCCAAGGGGAGCCCCGCCACGGTCGCCGAGCCGTCGCGGCAGGCGTTGTCGGGGCCCGTCGGCATCGCGCCGCAGCCCACCATGGTCGGCCTCGCCCCGCGTATCGCCGCCGCGTTCGAGGCTCCGGAGGTGGAGATCGACGCGCTCTGCCTGACCTCCGTGTCGCTCACGATGGCGATCGGCGAGCCGCTCCGCCAGATTCACGCCGGGCTGCGGAATCCGGCCAAAGTCACCGTCCGGGTGCTGCTGCCGAGTCGCAGCATCGACCTCGCCTTTCCCACGCCGGTGGTCAGCGGGGACGACGAGGGCGGTCATGTGCACCGGCGCTGGCTGGACCAGCGGAACGCGCAGGGGCAGGTGCTCCGCCACAACCTCCTGGCGCTGCGGGGCTCGCACGGCATCGACGTACGGGTCTCGTTCCGTGCGCTGCCGTTCACGCCGCCGGTGAAGTTGTACCTGCTCAACGGCGCCGAGGCGCTCTTCGCGTACTACACGGTCAGCAGGCAGAGCGAGGAGTTCGACCACGAGCAGCTGGAGATGTACGACGCCCAGGGCGCGCAGTCGATGCTCTTCCCCTTCCGCCAGGGCGACGGACTGCGGGACACGACGTTCGTGGAGCAGTCGCATCTGTGGTTCAACGCGCTCTGGGACACGATCAGCCAGGACCTGGAGCTGGCCCGCGGCTAGTTCAGATCGCGGGACCGGTCATCATGAGCGCGAGGACGACCGCGCCGATGGAGCTGCAGACGTGGCTCTTCACCTTGATGCCGAGGGCCAGCATCAGCAGCCCGAGAAGGCCCGTGACCCCGTACCGCCAGTGGGCGAACTGCTCGAAGGCGAGGGCGAGTACGGTCGCGAGGAGGGACAGGACGTCCATGATGGTTCCCCCTTCTGCCACCTCAGTTGAGTTGGCAACCAACTTCACTTGAGTTGTCCCCACTTGGTCCCACAACATAAACAACTTCACGACAACTGCCCTGAGATGGCATGGAGTTGTATCGTCTGGTCGTGACCCAGGAGAACGTTGCAGTGAACGGCGAAAGAAAGCTCACTCCCCAGCACATCGCGGACGAACTTCGCGACCGCATCCGGTCCGGCGACCTCAGGCCCGGCGACAGACTCCCCACGCAGGCGGTGCTCGCGGAGGAGTTCGGCGTGGAGCGGGGGGCGGTGCGCCAGGCGCTGAAGACGCTTCAGGGCGACGGACTGCTTGCCAACGTGAGCAAGGGCAGCCCGCCGAGGATCGCCGCGGAGGCGCAGGGTCCGTCATCGGCGGGAGCGGAGCCGCAGGCGTCCATGGTCGGCCTCGCACCGCGCCTGGCCTCGGCGTTCTCGGAGCCGCGGGTGCGGATCGACGTGGTGTCGTACACGGCGGAGACGCTGATGATCGCGCTGGGGGAGCCGGTGCGTCTCATCCACGAGGGCCGTATCCGCCCCGAGTCCATCGACGTACGCATCCTGCTGCCCAGCAGCGACATCACGCTCGCCTTCCCCCAGCCGACCGGGGGGCAGGACGACGGTGGCCGGGTGCACCGGCGGTGGCTGGCGCAGCGCAACGCGCAGGGGCAGGTCCTGCGGCACAATCTGCGGGCCCTGCGCGCCTCGCACGGCATCGAGGTCGACGTGTCGTTCCGCGCGCTGCCGTTCACGCCGCCGGTGAAGCTGTATCTGCTGAACGGGCGGGAGGCGCTGCTCGCCTACTACACGATCGAGCGCAGCATGCTGGACTTCGGGAGCGCGGAGATGGAGGCGTTCGACGTGTCCGGACTGAAGTCGCCCCTGTTCTCCTTCGAGAAGGGTGCGGCCCCGCGTGACACGGCGTTCGTCGAGGAGTCCCAGAAATGGTTCGACGCACTCTGGGCAACCATCGCGACGGAGCTGACACTCTCTTGATGACTCCTGATACGACGCAGCCCGAGCGGATGGCAGAAGAGACCGAAAAGCTGCGGGAACTGATCGAACGGGCCCGTTATGTCCTATTCGACTTCGACGGCCCCATCTGCCGGCTGTTCGCCGGGCACACGGCGGAGTGGATCGCGGGTGAACAGGTCCGCTGGCTGGAGGAGCGGGGGCTGCGGGACCTGCTGAGCGAGGAGGAGCGGGAGCAGCCCGACCCGCATGCCGTCCTGCGCGCGGTCCACCGCAGGGACCCCGGCGGCGCATTGGTGTCCGAGCTGGAGGAACGGCTCACCCAAGAGGAGCTGACGGCGGTGGCGTCCGCGTGGCCCACCCAGTACGCGGACCCCCTGATCATGACCTGGCACGCCATGGGCGCCCGCCTGGCCGTCACCACGAACAACTCGCCCCTGGCAGTGACCGGTTACCTGGAGAGCCGGGGTTTGAGCAACTGCTTCGCCCCGCACATCTACGGCCGCACCAGGGACCTCCACCTCCTCAAGCCGCATCCGCACTGCCTCCGCCGCGCCCTGGACGAGATGGGCGCGGACCCCTCGGACGCCCTGATGATCGGCGACGCCCCCACGGACTTCGAGGCGGCCGAGAAGGCGGGAGTGGCCTTCCTGGGCTACGGGCGCAACGAGCGCAAGGCGAGGGTCCTGACGGACGCGGGCGCGGCATGCGTGGTGGATTCGATGGAACCGCTTCTGAAGGTGTTGCGCGGCCAGGCGTGAGCCGACCGTTCTCGAACGTCACGCCGTCGTCCTCGAACGTCACGCCTCCGTTCTCGAAGGTCAAGCCTCCAAGGAGTGGTGCCTGACCCCGTTGAGCCCAGCGTCTCCCTCCTCGCGTCGTCCGCGCTCTTCCGCGCCACTAGGGTGTGCAGCACTTTGGCCTTCCTCGCGTGACTATCCAGGAGCAGCCCGTGGGCATGACTCTGCCCGGTCGTCCTCTCCTGGTGTCCGACGAGAGGCGCGGAGCTCCCGCCGCGTACGACGCCTTCGTCGCGCACGCCATCGAGCACGGGAAGCCGAGCCGCGGGCACCACAACAGCAATTACGTGCTCGCGCTGACGGAGCCGATGGCCCGGCTGGTCGATCGCCGTGCCGGGCAGCCCGTCACCGTACGGATGCGCAGGAAGGACGCGCTGCCGGTCGTCATCCGCACCTGGCAGGACGAGTCGGAGATCCTGCGCGCGATCAAGGGCGTGCTGCCCCATGTGCCGCAGTGCCTGGCCAAGTGGGGCGACTCGGCCGTGCACAGCTATGTGGACGGGGTGCCGCTCTCCAGCGTCTGCCAGAACGGCAAACCGGTCGACTCCTTGCTGATCAAGGCGCTGGCCGAGTTGCTCGCGCAGATGACCCGGGTGCGCAGGGAGGCGCTGCCTCCGCTGCCGGCGGACTGGCCCCGCACGGACAAGGGCGGGACGTCGTTCCTGCGGACGCTCGCGCATCTCGCGGAGCGTCAGATCCGCCGGCCCAACTGGGCGGAGTTCGGCGGTCTCTTCGCGGCCCTCGGCATCCCCGAGGACGCCCTGCTCAAGCTGGCCGAGCGCGTGCCCGGCATGGCCCGCCGCCCCCACAGCCTGCTCCACACGGACCTGCACCGCGACAACGTGATCTTCTCCTACGCCGGTGAACCGCCGCTGATCTGCGTGGACTGGGAGCTCGCCACCTACGGCGATCCGCTGCACGACCTGGCCACGCACCTGGTCCGCATGCGGTACCCGAAAGACCAGTGGCACGAGGTGATCGAGGCCTGGGCGCAGGCCATGGAGCGGCACAGGCCCGGGGCGGTCAACGGCCTGTCCCGGGACCTGGACCACTACGTGGCCTTCGAACACGCCCAGTCCGTCTATCCGGACGTCATGCGCGCCGCCACGTCGCTGGGAGCCCCGCCCGACCAGAAGGGCCTCGACGAGGCGGCCCGCCAGGTGCGCGAAGCGCTGGAAGCGGCGGCCGTCCCGCTGCGGCTGCCGGGCGTGCCGGACGAGGAGGAGATCCAGCGGGTCCTGTTCCGGTGGCGGGCCGCACGGTTCGGCGGGCGCGCCGAGGGGGTCCGGCAGGCGACCCGTATCTCGTGGGAGCCGGACCAGCGGGTGAAGGAGCACCCCGCGTTTCCGGGGTCCGCCGTGCTCGACGCGCTGGTGGCGGAGGGGGCGGCCCCCGCCTCCAGGGTCTTCAAGGGAACGGCCCACCTCAACACCGTCGTACGGGTGCCCGGCGTCGGCTTCCCGGTCGTGGTCCGGCGCAAGCTGACCTCGGCCGAGCGCCGGGAGCGCAGCATCCTCAGCGAGCACGCCGTGCTGCGGGTCATCGAGGAATCGGGCGAGCCGGTACGGGCGCCGCGCGTACTGGCCCTGGGGACGAGCGCCTTGAAGGACCAGTTCGCCATCCACTCCTACGAGGGCCGAGGCGCCGGAGACCTGCCCCCGGAGCACCCCGTGGGCGGCCTGCGCCCCGGCGAGGCCGATCATCTGGTCGACCAGATGGGCGCGCTGGCCCGCATCGACCACCGGCCCCTTGACCCCACCGCAGGTGAGCGGGACTTCTACCGCTGGCTCTGCGACGAACTGGTCCGCCTCGTCACGGCCCTGCCCAAGGAATCACAGAAGCTGGCCAGAGAGCTCGGCCTGCCGGGCGGCTACCGGCTCCGGGAACTCCTCGGACGTCACCGGCTCACGCCCCGGCGGCCGTCCTTGCTGCACGGCGACCTCAACCCGTGGAACCTGGTGCGCCGCGACCAGCAGGGTGGAATCACCGTCATCGACTGGGAGATGGCGATGATCGGCGACCCGCTGTACGACCTGGTCCGCCACATGCATCTCACCCCCGTCCGCCCCGGCATCAGGCAGCGCATGTTCGACCGCTGGGCCGCCTGCCTGCCGCCGGAGTGCACGCAAGGGTGGCAGGACGACTGGCAGGTCTACCGCTGGATCGAGGTGGTCCGTTCCGCCTACGTGGACCTGGACCGCCTGGTCACCGGCGCCGGCCTCGACGCCCCCAACGTGCGGCGCGCCGTGGACTCGTACGCGATGACCCTGGCGGCGGCGATGGCCTCGCTGGGACTGCGGCCCGGCCCGACGGCCAACCCCTACCTTGCCCGGGCACTCCGGTGATCCGGCCCTCGCGGCCTACGCCGTCCGCCGCCTGAACAGCGCCCCGGAAGCCCCCACCGAGACCGCGAGGATTCCTCCGCACCAGGCCAGGGCCACCCAGGGGGTCGTGCCCACCGGCTGGTTCAGGAGCAGGCCCCGGAGGGATTCGATGACCTGGGTGACCGGCTGGTTGTCGGCGAAGGGGCGCAGCCAGGACGGCATGTCGGAGGTCTGGACGAAGGCGCTGCTCGGGTAGGGCAGGAAGCTCACGAAGAAGGTGAAGCCGCCCGCCGCCTCGGGGGACTTGGCGAGCAGCCCGACCGCCGCCGAGAGCCAGGACAGGGCCAGGATGAACGCCAGAAGGACGGCCGTTGCCGCGAGCCAGGCCGCGGGCGTCGCCGACGTGCGGAAGCCGATCGCGAAGGCCAGGGCGAGGACCAGGGTCGTGGCGACGAGGTTGCGGGCCACGGAGGCGATGACGTGGCCCGTCAGGATCTGGGTGCCGCCGATGTCGAGCGAGCGGAAGCGGTCGATGATGCCGCCCTTCAGGTCCTCGGTGACGGCGATCGCCGTGTTCGAGGAGCCGAAGCCGGCGCAGAGGAGCAGCACGCCGGGGACCACGTACATGACGTACGACCGGGCGTCCGTCTTGATCGCGCCGCCGAAGAAGTAGACGAAGACCAGGAGGAGCATCACCGGGAGCGCCATGGCTGTGATCAGGGCGTCGACGTTGCGGCGGCTGATGCGGATCGCCCGGCCGGTCATGATCAGGGCTTCAGACATGGGTCAGCCCCTTGGTGTGGGAGTGGATCGGAGAGCCGGTGAGCGTCAGGAATACGTCGTCCAGCGTCGCCGTGCGCAGCGTGAAGGCCGCCAAGCGCGTGCGGTCCGGGTCCAGTTCGTCGAGCAGGTCGCGTACGCCGGCCGCCGTGCCGTCCGTCGGGAAGCCGAGCGTCAGGGTCTCGGGGGAGTGGTGCGTTGCCTGCGGGGACAGGTGGAGGTAGGCCTCGCGGGTGTTGGTCGTCGCGTCCAGGCGGTGGCCCCCGACCTGCGCCTTGAGGGTCGACGCCGATCCCTCCGCGACGATGACTCCCTCGTGCAGTACCGCTATGCGGTCCGCGAGTTGGTCCGCCTCCTCCAGATACTGCGTGGTCAGGAAGACCGTCGTGCCCTCCGCGGTCAGGTCGCGCACCACCTCCCACATCTCCTGGCGGCTGCGCGGGTCCAGGCCCGTCGTCGGCTCGTCCAGGAAGATCACCTCGGGGTCGCCCACCAGGCCCGCCGCCAGGTCGACGCGGCGGCGCATGCCTCCCGAGTACGTGCGGACCAGGCGGTCTCCCGCTTCCGTCAGGCCGAAGCGGGCCAGGAGTTCCGCGGCCCGCGCGTGTGCCCCGGCGCGGGGCAGGCCCGCGAGCCTCGCCATCATGCGCAGGTTCTCCGCGCCGGTCTGCGTCTCGTCGACCGCCGCGAACTGTCCGGTGAGGCTGATCGACCGGCGGACCTCGCGCCGCCCCGTACGGATGTCGTGGCCCGCCACGCGCGCCGTACCCGTGTCGGCCGTGGTGAGCGTGGTGAGGATGCGGACGGCCGTCGTCTTGCCCGCGCCGTTGGGGCCGAGGAGCGCGAAGACCGTGCCGGGCGGGACGTGCAGGTCGATGCCGCGCAGGACCGGCACCGCGCGGTCGCCGCTTCCGTAGGTCTTGGTGAGGGCCGTGGCCTCGATGGCGGCCGGGGGCTCGGTGGCGTCCGGAGCCTTGACGGCGGCCGGGGCTCGGGTGGGTGGCATGGGTGTCTCTCCCCGTTCAGTTCTATTGCGTAAGGCATACGCATTACTGTGTAAGGGTTACGCAGAACTACGATGTGCGTCAAGAGGAGGTCGGACCGGGAGCGAAGGAGGCAGCGGTTTATGGCGGCGGACGACGGGGCGGAAGATCTGGGGACGGGGCTTTCGGCGAGCCTCGAAACCGCCTGGGGGCTGCGCGAGCGCCCCTCGAAAGGGCCGAAGCCGGGGCTGAGCCTGGACCGGATCCTCGACGCGGGCATCGCCGTCGCGGCGGCGGAGGGGATCGGCGCGGTCTCCATGGGGCGCGTCGCCAAGGAGCTCGGCGTCTCGACGATGTCCCTCTACCGGTACGTCTCCTCCAGGGACGAGCTGTACGTGCTCATGCAGGACACCGCCACGGGGTCGCCGCCCGCGATGCCGGCGGACGTCGAGGGGTGGCGGGCGCGCCTGGAGTGGTGGGCGCGGGCCCAGCGCGAGACCTTCCGGCGCAACCTGTGGCTCGTGCGCATCCCCGTCAGCGGGCCGCCCGCGACGCCCCGCCAGCTGGAGTGGATGGAGCAGGGCCTCGCGGCGCTCGACGAGAGCGGCCTGGAGGAGGGCTGGAAGCTGTCCGTCCTGATGCTGATCGGCGGCTTCGTGCGCAACGAGGTCATGCTCATGGCCGACCTGGACGAGGGCATGCGGGCCGGCGGCCGGGAGCCCGACGAGGCCATGCGGCAGTACGCGCGCACCGTCGACGCGCTCACCTCGAAGGCGCCGGAACGCTTCCCCTCGCTGCGTCGGCTGCTCGGTGTGGGCGTACTGGACGTCGCGGACGCCGAGGACACGGAGTTCGAGTTCGGGCTCGCGCGGGTGCTCGACGGGGTGGCCGTGCTGGTGGAGGGGCGGGCGGGGAAGGCGTGATGCGTGAGGCGTGAGGGCGCGTGGTGCGGGCTCGGGGGTGGGGGTGGGGTGGGGTCAGGTGGACTCCCTTGCGCCCCTCACGCGTATCGCGTCAGCCCCGACCGCAGCTGCCCGAACGCCCTGTTCGCCGTCACCACCGCGTCCGGCCACACCGCTTCGGCGCTCTCGCCCGCGTCGATCCGGCGCCAGTTCTCCAGGGCGAGGATGCGCTGTACGGCGATGATCTGGCCGGCGGCGAGGCGGGCGGTGAGGGTCGGTGCCTCCGCGTCCGGCGTTCCGGCGGCGGCCTCGCTCAACGCTTCCCCCAGCACCTTCTCCGACTGCTCCTGATACCCATACAGCCGCGCCACCAGGGACGGCGTCCCGTACAGGAGTCGGTGGAAGGCGAGTACGTGGACGTTGTCGCACAGGCCGGTCACCGGGTCGCGGCGCTCCAGGCCGTCGAGGAAGTGGCGTTGCAGGGCGTCCAGGGGCGAGCGCTTGGCGGGGCGTGCGGTGACCACCCGGGCCGCCTCGTCCAGGTGGTCGGCGAACCGGTGGAGCACGAGGTCTTCCTTGGTCGGGAAGTACCGGAACAGGGTCGGCTTGGAGATCTGGGCGGCTGCCGCCACCTCCGCGACCGGGACCTTCTCGAACCCCTTCTCCAGGAAGAGCGTGATCGCCGCCTCGGAGATCGCTTGGTACATCCGCTGCTTCTTGCGTTCCCGCAGGCCGACTTCTTCGTCCGTCGTCATGGGGGCAGTCTAGTCCATGGTGTTACTCGGTAACGAATTTAACTCGGTTACATTATTCTCGCCGTATGACTCCACCCGACATCACGCCGATCGACGAAGCCCTGGCCCGGGAACGCCGCTTCCACGACACCTGCCGCGCCGCCCTCACCGGCATGGTCGACGGCGCGGAGGAGCAGGTCGTCAGAGGAGCGGACGTCTCAGCGTCCGGCGCCGACGCCGAAGTCCTCGGCTACCAGTTCCGCAGTCACGCCAAAGCGATGCGCGAACTCCCCGAGGCCCCGCTCTTCTTCGGCCGTCTCGACTTCGCCGCCGAGGGGCCCGAAGCCGCCGAAGCCGCCGAAGCCGGTGATCACCGCGGGCAGAGCTACCACATCGGCCGGCTGCGCATCACCGAACACCCCTCCTCCCCGCCCCTCGTCGTCGACTGGCGGGCCCCCGTCTCCCGCGCCTTCTACCAGGCCGGGACCCGTACCCCGCAAGGCGTCGCCGTCCGCCGCCGCTTCGGCTGGGCCCCCGGCAGCAAGGGCGATTCCGCCGACCTCACGGGCCTGGAGGACGAACCCCTGGCCGCACCGCCCGGCGGAGACACACCACCCGCAGGAGGCAGCCGCATCCTCGCCGGAGAGATCGAGCGCCCCCGCGTCGGCCCCATGCGGGACATCGCCGCCACCATCCAGCCCGAGCAGGACGACCTCGTACGCGGTGAACTCACCGCATCCGTCTGCGTCCAGGGCGCCCCCGGCACCGGCAAGACCGCCGTCGGCCTGCACCGGGCCGCGTACCTCCTCTACACCCACCCCCAGCGCGTGCAGCGCGCCGGACTGCTCATCCTCGGCCCCAACCGCACCTTCCTGCGCTATATCGCGGAAGTGCTCCCCTCCCTCGGCGAGACCGGCGTGCGGCAGTCCACCGTCGCCGACGAGATCGCCAGGCCCGCGGCTCCCGTGCGGGCCAGGGACGACGAGGCCGCAGCGAGCGTCAAGCACGACGCCCGGATGGCGGCCGTCCTGCGCCGCGCGCTCTACTCCCGCGTCGCGCAGCCCGTCGACTCCATCGCGGTGCCGGACGGTTCGTACACCTGGCGGGTCGCGCTCGACGACCTGGAGCGGATCATCGCGGACGTGCGCGCGGAGGAACCGCCGTACGGCGTCGGCCGCGAGCGCGTGCGCACCCGTGCCGTCCGGCGCATCCGGGAGCAGGCCGAGCGCCGCGCGGGCCCCGTGAACAACGCCTGGCTGCAGAAGATCTCCCGCGCCCGCTCCGTCTCGGCCTTCGTCGACGCGGCCTGGCCCGGCGTCAGGCCCGAGGAAGTCCTCGCCGCCCTGCTCGCGGACCCGGCAGCGCTCGCCGCAGCGGCCGACGGCATCCTCGACGCCGACGAGCAGCGGGCGATCCGCTGGGCCAAGCCGCCGCGCTCGTACAAGTCGGCGAAGTGGTCCGCGGCTGATCTCGTCCTGCTCGACGAGATCGCCGGGCTGCTCGAACGGCCCGAGGGCTACGGCCACATCGTCGTCGACGAGGCCCAGGACCTCTCCCCGATGGAGGCGCGCGTGATCGCCCGCCGCGCGGACTTCGGCTCGCTCACCGTGCTCGGCGACCTCGCCCAGGGCACCACCCCGTGGGCCGCGCGCGGCTGGCCCGAACTCCTCGCCCACCTCGGCAAACCCGATGCCACCGTGACCCCGCTGACCACCGGCTTCCGCGTCCCGAAGGCGATCGTGGGGCTCGCCAACCGCGTCCTCGCCTCGCTCGACGTCGATGTACCGCCCGCCCGGTCCCTGCGCGGGGACGGCGAGTTGAGGGTGCGGGAGGTGCGGGACGTGCGTGCGGCCACCGTCGATGCGGTGCGCGACGGTCTTGCCCGCGAGGGATCGGTCGGTGTCATCGCCGCCGACGCCGATGTCGCGGGCCTGCGCGACGCGCTCGCCGCCGCGGACATCGGAAGCGCGGGCCCGGACGACCTCGGCGCGCGCGTGACGGTGCTGCCCGCTTCCGTGGCGAAGGGTCTGGAGTACGACCACGTCGTGGCCGTCGAGCCCGCGGCCATCGCGGAGGCGGAACAGCGCGGGCCCAGCCGCCTGTACGTGGTTCTGACCAGGGCGGTCTCCCGGCTTGACGTGCTGCACAGTCGGCCGCTGCCGTGGGAGGCGTGAGCCCGCCCACCGGCTACGCGTGCATGCCGTTGCGGTTATATAGCCACAGGGTTATGTTCGGAGTATGCCCATACCGTTCGACGTCCTCGCCGAGCCCAGTCGCAGGAAGATCCTCGACCTGCTGCTCGAACGACCCCATCTGGTCGGTGAGCTCACCGAGCGGCTCGGTCTGAGCCAGCCCGGCACGTCCAAGCATCTGCGGGTCCTGCGCGACGCGGGTCTCGTACGGGTGCGGCAGGACGCGCAGCGCCGCTGGTACGAACTGCGGCCCGAGCCCCTCGCCGAGCTCGACGCCTGGCTCGCGCACTACCGGCACCTCTGGTCCGGCCGGCTCGACGCCCTCGAACGGCACCTCGACGTCATGGACGGTGAGTCCTGATGAACGAAGACGATGAACGTGGACGGTGACCCCTCATGAACCCGCACTCCGACACCCTCGGCCCCGACGAGGAAGGCGACCGCAGCGTCCTGCGGATGGAGCGCCGCCTCGCGCATCCGCCCGCCAAGGTCTGGGCCGCGATCACCCGCCCCGAGCACCTCGCCCAGTGGTTCCCCTCCGAGGTGACCCTCGAACTGCGGCCCGGCGGCGCGATGGGCTTCCACTTCCCCGGCGACGAGGGCCCCGGCATGACCGGCGAGGTCACCGACGCCGACGAGCCCCGCCTCTTCGCCTTCAGCTGGGGCGACGACCACCTGCGCTGGGAGATCGCCCCGGAAGGACCCGACGGCCGAGGCTCGCTGCTCACGCTCACCCACACCTTCGGCGACCGCTTCGGCGCCCCGAGCTTCGCCGCGGGCTGGCAGCTGTGCATCTCGGCGCTCGGCCAGTTCCTGGACGGCGGGCAGCCCGAGGTGAGCCGGGACGCGGGCGAGCTGCACGAGGCGTATCTGGAGCAGTTCGACCTGGGCCACGGCGAGGTGACCGACGAGGGCATCCGTTTCGAGCGGCAGCTGGTGAAGCCCGCGGGCGCGGTGTGGGCCGTACTGTGCGCGGACGAGGTGCCGTTGGCGGGCGACACCGCCCCCGACGGATTCCTCGCGGACGGCGTCTCCGCGGGTCCGGTCACCGTGCTGCGCGAGCCGCTGGCACTCACGTACGCCGTGCATCCCAAGGGCGAGGTGCGCTGGGAGCTCGGCGAGGGCACGGGCTACGGCACGCGGCTCGTCCTGACGCAGACCGGCCCCTTCGACGGCCCCGCGGCCACGGAACAGGCGCTCGCCGCCTGGCATGCGCGCATCGAACGCCTCGCGGGGCAGCTCCTGGAGGACTGAGGGGCCCCGGGGCCCTCAGTTGTCGAGCACGGCCTCCATGACCGCCTTCGCGATCGGCGCCCCGAGCTTGCCGCCCGCGATCTCGGAGCGCGGGATGTTCATGTCCTTCGGGTCGACGAACACCGCGACGGCGACCGGCGACGAACCGTCGTCCTGCTTGGCATAGGAGACGAACCAGGCGTACGGACGCTCGTCGTCGACGTTCGAGCCGTGCTGGGCGGTGCCGGTCTTGCCGCCGACCGTGACGCCGTCGATCTGCGCCTTGTTCGCGGTGCCCTCCTCGACGGTGTGCTCCATCATCTCCTGCACCTTGCCCGCGGTCTCCTCGGAGACGGCCTGGCTGAGCTCCTGCGGCCTGCCCGTCTCGATCGTCGACAGGTCGGGTCCGCGCAGCTCCTCGACCATGTAGGGCTTCATCACCTTGCCGTCGTTGGCCAGGCCCGCCGCGACCATCGCCATCTGCAACGGCGTGGTGGTCAGGCTGCCCTGGCCCATGCCGGTCAGCGCGGTCTGCGGCTTGTCGAGGTCGTCCGGATAGCTGCTGGCGGACGAGCGCACGGGGATGAACTGCTGCTTGTTGAAGCCGAACTTCTCCGCCGTCTCGCGCATGTCGTCGTCGCCGACCTTGAGCGCGGTGTCGAGGAAGACGTTGTTGCAGGACCACTGCATGCCGACCTTCAGGGAGGCCTTGTCGCAGGGGGCGCCCGGCACGTCGTTGCCGATCGTCGTGGAGCTGAGCGGCAGTTTGTAGGGGGCCTTGGCGCCGGTCTTCTCGTCGATGTCGTCGATCACGCCGTGTTCGAGGGCTGCCGCCGCGGTGAGGATCTTGAAGGTGGATCCGGGCGGATAGATCTCGCGCAGCGCCCGGTTGGAGAGCGGCTTGTCCTTGTCCTTGCGGAGCTTCGTGAACTCCTTGCCCTCGTTCTGCGAGATCCCGGCGAAGACGGAGGGGTCGTACGAGGGGGTGCTTGCCAGGGCGAGCACCTTCCCGGAGCGCGGGTCGAGCGCGACGACCGCGCCCCGGGCGTCGAGGTCCACCAGGCCTTGGTAGGCGGCCTTCTGGGCCTTCGGGTCGATGGTCGTGACGACGTCGCCGCCCTGGCGCTTCTCGCCGGTCAGCATGTCCAGGGTGCGCTTGATGAAGAGGCGGTCGTCGTCGCCGCTGAGCACGTCGTTCTCGACGCCCTCCAGGAAGGTCGCGCCCTGCGCCTGCGAGAAGTAGCCGGTCACCGGCGCGTACATGGGGCCTTCCTTGAAGACCCGCTGGTACTTGAAGTCGGTGCCGCTGACCGACTTCGAGCCGGTGATCGACTTGCCTCCGACGATGATGTCGCCGCGGGGGTGCGAGAAGGCCTCGATCTGGACGCGGCGGTTCTTGTCGTCCTTCGCGAGGGACTCGCTCTGTGCGAATTGCACCCAGTTCGCGCGCAGGAGCAGCGCGAGCGTGAGTATTCCGCAGAAGACGGCTACGCGGCGCAGCGGCCTGTTCATACGGTCCCCCCAAGACCCGTGACACCAGGACGTGATGAGTGCTCATCATGCCCACGTATTTACGGATCTTGCCCACGTTGTTGCTGAATGGTCACATGCGGGCTCCGTATTGAGGCGCTATCGAGGCGCTATTGAGGCGCTTTCCGGAGGACTTCGATCACGCTGGCGTAGCTGTCGGAACCGTGGCCGGCGGCGCTCGCCCGCTCCATCGTGGCCTTCAGGAGCTCCGGCAGCGCGTTGTCGACGCCCCGGTCGGCCGCTGCGTGGATGAGGTGGCCGATGGCCGCGATCTGTACGTCGACGGTGGCGTCGTCGCCCGGATAGCGCCCGGCGTCCACCTGGGCCGCGTACGTGTTGATGAACCCGGCGACGGCGTTCGTCAGCCAGCGGACGGCGATGTCCGAGAAGGCGGTCGCCTTCGTCGCGTCGGCGGCGACCACGGCCGTGCCGTGCAGCCAGCCGGTGAACGCGGACCACATCAGGCCGAGCAGGGCCACGTCGTAGAGCGAGGCGCCGCCGGGCTCCGCGCCCAGGTACAGCGGGTCGCCCAGCACGGCGAGGGCGGGGCGGTGCGTCTCGAACACCTCGGCCGAGCCGCTGTAGAGGAACATCATCTCCGGGTTCCCGACCCCCGGCGGCGTCGTCATGATCGCCCCGTCCAGATAGCCGAGGCCCAGCGAACGGGCCCGGGCCTCCGCTTCGGCGGCCTGCTCCGGGGCGCCGGACGTGAGGTTGACCAGGGACTTGTCGGCGAGGGGCCCGGCGGCGTCCATGACGGCGTACAGGGCGTCGTAGTCCAGTACGCAGACGATGATCAACGGGCTCGCGGCGAAGGCCTCTTCGGGGGTCGCGGCGACGACGGCGCCCCGCTCGGCGAAGGGCTCGGCCTTGGCGGCGGAACGGTTCCAGACGGTGGTGGGGTGGCCGTGCTCCAGGAGGACGGCGGCCAGGGCCGAGCCCATGTTGCCCAGGCCGATGACGGTGACGGGGGTCTTCTCGTTCTTCTCCGTGCTGCTCATGTGCCCACGCTCGCAGCGGGCGGCGGCGCCGGACAGTGACAGGGATGACGGCGTCCGCCAAATTCCTGCCACGCCCCGGGGCGGCTTAGCCTCACCGTATGAGCGCTGGTTCCGTGGCCCTGGTCGTGACCGAGGAGATAGCGATCCCGTCCTGGGATCTGTACGAACTGAGCATCCCCTGCACGGTGTTCGGCAAGCCCCAGCCGGACCTGGCGGAGCAGTGGTACGACTTCCGGCTGTGCAGTGCCGCGTACGAGGCCGAGGGCGAGGCCTTCGGCATGACGGTGCGCACCCCGTACGGCCTGGACGACATCGTCGGGGCGGACACGGTCATCGTCACGTCCGTGCCGGACGCCTGCGTGGAGGAGGGCCGCCCGCTGCCGGACGGTCTGGCCGCCGCCCTGCGCCGCGCGTACGACGCGGGGGCCCGCATGGTCTCCCTGTGCACCGGCGCCTTCGCGCTCGCCGACGCGGGGCTGCTCGACGGCCGCCGGGCCACCGCACACTGGATGCACACGGCGCAACTGGCCGCCCGCTACCCGAAGGTGGAGGTCGACGACTCCGTCCTGTACGTGGACGACGGCGACGTCCTGACCAGCGCGGGCGTCAGTGCGGGGCTCGACCTGTGCCTGCATCTGGTCCGCCGTGACCTGGGCGCGCACGTCGCCAACCAGCTGGCCCGCCGCATGGTCGTGCCCGCGCACCGGCCGGGTGGCCAGGCCCAGTTCATCGACCTCTCCGTCCCCGCGACCGACGACGAGAGCCTCGGGCCCGTGCTCGACTGGGCGCGGGCCCGCCTCGACCGCCCCCTGACGGTCGACGACCTGGCCCGCCGGGCCGCGATGAGCCCGCGCACCCTCTACCGCCGCCTCCAGGCGGCCACCGGCACGACCCCGCTCCAGTGGCTCCTCAACCAGCGCCTCGCCCGCGCCCAGAGCCTCCTCGAATCGACGGCCGCACCGATCGACAAGATCGCCGAACTGAGTGGCCTCGGCACGGCGAACAACCTCCGCCACCACTTCCTCAAGCAGGTGGGGGTGTCACCGGGGGACTACCGGCGGGCGTTCGGGGCGGGCGTGGGTCGCGGATAGGTGGGCCGCGGGGAGGTGGGTCGCTGGGAGTAGGACCAGCGCCCCATGTGCGGGCGGGGGAGTGCTGCTTAGGCTCGGCGTCCATGCGGAACACGGAGATCACTCGCCGGGAAGGCCCGGAGCGCAGGCGCGAGACGCTGGAACGCCTCGACCGGGAACGCGACATCTGGCTGTCGACCGCCCATCCGGAGCACGGCCCGCACCAGGTGCCCCTGTGGTTCTGGTGGGACGGCCGGGCGGTGTGGCTGTGCACCGGCGAGACCACCGTGACGGCCCGCAACGTACGACGGGAGCCGCGGGTGCGCCTCGCGCTGCCGGACACCTCTGACGTGGTGCTCGTGCAGGGCGAGGCGGAGTGCTTCCCGGCCGCCGACGTCCCGCGGGCCGCCGCGGAGGGGTTCGCCGCCAAGTTCGGCTGGGACCCGCGCACGGAGGAGGCGCCCTTCGTGTACCTGCGCGTGACGCCGGGAACGGTGCGGGCCTGGCGCGGCGAGCACGAGCTGCACGGCAGGGTGCTCATGCGGGACGGGGCGTGGGTGGTGTGACCGGGGGCCGCCCCGGGCGCCGGCCTGGCTTCCGGGGTCTGCCCGGCGCTACTTCTCGCGCGGCTGGTTGAAGCGCAGCATGTTGCCCGCCGGGTCGCGGAAGGCGCAGTCGCGGACGCCGTAGGGCTGGTCCATCGGCTCCTGCAGCACCTCGCCGCCCGCGGCGCGGATCCGCTCGAAGGTGGCGTCGACGTCGGTGCTGCGGAAGATGACGCCGCGCAGCATGCCCTTGGCGAGCAGCTCCGCCGCGGCCTGCCGGTCGGCCTGCGAGGCGTTCGGGTCGGCGAGCGGCGGTTCGAGGACGATCTCGACGTCCGGCTGCGACGGCGAGGCGACGGTCACCCAGCGCATGCCCTCGAAGCCGACGTCGTTGCGTACTTCGAGGCCGAGCACGTCGCGGTAGAAGGCGAGCGCCTTGTCGTGGTCGTCGACGGCGATGAAGCACTGGGAGAGGTTGATTTCCATGCGTACGACGCTACGTACCGGCGCCGGGTTTCGCTTCTCCGTTCCTGACCGGCCTGGTGCGGGTTTTCGCGACGCAGGCCGGGATGACGGCGCCGTGCTCGTGGTCGCGGGCCCGGTACGCGCTCGGGCTCTCGCCGACGAGCTCGGTGAACCGTGAGCTGAAGGAGCCCAGCGAGGTACAGCCCACCGCCATGCAGACCTCGGTCACCGACAGGTCGCCGCGTCGCAGCAGCGCCTTGGCACGCTCGATCCTGCGGGTCATGAGGTAGCTGTACGGCGTCTCTCCGTAGGCCGCGCGGAAACTGCGCGAGAAGTGCCCCGGCGACATCAGCGCGGCCCGGGCGAGAGCCGGTACGTCCAGGGGCTCCGCGTAGTCACGATCCATCCGGTCCCGGGCCTGACGAAGCCGGACGAGGTCGGAGAGGGACGGAGACGCGGACACACGAAATACGTTACCGGGGCTGCGCGATCAGTGGCGTAGCGCACTATTGCAAGCAGGCGCTTGCAATAGTTAGCGCGGGCGAGGCAGTATCGACGCATGGCATCACTCAACGTCGGCAATCTCGGTGAGTACTTGCGTGAGCAGAGGCGCAACGCGCAGCTCTCGCTCAGGCAGCTCGCCGACGCCGCCGGGGTGTCCAATCCGTATCTGAGCCAGATCGAGCGCGGCCTGCGCAAGCCCAGTGCCGACGTGCTGCAACAGGTGGCCAAGGCGCTGCGGATCTCCGCCGAGACGCTGTATGTCCGGGCCGGGATCCTCGACGAGAAGGAGCGGGACGAGCTGGAGACGCGCGCCGTCATCCTCGCCGACCCCTCCATCAACGAGCGGCAGAAGCAGGTCCTGTTGCAGATCTACGAATCGTTCCGAAAAGAGAACGGCTTCGAGGTCACTGGGTACTCGGAGTACTCGGACGACGACGTCGATGACGACGTGGATGCCACCGCTGACGGCCCCCGCACGGCCGACGGCAGTGATGCCGCCCCCAAGGACCACCCCTCAAGCTGACGCGAATCCGGGAGGACCAGCACCATGGCCATCAAGGACGACCTGCGCAACACCCTCACCGACACCACCCCCGCCTACTTCGTCGTCGGCACCGCCGATCTGGCCTTCCAGCAGGCGAAGAAGGTGCCGGGCGCCATCGAGCAGCTGATCGCCGAGGCGCCGGCCCGTTTCGAGGCCGTGCGCAACACCGACACGAAGGCCGTCCAGGACAAGGCCGTCGCCCGCGCCAAGGAGGCGCAGACGACCATCCAGGCCCGGGTCTCCGAGCTGCTCGGCACGCTCGACACCGACCTGAAGAAGCTGAGCGAGAGCGCTCAGGGCCTTGCCCTCAGCTCGGTCGGCGTGGCCGCCGAGTACGCGGTGAAGGCGCGCGAGAAGTACGAAGAGGTCGCCGAGCACGGCGAGCAGGCCGTGAAGACCTGGCGCGGCGAGGCCGCCGAGGAGATCAACGAGCTTGCCGTGGCCGTCGAGCCGGACGCGGACGAGAAGCCCGCCGCCGATAAGCCGGCGTCCGCCGAGGCCAAGCCGGCCGCGGCGCAGACGTCCGAGCCGAAGGCCGCCGCGGCCCCGGCGAAGAAGCCCGCCGCCAAGAAGGCCCCGGCCGCGCGCAAGCCGGCGGCGAAGAAGACCACGCCGCCCGCCAAGTAGGCAGACGGGCCGAGCAGGCGGACGGGCCGAGCAGGCGGACGGACCGGTCGGGCCGGGCACTCTTCAAGTGTCCGGCCCGTTCAGCGGGTAGCGGGTACGGTGTGCGCGTAATCAAGAGCCGAAACTGGTGGTGGACGAAGTGCTGATGCAGGGGTTCGCAAACTTCATGTGGCTGCTGTCGTTGGCGCTGATCGTTTTCAGCGGCTTCGCGCTCGTCGACGCGGCCGTCCGGCGTGAGGACGCCTATCGCGCCGCGGACAAGAAGACCAAGCCGTTCTGGCTGATCATTCTCGGGCTCGCCTTCATCGTGAACCTGATCTTCAACATCCTGTCGTTCCTGCCGATCATCGGGCTCATCGCGACCATCGTCTACATGGTCGACGTACGGCCCGCGCTGCGGCAGATCACCGGCGGTGGCGGCGGCCGCAGGGGCGGCTCCAGCAGCGACGGCCCGTACGGCCCGTACAACGGCGGTCGCTAGCAGCGCCCCTCAAGGGTCGCTGGGAACTGCGCGACCAGCCCCCACCGGGCCTGGCGGGTCACACCGGGCCTGGCAGGTCCCACCGGGCCTAGCGGTCCCGGTCGAGCAGCAGCACGGCGACGTCATCGGTCAGGTCGCCGCCGTTCAGCTCCCGGGCCTCGTTCACCGCCGCTTCGAGCAACTCGTCGCCCCGCAGGCCCGCGGCGATCTGGCGGCGGAGCATCTCCACCATGCCGTCCTGCCCCAGACGCTGGTTGCCCTGGCCGATGCGGCCCTCGATCAGGCCGTCGGTGTAGAGCATCAGGCTCCACTTGCCGCCGAGCTCCACCTGGCGCCGGGGCCAGCGGGCGTTCGGCAGGAGTCCGAGCGCGGGGCCGTTGTTCTCGTACGGCAGCAGCTCGGCCAGGCGGCCGTCGCGGGCGATCAGCGGTGCCGGGTGCCCGGCGAGACAGAGTCCGGCGCGGCGGCCGTCCGGCGCGATGTCGACCGTGCAGAGCGTCGCGAAGATCTCGTCGTCGGCGCGCTCGTGCTCCAGGACCTTCTGCAGCGTGCCGAGCAGCTCGTCGCCGCACAGGCCCGCGAAGGTCAGCGTCCGCCAGGCGATGCGCAGCTCCACGCCGAGCGCCGCCTCGTCCGGGCCGTGGCCGCAGACGTCGCCGATCATGACGTGCACGGAGCCGTCGGGGGTGCGCACGGTGTCGTAGAAGTCGCCGCCGAGCAGCGCCCGCGAACGACCGGGGCGGTAGCGCGCGGCGAACCGCAGCGGTGACCCGTCGAGCAGCGGCGTCGGCAGCAGCCCGCGCTCCAGGCGGGCGTTCTCCTGGGCCCGCAGCCGCGACTCCGTCAGCTGGCGCTGGGCGGCGTCGGCCCGCTTGCGCTCCACGGCGTACCGGATCGCGCGGCTCAGGAGGCGCCCGTCAAGCTCGTCACGGAAGAGATAGTCCTGGGCGCCGACCCGCACGGCCTCCGCGCCGCCCTCGGTGTCGCCGCTCGCGGTGAGCGCGAGCACGGCGTGCCGGGGCGCGAGGCGCAGGACGTGCTTGAGCGTGGCGAGCTCGTCCTCTTCCTCCTCGGGCGATGCGGCGGGGACCGCAAGGGTCAGGTCGAGCAGGATGCAGTGCACGTCGTCGGTGAGCAGCCGCTCGGCCTCGGTGAGGTTGCGGGCGGTGCGGACCCTGATGGGCTTGCCCGCGGAGTCGAGCATCTGCGGGACGCTCAGGGAGCCCACCGGGTCGTCCTCGATCACCAGGAGGCTGAGTCCCGGTCCGCTCGTCTGCTGGTCCGTGTCCCGCGTGTCCCTGGACACGGGCGTGCGTACGGGCTCCACGGATGCGGGCACGGCTTCGGGCGCCGGCAGGGGTGCGGGCGCGGGTGACGTCGGCAGAGCGTGAGCCTGACCGCCTTCCGCGGCCGGGATCGCTCTCTGCCGCGGTATGGGTACGGGCATGGCTTCGGTTTCCTTCCCTCCCCCCGAGGGCACGGTGGGTCGACGGTCGAACGCTCCACCGACGGGGACCATAGCGGTAGGCACGGCCCGATTGGAATGGCAGGCGGAAAACAGCCACCGTCATATGCCGCACCAAGGACCGCAATTGGGCACGTCAGGTTCCTACCGGAATGACGAACATCACGCCCGGAGGGTTGAGCGGCGGCCCGAGGGGTGCGGTGGGTCACATGACGTACGGCACAAGGCGGCCGACCTGGCCGGGAAACGCCGCTTTCCGGGCCGGGCGGCCTGCTTCCCGGGCCCGGACATCCGGCCTTCCGGCACCGGAAATCCGGCCTTCCGGCACCGGAAATCCCGCTCCCCGGCCCCGGAAAACCGGCCTCCCGGTGCCGGACAGCGGCGTTTCCCGGCCTGTCTCGTCCCCGAAGCCCCTACTTGTCGGGCCGCACGACCCCGAGGATCTGCATCGAGCCCGCGCCCGCGACGGTGACGTCGCGTCCCGGCCGGGGCGCGTGCACGATCGCGCCGTCGCCCACATACATCCCGACATGGCTGGCGTCCGCGTGATAAATGATCAGGTCGCCGGGGCGCATGTTCTTGATGTCGATGTGCGGCAGCTGCTTCCACTGCTCCTGTGACGTACGCGGAATTCCCTTGCCGGCGGCGGCCCAGGCCTTGGACGTGAGCCCGGAGCAGTCGTACGAGGACGGGCCCTCGGCGCCCCAGACGTACGGCTTGCCGATCTGGGCGGTGGCGAATTCGATGGCCTTCTTGCCCGGCCCGCTCGCCTTGCCCTTGATGTCCTTCAAGACGCCCGAACTCACCCAGGCCGACTGCTTCTTGAGCTGGGCCTCCTCTTCGAGCTTCCGGAGCCGCTCCAGCTCCTCCTTCTCGAGCTTGGACTCCATCTTCTCGGCGGCCGCGATCTTCTTCTTGATCTTCTTCTTCGACGCGGCCTTCGCCTTGCGGTTGGTCTCCAGCTTCTTCCACTGGGCGGTGGCGTCCTTGGCGTAGATCCGCAGGTCTTCCTGCGTCCGCTCCATCTCCGTCAGCATGCCCTTGGTGGCCTTGTGGCCCTGCTGCATCCGCCCCGCGCTGTCCAGGAACTCCTGCGGGTCGTCGCTCAGCATCAGCCGGGCCTCGGAGGAGACACCGCCGCTGCGGTACTGCTCGCGGGCGGCGGCGCCCGCGCGGGACTTGAGCTTGTCCAGCTTCTGCTGGCCCTCGCTGATGGAGCGGGCGAGCTTCACGATCTGCTTGGACTGCTTCTCGCTCTTCTCCTCCGCCGCGTTGTAGGCGTCGGTGGCGACGCCCGCGTCGTGGTAGAGCTTCTCTATCTCTTTGCGCAGGTCCTCAAGGGACTTGGTCTTGCCGGGCGTTGGCTTCGCCGGGCTCGCGTAGGCCACGGCGGGCGTGCTCAGCACCGCTGCCGCGCAGATCAGCGCCAGGCCAGCCACAGTCGAACTCCGCTTGCCGGTCACGTCCGCCTCCCCCAAGAGCCAAGAGCTGATTTACCGTCAGTAACATACGGTTGCCTCGGGGATGGTGCCATGCCGACGCGCAATCCGACAGAGCGCGACATCAACTCCGATCCCCACCCGCCCCATGTGACGAACGGCACCGGTAGATCGTTCCCCCCGCGGCGCGTCGCACGCGGAGTTCACCCGCCGCCACCTCGCGAGTTCACCCGTAAGCGCCCCGGGGTTTCACGAATCTCGCCTCCGCCGCAGTGCTGACCCCTGCCACGGATCTCACCCCTGACGCGGCGCCAGCGCCTCCCACCGCACCGTCACTTCGCCCTGCCGCCACCGCGGCTCCCGGTCGAGCACGGGCCAGTCCGCGGCCAGATCCAGCGCCGTCCTGATCCAGCGCTGCCGGGCGCCGTACGAGGCGTAGGGCGCGGCGGCGGCCCAGGCGCGGTCGAAGTCGCGCAGGAACGCGTGCACCGGCTCGCCCGGCACGTTCCGGTGGATCAGCGCCTTGGGCAGGCGCTCGGCGAGGTCGGACGGCCGGTCGAGCGAGCCGAGGCGGGTCGCGAAGGTCACCGTGCGCGGACCCTGCGGACCGAGCGCGACCCAGACGTGCCGCCGCCCGATCTCGTCGCACGTCCCCTCGACGAGCAGCCCGCCGGGCGCGAGCCGTCCGCACAGTCGTTCCCACACGGCGGCGACCTGCTCCTCGTCGTACTGCCGGAGCACGTTCGCCGCGCGGATCAGCACGGGCCTGCCCGCCAGCGGAATCTCGAAGCCGCCGTGCCGGAAGGAGAGCCCCTCCCTCTCGTACGGCTTCGCGGCCGCCACCCGCGCCGGATCGATCTCGACGCCGACCACGCGCGCGTGGGGCGCCGCGTCCCGGAGCCGGACGAGCAGTTCGGCGGCCGTCCAGGGGGCGGCTCCGTAGCCGAGGTCGACGGCGACGGGATCGGGGGAGCGCCGCAGCCGCGCGCCGTGCGTGGCGGCGATCCAGCGGTCCATGCGGCGCAGGCGGTTGGGGTTGGTGGTCCCGCGCGTCACCGATCCCACGGGGCGGGAAGGGGTGCGGGAGGCCATGGTCAGAAGGGTATGCGCCGTGGTGGCGGGGGTACTCGGCGAGCCCGGTGAGGTCATTGGTTGATTCGCAGCCGGTAATGATTTGGCAAAGAGGAAATGGAGCGGTCCCTTCCGATGTTCACCCTCTGGAGGACCGTGCACGCCCTCCGTCGAGTCATGCCCGCTTAGTCATGCCCGCGCGCACACCAGGAGGACCGCCACGTGAGCCAGTACGTGACCAGGCTCGGCCGTCGCTCGCCGGCTGCGCCCAGCAGGCTCCGGCTCCCCGGTGCGAACCGGCGCCCGCGCCGGGTGGCCATGCTCAGCGTGCACACGTCCCCGCTGCACCAGCCCGGCACGGGCGACGCGGGCGGCATGAACGTCTACATCGTCGAGCTGGCCAAGCGCCTCGCGGCGATCAACATCGAGGTCGAGATCTTCACGCGCTCGACCACCGGCGCGCTGCCGCCCGCCGTCGAACTCGCCCCCGGCGTCCTGGTGCGCCACGTGGACGCGGGTCCGTACGAGGGCCTGGCGAAGGAGGAGCTGCCCGCCCAGCTCTGCGCCTTCACGCACGGCGTCATGCAGGCATGGGCCGGTCACCGCCCCGGCTACTACGACCTGGTCCACTCGCACTACTGGCTCAGCGGCCACGTCGGCTGGCTGGCCGCCGAGCGCTGGGGCGTGCCCCTGGTGCACGCCATGCACACGATGGCCAAGGTCAAGAACGCCGCCCTCGCGGAGGGCGACACCCCGGAGCCCGCCGCGCGCGTGATCGGCGAGACGCAGATCGTGCGCGCCGCCGACCGGCTGATCGCCAACACCTCCGAAGAGGCCGACGAACTCGTACGGCACTACGAAGCGGACGCGGGCAAGGTCGCCGTCGTCCACCCCGGCGTCAACCTCGACCGCTTCCGCCCCGCCGACGGCCGCGCGGCCGCCCGGCAGCGCCTCGGCCTCCCGCAGGACGCCCTCGTCCCGCTCTTCGCGGGCCGCATCCAGCCCCTGAAGGCGCCGGACGTGCTGCTCCGTGCGGTGGCGGAACTCCTTGACCGGCGTCCCGCGCTCCGCTCCAACATCGTCGTCCCCGTGGTGGGCGGCCCCAGCGGCAGCGGCCTCGCGAAGCCGGAAGGGTTGCAGAAGCTCGCCGCCAGGCTGGGCATCGCGGACGTGGTCCGCTTCCAGCCGCCGGTGGGCCAGGAACAGCTCGCGGACTGGTTCAGGGCGGCCTCCGTACTGGTCATGCCCTCGTACAGCGAGTCCTTCGGCCTGGTGGCCATAGAGGCCCAGGCCACGGGCACCCCGGTCCTCGCTGCGTCGGTGGGCGGTCTGCCGGTCGCCGTGCGCGACGGAGTGACGGGCTTCCTGATCGACGGCCACGAACCGGCGCAGTACGCGCGCGTGCTGCACGACTTCGCCGAGACCCCGCATTTGGTGGACCGCATGGGCGAGGCGGCTGCCCGGCACGCGCAGTCCTTCGGCTGGGACACGGCCGCCTCCGCCACGGCGGACGTGTACACGGCGGCGGTGCACGAGCACAGGCGTCGCGTACGCTCGCATCATGGCTGATCAGGCTGACGACGCTGCGACCACGATCATCGAGCGGACGCTGGACGAGGCGGAACTCCAGTGGGAAAGCCCTGAAAGCGGCTCCTACGTAGTGACGCTGCCCGGCACCCGCAAGCTGTCGACGACGCTCTCCCTGAGGCTCGGCAAGCACGCCCTCTCTCTGACGGCGTTCGTGATCAGGCACCCCGACGAGAACGACGCCGCGGTCCACCGCTGGCTCCTGGAGCGGAACCTCCGTCTGTACGGCGTGAGTTACGCGATCGACTCCCTCGGCGACATCTACCTCACCGGCAAGCTCCCGCTCTCGGCGGTCACCCCGGACGAGCTCGACCGACTGCTCGGCTCGGTCCTGGAGAACGCGGACGGCTCCTTCAACACGCTCCTCGAACTGGGCTTCGCGTCGGCGATCCGCAAGGAGTACGCGTGGCGGGTGTCGCGCGGCGAGTCCACGCGGAACCTTGACGCGTTCACGCATCTGACTCAGCCGCAGGGCTGATGCTGCGGCGCTGATACCGCAGGGCTGCCCAGGGGCAAGAGGCTTCGTACGACATCTTCCCCGTATGGGGCGCCCGTGGCATGCTCACGCCCGTCGTAGACGTGAATGGCGTTCACATCCATGGATTGAGGCGGCGGGCATGGGCATGGGCAGAGGCACGGGCATGGAGCTTCCCGGCAGACGTGGCGTACTCGGCGGGGCGATAGCGGTGGCGGCGGCAGCGGTCGCGACCGGCGGGACGGCATCGGCGACCGGCGGACCGGCATCGGCGACCGGCGGGACGGCATCGGCGAGGTCCGGTGAAACCCCCGCCCTGTGGCGGGAGTTCGCGGCAGCCCCGTACACGCACCCCCAGATCCCCTACGTGGCCCGCGCGGGCGCCCACTCCGGCAGCCGTCGCCTCCCGCGCCGCAAGGTGGTCGCGAACGTCAGGGACTACGGAGCGAGGCCGGACGGCACGACGGACGCGGCCCCCGCGATCAACCGCGCGCTGGCCGACGCGGGGGAGCGGGGCGGCGGCACGGTCGTCATCCCGCCCGGCACCTACCGCGTCGACGGCATCATCCGCATAGCCCACGACAACGTGGTCCTGAGGGGCGCGGGCAGCAACCGCACCACCCTCCACGCGACGAAGAGCCTCACGGAACTGATCGGCCCGTACGGATCGCGCTACGGCGGCGACAAGTCGAGCTGGTCCTGGGCCGGCGGCCTCATCTGGCTCTGCCCGCAGGCCCGTTACGAGTCCCTGACGGCGGCGATCAAGGCCAAGGCGTGGCCTTTCGAGGGCTGGACGGGCAACAAGCGGGACGAATGGCGGACGCTGACGCCGGTCGCCCCCGCGAGACGGGGCGACCGCACCCTGCGGGCCGGGGACACCTCGCGCCTCCACCAGGGCGACCTGGTGCTGCTCCGCCTGGCGGACGACGCGGACCACACGCTGCTTGAGCACATGGCGGGCGGCGGAGAAGGCCCGGAGTCATACGTCTGGGACGACAAGACGAAACTCACCTCGTACGTCCCGTACGAGTGGCCCGTACGGATCACTTCGGTAAAGAAGAACACGGTCACGCTCGAACGCCCCCTCCCTCTGGACGTACGCGAGGAGTGGGACCCACGCCTGACGACGCACGCAAAAGCACTGACGGGCGCGGGAGTCGAGGCCCTGACCCTGGAGGCCCTGGAGACCCCCCAATCCCCGCACCTCCTGGACAAGGGCTACAACGGGGTCACGTTCCAGTGCGCGTACGACTGCTGGGCGGACGACGTCGTGGTCCGGCACGTCGACAACGGCTTCGGCCTGGTGAGCGCCTCGGCCTGCACGCTGCGGGGCACGCGCGTGGAGGGCAGGGGAGCGCACCACCCGTACTTCTGCCGGGAGGGCTCGCACGACAACCTGACGGAGAACTTCCACATCGCCGAGCGCACGACCCCCGCCCCCTCGGGCACCCAGCTCCACGGCATCAACGTAGAGGGCCTGTCCTCTTACAACGTCTGGTCGCGGGGCCACATGGAGATGGGCACGTTCGACAGTCACCGAGGCATGCCCTTCGCGAACGTCCGCACGGACATCACGATCGACAACAACGGCCGCCACGGCGGAGACGCCAGCGCGGGCCCCCTCTTCGGCGCCCGCTTCACCCACTGGAACATCCGCGTCACCAATGAACGAGCGGGCCTGATGAAGATCGACGGCCTGGCCCCGTACAGCGCCACTGTGGGCATCAACGAGGTCCGCGAGTTCGACCAGACCGACGTACCGGACTTCTCCGGAGACCTGCATTCCCGTATCGAGCTCTACGGGACCACCGGTGTGGTGCGGCCACGGAATCTGTACGAGGCGCAGAGGGGACTCGCCTAGGCCCCCGCGTCATGCACCTGGCATACCCGTCCGGCACGAGCCGATCCAGCCAAGATGCGCGCTATGTCGCCAACCGTGAGTAATTGCGTGACCGCACCACGTGTTTCGGCTACATAGGAAAGCGGGGATGCGGGGGCGTTGGTGCGTGATGGGGGGTTGCCAAGTGGTGCTGACAATCGATCTCGCGGTCCTGCTGGCCATCATCATCTTTTTCCTGTGGCGCAGAGCCGTGAAGCCCAGGACCCGGCTCGACACGGGAATGACGATGGCCGTCGTCCTGGTCTTCGGGGTGCTGATCGCCCCGACCGCCTTCGGGCACGGAATCATGAACGCCGTGGGCGACGTCGCACAGGGCATCTCCCATGTGGGTGCCAACCCCTGACCGTTCCTGACTGTCCCCGACCGGTGCGTACCGGAGGATGTCAGGCGCCCTTGGCGGGCAGCAGGCCGATGGCCACAAGGCGCTTGTTCGAACGGCGGGCGGCCCAGGCGACGACGAGGAGGGCCAGGGCGAGCAGCGGGAAGCCCATTGCGATCTTGGCGAAGCCGAGGGAGCCGACCTGGTCGGTGGCGTAGAAGTACTGCTGGACGGCGAAGCGGGCGCCGAAGACGGCGGCGAGGACCAGGGTGGCGATGTCGTAGTACAGCCGCGAGCGCTTGTCCGCGCGCCAGATGTTGCCCTTGCCGGTGGCGACGTTCCAGATCACGCCGGCCAGCGGCCACCGCACCAGGACGGAGGCGAGGAAGAGGACCGCGCCGGCCAGGCTCGCCCAGATGCCGATGAGGAAGTAGTCCTTGGCGGAGCCGGTGAACCAGACGATGCCCGCGGCGAGCGCGACGCCGAACACGCCGCCGATCGCGGGCTGCACCGACTCCTTGCGCACCAGCCGCTCGATGCCGATGGCCACCGCGACGGCGAGCGCGGCGATGATCGACGCCTTGATCCCGCGGAAGTTGTGGGTGACGACGAACGCCAGCACGGGCAGCGCCGAGTACACGACGCCCTTGGTGCCGCCCGCCTGGTCGAGGACCGAGGGTCGCCGCGGGGGTGCCGCCTGCGCTGCCTGCGCGTCGGACTTCGTCCCGGGGAAGCTCACGTTCTTGTTCTCCATGGTGGCCGGTTCTCCCGATTCGTCTGGTGGCGAGGCGATGCCGGTTGCATCACTTGATGACATCGTGTCACTAAGTGACGCTCCTGGCTACCCCTCCACCGCTCAGACCGGCGACCACCCTGCCCGCCCCGGACAGCAAAAAGGCCCCCTACCAGCGGAGAATCCGCAGGTAGGGGGCCTGAAGCAGCGAGGCTTGCCTACTTCTTCTTGCCCTGGGTTTCGACCGCCCGTTTTTCGGTGCTGATCAGCAGGGTGCGCACCTCAACTGACCTGTGGTCGAGCAGTCGTTGGTGGTCGTTGTCGGTCATTGCTGGTTGACCTCGGAGGTTCCACAGAGGTTCCGGCTCGCGTCCGGTCTGCTGCTATCGCTAGCGGCAAGGGTCGCTAACGTTAGCGACCCTGCTAGCGGCAAAACTGCCTGGTGACCAGCACGTTAGCGGTTAGCGAGCCGCGCGGGCAGGTCTGGAATCGAGCGATAAAGACGGCAGCGGGGCCCGGCCGTCAGTCCGACGCGGGGAAGGGCAAAGAGGAGCGGCCTACGGCCGCGCGACCTCCGCCGCCCTCTCGTCGTGCGTCCCGCGCGCCGTTGGCGACTGCTGCCCGCTCGCTGGAACAGCAAGAGGAGCACGCATCCGCACGTGGTGCTCATCTTGCTTGGGTGGGGCCGCTCGACTCTGGAAGAGGTCACCTCGTCGGTGCGGGTGGTCTCGTCCCTTGCGGCTCGCCTGTATGCCCCTCAGGACGGCAATCCAGGGGCGGGGGAGCGACGCCGGGCCCCGCCCCTGGACTGCTCCCCGAGGCTTTTCAGCAGGGGGGGCGACGACCGGGTGGACCGCGATCCTGCCCCGCCTGAAAAGCCGTTCTTGCCTCTCTCGTCCTGAGAGTTAAGGGAAAACAGCGTCCGCAGCGTCCGACGACTTCCGGGCACGCCCCTTGAGCTTGGCTTTCAGCGTGGACGCTCAACAATCTGGCTAGCGTCCAGTAGCGTCCGCAGCGTCCAGGCGTGCCCTGCTTCTAAGAGCAGCTTCTCGCAGGTCAGGGCGGCTCTTAGAGGAGTGAGGTTCCGGACGCTGAATTTCACAGGCTGAGCGAAGAGGCCACCGTTCAGCGTGGCGGATGGCCTCTTAACTGGGACGTCTCTCCGTTAGGGCGCAACTGAGCTTGAATCCCGCTGGCTACCGCGCGCGAGCGGAGCGAGCTACTAAGGGTCGTGCAGCCGCAGGCCGCCCCGTACAGCTTGAAGATGGTGACGGCGGCTTGGCGTCTCGCTTGTCGCTTGTCTTGTCGCTTGTCGCCTCCCAGGTCACAAGCCGTTTCCGACCCTTACGACAACTCCGTCAGGGAGGTTCGTGCGGGGCGCGCGACAAGCGACAAGTGCTAGCTCTAGCGCGGACTCTGGCTTGGTGAGGAGCATGGCGCCCATTCCGCTAGGCGGCCGGCGCCACGAAGATGTCGGGTCATGAAGGAACTTGTTCTCGCCCTGGTGGCTGCGGGATTCGGACTGGTCGGCACCGTCGTGGGTGCGCGGGCCGCAAAGAAGGGGGCCTTGATCAGTGCAAAGGTCACCTTGCAGCAAGTTCGCGATCAAGCCGACGTCGATCAAGCCCACTGGCTTCGGCAGCAACGGTTTCAGGCGTACGAAGGATTCCTAGCAGCTTGGGACGAGTGTCTTCGCATCGTTCAGTCCGTGGGTTTGCTGGGGGACTCCGAATCACCGGGGCCCAGCCCGCTGAGAGACGCTGCTGGTCGTATGACAGAGCGCGCTCGGAGGATCGACATCCTAGGACCGGCCGAGGTCGCCCAGGCGGCGGAAGAGCTTGCCGACAGCATTCGGCGTGATGTGGACATAGCCACCGAGCTGCTGAAACTCGCAGAGGCGTACGTTCCGAGTGTCGAGCGCAGGGCGACCGATGCGGCACCAGCGATGAGAGCTGCGATGGAGGCCATGGACGAAGCCACAAGGCAGATGGGAGAGATTGCTGCGGAGGTTGCGGAGACTGATGAGATCGGGCGGGTGCCCCCTGAGGCGGCGGCGGCCTTCGAGAGCTTCGACCGGGCCCAAGAACTCGTCGACGCCGCGATGGACCGAGGGCATGCAGACATGGACAAGGTCTCAGAGTTCCTCGATCGAGCTACTGCGCTCATGGACGAGTTGAAGCGCAACCAGGCAGCCCGCGAGCGTACTCGTGAACGGTTTACGACCGCTGCGCGGCACACGCTAGCTCCACCTGGCCCTGACACTGTCTGACAGTCAGAGCTCTCTGACACCCAAGCCCCTAGGCAGACGCGGGTGTCACGCTCCCTGACACCCCGCTCTGACACCGGCTGACATCTGGTCCTGACACTCGCGTCGGTGCTCTCTGGCACCCGAGAGGCTGAAGGTGTACGCGCACCTCATGCCGAGCAGTCGGGACCGGGCCCGGAAGGCACTCGGGCTGGCGCTCCGGCCGCAAGAGGCGGGGTACAAATTGCCGCGGTCCACAGGTTCAAGACCGAAAACGCCTCCGACCTGCACCATAAGCGCAGGTCGGAGGCCAAGAGTCGACATGGCGGCGTTACGTGTCTGCTGGCGCCGTGCTCGGCGTTGGTTCTGAGCGAGTTGCTTCACGGACCTTTTGATTCAGCCCGATCCGCTCATCCTCTGTGTATTGACGGCTGTACACCCTCCGGGCTTGCTGTGCCTTCCGCCTTGCCCCAACGAAGCCTCCGACGTAGCCCTCGATGAACAGCAAGACCACCCCAATCGCTACCCACGTGAAGGCACCTCGCGCCAGATCGGGGTCAGGACCTGCGTCTACTGTTCCTGCCCAGCGCAACACGCGGAGCTGGATAACTATCAAGTTTGCGCAGGTGAGAAACCAGATGAGCCCCGCAACGTGGAGTAGGGCGTTCTGCCAGAACCACCGGACGAAGCCCGTGGGCCTCACTTCGAGCAGTTCGCTACGGGAAGGCTCAATACCTTGCCGCTGTTGCTCGATCAACGCTCCCATCCGCTCGCGACGGGTCTGCGCTTGGGCGGCTGCCTCGTCTCCGATCCTGGCCCAGACCTTGGTGAACTGAACTGCCCCAACCAGCAGTACAGCCACGTCGAGCGTAGACACGATTGCTGCATAGTCGTTGCTCATCGCCCAAGCCACGGATCCCCCACTAACGGTTGGTCGACACTCCCCCTAGTGGTAGCGGATGGGGCCGCCGTCCGTCCGGTTTTCTATGAACGCAGCAGGCGAGCGCTCTGTCCGCAGGACGTGGGGCTTGAGGTTCCAGAGAGGTCCCAAGCCGTGAAAATGCCCCCGATCCGCGCCATTAGCGCAGGTCGGGGGCGTGATCACGAAAGCTATTTCTTCTTGCCCTGGTTCTTGACCGCCTCGATCGCGGCCTTCGCCGCATCGGGGTCGAGGTACGTGCCCCCGGCCTTCACGGGCTTGAAGTCCGCGTCCAGCTCGTACGCCAGCGGGATGCCCGTCGGGATGTTCAGGCCCGCGATGTCCTCGTCCGAGATGCCGTCCAGGTGCTTGACCAGGGCGCGCAGCGAGTTGCCGTGGGCCGCGACCAGGACCGTCTTGCCGGTCAGGAGGTCCGGGACGATGCCGTCGAACCAGTACGGGAGCATGCGGACGACGACGTCCTTGAGGCACTCCGTCTGCGGGCGCAGCTCGGGCGGGAGCGTCGCGTAACGCGGGTCCTCGAACTGCGAGTACTCGGCGTCGCGGTCCAGCGGCGGCGGCGGGGTGTCGTACGAGCGGCGCCAGAGCATGAACTGCTCCTCGCCGAACTCGGCGAGCGTCTGCGCCTTGTCCTTGCCCTGGAGCGCGCCGTAGTGACGCTCGTTCAGGCGCCAGCTGCGGTGGACCGGGATCCAGTGGCGGTCGGCCGCCTCCAGCGACAGCTGCGCGGTGCGGATCGCGCGCTTCTGGAGCGACGTGTGGACCACGTCGGGGAGCAGGCCGGCGTCCTTGAGCAGCTCACCGCCGCGGACCGCCTCCTTCTCGCCCTTCTCGTTGAGGTTGACGTCCACCCAGCCGGTGAACAGGTTCTTCGCGTTCCACTCGCTCTCGCCGTGACGGAGGAGGATCAGCTTGTACGGTGCGTCGGCCATGCCCCTGAGCGTAATCGAACCGCCGGGTGCCCCGCGCGTCCGCCCGAAGCCCGGACAGTGCGGCCGCGGGCCGGGCGCCAGTTGACGGGTTCTGCTAATCCAGTGGCTCTTTCCGGACCGCCGGTCGTAATGTTCGCTAGTCGCTAGCGACGCTTACATTTCCGGCTGATCCTGTTGCTTGATCCTGTGGGGGACCCCGATGCCACTCGCCGCCCTGAGACGCGCCGCCAAAGAGTCCGTCTCCGGCCTTCCCCGCGAGTTCTGGTGGCTGTGGACCAGCACCCTCGTCAACCGGCTCGGCGCCTTCGTCGCCACCTTCATGGCGCTCTATCTGACCCTCGACCGCGGCTACTCCGCGACGTACGCCGGTCTTGTCGCCGCCCTGCACGGGCTCGGCGGCGTCGTCTCCTCGCTCGGCGCAGGCGTCATGACCGACCGGCTCGGGCGGCGGCCCACGCTCCTGATCGCCCAGTCCTCCACCGCCTTGACCGTCGCGCTGCTCGGCTTCATGAAGGACCCCCTGGCCATCGCCGCCGTCGCCTTCCTCGTCGGCATGGCGAGCAACGCGTCCCGGCCCGCCGTCCAGGCGATGATGGCCGACATCGTCCGCCCCGAGGACCGGGTGCGGGCCTTCTCGCTCAACTACTGGGCCATCAACCTCGGGTTCGCGATCTCCTCCGCCGGAGCCGGTTTCATCGCCGAGTACAGCTACCTCGCCGGGTTCCTCATCGAAGCCGTGATGACCATGGTCTGCGCGATCGTCGTCTTCGTGAAGCTGCCGGAGTCGCGGCCCGTACGGACCGCCCTGGAGAAGGAGTCGGAGCCGGACGTCGGCCTCGGGACTGTGCTGCGCGACGGGCGCTTCATGGGCGTCGTGGGTCTTTCCTTCCTCATCGCGCTGATCTTCATGCAGGGCTCCGTGGGGCTGCCCGTCGCGATGGGCGAGGCCGGATTCACGCCCGCCGACTACGGCGTGGCCATCGCCGTCAACGGCGTCCTGATCGTCGCCCTCCAGATCCCCGTCACGCGCTTCATCGAACACCGGGACCCGCAGCGCCTGCTGGTCGTCTCCGCACTGCTCGCCGGTTACGGCTTCGGCCTCACCGCGTTCGCCGGGTCCATCGGCGTCTTCGCCCTCACCGTCTGCGTGTGGACCCTGGCCGAGATCGTCAACGCCCCTACGCAGACCGGCCTCGTCGTACGCCTCTCGCCGACCCACGGCCGGGGCCGCTACCAGGGCATGTACACCCTGTCCTGGGCCGTCGCCGCGCTTGTCGCGCCCCTGATGTCCGGCTACGTCATCGACCACTTCGGGGCCCAGTGGCTCTGGGCCACCTGCGCCGTCATCGGTACGGTCGCCGCCCTCGGCTACTGGTCGCTGATGCGAGGGCTGCCCGCGGAGGAGACGACGGTCGGCGCGGCTGCCCCACCGGTCGCTCCCGCCCCCGGCGACTCAGCCGAACTGCTCGCCCCCGGCGACTCAGCCGACCTGCCCGCCCCCGGCGACCCCGCCGACCTGCCCGCCCGCGCGTAGCGACCGGCCTCGCTCCCCGTACCGCGACACCCGCGCGCGTGTGCGCCGTTGGTGCGCCCCTCCCCAGTGGGCATGGAACGGGCATCAGGCAGTACGCCATCGAGGAGGAGACCCATGGCCGAGTCCCCCATCACCGAAACCGTCCCCGAGCCGACCGATACGCCGGGCCTGCCCGCGCTCGTGCTCCTCGGCGCCTGCGGCTGCGGCTCGGGCTGCGGCTGTGGCTGCCAGTCGGGCGGAACGTGCCAGTGCGGCGGAGGCTGCGGCTGAACCAGCGAGCACGTAGCTGGAACAGCGAGCGCATAGGGGTGGGCCCGCACCGACAGTGCGGGCCCACCCCTATGCGCTCCTCGAAGACTCAGGCGCCCTCCACCGGCGTCCCCGTCGGCTGCATCTCGTCCGCGTGCTCGCCCGTGACCAGGTACACGACCCTCTTCGCCACCGAAACAGCATGGTCGGCGAAGCGCTCGTAGTAGCGGCCGAGCAGCGTCACGTCCACGGCCGTCTCGATGCCGTGCTTCCAGCGGTCGTCCATCAGGTGCTGGAAGAGCGTGCGGTGCAGCAGGTCCATCTCGTCGTCGTCCTGCTCCAGCTGGAGCGCCAGGTCGACGTCCTTCGTGATGATGACCTCCGCCGCCTTGGCCATCAGGCGCTGCGCGAGCTGACCCATCTCCAGGATCGTCGCGTGCAGATCCTGCGGCACGGTCGACTCCGGGAAACGCAGCCGGGTCAGCTTGGCGACGTGCTGGGCCAGGTCGCCCGAGCGCTCCAGGTCGGCGCTCATCCGCAGCGAGGTGACGACGATGCGCAGGTCGGTGGCGACCGGCTGCTGCCGCGCGAGCAGGGCTATCGCGCGCGCCTCCAGTTCGTGCTGAAGATCGTCGACCTTCTGGTCAGCGGCGATCACACTCTCGGCCATTTTCAGATCGGCGTCGAGCATGGCCGTGGTGGCGCGCCCGATCGCGGACCCGACCAGGCGGGCCATCTCGACCAGGCCTTCACCGATCGAATCAAGTTCCTCGTGGTACGCGTCCCGCATGTGGATGTCCCTCTCTAGTGCGTCCCGGGGGCTGACCCCCACGCTCCCACGGTGCGGCTCCGACGCGTCCGTTTCCGACATCCCCGATGAACCGACCCTGTCACCGAGGTGAACTGTGGGCGACGCGTGGTGCGCTCCGGGGGGCCGCTCCGGCGTGCACCGGCGTAACCCGTTCGGCCGAAGTGAACCATCACCGTCCCCTCGGTGAACTCTGGGCGACGAGTGTTCGAGCGGGGCCCCGGATGGCTGGGGCTGATGCTCATCAGGCGCATAACCTTGAGGCATGGACGTGAACGCGGCGGTCGCCGCAGCGGCAGCGATCGCCGGGGTGTGCACCGGTGTCATCGCCATGCTGGCGTTCCGCTGGAGCGAGCGCGACCTGAAACGCCCCACCCGGACCTCCCTGCACACCGACCCCGTACTGCCGCCCGGCGTCGACACGGTGCTCTCCGTGCTCCGCTCCTCCGCGGTCGTACTCGACGAGGCGGACAGCGTCGTCAAGGCCAGCTCCGCCGCGTACGCCCTCGGCCTGGTCCGCGGCGGCAAGCTCGCCGTCGAGCCCATGCTCCAGATGGCGCGCGACACCCGCCGCGACGGCGAGATACGGCAGGTCGAGCTCGACCTGCCGCGCCGCGGCACCGGCCGCGGCGAGGCCCTCGCCGTCTCCGCACGCGTGGCGCCCCTCGGCTCCCGCCTGGTCCTGCTGCTCGTGGAGGACCTCACCGAGGCCCGCCGTATCGAAGCCGTACGACGCGACTTCGTCGCGAACGTGAGCCACGAGCTCAAGACCCCGGTAGGGGCACTCTCCCTCCTCTCCGAGGCCGTCATGGACGCCTCGGACGACCCCGAGGCCGTCGAACGCTTCGCGGGCCGCATGCAGATCGAGGCGACCCGCCTGACCAGCCTCGTGCAAGAACTCATCGACCTCTCCAGGGTCCAGAACGACGATCCCCTGGAGGACGCCGAACCCGTCCGTGTCGATGAACTGGTGGCGGAGGCGATCGACCGCAGCCGTCACCAGGCCTCCCACAAACAGATCACCATGGCCGCGGGCGGCACCGCCGACCTGCAGATATGGGGCAACCGCGGCCAGCTCGCCGCGGCGCTCGGCAACCTCGTCGAGAACGCCGTGAACTACTCGCCCGCGCGCACCCGGGTGGGCATCGCCGCCCGCCGGGTCAACGCACCGGGAGGAGACCTCATCGAGGTGGCCGTCACCGACCAGGGGATCGGCATATCCGACAAGGACAAGGAGCGCATCTTCGAGCGCTTCTACCGAGTCGACCCGGCCCGCTCCAGGGCCACCGGCGGCACGGGCCTCGGCCTCGCCATCGTCAAACACGTGGCCGCCTCGCACGGCGGGGAGGTCACCGTGTGGAGCTCCGAGGGACAGGGCTCCACCTTCACCCTGCGGCTGCCCGAAGCAGCCGCGACCCGCGACCGCGGATCCGGTCACGGCGGAGACGGCAGCGAAGCCGACACCGCACGGCCCGACGAGACCACTGCGTACGAACCCATTCCTGCCCCGGAGGTCCTTCCGTGACCCGAGTGCTCGTCGTCGAGGACGAGGAATCCTTCAGCGACGCTCTGTCCTACATGCTCCGCAAGGAGGGCTTCGAGGTCGCCATAGCGGCCACCGGGCCCGACGGACTCGACGAGTTCGAGCGCAACGGCGCCGACCTCGTCCTGCTCGACCTGATGCTGCCCGGCCTGCCCGGCACGGAGGTCTGCCGCCAGCTGCGCAACCGCTCCAACGTCCCGGTGATCATGGTCACCGCCAAGGACAGCGAGATCGACAAGGTGGTCGGCCTCGAAATAGGAGCCGACGACTACGTGACCAAGCCCTTCTCCTCGCGCGAACTGGTGGCCCGCATCCGCGCGGTCCTGCGCCGCCGCGGAGAGCCGGAGGAGGTCACCCCGCAGGCCCTGGAGGCGGGCCCGGTCCGGATGGACGTCGACCGGCACGTCGTCACGGTCTCCGGCTCCAAGGTCGACCTCCCCCTGAAGGAGTTCGACCTCCTGGAGATGCTCCTGCGCAACGCGGGCCGCGTCCTGACCCGCATGCAGCTCATCGACCGTGTCTGGGGTGCGGACTATGTGGGCGACACCAAGACCCTGGACGTCCACGTGAAGCGCCTGCGCGCCAAGATCGAGCCGGACCCCGGGGCGCCGCGCTACCTGGTGACGGTGCGCGGCCTCGGCTACAAGTTCGAGCCGTAAAGAGCGCCCCTGCGCACAGAGTCACAGAGGCACAGAGCCACAGAGCGCAGACGCAGGAGGGGCGGGAACCCGGTCCAGCTCGATCACCGGCGAGAGCGGAAGCAGCTCACAGATCGAGGCGATCCTGTCGGGCATGACCTCGAAGGGGATGAAGAGCCCCGAG
>NZ_JBEYWZ010000021.1:0-106681 GCF_040644915.1 Streptomyces sp. NPDC046925 | reverse complement strand
CGCCCGGTTACATTCCGAACCCGGAAGCTAAGCCTCACAGCGCCGATGGTACTGCAGGGGGGACCCTGTGGGAGAGTAGGACGCCGCCGAACTATCATTGACGGGAGACCCCCGCACCTTATGGTGCGGGGGTTTTCTGCGTTTAGGGTCGGGTTATGCGATACGACCTGGTCATCTTCGACAATGACGGCGTCCTTGTGGACAGCGAGCCGCTCTCCAACACGATTCTTGCCGCCTATCTGACCGAGCTCGGCCACCCCACCACGTACGAGGACTCCCTGCGTGACTACATGGGGGCCGCCGTTCACCGCGTACACGATCTGGTTCTCGAGCGCAGTGGGCAGCGGTTGCCGGCGGATTTCGACGAGGCGTTCCACGCGCGGGTATTCGCCGCCTTCGAGCGTGAGCTTGAGCCCGTGGCGGGTGCCGTCGACGTGCTGGAAAAGCTGGTGGCCGGGGGAGTGCCGTACTGCCTGGCCTCGTCCGGGAGTCATGAGCGGATTCGGGTCGGGCATCGCAGGACCGGGCTCGACCGGTGGTTCGACGACGAGCGGATCTTCAGCTCCGAGGACGTGGGGAGGGGGAAGCCGGCGCCGGATCTCTTCCTCTACGCGGCCGAGCGCATGGGAGTGGCGCCCGGGAAGTGTGTGGTGGTCGAGGACAGTCCGCTGGGGGTCCAGGCGGCCCTGGCTGCCGGGATGGACGTCCTCGGGTTCACCGCCATGACGCCCGCCGAGCGGCTCACGGGCGCCACTGAACTCTTCGGGGACATGGGGGAGTTGGCTGACCTGCTCGTATGACGCTGCCATGGGTATCGGCCTGACATTTGTCACTGCCAGGTCCGGACGATCGTTTCTGTCGGCCGATGGGTGGTCGCGGCGAAGCTGAGTACGTCGAGAACGAACGGGACGCACTCAGTGACTGCGACAGTCACAGGGACGACGGAGGACCGATCACCATGAGCCAGCTCGTCACCACCACGGCCGCCGCAGGAGCCACGGAAGCCACAGGAGCCGCAGAGGCGGTCCCCGCGGAAGCCTCCGTCCGGCAGTCGCGCTGGGAGTCGCTCAAGCCGCTCGTGCTCGACGCGGCGGTGCCCACAGCCTCGTACTACCTGCTCAGCAAGGGGTTCGGCATGGGCACGATGGCGGCGCTCGCCTGGAGCAGTGTGGTGCCCGCCGGGCGGACGCTGTGGAGCGTGGTCAAGGACCGGCGCGTGAACGGGCTCGCGGCGCTCATCCTGGCTGCCAACGTCGTCGGGCTGCTGCTCAGCCTGGTGGCCGGTGACCCGCGGCTGATGCTGGCCAAGGACAGCGGGATCACCGCGACGATCGGCATCGCCGTGCTGGTGTCCGTGGCCGGCGGGCGGCCGTTGATGACCGCCGGGCTCAAGCCCTGGGTCACGAAGGGGAACCCGGTGCGGACCGCGGTGTGGGAGCGGCTGATCGCCGAGCGGGGGCGGTTCGCGCGGATGGAGCGGATGTTCTCGGTGTTCTGGGGCGTGGCGCTGTTCGGTGAGGCGGCGCTGCGGGCGGTGGGCGCCTACACGCTGCCCATCGACACCATGGTCTGGCTCGGGGGTGTGATCGCCGCGGTGACCATCACGGCGACGGTCATGGTGAGTGGCGCCCTGGTCGTCGACCCGATGGAGAAGAAGGTGACGAAGGAGGTCGCCGCGCTCGGGCGGTGAAGGAAAGACGCGGGGAATTGGTTGGGTGATCTATCTACCCACCGGTAGTCAGGGGTCCTACGCTCAGCAGCCATGACAGATGAGCTGCGGCGCGGCAGGGCCTCTTTGGCGTTCAGCTTCCTGGTGCAGGGCGTCACCTTCGCGTTGCTGGTCACGCGGATCCCCGCCATTCAGGATCGCTACGGGATATCCGACGGCCTGCTGCCCGTGTTCCTCGCCGCCGTGCCGATCCTCGCGGGGGTCGGGAGCGTGGGCACCGAGTGGCTGGTCAAGAGGGTGCGGCCCAGCCGTGTGCTGCGGTGGGCGCAGCCCGTGGTGCTCCTGGCGCTGCTCGGGGTCGGCGCGGGCGACGCCCTGTGGCAAGTGGGCGTGGCGCTCGGGGTGTTCGGGCTTGCGGTGGGGGCGCTCGACGCTTCCATGAACATGCTCGGGGTGAGTCTGCAGCGGACGTACGGGCGCAGCATCATGCTGGGGTTTCACGCGGCTTACAGCCTGGGCGGGATCGCGGGGGCGTCGATCGCGTGGGCGGGGGCGCACTGGGATCTGTCGCTCTTCGTCTCTTATCTGCCGGTGGTCGTGGTGTTGCTGCCTGCGGCGCTGGTGGGGAGCCGGTGGTACGTCGACGCAGATGGCGGCGGCGATGCGGGTGCCGCCGGTGAGGGCAAGGGCGGGCCCGTCGTCTTCAAGCTGCTCCTGCCGCTGTGCCTGGTGATGACCTTCGCGTACATCGGGGATTCGACCGTCTCCAACTGGAGCGCGAAGTACTTGCAGGACGTGCTCGGGAGTTCGGAGGAGGTCTCGACCGTCCCCTACAACGTCTACATGGTCATGACCCTGCTCGGGCGGGGGCTCGGGGATCTGGGCGTGCGGCGGTTCGGGGCCGTGGCGGTGGTGCGGGCCGGGTCGGTGGTGGCCGCTCTCGGGTTCGCGGTCGTGGCGGCGGCGCCCGGGGCGTGGACCGGGATTCTGGGCTTCACGGTGCTCGGGCTCGGGCTGTGTGTGATCGTTCCGCAGACGTTCGCCGCGGCCGGGCGGCTCTTTCCCGGGGCCTCGGATGCCGCTGTCGCGCGGCTCAATGTCTTCAACTATGTGGGCTTCCTGATCGGTTCTCCGCTGGTGGGGGCGCTCGGGGACGCCTGGAACTACCGCGCGGCGATGCTCGTGCCCATGGTGCTGGTGCTCGCGACCTTGTTGTACGCCCGTTCCTTCGCCCCGGGAGCGGACCGATACGGTGACGGGCATGAGCGGCCGCGCACAGCTGATGTGGGACGAGGCAGTAACGGGCTATGACTTCGGTCCTGAGCACCCCATGGACCCGGTCAGGCTCGCGCTGACCAGAAGTCTGGTCGGTGCCTTCGGGCTCGACCGTGAGGTGGAAGTCGTCGCGGCCAAGCGTGCCGGTGATTCGACGCTGCGGCTCGTGCACCGCGAGGACTATGTGGACGCGGTCAAGGCCGCCTCCGCCGATCCGGCGTCGGCGGACGGCAGCTACGGCCTCGGGACCATGGACGATCCCGCCTTCGCGGGGATGCACGAGGTGTCGTCGCTGATCGCCGGGCAGTCGGTGGGGGCGGCCGAGGCGGTGTGGCGCGGGGAAGCGCTGCACGCGGTGAACTTCGCGGGCGGGCTGCACCACGCGATGCCGGGGTCCGCTTCGGGGTTCTGTATCTACAACGACGCCGCGCTGGCCATCGCGCGGCTGCTCGAACTGGGCGCCGAGCGGGTCGCGTACGTGGATGTGGACGTGCACCACGGGGACGGGGTGCAGGCCGCCTTCTGGGACGATCCGCGGGTTCTGACGATCTCGATGCACGAGCATCCGCGGACGCTGTTTCCGCAGACCGGGTGGCCCGAGGAGACGGGGGCGGCCGGGGCTGCGGAGGGGTCGGCGGTGAATGTGGCCCTGCCGGCCGGGACCGGGGACGCGGGGTGGGTGCGGGCGTTCCATGCTGTCGTGCCGGAGTTGCTCGCGGAGTTCCGGCCGCAGGTGCTCGTCACTCAGCACGGGGCCGATACGCACTTCGAGGATCCGCTCGCCCACCTCGCCGTTTCGCTCGATGCGCAGCGGGCGGTGCAGGTGGCCTGCCATGACCTGGCGCACTCGTACGCCGAGGGGCGTTGGGTCGCTCTGGGCGGCGGCGGGTATGCCGTGGTGGATGTGGTGCCCCGGTCGTGGACGCATCTGACCGCCATTGCCGCGGGGCGGGAGATCGAGCCTTCGCAGATGATTCCGGAGGCTTGGCGGCAGGAAGTCTTCGCCCGTACCCGGCAGTTGGCTCCCGCGCGGATGAGTGATGGGCGCTGGCCCGTCTCCTGGGCGGACTGGTCCGAGGGATACGACCCCGCTGACCGGCTCGACCAGGCGGTGCTTGCTGCTCGCCGGGCGGCGTTTCCGTTGCGGGGGCTCCTGCCGTAGGGCAGCGGGCTGGCCGCATGTGAGAGTACGTCGCGTTAGCCCAACTGTGGGGGTTTTCCGGGGTTTTGGGGGTGGGCGTCCCGGTAATGCGCCAGCATCGAGCCCGTGTTGAGCACCGGAGCGTTGCGTGCGCATCTGTTGGCTGCTCGGTTGGCCGGGCCCGTGGCCACCTTGCGGGAAGAGAGCCTGCGGAGCTATCGGCTCTTCGCGGCCCGGGACCCCCGGATACTCCTGGGGCTCGACCCCGAGTGGAGTTGGGGCCCGGGCGACCTGCTGGGGCTGATGGCGGACAAGTGCGGGGTCTCCGCTGACCCGCGGCACACCTCGGGGGCCGATGTCATCGACCCCGAACGCACGCTGGCCGCGCTCGACGCCTTCGCCGAAAGGCTCGCGGACGCGGCGCGAAGGCGGATTCCCGTGCTTCTCGGGACAGGACATCCGCACCGTCTCCTCGGCTTCTACGCCGCGTTGGCGGACGCTTTGTCGGCGGCCGGGTGCACCGTCCTCACCCCCGCGCAGGGCGACAGTGTCGACATAACGACCCGGTTCGGCCTACGCACGTACAACCTTGACTACGTACAAGGAGTCGCGCTGGTGCGGGAACCCGGCGCGCGTCCCGCCGGGAGTGAGACCGGCGCACACACCCACTCCCCGCTCCCGGTTCGAGCCGCGCTCGCGGCCGCCGCGGGGGTCGGAGGGCTGCTTCCCGAGCTCGTCATCGGGGACCACGGATGGGTCTGCGGGGCAGGTCAGCTGGGGTTCGAGGCGATCGGTCTGGCGGATACGGACGATCCCGCGCTGTTCGTCGGAGAGGCCGAGGGGCAGGTGTCCGTCGTCGTTCCGCTTGATGACGCTGTGCGGTCTGATTACTACCGACCGCTTACTCGCTATGTACTCAATCGAGCGTGTCTGTCACAGTAGGCGGCCGATCGCTACTCCTCTTCCCCACTCGCATCATCCGCCCCTAGTCTGGGGAGTGAGCGCGCAGAGACGAAGAGTCACCGGAAGGGGAAGCCGGTGCCCGTCATGTGCGGAAGGTTCAGGTGGGGTGTCATGGCTGCAGACCAGAGGCCGCTGAACGAGGTTCAGTTCCTGACCGTGGCGGAAGTCGCCTCGGTGATGCGAGTGTCCAAGATGACCGTGTACCGCTTGGTGCACAGCGGTCATCTGCCCGCCATCCGGGTCGGGAGGTCCTTCCGGGTCCCGGAGCAGGCGGTTCACGAGTACCTCCGCGAGTCCTATGTAGGAGTCGAGGCGGGCTGATCGGAGTCGATCGATCCCCCTCGATTACGTCCCTCACCACGAGGCGGGTAGGCTAGGGCCGACGTAGGTCGTGTGGGCCCAGTCAGCTGCCCCGCACCGAGTGAAGAGAAGTGAGCGAGGGTAGTCGTGGGCTCTGTTATCAAGAAGCGGCGCAAGCGGATGGCCAAGAAGAAGCACCGCAAGCTGCTGAAGCGCACCCGCGTTCAGCGTCGCAACAAGAAGTAAGCGACAGCTGTACAGCGCGTACCGAAGCCCTCCCGTCATCCGGCGGGAGGGCTTCGGCGTTTTCGGGGTACTCGCCTGGTTGTCCGCGAAAACCGCCCGGGGCGTCTTCCGGCCGGTTTTCGCGCCGTACCGGAGCGCCCGGGGGCTTGTTTCGAACGTACCCTCTGGGCAGGATGTGCGTCCCGATCCGGCGTACGTCCTGGTCTGGGCATAGGGCCAGGTCCGTGCACCTGTGTTGGGGCTGTCGTCACTTCCTGCATCGGGCGGTCATCACAGCGCAACATCGACCCGCTAGCGTGTGCCAGGAGAGAAATGTTGGGGCGCGGCAGGACTTCAAGGGCTGGGGAAGGCAGGCGCTGATCTTGGGCAAGGTCGTGCTCGTGACCGGGGTGGCCCGACAACTGGGCGGGCGGTTCGTCCGCCGCGCGCTGCGGGACCCCGAGGTCGACCGGGTGGTCGCCGTGGACGCGGTTCCCCCGGAGCACCATCTGGGCGGCGCCGACTTCGTCCAGGCCGACATCCGGCAGCCCGCGATAGCGAAGGTGTTGGCCGAGTTCTCCGTCGACACGGTCGTGCACATGGACGTCACGGGCACCGCGCTGGCCGGCGGCAATCGCGGCTCGCTGAAGGAAACCAACGTCATCGGCACCATGCAGCTGCTCGGTGCCTGCCAGAAGTCGCCCACGGTCAAGCGGCTCGTGGTGAAGTCGAGCACCAATGTGTACGGCTCCGCGCCGCGCGACCCCGCGGTCTTCACCGAGACGACCCCGCCGAAGTCGCTGCCGAGCGGCGGCTTCGCCAAGGACACCGTCGAGGTCGAGGGCTACGTACGCGGATTCGCGCGCCGCCGCCCGGACGTGGCGGTCTGCGTGCTGCGCTTCGCCAACATCCTGGGCCCCACGGCGGACTCCCCGCTCTCCGAGTACTTCTCGCTGCCGGTCCTGCCGACCGTTTTCGGCTACGACCCGCGGCTGCAGTTCGTGCACGAGGACGACGCGATCGAGGTGCTTCGCCTCGGGGCGCGCGAGCCCGAGCGCGGCACGCTCAACAGCGGCACGTTCAACATCGCGGGCGACGGTCTGCTGCTGCTCTCGCAGTGCGCGCGGCGCCTGGGGCGTCCGACGCTGCCGGTGTTCATGCCCGCGGTCACCTGGGTCGGCCAGGCGCTGCGCACCCTGGGCGCGACGGACTTCTCGCCCGAGCAGATCAGGCTGCTCACCCATGGCCGGGTCGTCGCCACCCGGCAGATGCGCGAGACACTGGGCTTCAGCCCCAAGTACACGACCGCGGAGACCTTCGCGGACTTCGTACGCAGTCGGGGTCCGGGACTTCTGCCGCCGCAGGCCGTCGCGGGGGCCATCGACCGGATCGCCACACTGCCCTTCGCGGGCAACCAGAGCGCCAACTGAGGAGAGCGTCAACGATGGCGGACGCCAAGGTCATTCCGTTCGACGACGACCGGTCGCGCGCGGGTGCGCAGCGCCCGGCGCGGCGCAGGGGCGCGACGGGAGCTGCCCGGCGCAAGAACGATCCGGCAGCCGTGCGTGAGGTCACGGCCATGCCGGGCAAGCAGGACGGGGAGCCGCAGGTGGAAGGGGCCGAGCCGCAGCCTTCGCGGCAGGAGGCCGCCGGGCCGGGGGCGGCGGCCGGGGCCGCACCGGAGCCGCGGCAGGGCGGCGGCCTGGAGCGGCGTATCGCGGGAGGCCTCGCGTTCCTGCGCCGGCGGCTCACGGGCGACTACGAGGTCGACGACTTCGGTTACGACGAGGAGCTCACCGACCAGGTCCTGATGTCCATGGTGCGGCCGCTCTACGAGAAGTACTTCCGCGTCGAGGTGAAGGGCATCGAGAACATCCCGTCCGAGGGCGGGGCGCTGATCGTCTCCAACCACTCCGGGACGCTGCCGCTCGACGGCCTGATGATGCAGGTCGCCGTGCACGACAACCACCCCGAGGGGCGGCATCTGCGGCTGCTCGCGGCGGACCTCGTCTTCATGCTGCCGGTGGTCAACGAACTGGCGCGCAAGGCGGGGCACACCCTGGCGTGCGCCGAGGACGCCGAGCGGCTGCTGGAGCGGGGTGAGCTTGTCGGGGTGATGCCGGAGGGGTTCAAGGGCATCGGGAAGCCGTTCAGCGAGCGCTACAAGCTCCAGCGGTTCGGGCGTGGCGGGTTCGTCTCCACCGCCCTGCGTGCGGGGACGCCGATCGTTCCGTGCTCGATCGTGGGGGCGGAGGAGATCTACCCGATGATCGGCAACGCGAAGACGCTGGCGCGGGTGCTCGGCTTCCCCTACTTCCCGATCACGCCCACGTTCCCTTGGCTCGGGCCGCTGGGGGCGTTGCCGCTGCCGACGAAGTGGACGATTCAGTTCGGGGAGCCGATTCCCACGGACGGATATCCGCCGGAGGCGGCCGAGGACCCGATGCTGATGTTCAACCTGACCGATCAGGTGCGGGAGCAGATTCAGCACACGCTCTACAAGCTGCTCGTGCAGCGCCGGTCGGTCTTCTTCTGAGGGCTGATGGGGGGCCGATGAGGGGTTGATGAGGGCCGAAAACGAGCGCCGGGGGTCTGATGCATCAGACCCCCGGCGCTCGTTCTCAGCTGGCTACTTCGCGTCCTCCTCGTCGATCCCCAGGCCCGGCAGCAAGCCGGGGAGGATCGGAGGCACCGTGACGTCGGGCTTCGGGGCCGGGGTCTCCTTGCCCTTGCCGGACGAATCGCCGCTCGACGGGCTGCTCGGCGTCGTGTCGGACTTCGGGGGGTCCAGGAGGCCGCCCGTGTTCCCGCCCAGCAAGCCGTCGTCCTCGCCCTTGTCCGGTGCCGACGGGCGGGGCTCGCCCTTGTCGGCGCTCGCACCGTCCCGCGGCGAGGAATCCGGGGCCGAGGGGCTGTCCGGGGCCGAGGAGCCGGAGTAGCCGCCCTGGCTCGGCCGGTCGGTGGTGTCGCCCTTTTCCGGGGTGCGGGGGAAGAGGGAGCGGAGGGGGTCCACTTCCTGGTCCATCGCGTCGAAGACCGAGTTCACCTGCTCGCCCACGTCGCCGAGCTGGACGGGCAGCCTGCTCTGCAGGTCGCGCCAGCTTCTGCGGTGTGACTCGGAGAAGGCGGACAGGGTCTGCATGGGACCGAGCGAGCCGTCGCGTTCGTACGCCTCGTGGAGCAGGCGGTGGCCTTCCGTGGCGTCGTGCCGCATGCCGGAGAGGGCGCGCCTGATTTCGCCGAGGGATTCGTGGTCGAGCTCGCCGGAGCGGCCCCGCTCCATCAGCCGGCGGGCTTCGTTCAGGCGGGTCGAGGCGTGGTCGAGATAGATCCCGCCCTTGTCGCTCTCGCCGTCGGCCATGCCGAGCTTGAGGTCCTCCATGCCGCGCTTGAGGCCGTACAGCGAATCGCCCGGCAGCGCGTCGGAGCTGGCGGCGGCCACTCCGCTGAACGCTCCTGCGGCCACGCCGACGGTGAGCCCGCCCGCGGCGATGCCCTTCGACAGTCTGGAGCGCGGCTTCAGTTTGCGCAGTCCCGTGGCCCGGTGCGCGCCCTTGCGGGACCGCTGTTCGGGCACCGAGGTGCCGATGGTCCCACCGCCCGCGGCCGTGCCCTCCAGGAGCATGGCTTCCATGGCGGCTACGAGCTGGGCCCGCTGGACCACTTTGACCTCGGGATCCAGCTCCGGCTTCGGCAGTTCGCCGAGGCCGTTCGTGAGCGTCAACATCTGCTCCTGCGCCGTCTTCTCGGACGGCGCGGGATCGGGTGTGACTGGACCTTCGGTCTGCTCGGCCGCCGGGCCCTGGTCGGATTGCTCCTCAAGGGCTTGGGCGAAGGCGTTCGCCCGCCGGTGTGCCGATACGTTCGCGATCACTGGCGGCACCTCCTCTCGTCATGACGGTCGACTCCCCAGGGGGTCCTGAGGGTTGCACGACCTGAGTACATCCACACGATCGAGTGAGTGGAGGTAATCAGGGGGCGACCACAGGGAGCCTGCATCCCGCACAACGAGCGTCGCGGCACTTGGGTTACGGACGGAGGATGATCGGACCGCCCTAATTCCGCGACGGCCATCTGGCCGCCACGGAGGGTCAGTTGGCGACTCCGCACGGCTACAGAGGGCTATCGGCGGGGTGCGGCGTTAGCGCGCGTCGTCCGGCAGGAGCCGGGCGAGGGTACGGACCGCGCGGTACTGGAGGGTCTTGATCGCGCCCTCGTTCTTGCCCATCACCCGAGCGGTCTCGGCGACCGAGAGGCCTTGCAGGAAGCGCAGGGTCACGCACTCCTGCTGCTGGGGGTTGAGGCGGCGCACGGCGTCGAGCAGTGCGGCGTTGGAGAGGGACTCCAGGACGGAGTCCTCGGGGCTGCGCTCGACCTCGTTCGCGTCGAGCATTTCGCCGGTGGTCACTTCGAGGCGGAATCGGCTCGATTTGAAGTGGTCGGCGACCAGGTTGCGGGCGATGGTGACCAGCCAGGCGCCGAAGTCGCGGCCCTGCCAGGTGAACGTGCTGATGCGGCGCAGGGCGCGCAGAAAGGTCTCGCTGGTGAGGTCCTCGGCGGTCGCCTTGCCGCCGACGCGGTAGTAGATATAGCGGTAGACCGTGTCGCTGTACTGGTCGTAGAGACGGCCGAAGGCGTCGGACTCGCCCGCCTGGGCGCGTTCGACGAGGTCCATCATGCGGGCGCTGTCGCTGTCCGCGGCGGGACGGCGGTGGGTGGGGGTTGAGGTGGCGGCAGAGGCGGAACGGGCCCGTCTGCTGACCGCCGCGCCGCTGTCCGCCAGGGCGTAGAGCGGCCCGGCGGGTGTGGGGACGGCAAATGCGGGGACGGCGGGGCCGGCGTACGCGGTGGGGACGAAGCCGCGCAAGCGGTCGGCGACCGTTGCGCGCAGCGTAGCCAGGCCCGAGGCGTCAACCCCGACGTGTGGGTACACGGGACTCCCAGAGGCAGAGCTTCCATCACGTGCAGTGCGGAACCGTTCACCCGTCGTAGCGACGTGTGGGGTCCGTAATGCGTCTGAGGAGAATAACGCTTCGTACAGGCGGCACTACACCCAGTTGCTCAAATCACCGATTACGTCGCTTCTGTTATCGGTCGATGCCCGTTCAAGTAGCGCACAGTGATCGCTTGTTGATCGAAATGGGTCACATTCCGGCTAAGCGAGGTGCGTGTTGTGGTCGACTGCTACCAACGTGACTGGCGGGAGCCGGGGCGGGGTATGAGCGAGAGAATGTTCAGTGGCGGCGGCGGTGCAGGGCGATGGCCGCGGCCGTGCCGCCCGCCAGGGCGCCGACGCCCGCCGCGGCCGGGATACCGACCTTCGCGGCCTTGCGGCCGGTGCGGTAGTCCCGCAGGCGCCAGTCCCGCTCGCGCGCGTGCTTGCGCAGCTTGGCGTCGGGATTGATCGCGTACGGATGCCCGACGAGCGACAGCATCGGGATGTCGTTGTGCGAATCGCTGTACGCCGCGCAGCGGGCCAGGTCCAGGCCCTCCGCCGAAGCCAGGGCCCGTACCGCCTCGGCCTTCGCGGGGCCGTGCAGGGGCTCGCCGACGAGCTTTCCCGTATAGATGCCGTCCATGGACTCGGCGACCGTGCCGAGCGCGCCGGTCAGGCCCAGGCGGCGGGCGATGATCGTCGCGGTCTCCACCGGGGCGGCCGTGACCAGCCAGACCTTCTGGCCGGCGTCGAGGTGGGCCTGGGCCAGGGCGCGCGTGCCGGGCCAGATGCGCTCGGCCATGTACTCGTCGTAGATCTCCTCGCCGATGGACATCAGCTCGGCGACGCGGTGGCCCTTGACGATGGACAGGGCGCTGTCGCGGGCGTCCTGCATGTGCTCGGGGTCCTCGACGCCCGCGAGCCTGAACCACGCCTGCTGCCAGGCGAATCTGGCGAGCTCCTGGCGCTCGAAGAACTTCCGCTTGTAGAGGCCGCGGCCGAAGTGGAAGATCGCGGCGCCCTGCATCACGGTGTTGTCGAGGTCGAAGAAGGCAGCCGCCTTGTCGTCGCCGACGACCGGGAACTCCGGCTCGGCGGGCTCCGGTGGAGCGGGTTCCTCCGCGACGGCCGCGGCTGCCGCGGCCTCGTCGAGTGCCTCCAGCTCCTGGGAGGACTTGCGCGCTGCCTCAGCCGAGGCCTCGCCTGCCAACACGCTCCGCGCGGTGGCGGAGCGCCTACGGGGGGTGAGCCATCCGAGAGCGGCCATGTCGTGAGCATAGCTAGTTCGTTCGGTCGTTCCGGAGTCGGCAGGATTCCGTGCTGTGAACTCTCCGCGACCGCACCGTTAAACGTGCGGGCAAATGGCGGGCCGTGCGGCGCGTCGGCGGGGCGAGAATGGTGTCATGAGCCCGATTTTCCGCCGTACGGAGAAGAAGAAGCCGCAGGAGCGGACCGTCACCTTGATCGGCAAGCCCGGCTGCCATCTGTGTGATGACGCACAGCTGGTGATCGAGAAGGTCTGCGGCGAGCTGGAGGTCGCGTGGGAGAAGAAGGACATCACGCAGGACGAAGAGCTCAACCGGGCCTACTGGGAACAGATCCCGGTGGTTCTGGTCGACGGCGAGCAGCACACCTTCTGGCGCGTGGACGAAGACCGGCTGCGTCGCGCGCTCGCTCCGTAGTCCGAAACGTCACTGACCGACGAGTACAAACGGCCCGAATGGTCCCTTAGGATCGTGGGCGGTTTGGTCTCGGGGGCGATGATCGTGAGGAGAGTGTGCGGTTTTGCCCCCATCAAATGAGCAACGCCGCCCCCTGCGCGCCGGTTCCAGGAATGCGCGCCCGGGGCGCGTGACCCCGGTCACGTTGGCCGGGCAAATCGGACACTATCTTTGTGCACGCGTTCACAAAGACATAGCCTGCATTCGACGGGGCGGTCTGGGGACGTGTGACCGCCTGCAGCCCCGCTCTACCCGCAGGAGCACCGTGGCAACTGGCCGAACTCACCGACCGGCGACCCGCAGCCGAGGGATTCCCGAGGCCACCGTCGCCAGGCTTCCGCTGTACCTCCGAGCCCTCACCGCACTGTCGGAGCGCTCGGTGCCCACGGTCTCCTCCGAGGAGCTCGCGGCCGCCGCGGGGGTCAACTCCGCGAAGCTGCGCAAGGACTTCTCCTACCTCGGTTCCTACGGGACGCGCGGCGTGGGCTACGACGTCGAGTACCTCGTCTACCAGATCTCGCGCGAGCTCGGCCTGACCCAGGACTGGCCCGTGGTGATCGTCGGTATCGGTAACCTCGGTGCGGCGCTCGCCAATTACGGCGGGTTCGCCTCGCGCGGCTTCCGGGTCGCCGCGCTGATCGACGCCGACCCCGCGATGGCGGGCACGCCCGTCGCGGGCATGCCGGTGCAGCACACGGACGACCTCGAAAAGATCATCAGCGACAACGGCGTCTCCATCGGCGTCATCTCCACCCCGGCGGGCGCCGCCCAGCAGGTCTGCGAGCGGCTCGTCGCCGCCGGTGTGACCTCGATCCTGAACTTCGCGCCCACCGTTCTCTCCGTGCCCGACGGCGTCGACGTACGCAAGGTGGACCTCTCCATCGAGCTGCAGATCCTCGCCTTCCACGAGCAGCGCAAGGCCGGCGAGGAAGCCTCGGACGACGGTGCCGTGCCGCCCTCCGCCGCCAAGCAGCAGCGCAAAGGACCCGACGGGGACGTCCCCGCCGTGATGCCGGCATGAGTCTCCTCGTCGTAGGGCTGAGCCACCGCAGCGCCCCGGTGAGCGTGCTGGAGCGCGCCGCCCTGGCCGCCGACGCGCAGGCCAAGCTGCTCCAGGACACGCTCGCCGCCGAGCCCGCCGCCGAAGCGGCCGTGCTCGCCACCTGCAACCGCATCGAGCTGTACGCCGACGTGGACAAGTTCCACGCGGGCGTCGCCGAGCTGTCCACGCTGCTCGCCCAGCACAGCGGCGTCGGCCTGGAAGAGCTCACTCCTTATCTCTACGTCCACTACGAGGACCGAGCCGTCCACCACCTGTTCTCGGTGGCCTGCGGCCTGGACTCGATGGTCGTCGGCGAGGGCCAGATCCTCGGCCAGATCAAGGACACCCTCGCGCGCGCCCAGGAACTGCACACCGCCGGGCGCCTCCTCAACGACCTCTTCCAGCAGGCCCTGCGGGTCGGCAAGCGCGCGCACTCGGAGACCGGCATCGACCGGGCCGGGCAGTCGCTCGTGACCTTCGGCCTCGAACAGCTCGCCGGGCGCGAACCGGTCGAGACCTGGGTCAAGGGCAAGCGCGCCCTGGTCATCGGCGCCGGATCCATGTCCTCGCTCGCCGCGGCCACCCTCGCGCGCGCCGGGATCGAAGAAGTCGTCGTCGCCAACCGCACCCTTGAGCGGGCGCACCGCCTGGCCGAGATCCTGACCGCGGGCGCCACGGGCACCGTCGCGCGCGCCGTGCCGATGGACGAGGTGGCGGCCGAACTGACACGTGCAGATGTCGCCGTGTCGTGCACCGGCGCCACAGGCCTCGTGCTGACCGGCGAAGCCGTCGCGGCCTCGGTCGCGGACCGCGCGGGCGCACCCGTCGCGGTGGGCGCACCGGCACCGCGCGTACCGGCGACCGGCTCCGCGGCCTCCTCCGCCCCGTACGACACCGACACCGCCCCCGACACCGACGAGGCGTGCCCGCTCGGGCTCTCCGGCGACGGTGCGGCCGTACCCCGCGGCGTCGGCTTCTCCGTCATGGGCGAGGACGCCGTGGCCGGGATGGACGCCGCGACCCTCGAACAGCACGCGGCCTGGGTGGACAACGCGCCCGCCGCGCGCCGCCACGACCCGCAGAGCGAGACCGACACGATCACCGCGCTCGCCGCGGCCGTGGCCGCCACCGGACGGGTGCCCGAGCTGCGCCGCCGCCCCTCGCTCGTCGAGACGGGCAACGTCCTGCTCGCGCTGCTCGACCTGGCCATGCCCCGCGACATCGACGCCGCCGTGCACCGCATCGAAGGCGTACGCCTCGTCGACATCGAGTCGCTCGCCGACGCGTCCGCCGACGCACCGATGGCCGACGACGTGGAGCAGGTCCGCGCGATCGTCTCCGACGAGGTCGCCGCCTTCGGCGCCGCGCAGCGGGCCGCGCACATCACGCCGACCGTGGTCGCCCTGCGCACCATGGCCGCCGACGTCGTCGCGAGCGAGATCGCGCGGCTCGACGGACGGCTCCCCGGACTTGACCAGAAGGAGCGCGCGGAGATCACCCAGACCGTCCGCCGCGTCGTCGACAAACTGCTGCACGCACCCACCGTGCGGGTCAAGCAGCTGGCCGGCGAGCCCGGCGGCGCCGGGTACGCGGACGCGCTGCGCACCCTCTTCGACCTCGACCCGCAGACGGTCGCCGCCGTCAGCAGGGCCGACAAGATCAACGAATCCACTGATCAGACCGATCAGAACGCACCGCAATCAGATCCGAATCGAGGCCGGGCATGACCGAGAGGGCACTCAGGCTCGGGACACGGCGCAGCAAGCTGGCCATGGCCCAGTCCGGGCAAGTGGCCGATACCGTACGCCGGTTGACCGGCCGCCCCGTAGAGCTCGTGGAGATCACGACGTACGGCGATACGTCCCGTGAGCACCTGGCGCAGATCGGCGGCACCGGCGTCTTCGTGACCGCGCTGCGCGACGCGCTGCTCGGCGGCGAGGTCGACTTCGCCGTGCACTCGCTGAAGGACCTGCCGACCGCGCAGCCGGACGACCTGGCCCTGGCCGCGGTGCCGCCGCGCGAGGACCCCCGTGACGTGCTCATCGCGCGCGACGGCCTGACCTTCCCGGAGCTGACGAGCGGCGCACGCATCGGCACGGGCTCGCCCCGCCGCATGGCGCAGCTCAACGCCTACGCACGTAACCACGGGATCGCCATAGAGACCGTGCCGATCCGCGGGAACATCGACACCCGCATCGGATTCGTGCACAAGGGCGAGCTCGACGCCGTCGTGCTCGCCGCCGCCGGACTTCACCGCGTCGGCAGGATCGACGAGGTGACCGACTTCCTGTCGGTCGACACAGTTCTGCCCGCCCCCGGCCAGGGGGCACTGGCGATCGAATGCGCCGCGTCCGACGCGTCGCTGACCGCCGCGCTCGCCGAGCTCGACGACCCGTACACCCGGGCCGCCGTGACCGCCGAGCGGTCCCTGCTCGCCGCCCTGGAGGCCGGCTGCAGCGCACCTGTGGGAGCGCTGGCCGACCTGTTGGCCGACGGGCAGATTGTCAAGGAAATGCGCCTGCGCGGCGTCGTCGGGGCAACCGACGGCTCGGCGCTGGTGCAGCTGTCCACCACCGGTCCCGTGCCCGAGACGCATGACCAAGCCTTGGCGCTCGGCCGTGAACTCGCTGCCGAGATGCTTGCCAAGGGCGCGGCCGGTCTGATGGGGGAGCGAGCACTTTGAGCCCCACCTCGAACCTTCCCGGCCTTCCCGCACACGGGCACGTCACCTTCCTTGGTGCCGGACCCGGAGATCCGGGACTACTCACGCTGCGCGCCGTGGAGGCGCTGGCCCGAGCGGACGTACTGATCGCCGAGCCGGATGTGCTCGACGTCGTTCGCGCGCATGCCAGGGGAGGTGTGGACACACCTCGGCCAGGGGCAGTTGACGACGCATCAGCGATCGCCGAAGCGTCTTCTGTGCGAGCCGCGACCAATCTTGTCATGGAGGCGGCGAGGGGCGGCAAGCGGGTCGTACGTGCCGTCAGCGGCGACGTCGGCCTCGACACGTACGCGGCCGAGGAGATGCTCGCCTGCGCCTCCGAGGGCATCTCCTTCGAAGTCGTGCCCGGCATCGCGGCGGCGGTCGGTGTACCCGCCTACGCCGGTGTCCCGCTGCGCGACGCACAGGGCACGGACGTGCGTTTCGTCGACGCGCGCACCGCGTCCGACCGCTGCTGGAGCGAGGTGGGGGCGTCCGACGGGACCCTGGTCGTGTCGACGTCCCTGGACTCCGTGGCGTCGGCCGCCGGTGAACTGGTGTCCTCCGGGCGCAAGCCGGACACCCCGATGACGGTCACCATCGCCGGTACGACGACGCGTCAGCGCACGTGGCAGGCGACCCTGGGCACCATCGCGCAGGTCCTCAAGCAGGCGAAGGTGCTGCCCTCGCCCGACGGGGGACAGCCGGTCATAGCCGTGGTCGGTGAGCGGTCCGCCGCCGCCCAGCGCGACCAGCTGTCGTGGTTCGAGTCGAAGCCGCTCTTCGGGTGGCGGGTGCTCGTCCCGCGTACGAAGGAGCAGGCGGCCTCGCTCTCCGACCAGCTGAGCTCCTACGGCGCGGTGCCCCATGAGGTGCCGACCATCGCCGTGGAGCCGCCCCGCACGCCGCAGCAGATGGAGCGCGCGGTCAAGGGGCTCGTCACGGGCCGCTACGAGTGGATCGCCTTCACCAGCGTCAACGCTGTCAAGGCGGTGCGCGAGAAGTTCGAGGAGTACGGGCTCGACGCGCGCGCCTTCGCCGGGATCAAGGTCGCGGCGGTGGGCGAGCAGACGGCCGCGGCGCTGATCGCCTTCGGCGTGAAGCCCGACCTGGTGCCCAGCGGCGAGCAGTCGGCCGCCGGTCTCCTGGAGGACTGGCCGCCGTACGACCCCGTCTTCGACCCGATCGACCGGGTCTTCCTGCCGCGGGCCGACATCGCCACGGAGACCCTGGTCGCCGGGCTCATCGACCTCGGGTGGGAGGTCGACGACGTGACCGCCTACCGGACCGTGCGCGCGTCGCCGCCCCCGGCGGACACGCGCGAGGCGATCAAGGGCGGCGGGTTCGACGCGGTGCTCTTCACGTCCTCGTCGACCGTGCGGAACCTGGTCGGCATCGCGGGCAAGCCGCACAACGTGACCGTCATCGCGTGTATCGGCCCCGCCACCGCCAAGACCGCGGAGGAGCACGGGCTCCGGGTGGACGTGATGGCTCCGGAGCCGTCCGTCCACAAGCTCGCCGAGGCGCTTGCCGAGTTCGGCACCCGGCGCAGGCTCTCCGCCCTGGAGGCGGGGGACCCCGTCACCCGGCCCAGCGAGCGGCGTCCCGGATCCCGTAGGCGGCGTGCGGCACCCTGAGTGCCGGGCGTACCGTGAATCACCGGCTTCGCCGAGTTCGTCCTCAAACGCCGGACAGGCTGGATATCCCAGCCTGTCCGGCGTTTGAGGTTGGGTCTGGGGCGGGCCGGAGTGCCAGACACAGCGTGAGGTGAGAGAGACAGTGACCAAGTACGGATCGTTTCCCGGAGCGCGGCCCCGGCGTCTGCGGACCACTCCCGCCATGCGGCGCATGGTCGCCCAGACGCGGCTGCACCCGGCCGACCTGATCCTGCCCGCGTTCGTGCGCGAGGGAATCAGCGCGCCCGTGGAGATCGGCGCCATGCCCGGCGTCGTCCAGCACACCCGCGACAGCCTGAAGAAGGCCGCCGTCGAGGCGATGGAGGCCGGGGTCTCCGGGATCATGCTCTTCGGAGTGCCGGAGGAGGAGAAGAAGGACGCCGCGGGGACCGTCGGCACCGATCCGGACGGGATTCTCCAGGTCGCGCTGCGCGATGTGCGCGCGGAGGTCGGCGACGACCTCATCGTCATGTCCGACCTGTGCCTCGACGAGTTCACCGATCACGGCCACTGCGGTGTCCTGGACGCCGAGGGACGCGTCGACAACGACGCCACCCTTGAGCGGTACGCCGAGATGGCGCAGGTCCAGGCCGACGCGGGTGCGCACGTGGTGGGCCCGAGCGGCATGATGGACGGTCAGATCGGTGTCATCCGCGACGCGTTGGACCAGGTGGGGCACGAGGACGTGTCCATCCTCGCCTACACCGTGAAGTACTCGTCCGCCTTCTTCGGTCCCTTCCGTGAGGCCGTCGGCTCGTCCCTGAAGGGCGACCGCAAGACCTACCAGCAGGACCCGGCCAACAGCCGTGAGTCCCTGCGGGAGCTTGCGCTCGACCTCGAAGAGGGCGCCGACATGGTCATGGTGAAGCCCGCCGGGCCCTACCTGGACATCCTCGCGCGGGTGTCCGACGCCGTGGACGTGCCGGTCGCGGCGTACCAGATCTCCGGCGAGTACTCGATGATCGAGGCCGCCGCCCAGCGCGGCTGGATCGACCGGGACCAGGCGATCATGGAATCGCTCACCGGCATCAAGCGTGCGGGCGCCAACATGATCCTCACGTACTGGGCGACCGAGGTGGCGCGCAAGCTCTGAGGCTCCGGGGCCCGGACGGGCCGTGTGCTTGACCTCTTGACCTCTTGACCTCAAGTTTGCTTGAGGTTCCAGGATGGTGTGCGTCGACGTTCCGCCGCTACCGAGGAGCACGCCATGCACGCCGTCGTCCTGCACGAGTTCGGGCCCGCCGAGAACCTGACGTACGAGACCTTGCCCGACCCCGTCGCGGGGCCGGGCCAGGTGCGCATCGCCGTACGGGCCGCGGGAGTCCACTTCGTCGAGACCGTCATGCGGCGGGGCGCCGCGAGTGACATGGCGCCTCCGCTGCCCGAGCTGCCCTCCGTCTTCGGCGGGGAGGTCGCCGGGGTCGTCGACGCGGTGGGCCCCGGTGTGGATGCCGCGTGGCTGGGGCGGTCCGTGGTGACCCCGCGCAGCGAACCCGGCGGGTACGCCGAGCTCGCCGTGGCCGATCTCGCGCGGCTGCACGAGGTGCCGGACGGGCTCGGGTTCGAGGCCGCGGTGACCATGGTGATGACCGGGGCGACGACCATGGGGCTCCTGGACGCCGCCCGGCTCACCGCCGACGACGTGGTCCTCGTGACGTCAGCCGCCGGGGGCGTCGGGCGGCTCGTGGTGCAGTACGCCGCCGCGCTCGGGGCGGTCGTGATCGGCGCCGCCGGTGGGGCCGACAAGGTCGAGGCCGTCTGGGAACTCGGCGCCGATCTCGCCGTCGACTACAACGAACCCGGCTGGGCGGACCTCGTGCGGGAGCGGCTCGACGGGCGCCGGGTCAGTGCCGTGCTCGACGGGGTGGGCGGCGAGAAGTCCGCCGCCGTGTTCGGACTGCTCGGTGAGGGCGGGCGGTACGTGGTCATCGGCTGGTCCTCGCAGGAAGAGTTCGAACCGGATGCGGGGGTGGTGGCGGAACGGGGGATCACCGTCACCAACGCCCTGCTCCAGCTGATCGAGCGGCCCGAGGACGGGCCCGAATTCGAGCGGCGGGCCCTGGAAGCCGCCGCGAAGGGGGAGTTGGTGCCCGCGGTGCAGACGTTCCCGCTTGCGGACGCGGCTCGCGCCCATGCGGCCATGGAGCGGCGGGAGACCACGGGGAAGGTCGTGCTCGTGCCATAGCCCCCGGTGCCGGCTCCTCAGTCCTGCGTGCCGGCCCCTCAGTCCTGCTTGAGGAGGGTCACCAGGCGCGAGAAGCCGTCCGCGCCGTGGCCCTCCTCGACCGCGCGGTCCAGGACACCCTGAAGCGGCTCGAACAGCTCGGTCCGCAGGCCCTGATCGGCATACGCCTGAAGGAAGTTGGGAAACGCCTCGCGGTTCATGGCGAGGTTGGACACGTCGGTCAGGTGCTGGTCGGTGTCGATCGCCTCGGCCGTCTCCGGCACGATCGCGTCCGTCATCGCCGCGACCCAGCCCCCGAGCAGCGGCGCGAACTCGCGGGCCGGGATGCCCTCGCTGCCGATCAGCGCGTAGGCCTGCGCGACACCCATCGCCATCCCGTACATGCCGGTGAGCAGGGAGAGGTCGTAGAGGGCGGCGAGGCCGGGGTCCTTGCCGACCCACTGGGTGTCCGCGAGCGCTTGCAGCGTGGGGCGGTGCGTCTCGTAGGCGGCCTCGTCGGTACCGCTGTAGAGGATGTACGCGCCGGGTGTCGCGATCATCTGGGGTACGGCCATGATGCCGCCGTCGATGTACGTGATGCCGTGCGCCGCCGCCCAGGCCGCCAACTCCCGTGCCTGGGCGGGTGTTCCGTTGGTGAGGTTCACGAGCGTGCGGCCCGCGAGGGACTCCGCCTCCGGAGTGAGGAGGGCGCGGACGTCGTGGTTGGTCGTGAGGCACACGAGGGTGAGGGGGCTCGCGGTGACGGCTTCCCCGGCCGTGGCCGCGGGGGTCGCTCCCTGGGCGGCCAGGGGGCCCGTCTTGGACGCGGTGCGGTTCCAGACCGTGGTCGGGTGGCCCGCCTTGATGAGGGCGGAGGCCAGGGCGGTGCCCATGAGGCCGAGGCCGAGGACGGTGACGGGGGACTGGGCGGGCTGTACGGGCTGTGCGGGCTGAGCGGGCATGGCTGGGGGGCTCCGATCGGAGGCGTCTGGTGGGAACGCCTCCGATCCTTCTCGTGTACGGAGAAGCGGACAAGTACCGACTTTTTTGTGCGTACTTACCCGGAGGTTGGTGAGGCGGGTCCGGGGCCGGGCGCGTCAGTCACCACTGGAGCGCGTCCGACGCCGACGTCTGCCAGTACGTGACGAACGCCGAGCTGTCCACGTACACGCCGCCCGACGGGAGCTTGGCCGCAGCCGGGCCGCCCACGCCGCCGCTCGCGGCGCGGTTGGAGAACAGGACATCCAGGCTGTGGGCCCGGTAGCCCTCCGAGCCTTCCGGCGACGACGTGGCGATGCCCGCGTACGCGCTCTGGCCCGGCTCCAGCGTGACGACCGCCTGCGGCGTGCTGTCGTGCAGCCACGGGGTGGGGGCCTGCGCCTCGTCGAAGCGGAGGAACGGCGCGCTGTACGCGTAACAGGTCTTCGTGCCCGTGTTCTTGGCCTTCAGAAGCAGGTGGTTGACGGGCCGGCTGACCTCCTTGACGGTGACCTTCGTGGTGGCGGCGGAGCAGGTGACCGGCGCGGCCTTCGCGGCGGGCGTGGCGGCCGACGCGACGGCCGACGCGGCGCTGCCGAGCGCGGTGAGCGAGAGGGCGGCGGTGAGGGCTGCTGCGGCGGCGGTGGCCTTGGCGCTGAATCGCATGGCTGGTCTCTTTCGGTGTGACGGGCGTGACGTGAGTCGCGACCAAAGGCTTCTGGACGCGGCGTGCTTGTATGGCCCAGAGCTTGTGCGGGGTTCTGTCCCGGCGGCCAGCGCGGAACGACAGCGGGGGACGCTGGGACGTTCGTACGGCTGTGATCTGCGATAACTCCGTTCCATGGAACGGATGAACGGGATGGAGAAGGCGTGGGGGCGGGCGATCTCGCGGAACTGCTGCGGGAGTTGAAGGAGCGGTCGGGGCTCAGTTACGGGGCGCTGGCCAAGCGATTGCACGTGTCGACGTCGACGCTGCACCGCTATGTCAGCGGGTCGGCCGTACCGACGGAGTTCGCTCCGTTGGAGCGGTTTGCCCGGGTCTGCGGGGCCTCGCGGCAGGAGATGGTCGAGGTCCACCGGCGGTGGATCCTGGCCGACGCGTCGCGCGGCGAACGTGACCGTGACCGTGACCGCAAGGATCCGGAGCCTTCGCCCGGCGAGGCATCCGGTGACGCGGCTGGACCGTCCCGCGGGGGTGCGGTGTCCGGGGGCTTGGCTTCCGGGGGTGCGGCTTCCGGCGCCCCGGCGGCCGGTGGCGTGAACCCCGGCGCTCCGGCCCGCGGCGAGTCGGCCGCCGCCGATCCCGGTGCAGGCGACCCCCGTAACGGAGGCTCCCAAGGCACGGATTCCCGCGACGGAGGCCTCCGCGAACCGAACCCCGGCGACGAAGGCCCCCACAACGAAAGCCCCCACAACGGAGACCCCCGCGACGGAAGCTCCCGCAACGAAACCTCTCCCGGCGCCGACCCCAAGGACGAAGCCCCCGGCATCGTGATCGGCTCCGCCCCCGCGGCGGCGCGGCGTGAGGGGAGGCGGCTGCCCAGGGCCCGCGTGCTCGTCGCCGCCGGTGTCGTGCTCGCGCTCGGTGCCACCGCCGTCGCCGTACAGGCCGCATCCGGCGGCGGTGACAGCAACCAGGTGTCCACCGACTCCCCGAGCGCCGACGACGGCAAGCGCGAGGGCGGCCCGGACGGCCCCGGATCCGCGTCGCCCTCCGCGAAGGAGTCCGGCAAGGGCAAGCCGGACAAGGAGGCGAAGCCCTCCGGCGAACCGGACGGCGAGGGCGAGGGCAAGGGCAAGGGCAAGGGTGAAGGCTCTGGGGACGAGCCGTCGGCGCCCGCCGCCGGTGGCGGCGGCGAGGGAGGCGGTGCCGGCGGTGCCGCCCCGGTGACCGTCTCCACCCAGGCCCACTACTGGCAGGACCCCTGCGGCCACCCCTACCTCGTCGACAAGGAGCCCGGCGCCCTCTCCCCGCCCCCCAACGAGCAGGACGCCCCCGGCTGGGCGTCCGCGAACGGCGCGGTCTCCGCCAGGGACCAGACCGTGAAGCTGGTCGTCCAGGGCAAGGGCGACGACACCGTCGTCCTGGAGTCCCTGAACGTCCGCGTCGCGGGCACCGGCGCCCCGCTCGCCTGGAACAACTACAAGATGGGCTACCTCGGCGTCGGCTGCGGCGGCAACGTGCCCAAGCACACCTTCGACGTCAACCTCGACGCGTCGGTGCCCCGCCCGGCACCCCAGTCCGGGGACGACAATTTCCCCTACAAGGTCAGCGCCAGCGACCCCGAGGCGTTCTACGTCGAAGCGACCGCCAACACCCGCTACGTACGCTGGTACTTGGAACTGGAGTGGTCCAGCGGCGGCCGAAGCGGCACGGTGCGCATCGACGACACGGGCAAGCCGTTCGCCACGAGCGGCGACAAGAGCCGCCCCGTCTACGGCTATTCGCTCGACACCAAGAAGTGGACGAAGACCAACCGCGACAACGACAACGTGCCGGAACCGGCTGCGTGACCGGGCGGCAGGCAACCGTCGGGCGGATCAAGCCGTGCCCGGCAGGTCCAGCCGTGCCCGGCGGATCGAGCCGTGTCCGTATCGCGAAATGACACTTGTATGCGACACGGACATACCTAATCTGCCTGACAAACGAAGGAGTCGCAGATGACCGTCAGCGCAGCAGTCCCCGCCGCCACCACAGCCCCCACCCCGCCGCTCGCCGCGCGCGCCGCCTCGGTCGGGGGCTCTCCGGTACGGGACATCCTGGCCGTCACCGCACGGCCCGAGGTCATCAACTTCGCGGGCGGGCTCCCCGCCCCCGGCCTCTTCGACAAGGAGGGCATCGCCGCCGCCTTCCAGGCCGTGCTCACCGAACAGCCCGAGCGGGCCCTCCAGTACTCCACGACCGAGGGCGAGCCCACCCTCCGTGCCGCCATCGCCGCACGGCTCTCCGGGCGCGGCCTGGCGACCGAGGTCGACGACCTGCTCGTCACCACCGGTTCGCAGCAGGCGCTCTCGCTGCTCGCCACCGCCCTCATCGAGCCCGGCGAGACCGTCCTCGTCGAGAGCCCCTGTTACCTCGCCGCCCTCCAGGCCTTCGGCTTCGCGGGCGCGCGGGTGATAGCCGTGCCGTGCGACGAGGCCGGGGTCGTCCCGGACGCCCTGGACGAACTCGTCGCCCTCCACCAGCCCAAGCTGCTCTACACCGTGCCCACCTTCCAGAACCCCACGGGCCGCACCATGCCGGCCGACCGGCGCGCCGCGATCGCCGCCGTCGCCGCGCGGCGCGGACTGTGGATCGTCGAGGACGACCCGTACGGCGAGCTGCGCTTCGAGGGCGAGCGCGCGCCGTGGATCGCCTCGTACCCCGGAGCCGAGGACCGCACGGTCCTGCTCGGCAGCTTCTCCAAGGTCATGGCGCCGGGCCTGCGTCTTGGCTGGATGCGCGGTCCCGCCGGGCTGCTGCGTGCCTGCGCCATCGCCAAACAGGCCGCGGATCTGCACACGCCGACCGTCAACCAGCTCGCCGCGGCGCGGTACTTGGCGGACAACGACCTCGACGCGCACCTCGCCCGCGTCACCGGCGCGTACCGCGAGCGGCGGGACGCCATGCTGGCCGGGCTCGCGGACGCGTTGCCCGAAGGGTCCAGCTGGATCCGGCCCGAGGGCGGCATGTTCGTCTGGGCGAAGCTGCCCGACGGGTACGACACCACCGCCTTGCTGCCCGAGGTGGTGAAGCATCTGGTGGCGTACGTGCCGGGAGCGCCGTTCTATGCGGGGGCGCCTGACGTTGCCACCCTGCGGATGTGCTTCGTGACGCAGACTCCCGACGAGATCGCGGAGGGGCTGCGGAGGCTCGGGGGTGCGCTGGTCGGTTGACCGCCGCGCCCCTGAACGACATGTGGCCCGCGTCCCCTCCGGGACGCGGGCCACATGTCGTTCGAGGGACGATCAGAGGCGCTCGGGGGTCCTGATGCCCAGCAGGGCCATGCCCTGGTGGAGCGTGCGGGCCGTCAGGTCGCACAGGAGCAGCCGGTTCTCGACGATCTCCTGCGCCGGACGCGGCTTCACCACCGGGCACTGGTCGTAGAACGTCGTGAACAGCGACGCCAGCTGGTACAGGTACGCGGCCAGCTTGTGCGGCGCGTACTCGGCGGCGGCCTCGAAGACCAGATCGCCGAACGCGTCCAGATGCAGGCCAAGGGCCCGCTCGGCCGGGGCCAGTTCGAGCTCCGGGTGCGCGACGGGCTCCGCCGAGTCACCGGCACGCCGCAGGATCGACTTGATCCGCGCGTACGCGTACTGGAGGTAGACGGACGTGTCGCCGTTCAGCGACACCATCTGGTCCAGGTCGAACTTGTAGTCCCGGTTCGCGGACGTCGACAGGTCGGCGTACTTCACCGCGCCGATCCCGACGAACCGCCCGTTCTCGACGATCTCCTGCTCGGTCAGGCCGATCTTCTCGGCCTTCTCCCGCACGACCGCGGTCGCCCGCTCGACGGCCTCGTCGAGGAGGTCCTCAAGTCGGACCGTCTCGCCCTCACGCGTCTTGAACGGCTTGCCGTCCGCGCCGAGCACCGTGCCGTAACCCATGTTGTGGGCCGTGACGTCGTTGCTCAGCCAGCCCGCGCGGCGCGCCGTCTCGAAGACCATCTTGAAGTGCAGCGACTGCCGTACGTCCACGACGTAGATCAGCGAGGTGGCGTGCAGGTCGGCGACGCGGTCGCGGATCGCGGAGAGGTCGGAGGCCGCGTAGCCGAAGCCGCCGTCCTTCTTCTGCACGATCAGCGGCACCGGCTGGTCGTCCTTGCCGCGGATCTCGTCGAAGAAGACCACGAGCGCGCCCTCGGAACGGACGGCGACGCCCGACTCCTCCAGCATCCGAGCCGTCTCGGCCATCATGTCGTTGTACGCGGACTCGCCGACGATCTCGTCGTCCCGGATCTCCATGTCCAGCTTCTCGAAGACCGAGTAGAAGTAGATCTTCGACTCGTCGACGAACCGCTGCCACAGGTCGAGCGTCTCCTTGTCGCCGGACTGGAGCGCGACGACCCGCTTGCGGGCCCGCTCCTTGAAGTCCTCGTCCGCGTCGAAGACGGCACGGGACGCCTTGTAGATGCGGTTCAGGTTCGACATGGCCTGCTCGCCGTCGACGTCGTCGGCCGGGGCCAACTGGTCGGGGTTCTCGATCAGGTACTGGATGAGCATGCCGAACTGGGTGCCCCAGTCGCCGATGTGGTGGCGGCCGATCGTCTTCTCGCCCGTGAAGTCGAGCATGCCGCGCAGCGCGTCGCCGATGACCGCCGAGCGCAGGTGACCGACGTGCATCTCCTTCGCCACGTTCGGCTGGGCGTAGTCGATGACCGTCGTGCCCGCCGCCGGGTTCAGCGGCACGCCGAGCCGGTCGCCGTCGGCAGCGCGGGCCGCCAGCGTCTCGGTGATCGCCTTGTCGGTGACCGTGACGTTCAGGAAGCCGGGGCCCGACACCTCGACATCGGCCAGCAGATCGCCGTTGGTGATCTGCTCGACGACTTGGGTCGCCAGCTCGCGCGGGTTCGCCTTCGCCTTCTTGGCGAGGGCCAGGATCCCGTTGGCCTGGTAGTCGGCCCGGTCGCTTCGTCGCAGCAGCGGGTCGGCGGCGCCGGCCTCCGGCAGGGCAGCCGAAAGGGCGTCCGCGAGGCGCTGGTGGACGGAGGCGGTGAGGGACGTGACCGAGGCCATGGAGTGGATGCCGTTCTCCTCGAGGTGCAGATAGACCCGGCAAGTATCCCATGGGGTGCAAAGGCGTTTTCGCTCTCGCGTGGCTTGCTGGGAGAATGACTCCGACAAGCGGTACTCACGTAGAAGAAGAAAGGCGTGCCGATCGTGGCTCAGAGCACCGATACCACCGACTGGGTCTCCCGCTACGCGGACGAGGTCATCGCCGAGTCGGAGCGTCGTGCCCCGGGCAAACCGGTCGTCGTCGCCTCCGGGCTCTCCCCGTCCGGCCCCATCCACCTGGGCAATCTCCGCGAGGTCATGACCCCGCACCTGGTCGCGGACGAGATCCGGCGGCGCGGGCACGAGGTCCGTCACCTCATCTCCTGGGACGACTACGACCGGTACCGCAAGGTCCCGGAAGGCATCTTCGGCGTCGACAAGGAGACCTGGGCCCAGCACATCGGCAAGCCCCTCACCTCCGTGCCCGCCCCGGCCGGTTCCGCGTACGCGAACTGGGCCGAGCACTTCAAGGCGGCCATGACCGAGGCGCTGGACGAGCTGGGCGTGGAGTACGACGGGATCAGTCAGACCGCGCAGTACACCTCGGGCGTCTACCGCGAGCAGGTCCTGCACGCGATGAAGCACCGCGGTGACATCGACGCGATCCTCGACCAGTACCGCACCAAGAAGGCCCCCGGGAAGGGCGGCCAGAAGCAGTCGCAGAAGCCCGTCGACGAGGCCGAGCTCGAGGCCGCCGAGGGGTCCGGCGCCGCCAGCGAGGACGACGGCAGCGGCGGCACCAGCGGGTACTTCCCGTACAAGCCGTACTGCGGCGCGTGTGAGAAGGACCTGACCACCGTCACGTCGTACGACGACGAGAGCACCGAGCTCTCGTACGTGTGCGCCGACTGCGGGCACAGCGAGACCGTCCACCTCAGCGAGTTCAACCGCGGCAAGCTGGTCTGGAAGGTCGACTGGCCCATGCGCTGGGCCTACGAGGGCGTCATCTTCGAGCCGAGCGGCGTGGACCACTCGTCTCCGGGGTCGTCCTTCGTGGTCGGCGGGCAGATCGTGCGCGAGATCTTCGACGGCGTGCAGCCGATCGGACCGATGTACGCGTTCGTGGGCATCTCCGGCATGGCGAAGATGTCGTCCTCCAAGGGCGGCGTGCCGACCCCGGCCGACGCGCTGGAGATCATGGAGGCCCCGCTGCTCCGGTGGCTCTACGCCCGGCGCAAGCCCAACCAGTCCTTCAAGATCGCCTTCGACCAGGAGATCCAGCGGCTCTACGACGAGTGGGACAAGCTGGACGCGAAGGTCGCCGACGGCTCCGCGCTGCCCGCCGACGCCGCCGCGCACTCGCGTGCGGTGCGTACGGCCGCGGGTTCGCTGCCCGCGACCCCGCGTCCGCTTCCGTACCGGACGCTCGCGTCCGTCGCGGACGTCACGGCGGGCGCGGAGGACCAGACCCTGCGGATTCTGCGGGACCTGGACCCCTCCGACCCGATCTCGTCCCTGGACGAGGCGCGGCCGCGGCTCGACCGTGCCGAGAACTGGATCACCACCCAGGTCCCGGCCGACGCCCGCACCATCGTGCGCGCGGAGCCGGACACCGAGCTGCTCTCCTCCCTGGACGACGAGGGGCGCGAGTCGCTGCGGCTGCTCCTTGAGGGCCTGGACTCGCACTGGTCCCTCGACGGGCTCACGCACCTGGTGTACGGCGTGCCGAAGGTGCAGGCCGGGTTCTCCGCGGACGCGACGGCGAAGGAACTCCCCCCGGAGATCAAGGTCGCGCAGCGGTCCTTCTTCGCTCTCCTGTACCGCCTCCTGGTGACGCGGGAGACGGGGCCGCGACTGCCCACACTGCTGCTCGCCGTGGGCGCGGAGCGGGTGCGGAAGCTGCTCGGCGCGTAACGCTTGGCGCTTTGCCTGTACGGGGAGGGGGTGCCGTCCGGTTCGCTGGGCGGGGCCCCTCTTCGCTGGGCGGGGCCCCCTTCGTATGCCGTGGACTGGGCCGCCGCTTCGCGGCGGATGCTCTCCCGCCCACCCACCCGAGCACCCCGGGTAATCGGGTGGGTGGGCGGCAAAGACTCCGCCGCGAAGCGGCGGGCTTCTTGGGGGGCTGTAGAGGCCCTGCATCCTTTGGACTACCGGGGGATCACTCCGGGGCAGGACGTGCCGGGGTTCGGGGTGCGTGATCGTGGACGTATGAAGGAAATCATCGCCATCGTCGGGTGGGTCGCCGGGATCCAGGGGGCCCTCGGGGCCGCCGGCCGCATCTTCGGGGACAAGCCGTGGGGCCTACTCCAGAGGTGGTGGGACATCCCCACCCCCGCGTACCTCGCCCTGTTCATCGTCGGCGCCGCCCTCGCCATCTGGGGCGAGACCGGCAAGAAGCGCGCCCGCAGCAGGGCCTGAGACCCGGGCCGGGCCTGAGACCCCGGTCAGGGCAAGCGGGCCCGACGCTACGCGCTGTACTCGGAGTCCAGCTCCTCCTGGTAGCGACCCCGGAAATCACGCAGGTACGGGCGCAGCGTGCTCTCCGCCGGAGGGCCGCCCGCCTGGCCGGTGACGCCGTACAGATCCATCAGGTACAGGCCGAACTGCCGGGCGTTGGGATAGTCCCCGAGCTCGCTCACGTACTTGCGGAACGCGGCGAAGTACGCGTCGTCACGCGAGACGTCGTCCGGGAGACCCGAAGCCTCGGGCAGCGGCCCCAGCTCCTCCGGCGCGTCCTCCTGCGTCTCGCCTTCCGGACCCTGCTCCTCGCGCGGCCCCGGAATCAGGTGCTGACCACCGAGCGGACGGGTACGGCCCGGCCCCGCCGGGACCTGGAACTCGGACTCCGGCCCGACGGGGGCAGCCGCCGCCTGACCGTGCTCGTCGAAGTACGCCTGCTGCTGCTCCAGATAGGCCTGCTGATCGGCATAGGCCTGCTGGTCCGCGTACGCCTGCTGCTCCGCGTACCACTGGTCGTGCGGCTCCTCGGGAACGTACGAGGGCTGCTGAGCCGCGAACCACGGGCTCACGTGCCCGCCCTCGGGCGTGGGCTGCTCCTGCGGTCCCTGCTGCTCCTGCGGTCCCTGCTGCTCCTGCTGTCCGGGCTGCTCCTGCTGCTCCGGCCGGGGCTCCGGCTCCTGCTCCCGCTCGGCCCGCTGCTCAGGCGCCGCCACCAGCTCGTGCTGCTGCGGCTCCGCCGCCACCGGCACCGGCGCCGGCGGAAGCAGCGCGGGCTCGATGCCCGCCGCCGCGAGGCCCGCCGGAGCGGTCTCCGCAAGCGGAACGCCGAACCGCGCCAGGCGCAGCGGCATCAGCGACTCGACCGGGGCCTTGCGGCGCCAGGAGCGGCCGAAGCGGGCCTGGAGGCGGGCCTGGTAGATCAGGCGGTCCTGCTCCAGCTTGATGACCTGCTCGTACGAACGCAGCTCCCACAGCTTCATCCGGCGCCACAGCTTGAACGTCGGCACGGGCGACAGCAGCCAGCGCGTGAGGCGGACGCCCTCCATGTGCTTGTCGGCCGTGATGTCGGCGATGCGGCCCACCGCGTGGCGCGCAGCCTCCACGGCCACCACGAACAGGACCGGGATGACGGCGTGCATGCCCACGCCCAGCGGGTCCGGCCAGGCGGCGGCGCCGTTGAAGGCGATCGTCGCCGCCGTCAGGAGCCACGCCGTCTGACGAAGGAGCGGGAAGGGAATGCGGATCCACGTCAGCAGGAGGTCGAGAGCCAGCAGGACGCAGATACCCGCGTCGATACCGATGGGGAAGACCACCGAGAAGCCGCCGAAGCCCTTCTTCTCGGCCAGCTCGCGCACGGCCGCGTACGACCCCGCGAAACCGATACCGGCGATGACGACCGCACCGGCGACGACCACGCCGATGAGTATCCGGTGCGTGCGTGTCAGCTGCATCGCGGCCACCCGCGAACCCCTCCCTGTTCGGTTTGTTGCGAGCGACAGCCTGGCACACGCATGCGGAAGACGGTGTGCCGGTACGGCAGGAGCCCGGCCACCAAGGGGCCGGGCTCCACAACTTCCGCTACTTCGACGCCAGTTGTACGAGACCTTTACGCGTGGCGCGCGCCGCTATGTCCGCGTCCGGCGTCAGCTCTTGGGCGTGTCGCTGGACTTGGAGTCCTTCTTGGAGTCGTCGGACTTCGAGTCATCCGACTTCGAGTCGTCCTTCTTCGAGTCGTCCGACTTGGGGCTCTCCGAGCCCTTCGAGGAGGACTCGCCGCCCGCCTTGTTCGCGGAGACGACCGCCTCCGCGGCCTCCTTCGCGGCCTTCTCGGCGTCCTTGGACAGATCCTTCGAGCTCGGCGCCTTGTCGCCCGCGAGGCCGGCGCCGTTGTAGTCGATCGTGACGACGGCGTTCTCCACACGCGTCACGACCGTCTGCTGCTTGAAGTTCTCCTTGTCCTTCTTCAGGTCGTAGTGCACGACCGTCGTCTGGTCGCCCATCCCGGGCACCGGCTCCGTCTTGACGCTCTTCGCGCCCTCCGTCGCCTGTGCGTCCGCGACCTGCTTCGCGAAGTTGGCCTGCGCACGCTTGGCACCGCTGCCGAGCGACGCGTCCGAGTCGAAGCGCATCAGCGAGACACGCAGCCAGCGGAACTGCGAGCCGTCGACGCCGTTGTTCTCCAGGCTGTCCCAGGAGCAGGTGCCGCGCGCCGACGTGTCGTCGGACGTGCCCGCCTTGCCCGACTTGTCCTTGGCCTTCGGGACAAGGTCGTCGAGCGTCTTCTTCGACAGGACCTCGCAGGGCTCGGGCAGCTTGCTGAACGCCGCCTTCTCCACGGTCGCGGCCTTGTCCTTGCCCGAGGCCGACGCGGAGGCCTTCGAGCCCGAGTCCTTCTTGGCCCCGTCCGAGCCCGAGTCGCCGGAGTCGGAGGAGCAGCCGGAGGCAATGAGGATCACCGGTACGGCGGCTGCGCAGGTGAGTATGCGGGTGAGTCGCTGTCCTTGTCGGTGCATGGTTCCTTCACTCAAGTCACTCAAGACGGCTGTCGTCGGTTCGATGGGCCACGGTACGCCGTGCCCGGCGCGGACGACTCCGCTTCCACGGAGCCGGTCACCCGCCCGAACCGTCGCTATTCGCTCAACTTGTCGGCAAGCTTTCCGGCCAGTTCCTGCGCCTTGTCCTGCATTTCCTTGCTGTCGGGGATGTCGGTGCGACGCCCCGGCTGCTCGTCGTACTCGACCGTCACGATGACGTTCGACGTGCGGAACACCACAGTCACAGTGCGGTGTCGGGTCGCTGACGCGGCCGTGGTCAGCGCGTCGTCGAGGAAGGCCTCGTCGCCCAGATCCTCAAGGATGCGGGGCTCCAGACCGGGCGGCGTGACGGCCTCGGTCGGCGAGCCACCGGAGGCACTGTCGCCCGCGTCACCCTTGTCCTTGTCCTTGGCCTTGTCGCTGCCCTTACCCTTGCCCGACTCGCCCCCATCCGTGCCGGTATCGCCGGAAGGCTTGGCGTCCGCGTCTCCGTCCCCGTCCGAAGCCCCCTCCTGCTCCTCGTCGTCCGTCGTGGAGGCGGAGGGCTCGGGCAGGTTCGCCTTCTGCGCCTTCGACGAGTAGACCTCCGTCGCACGGGTGTCATCGCTCACAGCCGTGTCGTACGAGACGACCCGCTCGAAGTCGACGAGCAGGTGGTGCGTGGCGTCCGAGGACTCCACCTTCCAGCGGCAGCCCACACGCCGGTCCGTGTCGTACGTGACGGTCGGCTCGCCCTCGTACGCCTTCTCCTGCTGCTCCTCGTCCGGCATCTCCTCGATGCCGGGCAGCATCGAGTCGAGCGTGCCCGGTTCGACCTGGCTGCAGGGCTCGCGGAGCGTGCGGTACTTGCCGGGCTCGGCGGCGGCGGTCGTGCCGCCGGTCTCGCCGGGCTTCGAGTCGTCCGCCTCGCCGCCGAGTGCGCCCCCGCCCGTGCAGCCGGCGAGCAGCGCCGCGAGGAGGGTTGCGACGCCCGGTACGTAGGCCTTCCGCTGCACCGTGTGGGCTCCTTCTCGCCGGGGTTATTCGGTTGCCGCTGACGGGCGACCGGTGGACACAATGTGTATCGCACGCAATGCCGTGGACGCCGGTCCGTCATCCCTTTCGTTGACCTTGGCGCCGGTATTTGCGCTAAGAGACTTTCGATACGTCTGTTCAACTACAGGCGCTACAGGTACTACGGGGGAATGAGGACGCAATGTCGTACGTGGAGGTTCCTGGAGCCAAGGTACCGATCCGGATGTGGACGGATCCGGCCACGGTCGAGGATGTCGCGCTCCAGCAGCTGAGGAACGTGGCGACGCTGCCCTGGATCAAGGGCCTGGCGGTCATGCCGGACGTCCACTACGGCAAGGGCGCGACGGTCGGCTCGGTGATCGCCATGCAGGGCGCGGTCTGCCCGGCGGCGGTCGGCGTCGACATCGGCTGCGGAATGTCGGCGGTGAAGACGTCCCTGACGGCAAATGACCTGCCGGGCGACTTGTCCCGCCTCCGCTCGAAGATCGAGCAGGCGATTCCGGTGGGGCGGGGGATGCATGACGAGGCCGTGGACCCGGGGCGGCTGCACGGGTTCGGGACTGCGGGGTGGGACGACTTCTGGGGGCGGTTTGACGGGGTTGCCGATGCGGTCAAATTCCGTCAGGAGCGGGCGACTAAGCAGATGGGAACGCTCGGAGCCGGGAATCATATGATCGAAACTTGTCTCGATGTGGACGGGGCGGTCTGGCTGATGCTGCACTCCGGGTCCCGCAACATCGGCAAGGAGCTGGCTGAGCACCACATCGGGCTGGCCCAGAAGTTGCCGCACAACCAGGGCCTGGTCGACCGCGACCTTGCGGTCTTCGTCTCAGACACCCCACAGATGGCGGCCTACCGGAACGACCTCTACTGGGCTCAGGAGTACGCGAAGTACAACCGCGCGATCATGATGGCTCTCCTGAAGGACGTGATCCGCAAGGAGTTCAAGAAGGCCAAGCCGACCTTCGAGCAGGAGATCTCGTGCCACCACAACTATGTGGCGGAGGAGCGGTATGGGGGGATGGACCTCTTGGTGACGCGTAAGGGCGCAATCCGTGCCGGTTCCGGGGAGTACGGAATCATCCCGGGGTCCATGGGCACGAGCTCGTACATCGTGAAGGGCCTCGGCAACGAGAAGGCGTTCAACTCTGCCTCGCATGGCGCGGGGCGTCGAATGAGCCGCAACGCGGCGAAGAGGCGCTTCTCGGTGCGGGACCTGGAGGAGCAGACGCGGGGCGTCGAGTGCCGTAAGGACTCGGGTGTCGTGGATGAGATCCCGGGTGCGTACAAGCCGATCGAGCAGGTCATGGAGCATCAGCGTGACCTCGTCGAGGTCGTGGCGAAGCTGAAGCAGTTCATCTGCGTCAAGGGCTGAAGTGAGGACGGGCCCCGGCTGGCAACAGCCCGGGCCCGTCCTCAGTGCCTCGCTGGTCGTTCGCGGGCATCGGCACCTTGCCGCTGCGCAGACGCCAGAGGCGGAGGCTGCAACTCTGCACGGTTCGGCCCAGCGCTTCTGCCGCCGAGGTGGGGTTGTCCTGCTGCAGCAGGACACGGTCCTCCCATTGCTTCCAACGGCGGCGTTCAGGCGCGATCTTCATGTCGGCCGGGCGGACCCATGCGCCGAGTGATGCGGCAGCCGTCTGCTTGCGCTCTAGGGCCAGGCAGCCCGGGTAGTAGAGGTCTGCGGCCAGCCCCATGGCCGCTTCCTTCGTGTAGACGATGTTGTAGATGCCGTCACGGGCATTGCGCCTGATGATGCGCTCAGCCCCTGTGAGCATGCGCGTGTAGCGGCAGAGGTAGACCCCTACGGCGGTGCTGGCCGTGGTCAGGGAGACGAACGGGAGGCCTTGCCCCGTGTAGCCAACGGCCCCGTCCGCATCGATGACGCCCCGCAGGTAGTCGCGGCGTGAGAATTCGACGCGTGGTGGGGTGATCTTCTTGGACTTGCGGCCGTAGGGCAGACCGAGTTGGTTGACGGTTGTTCTGGCTTCTAGGGAGCACAGCGTCCAGATCGCCGAGTGGTGGCTCTCGGAAAAGTTTGTAGCCCTGGTGCGCTCGCGGATCGTGCTGTTGTACGGGGTGAGACGCTGGAACTCGTGCAGGATCTTGATGTCTCGCACGTTGATCTCGACAGTGAGTCGCCCTCGGTCCCTGGATTGTTGTGAGAGATGCCCGTCGGCCTGCAAGAAGCCGAACATGTACGCGTACTCAGGGACTTCTAGGTCCATGAAGGGCGCTGGCGTGTCGATGCCGAGGGCGTCGTCCAGCGTGAATTGCTGCGCGCTAGGCTCGCGTTCAGCCATGAGGAAGTTATGTCCTTCCTTGATGGTCAGGCCCCCGGCCGGGACTGCAATCCCGGGCGGGGGCCGTTCTGTTTGCTGTTGTTGGTCTGAGCCTAGGCACGTCGATCGTCAACCGGCGTGGCGATACGACGCGTTCACCTGTGTGGGTGACTCGCGTCTTGGGGCGGGCCCGCAGGGGGTCGTTACAGCTCCCGGTGGACCTTTGTGTTGGAGGCCTGGGCTCGGGGGCGGACTACCAGGAGGTCGATGTTTACGTGGGGCGGGCGGGTTACCGCCCAGGTGATCGTGTCCGCGACGTCGTCCGCCGTGAGGGGGGCGGCCACGCCCGCGTAGACCTTCGCGGCCTTCTCCGTGTCGCCGCCGAAGCGGGTCGTGGCGAACTCCTCGGTCTTGACCATGCCGGGGGCGACCTCGATGACGCGGACCGGGGTGCCGACGATCTCCAGGCGGAGGGTCTCGGCGAGTACGTGCTCGGCGTGCTTGGCGGCGACGTAGCCACCGCCGCCCTCGTACGTGCCGTGCCCGGCGGTGGAGGAGAGGACCACGATCGTGCCGTCCTCGCTCGCGGTCAGTGCGGGAAGCAGGGCCTGGGTGACGTTCAGGGTGCCGATGACGTTCGTCTCGTACATCTGGCGCCAGTCGGCGGGGTCGCCGGTGGCGATGGTGTCGGCGCCGAGCGCGCCGCCCGCGTTGTTGACCAGGACGGCGACCTTGCGGAAGGCGGTGGCGAACTCGTCGACGGCCGTGCGGTCGGTGATGTCGAGCGCGTACGCCATCGCGTCGTGGCCCGCGGCCGTGATCTCGGCGGCGAGGGCCTCGATGCGGTCCTTGCGGCGGGCGGTGAGGACGACGCGGTAGCCGGCGGCCGCGAGTCCGCGCGCGGTGGCGGCACCGATGCCGCTGCTCGCGCCGGTGACGATCGCGATGCGGGTGGCGGCGGGCGCGGCGTTCGCGGCGGTCATGGCTGCTCCTTGGGCGTGGCGTACGTACGTTCGTGTGTTCCTGCTTGTTTCGCCAGGATAGGTCGCCGGGTCCGGGCGGTCGGGTCGGCGGGACCCGGGGCGTTGTCAGTGGCTCGCCGTAGCGTGGTCGGCATGGAGAGATCGCCGTTGGTTGGTCCGAGGCTGGTTCCCTGGGCGGAGGAGGATTTCGAGCTTCTTGTCGCCTGCAATTCCGCGGAGATGACGGCTCACTTGGGCGGCCCCGAGACGCCTGAGCAGTTGGTGTCCCGGCATCGTCGTTATCTGACCCTCGGGGATCGGGGGCGGATGTTCCGGATCGTGGTGGACGACGGTGACGCTGCCGTCGGATCCATCGGGTATTGGGAGACGTCCTGGCAGGGGGAGTCCGCCTGGGAGACGGGGTGGAGCGTGCTGCCCGGTTTTCAGGGGCGGGGGATAGCGGCTGCGGCGGCCCGGCTGGTCGTCGAGGAGGCCAGGGCCGCCGGCCGGCACCGGCGGCTGCATGCTTTTCCCGCCGCGGATCACGCGGCTTCCAACGGGGTGTGCCGCAAGGCCGGGTTCACGCCGGGTGGCGAGCACGACTTCGAGTATCCGAAGGGGCACTGGATGCGGTGCAACGACTGGAGCGTAGAGCTGGGGTGACGCATCGGCCTGACGTGGGCGTCAGTGCGGGGAGTACGCCGTGGGCGGGACGCCTACCGTCGCCGTGAAGTCCCTGATCAGGTGGGCCTGGTCGGCGTAGCCCAGGGTGCAGGCCACGTCCGCCCAGTCCACCGGCCGGCCCGCCTCCGCCTGCTCCAGCGCCTCGTGGATCCGGTGGCGCAGGATCAGCCACTTCGGGCCGACCCCCACGTACGCCGAGAACAGTCGCTGCAGGGTCCGTACGGACATGCCCTCCGCTCTGGCGAACTCGCTGACCCGGCGGATCCCGCTGTCGGTGCGGATGCGTTCGGCCAGGGCCATGGCGAGGTCGGCCCTGGGGTCGGGCGCGGGGCCGACGGCCAGGAGGAAGGCGTCGAGTGCCGCCACGCGCGCGTGCTCGTCGTCGGGGGAGAGCACCGCGTCGAGCGCGCCGTCGGGGACCTCGGTGAACACCTCGTCGAGGGGGAGGAACCGGCGGCCCGTCCAGGCGGACACCGGCTGCGACGGCGCGAACGGCCGGAAGCCGCCGGGCCGGAACTTCACCCCGCAGACCCGGCCGCTCCCCTCCAGCTTCTGCGTGAAGAGCTCGAGGCCGACCCCCGCCACCTCGGCGAAGGGCTCCTGCCCGGGGAGCCGCTGGAAGACGACGTTCACGGACGGATGCGGCACGACGTGCGAGGCGTACGGCTCCGAGAGGTCCCAGTCGATCAGCCAGTACTGCTCCACGTAGGGGTGCAGGGCGGGCGCGGCCAGGTGCCTGCGGAACCGTGTGCGGGCCAGGAGTCCGGCGGCGTCGACGATGCCCTTGGTGTCGCTGCGCGGGGCGGTGTCGCCGCACGGGGCGGAGGGAGTGGCGTCGGCGTCGGCCATGGCTGGATCGTATGCCGGGGTCTCGCACGTGTCGCGTTTCTTCAAGCCCGGGCGCACGCCCCCGCCATAGCGTCGTGGCATGACCGAGAACAGCATTGCCGACCTTCTGAAGGCGGCCACGGCGCACGCCGTCCCGGTGGTCCGCGCGATCCCGGACGATCGCCTCACCGCGCCCACTCCGTGCGCCGAGTACGACGTGAAAGCGCTGGTCAACCACCTTTTCCAGGTGACCGTCCAGTTCCAGGCGCTCGCCGCCAAGCAGGACTCCGACTTCGGCGCCGCGCCCCCGGATGCCGTCGCCGGGAGCCCCGACTGGCGCGAGCGTTTCGCCAAGGAGGCGGGCAAGCTCGTCGCCGCCTGGTCCGCGCCCGGCGCCGAAGAGGGCACCACGGGTGCGATGGACATGCCCGCGAGGACCGTGGGCTGCATGGTGCTGCTGGACCTGACGGTGCACGCCTGGGACCTGGCCCGTGCCACGGGGCAGGAGTACGAGGCGGCGCCCGAGAGCAGCGGTGTCGTCGCCGTGCTGCGTGAAGCGGTCGCGGGTCTGGGTCCGACGGCCCGGAAGATGGGCGTCTTCGGAGAGCCGGTGGCCGTTCCCGAAGGCGCCTCTGAGCTGGACCGACTCCTGTCGGAGACGGGCCGTGACCCCCGCTGGACGCCGTAGGACCCCGCAGAGCCGACGCCTGCCGACCCCTCCTGAACCCCACCCCGGGAATACCCGCCGACCCCCCACCGTTCCGCAGGTATAGTTGAAGCGTCAACAACCTGCGGAGAGTGAGTCAGCCATGCAGTCCGGATCCGGCATGCAGTTCGGGATCTTCAGCGTCGGCGACGTGACGCCGGACCCCACCACGGGCCGCATCCCCACCGAGCACGAGCGCATCAAGGCCATGGTCGCCATCGCGCTGAAGGCCGAGGAGGTCGGTCTCGACGTCTTCGCGACCGGCGAGCACCACAACCCGCCGTTCGTCCCCTCCTCGCCCACCACGATGCTCGGCTACATCGCCGCCCGCACCGAGAACCTGATCCTCTCCACCTCCACCACCCTGATCACCACGAACGACCCGGTGAAGATCGCCGAGGATTTCGCGATGCTCCAGCACCTGGCCGGCGGCCGGGCCGACGTGATGATGGGCCGCGGCAACACCGGCCCGGTCTACCCGTGGTTCGGCAAGGACATCCGCGAGGGCATCAACCTCGCCGTCGAGAACTACGCGCTCCTGCGCCGCCTGTGGCACGAGGACGTCGTGACGTGGGAGGGCAAGTTCCGTACGCCCCTCCAGTCGTTCACCTCGACGCCCCGCCCGCTCGACGGCGTCGCGCCCTTCGTCTGGCACGGCTCCATCCGCTCCCCGGAGATCGCCGAGCAGGCCGCGTACTACGGCGACGGCTTCTTCCACAACAACATCTTCTGGCCGCAGGAGCACACCAAGAAGATGGTCGACCTCTACCGCCGCCGGTTCGCGCACTACGGGCACGGCACCGAGGAGCAGGCGATCGTCGGACTCGGCGGCCAGGTGTTCATGCGGAAGAACTCCCAGGACGCCGTACGCGAGTTCCGCCCGTACTTCGACAACGCGCCCGTCTACGGACACGGTCCTTCCCTGGAGGAGTTCACCTCCCAGACGCCGCTGACCGTCGGCTCCCCGCAGCAGGTGATCGACCGGACGCTGTCCTTCCGCGACACCGTCGGCGACTACCAGCGCCAGCTGTTCCTGATGGACCACGCGGGCCTGCCCCTCAAGACCGTCCTTGAGCAGCTGGACATCCTCGGCGAGGAGGTCGTCCCGGTCCTGCGCGAGGAGTTCGCCAAGAACCGCCCGGCGACCGTCCCGGACGCGCCGACCCACGCGGCACGCGTCTCGGCCCTCCAGAGCGAGAACGGAGTCTCCGCATGAAACTCGTCGTCGTCTCCGCGGGACTCAGCGTCCCCTCCTCCACCCGCCTCCTTGCCGACCGCCTCGCGGCGGCCACCGAGCGCCGCGCCGACGTGGAGATCGAGACCGTCGAACTCCGCGACCTGGCGGTGGAGATTGCGCACAACTTCGTGACCGGCTTCCCAGGACCGGAGCTGAGCGCGGCGGCGGACGCGGTGAAGGGCGCGGACGCCCTGATCGTCGTCACGCCGGTCTTCTCCGCCTCGTACAGCGGTCTGTTCAAGTCGTTCTTCGACGTGCTGACCGTCCTGGACAAGGACGCGATCGCCGGTACGCCGGTGCTGCTCGCGGCGACCGGCGGCAGCGCACGGCACTCGCTGGTCCTGGAGCACGCGATGCGTCCGCTCTTCGCCTACCTGCGTGCCCTTGCCGTACCGACGGCCGTGTACGCGGCGTCCGAGGACTGGGGCGCGGACGGTCTGAACGAGCGGATCGAGCGGGCCGCGGCCGAACTGGCCGACATCATGCGGCCCGCGCCGGTACGCGAAGAGGCACTGATCCCCTTCGAGCAGCAACTGGCCGCGCTCAGGACGGAGTAAGGGAGGGACGCGGGGCTCAGGTCAGGGCCACATCAGAACGGTCACGGCCACACCAGGCAGTAGGCCTGATGCCCCGCGTCATGCAGCCGGTGGCTGAAGTCCTGCCATTCGTGCAGCAGTTGGTAGACGTTGAACGCGTCGCGCGGGCCGCCGCGGTCGGGGACCGTGGACCAGATGAAGGCCGCGGCCCCGACCGACTCCTCGCCGACGCCGCGCAGCGGGTCGACGACCGTCATGGGGAGCTTCACCACGGCGTAGTCGGGGTGCAGGACGACCAGTTCGAGTGGGGGCACCTTGTGCAGGGGTATGCCCTCGATGCCGGTCAGGACCATCGCGGCCACTGTCTCCGGCTTGATCTTCGTGAACATGCCGCCCATGCCGAGCTCGTCGCCGCCGAGCTCCTCGGGGCGCATCGAAATGGGCACACGGGCGGCGGTCGCGCCGTCCGGAGCTCCGAAGTACTTGTAGGTCACCCCACCCACCCGGCCACTCCTGGTTGCCGCCCGGTCCTGCTCCGTCTCGCCACGTGCCACGGCCTTTGCTGCCTCGGCCGCCTCAGCCTCGCGCCGGTGCCTGCCGATCCGCCGGGCACGCCGCGGACCCAGGCCGTCGGTCCCCTCGCCCAGTCCGCCACCGCGATGCATATCTCCACCCGACTGCTTTTCCAGGGCGCCCGCCCCTGCTTTTCTAGGCCTCGCGGCCCCCGCCGCGCAACCCGATCATCGTGTCAGTGACCTCCCCCACGGTCACCGGCTAAAACGTCGAGTGAAACACCTGTCCGCAGGATGTCCGAAGCCTCTGACACCATGGTTCATGTGAGCTTCCCGTATAGCGCCCCAGTTTCGCAGACTCTCTTCGACCGTGCGGCGGCCGTGACACCCGGCGGTGTGAACTCTCCCGTGCGCGCTTTCCGCGCTGTGGGCGGTACGCCCCGCTTCATGGTGTCCGGTACCGGTCCGTACCTGACGGACGCCGACGGCCGTGAGTACGTCGACCTCGTCTGCTCGTGGGGGCCGATGATCCTCGGCCACTCCCACCCCGATGTCATCGCCGCAGTTCAGGAGGCTGTCGCCCGCGGCACGTCCTTCGGTACGCCGGGCGAGGGCGAGGTCGCGCTCGCCGAGGAGATCGTCGCGCGCATCGAGCCCGTCGAGCAGGTGCGGCTGGTGTCCAGCGGCACCGAGGCGACGATGTCGGCGATCCGTCTCGCGCGCGGTTTCACCGGCCGCGCCAAGATCATCAAGTTCGCCGGGTGTTATCACGGTCACGTGGACGCGCTGCTCGCCGCGGCGGGATCCGGTCTCGCCACGTTCGGCCTTCCGGACACCCCCGGTGTCACGGGCGCCCAGGCGGGCGACACGATCGTCGTTCCGTACAACGACATCGAGGCCGTGCGCGCCGCCTTCGCGGCGAACGCCGGTGAGATCGCCTGCGTCATCACCGAGGCGTCGCCCGGCAACATGGGCGTCGTACCGCCGCTCGAAGGCTTCAACCAGAGCCTCGCGGACCTCTGCCGGGAGAACGGCGCGCTGTACATCTCGGACGAGGTGATGACCGGCTTCCGTACGTCGAAGGCGGGCTGGTTCGGCGTCGACGGCGTGCGGCCCGACCTGATGACCTTCGGCAAGGTCATGGGCGGCGGCTTCCCGGCCGCCGCGTTCGGTGGTCGTGCCGACGTCATGGAGCACCTCGCCCCGGTCGGCCCCGTCTACCAGGCGGGCACCCTGTCGGGGAACCCGGTCGCGACGGCCGCGGGCCTCGCGCAGCTGCGGCTGCTCGACGACGCGGCGTACGACAAGGTCGACATCGTTTCCGGGCAGCTGCGGGCCCTGGTGACCGACGCGCTCTCCAAGGAGGGCGTCGCGCACCGGCTGCAGAACGCGTCGAACATGTTCTCCGTGTTCTTCACCGAGCGTGAGGTGCGCAACTACGAGGACGCGAAGACGCAGGAGTCGTTCCGCTTCACCGCGTTCTTCCACTCGATGCTGTCGCAGGGCGTGTATCTGCCGCCGTCGGCCTTCGAGTCCTGGTTCGTCTCCACCGCCCATGACGAGCAGGCGATCGAGAAGATCGCCGCGGCCCTTCCCGCTGCGGCGCGCGCGGCCGCCGAAGCCACTGAGTCCACGGAGGCCACCGCATGAGCGCGGGCAGCGAGCTCACCGTCGTCCATGTGATGCGCCACGGCGAGGTGGAGAACCCGGAGGGGATCCTCTACGGGCGCCTTCCCGACTACCACCTCTCCGACCTGGGGCGGCAGATGGCCGACCGGGTCGCCGAGCACCTGGCCTCGCGTGACATCACGCACGTCGTGGCCTCGCCCCTGGACCGTGCGCAGGAGACGGCGACGCCGATCGCCAAGGAGCACGGTCTGGAGCTTGCGTCGGACGCGCGGCTCATCGAGGCGGGCAACGTCTTCGAGGGCAAGACCTTCGGCGTGGGCGACGGCGCGCTGAAGAACCCGGAGAACTGGAAGCACCTGGTCAACCCCTTCAAGCCGTCCTGGGGCGAGCCGTACGTCGAGCAGGTCGTGCGGATGATGGGCGCCCTGGACGCGGCGAAGGACGCGGCCCGCGGGCATGAGGCGGTGTGCGTCAGCCATCAGCTGCCGATCTGGATCGTGCGGAGCTTCGTGGAGAAGCGGCGCCTGTGGCACGACCCGCGCAAGCGGCAGTGCACGCTCGCCTCGCTCACGACCTTCACGTACCGCGGCGACAAGATCGTCTCGGTGGGGTACACGGAACCGGCCCGGGATCTCGTTCCGGCGCATCTCCTGGCGGGCGCGAAGCCGGTGAAGGGGAAGGCCAAGGCGTTCGGCGCATAAGCGCTCCGCTGGTATTGCCGTCGATTGTCTGCGGCGTCGTCGTGGCTGGGTGCGCAGTTCCCCGCGCCCCTTCGGGGCGCCCACGCCAGGTAATTGACCGGCGACTGTATGTCCATTCTTGGTAAAAGGCGCTAAATATGTGCGTGTTGCCAGGAACCCCCTTGTTCGTCGTGCCCTCTAACGGGGCGTCCATCGTGCATGGACGAAGGGCGCGACGAATGGGGATGGAATGCGCGACATCAGTCGCAGGGGAATGATCGGCCTCGGCGTCGGAACCGCCGCCGCCGTGGGACTCGCGGGCTGCGGCACGGGCGGCGGCAGTCAATCGGGCGGTTCCGCCGACAAGGCGGAGAACGGCAAGACCGGCGGCAAGCGTCCGGCGAAGCCGATCGGCGACGGTTCGACCTCGTACACGGGCAAGCAGCCCAATCAGCCGGGCAAGCCCGTTCCCCTCCAGCCGGGTGAGACGCCCCCGCAGTTCGTGGTCTTCTCCTGGGACGGCGCGGGCGAGGTCGGCAACGGCCTCTTCCCGCGTTTCCTCAAGCTCGCCGAGGAACACGACGCCCGCATGACGTTCTTCCTCTCCGGGCTTTATCTCCTGCCCGAGTCGAAGAAGCGGCTCTACAAGCCGCCGAACAACAAGGTCGGGGCGTCCGACATCGGTTACCTCACCGACGGTCACATAAAGGAGACGCTGAAGTACGTCCGGCAGGCCTGGCTCGAAGGCCATGAGATCGGCACGCACTTCAACGGGCACTTCTGCGCGGGCAGCGGCACGGTCGCCAACTGGACGCCCGCGCAATGGCAGAGCGAAATCGACCAGGCCACTTCGTTCGTGAAGGAATGGCGGACGAATACCGGCTGGACCGATCTGCCGTCGCTGCCTTTCGACTACGACAAGGAACTCGTCGGCGGCCGTACGCCCTGTCTGCTCGGCCAGGAGAACCTGCTGCCGACCGCGAAGAAGCTCGGCTGGCGCTACGACGCCTCGTCGTCCGGCGGCCTCCAGCGCTGGCCCCGGAAGAAGTCGGGCGTCTGGGATCTGCCGCTCCAGGCGATGCCGTTCCCCGGCCACACCTTCGAGGTCCTGTCCATGGACTACAACATCCTGGCCAACCAGTCGCAGAACTCCACGAAGGCCCCGCCGGCCAACTACCCGGGCTGGCGCAAGCAGGCCACCGAGTCCTACATAGCCGGATTCAAGCGGGCCTACGAGTCCAACCGCGCGCCGTTCTTCATCGGCAACCACTTCGAGGAGTGGAACGGCGGCATCTACATGGACGCCGTCGAGGCGGCCCTGAAGCACATCGCGGGCAAGAAGGACGTGCGCCTCGTCTCATTCCGGCAGTTCGTCGACTGGCTCGACGTCCAGGACCCGAAGGTCCTCGCCGACCTGCAGGGCCTCGAAGTCGGCCAGGCGCCCACCAGTGGCTGGAAGGGACTCGGGAAGGCCGCCTGAAATGGGACTTTCCGCAACCCCGGGGGGTGCGGAAGATCCCCGAAACAGACATGCGAAACTTTTCACATGAGTGCCGCCCGCCGAGTCCCCCGCAGCACGAACCGCAGCCGTAGCCGCAGCCGCACCGCCCTGCTGGGCGCCGGGGCCGCGGTCGCCGCGCTGACCCTGTCGGCGTGCAGCTCAGGCGGCACGTCAGGCGGCTCGGGGAACACCAACTTCGTCACCGGCTCCGACGGCATCGCCACCGCCGACAAGGGTGAGCGCCAGGACGGGCCCAAGCTCGAAGGGGACACCCTCACGGGCAAGCACCTCGACGTCGACGACTACAAGGGCAAGATCGTCGTCCTGAACGTCTGGGGCTCCTGGTGTTCGCCCTGCCGGGCCGAGGCGCCGAACTTCGCGAAGGTCTCCAAGGACCTCTCCGGCAAGGACGTGCAGTTCGTCGGGATCAACACCCGCGATCCGCAGAAGGACCCGGCGCTCGCGTTCGAGAAGGAGTGGAAGATCTCCTACCCGAGCCTGCACGACCCGATGGGCAAGCTGATGCTGCGCTTCCCCAAGGGCACGATGAACCCGAAGTTCATCCCCTCCACGATCATCCTGGACCGCGAGGGCAAGATCGCGGCCCGCTCGCAGCAGGCGCTCAACGAGAAGAACCTGCGCAAGATGATCGACCCGCTGATCGCGGAGAAGTGATTTCCCCGTGATGTCCACCCTCGCCGCCGCCGGCGAAGCGAACCAGACCGTCATGAACGGCGCGCTTCTCGTCGCGCTCCCCGTGGCACTGCTCGGCGGCCTCGTCTCCTTCTTCTCGCCGTGCGTACTGCCGCTCGTACCGGGCTATCTGTCCTACGTCACCGGAGTCGGCGGCACGGATCTCGCGGAGGCCAAACGGGGGCGGATGGCCGCGGGCGCCGGGCTCTTCGTGCTCGGCTTCACCGCCGTCTTCGTCTCCACCGGAGCGCTCTTCGGCTACGCCGGGCAGAACCTCCAGGAGTACCAGGACGTCATCACCAAGGTGCTCGGCGCACTGATGATCGTCCTCGGCATCTTCTTCATGGGGCTCATGCCGTGGCTGTCCCAGCGGGAGTTCCGCTTCCACAAGAAGCCCGCCGCCGGGCTCGCGGGCGCCCCGATACTGGGCGCGCTGTTCGCCGTCGGCTGGGCGCCCTGCGTCGGCCCGACCCTCACGTCCGTCAACGCGCTGGCCCTCGACCAGGCGAACGCGGGCCGCGGGGCCATACTGAGCGTCGCGTACTGCCTGGGGCTCGGCGTTCCGTTCATCCTCGCGGCGATCGCCTTCCGCAAGGCGCTCGGCGCGTTCAGCTGGGTCAAGAAGCATTACGTCTGGGTGATGCGCATCGGCGGCATCATGATGATCGCGACCGGACTGCTGCTTGTCACCGGCGTCTGGGACAGCATCTTGCAGCAGATGCAGGTCTGGTCCAACGGCTACACGGTGGGGATCTGATCCATGAGCAAGACCGAAGCCCCTGAAGAGCACAGCGACCTGGGCGCCGCGGGCTCCCAGCTCTCCACCGCGCCCGTCGACCGGGCCATGCCCGGATCCTTCGGCGGCAACCGCGCCCCCGGCACCGCGGGCTGGCTGGCCTGGGCGGGCCGCGAGGCCACCGGCTGGGTGCGCTGGATGTGGCGGCAGCTGACCTCGATGCGGGTCGCGCTGCTCCTCCTGCTGCTGCTCTCGCTCGGCGCGATCCCCGGCTCGCTGATCCCGCAGACCAGCATCGACGAGCTGAAGGTCCAGGACTTCAAGGCCGCGCACACCACGCTCGCGCCGATCTACGAGAAGTTCCAGCTGTTCGACGTCTACAGCTCGGTGTGGTTCTCGGCGATCTACATCCTGCTCTTCGTCTCCCTCATCGGCTGCATCGTGCCCCGCACCTGGCAGTTCGTCGGCCAGCTGCGCGGCCGTCCGCCGGGCGCGCCCAAACGGCTCGACCGGCTGCCCGCCTACACCACCTGGCGCACCGAGGCCGAGCCCGAGCAGGTCCACGAGGCCGCACTCGGGCTGCTCAAGGGCCGCCGGTTCCGTGCGGACCTCACCTCCGGCAAGGGCGGCGCCACCGCGTCCGTGGCCGCGGAGAAGGGCTACCTGCGTGAGGCGGGCAACCTCTTCTTCCACATCTCGCTGATCGTGCTCCTGGTGGCCTTCGCCGTCGGCGCCCTGTTCAAGTCCGAGGGCGGCAAGCTCGTCGTCCAGGGCGACGGGTTCGCCAACACCCTCACCCAGTACGACAACTTCAAGTCCGGCAACCTCTTCAACACCGACGACCTGGCGCCGTTCAGCTTCAAGCTGGACAGCTTCGAGTCGACGTTCGAGAGGAAGGGCCCCGAGAAGGGGACGGCCCGCACCTACCGGGCGAACGTCACCTACAGCGAGGGAATCGACGGCCCCGAGAAGAAGAAGGCCATCGAGGTCAACAAGCCGCTCGAGGTCGACGGCTCGAAGGTCTACCTCATCGGCCAGGGCTACGCGCCGACCGTCACCGTGCGCGACGGCAAGGGCAAGATCGTCAGCCGCCAGTCGACACCGCTCCTGCCGATCGACTCCAACGGCACGGCGACCGGCGCCATCAAGGTCCTCGACGGCTACCGCGACAAGAACGGCAAGAAGGAGCAGCTGGGCTTCAACGCCTTCTTCGTGCCGACGTTCGCGGGCTCCGGGCAGGGCAACATGTTCTCCCAGTTCCCCGCGCTGGACTATCCGGTGCTCGCGCTGTCCGCGTACCACGGAAGCCTCGGTGTGGACTCGGGTCTGCCGCAGAACGTGTACCAGCTGGACACCAGCAAGATGTCCAAGTTCAAGGACGCCAAGGGCGAGCTCCTGAAGCAGCGGATGGTGCCCGGCGAGACGATGAAGCTGCCGAACGGCGCAGGCTCGATCACCTTCGAGAAGGACATCAAGCGCTGGGCGACCTTCCAGATCTCCCAGCAGCCCGGCAGCATGTGGGCGCTCGTCGGGGCGATCTCCGCCATCGTCGGCCTCGCGGGGTCGCTGTTCATCCGGCGCCGCCGCGTGTGGGTGCGGGCCGTCCGGGGCGCCGACGGCGTGACCGTCGTCGAGATGGCCGGGCTCGGCCGCAGCGAGTCCGCCAAGCTGCCCGATGAGCTCGGCGACCTCGCCGCCCACCTCCACGAGAAGGCGCCGAGCGCGCCCGACGCGGACCAAGCCGGGCATGCCGGTACCGGACATGCCGATTCCACCCCCCAAGTTGTTCCTGCCGAAGGGGCTGAGAAGTGAATCTCGCCACCACCCTCGCCGCCGAACCGAACGAGAACCTCGCGCACATCAGCAATGTGCTGATCTACTCCGCGATGGCCGTCTATCTCCTGGCGTTCTTCGCGCACATGGCCGAGTGGATCCTCGGCAGCCGCAGCAAGGTCGCCCGTACGGCCGCCGCGATCACCGCGAAGACCGACACCGCCGCCAAGGCGCCCGCGGTCACCACCAAGGCGAAGGGCGGCACCGCCGTCCTGGAGCGGCCGCAGACCGCCCCCAAGGTCGTCACGCGCTCGGCCGCCGGACGCCGTGACGTGCCGGACGGCCCCGGTGCCTCGGCCGGTGACGAGAAGGGCGACCTCTACGGCCGTATCGCGGTGTCCCTCACCGTGCTCGCGTTTCTCGTCGAGTTCGGCGGTGTGCTCACCCGCGCGCTCTCGGTGCAGCGGGCGCCGTGGGGCAACATGTACGAGTTCAACCTGACGTTCTCCACGATGGCCGTCGGCGTGTACCTCGTGCTCATGGCGCTGAAGAAGAACGTCGGCTGGCTCGGCCTTCCGCTGATCACCACGGTCCTGCTCGACCTCGGCCTCGCCGTCACCGTCCTGTACACCGCGAGCGACCAGCTGGTTCCCGCCCTGCACTCGTACTGGCTGTGGATCCACGTCTCCACCGCGATCTTCTGCGGGGCCTGCTTCTACGTCGGCGGCGTCGCCACGGTGCTCTACCTCTTCCGGGACAGCTACGAGTCGAAGCTGGAGCGCGGCGGACAGCCCGGCAAGTTCGCCACCTCCGTCATGGAGCGGCTGCCGGCCGCGGCCTCGCTCGACAAGTTCGGCTACCGCGTGAACGCCGCGGTCTTCCCGCTGTGGACGTTCACGATCATCGCGGGCGCGATCTGGGCCGGCGACGCGTGGGGCCGCTACTGGGGCTGGGACCCCAAGGAGGTCTGGTCCTTCATCACCTGGGTCGCCTTCGCCTGCTACCTGCACGCGCGCGCCACCGCCGGCTGGAAGGGCCGCAAGGCCGCCTACCTGGCCCTGATCGCCTTCGGCTGCTGGCTGTTCAACTACTACGGCGTGAACATCTTCGTCACCGGCAAGCACTCGTACGCGGGCGTCTGACGCTCCGAGCGTGCGGCTTCCGAGGCCGGTTCCCATGACCTGGAAAAGGGTCGGGAACCGGCCTTCGTCGTACGGACAGGTAAGAGGGCGTGGAGACGAATCAGGGGGAACCTCAGGCACACCCGAGAGCGCTGCGCGTCCGCATCAGGGACGGCGACGCCAACGCCTTCGGTGAGCTCTTCGACGCGTACGCGCGCTCCGTCTACAACCACGCCTACCGCCTCACGGGGGACTGGGCGGCGGCGGAGGACATGGTGTCGCTCACCTTCCTGGAGGCGTGGCGGCTGCGGGGCAGGCTCGACGCGGACGGCGGTTCGCTGCGGCCGTGGCTGCTCGGCGTCGCCACGAACGTGACCCGCAACGCGCGCCGCGCCGCCCGGCGGCACGCGGCCGCGGTCGCGCGCCTTCCGCGCCAGGAGACCGTGGCGGACTTCGCCGACGAGGTCGCCGGGCGCATCGACGACAAGGAGCAGCTCGCCCTCGTACGAGCGGCCCTCGCGACCCTGCGGCGCGGTGAGCGTGAGGTCCTTGCCCTGTGCGTGTGGTCGGGGCTCGGCTACGCGGCGGCGGCCGAGGCGCTCGGGGTGCCGGTCGGGACCGTACGCTCGCGTCTTTCGCGGGCGCGGACAAAACTCGCGAAACATATGGAACCGCCTGCCGGGCGCGGACAGATGAGAGATGACCGCACTTCCGCGGTCGGGCCCGTCAGGGAGGGAAACCGATGAGTGAATTTCGTGAGCGTGACCTTCCGCCGGGCCGTCATCACCTGCTCAGGGAGCACCTGTTGACCGAGATCCGGCAAAGCGAGAAGCAGTCCCAGAAGTCTCAGCGGCGTTGGTTCCGTCCCGCGCTCATCGCGGGAGCCGTCGCCGCCGCCGTCGCGGCGGGCGTCATCGTCGCCTCGCCGTTCGGCGGCCAGTCCGCTCAAGCGGCGCCTTCGGCGGAGACCGTGCGGATGCTGAAGGAGATCGCCGCGGCGGCCGAGCGGCAGCCCGTGCAGAAGGACATCCGGGACGACCAGTTCGTCTACATCAGGAGCAAGGGCGGCTATCTGGGGGTGGGCGGGGACGGACCGGCCAAGCTCGATCCCGTGCACCCGCGCGAGTTCTGGCAGTCGGTGGACGGCAGGCACGGGGACGTGATCCATGAGCCGCTGCACGATCTCGACATGGAGCGATTCGATCCCGACATCGGGCCGGGGGAGCCGCTGCCCGAATCGGCGACCAACTACCGCAACCTGGAGAAGCTGCCGACCGACCCCGTCAACATGCTGGACTGGCTCCACAAGGTGAGCGAGGGCGGCGAGAGCGAGGACCAGAACACCTTCGTGCTGGTCGGCGATCTCTCGCTGGAGTCCCTGATGCCGCCGAAGCAAGCGGCCGCCCTCTACCTCGCCGCGGCGAAGATCCCCGGCGTCAAGCTGATCGACGACGTGACCGACGCCGACGGGCGGCACGGAGTCGCGATCGCCCGGGAGAACGACGGCGAGCGCCAGGAGCTGATCTTCGACAAGGAGACCAAGCAGTTCCTCGGCGAACGCCAGGTCGCGACCGAGGACACACAGGGCTTCGAGAAGGGCGACGTGGTCGGCCGCAGCGCCGTCCTGGAGCGGGTCGTCGTGGACAAGGCGGGCAAGCGCCCGCGCGACTAACCACGAGCCACGAGAGGCGCGACGCCTGCCCAACGCAGACGTCGCGCTCAGCCCCCGCCACCTCCGCCCGCACCGCCCCCCTCGAAGCCGATGTCCTCGTGCCACAACTCCGGCCGCGCCGCGATGAAGTCCCCCATCATCGCCGCGCACGCGGGATCATCCAGGACCAAAATCTCCACGCCGTACTCCGACAGGGTGCCCCAACCGGGCCCCCTGAGCTCTCGTCAGGGCTTATCGTCCCCGTCGATGGCCCCATCGGCAGGACGCCCCACTGGCTCGTGGACCAGCGCATACGTCCGCTCGTAGCTTCTTGGGCATGACCTCAGAGAACAAGGGCACGGCCCAGCTCACCGCAGCGATGGTGCTCTCCGGCACCCTCGGGATCTTCGTCGTCGAGTCGGGCGCGTCGGCCTTCAACGTCGTGTTCTTCCGCGTCCTGTTCGGCGCCATCGCGCTCGGCGCCTACGCCTTCGCCCGCGGCTACTTCCGCAATCACGGCATCACCCCGAAGAAGGCCGGACTCGCCGCGCTGGGCGGGGCGTTCATCGTCTTCAACTGGGTGTTCCTCTTCAAGGCGTACGAGGAGACGTCGATCTCGCTGGCGACCGTCGTCTACCACACGCAGCCGTTCCTGCTCGTGCTGCTCAGCGCGGTCATCTTCCGCGAGCGCCTGACGAAGCATCAACTGATGTGGCTCGGTACCGCGTTCGCCGGGCTGATCCTCGTCTCCGGGGTGCGCCCGGGCGATCTCGGCTCGCTCACCGGCATCGGCTTCGCGCTCCTGGCCGCGCTGCTCTACGGCCTCTCCACCCTCGTCACCAAGCGCATCACGGGCGTACGGCCCCACCTCATCGCCCTGATCCAGGTCGTCGTCGGCATCCCGCTCCTGCTGCCCTTCGCGAACTTCGGCGCGATGAGCGGGGCCGGCGCGGGCTGGGGCTGGCTCGTCGGACTCGGTGTCATCCACACCGGCCTGATGTACGTCCTGATGTACGCGGCGTACGCGAAGCTGCCCACCGCCAAGATCGCCGTACTCGCCTTCACCTACCCGGCGGTCGCGATGGTCGCCGACTGGGCCGTCTACGGACACCACATCGGCCTCGTCCAGGCCCTCGGCGTACCGCTGATCGTCCTGGCCAGCCTGAAGGTCAACCGCGCCAAGTCGCCCAAGGTGATCACTGGTTCGCAGGCTCCCGCGTCTCCGCTGCCTGCTCCCGCACCAGCCGTACGGACTGCTCGATGAAGAGCCGCACATGGGCGGGCAGCCGCTTGCCCGCCCGCCACGCGAGCTGTGTGTGCAGGACGAACGGCGGCTCCCACGGCAGCGCCACGAGCACCCCCGAAGCCATCTCCTCCCGCACAGCCATCCGCGGCAAAAGCGCCACCCCGAGGCCACCGGCGACTCCTCGCTTGGTGGCCTCGATCGTGCCGAACTCCATGAACGGCGGCGGTGCGCCGTTGCGCTCGCGCAGCTCGTCCTCGAACAGATCCCGGTAGGGGCACCCCGGCTCCGTGCCGACCAGCTGCACCGCCGCCAGATCGCCGGTGGCGAGCGAGTCCGCCCCGTGCCCGGTCAGCGGATGCGTCGGCGCGCAGACCAGGACCAGCGGCTCCTCGGCGAGCACCTCGGTCTCCAAGCCCGCGTGCTCGGTCTCCCGCTCCATCAGGAACCCGACGTCGTACGTGCCCTGCCGCAGCGCCTGGCGCGTCTCGTCGCCCAGGGTGGGGCGCAGGGAGAGCTGCACCCCGGGGTAGCGGTGGTGGAAGAGTTCGAGCAGCGGGGGCAGGCGGTAGGAGGTCAGCGACTCCATCGTGCCGACGGCGATCGCGCCGGCGGGCTCGTCGGCACCGACGACGGCGGCCCGCGCTTCGTCCGTGAGCTCGATGATCTGCCGGGCGTAGGGGAGCAGGCGCTCACCGGACTCCGTCAGGCGGATGTGGCTGCCGAGCCGGTCGAAGAGCTCCGTGCCCAGGGAGGACTCCAGGGCGCGGATCTGGCTGGTGACGCTGGACTGCGCGTACTTCAGCTCGGCCGCGGCCTGCGTGAAGCTGAGTACGGACGCGACTTTTTCGAAGGTGACGAGCAGCCGCAGTTCCATGATCAGCCCTCCGTGCCCTTGTCACGCTTCTTCTCGTCCGGGTCCTCGTCCCTGAGGGACTTCAGGAACTCGGGATTGTCGTCCGGTGCCACCCACTGTCCGCCGCGCCCGGCCCGCGGGCCACCTCCGGCGGCGGACGTCTTGCGTTCCTTGCCGGTGACGAACCAGGCGATCGGGCCGAGCAGGACCTCGCCGAAGAGCAGCACGATGATGACCCAGACCACCTTCGGCAGATGCCTGATCTCCTTCTCCGGAGTGTTCAGGACATCGATGAAGGCGTAGATCCACACGGCCAGGACCAGCAGGAAAGGCAGATACCTGAGCATGGTTGCGCGATTCCCCAAGCGACGAAGGAAGGGCGGCGTACGGGCCCCGGTGACCCGGCCAGGGTAGCCGGTGACCGATACTGGAACGCATGGCTTATGACGATCTTCGCTCCCTGCTCCGAGCACTGGAGCGCGAGGGCGATCTCAAGCGCATCAAGGCCGAGGTCGATCCGTACCTGGAGGTCGGCGAGATCACCGACCGGGTGCAGAAGTCCGGCGGCCCCGCGCTCCTCTTCGAGAACGTCAAGGGCTCCGCGATGCCCCTGGCCATGAACGTGTACGGGACGGACCGGCGCCTGCTCAAGGCGCTCGGCCTGAAGTCGTACGCCGAGATCAGCGACAAGATCGGCGGCCTCCTCAAGCCGGAGTTGCCGCACGGCTTCGTCGGTGTCCGCGAGGCCTTCGGGAAGCTCGGCGCGATGACGCACGTACCGCCGAAGAAGGTGAAGTCCGACAACGCGCCCGTGCAGGAGGTCGTCCTCACCGGCGACGACGTCGACCTGGAGAAGCTGCCCGCGCTGTTCACCTGGCCCGAGGACGGCGGCTCCTTCTTCAACCTGGGCCTGACCCACACCAAGGACCCGGACACCGGGGTGCGCAACCTCGGCCTGTACCGCCTCCAGCGCCACGACAAGCGCACCATCGGCATGCACTGGCAGATCCACAAGGACAGCCGCAACCACTACCAGGTGGCCGCCCGCAGGGGCGAGAAGCTTCCCGTCGCGATCGCCTTCGGCTGTCCGCCCGCCGTGACGTACGCGTCGACCGCGCCGCTGCCGGGCGACATGGACGAGTACATGCTGGCCGGGTTCATCCAGGGCAAGCGCGTGGAGATGGTCGACTGCAAGACGGTCCCGCTCCAGGTCCCGGCGCACGCCGAGGTCGTCATCGAGGGCTGGCTTGAGCCGGGCGAGATGCTGCCGGAGGGTCCCTTCGGCGACCACACCGGTTTCTACACGCCGCAGGAGCCGTTCCCCGCGCTGAAGATCGACTGCGTGACGATGCGGAAGCGTCCGCTGCTCCAGTCGATCGTGGTGGGCCGCCCGCCGACGGAGGACGGCCCGCTGGGCCGCGCGACGGAGAGGTTCTTCCTCCCCCTCCTCAAGGTGATCGTCCCGGACATCGTCGACTACCACCTGCCGGAGTCGGGCGGCTTCCACAACTGCGCGATCGTCTCGATCGACAAGAAGTACCCGAAGCACGCGCAGAAGGTCATGCACGCCATCTGGGGCGCGCACATGATGTCCCTGACGAAACTGATCGTGGTCGTGGACAAGGACTGTGACGTCCACGACCTGCACGAAGTGTCCTGGCGCGCGCTCGGCAACACCGACTACGCACGCGACCTGACGGTGGCCGAAGGTCCCGTCGACCACCTCGACCACGCCTCCTATCAGCAGTTCTGGGGCGGCAAGGCGGGCATCGACGCGACGAAGAAGCTGCCCGAAGAGGGATACACCCGGGACGGGGGCTGGCCGAACATGGTCGAGTCCGACCCGGAGACGGCGTCGAAGGTCGACCGCCGCTGGAAGGAGTACGGGCTCTAAAGATGAGTGCTGATTCAGCCACCTCGGACCTCCTGGGTCCCGAGCCCGCCCCGCCCGGCAAGGTCAAGGCGTTCCTGCGTCTCGTGATGATCGAGCACTCGGTCTTCGCGCTGCCCTTCGCCTACATCGCCGCGCTGACCGCGATGTTCCAGCTGGACGAGAACATCCACTGGGGGCGGCTGCTCCTGGTCACGGTCTGCATGGTCGGCCTGCGTACGTTCGCCATGGCCGCGAACCGCATCATCGACCGGGAGATCGACGCCCGTAACCCGAGGACCGCGCACCGCGAGCTCGTCACGGGCGCCGTCTCGGTGAAGTCGGCCTGGACCGGCGCGCTGATCGCGCTCGTCGTGTTCCTGGGCGCCGCCGCCCTGCTCAACCCGCTGTGTCTGGCGCTCGCGCCCGTCGCGGTGGTCCCGATGGTCGTCTATCCCTACGGCAAGCGGTTCACGAACTTCCCGCAGGCGATCCTGGGCCTCGCCCAGGCCATAGGGCCCATCGGCGCCTGGATCGCGATCACCGGCGAGTGGTCCTGGCAGGCGGTCATCCTCGGCCTCGCGGTCGGCGTCTGGATCGGCGGCTTCGACCTGATCTACGCCTGCCAGGACGTGGAGACGGACCGCGAGGTCGGCGTGAAGTCGGTCCCCGCCCGGTTCGGCATCCCGGCGGCCATCTGGGGCGCGCGCGGCTGCCATCTGGTGACCACCGCGCTCTTCGTCTGGTACGCCGCCGACACCGGCGCGGGCCCGTTCCTCTGGCTCGGCCTCGCGATCGTGGCGGGCGCGTTCGTCTACGAGCACTCCCTCGTGAAGCCGCACGATCTCTCCCGGCTCAATCGCGCCTTCTTCCAGGTCAACGGCTTCATCGGCATCGCGCTCTTCGTCTGCGCGCTGCTCGATCTGCTGGTGCGCGGCCTGACCGTCTAGGCTCACAGCGTGAAGCCAGGAGATACGCAGCGTAAGCCTTGGATCGTGGGGGTGTCGGGGGCCTCGGGGACCCCCTATGCCGCCGCCGTGCTGCGGGCGCTGCTCGCGGCGGGGGAGAGCGTGGACCTGGTGGTCTCGCGGGCCTCGCGTCTGACGATCCTGGACGAGACGGGCATCGCCTTCCGGGACGCGCACTGGCAGGAGGACCTGCGGGAGTGGCTCGGGCGCGGTGCCGACGGGAAGCCGGAGACGTTCGACGTCGCGGTGGACGACGTGCGGTACTGGGCGGCCGGGGATCTGGCGGCCGGGCCCTCGTCGGGGTCGTACGCGACCAAGGGGATGCTGATCGTGCCCGCGTCCACGGCGTGCGTGGCCGGGGTGGCGCTCGGGCTCTCGAAGGATCTGCTGCAACGGTCGGCGAGCGTGACGCTCAAGGAAGGCCGGCAGCTGGTGGTCTGCGTCCGTGAGACACCGCTCAACGGGCAGACGCTGAAGCACTTGGTGACGCTGGACGAGGCGGGCGCAACCGTGCTGCCCGCCTCACCGGCGTTCTACGCGGGGGCGACGCACATCCAGGATCTGGTGGACTTCGTCGCCGGGCGGACGCTCGACGCGGCAGGGGTGCCGCACCGGCTGTACCGCCGCTGGGAGGGAGAGCTCGGTTCGGGCTCTGCCGCTCCGGGGGATTAGCGCTTCTTGGCGGCGTGCTTCGTGCGTCGCTCGGCCGTCGGCGCGGTGGGCTTGTGGGCACGCGAGCGGTTGGCCAGGTCCTGCAGCTCGCGCATCCGGGCGTAGGCCATCTCGATCGAGTACACGGTGTGACTCACTCCTGAAAATCGTTGAATCGTCGTTGATCTGCTGAAACTGTGAAAGATTCACAGGGCTCGGACCCTGTTGCGCCTTAGATTCTACACATAGACTCGCGTTATCGCTGAATAATGAAAGGCATCGCACCTATGGACGCCGTGGACAGGCAGCTCATCCAGGCTTTGCGCGAGAACGGCAGGGCCTCGTACGCCGAACTCGGCCGGCTCGTCGGCCTCTCGGGACCGAGCGTCACGGACCGGATCAACCGCCTCGAAGCGGCGGGTGTCATCACCGGCTACCGCGCGACGGTGGACTCCGCGTCGCTCGGTCTCGGTGTCATCGCCCTCATCGGCATCTCCCTCTCGGACGCCGCCGACCACGAGGACGTCGCGCGCCGGCTCAAGGACCTGCACGAGATCGAGGACTGCTGGTTCATCGCGGGCGACGACTCGTACATGCTCAAGGTGCGGGCCAGCGACGTGGACGGCCTGGAGAAGACGATCCGCCGGCTGAGCGGCACCAAGGGCGTCTCCAGGACGCGTACGACGATCGTGCTCTCCACGAAGTGGGAGAACCGCGTCGGGGAGCTGCCCGAGGAGGGCTAGGGGCACAGGCGTAACGTGGGCGAGGCGTGATTTACGCAGGCGTACAGACATGGAGAGGCGGCCGGGGTATGGACGCGGGGCTCAAGCGTGAGCTGGAGGAGAAGGTCCGGGCCGGTGAGCGGTTGTCCCGCGAGGACGGCATCGCCCTCTACGACTCGGACGACCTGGCCTGGCTCGGCGGTCTCGCCCACGAGGTGCGCACGCGCAAGAACGGCGACGTCGTGCACTTCAACGTCAACCGCCACCTCAACATGACCAACGTGTGCACCGCCTCGTGCGCGTACTGCTCGTTCCAGCGCAAGCCGGGCGAGAAGGACGCGTACACGATGCGCATCGAGGAGGCCGTCCGCCTCGCCAAGGCGATGGAGGGCGAGAACCTCACCGAGCTGCACATCGTCAACGGCCTGCACCCGAATCTGCCGTGGCGCTACTACCCGCGTTCGCTGAGCGAGCTCAAGAAGGCGCTCCCGGACGTCTCCCTGAAGGCCTTCACCGCCACCGAGATCCACCACTTCGAGACGATCTCCGGCATGTCGGCCTCCGACATCCTGGACGAGCTGATCGAGGCGGGCCTTGAGTCGCTGACCGGCGGCGGCGCGGAGATCTTCGACTGGGAGGTCCGCCAGCACATCGTCGACCACCGCACCCACTGGGAAGACTGGTCGCGCATCCACCGCCTCGCGCACGAGAAGGGTCTCAAGACCCCGAGCACGATGCTGTACGGCCACATCGAGGAGCGCCGCCACCGCGTCGACCACGTCCTGCGGCTGCGTGAGCTCCAGGACGAGACCGGCGGCTTCCAGGTCTTCATCCCGCTGCGCTACCAGCACGACTTCGTGGACATGAAGGACGGCAAGGTCAGGAACCGCCTCCAGGCGCGCACCACCATGGCGTCGGGCGCCGAGGCCCTGAAGACCTTCGCGGTCTCGCGCCTCCTCTTCGACAACGTCCCGCACGTCAAGGTCTTCTGGGTCATGCACGGCCTGCACACCACGCAGCTCGCGCTCCAGCACGGCGCGGACGACATGGACGGCTCGGTCGTCGAGTACAAGATCACGCACGACGCGGACAACTTCGGTACGCCGAACAAGCTGACGCGCGAGGATCTGCTCGACCTCATCCGCGAGGCGGGCTTCCGCCCCGTCGAGCGGAACACGCGCTACGAATCGATCCGTGAGTACGAAGGGCCCGACCGGTCGCTGCGGGAGTCTCCGCAGGCGATGCGGGTCTGACCCGCCCGCCGCGAACGACGTGCGAGCCCCGGCCGATCCGGCCGGGGCTCGTCGCGTTGTCCGGCATGCGGAACACGGTTGAGGCGCGCCGCCTGTAATGGTTACTCTCGACCTATGGCACTTACCTTCCGTCTTGACCCGGAGATCGATCCCGCCCTGCGCGACGGCGTCCTCGCCCTCTGGGCCGACGTGTCCAACGCCGGCGGCGCCGTCGGCTTCGTACCGCCCGTGACGGTCGAGGACATACGCCCGGAGTGGCTCAAGCGCCTGGCCCAGCTGAGCGAGGGGGACACCCGCCTGCTCGTCGGCCACGACGAGGACGGCACCGTCGCCGCGACCGCCTTCCTCGCGTTCAACTCGCACCGCCTGATGAAGCACTGGGTCTGGCTTTACGTGGTGATGGTCCACCCCAAGCACCAGGGCAAGGGGTACGGGCGCGACCTCATGGCCGCCGCCGCGGACGCCGCCCGCGGGCTCGACGGCATCGAGGCGATCCGGCTCACCTGCCGGGGCGGCACCGGCGTCGACCGGTTCTACGAGTCCTGCGGATACAAGGAGGTCGGACGGGTGCCCGGCGCGATCCGCGTCGCCCCCGGTGACGACCGCGACGACATCACGATGCTGCTGCCGCTCGGCTGACGGTTCAGGGTGGGGCCCGGTAGGGCTCACCCCCTTGCCGGTCGCGCCCCCCTCCATGCTTCACTGGAGTGGCTCGTCCAACTCGGGCCTATTTCGGAACGGAAGAGTGGATTGACATGCTCCGCTACACGCTGATGCGCCTCGGGATCTTCGTGGGCTGCTTTTTCGCGGTCTGGGGACTTGTCTATGCCGGGATCCTGCCCCAGGGCCTCGGGGACTCCAACCTCCTGTGGGTGCTGCTGCTCGCCCTCGTCGTCTCCGCGCCCATCAGCTTCGTGGTGCTGCGCAAGGAGCGCGACCGCGCCTCGGTCCAGGTCGTCGAGCGCGTCGAGCGCACCAAGGCCAACCTGGAGGCGAACCGCACCATGGAGGACGTCGCCGACGACGCCGCCCGCGCGAAGTCATGACCCCTCGCACGCAGCCGTGACCCCTCGCGCGCAGCCGTAAGGTTCGTCACAAAAGCCTCAACCCCGGTACGGGAGCAACTGCTCCGGACCGGGGTTTCTTGCGTCCCAAAGGCCCTCTCGCCTCCGATCGGCCTCGTCTACCTCAAACAACACCTTTGATGTTCTCAAAGTTCAAGTGTTAACGTGTTCGACATGAAGACAGCAGCCGCGCACCGCATCGCCCTGAGCGTCCCGCTCGTGGCGCGCCTGCATGTCGACCTCTGCCGCTGCATGTCCGCGGCCTGTCGCCGCCGCCTCTGAGTTCTCCGAGTCCTCTGCGACCAGCGCGAGCGACAAGCACCAAGTGACATCTGCACTGCGGCGGCACCGTAAAGGCCGTTCCGTCTGACCCCCTCGCGGTCGCCGCTCCCTCACGTCCCCCGCCATTACCCGGAGTGTGTCCGTGTCCGCGAACTCCCCCGTATCCCCGGCCGACAAGGCCGAGCAGCCGAAGTCCGGCTCCCGGATACCCAGATTCCTCAAGCTGCCGTTCTGGGCGCAGATCCTCGGCGGTCTCGTCCTCGGTGTCCTGCTCGGCTGGCTGGCCCGCAGCCAGGACATCTCCTGGCTCGTCACCACCCTGGACAAGGTCGGCAGCACCTTCATCGGGCTCCTGAAGCTGGCGGTCGCCCCGCTCGTCTTCTTCGCCATCCTGGTGTCGATCACCAACCTGCGTAAGGTCAACAACGCCGCGCGGCTCGCCACCCAGACGCTCGTCTGGTTCATGATCACGTCGCTGATCGCGGTCGTCATCGGCCTCGCCATCGGGCTCATCACCAACCCGGGCGCCGGCACCGGCCTCACCCCGAAGGACGGCGCCAAGCCGGAGACCTCGGGCTCCTGGATCGACTTCCTCACCGGCATCATCCCGACGGACGTCATCACCCCCTTCACCCAGCTCAACGTCCTCCAGATCGTCTTCATGGCCGCCGTCGCCGGTATCGCCGTACTGAAGATCGGCGAGAAGGCGCAGCCGATCCTGGACCTCAGCGAGTCCGTCCTCGCGCTCCTCCAGAAGGCCCTGTGGTGGGTCATCAAGCTCTCGCCGATCGGCACCGTCGGCCTCATCGGCTTCGCCATCGCCGACTACGGCTGGGACCTGATCAGCAAGTACGCGACGTTCACCGCCGACATCTACGTCGGTTGCGCCCTGGTGATGTTCGGCGTCTACCCGCTGCTGCTCTCCACGGTCGCCAAGGTCAACCCGCTCCAGTTCTTCAAGGGCGCCTGGCCCGCGATCCAGCTGGCCTTCGTCTCGCGCTCCTCGGTCGGCACGATGCCGGTCACCCAGAAGGTCACCGAGCGCCTCGGCGTGCCGAAGGAGTACACGTCCTTCGCGGTGCCGTTCGGCGCCACCACCAAGATGGACGGCTGCGCCGCGATCTACCCGGCGATCGCCGCGATCTTCGTCGCGCAGATCTTCGACGTGCAGATGGGCGTCAAGGAGTACCTGCTCATCGCCTTCGTCTCGGTCGTCGGCTCCGCCGCCACCGCCGGTCTGACCGGCGCCACGGTCATGCTGACGCTGACCCTCTCCACGCTGGGCCTGCCGATGGAGGGCGTGGGCCTGCTCCTCGCCATCGACCCGATCCTGGACATGATGCGCACGGCCACGAATGTGGCCGGTCAGGCGGCCGTGCCGGTGATCGTCGCCGCTCGCGAGAAGATCCTGGACCGTGAGGCCTACGAGAGCGCGTCGTCCTCGCCGCTCGACGAGTTCGACGGTTCCGTCGACCAGCCGCAGACGGTGCCTGCCGCCGCCTGACGTCCCCCGGCTCGTCGCGAACGCGCCCCGCCCCGTACCCGGATCCGTTCCGGGTACGGGGCGGGGCGCGTTTGCTGTGGGGGCCGGTCCGCGGGGTGCGGCGCTGACCGTAGGCTGGTCGTTTCCTGTGGACAGGTTGTGTGGAAGGCGGGCGGCCGGGGTGGGCGACGTGAAGGCCGGGGGTGCGGCGGTCAAGCGGCAGAAGCGGATGCCGCGGGCCGTGCGGGAGCAGCAGATGCTGGATGCCGCCGTGCGGATCTTCGGGCAGCGGGGGTACCGGGCGGCCTCGATGGACGAGATCGCGGAGGTCGCGGGGGTCTCGAAGCCGCTGGTGTATCTGTATCTGAACTCCAAGGAGGAGCTGTTCACCGCGTGCATCCGCCGTGAGGCCGCGGCGCTGGTCGCGGCGGTGCGGGGCGGGGTGAGCGGCGGTGTTCCCGCCGACCGTCAGTTGTGGGCCGGCCTGCAGTCCTTCTTCACGCACACCTCGGAGCGGCCCGACGCGTGGGCGGTCCTGCACCACCAGGCGCGTACGCAGGGGGAGCCGTTCGCGGCCGAGGTCGCCATGATGCGCGAGGAGCTCGTGGCGTTCGTGACGTCACTGATCGCGGAGGCGGCACGTGAGGCGCACCGCAAGCCGGAGCTGGCGGAGCGTGAAGTCGCGGGCCTCGCGCAGGCGTTGGTGGGCGCGGCGGAGTCGCTCGCCGGGTGGGCGAACGGGGACGCGTCGGTGTCCGCGAAGGAGGCCGCGTCGACGCTGATGAACTTCGCGTGGGCGGGGCTCGGGGAGTTGATGGAGGGGCGGCGCTGGGTTCCCTAGCGGGGGTGCGTTCGCTAGCGGGGTCGCTCAGCGCAGTGTGCCGCTGAGGTGGGTCCTGTCGCCGCTGCGCAGCTCGAAGCCGGGGCCTTCGGCGGCGTAGGTGACGGTGGACGGGAGCAGTACGGGGGCCTTGAAGTCGACCTGTACGCGGGCGGTTTCGGGTGTCTCGTACTCCGTGTGCTCCGCGAGGCAGCGGGCCGCGGTCCACATGCCGTGGGCGATGGCGCGGGGGAAGCCGAGGAGGCGGGCGGTGGCGGGGTGCAGGTGGATGGGGTTGCGGTCACCCGAGACGGCGCCGTAGCGGCGGCCTAGATCCGGGGGGAGTTGCCACTCGGCGCGGGCGGTGAGGGGGGTGGTCTCGTCGTTCTTGCGGGGGTGCGGGCCGGGTGTGTTGGTGGTGGCGGTGGTGCGGTGTCGGGCGAGGTACGTGCTGCTTGACGTCCATGCGGGGGTGCCGTCGACGCGGGCTTCCGTGACGAGGGTGGCTTCGGTGCCGCGGCGGTGCGGGGCCAATCGGGCCGCGTGCACGGAGAGTTCGAGGCTGTCCGCGGTGGTCAGGGCGCGGTGCTGGGTGATCTCGATGGACGTGTGGACGAGGCCGAGCAGCGGCAGCGGGAAGGCGCGGGTGGTCATGAGCCGCATGGCCAGCGGGAAGCTGAGGACGTGGGGGTAGGTGAGGGGGAGGGTGTGCTGGGGGGTTTTGTAGCCGCAGATGCGGGAGTAGGCGGCGAGGTCGGCGGTGCGGGGGCGCACGCCGGTGAGGGTCTGGTGGTCGCCGGGGAGGGGGGCGTCGGGGCGGGGCCGCTTGAGCGGCGAGAGGATCGCGCCGCGGAGCAGCAGGGGGGCGAGCATGGGGGTCCTTTCGGGTGCGGGTTCGTGTGCGGGTGCGTCCGGGGGCGGTGCCAGGGCTACGACCCGAGGAGGCTTTGGCCGCAGACTCGGATGATCTGGCCGTTCACACCGCCGGAGGCGGATGAGGCCAGCCACGCCGTGGTCTCCGCGACGTCCACGGGCAGACCCCCCTGGGCCAGGGAGTTCATCCTGCGGCCCGCCTCCCGGATGAACAGCGGAACCGCCGCCGTCATCTTCGTCTCGATGAACCCGGGGGCGACCGCGTTCACCGTCACCCCGTGCTCCGCGTACGCGCCCGGCGCAAGGGACCGCACCAGGCCGATGATCCCCGCCTTGCTCGCGGCGTAGTTCGTCTGGCCCACGTTTCCCGCGATACCGGCGATCGACGCCGTGGTCACGATGCTCCCGCCCCGGTTCAGGGCGCCGGACTTGAGCAGCGCGTCCGTCGTGCGCAGCACGCTCGTCAGGTTCACGTCCAGGACCGGGTTCCAGCGCTCCGCGGGCATGTTGGCCAGCTTGCGGTCCCTCGTGATCCCCGCGTTGTGGACGAGGACGTCGAGGCCGCCGGGGGCCAGCGCCGACGCCATGCGTTCCCCGGCGTCGTCCGCCGTGATGTCCAGCGGCAGCGCCGTACCCCCGAGCCGGTCGGCGACCCGTACCAAATCGGCCTGCGCGGACGGCACATCGAGGACGACCACCTGCGCTCCGTCCCGTGCGAGGACCTCGGCCACCGCCTCCCCGATCCCCCGCGCTGCCCCCGTGACCAGCGCCGTACGGCCGGACAGGGGCCGGTCCCAGTCGCCGGGTGCGGTCGGCTCGGCCTCTCCCACCTCGATCACCTGGCCGCTGACATACGCCGATCGCGGCGAGAGCAGGAACCGCAGCGTGGACTCCGCGGCCGCCGCCGAACGCATCCGGACCAGCGTCGCCGTACGGCCCCTGCCCAGCTCCTTGCCCAGGGAGCGTACGAAGCCCTCCAACGCCTGTTGCGCCGCCGCCTGGTGGTGGTCGGTGGGCGAGACCGGTGCGCCGAGCACCACCACGCGGCCGTTCTCCGCCACCGAGCGCACCACGGGGTGCAGCGCCGCGTGCACGAGAGCGAGGCCGGGAGTGTCGCTTATGCCCGTTGCGTCAAGGACCACCGCTGCCGGGCGGGAGGCGTCCTGCGCCGGCTTCAGGTGCGTTTTCTTCAAGATCGAGGTCAGGTCCGTCTCGTACGCGGACTTCCCCGCCGTCAGATGCAGCAACTCGCCGTCGAGGTGCGGGCTTTCCGGAGTCCAGCGCCGCAGGGCCGACGGCTGGGGCAGGCCGAGCCTCCGGGTGAGGAAGCGGCCGGGTGCGGTGCCCGTGAAGTTCAGATAGCGGTCGGCCATTGTCCAACTCCCAGCTCGGTCGTAAATTTACTTCAGAGTAAGGTTACTCAAGGGTCAGGAGTTGGTCGAGACATGAATCTGCCCACCACCCGCCGCGTGGCGGTCATCGGCGGCAGCCGCATCCCGTTCGCGCGCTCCGACGGCCCGTACGCCACGGCGTCCAACCAGGAGATGCTGACCGCCGCGCTCGACGGACTCGTGGAGCGGTACGGGCTCCAGGAGCCGGGTGCCGTCGGCGAGTTCGTCGCCGGCGCCGTGCTCAAGCACAGCCGGGACTTCAACCTCGCCCGCGAGACCGTCCTCGGTTCGCGCCTCGCGCCGACCACACCCGCGTACGACATCCAGCAGGCCTGCGGCACCGGGCTGCAAGCCGTCATCGCCGCCGCCAACAAGATCATGCTGGGGCAGACGGAGTCGGCGGTCGCGGGCGGGGCCGACACCGCGAGCGACGCTCCGCTCGGCGTCAACGACTCCCTGCGCAAGATCCTCCTCGCCGCGCGCCGCGCCAAGACGACCGGAGGCCGCGTCAAGGCGCTCGCCCGCGTGCGCCCCTCGCACCTCGTGCCCGACATCCCGCGCAACGCCGAGCCCCGCACCGGCCTTTCCATGGGCGAGCACGCCGCCGTGACCGCACAGGCCTGGGGCGTCACGCGCGAGGCGCAGGACGAACTGGCCGCGACCAGCCACCAGCGACTGGCCGCCGCGTACGACCGGGGGTTCCTGGACGGACTCGTCGTACCGTTCCGCGGGCTTGAGCGGGACCAGAACCTGCGGCCCGGATCGAGCGTCGAGAAGCTGGCGAAGCTGAACCCGGTCTTCGGCGTGAAGGGGGCGAACCCGACCATGACCGCTGGCAACTCGACCCCGCTGACCGACGGGGCGGCGCTCACGCTGCTCGCGAGCGAGGAGTGGGCGCAGGAGCGCGGGCTCGAACCGCTGGCCTATCTGAGCGCGTACGAGAGTGCCGCGGTCGACTTCGTCGGGGGTGACGTCGTCGGAGGCCAGGACGGGCTGCTGATGGCGCCCGCGTACGCCGTGCCGCGGATGCTGGAGCGGGTCGGGCTCGGGCTCGCGGACTTCGACTTCGTCGAGATCCACGAGGCGTTCGCCTCGCAGGTGCTTGCCACGCTGGCCGCGTGGGAGAAGCAGGGCCTGGGGACCGTGGACCGGGACCGGCTCAACGTCGCAGGATCCTCACTGGCCACGGGGCATCCGTTCGCCGCCACGGGTGCGAGGATCGTCGCCACCCTGGCCAAGCTGCTCGCCGAGCGGGGGACTCCCGGACGCGGGCTCATCTCGATCTGCGCGGCGGGCGGTCTCGGGGTGACGGCGATTCTCGAGCGGGGGTGAGGGCCTCCTCTGAACAGGGGGTGACGACTCGCCGCCTCTTCCCCAAGCCCCCGCAGCAAACCCCCGGCACCCCCGGGGCTCCGCCCCGGACCCCGCTCCTCAAACGCCGGAGGGGCTGAATTCCCTACCTGTCCCCCGATATGCAAGGAGCCGCCCCCATGCCCCCCGCCACCCCGCAACCCGCCCTCGTCGAACCCCACCTGCGGCACCTCGACGGTGCCGTACGGGAAGTCTCCGTGCCGCCGTTCGCTGCCGCCGTCCGGCAGGGGTCCCTCGCCGACATCCCCTTCGACAACGCCCGCGAGGCACCCGCCGAAGCCGTGCTCTCCCGGAAGGGGGACGACGGGCGGTGGCGGGACGTGACGGCCGCGGAGTTCGCCGGGGAAGTCCTCGCCGTCGCCAAGGGGCTCATCGCCGAGGGTCTTGCTCCGGGGGACCGGCTCGCCATCATGGCGCGCACGACGTACGAGTGGACGCTGCTCGACTTCGCGGGCTGGGCGGCGGGCCTGGTCACCGTGCCCGTCTATCCGACCTCCTCCGCCTACCAGACCCGCTGGATACTCCAGGACTCGGGCGCCGTCGCACTCGCCGTCGAGACCGTCGCGCTCGCCGCGTCGCTCGGGCCCGAGCGCGACCGGATGCCCGACCTGGAGCACCTGTGGTCCTTCGAGAAGGGCGACGTGCGGCGGCTCGCCGAACTGGGGCGGCGCGAGGGCATCACCGACGCCGAAGTCGAGCGCAGGCGAGCGGAGTTGCGGCCCGACTCCGTCGCCACGCTCATCTACACCTCCGGCACCACCGGGCGGCCCAAGGGCTGCGTCCTGACCCACGGCAACTTCTTCGCCGAGGTCGACAACGCCATCGAGCTGCTCCACCCCGTCTTCAAGTCCGTCAGCAAGGCGCCCGCGTCCACCCTGCTCTTCCTGCCGCTCTCGCACGTCTTCGGGCGCATGGTCGCCGTCGGCTGTCTGCGCGCACGGGTACGGCTCGGCCACGCGCCCAGCATCCAGACCGAGGACCTGCTGGGGGACCTGGCGGGATTCCGGCCCACCTTCCTGCTCGCCATCCCCTACGTACTCGAAAAGGTCTTCAACACCGGGCGCGCCACCGCCGAGAAGATGGGCCGCGCCTCCTCCTTCGACCGCGCGGCCCGCATCGCCGTCCGCTACGGCGAGGCGGTCGAGGCGCGGCAGCACGGCACGGGACCCGGCCCGGGGTTCGGGCTGCGGATGGCCCGCGCGCTCTACGACCCGCTCGTCTACCGGCGTATCCGCGCCGCGCTCGGCGGCAAGGTGCGCTACGCGATCTGCGGCGGCTCACCGCTCGGCCGCCGCCTCGCCGCGTTCTACGCGGGCGCCGGCATCGAGATCTTCGAGGGGTACGGCCTCACCGAGACCACGGCCGCGGCGACCGTGACCCCGCCTCTGAAGCCGCGGCTCGGCACGGTCGGCTGGCCGCTGCCCGGTACGCGCGTGCGGATCGCGGACGACGGTGAGGTGCTGCTCGCCGGAGGGCAGGTCTTCGGCGGCTACTGGGACGGGCGGACCGGTCGCGCCGTACCCGCGACGGATGAGTGGTTCGCGACGGGGGACATCGGCGCCCTCGACGACGACGGATACCTGTCCATCACGGGCCGCAAGAAGGACATCCTCATCACCACCGGCGGCAAGAACGTGGCGCCCGCCCCGCTGGAGGACTGGCTGCGCGCCCACCCCTTGGTCGGCCAGTGCATGGTGGTCGGCGACGACCGGCCCTACATCACCGCTCTGATCACGCTGGAGCCCGAAGGCATCGCGCACTGGTGCCGCATGAAGAAGAAGGCGCACACCGGCCCCGGCCTCGCGGACGACGCCGATCTGCGCGAGACCCTCCAGCGTGCCGTCGACGAGGCCAACAAGCTCGTGTCGCGTGCCGAGTCCATCCGGCGGTTCGCCGTCCTGCCGGTGGATTTCACGGAGGAGAGCGGCCATCTGACCCCGTCCCTGAAGCTGAAGCGGGACGCCATCGCGCGGGACTTCGCGGCGGAGATCGAGGGACTGTACGGACACGCACGGTAATTTCGCCCGGCGAATGTCACTCAGTGTCACCTGGACGGGCGGGGTCGCTGCCCCGCCCTTAGGGTGATCGAGGGGCAGACCCTGGGAGGTTGCCGTGCGCAGAGCTGTTGCGCTCGCCGGCGCTACCGCGCTGGCCGTCATGGGGACAGGGGCCTGGCTGCCGGGCGACAACGCGGCGGCCGCGCCTTCGCCCGACCTGTCCCGCTACTACTCGCAGAAGATCAAGTGGGGCGCGTGCGAGGGAGGCGGAGCCGGCCTTCTCATCGGCGGTGCGGACGCCACGCCCGTCCCCAAGGACAAGAACATCCAGTGCGGCAAGATCACCGTGCCCCTCGACTACGCGCACCCGAAGCGCGACACGATCAAGCTCGCCATGGTCCGCATCAAGGCCAGCGGCAAGCCCAGGGGCTCACTCCTGCTGAACTTCGGAGGCCCGGGCGGCGCCGGGGTCTCCGGGCTCCTCAACGCGCAGAAGGAGTTCGAGTATCTCGGCAAGGGCTACGACGTGGTCTCCTTCGACCCCCGCGGCGTGGGCGAGAGCTCGCCCGTGAGCTGCGGGAACGACGCCGGCGCGGAAGATCCGTCGGCCGGTGGGGACTCCGACGACCCCGCCGCCCTGCTCGACCAGATGCGCGAGATAGCCGAGGCCTGCAAGAAGAAGTCCGGGCCCGTCCTCCCGTACGTCGGAACGGTCAACGTCTCGCGTGACCTGGACGTCATGCGGCAGGTGCTCGGCGACAAGAAGCTCAACTACCTGGGCTTCTCGTACGGGACGCGGCTCGGCTCCGTGTACGCGGCGCAGTTCCCCGACAACGTCGGGCGGATGGTCCTCGACGGCGTGGACACCCTCACCGAGGACGTCGCCGAGCAGGCTCTGGTCAGCGCGGAGGGCCGGCAGACCGCGCTCGACAACTTCACCAAGTGGTGCACGGAGAACCCCGGTTGTGTCCTCGGCACCGACTCGCGCGCGGCCCGTGACCATATGGCCGAGCTGATCAAGGGGCTCGACTCGTATCCGCTCCAGTCCTCCGACGGTTCGGAGTTCACCGGCCAGGACGTCGTGGACGTACTGGGGCAGGCGCTCTACAGCAGGCAGTCGTGGCCCGCGCTCTCGCAGGCCCTCGGCGCGCTCCTCGCCGACGGCGACCCGCGGGCGCTGCTGCGGATGGGCGGCTCGCTGGCCCAGCAGCCGCGCGCGCCCGAGGACGTGCCCGCCGACAACATGGCCGCCGCGCTCATGGCCGTGAACTGCGCGGACGACCCGGACCGGCCGTCCGAGAAGAGCGTCGAGAAGAAGGTCGACAAGCTGCGGGAGGAGTTCGAGGCGACGTCCGACATCTTCGGGAAGTCGATGCTGATGCCGGTCCTCTTCTGCTTCGGGCGGCCCGCGGGAACGGACTACATCCGCGAGGACGTACGCGACGTGAAGAGCCCCGACTTCCTCCTCGTCGGCACCCGCGGCGACCCGGCCACGCCCTACCGCTGGACCGAGGAGACCGCCAAGCGGCTCGGGTCGGCGGCCGTCGTCCTGGACAACAAGGGCGACGGGCACACCGGTTACGCCGGGTCGAAGTGCGTGCGCGAGAAGGTCGACGGATTCCTGCTGTACGGGGAGATGCCGCCGACTGGGAGTTCGTGCGGGGTCGAGGAGGAGGACTAGCGCGGGATTCCGGCGGTTGCGGTGGCCGGACCGGCCCGGTCCGGCTATCGGGCGGCGCGGGCCGCCGGGTCGAGGCGCAGCATCGCTTCCTCGTCGGCGGTGCCCGGCGCGGCCTGGTAGACCACGAGGCGCTGGCCGTCCGTCCTCGCCAGCGTCATCACTTCATACGTGAGCGTCATCGGGCCGACCTTCGGATGGTCGAAGGACTTGATGCCGCCGCCGCGCTCGCACACTTCGTAGCGCTCCCAGAGGCGGGCGAAGTCCGGTGACTTGAGGAGGAGTTCGCCGACCAGGGCGGCAAGCCGGGGGGAGTCGACGTCGGCGCCGCCGACCGCGCGCAGGTGCGCGACGGACTTGGCGACGGTCTCCTCCCACGGCTGGTAGAGCACGCGGCCCACGGGGTGCAGGAACAGATAGCGCGTGACGTTGCGCTGTTCCGCCGGCCAGTCCCACAGGCCGGGCATGAGGCGCCGCCCGGCCGGGTTCGCGGCCAGCATGTAGCTGTGGCGGCTGACCACGTACGCGGGAAGCGGGCTCAGGTTGTCCAGCATGTTCTGGACGCTCGGGCGGACCGTGTCCCCGGCGGTGGGGTGCGGCTCCGTGAGGCGGCCCGACGCCAGTTCGGCGAGGTCGTGCAGGCGCTCGTGGGCGTCGCCGCCGAGACGCAGGGCGCGGGCCAGGGCGTCGATCACGGAGGGGGAGGGGTTCGTCTCGCGGCCCCGCTCGAGGCGTGTGTAGTAGTCGACGCTCACCCCGGCGAGGGTGGCGAGTTCCTCGCGGCGCAGGCCGGGGGTGCGGCGCAGGCCCGTCCCCTGCGGGAGACCGGCGTCGGTGGGGCTGATCTGCGCGCGCCTCGCCCGCAGGTATCTGCCCAGTTCAGTGCCCTCTGCTTTCGCCATCCGTCCATTGTCCCCGCCGGGGGCCGGATGTGGGGGGCCGTGTCAGGACCAGGAACGCTGCGGTCTGCCGGGGCGGCGGGGCTTGGCGGAGTCTGTTCTTGCCGTACGGGCATTCCCGCCCACCCGCCTGTTTGCCCCGCGTCACAGGAGTTTCCGGAAAATGCCGTCCTCCGTCCTTGCCCCGGCCCCCGCGCCCACAGCCCTCAGAACCGCATCCCCCGCGCGCCCCACCCCCACCCCCACTGTCGCTCTCCTCGCCGCCCTCCTCGGCTTCACCGTCATCACCGTCGACGTGTCCGCCGTGAACATCGCGCTGCCCGCCATCCGCACCTCCCTCCACGGCGGCATGGCGGGTCTCCAGTGGGTCGTGGACGCCTACACCCTGATGTTCGCCGCCCTCATGCTCTCCGCGGGAGCCCTCGCCGACCGGGCGGGCGCGCGCCGCGCCTACGCCCTGGGCGTCGGCCTCTTCACCCTCGCCTCGCTCGCCTGCGCCCTCGCCCCCGGCATCGGGACCCTCATCGCCGCCCGCGTCGCACAGGGCGGAGCCGCGGCCATCGTCATGCCCGCCTCGCTCGCCCTGATCCGCCAGGCGTACGACGACCCGCGCCGCCGGGCCCGCGCCATCGCCCTGTGGACGGTCGGCGGCTCCGTCGCCATGGCGGCCGGACCCGTACTCGGCGGCGTACTCACCGAGGCGGCGGGCTGGCGCGCGGTCTTCCTCCTCAACCTGCCCATCGGCGCGGTGATCCTCGCCCTGCTCGCCCGCACCGCCCCGTCTCCCCGCCGTCCCTCACCCCTGGACCTCGCAGGTCAGGCCACCGCCGTACTCGCCCTGGCGGGCCTCGCGTTCGCCGTCATCGAGGGCGGGCACCTGGGGTGGACCAGCGCGCCGGTGCTCGGCGCCGTGGCCCTCGCCGTCGCCGCGGGCCTCGGTTTCCGCGCCGCCGAGAAGCGGCACGCGGCGCCCATGGTCCCGCTCGGGCTGCTGCGCGAGCGCAAGGTCGCCGTCTCGCTGGCGATCGGCTTCGCCGTCAACGCGGGCTTCTACGGGATCGTCTTCCTGCTCGGTCTCTACTTCCAGCAGCTGCGGGGGATGTCGGCGATCGCGGCGGGCCTGATGTTCGTGCCGCTCGCGGTGATCATCACGTCGACGAACCTCGTCTCGCCGCGCATGGCGGAGCGGATCGGCCGCCGCAGGGTGATCGTGGCGGGCCAGGCGGTGCTCGCCCTCGCGATGTTCGTGCTCCTGCCGCTGGCCGCGGACACCCCGCTCTGGCTGGTCCTCGTCCTGCTCGTCCCGACCGGCATGGGCGGCGCGTTCGCGGTCCCCGCGCTGACGGCCCTCCTGATGGACGCGGTCCCCGCCCACCGCGCGGGCACGGCTTCGGGCCTGCTCAACGCCCTGCGCCAGACGGGCGGGGCGATGGCGGTGGCACTCTTCGGCGCGCTCCTGGCAGCGGACGGCGGCACGGGCTTCTCGGTGACGGGCATGCGCGAAGCCCTCGTGGCGGTGGGCCTGCTGCTGTGCGCGACGACGGCCCTGGCGGCGTGGCTGCTCCCGCGGGACGGCCGCGGCTGAGCCCGCCCCGTCGGTGGGACGGGGAGGGGCGGAGGGCGGATTGCAGGAAAGCCCCCCACCGGGCCCGGCGGGAAACTCGGTGGGGCCGCGGCGGCCGCGCGGTTACCGTTCGCCGTATGCGCCGACAAGCCGACGAAGACGCCCCCACGCCCGCTCCCGTCACCGCCGATGACCTGGATCGGGCGGTGCAGCTCGCGCTCGACGCCCTCCGCGGTGCGCCGCCCGGGGCCTGGGACGGCAAGGCGGGCTCGTTGGAGTGGGACTGCTGGGAGACCGTGGAGCATCTGAGCGACGACCTCTTCGCGTACGCCGCCCAACTCGGCCCCCGGCAGCCGCCCCTGGACGACGAGGTCCCGTTCGTCTGGGAGCCCCGCCGGCCCGGCGGCCCCTCCAACGCCATCCACGCGAACCGCGCGGCGGGCCCCGCCGGGCTGCTCCAGGTCCTGGAGGCGAGCGGCGCGCTGCTGATCGCCATGGTCCGCACGGCACCGCCGACCACCCGCGCCTACCACGGCTTCGGCATCTCCGACCCCGAGGGCTTCGCGGCGATGGGCATCGTCGAAACCCTGGCCCACACCTACGACTTGGCCGAAGGCCTCGGCCTGCCGTGGGCACCCCCGGCCGACATCTGCGCCCGCGTACTCGACCGGCTCTTCCCGGATGCCCCGCACGACACCGACCCCTGGCCCACCCTGCTCTGGGCCACCGGCCGCGGGGAACTCCCGGGCCACCCCCGCCTGACCTCCTGGCGCTGGTACGGGGAGCCGCGCGGTGCTTGAGCGGTTCAACCAGGCCATGGAGCAGATCGAGGATCATCTCGATCAGCGGATCGACGTGGCCGACCTTGCGCGGACGGCGGTTACGTCGGAGTACCACTTCCGGCGGCTGTTCTCCGGCCTCGCGGGGCTGCCGCTCTCGGAGTACATCCGGCGCAGGCGGCTGACCGTCGCGGGCGGCGAGGTACTGGCCGGGGAGCGGACGCTGCTCGACATCGCCGTCCGGTACGGCTACTCGTCGGGAGAGGCCTTCGCGCGGGCGTTCCGCTCCATGCACGGGGTCGGGCCGGGCGAGGCCAGGCGCGGCGGCGCGACTCTGCACTCCCAGCCCCGGATGTCCTTTCGCCTCGTCGTCGAAGGGAGCAGCAGCATGCGGTACAGGGTGGTGGAGAGGGACGCGTTCCGGGTCGTCGGCAGGAAGGCGCGTGTGCCGCTCGTCCACGAGGGCGTGAATCCGTATATCGCCGAATTCATCCGGGGGATCGGCAAGGAGACGCTGCGGCGCATCGAGAGCCTGCCGGATCATCAGGAGCCGGGTCAGGGGCAGGAGCCGTACGGGCTCGTATCGGTGAGCGATCAACTGGACGAGAGCCGCGCCGAAGGGACCGAACTCGACTACTACCAGGGCGTGGTGACCGGCCCGCACTCACCCGACGTGCCCGATGACATGCAGGCGCTCGCCGTCGGTGCCGGGTCCTGGGCCGTGTTCGAGAGCGACGGGCCGTTTCCGCAGACGTTGCAGAACCTGTGGCGGGATGTGTTCACGCAGTGGTTCCCGTCCAACCCGTACCGGAGCAGGCCGGGCCCGGAGATCCTGCGGACCCGCCTCTCGGACGACGGCACGCACGCGGACGCGGAGCTGTGGATTCCGGTGGAGCGGGAGGCGGCCTGAGCGACGGGGCTGAACGACGGCGGCTGATCGACGGCGGCGCGTGGCGGCCCACGTTTGTGGACCCTCACGCGCCGCCGTCATGCCCTGCCGGTCAGCAGTTGCCCCGCGCCGGCTTCCCCGCGAACCGCTCCGCCAGCCAGTTCGCGGCCAGCGGCGACTGCGTGATGACCCCGGAGACGTGCTCGCCGAGCGGGACCGTGTGCCACTCCACGTTCGCGCCCTTCGCGCACCAGTCCTTGCGGACCTGCTTGCCCACGCCGTACGGGATCAACTCGTCGGTGATCACGTGGTACTGGTACACCGGCGCGTCCGGAGCCCGTGTGCCGACCGTCGACTCGCGCAGGCGCTGCTGCCAGTCGGGCTGGTCGAGGGGGTTCTTCACCGTCATGTCGGAGATCTTCTTGAAGGCGCCGAGCACCGCGCCGTCCGCCACGCAGCTGTCGCGCAGGGTGCCGATCAGCTTCTTGCCCGTGGGGTTGAGGTAGGACTCCAGGTTCAGTTCGGGGAAGGCCGCGTTCTGGCCGATGGCGGCCATGAAGATCAGGCCGGAGCCGTACGAGCCGTCGTTGAAGTCCGCCACCTTCATCAGGTCGCCCGGGATTCCGCCGGTGGCCGTCCCTTTCACGTTCAGGTCGGGGGCGTACGAACCGTGCAGTTCGGCGGCCCAGCCCGATGCCTGGCCGCCCTGCGAGTAGCCCATGATGCCGACCGGGGTGTCCTTGCCGAGCCCCGCGTCGGGGAGGCGGATCGCGGCGCGGGCGGCGTCGAGCATGGCCTGCCCCTCCGCCCTGCCGACCGTGTAGGTGTGGTCGCCGGGGGTGCCCAGGCCCTCGTAGTCCGTCACCGCCACCGCCCAGCCGCGCAGGGTGAGCTGCTGGATGAGGTTGGCTTCGAGGGTCGTGCCCTTGGGGAAGCCGGCGCTCGGGGCACAGTGATCGCCCATGCCGATCGTTCCGACGGCGTACGTGATGAGGGGGCGGGGTCCCTTCCTGCCGTCCTGCGGCACGATGACGGTGCCGGAGACGGTGTTCGGCTCGCCCTTCGCGGTCGTCGAGCGGTAGTCGATCTTCCAGGCCTTGGTGTTGGTCGGCTGGCCGGGGAGGGGGTGGAAGCTGCTCGGCGCGGAGCTGACGACGTCTCCGGGGGCGGCGGCCTCCGCCGATCGGGCCGTCTCCGCCGCCGGGGCGGCCTGCGCCGTGAGCGGAGTGACGCCCGAAAGTCCGAGCGCGGCCACCACGGCCAGAGCTCTTGCGCTGGTACGTATGTGCATACGGCTCTCCCAACTGTCCTCAGTGGCTGGGGTGTGCAGGCGACGACCGTAATGACTCGCGGGTAAGTCCGGCGCTGGCGGGAGCGCTCAGCTTTGTTGAGCCCGTTTCTCATAGCGGTAGGCGCCCGGTGTCGTCCCCGTCCACCGGCGGAACGCCCGGTGGAACGCCGTGTCCTCGGAGAAGCCGAGCCGCGCGGCGAGATCGGCGATCGGCTCCGCGCCCTCCGCGAGGCCCGCGATCGCCGCGTCCCTGCGCACGGCGTCCTTCAACTGCTGGTACGAGGTGGACTCCCGGGCGAGGCGCCGCCGCAGCGTCGCGGGGCTCACCGCGAGGCGGGCCGCGATCTCGCCGAGGGAGGGGAGCCGGGGCGAGGTGCGCAGGGAGCGGGTCAGGGCGCGCCGCACCTGCTCGGCGACCGTCGTCCCGTACTCGCGCCGTGAGAGGAGGTCGAACGGGGCGCGGTTCAGCATGCCCTCCAGGGCCTCCTCGTCCCGGATCAGCGGGGCGGCCAGCCAGTGCGCGTCGAAACCGGCGCCGGTGCGGGGCGCGCCGAAGCGGACGGTGCAGCCGAAGAGCAGCCCGTACTCGTCCTTGTGCGGGGGCGGCGGATGCCCGAACTCCGCCCAGTGGAGGGGGATGCGGCGCCCTATCAGCCAGCTGCACAGGCGGTGCCAGATGATGACGAGGCATTCGGCGAGGAAGTAGTCGTGTTCGAGGTCGTTGCGTACGGCGAAGACGGCGCCGCCGGTGCCGGTGCCGTCTTCGCCGTACTCAAGGATGAGATCCGGGCCGCCGGGGAACAGCCCGTAGAAGGTGGCGGCACGCTCCATCGCGGCGCCGAGATCGCGGCAGCCGATGGACGCGTGGCACATCATGGCGAAAGTGCCGGGCCTGCTCGCGGCCGAGCCGAGGCCCAGGAACTCGTCGCCGGTGGCGCGGTACAACTCCCGGAAGAGGCGGGCGAACTGCACCTCGGTGATGCGGGCGCGGTCGTCGCCGAGGAGGAGCGGCGGGATCTGGGCGGTGCGGAGCAGCGGGACGGTGTCGATTCCGTGCCGTTCGGCGCCGTGCAGCATGGCGCGGACGTGGTGGACGGTGATGGTCCGGCTGGGCATGGGATGTCCCTCCCCAGTCCGGCGCCTTCTCGAACTCGGCGACCCCACTTCACGCGTCCCGCTTCACGCGTCCCGCTTCACGCGTCCCGCTTCACGCGTCCCACGCACACGTTCCGCTTGAGCGCCGCGGCCAACCCCGCTGACGCTTCCCGCCATCCCGCGAGGGGCGGCACTGTCCTTAGCGTCGTACGCATGCAGCCGACGGAGCGCCCCGAGACCCTGGCCGTCCTCACCGAATGGGCGGCCGACCGCCACGGCAAGCTGCCCGCACTCCGCTTCAGGACCACGGATTCCGGCGGCGGCGAGACGTGGGAGCAGATCTCGTACGAGGAACTGCGGGCCCGCGTAAGGGACTTCGGCTCGCGGCTGCTCGCGCTCGGCGTCCGCCCGGACGACCGCGTGGCGATCCTCGCCGAAACCCGCCCCGAGTGGACCTACGCCCACTTCGCCGCGCTCGCGGCGGGCGCGGTGGTCGTCCCCGTGTACCCGACGGCGGGCGACGAGGAAATCGAGTGGGTCATCGGCGACTCCGGAACCTCAGTAGTGCTCTGCGAAACCACCGCCCAGACCCAGAAGATCAACCGTCTGAGCCCCCGCCTTCCCGGCGTGCGGCACGTACTGGTCATGCCGGAGCGCGAGCAGCGCCCCGACCCCGGCCCGCCGGACGCCCTCCTCGACCGGGCCCGCGCCCGCACCCCCGCCGATCTGGCCACCATCATCTACACCTCCGGGACCACCGGCCTGCCCAAGGGGTGTCTGCTTACCCACGGCAATCTCGGCGCCGTCCAGTCCGCCACTCTCCCCCTGATCCAGGGCGGCCCCGGCGACTCCACGTACCTCTACCTCCCCCTCGCCCATCTCCTCGCTCAGCTCATCGAGTTCACGACCCTCATCCAGGGCGGCGAGCTCTGCTTCTTCGGCGGGAAGATCGAGAACGTCGTCGCCGAACTCGCCGAGGCCAGGCCCACGCATCTGCCCTCCGTACCGCGCCTGTTCGAGAAGGTGTACTCCGTCGTGCTGTCCCTCGCCGAGTCGCAGGACGGGGGCCGCGAACGTTTCGAGGAGGCGGTACGCATCGGGGTCCTCGCGGCGGACGGCGCCCTGCCGCCCGATCTCCGGGACGCGTACGAGGCCGCCGACAAGGCCCTCTACAGCCTGGTCCGGCAGGCTCTCGGCGGCCAGGTGCGGTGGGCGCTGACCGGCGGCGCCCCCATCGCCCCGCACGTCATCGACTTCCTGCGGGCCTGCGGCATCCCGTTCTATGAGGGCTACGGGATGACCGAGTCGGCCGGTGTCATCAGCCTCAACCATCCGGGAGCCGTCCGCCACGGCACGGTCGGCCGCCCCGTAGAGGGCTGCGAGGTCCGTATCGCCGACGACGGAGAGATCCTGGCCCGCGGCGCGATGATCTTCCCCGGCTACCACGCCGACCCGGAATCCACCCGCGATGCCCTGGACGACAAGGGCTGGCTGCACACCGGCGACCTGGGCGCCCTCGACGCCGACGGCTACCTCAGCATCACGGGCCGCAAGAAGGACCTGATCATCACCTCCGGCGGCAAGAACCTCACCCCGTCCCTGAGCGAACTCGCCGTGCAGCGCTCCCGGTTCGTGTCGCGAGCCGTGATGGTGGGGGACAAGCGCCCCTACCCGGTGGCCCTGATCACGCTGGACGCGGAGGAGATCAGCGGCTGGGCCGGACGGGAAGGCATCGGACTGACCGAGCCGCTCTCGCGCGACCCCCGCGTCCGCGCCCTCGTCCAGGACGTCGTGGACGCGGCCAACGCGGAGGTCTCGCGCCCGGCCCGCATCCGCGATTTCGCCCTCCTCGACGAGGACTTCACGGTGGAGGACGGACTGCTCACACCGAGCCTGAAGGTGCGCAGGCGGGCCGTGACGGAGCGGTACGCGGAGGTGGTCGATGCGCTGTACGGGAACACGGCGGCCGAGAAGGACGAGCCGCAGGTCAGGACACCCTCACCGGTCAAGACGCCCTCACCGGTCAGGACACTCCCGCCAGACGCAACAGCGCCGTAGTCGCCGCCGCGCCCACCACGACCACGGCGAACGGCGCCCTGCGCCAGGCAAGCACCCCGCCGGCCAGCACACCGACGGGCCGCGCCCACCCGGCGAAACCGTGCCCCTCGGTGAGCGCGCCGGTGGCGAGCAGCGCGACGAGCAGGACGGTGGCTCCGACGGTCAGCAACTCCTGCATGCGGGCGGGCAGTTCGACGCGCCCGTGCAGCAGGGGTCCCGCGAGGCGGAAGGCGTACGTTCCGGCGGCGAGGACGAGGACGCAGGCGAGGTAGGCGTTCACGAGTGACTCCTCGGGGAATCGGGGCGGCCGGGGCGGGAGACAGAGCGCCGCCCCGGCCCCCGCCGCGCCGCCAGCAGCCCGAGCAGGGCAAGCAGCACCGGCACCCCGGCAGGCAGCACGGGCGCGGCGGCGACCGCGATCACGGCACCGGCGGCCGCGGCCCGCCGCGTCATGCTGTCGGCGCGCAGGGCGGGCAGGACCAGGGCGAGGAGCACCGCGGGGAACGCGGCGTCGAGCCCGAAGCGGGCGGTGTCGCCGATGACGGAACCGGCGAGCGCACCGCCGAGAACGCTGACGTTCCATACGGCGAACAGTCCGAGCCCGGATATCCAGAACGCGGCCTTGCGGCGCTTCCGGTCGGGCTGGGCGAGCACGAACGCCGCGGTCTCGTCGGTGATCAGGTGCGCGCCGAGGAACCGCGCGGGCCAGGACCGGCCCAGGCTGTCCGCGACGGCCAGACTGAACGCCGCCGTACGGGAGTTGAGCAGCAGGCCGGTCGCCGCCGCGGCCACCGGACCGCCGCCCGCGGCGAGGATGCCGATGGCGCTGAACTGGGCGGAGCCCGCGTACACGAGCAGCGACATCAGGACCGGCACCCACACGGGCAGGCCGCCCGCGACGGCGATCGCACCGAAGGAGACACCGACGACGGCGTCGGCGAGCCAGACGAGGGCGATGTCGCGCAGGACGCCGCGCGGCAGATGGGAAAGGCGGACGAACCCCTCGTTCGTTCGCTCTGGCGGGCTGTATGTTCGGTGTGACGAACGCATGCGAGTACGATGGCCGGAGCGGGCGGTGTTCGTCAAGCCGAACGAATAGTCCGCTGCACCGAACACCTACCGCCGTGGGGCGAAGGAGCGCGAGTAATGACCGACGGCAAGGCTTCCGGGACGCTGCCCCGGGAATGGGTCGCCGCCGCCTTGCGCCGCGAGCGCACCAAGGCGGGGATCTCCCTCTCCGAGCTGGCCAAACGGGCCGGAATCGCGAAGTCGACGCTCTCCCAACTGGAGGCGGCCACCGGCAATCCGGGAATCGAGACCCTGTGGGCCCTCGCCGTGGCGCTGGGCGTGCCCTTCAGCGTCCTCGTGGAGTCACCGGCGCCGGCCGTGACGGTGATCAGGGCGGGCGAGGGACCGACCATGCACGCCGAACAGGCCTCGTACGCGGGGACATTGCTCTCGCCGGGCCCTTCCGGCGTCCGGCGCGACATCTACCACGGGGCACTGGAGCCGGGCTCGGTGCGGGAATCGGAGCCGCACATCCCGGGCTCGGTGGAGCACCTGATCGTCTCCACGGGCCGACTGCTCGCGGGCCCACGCGACGCGACGGTGGAGCTGGCCGTCGGCGACTACATGTCGTACAGAGGCGACGTCCCCCACCTCTACGAGGCCCTGACCCCAGCCACAACCTTCGTATTGATCATGCAACACACGTAGTTCACGGGCCCACGGGCCCCGATAGGGGCGCGGGGACTAGGGCCCCGAAGGGGGCGCGGGGAACTGCGCGCTCAGCCACACCACACCCGCAGACAAAAGAGACCCCCACCCCCCAAAAAAAGCAAAAGGCCCAGGGGCCAGAAAAAGGCAGGGGCCCCGCCAACCCGCACAAAGCGGGAAGGCAGGGCCCCTTGGGTACTGCTATCCATGTCCGGATCAAGTCACCGGAACTGTCACACGCCCCATTCGCATGGGGCGCCCCACTACATGGGGGTGACGTTCTCCGCCTGCGGACCCTTCGGGCCCTGCGTGACGTCGAAGCTCACGGCCTGGTTCTCCTCAAGGGAGCGGAAGCCGTTTGCGTTGATCGCGGAGTAGTGGACGAAGACGTCGGGGCCTCCGCCTTCCTGGGCGATGAATCCAAAGCCCTTTTCGGCGTTGAACCACTTCACGGTTCCGGTAGCCATAAGCCCTCCTTGGGCCAAAGGGTTGCCCTGCTCCAGAACCTGCGATTGTTGAAACAACTGCATAAGTCTGAAAACGACGAGAGCCCGCGGGTCACATGACTCCGCAGGCTCTGTACTGCAAGGGAAACCAAACTGCAACTTGCGGCGAGCTTAGCACGCAGGCAGCCGAAAGCAATAGGGGGCAAGATCACGTCACCCGGATGTTTGACGGACCCCCCAGAGGGGTTGACGGACCAGGTCGGAAGCTCTTGACAAGCGCGAGATCGGGGCCCCGCTTTCTGCACCGTACCGCAAGGGGGCTAGCCTCCCCGATGTGGACAATTCTCCCGTTGACACCATCGCCGGGGCAGGCTCGGATCAGCTCTCCAGCGATCACCGCACCCCCAGGCCGCGCGTCGGACACATTCAGTTCCTGAACTGCATGCCCCTGTACTGGGGTCTCGCGCGCACCGGAACGCTGCTCGACTTCGAGCTCACGAAGGACACCCCCGAGAAGCTCAGCGAGCAGTTGGTACGGGGTGATCTCGATATCGCACCCGTGACTCTCGTCGAGTTCCTCAGGAACGCCGACGATCTCGTCGCTTTCCCCGATCTCGCGGTCGGCTGCGACGGCCCGGTGATGTCCTGCGTGATCGTCTCGCAGGTGCCCCTGGACCAGCTGGACGGCGCGAGGGTCGCACTCGGCTCGACCTCGCGCACCTCCGTGCGCCTGGCGCAGCTGCTGCTCGCCGAGCGCTACGGCGTGCAGCCCGACTACTACACGTGCCCGCCCGACCTGGGGCTGATGATGCAGGAGGCGGACGCCGCCGTGCTCATCGGGGACGCGGCGCTGCGGGCGAACCTGATCGACGCTCCGCGCCTGGGTCTCGACGTATACGACCTGGGCGAGATGTGGAAGGAATGGACGGGTCTGCCGTTCGTCTTCGCGGTCTGGGCGGCCCGGCGGGACTACGCGCAGCGCGAGCCCGGGGTCGTGCAGGCGGTGCACAAGGCGTTCCTCGCCTCGCGCGACCTCTCCCTTGAGGAGGTCGGCAAGGTCTCCGAGCAGGCGGCGCGCTGGGAGGCCTTCGACGCCACCGTCCTCGAGCAGTACTTCACGACGCTCGACTTCCGGTTCGGGAGCGCGCAGTTGAAGGGCGTCGAGGAGTTCGCGCGCAGGGTGGGCGAGACGACGGGGTTCCCCGCGGACGTCAAGGTGGAACTCCTGGAGTCGCACCCGTAGTACGGGACGGGACGGGGCGGGGCCTGGTGTACGCCTCAACCACCGGGCGTACGCGCGGACTACCCTGAGCTGCAGACAATGCCCGCGGCGCGTGTGGCCGCGGCCGTGCGGCGCGTCCGGGGGAGGCCTTCGTCATGCACCCGCTCGATCCCGGCGAACCGACCGCCATCGGGCCCTATCGGCTGCTGGGCCGACTGGGCTCGGGCGGTATGGGCCGGGTCTACCTGGGGCGCAGTTCCGGCGGCCGTACGGTCGCGGTGAAGGTCGTCCATCCGCACTTCGCGCTCGACGAGGAGTTCCGCGCCCGCTTCCGGCGTGAGGTGGACGCGGCGCGGCGGGTGGGCGGCGACTGGACGGCGCCGGTCCTCGACGCCGATCCGGAGGCGGCGGTCCCGTGGGTGGCCACGGGGTACGCGGCGGGCCCCTCGCTGGCGGAGGCGGTACGTGACCTGTCCCCGCTCCCGACCCACTCCGTACGTGTCCTGGTGGCGGGCCTCGCCGAGGCGCTGGCCCACGTACACGGGCTCGGCCTTGTCCACCGTGACGTGAAGCCGTCGAACGTCCTGCTCACGATGGACGGCCCCCGCCTGATCGACTTCGGTATCGCACGGGCGACGGACGGCACGGCCTCGCTGACGTCGACCGGGGTCTCCGTCGGCTCGCCCGGCTACATGGCGCCGGAGCAGATCCTGGGCAGGGGCGTCTCGGGTGCGGCGGATGTCTTCTCTCTGGGAGCCGTCCTGGTGTACGCGGCGACGGGTTCTTCGCCCTTCCCCGGTGACTCCTCGGCGGCGCTCCTCTACAAGGTGGTGCACGAGGAGCCGGAACTGGGCTCCCTGACGGGCGAGCTGCGCGACCTGGCCAAGCAGTGCCTGGCCAAGGACCCCGATGAGCGCCCGGCGCCGGAGGAGATCGCCCGACGCCTGGCGCCCTCGGGTGCGGACGGGCTCGTGTCGGCGGGGTGGCTGCCGGGTCCGCTGGTGGAGCGGGTGAGCCGGAGTGCCGTACGGATCCTGGACCTGGAGACGGAGGGCGCCGGGGTCGCGGAGCAGCCTTCGGGGCCGGTGCCGTTCGGCAGTTCGGTGGTGGGCAGCGGTTCCTTCGGCCCGCCGGACCCTTCGTACGCACCGGTTCCTTCGCCGGCGTACGTCCCGACGCAGACGCCGGACACCCCGCCGGACACTCCGCCGAGGCCACCCGGCCGGGTCACGATGTCGGTCGCCGCGACGTCGACGCCCGACGGGGCCGACGGGCGTGGCCGCAAGGTCAGTTGCACGCTGGTCCTCGGGGTGGCGGGCGCGCTGGCCGCGGTGACGGTGGGCTCCGTCTTCGTGTTCGGGCTGCTTCCGGGGAACGGCAAGGAGTCGAACGACGCGGGCCAGGAGCCACCGGCGGCGACGGCGAGCCAGCAGCCGGACGGTGCCGGCAAGGTCCCGGCGTCCTACCGAGGCACCTGGGAAGGCCAGGCGGTCGCGGCGAACGGGGCGGTGCCGATGGGCACGTTCCGACTCAAGGTCGAGCAGGGCGGGATCGGTGACCGCTTCGCCGTCATGACCCAGACCGACCAACTGGGCGGGGTCTGCGCGGTGGACCTGACCCTGAAGTCCGTCTCCGCCAAGGAGATCGTGGCCCGCGGCAAGGGCCAGGCGGACAGCGCCGCCCAGTGCACGAAAAACACCCACACGATCCGCCTCCGCCCCAAGGGCGACGACCTCATGTACCTCTCGGAAAACGCAGAGTCAGGCAACCCCGAGGCCCGCCTCTCCCGCACATAACCCCGAGGTGCCCACCGGCGTATGGCGAGGACGAACACACCGGCGCGCCCCCCGCCTCGGGCCCCGTAGGAGCTTTCTCGCCCACCCACCCGACTCGCCGGGTCCGGCCCTCGACGTAGGAACAGCCCAGTTGGTGACGGCCTGCACCCGGCATCGAGACGCGAGGGGGTGTGCCGGTATTTCCGCCCGGAGCACGGTTCGCTGCGCTCCCGAGGCGAAGTAGAAGTGCGCCCACCGGCGGATGGCGAGGACGGACATACCGGCGCGCACCCGCACCCACAGACGAAGCAGAACCGCACCCCGACGCACCCGCACCCGCACCCGGCAACGGCCCCGCCCCAGCCAGCCCCGCACCCCGCCCCCAGCCACACCCGCACCCGGCAACGGCCCCGCCCCCGGCGTCACCTCACATAGGCGTAGTAACCGTCACAGGCTCCCCGCTCCCCGTATAAAGCAGGCCCTTGCCCGGAGCGATCGGGCCGCCGACCATGCTTCGGGTCGTCCGGATGCCGATCAGCTCGCCGCTGGAAGAGTCCTGAGGAGAGAGCAGGATGCCCCGGCGGCCCTTCTTCGCCTCCACCTGCCAGCCGGAGAAGCCACCGCACACCTCCTCCTCGTCGCCCCCGATGATGAGCCCGAGCCCCCGCTCGGCACCCCGCTGCACGAGGCGCTTGAACTCGCGCTCGGCGTCACAGTCCTCCAGGACCTCGCCGTCGTCGATGATCCAGATGATCGGATCCTCGGGAGTCGCCGACTCGACGACCTCCTTGAAGTCGTCGCTCTCGATGTCGTCGTCCTTGAAGACCTTCAGCACACCCTCCTGGCCCTCAAGCTCCCGCAGGGGAGAAGGCCGCGGGGCGGCGATGACCAGGCGTACGCCCTGCGTCATGTACGAACGTGCCAGGTTCATCAGGGTCGTGCTCCGGCCGGACTTCGCCGGGCCCGCGACGACGAACGTGGGCACGCCCTGCGCGAGGTCCGGGCCGAAGCCCATGATGTCGTCGCCGCCGATACCGGCCAGCGCCCACAGCTTGGAGCGCGACGCCTCCGGATCCCGCATCTCCCACGCGTCGGCGAAGCCGATACGGCTCGGCAGGCTGTCCACCCGGAACGGCTTGCGGGCCCGCGGCACATCCGCGTCCCGCGCGGCCGCCGCCTCGCCGATCTCGGAGAGCGCCGCGGCCTGGCCCTGACCCGTGGAGTCCTCGGCGAGCAGCGCGAACTGCGTCTCCGTACCGTGCTCGTTCTTGAAGCCGCGGCCCGGCGGAATCTCCTCCGGCACCTTGCGCGCGTTCATGCCGAGCATCGAGAAGTCGGAGCGGTCGGCGAGCCGCAGGCCGTACTTGTCCTCGGTGAGCGAGGCCATGCGGCCGATGAGGACCTGGCGGTCACCGGTGATGACCAGGTGGATGCCGACGCTCGCACCCTCGCGCATCATCGCCTGGAGCTCGTCGGTCAGCTCGCCGTGGTCGTACTCGCCGAGGGTCGGCAGCCAGCCCTCCCAGCGGTCGAGGAGTACGACGACGTGCGGAAGGCGCTCGTCGTCCGGCACCGCGGCCCGCTGCTCGCCGATGTCGGCGAAGCCCTTGTCGGCGAGGAGGTCCTGGCGGCGCGTGACCTCACCCTTGAGCCGGGTGATGAGCCGCACCGCACGCTCGGTCTGGTTACGGCTGACGACGGCCCCGCAGTGCGGAAGCCGGGTCAGCGCGTTGAGCGCGCCGTTGCCGCAGTCGATGCCGTACAGGTGGACGTCGGCCGAGGAGTGCGTACGGGCGATGGAGCCCGCGATCGTACGGAGGATCTGCGAGCGGCCACTGCGCGGGGCACCGCCGATGAGCAGGTGCCCGAACGTCTCGAAGTTCACCGCGACGGGACGGCGCGCCTGGTCGGAGGGGATGTCCTCCAGGCCGAACGGCGCGGGCGCGAGCGCGCCCGGCTTGTCGCTCGCGAGCGGCTGCGGGATCTCGTCGAGCTGGAGCTGCTCGGAGAGCGCCGGCAGCCACGGGCTGTGCTGGGAGGGGATGCCCATGGTCGCGTTCGCGTCGCGCACGGCGTCCACGAGGACCTTGAGGTCGGTGATCTCCTCCTCCTCGCGCGCCGCCGCCTTGGGCTTGACCAGCGCGGCACGGCCCAGGTCCTCCCACCCGAGCGAGCCCGCCCAGGGCGCGAGCAGCGCGGGGTCGGTCGCGCCGGGCCTGCGGCCACCCACACGCCCCGACTGGAAGGGGACGAGGGAGGCGTGACCGAGGCGGACGTACGCGCGTCCCGGCGTGCTCTTGGCGATGTGACCGGCCGCCGGGTCGTCGATGACGTCGGCGGACTCGGCGCCGTCCGTCACGCGCAGGGCGATGCGGAGGTTGGTGTTGGCGCGGATCTCGGGGGAGACGACACCGCTCGGACGCTGGGTGGCCAGGAGCAGGTGAATGCCGAGCGAACGGCCTCGCTGGGCGATGTTGACCAGACCCGTCACGAAGTCGGGCAGGTCACGCACCATGGAGGCGAACTCGTCGATGACGATGAGGAGCCGGGGCACGGGCGCGTGCGAGGGATCGCGGCGCACCAGGTCCTGGTAGTCCTCGATGTCCTTGGCGTCGGCGGCGGCCAGGATGTGCTCGCGCCGCTTCAGCTCGGCGCCCAGGGATTCCAGGGCGCGCTCGACGAGGTGGGCGTCGAGGTCGGTGACCATGCCGACGGTGTGCGGCAGCTTCACGCAGTCCTTGAACGCGGAGCCGCCCTTGTAGTCGACGAGGACGAAGGTCATGTTCTCGGGGGTGTTGGCCACCGCGAGCGCCGCCACGATGGTCTGCAGCAGCTCCGACTTACCGGAACCAGTCGTACCGGCGATCAGACCGTGCGGCCCGTCGCGCCGCATGTCGATGCCGAAGGGCCCGTCGTACGACTCGCCGATGACGGCCATCGTCGACTGCCCGCCCATCCGCCAGCGCGCGGTGATCTGGTCGGCCGTCGGCGGTTCGAGCTGGAGCACGTCGAGCAGGCGGGAGGAGCCGGGCAGCGCCGAGTCCTCGGTCTCGCCGCTGATGTCCCGCAGCGGGGAGAGCGCGCGGGCCAGGCGCCCGCACCAGGCGGTGGAGACGAAGTCGGGCCGTACGTCACGGATGCGGGCGGCGTCGGTCTTCTCGACGCGCAGCCGCAGTTCGAGGGGCTTGTCGGTGTCCTGCTCGGCGTCGTCTCCGGCGGTCGTGTGCCAGGCCTGGAAGGAGGGGAAGCCGCCGGGCGCGGGCGGGACGGGGGCCTGGCCGCCGGGCGCGGGCCGGGCAGGCAGGGCGATCTCCTCGGGCTTCGGCTCGGCGATCACGATGGCCTGGCACTCGCCGGGCAGGAACCGCTCCTCGTCGTCGAGGCAGAGCGCGTACATGGCGACGGCGGGGCCCTCGCGCAGCAGCTTCACCACACCGGGCATGGAGCGCAGGCGCCGCGAGCCGTCCCACACCACGACGATGTCGGGATCGCCGAAGGAGGTGGCGCCGCCGCGGTTGTTCTCCTTGGCGGCCTTCTGGCGCGCGGCGAGGATCTGGGTCAGCTCGCCGATGCGGGAGCCGACGGTCTCGGCGTCCGTGCCGATCAGCATGTTGACGTCCTGGGAGCCGGAGGGCCGCGCGTGCGGCAGCCAGCGCGTCCAGTCCCAGTTCTCGCGCGCGGAGTTCTCGGTCAGTACGTAGAACTGCACGTCGAGCGGGCTGTGCAGGACCGCGGACTGTGCGACGGCCCAGCGGCCGAGTGCCTTCGCCGAGTCGCCGGGGCCCGCGATGCCGATGACGCCGAGATCGCGCAGCGAGAGCGCGACGGGCGCGTCCTCGATCTTCCAGGTGACCTCGCGCTTGTGGTCGTCCTGCTCGGGGTCGTCGAGCACGACCTCGGAGTCGAGCCGCCCGGTGCCCACGCGCACGAGGAGGTGGTCCGAGTCGGTGCGCCGCCGCTCCCAGAGGCGCGTGCGGGGGCCCGTGCTCAGGGAGAGGACGCCGGCCGGGCTGAGAATGGCCTGCCGTTTGTCGATCCGCTCGGCGACGAGGGCTTCCTGCGCGTCCTTCTCGATGCGCTCTTTGTGTTCGTTGTACTCCTTGACCTGTTTGGCATGGGATTTACGCCCGTGCTTCTTGTCCATGAAGTAGTTGCCGAACAGGATCAGCGGGCTCAGGAGCGCCATGATCAGGTAGTACCAGCGGCCGAAGATCATCACCGATACGACGGCACCGACGAGCGGCGTGAGCGCCATCAGCCAGGGCAGCGGGCGCGCCTCGAAATCACGTACCGGACTCGGCAGCCTGAATTTCGTCTGCCGCTCGGGCGGACGCAGTCGCGGGGGACGGTTGTAGTCGAGTCCCGTGCCGTCCTCGGACCATTTCAGGGCGGCGTTGGGCGGCGCGTACCTGTCGAGTTCGAGCAGGGTGTTTCCGACGGCGATCTGCGCGCCGAGCGGCCATTCGCCCTTGTCGCGCTTTTTCCCGCCGCCGCTCTCCGCCCCCTTATTGCCCTTGTCGCGCTTTCTGCTCTTTTCCGGCTTGTCGCTCGCCTCGCCCTTTTTCTCGCCCTTTATCTCGCTGTCTTCGGCCTCGCTGAACTTCTTGCCTTCGAGGGTCACGCCGTCTATGTCCCCATGTACGGCGACTTGGCAGGTGCCATCGGTTGCAACTGACAACGTGAGGGCCCGGGCGGGCAGCTCCGGATCGTCGATGCGGATGTACGAGGCGGGTCCGCTGCCGATGTCGTACCGGCCGATCCCGAGGCGGTGCACGGCGCCGGCGGCGGGCCCGCCCGCGATGCGCAGTTCGACCAGGCCGGTGGGTTCGCCGGGCAGGCAGCCCGCCGGATCGTGCAGGCTGACGACGGCGCCCTCGCGCAGCGCGGAGGTCCCGATGGTGGCGGAGGCGTCGATGGGGTAGCCGTCCACGAAGACGACGGGTGCCCCGCCCTGGCCTGCGCCGGGGAGCTGGTGCCCGCCGATCGGGATGATCTGTGCGTCACCGCCGCCGTAGCCCACCTGTTGGGCGAGCTCCTTGGCGATGTCCCCGACGGAGGACTCAGGATCGGCGTCGAGCACGACGTCGGCGTTCGCGCCGCCGAGCGGATCGACGACGGTCAGAGTCAGGCGCACGATCGTCCTCCCCATAAGCCGTTTTTGACCGCTTCCGGAACACGGTCACAACGGCTGGTCCACAGTGCCTGTGAGGCTGTCCACAGTTCCAGTGACGATAGCCGCTCCCCCCTTCCCGCAGGCAACGGGATGTGCAGGAGCTCCACGAGCTCATAGCAGAGCTGTGACTCAACCGGGCTGTGCTCACTTCAGCCCCACCCGTAAGCTGCTGACCCAAGAGCGGAAGATCGCACGAGCAACCGATCGTCCTCGCACGCGGGGGCGCCCGGGCTTGAGCGGCCCGCACTGGTGGAGCCAAGGGGGATGGCCCTGCGGCGAGTTGGATTGGATGTGAAGCCACATGGCCAAAGACGCCGATATCACTTATGAGGAGATGCGGACCGCGGCGGGCAAGCTGAACGACGCCAAGGACAAGATCGACGAGAAGCTCGACGCCCTCGAGCGCTACGTCGAGAACCTGGTGAAGAACGGCTACACGACTCGCAAGGGTTCGCAGGCCTTCGAGGACTCCTTCAAGGAGTTCAAGAAGGGCGCCAAGGACACCATCGAAGGCCTCACGGGCATGGGCAAGTTCCTGACCAGCGCCGCGAAGGCGTACGAGGACCTGGACGACGACCTGGCCAAGGGCGTCAAGGGCAAGTGATCCGGCTTCCGGGCCGGTGATCCCGCCCTCGGGTCGGTGATTCCGCCTTCGGGCAGGTGATCCCGCCTTCGGGCAGGTGAGCAACAACCCGGTGCGATGGGCCGCCGCATTCCGCGGCGGCCCATCGCATCGGTCGTATGTAAGCAGTGGAATGCATGGGGGCACTGTGGGTGGCGGTGGCGAACGGGCCAGGCTGGACCTTGATGTGATCAAGGGCATGGGCACCGGGCTCAGCAATGTGAAGAAGGCCTTCGACGGCCTGGAGGATCTCGGCGGTCAGTACGAGGACGACTTCGGGAACGGCGATCTCGCCGACAAATTCGGTGATTTCGCGGACAACTGGAAGTTGAGCCGCAAAAGGCTGACGGACGAGGTCGACGCGCTCGCGCAGATCGCCAAGGCCGCGGCCGAGGCGTACGAGGACATCGACCATCAGCTTGCCGAGGCGATCCGCGGTGCGGATGACCCCAAGTCGAAGAAGAAGGGCTGAGCCATGGCCGGACGCCCGCGCGATTGGCACCCGGTCGCGGACAGTGACCCCGTTCCCGGTGACGCCGACCGGGTCGCGAACCTGGGGAAGAAACTCCGCAAGACCGCCGATGAGCTCGAGAAGCAGATCAGGAACATCAAGGCGGTCTCCGAGGTGGAGGCCTGGGACAGCAAGGCGGGCAAGGAGTTCCGCGAGAAGGCCAAGGGGAACGTAAAGAAGCTGGAGGCGGCCTTCAAGCGGTATGACACCGCGGCGGACGCGTTCGGCAGCGAGGTGACGGAGGTCGGCGGCCGCTTCGACGACAAGCTGCACGCCAAGCCGAAGAATTACGCCTCCGACCTGAACCGCGCCCAGGAGATGGCGGACCTCGCGCTCAAGGAGGCGCAGGACGCGGAGGAGCGCAAGAGCGCCAACCAGAAGAGCCTGGATGCCCTTTCCGACAAGGACAAGGGCAAGAAGGACAGCGCGGACAGCAAGGAAGACAAGAAGAAGCTCGAAGAGGCGCGGGACAGCGCGGGCGACGCGATCGAGGCCGCCCGCGAGAAGATCAACCAGGCCAAGAAGGTCCGTGACGACGCGGCGAAGCGCGCGCGTGACGCGATCGAGGACGTCATCGCGGACGATTCCCTGAAGGACGGGTTCTGGGAATCCCTCGTCGACGACATCAAGGGAATCACGGAGTTGATTTCCACGGTCTGCGGAATTCTCTCCTTGGTGGTGGGATGGATTCCGGTGATCGGCCAAGCGCTTGCGGGAGTGCTTGGCGCCATCGCCATGATCGCCACGCTGATCACCACCATCTGCACCATCATCCAGGTCTTCCAGGGCAATGCGGACTGGATGGACGTGGGTCTCGCGGCGGTCGGCTTCCTCCTGATGGGCGTGGGCAAGGCCTTCTCGAAGGTGGCGGGCAAGTTTGCGAAGACGGCGCTCAGCAAGATGACGCGGGCCGGAACGGCGCGGACCGCGAAGCAGGTCACCAGGGCGAACAAGAACCTGCGAAAGCTCTCGGGCAAGAAGTTCAAGCTGCAGAAGGGCGACGGCTGGAAGTCCCTCAAGGAGCCTTTCACCGAGCCGTTCTCGAAGGCCGCCTGGGGCAAGAACCTCAAGACCCTCAAGCCGGGCGAGGGAAGCTGGGCGGCCGCCAGGAACGAACTGGCGGAGCGGGGCGGCGGAAGTGCCCTCAAGGGCATTCCGAAGTCGTTCTCCATGGCCGACCCCGGTGTCGCGTCCGACCTGAAGTCGATCAAGTCGGGAGCGGCCGGACTCGGTAACTTCGACGCGAATGCCGTGAGCAAGATCTCGCAAACGGCGACGCGTCTGGGAGTCACCGGAGCGGGTATTACGCTGGCCGGCCTCGGCCTCGACGGTAATCTCAACCCGCTCGTGGCCTGAGCCCCCACCGACGATCTCGTGGCCTGAGTCCTCCCCACCGAAGAAGGAACGCAGTGAACACACCTGACGACGACGTCCCGGCGCTGTCCGAGGATTTCGCGGTCCGTATCGACCTCCAGCCGGGCTGGGTCGACCTGACGCTGCGCGAGGACTCGAAGGCCGAGGCGAAGGCGCTGGCCACGAAGACGGTCAACGAGCTCAATCCGCTCTCCCTGGAGATCGAGAAGAGCGCGGTCTTCGACGACATGGCCGAGCGGGCGCTCAACCTCAACGAGGACGCTCCGGCGCTGGTCGCGGCGTACTACGCGGAGAGCGGCGAGGGCCTGATCAACCTGGTGATCGACTCGTACGGCGACGAGGGCGTCCCGCGCCCCGCCGCGGACGAGGTCATCCCGCTGCTCCTGGAGTGGGAGAACGGCGAGGTCGTGGGCGACCCGGAGGTGACCCGCCTGGAGCTGGCGGCGGGCCCCGCGGTGCGGGTCCAGGCGACGCTGAAGATCAAGCGGATGCTCGGGCTCGGCCGCCGTATCACCGAGTTCGTGAAGTACGCGGTGTTTCCGCCCGGTATGCAGAGCCTGGTCGTCGTCACGGCGACCTGGGAGAAGATCCAGCTGACGGAGGAGAACACACAGCGTGTGGACGAGATCGTCCCGACGCTGCGGCTGGATCTGGTGGACGAGGACGGAAACGACATCGCCCCGAAGCCGGAATCCGGAAACCCCTGAGTGAATTCGAGAACGTGCATCCGATGAAGAACGCCAGCGAATTCACTTCGCCGCCCTCCGACTACAACGTCATCGTGCCGGACGGCTGGTTCGCGCTGCCCCTGGGCCCCGAGGACCGGGACCGCGGCATCGTCGCCCTCGCGGACCAGCAGTTCCGTGGCGTGGACAACGCCCCGCACATCAAGAAGCAGTTCATGCGGGAGATACAGCGCAAGGCCAAGGACGCCTACGGCGTCGGCGGCACGGAGCTCTACATCTCGACCCTGTCGGTCGGCCAACTCCCCCTGGCCTCCTCGCTCCTCATCAGCATCCCGGGCCCCGACGAGTGGCCGGACATCTCGGACGCGCACGAGCTGGCGGAGCACTTGGCTTCCAAGAGCGGCGCACGATCCGATGACTCGGACCAGCCCGACGCGGAGGAGGTCGGTGTGGTGACGCTCGCAGCCGCGGGCAACGCCGTCCGCCAGCGCCGCAAGGAGGCACCGGACCCCACCTCCCAACTCGGCAGCACACTGCCGAACACCCTGGTCACGTACTACGTCCCGATCCCCGCGACCAAGAGCTGGCTGCTCCTGAACTTCTCCACCCCCATGGATCCCCTGGCGGACCAGATGGTGGAACTGTTCGACACGGTGGCGGGCACGCTGCACTGGGACTGACGATGACGCCCTCCGACGACACGCGCCGCTCCGACGACACGCCCCGCTCCGGCGCCCGCGACGGTTTCGCCGTTGTGGCCCTGGTCCTTGCCCTGCTCGCCCTTGCCGCAGGTGTCCTCTGGGCGAAGGGCGCCTGGCGCACGGTGATCCGCGAATCCCCGGGCCTGATCGCGGACTGGCCGGGCGGCGCCTGGGTCTTCGGGATCATGGCCGGGGTACTGGCCGTCGCCGGAGCCTGCGGCGGGCTCTGGGCGTCCGACGCGCTGCGGGGCGATGCGACCCCGAGGCGTATCGCACGCCGCGTCGCCACCGGCGTGTGCTGGTCCCTGCCGGTGATCGTGACGGCGTACATCATCTCGGCGCTCCCGGGCCGCAACTGCGTCTCCTACCGCCCCACGTGCCGCGAGATCGACGGCGCGTTCCCGGCCCTCCTCGCCTACGCCGTCACCGCCGCGGCCCTGTCCTGGGCGGCCTACCGCATCCGCGCGACCCGCGAGGAACAACGCCGAGCCGCCCACCAGGCACGCCTGCGAAAGCTACGGAAGAAGGGCAAGGGGAAGAGCCGGTCGGCGCGGTAGGCATCCGCCCCCCTACCCCCGCCCCCGCGAAAAGTCCCCCCGCCCCACCCGCACCGCGAGGCCGTCCGCCTCCGTCTCCGTGTTTCGGAGCAGGGAGCCGTAACCCGTGGCTGCCCAGACGCTCTCGGCGGCCGGGATTTCGAAGTACGGGATTGTGCGGCCCTCGTGGTCGGCCGTCAGTACCTCTGGTGCCCGGCGGGCGCGTACCGCCGATCCGCATTCCGCGCATGCCGCCACGCGCAGCTGATCGCGTCGGCCCAGTGGACGCCATCGGATGCGCGCGTCGGCGCGGCCGTGCAGGGGGTTGAAGAAGCAGAGGGGGAGGGGCGCGGGTGTGCCGTCGCGGTGCGGGGTCAGTGCGTCGCGGCCCTCCGCCACCAGGGCGAGTACGCCCGCCAGGTCAGGAAGGCCGCGCGCCGAGTCGAGCACGGTGCCCGCAGCTGCGTAGGCGTCAAGTGCGCGCTGGAGGTGGGGTGTTGAGGCCGGGGGTGCCTCGGCCGCCGCCTCGCCGAGTGCGAGGACTTCCGCCTCCGTCTGGCGTCGCAGCGCCGCCTCGTCCGCCGTGCGCGCCGCCGCGAACACCGCCTGCGGGAAGGCGAACGGCGCTCCCGTGGCAGTCGGGTGCTGGCCGGGCCGGCCGCGCCCCCGGCGTCGTACGAAAAGGACGAGGCCCGCTGCGGCCAGGGCGAGCGCGACCGCCACCGGCAGCAGCCAGGAGGGCCAGGACGAGTCGTCGTCCTTCTCCGCCGTCTCCTGGCGGGGGAGGCTGCCGTTCCCCTTGCCGCTGCTGCCGTTCCCCAGGTCTTCCGTGGCCTTCTCGTACGCCTTCGTGCCGTCGCCCCGCGCGATCAGCTCGATCGCCTTGGCCGTCTGCTCGGCGAGCCCCGCGTCCTTCATCTCGTCCAGGAAACCGACCGTGCCCACGGCGTCGCGGGCCTGCTGCTTCTCGCCCGGCCACTCGAAACCGTTCAGGTTGCCGCTCCACTTGTCGCCGCCGGTGACGAGGATGAGTTCGCGCTGGTCGAGGCGGTCGTGCACGACCTCCGCGAACACGTCGGACTCGCCCTCGTACGCGTCGCCCTGGACGAGCGGCACCAGAGCCACCTTGATGGGCAGGCCGGTCTTCTCGATCTGCCGTGCGAGCTGCTTCCGGCGGGCGGGCGGCACGGAGTCGGCGTACGAGGCGTCGACGTACACCGGCGACTCGCGCAGGGCGTCGGCGATCTTCTGGCCGGGGCTGGGCGCGCTCGGAACCTGCGCCACGGAGGGCGTGGCGGTGGCGAGCAGGGCGGCGAGGGCGACGATCGCGGCCGCGGTGAGACGCTTCAGGTCACTGAACACCGGCGTACTCCCGTACCTGGCGGATGAGTTGGGCAACTCCGTTGGTGATGGCGGGCAGCGGCCCCGGCGCGTCCTCGTAGGGCACGCGTTCCGAGCGGCCCGACCCCGGCAGCGTGAGCCGGAGCGTGTAGGCCAGGCGCGGCTGCACCTCGACCAGGAGGCGGCACTCCGCGCACACCGGGATGGTGCGCAGACGCTGGTCGTCCGGCGAGTACCGGCCGTCGCGCCAGCCCGTGGACGGCCCGTGCAGCGGGTTGAGCGCGCAGCAGGGCTTGTCGTTGCCGGTGAGCGCGCTCCGGCCGGCCCGGGCAAGGACGATCGCGGCGGCGAGGTCGGATGGCGTGGCGTCGTCGTCGACATGTCCGTCGGGGTCGCGATCGACGAGCAGCGTCGCGGCGTCGAGGCAGTCGTAGACGCGGGTGCGGACGGCGGAGCGGAGAGCGGCTTCCGGGTCGAACTCGCGCGCCAGCGCGTCGAGTTCGTCGCGCGCGGTACGGCGCAGGAAACCAGCGGAGGGGTCCGGCGGCGCCGAGAAGCCAAGGGTGCCGTCGGGCGACACGGTGGTGGCCGGCGTCCGCCGCAGCCCCGGCACCGCGAGCCGCAGCAGGCCCAGGAGCGCCGCGACGATCCCGAAGAGCAGCCCGGCCGCGAGAGCGCCGATCATGAGACCCGGCCAGAAGTCGCCGGAGAAGAGCGGGCGCAGGGCCTCGTCCTCGACGGGCTCGGGCGCGTCGTCCATGCCGAGCGAGGACGTCTCCGCGCGCTCGGAGCGCGGCGCCTTTTCGAGGAACGTCATCAGGTCGTCGAGCCGTTCGCCGAGTTGGTGGTCGGCGGAGCGGTCGTCGTCATCGCCGTAGCGGATGGAGTCGGGGATGCCGAAGGCGATGTCATTGGCCTTGATGTGGACGTCGTACGTGACGACGTCGATGGATCCGCCGATCGGATCGGCGACGACGTACACGCCGTGGTCGCCCTCGCCGCCCATCTTCTGCCGCACGGCCTCCACGAAGATCTCGGGCTCGCCGCCTGACTCGTCCTCGGTGAGCTGCGGGACGAGGAGGATGCGGACGGGCCCGCGGTCGAACTTCTCGATGCGGTGGAGCAGTTCGCGGCGCTGAGCGGAGTCGAGGGGGCGCGGACTCTCCGGGTCGCTGTAGACCGCCCCGCGTGCCTGGCCCTCCTGCTTCAGCCCGGCGGCGACGCGCTCGACGCGGCTGGACAGGTCGGACGCGGTGGGCGGAGGGGACGTACGGGCCGAGTCCTCGTGGAAGGCGAGGAAGGCGCCGAGGGCGACCGCACCGGCGGCGAGTACGGCGACACCAACCTCGATGCGGAAGGGGGTGAGGTGGCGCCGGGGGCCGCTGGGCTGCTCCTTCGCACCCGGGCCGCGCGCGGCGCGCTGCCGCCGGATCCACCGCCGCAGATACGGACTCAGGAAGAGGATCAGGAGCGGTACGCCGGTGAGGGCGATCCCGGTGACGAAGGACTGGTTGTCGCGGTCGACGGGGTCGATGTGCATCTTGTCGACGCCCTCGCCGCCCGAGGCCTCGTTCTTCTCGCGGGCGGCTTCCGCACGCTCGGCGGCCTTCTTGCCGCCGAGCGCGATGACGTCGGTGAACCGCTCGAAGCTGAGCAGGGGCCCGGCGTCGTACGGCAGCTCATAGAGCGACACGGTGAACGCGTCGTCGGCGGGCGCGCGTACCCCGTAGGCCGCGGCGTCGGAGACCCCCATGTCATCGACGAGCACATAGAGCCCGTCCCGCCCGAGCCGATCGTGCACGGCCCCGAGCAGCTCGTCGCCACGGTCCTGTTCGGGCAGCACGAGGACGTACGTGGGCACGCCGGTCCGCTTGGCGAGCTTCGCGAAGTCGGGGGCGGCGGAGCGGGGGATGTCGCGGGGGAGCTGGTCGGTGACGTGGACGGGGTCGCGGCGCAGGAGGTCTGCGAGGGCGGCGGCTTGGGTTGTCGCCCGGGCGGGGTCGTTCCCGGCGTCCTGCGCGGCGGCGCTCGCGGGGTGCGTTTGGCCGGAGGCGAGGAGGAGTACGGAGCAGAGGGTGGCGAGCATCGCGAGGAGGAGGGGGCGTTCAGGGAGGGGCCGGTCGTGAGGGCTCAGGCGCGCTATGCCCCCAGCACCATCCGGCCCCTCGCGGCCCCCGCTCCCCGTACTGCTCTCCGTACCGCTCACCCGTTGCTCCACCCCGTAGCTCATTGGGCGCACTTTACTGTCGCGACGAGGGCGTTTCCATGGGGGCGAGGGGAGTGCGGTGACGGGGCGGGGTGAGGGAGCTGGCCATCCACTCGTCCTTGATTTCCTCGCCGTCGGGACCCATGACCATGGGCCGCAAGCCTGCGCAGAGCCCGAGGGACGGACTGACACGGTCCGACGCCCGGATCGCGACGAGGAGATTGTCGTCGGGCTGCCGGGTGACGAGCGGCGTACCGGCGGCGGAATGTGCGGCGGCGAAGGCCATGACGGTCATGCGCTGGGCAGTGGTGAGCGCCTCAAGACCGACGACCTCCGGGACCAGGTTGCCCAGGTGCTCCACGAACGCATCACGCCACCGGCTGCGGAGCCTGCACCACGAACCATCCGCGAAGACGACCTTGACGTCGCCCCCGCTCCCGAAGTCACGCGGCTCCACGCGCCTGACGGCGGAACGCGGCGCTTCCCACAGGACGTCGTCCCAGATGGTCTCCGCGTCGTCCAGCAGCCCGACGACGAGGAGACGCCGGTCGGTGATGATCGCGTGGGTGCGGTCGGTGCTTGGCCGACGGGCGGGGTCGAGCTGCCAGGGCAGGGCGCGGGCGAGGGTGCCGGGCGCGGCCCACATGACGGGGAAGTCCTCGACCTCGTCCTCCGGGTCGTCGGACCGGCCGAGCGTACTGATGTTGCCGACCCCGCTGTTGCCGAGAGCTCCGACGACGGCGACAAGGGCGACGAGGAGACCGGCTTTGAGGCCCCGACGGGCGAGACGGGAGGCCTGTGAGCGGGCGGTATGGACGGGCCCATCGGGCCACCCCGCCAACTCCCCTTGAATATCCCGCCGTTCCTCGTCCCGGAACCAGCGCATACCGGACACGGGGGTGGCCGCACCGGTGGCGAAGCTGACGGGAATCCGGGCGAGGAGGGTCTCGCCGGGCTCGGGCGTCCAAGCTGTCATTACGTGATCCTTCAGTTCGGCTGCCCGGCTGCCCGGCTGTTCGGCTGTTCGGCCGCCCGGCTCAGAGATCGTCGTCGGCGGCCTGCGCCGGGCGCCCTTCGTCGTCCATCAAGAGGGAGTGCGTCTCGAAGACCCCGGAGCCGGCCCTGACGGCGACACGGGACTCCACCAGGACGACACCGCTGCGGAGCACGGTGAAGGTCGGCGGATGCGCTGTCTTGGGCAGCCCGCCCATGAACTGCTCCACCCGCGCTCGCTGCCCCGCGGAGAGGGTGCGCTCCGTCAGAAGCCGAACCGTGCCGCTGAGCACTTGATCGAGCCGCTCCGCGCTGTCCGGAGTACCCGTGAAAAGCCGGACCCAGGAGCCGTCCCTGAACGTGATGCGGACATCTGCGCTGATCTCGCTGAATTTCATCTGCCGCGCCCCGGCGATGGCGTCACGCGAAAACTCCCCCAACACCTCGGCCTTGTCGAGGGTCCCCCAACGAGTACCGAGAAAGATCAGCCGCCGGTCGGTAAGAACCAGATCGGTCGCGAGCTCCTTGGGCCGTCGCCCAGGGTCCAACTGCCAGGGAACGCTGCGCGCGAGGGCGCCGGGCGCGGCCCACATGACGGGGAAGTCCTCGACCTCGTTCGCGGGGTCCTGGGGCTTGCCGCGCATGGGCACCTCTCCCAGAGGCGTGCCCGAAGCGCCGCCGAGGTTGGCGATGATGTTCGCCCCCATGGGGATGCCGACGAGGAGTGCACGGCCTGTGCGGCGGGCCGCCTTGTCGCCGGTGGAGTTCAGCTCGTAGGAGGGCCCGGCGGGCCAATCCTGCCTTCCCTCCAACTCTTGCTGGATGTCCTCGCGCTCGGGGTTGCGGAACCAGCGGGATCCGGCGACGGCCGGGGCCATGCCGGTGGCGAATTTCGCCGCTGTGCGCAGGAGCACGTCCTCTTCGGGGCTGGGGTACCAGTCCATGGCGGGATCAGGCCGCAGGGCTCGGCGTCGCGGAGCCCCCTGAAGGCTCCTCTTCGTCCTCTGCGAGTTCATCCTCCGTGGGCCTCGTGAAACTCACTGTCTGGAGGACGGCAGTCATGATGTCGCAGAACTCGGACCAGTAATCCGTGGACGCGGTGTTGAGCGTGAAGATCGCGGTGAACGGGCCGGTGGGGAAGGGGACATGGACCTGGATCTGTCCGGTGAGCAGATCCATCGGCTCGCCGGACGCGGTCACCTGCGGGCTGAGCTTGTACTCGGTCAGCGTGATGCAGGAGACCGCCGGCCCGCACGGGAGATCGAGCCAGCGGGCGTCATTGTGTGGCTCCCGGGAGAGGGCAGCCAGGATGCCCTGGGCGGCGATGTCGGTATCTTCCGAGGCCTGGCCCGTTGGCACAGCGGCCACGGTGAAGGCGCACTGGGCGACACCGTCGGCACCTTCGTAACGGGCCTCGGCTTCGCTGGTGTGCTCGGTGACCTCCGTCTCCGCGTCTTCGCCGTCGTCCGCATCGACGGTGGAGAAGAGTCCCATCGCCGAGTACGAGACGCCGGTGTCCGCCATCATCTCGGCGACGCCCTCGTAGTAGGAGGCGGCGGGCTCCCAGATGCTGTCGTCACCGCGGGAGTAGAGGCCGCGTACGAATTCCCGGGAGAGTTCGGCGCGCTCCTCGGTCGTGGCGGCCAGGGGGAGGGCGAAGAAGCCGTCGGGGACCAGGAACCAGATGGGCGGGGGCTCGACACCATCAGTGGGGGCAGGCCGAAGCACGCTCGTGGAGTCGGCGGAGGGCGTCATGAAGCGACCGTTCTGGGGGGAGAGACAGGGCCAGGAGACAGGATTCAGAAGTCTTCCGAGTGATATTCCGTGATCTCGAGTTGTCTGCCGTCGGAGTCCATGACCATGCTCACGTCGGGGGCGCCGAAGAAGGAACTGAACCTGCTCGGAAGCAGAATCTCGACCCGGAAGTGGCCGCTCGGGCGGCGAGTGACGCTGGGAGAGGCTGCGTCCGGCGCCTGAACCTTCGAGGCGACGAAGGCTGCCACGGTTCTTTGCTGCGCCGAAGTCAGAGATTCCAGCGGGGTCAACTCAACTGAAGGAGGCATGAATCGGAGGATTCGCTGCCGTCTGAAGCTGCTCAGCCTGCACCATGAGCCGTCCGTAAAGGTGACCTTGAAATCGTCCCCGTCCTTGAAGTCCCGGGGTTCGATACCGCTGATGGCCGAACGCGGGATCTGCCAGAGAACCTCGTCCTCGATGATCTCCAGGTCCTTCTTGTAGAAGGGGAGGCCCACAATGACCAGCCGGCGGTCGGTGAGGATCGCGTGGGTTTGGTAGCGCTTTGTGTCCGAGCGCCCGGGGTCCAGCTGCCAGGGGAGGGAGCGGGCGATCGTGCCGGACGCCGCCCACATGACAGGGAAGTCCGCCACTTCGTCGGCGGGGTCGTGCGGGGTGTCAGAGCCGGAGTCCGATCCTGAGCCACCGCTGAGGTTGCCCCCGGCAGAGCTGAGGGCGGCCATGATGATGCCGCCCAGAGCGAGGATTCCGCCCTTGGCGGCGTTCCGTGCCAGTGTGTCCCCGCCGGAGCGAGCCGTGTACAGAGGGCCTTCGGGCCAGTTGCGCAGTTCACTCTGGATGTCATTGCGCTCGGTGTCGCGGAACCAGCGCATACCTCTGACGCGCATCGCCGCACCGGACGCGAAGGTGACCGGTACGCGCGCCAGGAGAGTCTCGCCCGGTTCAGGCTGCCAGATATCCATGTACGTACGTATCTTCCTGTGTGGTGAGTCTGCGGCCTTTGCCCCGCATTCTCACTCTGCCAGTCGGCGGTGTGCGATCAATGTCCCGCGGCCGACTTCTCGAACTGGTCGCCAGGAAAGAGGGCCTCCCCTACGTGTTGGTGGATGCTTGTGATCTTGGGGAAGATCTTGGCTCCGGCATCGATGGCGATTCCGGCCCCCGTGGGGTCGATGTTCACCTTCGGGATCATGTTGAGGGTCTTCGTGCCGAGCCACTGACCCTCGTGATAGCCCCCGGCGGCGAGCCCTCCCATGCGTGACTTCAGACCACTGGTCGCGTGTGAGATTTCGAAGACGTCGTCGGACATGCCACCGATCTTCACGAGGCCGCCCTTGCCGATCCCGCCGGTGAGGCCCTTAGAGCTTTTGCCGAAGGACATCAGAATGCGAGAGCTTCCGATGTGGGTGGAATTGAATCCCTTGCCGAGGTTGCTGAGCGCGGTGGCTGCCTTGGCCTCGCCGACCACCTTGGTGGCCTTGCTGAACATGCCGATACCTGGCATGAGCCCCACGGCATCCAGTCCGAGCTGCACCCAACTCACGTCTGCTCCAGCGGCCTTGGCGACCCCGTGCGCCGCGAGCGCGAGACCGCTCGCGATCAGCGCGGCCGTACCGAAGATCGCCGCTAGCGGCGGGAACGGCAGCGTGATGATGGCCAGCAGGCCCAGAACCGCGGTCAGGTCACTCAGTAGATCGCCGATCAGCTTGATCATGTCGGCGTGGTCCTTGATCCACTTTCCCGTGGCGTCCCACGCCTCGGCGACGCCCTTGGTGAGCTTGTCCCAGAAGCCGGGCTCGTCCGGGGCGATGTCGCCGGCCTTGTCGAGCTCCTTGCTGATGGCCCCGGCGGCACGCTTATAGCGTTCCTCCAGCTCATAGACCTTCTGGGCGACCCCGTCGACGTCCCCCGACGCTTTGGCGGATTCGTCGCTGTCGGGCTTCGCTTCCTCCCGCGCGTCGAGCTTCTCCCCGGCCGACTTCTCGAGGCGGTCCGCCTCGTCCTGGAAGTCCTGGAGCTCACCGGCCCACTTGTGCAGTGCCCGCGAGGCCTTGTCGAACGACTCATGACTCTTGCGTACGAGGGGCGTGACGTCATGGCCGATGTACTCGGTGAAGGCGAGCGCGGTCTTGCCCTTCCAGGCCCCGCACTCGATCCGCTCCAAGTCCCGTACGGCAGTACCGAGTTCCGTGGCGAGCCCGCCCAGCTTCTTCGCGATCTCACGGGTGTCCGTCACGTCCCCGGGGGTGGGGTCCCAGCCGATGTGCGGGAAGGCGGGCCGCTTCCCCACGCTACTTGCCCTTCTTCTTCGAGCTCTTCGAGTCCGACTTCGAGTCCGCCTTCGCCGACTTGAGAGACTCGGCGAGCTCCTGGTCGAGCTCGCTGAACTTCTCGCCGATCTTGTTGATCATCTTCACGGCGCCGTGCGTGTGCTTGCCGAGCTGCTTGACGCCGTAGCCCCACTCATCGGCGAACTCGTGCACATCCTCGACGAGCTTGCCCGCGCCCACGGCCGAGCCGTCGGTGTTGCGCAGGGCACGGCGTGCGGCGTCCATGCGATCGCTGACCGTGGAGAACGTCTTCCGCAGCTCTTCGAAGATCGTGTCGTCGAGGCGTAGATCGCTCACGTGGTGTCCCCCGGGTCCTCTGGGTGGTCGGCGTACCGGAGCCCGGCGGCAGTTCACACACGAGTCCCGTCCGGCGAGCGTATCGCCAAGGGGGCCAACGCTATTCGTCGGGATGGGTACTTGCTAGAGCGAAGGTCGAGTGAGAGATGGGTGGCGAAACCTTAAATGTGAAGGGGCAGTGAAGGGCGGCTTCCCGCTGAGAGGCAAGGGATTGGCGCCCATCAGCACTTCTTTCCTTTCCCTTTGCCTGCCTCTTTGCTTCCATTTACTTCGGGATTTGCGGGACGCGGCTGATATCGCTGGGCTCTTCGTGCCCGTCGACTGGCACTCCGGCCCCTGGCTCATCGCGGAGTGGGGAACGGCAGCAGGCCCCCCGCCGGACCCCGACGCGGCTGACGCTGTTGCGCCGCGTGAGATCGAGCTGGAGGGCCTGCTTGCGTTCGCCGGGGCGAGGCTGCGCGGTCGCGCGACTGAACGCGAACCGACGCCGGCGCCGGCGCCGGCGGGGGTCAGCGGTTGACGGACTGAACCTCTTCGACGGTGACCGGCTGATCGTCCCCGTACTCGCCGTCCGGCAGATCGCCGCCCGTGCCGCCGGATCCGGTCCAGGTGATGTCCCAGGTGGCGGTGGCCTGCAAGTTGTACGTCCCGTTGCCGGAGGAGCGGTGGTAGGTGACGCCACAGGGCGGCGTCTCCTTGGACTTGCCCTTCGCGTACGGCTCCCCGATCGAACCGTCGTCGTTGAGCTCGCACTTGCCGGACGCGGGAATGCGCACGGCGTCCTCCGTACCCGGCTTGATGCTGAGCGCGGTGGGCTTCGCGGTCGTCGTGGCCTCGATGTGCAGACCGGGCACGTCGAGCGAGGCGGTGACGGACACGGGCTGGAAGTCCCCCTTGTCGAGCCAGGCCCAGGTGGGGAGATTCACCTTGGAGGGACCGTCGGGGGCGAGGGACACCTTGGTGCCGGGAACTTGGATTTGGTTGTAGGCCAGTTCCGCGAGGATCTCGGGGCTGATGGCGTTCGGGACGTCCGGGGTCTCCCCGTTGTCGACCCAGAAGGGAGGATCGCTGCACTTCGCCTGCTCGGCGACGGTGGCGTCGGGGCTGAACTGCGCGCCCCACCACATCCCTTCCTTCTCCTTGTCGATGTTGTAGTTGTCCTTGCGGTAGCCCTGGTTCTCGTCCGACATCTCTTTCAGGGCGTCGCGTGGGGCGTCGGGGTCGTGCCTGGCCCCGAAGTACAGCCGGTCGCGGTACTCCCCGAACTCGCTGGCTTTCCACTCCGGCGCGTACCAGCACGGCGGCGGCGTCCAGTTCGGGTCGACGGACGTGACCGGACCGCTGCCCGGAGAGTTCCCGGAGCGTGTGTAGGTGATCTTGGCCGCGGCGCCGACCGTGCGGTCCGGCCCTTTGGAACCCTGGCTGTCAATCGCGACCGGATCCGCTGCCATTGCGGGACTGCCCGCCATCAAGAGCAGCGAGCCGCAGACGGCCGACACTATAAGTGGCTTACGCATACCTATCCCCGTTATCCCCGTTGGCCCCGTTATCCCATGCACTGCTGAGATTCGCCCTCCACCTTGATCAGATCTGCTCGCCACAGCCCCTTGGTCTGCTTCGAGGCCGTCATCGAGATCTGCCAGGAGGAGTAGTCCTTGATGCTCGGCTTGGTGCGGAGGACCTTCTCGCTCTTGACTTCCTTGCCGAAGAGCTTGTTGTCGTTGGTGCAGAAGGTGACGGCGACCGTCTTCTTCTTCGAGACCGTCTCCACCTTCACGTCCGTGTACCGACGCTCGCCGGTGACGGTGTAACCGGCGTCGATGTGGTCCTTGATCTGCTTCTTCGCGTACGACTGCGCCGGGCTGCCGATCTCCGAGTAGAACTTGTACCCGGCATCTCCGGCGTCCTGCTTGACGATTCCGTACTCGATGGCCCGCGCGTAATTCTGCGCGTCATTCCACGCCGCGGCCTGGTCGGCGTCCGACAGGCTGACCTTGTCGAAGGTGAGATCGACATCGGACGGGAACTTCATCTCCGGCCGATCGATCTTCGCGTCCGCACTCGCGTCAGAGCTCGGCGACGCGGACTTCTTCGCGCCGCCCTCATCCGCCCCAGCGATCTTGTCCTTGCCCGAATCCTTCTCGTCGCCCCCACCCCCGCACCCGGTCAGAAGCAGAGCAGTGGCCGCCGTCAGCGAGACGACGGCGACGGGCAGGGTGCGACTGCGGTTCACGTGGGACTCCCGGTGGGGCGACAGTTCTACAAGCCATCTGAAGGTACTGAAGGGGTCAATGGCTTCGCCAGGTTTCACAATGCCAAGTAGTGAATGTCTCGTGAGGCAAAGGACCGTACAAACTGCCCCAGTTCGGTCGCAGCCCGGACGAATGGCCCGCCCCCGCGTGCCGGAATGGAATGCTCCACCAGATGAAGTATGTGCAGGTTGATTGGGACGAGGAATGGCACGGCTTCCGCGTCGACCCACGGGAATACCTGGCGGCGCTACCCGCCCTCAGGGACGCCCTGCCCGCCGGAGCGTGGGCCTTCGCGTCCGACGCGCAGCATTACGCCTTCGCGAACGTCCGCTGCGTAAAGGACCTGGAGCTCACGGATATATCCCTCCCGACGAGGACGGCGCGCGGGACGGGAAGGGCATCGCTGACATTCGCCCTGAACAAGTGGAAACACGACGAAGGCCTGCGCATCGAGTACGAGGGCGTCACCCGCTTCTCCATCGACTACGCAAGGTCGATCGACTGGGCGCAGACGATCACCCTGCTCCTGGACGAGGTCCTGCCGTGTGAGACGCGGGGCGGGGGCGAATGCGAGGCCGGGTGCGGGGGAGTGACGCACGAGATAGAGCTGACGGACGCGACGATCACCGTGCACTGCACGGACCTGACGGCGACGTGGGAGGAGCCTCGCGGATAACCCCGCCCGCCTTCCGTCCCTCCCAGGGGACGGTGGGCCTACGGATTGCAGGAAAGTCCCAACGAGGTACGGCAGAACCGCCCTCGCGACGGGACTTTCCTGCAATGCCACCCCCCTGGGCACCCCCTGGGCACCCCCTGGGCACCCCCTGGGCTGCCCGCTGGGTCAGCCGCCGGACAGGAGCCGATGAGCGTCGTCGCCGTCCGCGACGATCTCGACCTCGCCCCGCTCCTCGATGACAGCCCCGTCGCGATTGACCTTGTAGACGCGGACGGTGAGACGAGAGGGGGAGCGCCGGGCGGCCGGAGCAACAGGACCGAGCAGCTCCAGGACGTCGGCGGGCGGGGGATAGGAAGGGGCGCACTCCCCGCACGCGTACACGTTGAACCCTGCCCCGTTCGCCGCGTGCACTTCGTGTACGAGGACGGGGGCGTCGGTGGTGCGCTGGCACCGGGCGCACATCCGCACCGGAGGACGCGGGCTCACCGCGCGGCCACCGCTACGCCGTGAATGCGGCGCGGGCCCGTATCGATGCCGAGGGTGGCCAGGTAGAGGGCGCGGCGGCGTTCGCGCTGGAGCCGGGTCTCGCCGGGCGTGAGCACATAGGGGCGGACGATGGCCGACGCGCGGCCGTCGAGGGTTTCGGTGAAGCGGGGCGGGCACGGGGGCGGCGGGATCTGTGCGTTCGGGACGCCTTCGAGCCGGTGCCGGCCCCGAGGTCGCGGGGCGAATGCGGCAAGCATCCACCCCAGGAATCGAACGATAGGGTCGCTCATGTCGACGCTCCTTGAGCAGCGTTGGCCATGCCCCCGGGCCGTTCCAGCGGCTGCGGGGGTGCTGTGCATTACGGGACCCAACTTAGCTCGCCTTGTATCGCTACGTATAGAGACGTACCTCTATGACAGAGACCTTCTCTGTACGAGTAGCTTCCTGATCATGAACTTCCAACCGGACGCTGAAATCGATCACGAAGGGCCAGTGACGCCGTACCGACAGCTCGCGGGCATCCTGCGGGCCCGGATCGAGCGCGGGGACTGGCTGCCCAACAGGCCCATCTCCAGCGAGACTCAGCTGGTCCAGCAGTACGGCCTTGCGCGGACCACGGTCCGCAGGGCGATCGCAGTGCTCGTCGAAGACGGTCTGGTCTTCACGGTGCCGCAGCGAGGTACGTACGTTGCGCCGAGCGCAGACACACAGCCAGGTGCCGAGAGCTAGCCACGCAAAGTGAGGCCGCTGCCCGCCGCCTCGTACGCTGACAGCCAAAGTCGACGGGTCGACGGACGACAAAGACGGACGACACAGGGGACGGGGACAACAGCATGGCCCGCTACACCGAAGCGCAGACCATCGCCCGCGGCGGTTTCAGCATCAAGGTGCCGGAGACGTGGTGGGAGTTCGACGTCCGCCCGGAGTCGCGCGACGCCAGCATCCGGCAGATGATCAACGACCGCGTACGCGAACGCCCCGAGCTCGAACCCCACCGCAACACCTTCGAGGGCTTCCTGCGCAAGGCGTCCAAGGAGGCCTGGCAGTCCGGCGCCCTGTACTGCGGCTGCATGGCGGAGAGCTTCGGCGGCGACGTGCCGATCACCGGCTCGGTCACGGTCTCCCTGGTCGGCGCCCGCACCTCGAACGGCGACGTGATGCCGACCGACCCCGCCGCGATCGTCGCCCAGCTCGGCGTACGGGAGGCCAAGCGCGAGGGCGACACGTACCGCAAGGTGAAGACGGTCGAGATACCGGGCGTGGGCCTTGCGGCCCGCACATACGGCATCGAGGACGTCTCGGTCCCCGGCGACGACCGCACGATCCGCGTCGTACTGATGCAGACGTTCATCCCGGTACCGGGCCAGGAGGGCAAGGTCGCACTGGTGGCGGGGAGCAGCCAGGTCCTGGACCTGGCGGAGTCGTTCTTCGACATCTTCGACGCGGTGACGTCGACGTTCCGCTTCGCGGAGTAAGTACCACTCGAGCCCTCCTGCCGCAGGCGCGCCACGCCGCCATGCCGCCTTCCATCCCCCGTACGCAGCTAGTAACTTCGCATGTGCGTACGGGTACTTGAGGGGCGGAAGCGGCGGGGGTTGCGGGATGGCGGGGAATCGTCCGGCGGATTGGCATGTCCTTGACCTGGACAAGGACCCGACGCCGGGTGATCCGGACCGGGTGCGGAATCTGGCGAAGAACTTGCACGATTTCGCCGACGATGTGTCGAAAGTCCTGCGGGACATCAAGGGGATGGCGGGCGAGGACGCGATCCTCACGTGGGCGGGCAAGACGGCGGAGTCGTTCACGGCGGAGTTCGAGGACGCGCCGGGCAAGCTGAAGAAGCTCAAGAAGAGCTACGAGATGGCCGGCGACGCCCTGTCCGCGTACTGGCCGGATTTGGAACGCGCCCAGGCCCTGGCCGACAAGGCCCTGGCCAAGGGCCGCGAGGCGCAAGGCGATCTGTCCTCCGCCCAGACGCGTCTGTCCTCGGCCGACTCCTGGGTGGACAAGGCGGGCAAGGAAGCCGACAAGTACAAGGACGACGACTCCAAGGGCAAGGACGTCCCCAAGCCGGACCCCGACAAGGTCAAGGCCGCCACCCGCAACGCCACTTCCGCCGAGAAGGCCCAGACGGCCGCCAAGTCCGACGTCACCGCCGCCCAGAGCAACCTGGACGCGGCCAAGAAGATGGCCGAGGACGCCCGCAAGATGCGCGAGGACGCGGCGGGCACGGCGAAGAAGAAGCTGGAGGAGGCTTCCGACGCGGGCATCCAGAACCGCAAGTGGTGGGAGGAGGTCGGCGACTGGGTCACCGACAACTGGGACACCATCGTCGCCGTCTGCAAGGTCGTCGTCGCCGTCCTCGGCATCATCGCCATGATCATCGGCGGCCCCATCCTCGGCGCCATCGTCCTCATCGCCGCCCTCGTCGTCCTCGCCGACACCCTCCATAAATACGC
>NZ_JBEYWZ010000020.1:87020-110867 GCF_040644915.1 Streptomyces sp. NPDC046925 | reverse complement strand
GTTCTCGCCGTGCGGGGGAGTCGTCGGCTCGATCAGGGTGCCGTTGACGTACCCGTGCAGGTCGATCATGACCGCGTCCCGGCCGCCGCCCGCCCTCTGGTGCGTGGCTACTCGGCCCCGTCGATCAGCGCGAAGAGCTCTTCGTCGCTGGCGGAATCGAGGTCGTCGGTCGCGTCGGGGTCGTCGTCGAGACCGGCCCCGCTCAGCTCCAGGAGCCGCTGCAACTGCTCGGTGATCTGCCGCCGCAGCGCTTCGTCGTCACCGACTCCCCGGATGCCCTCCTCAAGCCCGCCCAGCGTGGTGAGCAGGGTGTTGGGCGCGGGGACGTCCTTGACGGTGAGCTGTCCGTCGAGGAGCCGGGCCAGCGCGTCCACGGAGGGGTAGTCGAAGACGACGGTGTTGGCCAGGCGCAGTCCGCTCAGCGCGTTGAGGCGGTTCCGCAGTTCGACCGCGTTGAGGGAGTCGAAGCCCAGTTCCTGGAAGGCGCGGTCCGTCTCGATCTCCCGCGGGTCCTCATGGCCCAGGATCCCGGCCACGACACCGCGCACCAGGTCGGTCAGGACCCGCTCACGCTCGTCCGGGGACAGGCCCGCGAGCCGTGTGCTCAGGGACTCCGCCTCCCCGCCGGTCTCGCCGCCGGCCGCCGAACGCCGCTTGCGCGATGCGGGCACGAGGCCTTGAAGCAGCGCGGGCACGCCGTCGCCCCGGGCACGCAGGGCGCCGGTGTCCACACCGGTCAGGGCCACGACCGGCTCGTCCGCTGCGAGGGCCGTGTCGAACAGGCTCATGGCTTCCGAGGTGGGCAGTGCTCGCAGTCCCATGCGGCCCAGGCGTCGCAGGTCGATTTCGCTGAGTTCGCCGCTGATGCCGCTGGATTCTTCCCACAGGCCCCACACCATGGATACGGCGGGCAGTTCCTGTTCCCGTCGCAGGGTGGCGAGGGCGTCGAGGAATGCGTTGCCTGCGGCGTAGTTGGCTTGTCCTGCGGTGCCGAAGAGTCCGGCGAGCGAGGAGTAGAGGACGAAGGCCTTCAGGTCGAGCTCGCGGGTGAGTTCGTGGAGGTTCCAGGCGCCGTCGACCTTGGGCCGAAGGACCCGTTCCAACTGTTCCTGGCTCATCTCGGACAACACGCCGTCCTCGGCGACACCCGCCGTATGCACCACACCTGTCAGGGGCTGCTCCGCGGGCACACGTGCCAGTGCGTCGCTGAGCGCGCCACGATCGGCGACATCACACGCGGCGAGGGTGACATGTGCGCCGAGTCCTTCGAGCTCGGCACGCAACTCCGGTGCCCCGGCGGATGCTTCACCGCTGCGGCTGAGGAGCAGCAGCGACCGCACCCCGTGCTCGCGTACGAGGTGACGGGCCACGATGCCGCCCAGGGTGCCGGTCGCGCCGCTCACCAGGACCGTGCCGTCACCCCAGTCCGGACCCGCACCGGCCGCGGAGGCAGGCACCAGACGCGGGGCCAGCAACTGCCCACCGCGTACGGCCACTTGCTCAAGCCCGGACCCGGCGACGGCCCGCAGCAGCCCCGCCACCTCATCGGACCCCGCCGGGCCCTCCTCCAGGTCCGCCAGAACGATCCGGCCCGGATACTCCGACTGCGCCGACCGCAGCAGCCCCCACACAGAGGCACCCGCCAGGTCCGCGACACCCTCGCCCTTGACCGCACCCAGCGCACCGCGCGTCACCACGACCAGGCGCGAGTCCTCGAACCGGGCATCGCCCAGCCACGCCCGCACCCACTCCAACACCCCGCTCACGACACCGCGTACCCCACCGGCAACATCGGCGACATCCGCGGACGCAGCGGTCCGGTCCGATATCAGCGGTGCGACGACCACGGCGGGTACGGACGCCTCGTCCTGCTCCACGGCCGAGTTCTGGTCCACCGCCGAGACGAGCGCCGCGACATCGGCGTACGCGGGCGCGCCCGGCAGCGATCCCCCGAGCAGGTTCTCGGTGTCGCCCAGGACGGCCCAGCCGCCGGTCGGCGCGTCGATCGCCCCGGGCTCGATCGCCTCCCACTTCATGAGGAACTGGTTGTCGCCGCGCGTTCCGCCCGCCTCGGCGAGGGCTTCCTTCGACACCGGACGCAGGGCAAGCGACTCCACGGAGGCGACAAGGCGGCCGGTCTCGTCGACCGCGGTCAGCGACACCTCCGACACGGCGGCGTCGGGGTCCGGCAGCGAGAGCCGCACGCGCAGCGAGGCGGAGTTCGCGCCGTACACGTTCACACCGCCCCAGGCGAACGGCAGTTGCGACGACTCGTCCTCCGTGACGATCCCCGGCAGCAGCGCGTGCAGCGCCGCGTCAAGCAGCGCGGGGTGCACCACGTACCGGGGCGCGTCCGTGCGGCAGGCCTCCGGGAGCAGGATCTCGGCGTACACCTCGCCGTCGCCGCGCCACACGCGTCGCATCCCCTGGAACGCGGGCCCGTACGCGTAACCCTGCTCGATCAGCCGCTCGTACGCGCCGTCGAGCGGCACCTCCGCCGACCCCTCCGGCGGCCACACCGTAAGACCGGCGGCCGCGGCGGCATCGGCTCCGGCCTCCCGCGTCGTGAGGGTTCCTTCGGCGTGCACGTTCCAGGTGCGGTCCAGGTCGCCGTCCGCGTCCGCGGAGCGGGAGAAGATGCTGATCTCCCGCCGACCGGCGTCGTCGGGTGTGCCCACCCGCACCGACACCTGGATGCCGCCGTGCTCCGGAAGGACCATCGGCGCGACGAGACGCAGCTCCTCGACCCGGTCGCAGCCGACCTCGTGGGCTGCGCGGGCGGCGAGTTCGAGGAGGCCCGTGCCCGGCACGAGCACCATGTCGTGGATGGTGTGGTCGCTGATCCAGGGGTGGGTGTGTGCCGAGAGGTGTCCGGTGAGGACGATCTCGTCGGTGCCGGCCAGGGCGAGGGCGGCGCCGAATATCGGGTGCTCGATGTTCTCCAGGCCGAGCGCGGCCGGATCCGCGGGGGATGCCGACTCCTCCAGCCAGAAGCGCTGGCGCTGGAAGGGGTAGGTGGGCAGGGCGACGCGCCGGGCGGCGGGCAGGACCTTCTGCCAGTCGATACGGACACCGCGGGTGTGGAGTTGACCCAGGAGCAGGGCGAGCGTGGTGGGTTCGTCCTGCTTGCGGCGCAGGGCCGGAGCCACCACACCCAGATCGCCTTCCGTCCCGGACGCGATCAGGGCGCTGAGCACGCCGTCGGGGCCGATCTCCACGAAGTCGGCCACGCCCTCCTTACGCAGGGCCTGTACGGCGTCGTGGAAGCGGACCGTGCCGCGCAGTTGACGGACCCAGTAGTCGGGCGAGGTCAGTTCGCCGGGCGTGGCGAGTGCGCCGGTGACGGTGGACATCAGGGGGATGGCCGGGTCGCTGAGGCGCAGGGTGGCCACGATCCGGCGGTACTCGTCGAGGGCGGAGTCCATGTGCGGGGAGTGGAAGGCGTGGCTGACGCGGAGGCGAGCGGTGCGCAGGCCGCGCTCGCGCCACCGCTCCGTCAGTGTGTCCAGCGCCCCGGTGTCGCCGGAGACCACGGTGGCCGCGGGGCCGTTGACGGCCGCGATGTCGACGCCGCTCAGGCCGGTGAGGTCGGCGAGGATGTCCTTCTCGGCGGTGGTGACGGCGACCATGGCGCCGTCATCGCGGGCCGCGCCCATCAACCTGCCGCGTGCCGTGACCAGTTGTGCGGCATCTTGCAGCGACATGACTCCGGCGACGTGGGCGGCGGCGATCTCGCCGATGGAGTGCCCGGCGACGTAATCGGGGCGCACTCCCCAGCTCTCGAGGACCCGGAACAGGGCCACCTCCACCGCGAACAGGGCGGGCTGGGTGTACTCGGTCCGGTGCAGGAGGCCGGCGTCGGCGTCACCCTCGGCGGCGAACATCACGTCACGCAGGGGGTGTTCCAGGAACTTGTCGAGATGCTTGCACACGTCGTCCAGCGCGGCGGCGAACTGCGGTACGCGGGCCGCGAGTTCACGTCCCATACCGAGACGCTGGGCGCCCTGGCCCGAGAAAACGTACCCCAGCCGTCCGGAGCGGGAGCGCTCCTGGACCACCACACCCGGATCGGTCGTGCCGGACGCCAACGCCTTCAGCGCCGCCAGCTGCTCGTCCCGGTTCCGGCCCGCGACGACCGCGCCCGTTTCGAGCAGCGCACGGCTCGACACCAGCGACCACGCCACGTCGGCGACGTCGGCGGTGGCGATGTGCTCGGCCAGGCGGGCCGCCTGTGCTCGGACCGCTTCCGTCGACCGCCCCGACAAGACCCACGGCACCACCGCACCGGCAGCCTCGCCCTCGACCTTCTCCTGCCCCTGCTCCCCGGATATCGCGGGGGCCGCCTCCAGGACCACATGCGCGTTGGTCCCGCCGAGGCCGAAGGAGGAGACGGCGGCGCGGGCGGGCCGGTCGCCGGTGTGCGGCCAGGGCTGTGCTTCGACGAGGAGTTCCATGGCGGCGGACTCCCAGTCGATTTCCGGCGTGGGCCGGTCGACGTGGAGGGTGCGGGGCATGGTGCCGTGCCGCATGGCCTGCACCATTTTGATCACGCCGCCGACTCCCGCGGCGGCCTGGCTGTGCCCGATGTTCGACTTCAGCGAGCCGAGGTACAGGGGCTGGTTCTTGTTGCGGTTGTGGCCGTAGGTGGCCTGGAGAGCCTGGGCTTCGATCGGGTCACCGAGGCGCGTGCCCGTGCCGTGCGCTTCGACCAGGTCTACGTCGCCCGGGTTGAGTCCGGCGTCGGCCAGGGCGTCGCGTATGACCCGCTCCTGGGAGGGCCCGTTGGGTGCGGTGAGCCCGTTGGAGGCGCCGTCCTGGTTGACGGCCGACCCGCGCAGCAGCCCAAGGACCTCATGGCCGAGGCGCCGCGCGTCCGACAGGCGCTCCAGCAACAGCACGCCCGCACCCTCGGCCCAGCCGGTGCCGTCCGCAGCCGCCGCGAACGACTTGCAGCGGCCGTCCGCCGCCAGGCCCCGCTGCCGCGAGAACTCCACGAACGAGACAGGGGTGGACAGCACCGTCACACCCCCGGCGAAGGCCAGGTCGCACTCGCCCCGGCGCAACGCAGTGGCCCCCATGTGCATCGCGACCAGCGACGAGGAGCACGCCGTGTCCACGGACACGGTCGGCCCTTCGAAACCGAACGTGTAGGCCACCCGACCTGCGGCGATGCTGCCCATGCTGTTGCTGACGAGGTTCCCCTCGTAGCCCTCCTTGGGGAGGTTGGGACGCGCCCCGTAGTCGTGGTACATCTGGCCGACGAACACGCCGGTGCGGCTGCCGCGCAGGGTGGCCGGCACCACGCCCGCGTTCTCCATCGCCTCCCAGGTGGTCTCAAGGAGCAGCCGCTGCTGCGGGTCCGCCACCGTGGCCTCGCGCGGGGACATCCCGAAGAAGGACGGGTCGAACCCGCTCACGTCGTCGAGGAAGCCGCCCTCGCTCACATACGACTTGCCCACGCTGTCCGGATCCGGGTCGTGCAGGTCCTCGCGCCAGCCGCGGTCGGTCGGGAACGGCGACACCGCGTCGACGCCCTGGTCGACCAGGTTCCACAGGCTCTCGGCATCGGTGACACCGCCCGGATAGCGGCAGGCCATCCCCACGATCGCGATCGGCTCCCGCGCCTTCTCCTCCACCTCACGCAGCCGGCCCCGCGCGTCCCGCGCATCGGCTATCGCGCGCTTGAGGTACTCCCGGAGTTCCTTCTCGTCCGCCATCAGAATCCAACCCTTCAAAGTTCATGTGTGAGGTGAAGCGGGGTGTACGGGCCGGTCAGGCGGCGGTCGGTGCTTGTCCGGCCGCCGCCTGCCGATGCGCGGCTACTCGGCCCCGTCCACCAGCGCGAAGAGCTCTTCGTCGCTGGCGGAATCGAGGTCTTCGTCCAGCCCGGCCCCGGTCAGCTCCAGGAGTCGCTGCAGCTGTTCGGTGATCTGCCGCCGCAGCGTGTCGTCATCGCCGACGCCGCGGATGCGCTCCTCCAACTCGCCCAGGTGTGAGAGCACGGTGTCCGGTGCGGAATCGCCCCGCGTGGCCCGGGTGAGCTCGTCGATCCGGTCGGCCAGTTGCCCGTCCAGGAATCCGGCGAGCGCGCCGACCGAGGGGTAGTCGAAGACGACGGTGTTCGCGAACCGCACTCCGCTCGCCTTGTTCAACCGGTTCCGCAACTCCACCGCGCTCAGAGAGTCGAACCCCAGCTCCTGGAAGGCGCGGTCCGCTTCGATCTCCCGCGGATCGTCGTGGCCCAGGATGTCCGCGACCTCTTCCTGCACCAGCTCCACGACTGCCCGCTCCCGCTCGTCCTTGCCGAGGCCCGCCAACCGCTTCAGCAGCGGCGACACCGGCCCGCTGTCGAGGGCGGCGGGCAGCGTGGCGGGCGCGGGGGTGTCCTGGACGGCGAGTCGGCCGTTGAGGAAGCCCGCAAGCGCGCCGACGGAGGGGTAGTCGAAGACGACGGTGTTGGTCAGCTGCAATCCGCTCAGTTTGTTCAGCCGGTTCCGCAGCTCCACCGCGTTGAGGGAGTCGAAGCCCAGCTCCTGGAAGGCGCGTTCGGCTTCGACTTCGCTCGGATCGTCATGGCCCAGGATGTCGGCGACCACACCACGTACGAGATCGGTGAGCAACCGTTCGCGCTCGTCGGCGGACAGGCCCGCGAGCTGTGCGCCCAGGGAGGTGGGTTGTGCGCTGCTGGTCTGGCCGCTGCTCTCGCTGTTGGCCGCGGCACGCGGGCGCCGCGCCGTGGGTACCAGTGCCTTCAGCAGGTCGGGTACGTCCTCGGTGCGCGTCCGCAGCGCCTTGGTGTCGATGCCGGTCAGGGCCACGACCGGCTCGTCCGCCGTGAGGGCCGTGTCGAAGAGGCTCATGGCTTCTGAGGTGGGCAGTGCTCGCAGTCCCATGCGGTTGAGCCGTCGCAGGTCGACGTCGCTGAGTTCGCCGCTGATGCCGCTGGATTCTTCCCACAGGCCCCACACCATGGATACGGCGGGCAGTTCCTGGTCCCGTCGCAGGGTGGCCAGCGCGTCCAGGAACGCGTTGCCTGCGGCGTAGTTGGCCTGTCCTGCGGTGCCGAAGAGTCCGGCGAGCGAGGAGTAGAGGACGAAGGCCTTCAGGTCGAGGTCGCGGGTGAGCTCGTGGAGGTTCCAGGCGCCGTCGACCTTGGGCTTGAGGACCCGTTCCAACTGCTCCTGGCTCATCTCGGACAGCACACCGTCCTCGGCAACACCCGCCGTATGCACCACACCGACCAGAGGCCGGTCCGCAGGCACGCCTGCCAATACGGCGGCCAGCTCTCCACGGTCGGCGACGTCACACGCAGCGATCGTCACCCGCGCCCCGAACTCCTCCAGCTCTGTACGCAACTCCCTTGCTCCGGTCGCGGATTCGCCGCTGCGGCTGAGCAGGAGCAGGTCCCGGACGCCGTGTTCCCGTACGAGGTGACGGGCCGCGATCGCGCCCAGGGTGCCGGTCGCGCCGGTGACCAGGACCGTGCCGTCACCCCAGTCCGGCCCCGCACCGGCCGCACCGGTCGCGCTGGTCGAAGCGGTACGCACCAGACGCGGGGCCAGCAACTGCCCTGCCCGTACGGCGACTTGCTCAAGCCCGGACCCGGCGACGGCCCGCAGCAGCCCCGCCACCTCATCGGATCCTGCCGGGTTCTCCTCCAGGTCCGCCAGAACGATCCGGCCCGGATACTCCGACTGCGCCGACCGCAGCAGCCCCCACACCGAGGCACCCGCCAGGCCCGCCGAGCCCGCGCCCTCGCCCTCGCCCTGCGCCGGACCGACCGCACCCCGCGTCACCACGATCAACCGCGAGTCCTCGAACCGGGCATCGCCCAGCCATGCCCGCACCCACTCCAACACCCCGCCCACGACACCGCGCACCCCACCGGCAACATCGGCGTCGCTGCTGAGCGGCGGTACCTGGAGGACCGTCGTACCGACGTCCTCCGGCAGGCGATCAGTGATGTGCACCAGCTTCTCGGGCGCTGCACCGGACTCCGGAGCCGTGACCGGCTGCCACTCCACGGCGTGCAGGGCGGAAGCCCCCGCGCCGAACTGGCCGGTGAACTGCTGCCGGGGCACCGGCCGCATCGTCAGTGCACGAGCCTCCGCCACGGGCGAGCCGTGCTGGTCGGTGATCGCGATGGCGGTGTTGTCGCTGCCCGAGGGCGTGAGCCGTACGCGCAGGCTTTTGAGGCCGTGGGCGTTCCAGAATGTGGCGCCATGCCAGTCGAAGGGCAGCCGCAGGAGGTCTCCGGCCGCGAGTTCCTCTGCCGCCGATACGACCAGAGGCTGGATCGCGGCATCCAGCAGCGCCGGATGCACGGTGAACTCGGTCGCGGAGTCGTGAAGTTGACCGGGCAGTTCGACCTCCGCGTACAGCTCCTCTCCGTGCTGCCACAGACTCCGGAGCCCCTGGAACGCGGGGCCGTACTCGTATCCGAGTTCGGCCATGCGGGCGTGGACGCCGGCCAGCGGGATCTCGGTGGCCTGCTGCGGGGGCCAGTCGCGCAGGGCCTCGAAGGTGGCATGATCCGGGGCGGTCGCGCCCGCGGGGGCGAGGCTGCCGCTCGCGTAACGGGTCCACGCCACGGTGTCCTCGCCGTCCGCGTCGGCGGGCCGTGCGTGGACGGCGAATGCCCTGATGCCGTCCGGGCCGGGTGCCTGGACGATGATCTGGAGCCGGAGAGTCTCGCCCTTGAGCAGGCGCAGGGGCGCCTCCAGGGTCAGCTGTTCCACGCCCGCGGCGCCGGTACGGGCGGCCGCTGTGGCGGCGAGTTCGAGGAACCCGGTCGCCGGAAGGATCACGTTGCCGTCGATCGTGTGGTCGACGAGCCACGGGTGGTCATCGGAACTGACAAGGCCGCTGAGAACCGTCTCGTCCCGGCCCGCGAGTTCGACGACCGTGTCGAGGAGCGGGTGCCGGGACGCGTCGGGCCCGGCACCCGTCCCCCGCGCGGAGGTCGGCCGTGCGGAGGTCCCCCGCACGGAGGTCAGCCGCATGGGGGTCAGCCAGTAGCGGCTGTGCCGGAAGGCATAGGTGGGCAGATCGACGTGGGCCGCTCCGGGGAAGAACGCGGCGAGGTCGACGTGCGCGCCCCGCACCTGAGCCAGGGCCAGGCCCGCGCCGAGCACCTCGGTCTCGGAATGCCGGGCACGCAGCAAGGGCACGGCGGTCATGGCGCGCGCGTCCTCGTCTTCGCCCTGACCGTTGCGGATCATGCCGGTGAGTACGGCGTCGGGGCCGATTTCGAGGCACAGGCCGACGCCTTCGTCCTCCAGGGTGCGGACGGCGTCGTGGAAGCGGACGGTGCCGCGCAGTTGGCGGACCCAGTAGTCGGGTGACGTCAGTTCGCCGGGGGCGGCGAGTGCGCCGGTGACCGTGGATATCAGGGGGATGTTCGGCTCGTTGAGGTCGAGCCCGGCTGCGATCTGCCGGAACTCGTCGAGCGCGGTGTCCATGTGGGCGGAGTGGAAGGCGTGGCTGACCCGGAGGCGTGAGGTGCGCAGGCCGCGCTCGCGCCACTGCTCGACCAGCGCGTCGAGGGTGCCGGCGTCACCGGAGACCACGGTGGCTTCGGGTCCGTTGACTGCCGCGATGTCGACGCCGGTCAGCCCCGCCAGATCCGCGGCGACCTGCTCCTCTGCGGCGCCGACGGCGATCATGGCGCCGTCATCGCGTGCCGCGCCCATCAACCTGCCCCGCGCGACGACCAGTTGGGCCGCGTCTTGCAGCGACATGACGCCGGCGACGTGGGCCGCGGCGATCTCGCCGATGGAGTGCCCGGCGACGAAGTCCGGTTGCAGCCCCCAGCCCTCAAGGACCCGGAACAGGGCCACCTCTACGGCGAACAGGGCGGGCTGGGTGTACTCGGTCCGGTGAAGGAGTTCGGCGTCGGCACCACCCTCGGAGATGGCGTCACCCTCCGAGGCGGTCTCACCCTCGGCGGCGAACATCACCCCACGCAGGGGGCGGTCGAGGAGCTGGTCGAGGTGCTTGCACACATCGTCGAGCGCGGAGGCGAACTCCGGCACAGCGGAGGCCAGTTCGCGACCCATGCCGAGCCTCTGCGCCCCCTGACCCGAGAAGACGAACGCGCTGCTGACGTGTCCGGGCGCGTGCCCCGTGATCACCTCCGGGTGAGAGACACCGGTGGTCAGAGCCTCCAGCCGCTCCAAGAAGTCGGCCCTACTGCGGCCCAGGACGACGGCCCGGTGCTCGAAGGCGCTCCGGGTCGTGGCGAGCGAGTAACCGATGTCGGCGACGTCGGCGATGTCGGCAGGGGAGAGGCCGGGCCGTGCTGCGGCGAGATCGAGCAACCGGCGGGCCTGCGCACGCAGACCGTCGGCACTGCGGGCGGACAGTGCCCAGGGGAGCGGCAGCGATGAGCCGCCGGGCTCACCCTCTCGTACCGCTTCGGTCGCGGCGGTCCCGGCCGTCGCGGCGGTCGCGTCAGCCTTCGAGCCGGACCGGTGGTGCACAGCGGTGCTCTCCGCCGCCTCCAGGATCACGTGGGCATTGGTGCCGCTGATGCCGAAGGAGGAGACGGCGGCGCGTGCGGGCCGCTCGCCGACGGGCGACCAGGGGCGCTCCTCGACAAGAAGTTCCATGGCCGCGGAGTCCCAGTCGATGTGCGGGGTGGGCTCATCGACGTGGAGGGTGCGGGGCATGGTGCCGTGCCGCATGGCCTGCACCATTTTGATGACGCCGCCGACTCCCGCCGCGGCCTGGCTGTGCCCGATGTTCGACTTCAGCGAGCCCAGATACAGCGGCTGGTCGTTCTTGCGGTGGTGGCCGTAGATGGCTTGCAGCGCCTGCGCCTCGATCGGGTCACCGAGGCGCGTGCCCGTGCCGTGCGCCTCGACCACATCGACATCACCGGGGCTGAGTCCGGCGTCCGCCAGCGCGTCACGGATCACCCGCTCCTGCGAAGGCCCGTTGGGCGCGGTCAGCCCGTTGGAGGCGCCGTCCTGGTTCACCGCCGAACCCCGCAGCACCCCAAGCACCTCATGGCCGAGGCGCCGCGCGTCCGACAGGCGCTCCAGCAGCAGCATCCCCGCGCCCTCGGCCCAGCCGGTGCCGTCCGCCGCGGCCGCGAACGACTTGCAGCGGCCGTCCGCGGACAGACCCCGCTGCCGCGAGAACTCCACGAACATGCCGGGCGTCGCCATGACGGTCACGCCGCCGGCCAGCGCGAGGCCGGACTCCTGCGCGCGCAGGGAACGCATGGCCGTGTGCAGGGCCACGAGGGACGAGGAGCAGGCCGTGTCGATGGTGAGCGCGGGCCCGGTCAGGCCGAGTTGGTAGGAGATGCGTCCGGAGATGATGCTGGCCGTGCTGCCGGTCAGTACGTGCCCCTCGATGTCCTGCGACGCCTCGTGCATGCGGGGGCCGTAATCGGGGGCCATGGCGCCGACGAACACGCCCGTGGGAGTTCCGTGCAGGGTGCGCGGGTCGAGCTTCGCCCGCTCGATGGCCTCCCAGGACGTTTCGAGGACCAGCCGCTGCTGCGGATCCATCGCCAGCGCGTCACGGGGCGAGATCCCGAAGAACGCGGCATCGAAGTCGCCCACGTCGTGCAGGAATCCGCCGCTCTTCGTGTAGCTGCGCCCGGAGCTCGCCGGGTCCGGGTCGTAGAGGTCGTCGCTCCAGCCCCGGTCCGTGGGGAAGGGCGAGATGACGTCGCGCCCCTCGGCCACGATCTGCCACAGGTCCTCCGGCGACGTCACCCCGCCGGGATACCGGCAGGCCATGCCGATGATGGCGATCGGTTCGTCCTGCCGGACGCGACGGGAGGCCGCCGGGCCCGGGGTGGCCGGTGTCTGGCTCGGCTTCCTGGTGACTCCGTTGCGCAGGTCCTCCAGAAAGCCCGCCACCGCCTCGGGAGTGGGATGGTCGAACAGCAGGGTGGCGGGCAGTTGCAGGCCGGTCGCCTCTGCGAGCCGGTTCGTCACGATCATGGCGGACTGCGAATCGAAGCCGAGATCCTTGAACGACACGCTCTTCTCGGCGAGGCCGAACTGCTCGTCGTCGAGGACGGCGGTGGCGGTCGCGAGGACCAGCCGTACCAGCTCCTTGCTGTCCCGCTGTGTGCCCGCACCGTCCTGCCGCACCGGCGGCTGCGGCTGCTCCGGAGGCCGCCGCCCCGGCCCCCGCTCCTCGCGCCGAACGCGCGCGAAGGCGTAGGGGGGCAGGTCAACGCGTCGCGCGTCACTGCCCTCGAAGGCGCGCCGCCAGTCGACGGCCAGACCCTTCACGTACGCCTCGGCCAGGGACCTCGTCAGCCTGCGCCAGGCGGGCTCGGTGTTGCGCAGCGAGCCGATGACGGCACACGAGCGGTCCATCTCCGCGGCGGCCCGCATGAGTTCACCGGCAAGAACCGGATGGTGCGAGATCTCCACGAAGACGGTGCTGCCGTCGTCGAGCACCGTACGGACGGCTTCCTGGAGGCCGTCGCCGGACACCAGATGGCACGGTACGGAGCCCTCGTCGGGTGACAGGTGCACGGGGAGCCGGGACGCGGAGGTGACGGCGCGCACGGCGTCGCGCAGCGAGAGCGATCCCGCGACGCAGGCGGCGGCCACGGCCCCGCCGGTCTCCGCCACGATCCGGTGGGGTACGACACCGTACGAGCGCCACACCTCGGCGAGCGACACCGTGTGCGCGAAACGCACGGCCCGCGCGATCTCGGGGGAGTGGGCCGGTGAAAGGCCTTCGCCTGCCCGGCCTCCGGTGCCTCGATCCCCTGCACCCCGGATCACCTCGGTGAGGCTCCAGTCCGCGAACTCGGCCATCGCGTCCGCGCATTCGGCCATGCGCGCGGCGAAGACCGGCGAGGCGTCCCACAGTTCGGCCGCCGACTCCGCCAGGCGGGAGGTGTCGGTGCCGTCAGTGCTGTCGGCGGTGTCGGGGAAGACGTCGGGGAAGACGAAGACGGTGCGGGTGCGGTCCGGGTCGGCGACGGGTCCGGCGAAGGTGTGTCCGTCGGCCACCTCCCGCAGCGAGGCGAGCAGTTCCTCCCGGCTGCCGCCGACGGCGACGGCGCGGTGGGAGAACGTGGTGCGCCCGCTCGCCAGGGACCAGCCGATGTCCTGCGGGCGCACGCCCTGGTCGTCCTCGACCCGGGCGAGCAGCGCGGCCGCCTGGCGGCGCAGGGCCGAGGGGGTGCGGCCCGACAGAGGCCAGGGGACCACGGCGGGTGTGCCGCCGCCCGGGGTCCCGGCCCGGTCGGCCAGGTCGAGGGGCGTGGCCTCTTCGACGATGCCTTCGAGCGGCGCGCCTCCGTGGCGCAGGCTCAGCAGCCCCTTGAGGAGACCGGTGATGTCGGCCTCGGTGTCGCCGTCCTCGCGCGTGACGCTGGCGGCGATGACGCTGTCGCCGATGACGCCGTGGACGCGGTCGCCGTCGGCCAGGGCGAGGCTCAGCGGCTTGAGGACGAGGACTGCGGCGCCCATACCCGCGTCAACGCCAGGGGCGTCGAGCGCGTCGGGTGCCTCAGAGGCGTCGGGTGCCTCAGAGGTGTCGGGTGCCTCAGGGGTGAGGCCGTCCGGTGACGGCTGTACGAGCGGCCACGCCACGAGTGCGGTGGTGATCTCGCCGCCGCGCAGGCTCTCGCAGGCCCGGTGGAGGGCGGCCGACGCGGAGGAAGGACCCGGGGCCATGGTCAGGCTCGGGCCGGAGAGCCCCAGACCGCGGGAGATCCGGGCCGCGCTCGCGTCCGGGACCCCACTCTTGTCCTCGGCCGCGACCCCGTCACGCGGCGCCCCGGCGAACACCCCGGCCGCCGCAGTGCCGTGCAGCGAGGCGGGGATGACGGCGGCGTCCTCAAGCGCCTCCCAGGCCAGTTCGAGCAGCAGCCGGTGACGCGGTCGCAGCGCCTCTGCCTCGCTCGCGGAGAGCCCGAAGAACTCCGCGTCGAATGCGTCGAATACGTCTGACGAGGCGAGCGCGTCGGACAGTTCGGCTCCGCCGGTCCCGGTGTCCTCGCCCTCCCGGCAAGACAGACCGACGACCGCGATCCTGGCCACCTGAAGTTCGCCGCCGGACGGTTCTGTAAACACTGATGTCTCCCACCGGAATGAGGCTCTCCGAATAACTTCTCCGCACCGGTGGAAACCTTAATCAGGCGCAACCATGCGCCGGTAACAATGTGTTCTGTCGCGCGCGAGGAGCGACCTGTTACCAGTTACCGGCCGCAGAGAATTCCGTTTACGGGTTGTCCCAGGAAGGCGCCCGCCGCATCTCCACCACCGCGCACGACCAGGTGAATCCGGCTCCGATGCCCGCGAGGAGGATGCGCTGCCCGGGCTTGGCGCTGCCCGACTCGGCGAGGTAGGCGAGGCCCGCGAACTGGTCGCCCGCGCCGAGGTGTCCCACGGTCCTGCCCCAGGACCAGGTGGTCGCCGTCGGGTCCAGGCTCCACGGCCGCAGGAACGTCTGCGTGAGGCGGCGGCGCCCGAAGTGCGGCAGCACGAACCAGTCGATGTCGGAGAGTTCGCAGCCGGCTTCGTTGAGCGCCCGCTTCAGCACCTCCGACTGGCCCGCCCGTACGCGCGCGACGCTGTACGAGACGCCCACCTTGTTGATGAAGGCCTGCTTGGTGGCCTCCAGGTCCATCGGCTGGCGGACCTCGAACGGCTCGGCCCCGAACGGGTCGTCGCCCCGGTGCATCTCCTCCAGTTCCGGCTCGGAGACGGTGCACAGGCTGCGCAGCTGCGCGAAGCCCGGCTGGCGGGACAGGACGAGCGCCGTGCCCGCGTCCCCGTACACCGTGCCGGGATCGCCGCCCCAGCGGTCGAAGCCCGGCTCGCAGAACCGGTCGCCGGTGGTCAGCAGGGCCGAGCTGGTGCGCAGGCCGCCGCTGAGCATGCCCGCGGCCAGCTCCATCGCCGCCATGCCGCCGTTGGACAGCTGGCGCACCTCGATGGCGGGGCAGCGGTTGCCGACCGCCTCGCGCTGGATGTAGGAGACGGGGGCCCACAGGTCGTGCCCCTGGTAGTAGACGTCGGCGTGCAGGATCAGGTCGACGTCCAGCGGGACGGTCCCGGAGCGCCGCAGCGCCGTGCGGGCGGCCTCGGCGGCCATCTCCGGCGCCGACACGCCGTCCGATACGGCGATGGAGGCCAGGTCGGTGTGGCGTGCGAGCCGCTCGTCGAAGTCGCCGCGCTCCACGGCGTCCGCGACCGCGACCCGCCCGGGTATGTGGACGCCGACACCGGTGATGTACAGGTCGTCGAACCTCATCGGCCCGAGTCTCCTTTCTGCTCCCGATACGCCCCGGGCGCTGAGCCGGAGAGGCGGATCACGCCGTGTCGTCCTTCGAATTCATGGTGACAGTTCATCGTGACAGGAAGACGTGTAATCATGATGGGGGATAAATGGAGAAGGCCGTTCTCCGTGCGGTAATTGCCCGGTAATCGAAGCGGGTTCCGCAAGGGTGCTCACATGGTGGGTGAGCGGCGTTAAATTGCTGCAATGGAACCTCAAGATCTGGAGATTCTCCGACAGTTCGTCAAGAGCAAACTGGACGGCGAAGACACGCAGTTGGACTCCTTGTCGGAGAAGCCCCCGCAGCTGTACGAGGACTTCCGCGCGACGGGGCTCGCCAACTGGTGGCTGCCCGAGGAGTCCGGGGGCCGCGGGCTCTCCCTGGAGGACGGCGTCGAGATCGTCAACGAGATCGCGTACGGCGACGCCGGTGTGGCCTTCACCCTGCTCGTGTCGATCCTCGGCAGCACCGTCGTCCGGCTCTACGGATCGGACGACCTCAAGGACCGCTACCTGAAGCCGATGGCGACCGGCGGCACGTCCTGCGCGGCCCTCGGCAGCGAACGCGAGGCCGGAAGCGAGCTGAACCGGATCGGGACGGTCGCCGCCCGCTCCGGGAACGATCTCGTCCTGAGCGGCGAGAAGTTCTTCGCCACCAACGCGGAATTCGCCGACTTCCTGCTCGTCATCGCCAAGGCCGCCGACGATCCGGACGAGTACCTCGCGGTCGTCGTCCCGAGGGACACGCCGGGCGTCGAGATCGTCAAGCGCTGGGACGTCATCGGCCTGCGCGCCTCGTACACCTACGCGGTGAAGCTCGACAACTGCCGGGTGCCCGCCGCCAACCAGTTGTCCGGCTCCGGCCTGCGGCTCCTGGAGACCGGGCTCAACGCCAGCCGGACCCTCATCGCGGCGAGCGCGATCGGCATCGCCAGGCGGATACGGGACCACTGCATGACGTACGCGAAGGAGAAGCGGTTCCGCGGCGGCTCCCTCCTGGAGAGCCCGGTCCTGGCGCAGAAGCTGGGGCAGATGGAAATGCAGATCGACGTCATGAAGAGCCACTGCCTCAAGGCCGCCCGCGAGTACGACGAGATCATGGCCGGGCCCGATCCCGCCAAGGTCTTCTCCCGCAAGGGAACGCTGAAGTCGGCCCTCACGGCGAAGATCTTCTGCGGTCAGGCGGGCTGGAGCATCGCGAGCGCCGGCTCCGAGATGTTCGGCGGACTCGGCTACACGAACGAGCTCCCCATCGGAAAGCTGATGAGGGACATGCGGTACGTGTCGATCGTCGAGGGCGGCGACGACGTACTGCGCGAACTCCTCTTCAGCCGCTACGTGATACCCGTATCGCGCCGCACATGAGAACAGCTGCGGCAGCGGCGCCGACGGGAACAGGCCCGGCGAGACCGGAGGGTCTTCGCCGGGCCTGAGGTGACGAAACGTCAGCCCACGGAGTACCGCGAACTCAGAGGACCTTCTCCATGCCGCCGTCGATGAGGTAGTCGGCCCCGGTGATGTACGAGGCGGCGGGCGAGCCCAGGAAGGCGATCAGGTTGGCGACCTCCTGCGGCGTGCCCCAGCGACCGGCCGTCACATGGGCCATGGCCGGGAACTCCTCCGCGAACTGCTCGAACGACTCGACGCCCCACTCCTTGCTCAGCCGGGGACCGTACTCGTCCCACAGCGGCGTCGTGATCAGCCCGGGGGAGACCGAGTTGACGCGGATTCCGCGCGGGCCGAGGTCGTCCGCGAGCCCCTTGGACCACGCCCGCAGGGCCGCCTTCGACGACGCGTAGAAGTACGGGCCCTGGCTCGGCCAGCGGCCGACACTGGAAGCGATGCTGACCACGGCCTCCCGCAGCTGGGGAAGCAGTTCACGGGTCACCCGGACCGCGGAGTTCAGATTGAGGTCGAAGCCGCGCTGCCAGACCTCCTCGGTGAGCCCGTCCAGGCCCGTGATCGGCATGCCGGCGAGGCCGCCGACGCCGTTGACCAAGACGTCGACGCCGTCCGGGAACTCCTCGGCCGTCCGCTGGGCGAGCAGCTTGGCGCCCTCCTCGGTCGTCAGGTCGCCCTCGAAGGTGAGCGCACCGCTCTCCTTGAGCTCCGCGGACACGTTCAGGTCCGCGCCCAGGACGCGCGCGCCCTCCGCCAGGAACGTGCGGGCGGTCGCCGCTCCGATGCCCCGGCCCGCCGCGGTGATCACGACCGACTTGCCTGCGTACCCCAGATCCATGCTCAATTTCCCCTATCGGTTACTGGATTGCGTTCTGTTCCGGAGCCGGTTCATGCCGGTAGACGGGACAGCGTTTCTTGTACGCGCTCCTGGATCGCGGGATCCATGAGCGCGGTCGGCGGGTCGAGCAGCCCGAAGACCCGCAGGCAGCTGAGGGCCAGGGAGCCGTCGAGGGTCGCCGCGATCTGGGTCCGGCCCACCAGTTCGAGGGCCTGCAGCGTCTCCGGAGTCCGCTCGCCCTGGACGCCGGGAAAGCTGAGGTCGCTGAGCAGCGTCATCGTCCAGACCGGATCGACGACCTGCTCGGTCAGCCGCCGGAAGTACGCTGCGGGCTCCGCCCCTTCCCCGTCCTCGCGCAGGTGATCGCGCAGGGCCATGGCCTGCATGGCGGCGAACGCCATCCCCTGCCCGTAGCGGGGGTTGAGGCTGCACACCGCGTCGCCGAGCATCAGCAGACCGCGGGGGAAGGAGCCGAGGCGCTCGTAGCGCCGCCGCAGGCTCGCCGGGAAGCGGTAGCGCCGCGCCTCGGTCAGCGGCTCCGCGACCTCCAGGATCTCGTGGATGTCCGGGGCGGCCAGCGACTTGGCGAAGGTGAGGAAGCCCTCGGCATCGGTGGGCGGGTGGTCCCCGAGCACGCCGTAGAGCGTCACCACGGCACGGTCGCCCTCCACCCGCTGGCACGACCCGCCGCGCGGCGAGTCGGGGGTGGCGACGATGTTGATGCAGACATCACCGGCGAAGGCGTCGGCGGGCGCCCGTACGAAACGGGTCGCGTACCCCACGTCGACCTTGAGCTTCTCCTCCTCGACCCGCCCGTGACCGTGCTCCTCCAGCCATACGGGAGTGCGCGAGCCACGGCCCGTGGCATCCACGACGAGGTCGGCCGCCAGCTTCTCGCCGCCGTCGGGCCCCAGGAACACCCCGTCGACGACGCTCCCGTCGCCGGAGAAGGAGAGCCCGGCGACATCCCGGCCGCCGAGCAGCGCCACCTGCGGGAGCGCTTCGGCGCGGGCGCGCAGGTGGCTCTCCCGGTAGGTGCGGGAGCTGATCACGGTGGAAAGGCCGGACTCGCCCTTGACCAGAGGGTGGCCGCCGATCACCCAGCGGACGTCCCTGGCGATGTCCGCGGCGTTGGCGCCGCCGGCCACCATCTCGTCGCCGACACCGGGAAACAACTCCTCCGCGATCTGGTAGCCGCGGGCCAGGAAGTCATGCGCGTGTCCGCTCTGCGGGACCCCGCGCCGCTGCTCGTCGGCGGGATCGTCCCGCTCCACGACGGTGACCCGACCGTAGACATCGGCCAGTACGCGGGCCGCGAAGAGGCCGGCGGGACCGGCACCCAGGACGACCGCGTGGCCTTCTGCGCGAGATTTCATGGCGAGCCGCTCCTCATAGTCGGTGCGCGACCTTCCGGGTTTCTTTTGCGACGGTCGCAACGGTCGGAACAGTTGCCACGTCCGGAACAGCCGCAACGATCGGAACAGTCGGAAGAACGCAGCCCAAAGTAGGTGCAGGCCGCCCACGGCACGCCCATCGCACGGGCACAATCCACTGCCCGCGCGGGATTACCGGCGTATTACCGGCGGCTGTTTCCCCGCCCGTCGACATTCCCTAGGCTCACGCAAAACGTGCTGGCACAGCGGGGGACGGGAGAGTGTCTGCCTCCCCACACCGGAGGAGAGATGATGGAATCGGCAGCGACGGAACCCCAGCTCACCGAACCGTATTTGACCACCGTGCTGTCGAGTTCGGGCCTCGGCGTCGAATATGTGCGGGCCGAAGGCAACACCGTCTTCCACCTCGACACCGACGGCAATGAAATTCCCGTCACCGACTACTGCGGCGGATACGCCTCGCTGATCCTGGGCCACAACAATCCGGAGATAACGGCCCACGCGAAGTCCGTTCTGGATTCCGGTATCCCGGTGTACGCCCAGTTCTCACGTCACCCCGAGGCCAACCGGCTCGCGGCAAAGCTCAACGAGATCGTCGCGCGCGAGACCGGCGCCACCGAGCCCTACTTCGCGCACTTCGCGAGCACGGGCGCCGAGGCGATCGAAACGGGCGTCAAGCACGCGGAGTTCGACCGGGTGCTCAAGGTCGGGGCGCTGATGGGCGAGATCGAGGCGCACATCGAGCAGGCGCGGGAGGCGGCGCGGGCGGGCAGCCTCACGGTGGCGGACTCCGCCTACCGCACGGCGGGCGCGGAAGCGCCGTCCGGGGCCGCCGGATCGCCGCAGGACGCCTTCGAGCACCTGGCCGGCGCCGTGGCCCGCCACAACGGCGAGGTGGCGGGACGCCCGCCGGTGCTCCTCGCCCTGGAGGGCTCGTTCCACGGGAAGCTGATGGGCAGCGTCCAGCTCACCCACAACAGCGGCTTCCGTTCGGCGTTCGCCGGCCTCGGCGCCCGCGCCCTCTTCGTCCCGCACGACCAGCCCGACGTCCTCAGCAAGACCGTGGACGGCGTACGGGCGCAGGCCCGCGTCCTGGACGTGGTGGTCACCGACGGCGTCGCCGACGTCGTGGAGCGCGATTTCCCCGCCTTCTGCGCCTTCCTCATCGAGCCGATCCAGGGAGAGGGCGGCATCCGCGCCCTCGACCGGGACGCCGCCGCGCACATCCAGCGCGTGTCCGCCGACGCGGACTGCCCGCTCCTGATCGACGAGATCCAGACGGGCCTCGGCCGCACCGGCGCCTTCCTCGCCAGCTCCCACGTGGGCCTGCGCGGCGACTACTACGTCCTGTCCAAGAGCCTGGGCGGCGGCATCGCCAAGAGCTCGGTCGTCCTGGTCCACCAGAGCCGCTACCGGGGGGAGTTCGAGCTGGTGCACAGCTCGACCTTCGCCAAGGACGGCTTCTCCACCGCCATCGCGCTCAAGGTCCTCGAACTCCTCGAGGCGGACGACGGCGCGGCCTACCGGCAGGTCGTGGAGCGCGGCGAGATGCTGCGCGCGGCGCTCGACCGCGTACGCGCCGACTTCCCCGAGGTCGTCAAGGACACGCGCGGCAAGGGCCTGTTGCAGGGCCTTGAGTTCCACGACCAGTCCAAGTCCGCCGCCCCGACGATCAGCGGTGCCGCACAGGGCGGCATCCTCGGCTATGTCGCCGCCGGGTACCTCCTCGGCGCCCACCGCATCCGGGTCCTGCCGACGGCCAGCGCCCCGAACACCCTGCGGTTCGCCCCTTCCCTGCACCTCACGGAAGAGGAGATCGCCGGTTTGGAGACGGCACTGCGCGACTGGTGCGGGCTGCTGAGGGACGAGGACGAGACACGCCTGACGGGCTGACGCCCTTCGCTTCTCCTCGCCGCCCGGGCTTTTGTCCCGGGCGGCGTGCGCGTCGTCAGGCCACCCGCTCCGCCAGGAACGCCTCCCAGGTCCGCCCGCCGTGCACCGCGCCCGCCGCCGGGGCGAGGTTCACGCCCTCGCGGTAGGCGCGGCCCGCCTTGCCGGGCATCCGCATGCCCAGGACCGGGCGGCGGCGTCCGGTGGCGCCCAGGTAGGAGCGGACCACGTCGTCCATCGTGTACACCTTCGGTCCAGCCAACTCCGCGACCAGGCCCGCCGGTTCGCCGAGCGTCAGCTCGACCAGGCGCTGTGCGACATCACGTACGTCGACCGGCTCCAGGCGCATCCCGGGCGCCGGAACGAACGGCAGCTTGGCCATCTTGGAGACCATCTCGTGCACCAGGTCGTGGAACTGCGCGGCCCGCAGCATGGTCCACGCGATGCCCGAGCCGGTGATGGCTTCCTCCGCCGCGCGCTGCGTCGCGAACCACGCCATCGGCATCCGGTCCGCGCCGATCACCGAGATGTGCACGATGTGCTTCACCCCGGCGGCCTTGGCCGCCGCGACCAGGTGGCCCGCCACCACGTCGTCGCCCTTGGCGCCGCCGGCCAGGTGCAGCACCGTGTCCACCCCGGCGAGCGCGTCCGCGACGCCCTCGCCGGTCTTCAGGTCGCCGGTGACGTAGGTGACCCCTTCGGTGTCCTGCCGCTCGCTGCGGCTGAGCACCCGCACCGGTGTGGCGGGCGCCGCCTGACGCAGCAGCGGGAGCACGTGGCGGCCGAGCGTGCCCGTACCACCGGTGACCAGGATCGTGGCGTCAACAGTCATCATGTACCCCTAAGTTGCTTGTTCCGCGGTGTGCGAGCTTCGGTTCCGCTGCTCTGACACGCCGCTGAGGGGGGATGTGACAGATGGACCAAAAGAATCTTGAACAGAGTCCTGAGGAGGTCCTTGCGGAAGGCCGCGAGGGGCGTCTGAGGGCCGAGGATTTCGAGGCCCACCGCTCGCATCTGCGCGCGGTCGCCTACCGCATGCTCGGCTCGCTCGCGGAGGCCGATGACGCGGTCCAGGAGACCTGGCTACGGGCCTCCGCCGCCGATACGAGCGAGGTGGCCAACACCGGCGGCTGGCTCACCACCATCGCCACCCGCACCTGCCTCAACGTCCTGCGCTCCCGCGCCACGCGCCGCGAGGAACAACTGGAGACGGCCTACGGCGCCGACCGACCCGACAGCCGCCCCAGCCCCGAGCAGGAGGTGGAGGCCGCCGACGCCGTGGGCATCGCCCTCCTCGTCGTGCTCGACACCCTCACACCGGACGAACGCCTCGCCTTCGTCCTGCACGACCTCTTCGCGATCCCCTTCGACGAGATCGCCGCGATCCTGGAACGCACCCCCGCCTCCGCCCGCCAGCTCGCGAGCCGCGCCCGACGCCGCGTCCGGGGCACCACCCCCGCCGTGCCCGACTCCTTCCGCCAGCAGCAGGCCGTATCCGCGTTCCTCGCGGCGACCCGCACCGGCGACTTCGAGGCCCTGGTCGCGCTGCTCCACCCGGACGTGGTCCTCACCGCCGACCCGGCCGTGATCCCGACCCCGGAGCCGGTCGTCGTCCTCGGCGCGCACACGGTCGCCAAGGGCGCCATGGCGGCCACTGGACGCGCCCAGTTCACGGGACCGGCCCTCCTGGACGGCGTCCTCGGCCTGGCCATGGCCCCGAACGGACGCCTGCGCCTGGTCCTCGCCTTCACCGTCCACCCCGACAGCGGCCTGATCACGGCCGTCGAGGTGATCGCCGAAACGCAGCGCCTCGCCGCGCTCGAGCTGGCCGTCGGGCACATGGGTACCTGACGTCATGCACCCTGACCTGCTGATATTTACGCCTCGGTACCCGAGCGGTACCGTTTGAGCATGCCCGCACTCAACGTGGAATTCAGCGACCAGGAGCTAGAGGAGCTGCGCGCCCTCGCCCAGGAACGCGGCACCACCATGAAGGCCGTCGTCCGTGAGGCGACCGCAGACAAGATCACCCGGCATCGGGCGCTCCGGGAAGCCGCCGAGATCTTCCAGGCCACCTTCCGCGACCCCGGCCTCGCCGACGCCATCGCGGCCGCCGGCATCGACGACGGGCCCACCCCGAGCACGACGGGACGGGCCGCCTGACCCATGGCACCCGCACCCGTCCTGCACATCGACGTTCCCTGGCTGCTGCGACAGCACGAAGCGGCCCTGCCCGACCAGCCCCTGGTGTCGGACTTCTCCGCACTCGTCGCGGCCGTGGCCCGCCACCGGGTCGACCCGCCCCGCCTCGGTTACGACTCCGACGCCTCCTGGCGCGCCGCCGCCCTGCTGCAGACCCTCGCCCTGCTGCGGCCCCTGCCCGCCTACAACGTCCGTTTCGCCTGCGCGACCACCGTCGCCTACATGCACGCCTCCGGACAGGGCCTCGACGCGCCCTTCGGGGAACTCGTCGACCTCACCAAGCAGTTGATGACCGCGAAGGCGGACGTCTTCACCGCGGCCAACCGCATCCGCTCCTGGCGGATCTAGGGAAAAATCAGTGGAGGCGCGCTCCCGGGTGCCCCTACCGTGTTCCCGCCCGCAGTCACCCCTCCGGCAAGGACGTGCCGTTGTACACCAAGTGAGACACCCCGAGCGATGACCCGTCGCGCGACGCACCTGTGCGCCGCGCTCCTTTCCGCTGCGGTCTTCTCACTGCCTTCTCACTGGAACCGGTGTATCTCCATGTCCAAGAACTGGGTGGTCCTGCCCATCCGCCCGTCAATCGTTGCCTCCCGCTACCGTCCTGCCTGGCAGTCGCCGTACGGTCCGCCGCCGCGCCGGTCGCACCGCGGCCGGTGGGTGCCCGCGCCGGGCCTTGCCAGCTCTGAGTCCGTCGTACGGCGCGAGTACTTGAGCAGCCGGAGCGCCTGAGGTTTCTCCTGCAGTACGCGGCGCGGGGCCCCGCCGCCCCCCGGGGGGGCGCCGGCGGCCGCCCGGTGGCGCGGGCCACCCCCCCACCCCCACCGCGCCGGCCCCGCCACACAAACCCCGGCC
>NZ_JBEYWZ010000020.1:0-87010 GCF_040644915.1 Streptomyces sp. NPDC046925 | reverse complement strand
AAGACCGGCTCCCTCTCCCGCTCCGACCGCACGGCGAAGTACAACCAACTGATCCGTATCGAGGAGGAGTTGGGCGACGCGGCTCGTTTCGCGGTCCGCTACCTGTGTCCGCTGCTCACGCCCGACGCAGCGCGGAGCGGCCGGCGAAACGAGCCGCGTCGCCCAACTCCTCCTCGATACGGATCAGTTGGTTGTACTTCGCCGTGCGGTCGGAGCGGGAGAGGGAGCCGGTCTTGATCTGACCGCAGCCGGTCGCCACCGCCAGATCCGCGATGGTGGTGTCCTCCGTCTCGCCCGAGCGGTGCGACATGACCGCCGTCCAGCCCGCCTGATGGGCCGTGGCCACCGCGTTCAGCGCCTCGGTCAGGGTTCCGATCTGATTGACCTTGACCAGGACGGAGTTGCCGACGCCGGTGCGGATGCCGTCGCGCAGCAGCGTCTCGTTGGTGCAGAACACGTCGTCGCCGGTGAGCTGGCAGCGGTCGCCGACGCGGGCGGTCAGCTCACGCCAGCCGTCCAGGTCGTTCTCCGCCATCGGGTCCTCGATGGAGACGATCGGGTACGAGTCGATGAGCTTGGCGAGGTAGTCGGCGTTCTCGGAGGGTGTGCGGCGCACTCCCTCGCCCGCGTAGTCGTACACGCCCTCGCGGAAGAACTCCGACGACGCCGGGTCCATGATCAGGCCGATGTCCGTGCCGGGGCGGTAGCCGGTGCGCTCGATGGCGCTCATCACGAAGTCGAGCGCTTCCTCGGCCGTACGCAGCGCGGGCGCGAAACCGCCCTCGTCGCCGACGCCGGTGGAGTGCCCGGCGGCCAGCAGATCGCGGCGCAGGGTGTGGAAGACCTCGCTGCCCATGCGTACGGCTTCGGCGAAGGTGTCCGCGCCGACGGGCGCGATCATGAACTCCTGGAAGTCCAGCGGATTGTCGGCGTGCGCGCCGCCGTTGACGATGTTCATCATCGGCAGCGGCAGGAGGTGGGCGTCGGCGCCGCCGAGGTAGCGGTAGAGGGGCTGACGGTGGGCCGCCGCGGCGGCCTTGGCGGCGGCGAGGGACACGCCGAGGATCGCGTTGGCGCCGAGCCGGGACTTCGTGGCGGTGCCGTCGAGGGCGACGAGCGCGGCGTCGAGCCCCGCCTGGTCCGCCGCGTCCCGGCCGCGCACGGCCGCCGCGATCTCTCCGTTGACGTGGGCCACCGCGCGGTCGACGCCCTTGCCGTGCCAGCGCGCGGAGTCCCCGTCGCGCAGCTCCACGGCCTCCCGGGCGCCGGTGGACGCGCCGGAGGGAACGGCCGCGCGCCCCAGGTGCTCGTCCCTCAGCACGACGTCGACCTCGACCGTGGGGTTGCCCCGGCTGTCGATGATCCGGCGGGCGGTGACGGCCTCGATGGTGGCGTCGACGGTCCCGGCTGCTGCTGTTTCGGACATGGGAGATCCTCCCCGTTGTCGTGTGCCGTGGCCCCGGCTGCGACAACGCTGGCGCTGAGCCCGACGGAACGAAACCCTACAGCAATGCTGTGCAGTATTGCTGAGCAGTTTTGCTGCACACCCCTGCCCTATGGCGACTCTGCGCAGGTCAGCTGCACGGCTTCGCTGCCCGGTAGCGGGGTAAAGTGCCGTATGCCCACCCCGGAAGCCGCCGCCATCGCCGCAGAACTGCGTACCGCGATGGGCAAGCTCACCCGCCGCGTCAGGCACGAGGACCGCATCCCGCTCGGCCAGGTCGCCGTGCTCGGCGCACTCGACCGCGACGGCGCCATGACCACCAGCGACCTCGCCGCCAACCAGCACGTGCGCCCCCAGTCGATGGCCAGGGCGGTGGGCCTGCTCATGGAACAGAACCTGATCACCCGCCGGGCCCACCCCACCGACGGCCGCAAGTCACTGGTCGAACTGTCGGACGCGGGCCGGGCGGCACTCGAAGCGGAACGCGGCCGCAGGGCAGGCTGGCTCGCCCTGGCCATCGAGGCCGAACTCTCCGACGAGGAAAGGGAGCTGCTCTCCAAAAGCGCCACCCTCCTGAACCGCCTCGCCGCACGCTAGGGGGGCGAGGCGGCCGGTGTCCGCGGGGGGCGGTCAGCGGTCCCTGGCGAGCGCGGATGTCCCCGATGCTCGGAGCCCATGGTCTGTGCGGGCCACGACTTCGCGGCACCACGGCGTCGGGACACAAGGGCATGGATCGTCGTGGCTGCGGTACTGAACGCCCGACATGCCGGCACACGCAGACCCATACACCCCCGCGTGATCTGATCGAACGCGCGACACCGGTTCGACATCAAGGAGGGGACTCATCAGTGACCGTACGTATCGAACGGCATGGACTGCCGGCAGGGCCCGAGGCCGAAGCGTATGCGCAACGGATCGGTCAGTTCTTCAGCGAGGAGATCAGTCAGCTTGAGGAGTCCACAGCAGTTCTCGACGGAGTCTTTGACACGTCAATCCTGAACCTCCGCGCGCGTAGTGTGCTCGACCCGCGGGCAGCGGAGCTGGAGACATGGGAGGCGGCGTCCACGGCGATGCAGGTGGGGTCAGCGCTATTTGCCGTCACCGGTATGAGCGAAGGCACCGTCGAGTGCCGGATCGACCGCAAGGTACGCAGCCTGCGGGCCCTCGGCCCGCTGCCGACCGCTGATGCGGGCACCTGGCTTCAGGCGTTTTGGCTGGCCGTCATCTGCCGAGAACAGGAACGGATGACGCAGCTGTGCGAGATCCCGCTCGACCGCTTGCGTGCGCGGCAAGGCAAGTACGACGAGTACGTCTACCACTGGGTGGACACACTGCAGACCTACTGGCTGCGACGCCCCGGCCTGGTGGAGAAGCTCACGGCCACATTCGAAGCCTCCGATACGGCAGTGGCACATATCGCCCCACGGGACCTGTTGGACGGCATCCTCTACCCGCCGATCAATCTCTTCTATCGCCTTGTGATCAAGGATGAGGAGGGCTTCGGACCGGCCTTGGTCGAGGCGCTGAAACTGCACCGTGCGTACTGGACCTTGAACGAGGACCGCAAGAGCGACATCGACGGCACTATCGCGATTGGCCCGCTGGCCATTGCCTGCCTGGCCTTCGACGGGGGGTTCCCCATCGAGGTCGAGTCGGAGTACCTGCCCCATCACCTCCTGCGGCACGGCTGGCTCGGCGAGTTCGCTACCTGAGGCGGCATGACGATGCGGCATGGCTCGATCGTCCTCGGCGGGTCAGGATCCTGGGGTGCGACACAGCGATGAGGATGCCGAGCTGCGGGAGCTGGTTCGCCGGTACGTGACGCCCGGCCGTCGTTATCTCAAGCTCGGCGGGGGACTGTTGAGGTTGGAGGAACCTGAGCTCGGCCGGTTCGTGCGGCTTCTTGCTGCGGACGCCGGGGTTATCACCGCGCCCGAAATCGCCACCCTCCTCAAAGGCGGATGGCGTGAGCGCAGAACCGCCGCGTGGCTCGTCGCCGTGTCCCGGCGGACCGAGTTCCGCGACCGCCTCGGTGAGCTTCTGCTGGCCAGCGAGGTCTGCTGCGCAGGTTCTGCGTACTGCGTGGCCCTCGCCTCCTTCGGTACGCCGGACGACGCCGATCACCTGACCGCCTACCTTGATCGCTACCTGCGCCGCCCCGACCTCGGCTACGACCAGAGCGTGGCCATGGGCGCCCTCGTGTACGTCGACCTCAACCTCGGTCACGACAAAGCCGCCCGTTTCCTGGCGCCGGACGGGCTGTGGCATCAGTGGCTTCAGGGCAGAGCCGATGGGCGGCAGGCCGGCGTCCATGCCGGCACGTACGCCGACAGCTTGAGTCTGATCCGCCGGCTCTGCGCCTTCGTTGACGACTGTGCCGAGCTGCGGCAGGGGCCGTGGTCGGCAACGGCAGGCTTTGATGGGCCAGTTGGGCCGTAGGATCCGGCTTATGGGGCGGGGTGTGCGGATTGTGTTGAAAGGGCGCGGGGGCGTCATGCGGCTGGAGAGCGGGGAGGTGCTTGTGGTGCGGGGGCGCGCTACGTGGTGCATACCGTTGCGGGCCCTCGGTGCCGTGGAGAGTGACGGCAGGACCTCCGTGCGGCTGCGGATCAGCGGCGACACCGTGGGGGACGGTTTTAGGGTGAGCAGCGGCAACAGCAACGCGGTGGGCGCGTTCACCGAGGGGCTGCGGCAGGCCATGGAAGGCGTTACCCCCGTGGCGGACGGAGCGGCGCTGGTGACCACCGGGCCCACGCCCCGGACGCCTCTGGCGCTCAACACCCGCGCGGCCCGGGTGACCATGGGGGCGGGCGGCTATCTGCTGCTGATCGTCCTGCTGTTCACGGTCGTGGAGGATCCCGATCAGGCGTACTGGCTGGGTACCACCTTGTACCTGCTGCCCTTCGGCGCCGGACTCCTGCTGGCGGCCTGGCGGTTCTTCGTGCGCGACCCGTGGATTCTGCGGCGCCGCGGCGTGACGGTGCCCGGCGAGATCGTCGACTACCGCACGTCGACCAAGCAGCAGGCCATGTACCCCGTCCTGCGGTTCACGACGGCCGACGGTGTCACGGTGACGCACGAGTCGTCGGTCACCGTCCTGATGCGGCTCCGGAATTCTTCCGTGGACGTCACCTACGACCCGCAGCACCCCAGCAGGGTCCGCGGCGGCCGGGCGTTCGCCCATATGACCATGGCCCTCTTCCTCGTCGTATTCGGGGCGGCCCTGGCCCTCGTACCGCTCGCCGGATTCGTGGCGGCCGTGCTGGGCGACCTGCTGAACGGCTAGCCGGATCCGGCGCTGTCTTGCCGACGCCCCCGGGAGCAGCCCAGGGAACGGGAAATGGCCGGGTCAGGACGTGGCTGACGGCGCCATCGGCAGCGGTTTGTGCGGATAGCTGCGCAGTACGAGGGAGGTGGTGACCGGGCCGTAGCGGGCCAGGGAGTCCACGACTTGTTCGAGGCGTTCGGCGTGCGAGCAGTGCACGTCGAGCAGCAGGCAGTCATCGCCGGTCACGCGGAGGGTCGAGACGACCTCGGGAGTACGGGCGGCCAGGGCGAGCGCCGGGGAGAGCTGCGCGTGGCCGGTGCGCAGCCGTACGACGGCGTGGATGTGCAGCCCGACGGCGGCCGGAACGACGACCGCGCGGTAGCCGGCGATGACTCCGCTCTTCTCCAGGCGTTGGATACGGGCGCCGGCCGCCGGCTGCGAGAGGCCGACCCGGCGTCCGACCTCCGCTCCGGTGAGCCGGCCGTCGGTCTGGAGCAGTGCCAGGATGGCGCGGTCGATCTCGTCGAGTGATTCCATCGTCAATCGCCCCCGTACGTCATCATCCCGGGGATCGGCATCCATGATGCGCTACACGCATGTCGCATGTATGACCCCTGGCGGAGTGTGGACGTAGCATGTCGGCGTGACGGCGCAGAAGCAGCAGACGGACCGGCAGACGGCTCACAAGACGGACCGGCAGAAGGACCCGCAGAAGGACCCGCAGGCGAAGCGGCCCCTGCGGGCCGACACCGAGCGGACCATTCGGACGATCCTCGAAGCGTCCGAGCGCGTCCTGGCCGCCAACCCCGCGGCGACCATGGAGCAACTGGCCAAGGCCGCCGGTGTCGCCCGCACCACCGTCCACCGCCGGTTCGCCACCCGCGACGCGCTCCTCGACGAGCTCACCGGCTGGGCCGCCCGGCAGTTCGCGGACGCCGTCGACGCCGCCCGCCCGGACGCCGCACCGCCCCTCGTCGCCCTCTACCAGGTCACCGCCAACGTCCTGCGCGTAAAGACCGATTGGTCGTTCTCCATGAACCGCGCGGCCGAGGACGTCCACCCCGAGGCGGACCGCATCCACGCCGAGGTCCGGGACACCTGCATCCGGCTCTTCCGCCGCGCCCAGGAAGCGGGCGTACTCCGCTCCGGCATCGACCTCGACTGGACCCGGCGCGTCTACTACGCCCTCATCCACGAGGCCGCCAAGGAAGGCGCGGAAGGCGGCGGCGAGGCGGACGCGGACATGCTCGCCACCCGCGTCATGGACACCCTCCTGCGCGGCGCCGGAGACCCGTCCCGACTCGGCGGGCACACGGGCATCTGAGATCCCCGCACGGCGGCACGCGCGAAGGCGACCCTTCGCCCCACCGGCGCCAGAGAAGCTCTCAAGGCTCTCCGAAGAGTCACCCGCGTCCCACCCCCGTGTCCCGGGCAGTACACGTTCCCGCTGGTCAGAGGGTGATTTCGCGTTCCAGCGTCCCTAACTGACCGGATTTCATGGCGGTCCGGACGGATCACCCCGCAAGCTCGAAGGGTGCTCATCCGGAAGATCCCCCACCCCCCACATCGCGATCACCACTGCATGAGGCGCGGCGCGGAGCGGAGCCCTGGATCGGGCACTTCTCGACAGCAATGACATGAGGAGTTCGCAGATGCTTCGCAAGCGCTCACGCTTGATCGCCGCGCCGGTCGCGGCTGTGGCCCTGACCCTGACCGCTGCCGGGTACCAGGCCAGCGCGGCCGGATCGTCGGACGCGGGCGGCGCGGCGCGGTCCGGCAAGGCTGCCGGTGCGACCGTTCCGTGTCTGGCGGGCGCCACCACCCTGGTCGGCGACCTCGACGGCGACGGCCGCCCCGACAAGATCGTCAACCCCGGGCACACCGGCCTCAAGATGACCGTCCAGTGGGGAGCGGCGGACGGCACCTTCGGCAGCAAGCAGAACGTCGCCAAGCTCCTCGGCGCGAAGACGGGCGAGGTCGCCACCGCCGCGGTCGCCGACTTCCAGAACGACGGCACCCTGGACATGGTCGTCAACCTCGTCACGCCCGCGGGCGGGGACGACCCCAACACCGCACGCGTCGCCGAGTTCCGCCCCGGCCCGCTCAAGCGGTCGAACCTGGGCTCCGCCGCCGCCGAGAAGTCCGACATCGGCACCCACGGCGAGGCCAAGCAGCTGCGTATCGCCAACTACGGCGACGACGCGTACCCGGACCTCGCGGTCCTCAACAACGACGGCGACGGCGTCTGGGAGCGATCCGTCCGCCTGACGGAGCCGGGCGGCGGGCCCGGCGCCTACGATTACGAACTGCAGCAGAAGTACGGCGAGACCGGGACCCCGGCCGAGCCGCCTGCCATGCCCGCCGACGGATGGAAGCACTTCTACAAGTCCTGCTCCTGACCGGACCACCACCGGACGCCGCCGGCCACCCACCCTTCCCATGCCGGCGGCGCCCCGGCCGCCCCGAGGAATCCGTATGGCTGACCGCAGCTCCGGGGGAGTTCAGCTGTTCAGCTCGCCGGCTTTCTTCGCAGGGCTTCACCGCGCAGTTCCATAAGTGAGGAAGTTCGCTTGTCCAGCTCGCCCCCGGACCTCCAGGCCTCCCCGGACCTCCCTGCCGCCCCGGTCTCATCCCCGTCCTTGCGTGTCTTACCGATGCCCGGCCGGGTGCGGGTCGCCGTCAGCGCCCCCGACCCGATAAGCCGTGAGGGAGTCCTCAGCCAGTTGCGGCGGCACCCTGAGGTCGAACTGCAGGCGGACTCCGGCCCCGCCGCGGTGGCCCTGCTCATCGAGGACACCCTCGACGAGGCCGCGCTGACCCGGCTCAGACGCGCCGTGCGCAGCGAGGGGGCCCGCGCCGTGCTCGTCGCGGGTACGGTCCGCGAGCACGAACTCCTGGAGGTCATCGAGTGCGGTGTGGGCGCCATAGTGTGGCGTCACGAGGCAACCGCCCACCGCCTGGTCCAAGCGGTGCTCACCACCGCGAGAGGCGGCGGCGACCTGCCCGCGGACCTGCTGGGCCAACTCATCGGCCAGGTCGGGCGGCTGCGCCGGAGCGGCGCCGATATGCCGGGATCCTTCCTGAGCTTCAGCAAACGCGAGGTGGACGTGGTCGCGCTGGTGGCGGAGGGCTTCGACACCTCGGAGATCGCCATGAAGCTGTCGTACTCCGAACGGACCGTCAAGAACGTCATGCACGGCCTGACCACACGCCTGAACCTGCGCAACCGGGCACACGTGGTGGCCCATGCCCTGCGTGAGGGCTACATCTAGGAGCCATACCGAGGGCCGGTCCGCCCCTTGAGGCAACAAACCCTGCCCCGCCGTCATCCCCGACGTACCTGCACCCCGGTCGCCGCGAAGAGCACGATCGGGGGCAGGGCCGTCACCGGCCCGCACGGCGGGGAAGCGAACGGCTGCTGGGAGCGCAAGGGTGATCCATGAGGTGGACGAGGTGCTCAAGGGCCTCATCGGCGGCGGGACACTGTCCGGCTCCGGTATCGACGTGTCCTTCGACGTGCCCACCCGCGACTGGGCGGCCCGGCGCAACGCACCCGTGGTCAACGCCTACTTGTACGACATCCGGGAGGACGTGGCGCTGCGCCAGCGCGGCCACACCGGACTGCGCGACGAACGTGACGTCGTCGTACGCCGCCGCCGTCCCCCGCGCTGGTTCCGGCTCTCCTATCTGGTGACGGCCTGGACGAAGACGCCGCAGGACGAACACCGCCTGCTGTCGGCCGTCCTCGCGACCCTCCTGCCGCACGAGCTGCTGTCACCCGCGGATCTCCCGGAAGCGCTCGGGCGCCTGGGCCTTTCGATCCCCGTGACGGTGTCCGGCAGCAAGTCGGAGGCCAGGTCCCTCGCCGACATCTGGTCGGCACTCGGCGGGGAACTCAAGCCGTCCCTGGACCTCGCGGTCACCGTGCCGTTCCCGGCCTACCCCGACTACGACGCGGGGCCCCCGGTCACCGAGGGCGCGACGGTCCGGGTTCGCGCCACCGACGGCGGCCCGCCCGTATCGGCGGACCGCTCCCACCGGCCCCGCCAGGTGGCGGCCGCCCGCACCGCCCACGAACAGGCGGCGGCGGCCCGCCGCACGGAGCAGCCATGAGTACGACGTCCCTGGATGACCGCCCGCAAGCCCCCGGCGGCACAGGGCCCGCCCACTCCCTCCTCCAGCGCCTGGCCCGCCTGCGGCAGACGGTGACCGCCCTCGTCGAGTCCCGCTCGGCCGCCGACCCCACCGCCGGCGACCCGCTGCGCGGCCTGTACCTGTCCGAGGACGCCGTACGCCATCTGCTGCACGCCAGCCCACGCACGATCCCGGAGACCGAACCACCGGCGCCCCGACCGCCGCAGCACACCGCCGACCCCGTAGACCCCGTCGCCCCCGCAGACCCCGACGACCGGCTCGCCCGCATCGCCGCCCGGCTGCCCCTCACCGAGCTGGACACGGCGGTCCTGCTCATCGCCCTCGCCCCGGACCTGGACCGCACCTTCGAGCCCCTGTACGGCTACCTCAACGACGACGTGAGCCGCCGCCGCGCCACCGTGGGACTCGCCCTGGAACTGTGCGGCACACCCCCGCACCTGCCCGACGCCCGCGCCCGCTTCCACCCCTCGGCGCCCCTCCGCTCCCTGGGACTGCTGACGGTCGAGGACGCCGAACGGCCGCTGCTCACCCGCTCCTTGCGCGTGCCCGACCGGCTCACCGCCCACCTCCTGGGCGACGCCACCCCCGACGCCGCGCTCCGGGGCCTGCTGCACCCGATGCCTGCCCCGCAGCCGGAGACCGCGCACGGCGCGCAGGGCGACGGCTTCGTCCAGCGGCTCGCCACCCGCCTCGGCGCGGGCCCCTGCACCGCCTACCTCCAGGAACACCGCGAGGGCGACGCCCTGGCCGTCCTCGCCTCCGCCCTGCACACGGCGGACATCGGAGCACTGCGCTTCTCCGGCCCCACGGACCACCTCCCGGAGCTGCTGCGCGAGGCACGCCTCAGCGGCCGGGCCGTCGTCGTGTCCGGGCTGCCCGAACAACCGGCATCCATGGTCGCCGAGTTGGCCTCCGCCAGAGACGTGACCGTGCTCCTCGCCGACCCCCGCCCCTACGACCCCCAGTGGTCCGCGCACGACCCCCTGGTGCTCCAGGCACCCCGGCTCCCGGCAGGCGGCACCGCGACCTGGCAGAGCGCCCTCGGCGCTGCCGCCGACGGCTTCGACCTGGCCGGCACCGTGGCCCCGTACCATCTCGGCGCCGAGCGCATCGGGCGCGCCGCGAGGGCCGCTGCAGCGCTCGCGGCCTTCGACGGGACCGAACTCACCGCCGCCCACGTCCGGCTCGCCGCCCGGCAGCAATCGGCCTCCGGCCTCGAACAACACGCCCGCCGCATCCGGCCCGACGTGACCTGGCACGACCTGGTCCTGCCCCACGAGCCCCTCGCCCAGCTGCGGGAACTCGCCCTGCGTGCCCGCCATCGCGACCGCGTACTGGGCGACTGGCGGCTCAGCGCGGGCGGCGGTCGCGGACGCGGGGTCCTCGGACTGTTCGCGGGGGAGTCCGGCACAGGCAAGACGCTGTCCGCCGAGGTCGTCGCCGCGGATCTGGGCGTGGACCTCTACGTCGTCCAGCTCTCCTCGATCGTCGACAAGTACGTCGGCGAGACCGAGAAGAACCTGGAGCGGATCTTCACGGAGGCCGACCGTACGGACGCGGTGCTCCTCTTCGACGAGGCCGACGCCGTCTTCGGCAAGCGCTCCGAGGTCAAGAACTCCCACGACCGGTACGCCAACATGGAGAGCGCCTACCTGCTGCAGCGCCTGGAGTCCTTCGACGGCATCGCGCTCCTGACCACCAACCTGCGGGCCAACATCGACGACGCGTTCACCCGCCGCCTGGACCTGGTGGTCGACTTCCCCTTCCCGGACGCGGAGCAGCGGACCGCGCTGTGGCGGCACGGACTGTCGCACGTCCCGCACGCCGAAGACATCGAACTCGACCCGCTCGCCCGGGTCTTCGAGCTGGCGGGCGGCTCCATCCGCAGTGCGGTGGTCACCGCCGCCTACCTCGCGGCCGCCCGGGACGAACCGGTAGCGGCGGGCGACCTCCTGGAGGGCGCCCGCCGCGAGTACCGCAAGGCGGGCCGGCTCGTCCCCGGTGAAGCCAACTGGTGAGAACCGGCCGGTGACAGCGGGGCGATAGCCGGGGTGACAGCGGGGGGCTGTCACACGGTGAAGCGGACCGCCTCCAGCGCCTTGTACTTCTCGATCGGGCTTCCGTGGTACTTCCACCCGCCGGGGTCGGTGCACACCCGGCCCATCCACTGCTCGTTCCTCACCCGGGCGTCGCTGCATACGACACCTTCAAAGACCTTGAAGGTGTAGCCCTCAAGAACGGGGTCGGCGCTCTTCGAGCTGCCGAAGTACATGTTCTTCCCGTCCTGCGCGTTCGACCACGGAACCTTCGTACGCCATCCTTCGCCGACCCAGGCGCCGGTGCCGCTGACGCCCTTGGTGTTGACCGTCGCGATGTTCAGGGCCTTGATGGGCGTGCCCTTGCCGACCGTGCCGGCCTCGGCGCCGTCGCACACCGGATCCTGCCAGCCCTTGCCCGCGACCAGGGCGCGGTAGCAGATGTGGCGGCCCTCGCTGCGCTCGGAGAGCTTGCGCACCGCGTCGGCCGCGGTCTGCTGCTTGGGCTTCGGGGGCTGCTGTCCGCCGCCTCCGCCTCCGCCTCCTCCGTCGCCCTTGTCGTCGTCCGAGCCGCCCTCGTCCTTCTTCTCGTCGTCCGGCTTCTCCGTGGGGGTGGGCGGAGCGCTGCTGATCGGAGGGGGAGACTGGGACGGCTCGATCTTGCCGGCCTCCACCGGCTTCTCCCGCGCCACGCTCTTCACCTGCGGCTTGTACGTCAGCCAGATCACGACGAAAGCGATCGCGAGAGCGAGGAGCAGACCGAAGGTGGTGGCCAGCCAGCCCGGCAGGATCCCGCGTTGTACGAAGGTGCCGTCCACGTCCATCGGTTCGGTGCCGGAGCGCCGCACGGCCAGCGTGTAGGGCTGCTCCTGCTTGGACCCGAACCAGGTGATCTGCCGGGGGCGCAGCGTCGTCTTCACGAACGCGGCCCGGCCCGGCTCGATCTGGATGTTGCTCGGCTGCAGGTCGTACGAGAGCCGGTCCCCGGTGTCGCTGCCGCTGAGCGAGGCGGTGACCTTCGTGTTGCCGAGGTTGTCCACCGCGAGCCGCGGCTTGCCCCGGAAGCGGCCCTTGACCGTCGGCGGCACCAACTCGGCGCGCACCTCGGTGAAGGGCGTGATGGTGAGGTTTCCCTCGGGGACGGTCACGGCGTCCGGGTGCTCGGTCGGCGTGATCCGCACCGCGTAGGGATTGGGCCCCGCTGCCGCGTCCGGCGTGCGCGGCGGCGCGAACGTCAGCTCCACCGTGCCGGTCGTCCCCGGGTAGAGCCGCAGCGACGGTGGCTCCACCCTGGTCCAGGGCGAGAGATCGCCGACCGGTTCGAAGCGGTACTCGTCGACGATGTCACCGGTGTTGCGCACCTTCAGCCGCACGGTGGTGCTGCTGCCGGGATCGACGGTCGCAGAAGCGGGTTCCAGAGAAGTCCATAGGCTCACGCCTCGACGCTAGAAGAGACGACGCAACCCGTCAGGAGACTGCGGGGCAGACCCCGTTGCCCACAGGGGCGAGGCGTGGTGTCCGCGAGGCCGGCAGGAAGACGACTTCGGACCGGCGACGTCACCAAAGCCCTGCCCGCGGGCTTCGGGTGAGGTCGGCGCATGGTCGTGACGCACCCCAACTCTGCCCGATCGGCCACCGATTGTGCCCCCGCGTGCCTGGCGCCGCGTGCGGCCCACCGAGTATCCCGGACGAGACCCGTATTCACGCTGCCGCAGCCCCCTCCGTACCCGTGGCCAAGAAAGAGAGACTCTCGTGCGCGATCAATCCGGCGAAAAGAACAGCGAAGGCAGCGTCAGTCGGCAGCAGCAGCGTGAGCGTTCGACGAGCAACGCGGCAGGACTCCAGGGCCTCTTGGCAGGCCAGGCGTCGGCAGGCAATGCCGCTGTGGTCCAGATGCTGCGCAATGCCGGCCATCCCTGGGCGCAGGAAAAGCACCAGCACGGCGCCGGCTGCGGACACCGGAGCGACGGGTCGGCCACGGTGCAGCGGCGGGTCGCCGTCGACAACGGCTTCGCCGGGCCGGAGGCAGAGATGCGACAGGCCATGGCAGCAGAGGCCGATACGGAGCGGGCGAGCCTGGACAAGGTCCTCTCAAGCCCCGGACGGCCGCTGGAACCCCAAGTCGCCTCCGAGCTGGGGTCGCTGATGGGCTCGGACTTCTCCACCGTGCGCATGCACGACGACGCGGCGGCGGCCGAGTCCGCCAAGATGATGGGCGCGCACGCTCTGACGGCGGGCGAGCACATCGTCGTCGGGGACCGCCCGCTGGACCGGCACACGATGATCCACGAGCTGGAGCACGTCAAGCAGCAGCGCAGCGGAGACGTCGAGGGAACCGTTCAGCGCAGCGGTATCAAGGTCAGCGATCCCGACGACAAGCACGAGAGGGCGGCCGAGGCCACCGCGCATGCCCTCAGCAGCGCGCCCGTACCCTCGCTGTCGGGGCCCGCCGAGGTGCACGACCACGGAACGCACGCCTCGGACGCCGGGGGCGCTCTCGCCGCGCCCGCTGTGCAGAGGCGGGTCAGTGTGGAAGATCCTGAGACGTCGACCACTCAGGAAATGCAGAATGCCGATGATGTGAAGGCGTTCCTCGGTCAGTTCAACGTGTCGGTTGCACTCGTTTACAGTGGAATTCATGACTTGACCCCGCTTCGCGCGGCAGCTCATACGGGATTTCGTCTCGGCCCGGCCGTCGAGGAGATACTGACCGACGGCGAGTCTCGTGTGTACGGGAAGACTGCAAACGGCGCGAAGGAACTGGCTGAAGCAATCTGCGAAAAAATCGGTGAGCCTCCCATGGAGGCGGCCGGTGGTCGCGCTCAATCAGGGCCGGCCAATGCCAAGAAGAACATGTCGCTCTACGACGTGGCGCCGGATCTCCTGCAGCGGCTGGCCGCCTCCAAGTCCGGCGCCGCTCCCTCCGCCGCACCGTCCGCCGTGGGCCTGGGAACGGCGGGGCTTGCCGACGCCGCGTCGCGCAGGGTCAGGCCGGAACTCGCCCAACGGACGCCGGAGAATCCGATCTCGACAGGGTTCATGGAGGGAGTGACCGGCGCTTTCACCGGCCGCGCCGATGCGGTGACCAGGGCTCCGCAGGCCCCGGACAAGACCGTGGAAATGGTGCGCTGGGGCCTCTGGGCCGGAGAGGGACTGGAGAACGCCAACTCGGTGGTGGAGGAGCTCGCGAAGCGGGCAAGTGAAAGCGAAGGCAAGGGACTTCGCGATGACTGGGCAGCTCTGCAATCCGAGAACGCGAAGAAGGCCGCGGCCTCTGCCGCGGGCTCTCTGGCGACGGGCGCGGCCATCGGCCGGGCAGCATCGGCGATCCCGCATCCTCTCATCAGCGCGGCGGGCAGGGTTGCGACGATGGTGACGGGAGGCGTGGCAGCACACAACAAAATCGCCGACCAGTATGAAGCCATCGAGAAATTCCAAAAGGAGCAGCCCGCGGCATTCGCTGCCATCAAGAGCCAGCGTGACGCGGATCTGCGCAAGCAGTCTGCACGGCACAGCGAAACGATCCAAAACGTATGGGCGAACTCCGAATGGGGATAGGCCGACGGGTGCAGCGCTCCCGAGCGGACCGAGTCGGCGCACGGCCAGGGGCCCGTGCGCCGGTACACGGCGAGCTGTAGCGACGCGGGGCGAGCGGACTCATGTAACCGGCCCACGGTGAGTGCCCTTGCGGGCATCGACGTTGCCCGGGGCATGGCACCCGAGGACATTCCACCGGTGCTCGGCAGCGACCAGCCTGAAGGAGTCCCGTCGCGTACCCCGAGGAGAGCAGAGCATGCCGTCCTACTTGTCGCCCGGCGTCTACGTCGAGGAGGTGTCCGGCGGTTCGCGCCCGATCGAGGGAGTGGGGACCTCGGTGGCGGCCTTCGTCGGACTTGCCTCGTCCGGACCGCTGAACGAGCCCACGCTGGTGACCAACTGGACCCAGTACGTCGCCGCCTTCGGCGACTTCACCGACGGGTACTACCTCGCCCACTCGGTCTACGGCTTCTTCAACAACGGCGGATCCGCCGCATACGTGGTCCGCGTCGGCGGCTCCTCCGAGGGCTCGGCAGGGTCGTCGGCGGACGGCAAGACCCCTGCCGCGGTGAACGGTTCGGCGCCCGCACCGGCGCTGCCCGCCGCCGAGCCCAAGCAGCTCGGCGCCTTCTCCGTGGCGGCCACCGGCCAGGGCGCGAGCGGCCCGCTGAGCGTCGAGGTCGCCGACCCCGAGGGCGAGGGCCCCGCCGAGCGCTTCAAGCTGATCGTCAAGAGCGGCGACAAGCCGGTCGAGACCTTCGACGTGAGCGCCAAGAAGGGCAACCGGACCTACGTCGTCACGCAGGTCAAGGAGCGCTCCAAGCTCATCACGGTGACGGAGAACGCGTCCGGCGCGCAGCTCACCCGCCCGGAGAACCAGACCGTCGCCCTGCCCGCGCCGCCCGCCCCCGCGCCGGTGCCCGTGGCGACGGAACAGGACGAGACCTCGCACCCCGGCCCGGCCCAGTACCTCGGCGACTCCGCCGACCGCACCGGCTTCGGCGGCCTGGAAGCCATCGACGAGATCTCCATGGTGGCCGTCCCCGACCTCATGGCCGCCTACCAGCAGGGCGCGATCGACCTGGAGGCCGTCAAGGCCGTACAGCTCGGCCTCATCGCGCACTGCGAGCTGATGGGCGACCGCGTCGCGGTCATCGACCCCCCGCCCACCCTGAACGCCCGTCAGATACGCGTGTGGCGCCAGGAGACGGCCGGCTACGACTCCAAGTACGCGGCCCTGTACTACCCCTGGCTCAAGACCTTCGACCCGGCATCGGGCAAGGCCCGCATGATGCCGCCCAGCGGTCACATCGCCGGCATCTGGGCCCGCAACGACGCCGAGCGCGGCGTGCACAAGGCGCCCGCCAACGAGGTCGTACGCGGCGCCGTCGACCTGGAGCTCCAGATCACCCGCGGCGAGCAGGACCTGCTCAACCCCATCGGCGTCAACTGCATCCGCGCCTTCCCCGGCCGCGGCATCCGCGTCTGGGGCGCGCGCACCCTGGCCTCCGACCCCGAGTGGCGCTACCTGAACATCCGCCGGTACTTCAACTACCTGGAGGAGTCGATCCTGATCGGCACCCAGTGGGTGGTGTTCGAGCCGAACGACCACGCGCTGTGGGCCCGCATCCGGCGCAACATCTCGGCGTTCCTGGTCACCGAGTGGCGCAACGGCGCGCTCTTCGGCCAGCGGCCCGAGGAGGCGTTCTACGTCAAGTGCGACGAGGAGACCAACCCGCCGGAGTCGGTCGACCTGGGCCGCGTCGTGTGCGAGATCGGCGTCGCCCCGGTCAAGCCCGCCGAGTTCGTGATCTTCCGTCTGTCCCAGTTCTCCAGCGGCAGCGGGGAGTTGGACGAGTAGGCCGTACGCCCGCCCGTTCAACCGTCCGCCCCCACCACCGTCGTACGCCATCGCCACGAAGCGCCAGGTCGTACGCCATCGCCACGAAGCGTTAGAAGGACAGCGATTCCATGAGTCTCATGCAGGGTGACTCCCTCACATCACACAACTTCGGTCTCCAGATCGACGGCGTGATGGTCGAGTATCTCCAGGAGGTCAGCGGCCTGACCCTCGAACAGGACATCATCGTCAGCCAGCAGAACACCGCGCAGGGCAAGATCGAGACCGCCATCCTGCCGGGCGTGCAGAAGAACGGTCAGTGCACCGTCGTGCGCGGCATGACCCAGTCGTCCGCGTTCACGCAGTGGATCAACGACTCGATCACCGGTCGCATGAGCACGGCCCGCAAGAACGCCTCGATCATCATGATGGATTACGAGGACAACCCGGTGAAGCGCTACAACCTGCGCAACGCCTGGTGCAGCAAGATCGACGCCAGCAGCCTGAAGGCCGGCGAGGCCGCCGTGCTCACCGAGACCGTGACCATCGTCTTCGAAGAACTGGTCATCGAGTAATGCGCCGCAAGGCTGTCGGTGTGCCGGACACGGGCGCGGCCCTCGCCGCGCCCCCGGCCCCGTCCCAGAACGCGGCGGGGGGAGCGGAGTCCCCCGCTCAGGCTCCCCCCGCCGCCCAGACCGACACCGCACCGCGGGCCCTGCGCACGGAGTTCCCCTTCCAACTGCCACGCGGATACGTGGACGAGGCCGGCACCGTGCACCGCGACGGCGTGATGCGCCTGTCGACCGCGCGGGACGAACTGGTCCCGCTGCGCGATGTCCGCGTCCAGGAGAACCCCGCGTACCTGTCGGTGGTGCTCCTGGGCCGGGTCATCACGCGCCTGGGCACGCTGGCGTCGGTGCACGACGGGACGGTGGAGAACCTGTTCGCCTCCGACCTGGCGTTCCTCCAGGACTTCTACCGCCAGATCAACGCCGAGGGGCACACCCGCGCGGCCGTGCAGTGCCCGCACTGCTCCGAGCCGTTCGAGGTGGAACTCGGCGGGAGCCGCCTGGGGGAATCGTGACGTACGCGACCGACCGGCTGCACGAGGAGATCGCGTACGTCGCCTATCACTTCCACTGGAACCTGGAGACGATCCTGGACCTGGAACACCACGACCGCCGCCGTTACGCGGACCAGATCGCGTCCTTCGTGACGCTCGCCGGCGCGGAGGGCTGAGCGGTGGGGTTCTTCGACCGGCTGCGGGGGCGGGGTGCGGGCGTCGGCGTGGGCGCGGATGCGCTCGACGGTGCTGCGGTCGCGGCTCCGTCGGCCACCGACTCCGCGTCCGACGTGCCGTCCGACGCCGTGTCCAGCGGTGCCGGTACCGGTGCCGGTGCCGGTGCGGTCACGGGCGCGTGGTCCGGGCTGCCGCCGATCCAGCGGGCCGTGCGCGACGGCGGGTCCGGCGTCGCGGACTCCGCGTTCGGCATGCGGCTGCCCACCTGGCAGAACCCCTCCTTTGCGGCGACGTCCGCCCGCACCGGAGTCCTGGACGCGGCGGCGTCGAGCAGCCTGCACTCCTCCGCCTCCTCCTCGTCCGGGACGCTGAGCGCCACGGCGCGGCCGGTCACTGGCCTTGAGAGGGCCGCGGGCGCGGCGCCCTGGACACCGGCGTCGCCGCCCCCGTCGGCGCGGCCGATGCCGGTGGCGCCGTTGCGGGAGGTGCAGCGGGCCGCGACACCCGCCGCCGCTCCGGAGACATCCGGGGCCGGGCCGACCGCCGGGGCCGGGGCGACCGCCGGGCGGGCGGGAGGTGCGGCATCTGCATCTGCACTGCCCAGCACGCGAGTTGGCGGTACGAGGCCGTCGTCCGCGCGGCGGTCACGACAGGCGCCGGTGGGCTCGCCCGCCCCGGTGCAGCGTGCTGCGGTGGCCGGGGCGCGGAACGCGGGAGCGACGGGCGGCAATTCTGGGGTACCCGGGGTTTCTGGCGCCCAGCGGCCACGGAGTCCTGAAGCACAGGGGTCCGCTGTACCAGGCCCTGGGCCCCGGACCGTGCAGCGCTCGCGTGCCATGCAGGAGGGGAGCGGGACGCCGGCCGTCACGCCGTCCCGCGCACCGGGCGCTGCCACCCCGCCTCCCACACCGGCCCGCGGGGTACGCGTGACGCCCGCTCCGTCCCTGGACGCCACGCGACCTCCCGCCCTGACCAGGGCACCGGCCGCGCCTACGGCGGTACAGCGCCGCGTCCTGCCGGTGGCAGCGGCCCGTCGGGGGCCTGCGCCGGACGCCGCGAGCGGCGGGGCGGGGAACGGGGCGGCTTCGGCGGGCGCCGGGGGAGGGGGAGTGCCCTCTGCCTCGGTGCCGTCGACGGGTGCTTCGTCCGCGTCGGAGCCGAGTGTCCGGCCGTCCGCGTCTCAGCCGGGTACTGCGTCGGCTGCCGCGAGCGGCGGGGCGGCTAGCGCGGCGGCTTCGACGGGCGCCGGGGGAGGGGGAGTGCCCTCTGCCTCGGCGCCGTCCACGGGTATTTCGTTCACGCCGGAATCGAGTGCGCGGCCGTCCGCGTCTCAGCCGGGTACTGCGTCGGCTGCCCCGGTTGCCGCGAGCGGCGGGGCGGTTAGCGGGGCGGCTTCGGTGGACGCCGGGGGAGGGGCAGTGCCCTCTGCCTCGGTGCCGTCGACGGGTACTTCGTCCGCGCCCGAGCCGACTGCTCGGCCGTCCGCGTCCCAGCCGGGTACTGCGTCGGCTGCCGCGAAGCCCCTGAACCGACCGACCGCTGCGGGCCCGGCGGTGCAGCGGGCTGCTCGGGCTGCGGACAGCAACTCCGCGCCGTCCGCCCCGCATCCCGCTCCTGCCGCCCCGCCTGCGGTGGCCTCCAACTCTCAAGTGGCGGCAAGCAACCCCCGTACGGACGGCGGTGTTTCGCGTACCGCGGCAAGCAACGCGCCTGCCACGGGGGAGACGGCCCGTACGGGCACGTCGGCGTCGAGTGCGACCGCGCCCCAACCGCCCGTGAAGCCCCGGCCCGCGACGGTCCAGCGCAGCGCCTCCCGCAAGCCCGCCCGGCCGGGCCTCGGCGCCCCCGTCACGTCCGACGCCACGCCCAAGGCGCCGACGCCCGCACCGACTTCGGCCACACCACCCGCCACCGCCCCGAAAACAACACCCGCCGAGCCACCCGCGAACCAGGCCGTCACCCCGCCCGCGCCCACGGTCCAGCGCTCCACGGCGCCCGCCACCAGGCCTGCCTCGCGCGGCCGCGTGCCACTCGGGGCGCCCATCACCACACCGCCTCCGGGCGCCGTACCGCTCACGGAGTCGCTGCGACAGGGGCCCGCCCCGTCACGCGACAACGGCCGCACAGCCCAACCGCCGGTCCAGCGGGCCGTCTCTCCCAGCTCACCCGCCACGGCGACCGGCGACGCACGCCCCCACACCCCCGCGCCGACGGAGCAGACCACCGCATCCAGCGCGCCCAACCCGCCCACCGCGTCTGCACCGCCGCCAAACCCGGGGCCGCGCACGGACGTTCCGAAGGGAGCGCCCGCCTCGCCCGGGCCCACGGGACCGACGGCACCGCTGGTCCAGCGAGCCGTAGCCTCCCGCCCGGCCGCAGGGCCCGCCCCCTCGCAGCAGCGCGCGACACCGCAAGTACCGCCCGTGCAGCGCACTTCCCTCACCAAGAGCCCCGGCGCCCATCCGACTCCCGCACCGGGCGCAGCGCTGCCGACCCCCGAAGCATCGGGGTCCACCCGCCCCACCGCCGCCCCGCCGGTGCAGCACACCACCCCTTCCGCCCCGCACCCGGCTTCCGCACCGCGCCCCGGCACCACTCAGCCGACCCCCGGAGCAGCAGCACCTACTGGCCCCGCCGCGTCACCGGCCCAACGAGCCGTAACACCCCACACGCCCCCTGCACCGGCCCCCTCGCAGATACCCGCGACGCCCACCGCACTGCCGGTCCAGCGAGCCACCGCCCCCGGACCGACCACTAGCTCAGCCCAGCAGAAGGGCCCCGCGCCGCGCACCGGATCGACGCCGCCGCCCGTACAACGGTCCGTACCCGACGCGCCTGCCACCCCCTCGGCGCAGGCCCCCGGAGCACCCCGCGCCAACACCCCCGCAGCGCTCCCCGTACAGCGCGCCACCACCACGCCCAACTCCGCGCCTGCGCCCGCCACCCCGCTCCCGCCGGTGCAACGCGCCGCACACGCTTCGCCCCGCGAAGCAGCGCTGCCGGTCCAACGCCTGGCCGAACCAGCCACGTTGACCCGCCCCGCCGCCATGCCCACCCTCCCGGCGCCGGCACTCCCCACCGTCCAACGCGCCACGCCCCTCCCCGTCGCCCGCCTGGCCGCCCCCTCGGCGCCGTCGCCGATGACGTCCACCCAGCCCCTGCCCATCGCCCGCACCAGCACAAGCACAAGCGGCGCCACCGCCGCAGGTCCCGGCGCGGGCCCCGTCGTTCAGCGAGGTCTCCGCTCGGCGACCCGTTCGGCCACCGAGACGCTCGCGGCCGCCGCAGGGGCCACCGCCGCGAACGCTCTGGGGCGGATGTGGCCGGGCGGCCGGAGCCAGCCGAGCAGGCAGGAGCAGGAGGCGGTCGAGGACGACCCGTTGCCGTTCCCGCCCGACAAGAACACGGCCTCGGCGACCTCGTCCGCCTCCAGCGGTCCGCCGCCGCCCGCCTACACCCGAGTGCCCGAGGGGACGTTCGATCCGAAGGACCTCACGGACTTCCAGCTCGACGAACTCGCGCACCGCTTGATCGGCCGCATCACGCGCCTCGTACGTACCGAACTCCGTATGGACCGCGAACGGATCGGCAGGCTCCGCGACGACCGCCGCTGACCGCACGCCCCGCCGCCGTAAAAGCAGCAACAGCAGCAACAGCAGCACGAAAAGCAGCAGGAAAAGCAGCACCGACAGAAAGGCCCACCCGCGATGCCCCGCCAGGACCCGGGTTCCACGATCTGGTTCAGCCTGTCCATCGACGGCCAGAGCCTCGGCTTCTTCAACGGGTGCGAGGGCCTTTCCTCCCAGGTGGAGATCGAGCAGCGCCAGGAGGGCGGCAACAACGGGTTCGTCTGGCAACTGCCCTCCCGCGTCACCTTCTCCACCATCCGGCTCACCCGCCCCCTCACTCCGGACACCACGAAGGTCGCCAAGTGGATCTCCTCCGTGCAGACGGGGATCAAACGGCCCACCGCCCAGATCGCGGCCCTGCGCGCGGACGGGTCGGAGGTGGCGCGCTGGGGCCTGATCGACGTGCTCCCCGTCAGCTGGCAGGGCCCCCGGCTCGACCCCAGCAGCCCGGCCGTCGCCACGGAGGTCCTGGAGATCGCCCACCACGGGTTCACGGACTGAGGGACCGGAAGCCAGCAAGGGGCCCAGGGTCCGAGTGACCCGGGAGTCCGGAGAGAGGAGCAGGAGACACCCACATGCCCAAGAGCACAGGCGCCGGCAAGAGCCTCGTTCGCGCAAGCCTCGCCATTCACGAGCCTCCCGTCGGCACCAGCACCACGCCGGGCGGGCTCATCAAGACGTTCAAGTTCGACTTCAACCCGGCGCAGCTGACCATCGGCCGCCGCGCCAACTGGACGGTGACGCCGACCGCGGACAACCGTGACGGCGCGATGCCGGAGTTCATGGGCTCGGAGCAGCGCGAGATGGGGTTGGAGATCTTCCTCGACTCCTCCGACCGGCCGACGAGCAACGAAGTCCTGAAGAAGGTGCAGACGCTTCTCGACTGCTGCGGGGTGACCGACAAGAGCAAGAAGGCCGACCAGCCGTCGCCGCCGTGGGTGATCTTCCAGTGGGGGTCGTTCAAGACGGCGCGGTTCGTCGCCTACGTCGCGTCCGTCGACGCCTCGTACACTCTCTTCGGCACCTCGGGCGTCCCCATCCGGGCCACCTGCCAGCTGCGGCTCCACGAGATCCCGCGCGACGCCCCAGGGCAGAACCCGACCTCCGGCGCGCTCACCGCGCAGAGCGTGCACCGGGTCGTCGCCGGCGACTCGCTTCAGTCGCTTGCCTGGCGTGAGTACGGCGATGCCACGGTGTGGCGGGCCATCGCCGAGGCCAATGGCATCGACGACCCGTCGACCCTCAGGACCGGTACGGAACTCGTGCTGCCCGCCGCGCAGGAGGTGGGTCGCTGATGGCCGACACAGCTTTCTCCAGTGTCATGAAGGTGAAGCTCGGCGGGAAGAAGCTCCCCGACGAGTACGCCCGGATGTTCGTCGACGGCTGGGTCGACCAGGGCGCCGGGGTGCCCGCCGCGTTCCGGCTCACCTTCCGTGACCCGCACCGCCTGCTTCTGAAGGACCTCAACGTCAAGTTCGGTACCGATGTGGTGCTGACCCCGGTGGCCGACGGGCAGGGCTCCGGCGAACCGCTCCTGACCGGCGAGGTCACCGCCCTGGAGGCCGACTACGACGGCACCGGCTCCTTCACGGTCATCCGCGGCTACGACCTCGGGCACCGGTTCCTGCGCCGGCGCCGGGTGGTCGCGTACGCGAACGAGACCGCGTCCTCGATCGTCAAGAAGCTGGCCGGGCTCGCGGGCGTGCCCGTCGGGACGATCGAGTCCTCCAAGGGCACCTACGAGTTCATCAGCCAGGCCAACGTCACCGACTGGGACTTCATCGCCCGCCTCGCGGACGAGAACAAGATGGTGATGTCCCTCGACGCCAAGGGCAAGTTCAACTTCGTCTCGCCGAAGCCCTCGTCGGGCGCGCCCTCGCCGAGCGGTGCAAGCAGCGCCAAGAACCCCCTGGTCCTGAAGTCCGGGACCGACATCCTGCGTCTGCGGACCTCTGTGACCGCCGCCGACCAGGTGGCCGAGGTGGAGGTGCGCGGCTACGACGTCGCCAACGCGCAGGAGATCGTGGAGACCTCGCGCCGCGCCAACAACCCCGTCTTCTCCATCGGCTCAACACCCAAGAAGGCCGCCGCCGCCTTCAAGAAGACCAAGCTCGTACAGACATCGCTGCCCTACGACAAGGGGCCCGAGGCCAAGCACGCCGCCGACGGGCTCTTCGACGACGTGTCCTCCTCGTTCTCCGAACTGGAGGTCATCGTCCACGGCAACCCCAAGCTGCGTCCGGGTGTGCCGGTGGCGCTCGCCGACGTCGGCTGGCCCTTCCAGGGCAAGTACACGACGACCTCCGTGCGGCACGTCTTCGGCAACGGGCAGCGCTACGAATCCTGGGTGACCGTCAGCGGCCGCCAGTGGCGCTCCCTGTACGGGCTCACCTCGGGCGGTACGGAGAGCGCGCCGCGGCTGCCCGGTGTGGCCAACGCCGTCGTCACGGACGTCGACACCAAGGACGAACAGGCCCGCGTGAAGCTGAAGTTCCCGTGGCTCGACGACACGTACGTCAGTGACTGGACGCGCTGTGTGCAACTGGGCGGGAAGCGCGGCGGCGGCATCTTCCCCCTCGACGTGGGCGACGAGGTCCTCGTCGGTTTCGACCGGGGCGCGCTCGACCACCCGTTCGTCATCGGCGGGCTCTACAACGGCAAGGACAATCCGACCCGGAACAAGGCCCCGCTGTACTCCGGGGCGCGCAACCAGGCCAGCCGGCACACCATCTCCGACCGCACCGGCAACCGCGTCGACCTGCTCAGCCAGCGGGTCGGCACCAACCGTGGCGTGAAGGTCTCCACCGGAGACAACAAGCTGATCGTCAATCTGGACCGCGCCAAGACCGAGATCACCGTGGACAGCAAGGGCTCGGTCACCATCAAGGGCAGCCGCTCCGTGACCGTCCGCGCGGGGACGGACCTCACGCTCAGGGCCAAACGCAATGTGTCCATTCAGAGCGGCGGAATGCTCAGCCTGCGGGCCGGAACCGCCCTCAACGTGAACGCGGGCGGCGGCGGGGTCAACGTCAACACATCGATGTTCAGCGTACGGGCGGCCGGCATGGCCTCCCTCATCGCGACCGGCGGGGTCACCGTGAACACCGTCGGGGCGATGGCGCTCACCTCCGGCGCCACGATGGCCCTGAACTCCACCAACATCGGGCTCAACGGCGTGGTCCTGGTCAACCGCAAACCGCTGCCCTTCTGATGGCGCACGCCATCCCCCACGGAGCAGCGGCCCGCACTCCGCATCCCTCACTCCGCATCCCTCACTCCGCACCCCTCACTCCGCTTCCCTCACTCCGCACCCCGCGAAAGGACCGGTGATTCCCTGATGGCCGAACAGTTCGTCGGCTCCGGCTGGGCGTTCCCGCTGCGCATCGGCCCCACCGGAGGCATCGCCCTGGTCAGCGGGGAACGCGAGGTCGAGGAGGCCATCCGGCTCGTCCTCGCTACCGCCCCCGGCGAACGGCCGATGCGCCCCGAGTTCGGCTGCGCCATCCACGACCTGGTGTTCGCGCCGGTCAACGAACAGACCGCGGGCCGCATCCAGCACGAGGTGTATCTGAGCCTGGACCGCTGGGAGCCGCGCATCGAGGTGCACGAGGTCGAGGTCACCGCGGGCGAGGACCAGAACGTGCTGTTCATCGACGTGCGCTACGCCATCCGCGGCACGAACAACCCGCGCAGCCTCGTCTTCCCCTTCTACGTCATTCCCTCCCACGAGGAACCGGGAGCCGCTGAGACGTCCGACGGCCCCGGTGCCTTCCCCGAAAGCGACGACCGCTGATGCCCCTGCAGAGCCCCAACCTCGACGACCGCCGCTTCCAGCAGTTCGTCGACGACGCCAAGCGCTACATACAGCAGCGCGCCCCGGAGTGGACCGACCACAACGTCTCCGACCCCGGCGTCACCCTCGTCGAGACGGTCGCGCACATGGCGGACCAGATCGTCTACCGCCTCAACCGCGTCCCGGAGAAGAACCACCTGGCCTTCCTCGACCTGGTCGGCATCACCCTGTTCCCGCCGTCGGCCGCCCGCACCGACGTCACGTTCTGGTTGTCCGCGCCCCGCGAGGAGCCGGTCTCCGTGCCCGTCGGCACCGAGGTGACCACGCTGCGCACCGAGACCGAGGACGCCGTCGTCTTCGCCACCGAGGACGCCCTGCAGATCGTCCCGTGCATGCTGCGGCACCTGATGGTGCAGCACCCCGGCGAACCCGTCACCGACCGCACCGCCGACCTCGCCGAAGGCACCGACGTGATGTGCTTCGCCGAGGCTCCCCGGCCCGGCGACAGCCTGCTCTTCGGCCTGACCGCCGCCGTCCCGCACTGCGCGGTCGCCCTCGAACTCGACAGCCGCGTCGACGGCGTCGGCGTCGACCCCCGCCAGCCCCCGCTCGTCTGGGAGGCATGGACGGCGGACGGCTGGCAGACGTGCGAGGTGCACAGCGACGGCACCGGCGGCCTCAACAAACCCGGCGACGTCGTCCTGCACGTACCCGGCGGCCACGTCCTGTCCCGCAACGGCGGCCACGAGGCGGGCTGGCTGCGCTGCCGCGTCACCGAACCCGCCGCCGACCAGCCCTTCTACACCACCTCGCCGACCGTGCGCTCCAGCGACGCCTGCACCATCGGCGGCACCACCGGCGTCGTCCACGCGGACACGGTGTACGACGAGGCGCTCGGCGAGGCCACCGGACTGCCCGGCCAGCGGCTGCGGCTCGCCCACGCGCCCGTCGTCGGCGACGACCCGCCGGTGCTGCTCCAGACCGCCGAGCACAACGGCTGGGAGGACTGGCAGGTGGTCCGCCACTTCGCGGAGTCCCGCCCCGACGACCGGCACATCACCCTCGACGCGACCACCGGAGACATCGCCTTCGGCCCCGCCGTCCGCGAGGCCGACGGCACCCTGCGCCAGTACGGCAAGGTCGCCCCCAAGGGCTCCGTCGTCCGCGCCCGCCGCTACCGCACCGGCGGCGGCCGCGCCGGCAACGTGGCCCGCGGCGCCCTGAGCGTGCTGCGCTCCTCCATCCCGTACATCACCTCGGTCGTCAACCGGGAGGCCGCGCACAGCGGGGTCGACGGCGAGACGGTCGAGGAGGCGAAGGCCCGCGCACCCATCACGCTGCGCGCCCAGGAACGCGCCGTGACCCTGCGCGACTACGAGGAACTCGCCCGCCGCGCGGCCCCGGAGACCGCCCGCATCATGTGCCTGGAGGGCAAAGTCGACGACTACGGCGCGCACGCCGTGCGCGTCCTGGTCGTACCGCAGGCCGTGCCCGACCCCGGCGGCCGGCTGCGCTTCGAGCAACTCGTGCCGGGCGACGCCCTGTTGGACCGCATCACCCGCCACCTCGACGAGCGCCGCCTCATCGGCACGCGGCTCGCCGTCGGCCCGCCGTACTACCAGGGCATCACGGTGGTCTCCACAGTGCACGCCTTCCGCGGCGTGGAGACCGACCGCGTACGACGCGCCGCCCATGACGCCATCTACCGCCACCTCGACCCGCTCACCGGCGGCGCGGACGGCAGAGGCTGGCCCTTCGGCCGACCCGTCCAGGCGGGCGAGATCTTCGCGGTCCTCCAACGGGTGCCCGGCGTGGAACTGGTCGACGAGGTCGTCCTGCACCCGGCCGACCCCCTGACCGGCAAGCGCGGCGACCGCACCGACCGCATCGACCTGGAGCCCTCCGCCCTGGTGTTCTCCTTCGACCACCGCGTACGGGTGATCGGGGACGCCTCGTGAGGACTTCCCCGCACCCTGCGCAGGGCCGCTCATGAGGGGCTCGATCGACGGCCTCGGCTCCTCCGCGCCCATCGGCCTGATGCTCCCGGCCGTCTTCGCCGACGACGACCTGGCCCAGAAGTTCGTCGCGGGCCTCGACGAGGTCCTCGCGCCGATCCTGAACGTCCTGGACTGCCTGGACACCTACTTCGACCCCGCGCTCACCCCGCTCGACTTCGCCCAGTGGCTCAGCATCTGGGTGGGCGCCGAGACGGACGGCATCGAATCCGAGGCCCGGCTGCGCGCCGCCGTCGCCGCCGCGGCCGCGCTGCACCGGGTACGGGGCACACGGCAGGGCCTGTCGGAGGCGGTGCGCCTCGCGTTCGGCACCGCACCGGAGATCACCGAAAGCGGCGGCGCGGCATGGAGCGCCCGCCCGCGCGGCCCGGTCCCCGGCAGCCCCCGCCCCCACCTGAAGGTGACGCTCCGGCTGCCGGACCCGACACCGGCGGACACCCACCGCCTGGACACCCTCGTGGCCGCCGCCCGCCCCGCCCATATGCCCTACTCCGTCACCGTCACGGCCGCCGAAAGGACTCTGGAGTCATGACCAGGCAGAACTGCACCGAGTGCGACGCCCGCGTGGAACCCGGTCAGTCGTTCTGCGACGCCTGCGGCGCCGTCCTCAGCTGGGACGCGGCCGGGGCCCGCACGGGAGCGGCACAGGCCGCGGACCCGGCAGCGCGCGCGGGCTCCGTGAACGCCGCGAACCAGGGCGCCGCCCACGCAGGCTCCGGGCCCGCGTCCGGCTGGGACGGCTTCGCGCGCCCGGACCGTACGGCACCCCCTGCGGCAGGCGCCGCTCCCGCCAGCCCCGCCACCGGCCCGGTGCCGAACCAGGCCACCGACGCGCCAGCCGCCACCGACTCGGGCCTGCCCCGCAGGTCCGCGCCGCCGGAGCCCGCAGCCACCGCAGAAGGGAACCCCGCTCCGGGCGCCCCCTCACCGCAACCCCACCCCAACAACCCGGACTTGACGGACACGGCGCCCAACGACCCGGTGCCGCCCGCGTACACCCCCGGCCCGGACACGATCCACTCGCTCCTGGTGCCCGTCGCCGACCCGGTGGCGGCCCCGCCGCCCGCGGCCGTCAGCCCGGTGCTGCCCGGCCGCCCCGACGCGGAGCGCCCGCACGTACGCGTCCCCGGCCAGGCACCGCAGCCGAACAACGGCCCGCCGTGCCAGTGGTGCTCCACCCCGAACCGCCCCGACCGCCACTTCTGCGCCCGCTGCGCCATGCCGCTCGCGCAGACCACCGACCAGACGCCCGGTCCACTGCCCTGGTGGCGCCGTCTGATGGGGCCGGGCCGCAACCAGACACCCTGGGCGGGCGAACGCCCCCGCCTGCGCCGGGTGTTCGACAACATCGGCACCTGGATCACGTGGGCCATCGTCCTGACGCTGCTCATCTTCGTGGCGGTGAACCTCTCCGACGGCATCCAGGCCACACGCGACCACTTCGCCAAGCGCGCACCGGTCGAGCCGGACGAGATCCGCTCCTCGAACGCGTACGAGGGCCATGGAGACAAGCTGGCCTTCGACAAGCTCAACAACACCTGGTGGGGCCCGGGGGTCGCGGAGTCGGGCCAGGGCGAATGGATCGAGGTCCGCTTCACCCAACCGACGCGCCTGCTGGACGTCATCATCACGCCGGGCGTCTCGACCCGCGCCGACGAGCTCTCCAAGTCCGCACTGCCCCACCGGGTCAAGGCGGAGGTCACCAGGAAGGACGGCTCCACCGCGACCCGTGACATCACCCTGGACCCGGGCCCGGGCGGACAGCGCCGCTCCTTCCGCGTCGGCGAGGTCACCCGGGTCCGCTTCACCATCGAATCCGCCCACGCGGCTTCAGCGAAGAAGCAGGTGGCGATAGCCGAGATAGAACTCTTCGGCCGCTCGAACGGCAGCCAAACCTGACCAGCGCCCGCCCCAGTTAATGAAGTGCGCCGAGGTGTGCTGATCGCTACGGTGGAGACGTCCAGGTGCGCAGGAGCGGGCTACTTCCACTGTTAATGGGGCGGTCGCGGGTTCGAATCCCGTCGCCGGCTTCGGGCCGGCGTAGCTCAGTGGCTAGAGCACCTTGTCGCCTGCACCGACTCTGATCTCTGGACACACGAACGCAAGCCGTCCGCCACGGGGGAACCTGGCGGACGGCTTCGTCATGCACGGTCATGCGGGGAGCGAACATGTGGGACGGACCCTTTTACCGGGTCAGGCGCGAGGGATACGAGATCTGTTTCGTCCCCGATGCGGGAGAGGACCTCGACGAGGTCTGCAATGTGGACATGTGGGTGATCCGCGACGACGGTGACCGCTGGTCAGGAACGGTATTCACGCTCGACGAGGTACACCGGATCATGGACCGCCAGCGCCGGGCGGGCGATCCGGAGGGCGACTACTGGTGGTGCTGGGACGGCCTCATCGTCCGCGACGCGGGCGTGGCATCAATGACCAGAGTCATCGACGGCCTCGTCGCAACGGGCGACCACGAGACGGTACTCCGCCACGTGGGCCCCGAAGAGGACATCTGATCCCGACACACCTCCGGTACCGACACCTCCGGCTCCCCGGGGCCCACCGCCACTCGTCGGGGAGTCAGTGCCCCATGCCTCCGCCGCCGTCCACGGGGAGGACCGCGCCGGTGATGTAGCTGGCGGCGGGGGAGACGAGGAACGCGATGGCTGCGGCGATCTCCTCGGGGCGAGCCAGGCGGCCCAGGGGTATCTGCCCCACTAGGTGGTCCCGCTGCTCGTCCGAGAGGCTCTCGGTCATGTTCGTTTCGGTGAGGCCGGGCGCGACGACATTGAACGTGATGTTGCGGGAGCCGAGTTCACGGGCCATAGATCGCGCGAATCCGACGAGACCGGCCTTGGACGCGGCGTAGTTGGCCTGGCCGCTCTCGCCACGCAGGGCGACGGCCGAGGAGACCAGTACGACACGCCCGAACCTGGCCCGGAGCATCGCCCTGGTGGCCTGCTTGACGACGCGGAACGTGCCGGTGAGGTTGGTGTCGAGGACGGACGTGAAGTCGTCCTCGCTCATGCGCATGAGCAGTTGGTCCTTGGTGATGCCGGCGCTGCACACCAGTACTTCGACCGGACCGTGCTCGTTCTCCGCCTCCTTGAAAGCGGCCTGCACCTGATCGGTGTCGGTGACATCGCATTTGATGGCGAAGAGTCCCTCGGGGGGTTCACCGGTGCGGTAGGTGACGGCGACGCGATCGCCTGCCGCTTGCAGGGCGCGGGCAGTGGCCAGGCCAATGCCGCGGTTGCCTCCGGTGATCAGGACGGAACGGGACACGAAGAGCCTTTCTGAAAGTGCTGTGGGGGAGTGGAGCAGTGAAGGAGTGGTGGAACAGTGATGGGGTGGGGCTGCGGAGTCGCTGCGGGGTCGCTGTGGAGCCGCTGCGGGTCAGAGGGCGGATGCGGGCATGCCCGAGCGCGTCAGCTGCCTGCTGATCTGCGCCGCCGTATCCATCACGGCCTCGACCAGGCGGACTTGAGCCGCGGGGTTGCACACCTGGCTGTGCGCCGCCAGCAGGCTGACTGAGCCGGCGACGGTCGAGCCCCGCCAGATGGGTGCCGCGATGGCATCCCTGCCGCGCAGGGGAGAGGGGCCGACGGCGTACCCGTCCTGCCGTACACGGGTGAACTGGGGCCGTGCCGCGGTGACATCCCCGAGGCAGGCCAGGATGGCCCACCCCGGCGGATCCGCCTCCAGCGGAGCACGCCACAAGGCCTGAAGCGACGCCCGCGGGGTGGCCTGAAGCTGCCGCGCGTGCGCACCCAGGGCCTGTTCGGCATGAATACGCATCGGCTTGCCGATCAGCAGCGGTGCGTACGCCAGAGCGATCTGGCCGGTGCGTGACTGTAGTGTGATCAGTTCGGCGCGGACCGTAGCAGAGCCCGTGCTCGTCGGCGGACCGGACACGTCTGAGAAGGAGTCGGAGAAGAAATGCGGTGCCTCTACAAGGGAGTAGTGGCCGCGCGGCCCTCGCCGCTCCACGGCTCCCTCGCCCACCAGCGCCTGTACGTAGCGATAGGCGGTGGGGGCGGGCAGATCCGCCCGGGCGGCGACAGAGGCCAGCGGATGGGCACCGTCGCCGAGCTGCTGAAGTGCACGCAGCACCGCGAGCGTACGCCCGACGGAAAGACCACTGCGCTCCGACGGTATGACGGCAGGCGTCTGCAACAACGCGAATTCCCCCTCGCGATTGAGGATCGCCGCGTCTCCCACAACACGAGCAGATCCGAGCTTCCATTGTCGCCGCCGCCCCACGGGCACCACCAGGACCAGCTTTTTCCTGAACGCGAATTGCAGGAAAATGCCTTTCCGGTATATGAGCCGGGTCCGGGAAACTCCCGTTGCAGGAGAGGGTGAACGGTGGACAACAAGGCAGCGCTGCGACAACTGCTGCGGTGGAAGCGGCAACAGGTGGACCCATCGAGCCTGGGCTGGCCTCCCCGCACCGGCCGCGGCCGCCGCTCCCCGGGCCTCTCGCAGGCCCAGGTCGGACAGCTCCTCTTCGTGTCCGAGCGGACCTACGCCCAGCTGGAACGCGGCGAAATGCCCTCCCCGACACCCGAGTTCCTCGACCGTGTCTCGGTCGTCCTGGGCCTTAAGGAGCGGGAGAGGATCGCGCTCTACGTCTACTCCGTCGGCCACGAACCGCCCCACCCGCAGGACCCGCTGGCCGGCACCAACGTCCACCCCGCCTGGAAAGTGGCGGTAGAGGCCATCAAGGGCCAGCCGTGCTACGTCAACGACGTCGCCTGGAACGTCCTGGCCTACAACGACGACTTCCTCGACATGTTCCCCCGCCCTCGCGGAGCCGAGCCGGCGCTCCCCGAGCGAAACCTCATCCGCTACATGCTGCTGAGGGAGGACGTCCGGGAGCACCACATGGTCAACTGGCGGACACAGTGGGCGATACCGCTCACCGCCCAGCTGCGCACGGCCGTCGCCGCGCACCCGGACAACGCCGATCTGCAACAGCTTGACCAGGAAGTCGACGCGGACCCGGTGGTCCGCCCCCTCTACCGGGACCGGCACGTGGCCTACGTCCACCCCAACGGCGACACGCGGAAGATGCGCTACCACCAATACGGAGGCCCGGACGAGGAGGAGCATCTGGACCAGTGCTGCGACCGGCACGCTCCCTCCCGGGTAGGGGACGTCACCATGTGCACGGCCATGCCGCTGGGGTCGCCCGGGGCGCGGTTCACCACGCTGGTTTTCAGCCCGGACCCGACTCATTCACGGGCCGTTGCGGCCGGAGACTGACGCGCAGGGCGGCCTCCGCATTTCACGGAGCGGAATCACGGCAGTCCGCCATTTCGATGATTGAAAGCCGGACAGATTCGGCGAGTTCGTGCCTTGCGCCGCATCGGGCGGCCGATGTGTGATGAATACACCTTGCACGCCGAACCCCGGCGGGTGTGTGCGTGCAAAGCACCGAACTGGTCGCCTCCGACCATCCCACGTTCGGTTGGGGGTGCCGCCCGGCGCAACAGGCGGCACCCCCCAAAAGAACTTTTGCTGCGCCTCAGGCGACCGGCACCCGAGGCTCGGTGCGCCGATCGAAGGCCCACTGGGCGGCACCGCTCGCGAGCTCGATGATGCTGGGGCCCTCGGTCTCGCCCTGCAGATGGCCGTACTCGACCGCGATGACGATCATCAGGCGTTCCGGCAGGCGGAGCTGCGGGAAGAATTCGCGCCGGAAGATGTCGTCCATGGCCTCGCGAACCTTCAGCCCGCCTTCGAAGCGCAGCCGGATCTCGCGCTGGAGGGTGCCCAAGTAGTCGATGTGCTCGCGCAGATCGCGAGGGCCCTTGAGCCCGCCGTGCCCGGGGACGATGACCCTGGGCGAGAGATCCAGGATGGTCTCATTGGCGTCGATGATGTTCTGTATCGGACCTGACCAGTGCGGAGGATGGTCGTCGGGGAAGAACACGTCGCCAGCGCACACCACATCACCGACCCGCGCGATCAGGTCACCCGAGTGATGGGCGGGCCCGACCTCGATCAGCTCGACCTCCGTCCCGCCGACCTCGAAGACGTGACGGCCGCTGAACGTCTGCGTGGGTATGGGCGTACGAGCCGACAGGAAATCGAACATGCCGAAGTGACGGCGCAGGTACCAGCCCAACGCCCCGTCCGGCGACGTCTCGTTCAGCAGACGATGCATCTCCTCGGGCGTCGGCTCATGCGCCAGATGCTCGAAGCCGGAACGGGTGGTGATGACCGTCGCCCCGGGAAACAGATGATTGCCCCAACTGTGGTCACCGTTGGCATGCGTGTTGACCACGGTCGACACGCGCCCCGACCCCAGCACCGGCCCGGCCGCCCGGATCATCGCATCGGTCAACGGCTGGTCGTACGGGGTATCGACGACCGCGGCGTCCTCACCGGAGACAACCCACAAACAGTTCGCGAACCCCCAACCACCACTGTCGTAAGGCATCCACGCATGCAGACCGGCAGCACCGGGAATCGGGACAAGCTGACTAGGAAGCTCCATCGCCGCATTGTCGCCGAAGTCCCCCTTCTTATGCTGCGCAGTGGCTCACATCACCAAGATCCTTCGCTTGCGTTCGACGCCGGTACGTCAGCGGGGAGGGAGGGGGAGGATTCACGGTATGCGTGATCGTGTAGAGGCTTCGTCAGGCTTGGTGCTGCGGAGGTGGATGCTGGGGGACGCGGAGTCGGTGATGGCCGCTTTCGCGGATCCCCTGATGCGGGAGCAGAACAGCGAGCCGATCGATTCGGTGCAGACTGCAGAGCGGTGGATCACGGATCGCAACGACCAGTGGGCCGAGGATTCGGCCTTCTCCTTCGCTGTGGTCGACGGCGGTGATGCGGTGCTGGGACACGTATCGGTCGGCGCAGTGAACCGCAGGCACTCCACTGGCTGGGTGTCCTACTGGACGACAGCAACAGCTCGGGGCCAGGGCGTCGCCTCCCGGGCCTGCCGGACTGTCGCCCACTGGGCATTCCGGGAGGCAGGGTTGTTCCGGCTGGAGCTGGGCCACCGGGTGAACAACCCCGGCTCCTGCAGAGTCGCGCAGGCCGCAGGCTTCGCGGTGGAGGGGCAGCAACGGCAGAAGCTCGAATACGACGGCATCCGCTACGACGTCGAAATCCACGCCAGGTTGGCAACAGACCCTGAGCCCTGACGGTTCGAACCCACGCGTCCGCGATCTTGTCCAGCAGCGGCAGGAGTGAGGCGGCACTCTCCTGTGGCCCCGGTACTCAGGCGCGCGGACCCCCTCCGCTTCCACGGGACGCTTCTGTCATGTCGATGTCGCCGGTGGTGTCGGGCTGTGTCAGCAGGATCCAGTGATCGTCGGGCACGGTGGAGCCGTCCGCCGTGACAACCGGGCGGCTCTCCTCACGCCAAGCGGAGCCCACGGCGGCCGTCGCGACGCCTCGCCAGAAGCGTGCCGCGCCCGCGTTGGCCTCCTGAAAGGCGATGGCCCACCGCCCGGGACGGGACCGCAGCAACCGCAGAGCGGCCTGCTGACCGACACCCCGCCTGCGCAGGGCGCGTACGACGAAGAACGCCGCGATCGAGGTCGCCCCGTCGGGCAGCGGACGCGTGAGCACGAAACCGGCAGGCGCCGAACCGTACTCGATCAGCAGGACCTCGCGCTCCGGCTCATCGAAGAACAACGGCAGCGTACGGAACGCGAAGGTCCCGTCGGCCTCGGGCAGATACCCCAGGAACTCCGACAGGTCATGCCGGTAGAGCTGTGCCAACTGCTCAACCACGGGTCGTACTTCGGCCGTCACGGGGCGGAGGCAGGGTGACGCGGAGTTCAGAGGCGCGGCCATCCGGCGATGATGGCATGGCTCGCGGGCACCGCCACGTGTCCGCCCCTACCCCCGTCAGCGTCGCTGCTCCTCCCGCCCGGACAGGGCAGACCCCCACTCTGTCGTTGTCGCGCCCGCGATCTCTCCGCCGTCGAGGACTAGTTCCTGGCCGGTGAGGAAGGAGGCGTCGTCTGAGGCCAGGTAGAAGAAGGCTGATGCGATTTCCTCGGGGGCGGCGTGGCGGCCTGCTGGGATGCGGGCGTTGGTTTCGGTGAACATTTCGTCCGTGTACTCGGCCATCTGCATCGGGGTGAGGACCGCGCCGGGGCTGACGCAGGCTGCTCGGATCAGTGGGCTCAGTTCCATCGCGAATGTCTGGGTGAGCGAGACGATGCCTGCCTTGGTGGCGTTGTAGTCGGCGTAGCGGGGGTAGCCGCGGCGGCCGTTGACCGACGCCGTCGCCAGGAGTACGCCGCCTTGCTCCTGCCCCGCCATGACGCGCGCGGCGCCGCGCCACAGGCCCAGGACGCCGAGGAGGTTGACGTCGACGACCCGGCGGGCCTGTGCCTCCGTGATGTCCAGGACCGAGTGCCGGACGCTGATTCCCGCGTTGGCGATGACGACGTCGATGGCACCCCGCGCGTCCCGTACGTCGGCCAGGGCGGCGTCCACGGCCGACCAGTCCGCGGTGTCGACACGTATCCACTCGACGCCGCTCACCGGGGTGTCGGGTGGGCGGACATCCAGGTTCGTCACCCGGTCGCCCGCCCGGGCGAAGCGTTCCGCGGTGGCCGCTCCGATGCCGCTGGACGCGCCTGAGATCACGACTGTACGCATGGTTCCGTTCCCCTCTGGGTTGGTGGGCGGCCTTAGTACAGGACGCGCGCGCTGTCCGGCTTGATGCTGGCGACGGACTTGCGCAGGTCGCGGCTGACGATCATCCGCTTGAGCCAGCGGTCCGTACCGTCGAGCCGTGCACGGAAGGACCGCCTGCCGTGCACGGCCACGTAGTTGTCGACGACGGCGAGGCTGCCCTGCTCGACCACCACGTTCTGCTGCACCCGCTCCAGCTCCGCCATCAACGCGTCCAGCGCCCGCTGGGCGGCCGTGTCGCCGCCCACGCACTCCATGAACGGGTAGTCGATGCGCAGGTAGGGCCGCTCGTGCTCACCCGAGATCACCGGCACCGCGGGCGGCGCCGCCTGGAACTGGACCATCCTGGCCAGCGCCGGATGGTCCGGGAACCGCGCCTGGAGCTGGCGGATGTGCTCGTCGTCGGGGCGTATCAGAAAGCGGGGCGAGCGCAGGACATCGATGTCGCGCTCGCTCAGACGCACGTCCCGTACCGACGCCACGATGGTCGGGACCCGGTCGTGGTTGCGGACCCCGAACAGCAGGAGATAGTCGCAGCGGCCCGGGTGGAAGCCGTCCTCCGTGTGGAATTCAAGGAGGCATTCACTGCTGTGGCCGTTCTGCCGCAGCTCGTCCCCCTTGATCGGCAGCAGGTTCTGCACCATGCGGCCGAGCTGGAGCGTGGAAAAGGTGTACGGGTCGCCCAGCGCGCTGCCGCACATGGCGAGGAGGAACTCCTGCTCCAGGGTGGCGGAGTTCGGGGCGATGCCGTCCCAGTGGCCGGGCGTCGGCCCCACGGCCGCGTCGTCCACCGGGAAGCCGTGCACGACCAGCGCCGCGGACGGCTCCGTGCGGCGGAAGTGCTCGAGGAACTTCCGCAGCCCCTCGGGAAGGCCCAGGCCCGCGTCCCAGTGACGGTCGTAGAAGGCCGGGTCGGCGGGCCCGGGCGCGTCCGGCCCGGTCCGGGCCAGATGCTCCTTGACGTGGGCGTGGATCTGGTCGGCCTCCGTCGGGGAGAGTTCGTACTCGACGGGGAACGCGTGGCTCATGGTCCTACCTGCCGTTCTCGATGCTCGATGACGGGCGTCGCTCGATGGCGACGGGCGACGCCTCGGGGGAGGGCGACGCCGCGGGGGAGAGGGACGGACGCGGAGCTGCAAGGGCCACGGCGGCACACACCAGGCAGAGCAGTCCACAGAAGCGGAAGACGTACGGGGTACCGCCGGCCGCGATCAGCACACCGGCCACGGCCGTGCCGAGGCCGCTGCCCAGAGCGTCGGCGAGACCGAGCACACCGAACGCCCTGGGGGTGCCGAGTCGCCCCGCGCGCAAGGCGACTTGGGCGGAGACCAGCGGCAGTGCCACCGCGAGCAGCGCGCCCTCGACGAGGGAGAGCGCCACCGCAGGGGCGACGGCGCCCAGGTGCGGGTAGAGCAGCGCGCAGCCGCCGATCAGCAGCACCGCCCCGTGCAGCAGGGCGGTACGCGGCACATGCGGAAGGAGCCTGCCGACGCGGGGGGAGAGCAGCAGGCTGGGCAGGGCGATGGCCGCCGCGGACCAGGCGACCACAGCGTCGGGGGCGCCCAGGCCCCGCAGATAGACACTCCAGGCGACGGCATAGCCGCCGTACAGCCCGGTGACGCCGAACAGCAGCACGGCGTACGGCCAGACGCGGCCCGCCACACCGCTGGGCACACCCAGGGGTGGCCGCCCGGCCAGGGTCTTGCCGACCCGCGCGACGGTCGGACCGTGCGCCGCGCGGGCGAGGACCAGGGCCGCGCCGAGCGTCGCCGCCGTCGCGGGCCAGGCCGCCGCGGCGGTGCCGACCGAGACCACCGCGCCGGTGCACAACGGTCCGGCGAACGCCCCCGCCATCTGCGCGGCGGTGAGCGCACCGAAGGCGTTCTCGCCCCGGTCCGTACGGTTCGTACGGTCGGCATGGTCCGTACGGTCCGACGCCGTGTCGGCCACCAGGGTCCGCAGCCCGGTGGTGACGGCCGCGCTGCCCGCCATCACCAGGAGGTCGGCCACGGCGAAGCTCCACCAGGCGCCGACGACACCGAACGCGGCGCAGCCCGCCGCCTGGAGGAGCAGCCCGATCCGGGCGGTGCGCACCGCCGCGAGCCGGTGGCCGAAGCGGGCCAGGAGCAGCTGGGCGACGCCGCTGCCCACCGCGGCCGCCGTCAGCACCACGCCGACACGTTCGGTGGCCACCCCGCGGTCCAGGAGGATGAGCACCTCGACGGAGAACAGACCGAGCTGCGCGAACCGGGCGAGGAACGCGGCGGCGAGGACGGCGTCCCGCGGTCTCACCGGGAGTCCATGGCGGCGATCAGACTCTTCGGGCGCAGATCGGTCCAGTGCTCCTCGACATGGGCGAGGCACGCCGCACGACTGCCGCCGGGCAGGACGACCTCCCACCCCGCGGGCACCTCGGCGAAGGCGGGCCACAGGGAGTGCTGGCCCTCGGCGTTGACGAGGACGAGGTAGGAGGCGTCGGGGTTCTCGAAGGGGCTGTTCATGCGGCTTCCCGTCGTGAGGGCGTGAGGGCGTGAGGGCTTGGGGGAGTGGGGGCCTGAGGGAGAGTGGTCAGGCGAGGTGGCGGGCGAGGGCGCGGGGAGTACGCGCGTCCAGGACGGTGCGCACTGGGAGGCCGGAGTCCCCGGTTAGGGCGCGCAGTCGGCCGGTCAGACGCAGAGCGCGCAGGGAGTCGCCGCCGTGGGCGAAGAAGTCGTCGGACGGTGCGAACCGGTCGACGCCGAGGGCCTGCGCGAACAGCGCGCACAGCGCCGCCTCGGTCACCGGGCCGGCCGGGGCAGGAGGCGCGGCGGGCCGCCCGGTGCCGGCGATGTCCCGCAGTGCGGTGCGCAGCAGCGTCATGGCCCGCTCGGCGGTGCGCCGGTCGACCGCGTCGGGCCGGTGGGTGAGCTGGAGGTAGAGACGGTCGCCGGGGACCCCCATGAGGTTGAGCGGGTAGTGGTACGCGTCCCGGCCCTGAAGGCCCCTCAGGCGCAGCCCGCCCGCCGGAACGCCGGTGCCGGCGTCGGTGTCGGTGTCGGCGTCCGCGCCCGTGTCGGCCGACGGATAGTTCTCGAACACGACGGACGTGTCGAACAGCGGAGCCCCGCCCGCAAGCCGCTGGATGGCGGCCAGACCCAGGTGATGGTGCTCGGCGAGCGCGGTCTGCTCGTCCTGGAGGCGGGACAACGCCTCGCCGAACGCCTCCCGATCGCCGTCCCGTACCTCGACCGCCTCCGAATAGCCGACCCGCACCCGGACCGGCACCGTCTCGATGAAGAGACCCACCGCGTCCCCGGCGCCCGGCAGTTCGGGCGGCCGGACCGAGACGACCGCGCCGAAGACGACGTCGCGCCGACCGGTGAGGGCGGCGAGCGCGTGCGCCCAGGCACCCTGCACGACGGTGTTGAGGGTGAGGTCCCGCTCGCGGGCGAACGCGCCCAGCGCCCGTGTCTCCGCCTCGGTCAGCTCCGCGGTCACCCGTTCCGGCAGTACGGAAACGGCGGGCGCGGCGGCCGGAGCGACCAGCGTCGGCGCGGCAAGCCCGTCGAGCGCGTCCCGCCACGCCTTCTCGGCCGCCCCGCGGTCCTGCCCGTACCGCCATGCGAGGTGTTCACGCAGCGCGGGCCCCGGACGCGGCCCGGGTGACGCAGCAGCACCGCCCTCCACCAACTGCCCGTAATGAGCCAGGAGTTCCCCCAATACGACGGGCACCGACCACCCGTCCAACACAATGTGATGGACCGTCACGACCAGCGTGGCGGCATCCCCGCCCTCCCGGACGAGGGCGAACCGCACCAGCGGCGGCGCCGCCAGGTCGAACCGCCGGGCCCGGTCGGCGGCCAGGATCTCCTCGCGGCGCGCATCCCGTTCGGCGGGAGCGCACGCAGCCAGGTCGTGCAACTCCCAGGCCGCTTCGGCGCCGGACACGATCAGTTGGGCGGGCGTGCCGGAGTCGAGCAGGGTGAAGGCGGTGCGCAGCGCGGCGTGCCGGTCGACCAGTGCCTGGCAGGCGGTGCGCAACGCGGCCTCGTCGACGGTCCCGGCCAGATCGAGGGTGAGCTGGACGTGGTAGGCGTCGGGCAGGGCCGCGTCGTACAGGGCGTGGAAGTACAGGCCCTGCTGGAGCGGGGTCAGCGGCAGGACGTCCTCGACGCCCGCCCCCGTATCAACCCCCGTACGACCGTCCTCAAGAGCCTCCAATTCGGCCTGCGGCACCAGCTCACCCGTCAGTTCCGTCAGCGCCAGATCCGACGAGGTCAGGCCGCCCGCACCGGGCTGCCGGACATGCGTGACCAGGGCGCGCAGCATGTCCGCCCAACTGTCGGCGAGGTCGCGCACGTCCGCCTCGTCGAGGAGACCGCCGGGCCAGGACCAGCCGGCGGTCAGCCGCGGCCCGTCGGGGCGGTCCTCCGTGACGGCGTTGACGTCCAGGGCGTGCGGCAGCGGCATCTCCGCGTCCGCGACGGCGTCCACGGCGTACGCCTCGTCGGTCTGCTCCCAGTCCCCGGCGTGGCCGGTGGCCGTCCGGCCCAGGTAGTTGAAGCCGATCTGCGGCCCTGGCCGGGCGGCGAGCACGGGGGCGGTGTCGCGGTTGAGGTGGCGCAGCAGGCCGTAGCCGATGCCCCGGTCCGGGATCGCGCGCAGCTGCTCCTTGACGGCCTTCAGGGCCTGCCCGAGCGCCGGTCCCGCGCCATGGACCTGCGCCCAGTCGGTGACGGCCGGGTCCAGGCGCACCGGGTGGAGGCTGGTGAACCAGCCGACGGTCCGCGTCAGATCGAGGTCGCGGCCGAGGTCATGGCGGCCATGACCCTCCAGATCCACGAGCACACCGCCGTCGTAAGCCGTCGTCCCGAGCCCCCCGCCGTCGTACGCTGCCCTGCCGCGCCGCCTGGTGACGGCGAGGGCGAGTGCGGTGAGCAGGACGTCGTCCACTCCGGCGTGGAAGGCCTGCGGCACGTCGGTCAGCAGGGCCTCGGTGTCGGCGGCGGACAGCGTGACGGTGACCTCGCGGCGGGTGGCGTACGTGTCGCGCGCCGGGTCCAGGGGGCGGTGGCCGAGGGTGGGCTCGTCCGCGGCCAGGATGTCCTGCCAGAGGGCCAGTTCAGTGGTGCGGGCCGGGTCGGTGGCGGCCTCGGACGCGTGCCGGGCGAAGGTGCGCAGTGACGTGGGCACCGGGTCGAGTACGGCGGTGCGGCCCTCGTGCGCGGCGGTCCAGGCGGCGGCCAGGTCGGGCAGCAGGATGCGCCAGGACACCCCGTCGACGGCAAGGTGGTGGATCATCAGGAGCAGGCGTCCGTCCTCGCCCGCGGGGTTCGTCAGGTGGACGGCTCTGACGACGCGTCCGGCGCGCGGGTCGAGGGCGCGCTGCGCGGCGCGCGCCTCGGCGGCGACCACATCCGCCAGGGGCCGATCGGCCGGTGCCACCGCGTGGGTCAGGCAGTCGGCTGCACGTACGGTGCCGGGTGCGGCGACGTCGAGCCGCCATCCCGAGGCGTCGTCGGTGGCCAGGCTCAGGCGCAGGGCGTCGTGGTGGTCGAGTAGCGTCTGGAGGGCTCGCGTCAGCTCCTCGGTGGTGGCGCCCGCGGGCGTGCGGACCAGGACGGACTGGTTGAACCCGTCGACGGGACCGCCCTGTTCGAGCAGCCACCGCGTGATCGGCCCGGCGTGCACGGTGCCGGTTCCGGCGTCCGACGGCTCGGCGGGCACGGCCGCCGCGGCCGGTGCGGCGACTAGGGCGAGCCGGGCCGGGGTGCGGTGCTTGAAGACGTCACGGGGGGTGAGGGCGAGGCCGGCCTTGCGGGCGGCGGCGACGAGCTGAATGGAGAGGATGGAGTCGCCGCCCAGGGCGAAGAAGCCGTCCTCGGGGCCGACGCCCTCGACGCCGAGCACCTGCGAGAACAGCGCGCACAGCTGCTCCTCCAGGGCTCCGGCGGCGGGCCGCCCGCCGCCGGAGGCGCTGAACACCGGGGCGGGCAGCGCCCGTCGGTCCAGCTTTCCGCTGAGGGACAGCGGCAGGCGGTCCAGGCTGACGAAGGCGCTGGGCACCATGTGCTCGGGCAGGGCGGCCGCGCAGTGCGCACGCAACGCGTCCTCGTCGCACACGCCGCTCCCCGGGACGGCACAAGAAACATTCGGCGGTACGACATACGCCACCAGGCGCGGCGCGCCAGGAGTGTCCTCGCGCACCACCACCGCCGACTGCTCGACGTGCGGGTGCAGGTCGAGGCGGGCGGCGATCTCGCCGAGTTCGATCCGGAAGCCCTTCAGCTTGACCTGGTCGTCGGCCCGGCCGAGGAAGACGAGGGCGCCGTCGGCAGTCCAGCGCACCAGGTCACCGGTGCGGTACATACGGCCGCCGGGCGGGCCGAACGGGTCGGCGACGAAGCGCTCGGCGGTGAGCGGCGTCCGGCCGAGATAGCCGTGGGCGAGCTGGACCCCGGCGAGGTACAACTCCCCGCTCGCGCCGACGGGCACGGGCCGAAGCCCGGCGTCGAGGACGTGGACGCGGGTGTTGTCGATGGGGTGGCCGATGGGCACGGTGGGCCCGTCCTCGTCGCCGCGGCTGCGCCAGTGGGTGACGTCCACGGACGCCTCGGTGGGCCCGTAGAGGTTGTGCAGGCCGGTGCCCGCGGTGTCGAACAGGGCGTGGAAGCGCCCGGCAAGAGCGGTGGGCAGCGCCTCGCCGCTGCAGATCACACGGCGCAGCGGGGTGGCGTCGGCGGCGCCGGGGGCCCGCAGGAACGCCTCCAGCATCGACGGCACGAAGTGGACGGTGGTGACGCGCTCGGCACGGATCAGGCGGACGAGCTGGTCGGGGTCCTTGTGGGCGTCGGGGGGTGCGACGACGAGGGCGGCGCCGACCAGGAGCGGCCAGAACAGCTCCCACACGGAGACGTCGAAACTGGTCGGCGTCTTGTGCAGGACCCGGTCCTCGGCGTCGAGCCGGTAGGCGGACTGCATCCACAGCAGCCGGTTGACGATGCCGCGGTGCGGGACGACGACGCCCTTGGGGCGGCCGGTGGAGCCCGAGGTGTAGATGAGGTAGGCGGGCGAGTCGGGCAGGACGTCGGGCAGCGGGGCCTCGTCGGCGGCGGGCTCGCGCGCCAGGAGGGTGCGGTAGCTCTCGGGGGTGACGGTGAGGGCGGGCGCGGCGTCGTCGAGCATGTACCGCCTGCGGTCCTCGGGGTAGGCGGGGTCGATCGGCAGATAGGCGGCGCCCGCCTTGTGCACCGCGTAGAGGGTGACGAGGAGGTCGAGCGAGCGCGGCAGGGCCACCGCGACGACGGCGCCGGGGCGCACCCCCTCGGCGCGCAGGGCGCGGGCGAGCCGCGTGGCGCGCGAGTCCACCTCGGCGTACGTCAGGTGCTCGCCCTCGAAGACGAGCGCGGTGGCGTCCGGCGTGCGGCGGGCCTGCGCCGAGAACAGCGCGGGCAGCGTCGTCGCCGGACGGGCGACGGCAGGCCCCTCCTCCAGGGTCCGCAAGGCGGCCCGCTCGTCCGCGTCCAGGAAGGGGATACGACCGACGGGCAGCTCGGGAGTCTCGACGCACGCGGCGAGGATGCGATGCAGCAGGGCCGCGAGCCGGTGGGCCGTGTCCGTGTCGAAGACGTCGGGGCGGTAGCTGACGTCCAGGCGCAGCCGGGGGCCCGGCACCGCGAGCAGGCTGAGGGGGTAGTGCATGGTGCCGGTGGCCGCCGTGTCCTCCAGCAGGCGGACGCGGATGTCGCCGAACCGCTGCTCCAGGCCGTCGTGGTCGAAGGGCGCGTTCTCGAACACCACGGCGGTGTCGAACAGGTCCTGGCCGCTGCCCAGGGCGCGCCGGACGGCGGTGAGCCCGAGGTGGTGGTGCGGCATCAGGGCGGCCTGCTCGTCCTGTACGCGGGTCAGCAGCCCGGCCAGCGGCTCGGCGGGGTCGAGCCGGACGCGTACCGGCACCGTGTTGATCAGCAGTCCGACCATGTCCTCGACGCCGGGCAGCTCCGGCGGGCGCCCGGAGACGGTGGTCCCGAACACCACGTCCTGACGCCCCGTCAAGTGTCCGACGAGCAGCGCCCAGGCGCTCTGCACCAGGGTGTTGACGGTCAGACCGCGCCCGCGGGCCAGCGCGGTCAGGGCGCGTGTGAGGTCCTCCGGCAGCCGCTCCACCACTCGCAGCGGGAAGCAGTCGGAACGCCGGGTGTCGTCCGGGGCGACCAGGGTGGGCTCGTCCACGCCGTCGAGTGCGGTGCGCCAGGCGTCCTCGGCCGCCGCCCGGTCCTGCCCGGCCAGCCAGCTCAGATGCCGGTGGTGGGGCGGGGCCGGCGGCAGGGCGCAGTCGCCCGCCACGCCGCTCGCCCCGCCGCTCGCGTGCCGGGCGTACAGCTCGCACAGGTCGCGCAGGACCAGCGGCAACGACCAGCCGTCGATGACGAGATGGTGGTGGGTGAGGATCAGGACGTGCCGCTCGGCGCCGGTGCGCACGAGTGTGAGGCGCATCAGGGGCGGCTTGGCCGGGTTGAATCGGCGCTCCTGGTCGCGGGCGAGCAGGCCGGTCAGGGCCGCCTCCCGCTCGGCCTCGGGCAGCGCGCTGAGGTCCACCTCCTCCCACTCGGGCGTCCCGGTGGCGGGGACGATCTGCACGGCCTGGCCGCCGGCGCGCTGCAGGAAGCCCGCGCGCAGGGCCGGATGCCGGGCGAGGAGGTCTGCCCCGGCGGCCCGCAGGGCGGGGACGACGAGGGGTCCGGTGAGGTCGAGGCAGGTCTGGACGGTGTAGACGTCGGCGCCCTCGGTGTCGTAGAGGGAGTGAAAGAGCATGCCCTCCTGGAGCGGGGTGAGGGGCAGCACCTCGGGACGCTCAGGGCGCTCGGGACGCTCAGGGCGCTCGGGGCGCTCGGGACGGGGGCCGGAGCTCGCGGGAGCCGTTGGCGTGGTCACTTGGTCATCTCCCATTCGGACAGCAGCTCGTCGAGCTCCGCGCCGTCCAGCGCGGGCGGGGGCGGTGTGTCGTCGGCCGGTGCCGTGTCCGCGTCGGGGTCGAGGGCGTGGGCGACGGCGGCCAAGGCAGCGGGCGTCCGCTCGGTGAAGACGTCACGCGGGGTGAGGGCGAGACCGGCCGCGCGTGCCCTGGCGACCAGGCGTACGGAGACGATGGAGTCGCCGCCGAGTTCGAAGAACCCGTCGTCGGGGCCTACTTGATCCAGGCCGAGTACGTCGGCGTAGAGCGCGCAGAGCAGTTCCTCGCGGGGTCCGTCCGGGGCGCGGTGCGTGCGGCCGGTGGTGAACGTGGGGGCGGGCAGGGCGCGCCGGTCGACCTTGCCGTTCGCGGTCAGCGGCAGCCGCTCCAGCGGTACGAAGGCTGCCGGGATCTGGTACTCGGCGAGCAACGGCGCCAGGTGGACGCGCAGTTCGTCGGCGCCCGGTATCTCGCGTCCGGCGGGCGGCACGACGTAGGCGACCAGGCGCTTGACGCCGGGGGTGTCCTCGCGGGGCAGGACGCAGCACTGGGCGACGTCGGGGTGCCTGGTCAGGGCGGCGTCGATCTCCGCCGGTTCGATGCGGAAGCCGCGCACCTTGACCTGGTCGTCGGCGCGGCCGAGGAAGACCAGGACACCGTCGGCGGTCCAGCGCACCAGGTCGCCGGTGCGGTACATCCGCCCGCCCGCGGGACCGAAGGGGTCGGCGACGAACCGCTCGGCGGTCAGGGCCGCTCGGCCGAGGTAGCCGCGGGCCAGGCCGGGCCCGGAGAGGTGGAGTTCGCCGGGGGCGCCGGGCGGGACGGGACGCAGCGCGCTGTCCAGGACGTAGGCGCTGACGCCGTCTAGGGGGCGGCCGATGGGCACGGTGGCGGGGATCTCCGCGGGGTCGTGCAGGGGGTGGCGGGCGGCGAAGACGGTGGTCTCGGTGGGCCCGTAGCCGTCGGTGACGACGATGCCGGGGCAGGCGTCCATCACGGCCCGCACGGCCTGCGCCGGGACCACGTCGCCGCCGGCCCACACCTCGCCGAGGCCGCGGAAGGACGCCGGGGACTCCTCGGCGAGCAGCCGGAAGAGACCGGCGGTCAGCCAGGCGGCACTCACCCCGTGGGCGGTGACGGCGTGCTCCAGGGCGGCGGCGTCGAGTTCGCCGGGCGGGGCGAGCACGACGGCACCGCCGTGCAGCAGCGGGACCCACATCTCGTACGTCGCCGCGTCGAACGCCTGCGAGGAGTGCTGGAGCACCCGGCCGTGGTGGCCGCTGCGCCACGCGGTGTCCCCGGCCAGGTCCAGGACGGCGCGGTGCGTGAGCGCCACGCCCTTGGGCTCGCCGGTGGATCCGGAGGTGAAGAGCACCTGCGCCAGCTGGTCGGGGTGCGGGTCGGGCAGGGGTCCGGGCGGAGCCGCTTCGTCCCGTGTGACGTCCTGGGTGATGTCCAGGGTGTGCGGGGCTTGCACAGCTGAGGCGAGCGCGTCGGACGCCGGGTCGGTGAGCAGGACGCGTACGCCCGCACGCTCGGTCATGGCGCGCAGGCGCCCGGCGGGCGAGCGGGAGTCCAGCGGCAGGCAGGCGCCCCCGGCCTTCAGGACGGCGAGCAGCGAGACGACGAGGTCGCAGCCGCGTTCCTGGAGGACGGCGACCGGCTCCTCGGGGCGCAGCCCGGTGTGGCGGAGGCGGTGCGCGAGGCGGGTGGCCGCCCGGTCGAGTTCGGCGTAGGTCAGGGTGCGGTCGTCGCTGATCAGGGCGGGCGCGTCCGGGGTGCGGGCGGCCTGCGCGGCGACGCGGCCGGGCAGAGTCCCGTCACTGGCGGGCGGGGTCGCGGCGTTGAAGGCGCGCAGCACGGTCTCGCGCTCGGCGGCGGAGGCCAGCGGCAGCCGGGCCACTGGTGTGTCCGGGGCGGTCGCGAAGGCGGTCAGGAGCCGTGCGGTGCGGGCGGCGATGGCGGTGGCGGTGTCCCGGTCGAACAGGTCGGACCGGTAGCCGAGGTTGAGGCGCAGGGCCCGGCCGGGGACGGCGACCAGGGACAGCGGGTAGTGGGTGGCGCCGTGGCTCGCGGCGACCCGGACCGCGAGGCCGGTACCGGGCCGGTCGGGCACGGACTCGCCGTCGCCGGTCAGGTGGCTCTCCAACACCATGGTGGTGTCGAAGAGTTGGTCGAGGCCGGTGGCACGGCGTACGGCGGCGAGTCCCGTGTGGTGGTGCGGGCTGAGCGCGGCCTGCTCGTCCTGGAGCCGGGCGAGCAGCCGGGCGAAGGGTTCGGCCGGGTCGAGCCGTACGCGTACGGGGACGGTGTTGATGAGCAGCCCGACCAGCTGGTCGACGCCCGGCAGTTCCGGGGGACGCACCGACGTGGTGGAGCCGAAGACGACGTCGTCCCGGCCGGCCAACTGGCCGGCGACGGCCGCCCAAGCGCCTTGCAGGATGGTGTTCAGGGTGAGTCCGCGGGCACGGGCCGCCGCGGTGAGCAACTCGGTCTCGCCGTAGGAGAGTTCGACGGTCACCTGCTCGGGCGGGACCGGGGCGCGGGCGGCTTCCGCGCCGGGCGCGACCAGGGTCGGTTCGTCGATGCCGTCGAGGGCGGTCCGCCAGGCCTCGTCCGCCGCGTCCTGGTCGCGTCCGGCCAGCAGGGCCGCGTAGTCGCGCAGACGGGCGGCGTGCGGGGCGGGGGTGTGCGGGGCGTGGGCGTGCGGGGCGGGGGCGTGCGGGCTCTCGCTCAGGACGTCGAGCAGGTCCCCCATGAGCAGGGGCAGGGACCAGCCGTCGAGAATGATGTGATGCCCCGTCAGGATCAGGGCGTGCCGGTCGTCGGAGAGCCGGGCCAGGGTGAACCGCACCAGCGGTGCCGCGCTCAGGTCGAAGCGCCGGGCGCGGTCCGCCTCCTCCTCCGCGGCGAGCAGCCGCGCCTGGCCGTCGGGGTCCTCGCCGGTGAGGTCGAGCTGCCGCCAGGGCGCTGCGGAGGTGTCCGTCACCACCTGGAAGGTGCGGCCCGACGCGGTACGGGCGAAGGCGACGCGCAGGCTCTCGTGCCGGGTGATGAGCGCGTCGCAGGCCCGGCGCAGGGCCTCGGCGTCGAGGGAGCCGGTCAGTTCGTACGTGGTCTGGGCGAGGTAGGGGTCGGCGGCCTCGGTGTCGTACAGGGCGTGGAAGAGCATGCCCTCCTGGAGCGGGGTGAGCGGCAGGGCGTCGGTGTGGCCGGGGTGGGCGGCGCGGAGCTCGGCGGCGTCGGCGGGCTCCGGAGCGGGCAGCGCGGCCGGGGCGACGCTGGTGGGCGCCGCGCGACGGGCGGCGGGGGCGAGTTCGGCGACGGTCTTGTGCCGGAACACCTCGGCGGCGCTGAACTCCAGCCCGGCGGCGCGCGCGAGGGCGGCGAGGCGCACCGCGAGCAGGGAGTCGCCGCCGAGGGCGAAGAAGCTGTCGTCGATGCCGATCCGGGCGGCGCCGAGCAGCCGGGCGTACAGGCCGCAGAGCAGTTCCTCGTCGGGGCTGCGCGGTGCCCGGCTGTCCGGGGCCGCCCCGATCTCGGGGGCGGGCAGGGCGCGCCGGTCGAGCTTGCCGTTGGGGGTCAGCGGCAGGGCGTCGAGGATCACGTAGGCCGCCGGGACCATGTAGTCGGGCAGGGTGGCGGCGAGGTGGGCGCGCAGGGCGGCGGGTTCGGGGGCGCCGGCGCCCGGGGCGGTGGTGCCTTGTGTGGTGGTGGCGTAGGCGGTCAGGTGGCGTACGCCGGGCCGGTCCTCGCGCAGGATGACGGCGCACTGGGCGACGCCGGGGTGGGTGGTGAGGGCGGTCTCGATCTCGCCGGGCTCGATGCGGTGGCCGCGCACCTTCAGCTGCTCGTCGGCGCGTCCCTGGAACAGGAGTTGCCCGTCGGGGGCGCTGCGCACCAGGTCGCCGGTGCGGTACATGCGGCCGCCGGGCGGACCGTAGGGGTCGGCCAGGAACCGCTCGGCGGTCAGGGCGGCGCGGCCGAGATAGCCGCGGGCAAGTCCCTCGCCACAGAGGTACAACTCGCCGGTGCTGCCCGGCGGCACGGGGCGCAGGGCGGCGTCGAGGACGTGCGCGCGCAGATTGTCGACGGGGTGGCCTATGACGGGCGACGGGGCGTCGCGCAGGTCGCAGTAGAAGGCGTCGACGGTGCATTCGGTGGGCCCGTAGACGTTGCGCGCGCTCAGGCCCTCGGTGGCGCGCAGCTCGGCCCACAGGTCGTCGGGGACGGCCTCGCCGCCGAGCACCAGGACGTGCGGGCGGTGGGCGCCGCTGAGCAGGCCCGCGCCGACCAGCTGGCGGGCGTGGCTCGGCGTGGTGTCGAGGAGGTCCAGGGCGTGGCGGGCCGCGTAGGCGGTGAGGGCGGTGGCGTCCCGCCGGGTGTCGTCGTCGATGACGTGCAGCTCATGCCCGGCGACCAGCCACAGCAGCTCGGTCCAGGAGGCGTCGAAGGAGAAGGAGTTGGTGAGCGCGACACGGAAGCGGTCCCGTCCTGCCTCGCGCAGCGCCGGTGCGGCGAACTCCCGCAGATGGTGGTGGAAGAGGCTCGTAAGCCCTGCGTGCTGCACGGCGACGCCCTTGGGGCGGCCGGTGGAGCCCGAGGTGTAGATGGCGTAGGCCAGGTGCGCGGGCAGCAGCGGGCTCGTGCGGTCGGCGTCGGTGGGGTCGACGTCGGGCAGGCCCGGCTGGTCGAGACGTACGTCCTCCACGGTGAGGACGTCGTACGGGCTTTGGCCGGAAGGGAGTTGGGCGGTCAGGTCCTCGGTGGTGAGGACGAGCAGGGGCGTGGCCTCGTCGAGGATGCGCGCGGTGCGCTCGGCGGGCTGGCCGGGGTCGAGGGGGACGTAGGCGGCGCCCGCCTTCAGGACGGCGAGCAGCGCGGTCACCATGTCCGCGCCCCGCGGAAGCAGCAGCGCCACGAACTGCTCGGGTCCGGCGCCGAGGTGGAGGAGCAGATGGGCGAGGCGGTTGGCGCGGGCGTTCAGCCCGGCGAAGGTCAGGGTGCGGTCGGCGGCGACCACGGCCGTGGCCCCGGGCGTCGACGCGGCCTGCGCGGCGAACAGGTCGGGGATCGATCCGGGCGGTACGGGCACCGGCGGGCGCGCATCGGCCGCGGCCGCGAGGTCCGCGCGTTCGGCGGGGGTGAGGGTGTCGAGGCGGCCGACGGGCAGGTCCGGGCCGTGGCCGGCGAACGCGGTGAGGAAGTCGAGGAACCTGCGCTGGTGGGCTTCCAGTTCGGCCGCGTCGTACAGGGCCGGGTTGGCGTCGAAGGTGAAGTGCGGTCCGCTGCCGTCGGAGCGGTCGTAGACGGCGACGTTGAGGTCGGCGACCGGTCCGTTGGAGACGTTGTGCACGGTGATGGGGTGACCGGCGAAGGTGACGTCGAAGTCGAACGGCATGATGTTGACCATCAGCCCGAACAGATGCTGCCCGCTGTCCAGGAGCCGCAGGTCGCGCCGGAGATCCTCGTACCGGTGGTGCTGGTGGCGCAGCAGGGCCCGCAGTTCGACGGTGGTGGCGCGCAGCAGGTCGCCGACGGACGTGTCCGGGGTGATCCGCAGCCGCAGCGGCAGCTCGTTGGAGACCATGCCGGGCGTGTTGCGGGCGTCCGCGCCGCGCCGGGCGCTGACCGGGATGCCGAGGGTGATGTCGGTCAGACCGGTGCTGCGGTGCAGATAGGCGGCGCAGGCGGCGACGACCAGGGCGGTCCAGTTGGTGCGGCCGGCGCGGGCGAAGGCGCGCATGGCGTCGGTGTCGGCCCGGTCGAGGGCGGCCTCGGCGCGCAGGAACCCGGACGAGGGAGCGGCCTGCCGCCCGTCGCGGGCCAGGGTGGCGATGGCGTCCGGCGGCGTGGCGAACCGCTCGGACCAGTGGTCGCGATCGCGGGTGCGCTGCTCCGAGGCGCCATAAGCCCGCTCGTCGTCGAGCAGACCGGCCAGCGGGGCGAAGGCGGCGGCCCGTACGTCGGCGGAGCCCTCCGCGTCCGGTGCGGCGAGCGCGGTGTAGAGGCGGGCCACGCGGGCGGTGAGTGCCGCCGCCGCGAAGGCGTCCACGAGCACGTGGTGGTACCGCTGGTGCCACAGGTAGTGGTCGTCGGCGAGGCGGACGAGGGTGTACCCGAAGAGATCGGCGCCCAGGATGTCGACGGGCCGCGCCATGTCCGCGGTGATGTACCGGCGTGCGGCGGCGCCCGGGTCGGCCGACGCGCTGACGTCGAGGTGGCGCAGCCGGGGGCCCGGATCGGGGCCGATGAGCTGGCGCGGCCCGTCCGGGGTCTCGGTGAGCCGGATATGCAGGGTCTGGGCCTCGCTGACCGCCTGCGCGAGCGCGGCCTCGAACAGGGCGGCGTCGACGGGGCCGTGGATCTCGACGTACTCGCCGACGTTGTAGACGGGGGAGTCCGGGGCGAGTTGGTGAGCGAACCAGACGGCGCTCTGGGCGGCGGTCAGGGGCAGCGTGACGTGCTGGGGAGCAGACATGATCCACCTCGGTCAGGGGGGCGCCGGGGTCGGCGGTCCGGGGCTCGGGCCCGGACACGGCGGCATCTCGTGGGCCGCTGCACGTGCGGGCGTCCTGGTGCGGAGGGGTCGTCTCCGCCGAACGCGGAGACGAGGGTTCCGGGCAACCGGGCCCATCTTGGCCACGGTCGACTACCGGCCACAAGCAACGCGTTCGCGGCTCCGGAGAGGCGGTAGCCGGTTCTCGGTACCGGCGATCCAGGACAGCCGTACGGCCCGCAATGTCACCGATTGGGAAGGTGTGAGTGTTTTGTGCACCCCCCCGCTTCGGTGTCGGGGAACTTGGTGAATGGCTTCTTCCATGGATTCCGGATGGGGGCACCCACCATCCTGGAAGAGCGGAAGGGGAACGGCCGGACAACGCCGGACGGGACTTTTCAAGCACCACTCGCCCTCGTATTCCGGGAGAAGCCATGAAGTCTGTCCGCGCGTTCGCCGTCACCGTTCTCTTCCTGCTGACGGCCGCAGCCACGGCCGGCCCGGCCGCCGCGGAAACCAGCGGGGCCGACAGCGTTGCCGCACCCGCCACGGTGGCGTCCCCCGTCCTGCTCGACGACGACAGCGGCTGGGGATGACCTGCACAAACGTACGGGGGGACCGGAACGCGGGAACCGTACAGAGAAAGGGCGTCCGAAGCCGTGAGGAACACCATTCGGAAAACCGTCCGGAACATCAGTGACCGGGAAAGAGAACCGCTCGGACACGGCGGCCGCGGGGGAACTCACGGCGAGGTGACCCGGCGCATGAAGGTCGGTCCGGTCGGTCCGGTCGGTCCGCATCCGATCGGGAAAACCGCCGCGCGTGCGCCGTCGCTCCATGAACACGAGACCGGCCGGCCGGTTCCGTTTGCCGAGCTCCTGCGGCGCCACCGCGACCGGTCCGGGCTGACCCAGCAACAGCTCGCCGACTTCGCCACGTTGAGCGTCCGGGCGATACGGGACCTGGAGAGCGGCCGGGTGCGACGGCCCCGCCGGGACAGCGTGGGACTGCTCGCCGACGCACTGCGCCTCGGCGAAGCGGAACGGCGGCAGTTGCACGCAGCCGGGGGCAGCCCGGCGGACCCGCGGGCGCCGCTCGCCGAACTCCCCGAACCGCCCGCGCCGCCCGGCGCGCTGGTGGGCCGGGAAGCGGAGTTACAGGTGCTGCTCGACCAGGTCACCGTGCACGGGCACCGCCTGGTGACGGTGGTCGGGATCAGCGGCATCGGCAAGACACATCTGGTGCTCGAAGCAGCCCGCGTCCTGCGCGACCGGGGCTGGCGGGTCGGATGGCACGCCCCGGACCGAGACCCGTGCCGCTGCGGTGCCACCCGCCCGACCCGCCCGACCCGCGTGAACCGTGCGACCCATGCGACCCGTGCGGCCGGCACGATCGGCTCCGGCTCCGGCTCCGTCTCCGGTTTAGGCGGCACGCCGGCGCCCGCCGCCGACGTGACCGACGACCTCGCCCGGGCGATCGGCGACCGGCACGAACTGCTGGTCATCGACGGTGACGACCCGCCGGGCAGCGGCGGAGTGGACGTAGCAGAACTGCTGCGGCGCTGTCCGGGCCTGCGCGTCGTGGTGACCGGTCTGGCGCCGCGACACCTGCCCGACGAGCGTGTCCTGCCGCTCACCGCGACCGCCGTACCGCCAGAAGCACCGGACATGGACGTGGACCACGCCCGGCTGAGCGAGGTCGCGTCCGTGGCGCTGTTCCTGTCCCACATCCGCCGCTCACGGCCGGGGTTCCGGCTCCGCGACGACAACGCGCACGCGGTGCTGCGGCTGTGCCGCTGGCTCGACGGCGTCCCCAGGGCGCTGGAGTACGCGGCGGGCTGGTGCCTGGTGTATCCGCCCGAACTCCTCCTCGCCCGGGCCGGCCGCGACTCCTCCCTGCTCTCGCCGCCGACGGGCTGCACCTGCCACAACCTGCTGCGTTCGCTGGCACGCAGCGTCGACGGCCTCGCCGAGCGCCATCGCCGCGTGCTCGCCGAGGTGGCGGACCGCCCGTACTGGACCCTCGCGGACCTCGCCCCCCTCGTCCCGGATCCGGCCGCCGCCCTGCACGCGCTGCTCGTCCAGGGCCTGGTGCGGCCGGTGGGCGCGCACCGGCCCGAACGGTTCACGGTCCTCCAACTGGTGCGGCTCCTGCACGAATCCGAGCGGACCCTGACGGGGCCCCTGACGGCGGCGGACCGGGCCGCCTGAGACTGCCGCCCGTTCTGCCTGTCGCGGCCCTGAACCGCCCTTACGTTTACCCGTGCCTTTCAACTCCCCGTGCCTTTCGGCAATCGATGAAAAGGACTGGACATGGTCACCTGCCCGGAATGCGATAACTCGGTGGTCCCCGCGGGACCGCCGGTGATCGGCGAAGTCGTGGAATGCGGTGAATGCGCGAGCGAATTGGAGATCCTCACCCTGGATCCGATACGCGCCGCGCTCGCCCCGGAGATCGAAGAGGACTGGGGCGAGTGAGCCACGCCGTGCCGTTCGCGGTCCTCGCATCCCGGGTGCGGACCGACGAGAAGGCCCTGTTCGCAGCCTTCGACCGCAGAGCGATCGACTGTCGGCACATCGACAGCCGGGGGTGGTGGCACCAGCTCGGTGACCGCGGCCCCCGGCCGATCGTCCTGAACCGGGAGATCGGGCTCGCCCGCGCGACCTACGCGGCCCGGGCGCTGGAAGCGGCGGGTGCCACGGTGGTCAACTCGGCGTGGGCGACCGAACTGTGCGGCGACAAGTGGCGCACCTCCGCCGCCCTCGTCGAAGCCGGCATCCCGACCCCCCGGACGGCCCTGGCCCTGACCCCGGAAGCGGCACTGACCGCACTGGACACCATCGGCTATCCGGCCGTCATCAAACCGCTGCACGGGTCATGGGGGCGGCTGATCGCCGCGCTGCCGGACCGGCAGACCGCGGAAACCATCCTCGAGTACGCCGCCGCGCTGCCCGCACCACAGGCCCGGATCGTCTACGTACAGGAGTGGATCGCCAAACCGGGACGCGACATCCGGGTCCTCGTGGTGGGCGGCGAGGCGGTGGCGGCGACCTACCGGCGCGCCGAGGACTGGCGGACCAACGTGGCGCGGGGCGCCGTGAGCGAACCGTGCCCCCTGGCACCGGACCTCGCCAAGCTCGCGGTGCTCGCCGCGCAGGCCGTGGCGGCCGACATCGCCGGAGTCGACCTCATCGAGGACGAGACGGGCGAACTCCTGGTCCTCGAGGTCAACCACGGCGTCGAGTTCTCCGGCCTGCAACAGGCCATCGGCGACACGGTCAGCGTCGCCGACCGGATCGTCGACCACCTCGTGGCGGGGGCCGACTCATGCTGCGCGTAGCGATCGTCGGGGCATCCGGCTACATCGGCGGCGAGCTGCTCCGCCTGCTGCACGGCCATCCGCGGGTCACCGTCGTGGCCGCCACCTCCGACCGCCTCGCCGGGCGCCGCGTCGACGGCCCCCACCCCAACCTGCGCGGCCTCACGGACCTGTGCTTCATCGGCCACGACGCCCTGGAGGACGTCGACGCCGACGTGCTCTTCCTGGCCGCACCGCACCGGGAGACGATGGGAAGGATGGCCGGCTTCCTCAAGCTGGCCGCCACCGTCATCGACCTGTCCGGCGACTTCCGCCTGCAAGACCCCGAGACCTACGCGTCCTACTACGGCGTCCCGCACGGCGCGCCGCAGCTGATCCCCGAATTCACCACCGGCCTCCCGGAATGGCATCGCGACCGACTCGCATCCAGCGACCGGATCGCCGTCCCCGGCTGCATGGCCACCGCCGGCATCCTCGCGGTCCGCCCCATGGCCGACGCCGGCCTGATCGAAGGCACCGTCCACGTGGACGCCCGCACCGGCTCCAGCGGCTCGGGAGTCTCCAGCGGGCCCGCCGGAGCCCACGCCGAACGCAGCGGCGCCCTCCGCGTGTTCGCCCCCTCCCGGCACCGCCACGAGGCCGAGATCGCCCAGGCCACCGGTCACACCGTGCGGATGAGCGCCACCGGCGTCGAAGCCGTCCGCGGCGTCCAGGTGCTGTGCCGCGCGACGCTCGCGTCCGGCGTGAGTGAGCGGGACGTGCGCTCCGCGTTCCGCAAGGCGTACGCGGACGAACCCTTCGTCCGCGTCATCGCCCAGCGCCAGGGCCTCTACCGGCTGCCCGAACCGAAGATCCTGACCGGCTCCAACTTCTGTGACGTCGGCTTCGCGGTGGACGCGGACGACGGCACCGTGCTCCTGATCGGCGCCCTGGACAACCTCGTCAAGGGCGGCGCGGGCGGCGCCGTGCAATGCCTGAACGTCCGCTTCGGCTGGCCCGAGCGGACAGGCCTTGAATTCCCCGGACTCCACCCGAACTGACGTGAGGCTGATCAAGCGATGCGGGACGACATACTCGTGGTCAAGTGCGGCGGCAACGCCGCCGTACGGGCGGAGGCGATCTGCGCGGACGTCGCCGCCGTACACCACGGCGGCACACCGGTGATCCTCGCCCACGGCGGCTCGGCGGACATCGACTCGCTCGCCGAACGCCTCGGCGTGCCCTCCCGCCGGCTCGTCGCCCCCGACGGCGTGTCGACCCGGTACACCGACGCGCCGACCCTCGAAGTGGTGCAACTGGCCCTCGCCGGATCCGTCAAACCCCGCCTCCTGTCCGCCCTGCGCGCCCACGGCGTCGACGCGGTCGGTCTGACCGGCCTGGACGCCGGACTCCTCGTGGCCGCCCGCAAATCGGCGCACCGCGCACTCGTCGACGGACGGCGCATCATCGTCCGCGACGACCACAGCGGACGCATCAAGGAAGTCAACGGCGACCTCCTGTCCACGCTGCTCGCCTCCGGCCTGCTGCCCGTGGTGTCGCCCCCGGCCGTGGCCGAGGACGGCGCGGTGGTCAACGCCGACGCCGACCGCGCCGCCGCCGCCGTCGCGGGCGCCGTACGGGCGAGCACCCTGCTGCTGCTCACCGGGGCGAGCGGCGTCCTCGCCGACCGCCACGACGAACGCTCGGTGTTTCCCGTCTGCCGGGTGCCACGCCAGGGCCCTCCGCCCGTGGTCACCGGCGGCATGGGCATCAAGCTGATCGCGGCCCGCGAGGCACTCCTCGCCGGGGCCCGCCGCGTCCTGATCGGAGACGGCCGCAGGCCGCACCCCGTCCGCGACGCCCTGGCGGGCGCGTGCACCGAAGTACTCCTGGAGGACAAGTGAGTACTACTGGAGGAAAAGTGACCGGGTTCTCCGACACGGCCGCCGTCGACCTGCTCCACGGCATGCTGCGCATCCCCTCCCCGTCCTACGCGGAGCAGGAGGTGGCCGCGTACGTCGTGGACGCCCTGCGTACCGCGGGCTTCACCGCCGGGATCGACGCCGCGGGCAACGCCGTCGGGGAGATCCGGCGCGGCCCCGGACCGACGGTGATGCTGCTCGGGCACATGGACACCGTGCCGGGGGACATACCGGTGCGGCGGGTCGGCGACCGCCTCTACGGCAGGGGCGCCGTCGACGCCAAGGGGCCGCTGGCCGCCATGATCTGCGCGGCAGCCGCGGCCGCAGCGAGCAGTGGGTTCCGCGGCCGGATCGTGGTCGTGGGCGCGGTGGAGGAGGAGACCGCCCTGTCGCGCGGCGCGGTGGAGATCCGCCGCACGCACGAGCCCCCGGACGCGCTGATCATCGGCGAGCCCAGCGGCTGCGACACGGTCGTCCTCGGCTACAAGGGCAAGCTCGACCTGCGGTACGAGGTGCGCTGCGAGGCGACCCACCCCAGCAACGTCCTGCCCAAGGCCTCCGAGCTCGCCGCGCGGGCGTGGGGCGAACTCCTGGCGCTGCTCGGCCCGGACGCGAGCCACGCCCGGTTCGACAGCCCCGGCCCGACCCTGACGTCCCTCCACGGCGAACTCGACACCGCCACCGCCGAGTTCAGCATCCGTACCCCTCCCGGCTTCGACGGCGAGCACCTGGTGAAGGAGCTGTCCGCGCGTCTCGACGCGGGCACCCTCGAGGTCGTCAACACGGTGGACGCCTGCCGTGTCGGCCGCAACGACCCCGTGGTGCGGGCCCTTTCGGTCGCCGTCCGCGCCGAGGGCGCCGCCCCGCGGGCGAAGGTGAAGACCGGCACTTCCGACATGAACACCCTGGCCCAGAAGTGGACGGTGCCCATGGCCACGTACGGCCCCGGAGACAGCGCCCTGGACCACTCCGACCGCGAACACATCGAACTGCCGCAGTACCTGTTCGGCATCCGGGTGCTCACCCGCGCCCTGGCCGCACTGGACACACACCTCAGCGGGGAGAGCCGATGAGCGAGGACCACGCGCGCAGGGCACGCGAACTGATCGTGCAGATGTGCGCCAATCCGGAAGGCGGCCACCTCGGCGGCTCGATGTCCCTCGTCGAGATCCTGGTGACGCTCTACCGCGACGTCATGCGCATCGACCCGCGGCGGCCCGGGGACCCGGACCGCGACATCCTGCTCCTGAGCAAGGGCCACGGCGCGATCGGCCTCTACGCCGCCCTGGCCGAGCGGGGCTTCTTCCCCGAGGAGCTCCTGGCGACCTACGGAGCCCCGGACAGCGTGTTCACCGCCCACCCCAACCCGTCCGTCCCCGGCGTCGAGATGCCGACCGGGTCGCTGGGGCACGGGCTGCCCCTCGGCGTCGGCTTCGCGCTCGCCGCACGCCTGGACGGCAGCGACCGGCGCTGCTTCGTCGTCCTGGGCGACGGAGAACTCCAGGAAGGCTCGGTCTGGGAGGCCGCGATGGCCGCCGGCGCCAAGGGACTCGACCGCCTGGTGGCGATCGTCGACCGCAACGGCCTCCAGATCAGCGGCGACACGGAAGACACGATGGGCCTGGAGCCGCTCGCCGACCGCTGGCGCGCCTTCGGGTGGACCGTCCACGAGGTCGACGGCCACGACACGGACCAACTGCGCGAGGCCCTGTCGGGCATCCCGCACACCCCGGGCAGGCCGACCGTGCTCCTGGCCCGCACGGTCAAGGGCAAGGGACTGCCGTACATCGAGGGCCAGGCCCGCAGCCACTACGTCCGGCTCACCGAACGCGGACACCGGCGTGCCCGCGCGGCGCTGCTGCGCGACGGACGAACCCGCGAACAAACCCGCGGCGAACGAACCCGAACGGAGATCGCATGAGCGTCGTGACAGCCGAACCCACCGTCGTCCAGGAGGAACGCGCGGCGCGCGACGTCTACCGTGACGCGCTGGTCGACATGGCCGCCGCCGACGCACGCTACGTGTGCCTGGACAGCGACACCGGCCTGTTCTCCGGCACCGCGTGGGGCGCCGCCGCGCCGCGCTACCTCAACCTCGGCATCGCCGAACAGAACCTGATGGGCGTGGCGGCGGGCCTCGCCCGGTCAGGACGCATCCCGTTCGTCAACACCATGGCCACCTTCGCCGCCACCCGCGCCCTGGAGGCGGTGAAACTCGACATCGCCCTGAACGACCTTCCGGTACGGATCGTCGCCACCCACGGCGGACTCTCGGCGGGCCATCTCGGCTCCACCCACCACGCGTTGGAAGACCTCGCCGTCATGCGGATGCTGCCGAACATGACGGTCCTCGTGCCCGCCGACGCCGCCGCCACCGAACAGCTTCTGCGCGCGTCCGCACGAATCCCCGGGCCGGTCTACCTGCGCCTGGGACGCGGCGCGACGCCGGCCCTGCCGCCGGGAGCGGAGCCGCTGCGGATCGGCACCGCGCAGACCCTGCGCCGCGGCGCCGACGTGACGCTGATCGCCACCGGACCGCACCCCGTACTGACCGCGCTCGAGGCCGCCGGTGAACTGGCCGCCGCGGGCATCGAGGCGGCCGTACTCAACATGCACACGATCAAGCCGCTCGACCGGCAGGCGATCGTCACCGCCGCGGCGCGCGCACGCGGCATCGTCACCGTCGAGGAGCACTGGGCCGCCGGTGGCCTCGGTTCCGCCGTGTCCGAGGTGGTGGCCGAGCTGGGGGTCGCCTGTCCGGTGCGGCGGGTGGCGGTGGCCGACCGGTTCGCCGCCGGCAGCGGGGGACAGCGGCACCTGCTGGCGCGCAACGGCATCGACGGAGCCACGGTGATCGAGCACGTACGACGGCTGCTGCTCGCCTGAGACGACTGCTCGCCTGGAACAACTGCTGACGGCGAAGGGGCCGCGGTCCGCCACCAGGGCGGGCCGCGGCCCCTTCGCCGTGACCGGGCGGGCCGGTCAGCGAGTACCGAACGCCGCCTCCCACTCGGCGTCGCCGATCTCCGACGCCCGCTCCCAGTGCGGCTTGTGGGCGGTGCGCGCGGCGACGGCGGCCAGGGCGTCGCGGTGCTCCCACACCTTCTCGAACGCGTCGGCGTACCGGTCGAGCAGCGGCCCCGACTCCGGGTGCAGGTGCGCCTTCTGCACGGTGAAGGAGTCGTCGAGGACCCGCAGCGTGGCCGGGAAGTCCCCGGCGCGGTAGGGGCGTTCCACGACGCCGGGCAGCGCCCACGGGTAGCCGCCGAACCCGCGCCGCTCGGCGAACACCCGTTGCGCGGGCAGCGGTTGGAGCTGGTACGGCGCGGCGGGCACCCCTTCGGCGCGCAGCGCCCGCTGGACGACGGCGCGCAACGGACCCGCGAACTCATCGGCGAGGCCGAAGGCGGCGGGCCGCACCCGGAAACGCAGGATGTGCCAGGCGTGCGTACGGTCTGCCGGCACCTCGGGCACCAGGAAGCCCGGCAGGTCCGCGAGCCGTCTGAGCAGCCAGCGGACGTTCTGGTCGCGTACGGCCGCCTCCGCGTCGAAATGCGTGAGCCGACTGCGGGTGAAGGCGGCCTGGATCGCGTTCGGCTTGCAGTTCCAGCCCAGGAGATGGGCGACGTAGCTGCGCTCGCCGCTCGCCGGGATGAGTTCGCCGAACTGGCGCAGCATGGTGGCCCGCGTGGCGATGTCCGCGTCATCGGTGGTGATCAGGCCGCCCTCACCGCATGTGGCGAGGTTCTTGCTGACGTTGAGGCTGAACGTGTTCACCGCGCCGATCGAGCCCACGGCACGGCCCTGGTAGCGGGCGCCGTGTGCCTGCGCGGCGTCCTCGACGACGGCGATCCCGTGCCGGTCGGCGATCGCGGTGATCCGGTCCAGGTCGGCGGGCAGGCCGTGCAGGTGGACCACGACGATCGCCTTGGTCCGGCCGGTGATCGCGGCTTCGAGCGCCGCGGGGTCCAGGTTGAACGTGACGGGGTCGATGTCCACGAAGACCGGCACCGCCATGAGGTGCAGCGGGGCGGTGGCGCTGCCGATGAAGCTCAGGGCGGGCACGATCACCTCGTCGCCGGGCTCCACGCCCGCGGCGCTCAGCGCGACCGACAGGGCTGCGGTGCCGTTGCTCACCGCCACGCAGTGCTCGGTGCCGACATGCCGCGCCCACTCCCGCTCCAGGCCCGCGATCTCCTCCTCGCCCGCGGAGGCGGAGGTGAACCGGCCGGAGCGGAGCACCCGTTGGACGGCCTGTTCGTCCTGATCGGTCACCGTCGGCCACGCCCTGATCCGCAGATCCCTGGGCACGGCCCGGCCACCGCCGAACATCGCGAGGTCGACCGATGGCGTGACCGATGGTGTGACCGACGGCGTGACCGATGGCTCGACCGCTTGCTTGATTGTCACCGCTGGACCTCATCTCACTGGGGTGCGTCCGGACTTCGCGCCTGTCAGTGTCGGCGCGCGTCATCGCACCCGGCGGCAATCGCACCGGCAATTGCCGCGCGGCCCTCGCGTACGCCCCTCGAATTGCCGCTCCGACTGCCGCTGACGGCGGCCGCCGCTGGCTAACTTCGTTCCCGATTCCAGACCGGACTCGGAATGAGGGATGACGTGACCAGCCCTTTCGATGAAGCGAATGCGGGTGCGGCCGAAGCGAATGCGGGTGCGGCCGGGGGAAATCCGGTCGCCCGGCGCCAAAGCGTCCTGTGCGCTCTGGTCGCCGACGTGCTCAAGGTGAGCGACGTCGGGGCCGACGACGGCTTCGTGGCGCTCGGCGGCGACAGCATCATCGCCATGCAACTCGTCAGCCGGGCACGGAAGGCCGGTCTGCGGATCACCGTCGGCGACGTGCTCGCCCACCGGGACATCGCGACCCTGGCGGAGAGCGCCACCGAGATGCACCGGGACCCGGCCCCCGTCGCGGACAGCGGGGTCGGCCCTGTCGCCACCACGCCGATCACGCGCTGGTTCCGGGAACGCGGCGGCGGCGTCGACACCTACCACCAGCTCGCGGTCCTGCGTACGCCGCCCACGCTGACGCAGGAGCACCTGCACGCGATGACACAGGCGCTGCTCGACCACCACGACGTACTGCGACTGCGCCTGTCCGTGCGCGACGGCGGGGATGGCGGCTACGGCAGGGATGTCGGGGGCGGAGGGGATGTCAGGGGCGGCGGGCACGACTGGGCGCTCGACGTGCTGCCCACAGGGGCCATCGACGCGGCATCGGCTGTGCGGCGGATCGACGTGGCGGGACGCCCCGACGCCGACTGGGCCACCCTCGTACGGCGGGAGTCGGACGCCGCGCGCGACCGGCTCCGCCCGCGCGAGGGCAACGTCTTCCAGGCCGTGTGGTTCGACGCCGGACCTGATCGCCAGGGCCTGCTCGCCCTGGTCGTCCATCATCTCGCCGTCGACTCGATCTCCTGGCGCGTCCTGGCCGCCGACCTCGCCGCAGCCTGGCAGGCGCTCGACAAGGGCGCCGCGATCGCCCTCGAACCGGTACCGACCTCCTTCCGCCGCTGGTCCCACCTCCTCGGCGAGCAGGCGCACGCTCCGGCCGCCGTCGCCGAACTCCCCGGCTGGCTCGACCGGTTGCGACCCGGCGCCGCCCGCTTCGGCGACCGGTCCGGGGCCCCCGGCCAGGACCTGGAGGACCGGGACCGGCGATTTACGGAGTCCCTGCCCGCCGAGTTCACGAGGGAGCTGCTCACCAGTGTGCCGTCGGCGTTCAACGCCGGCGTCAACGACGTCCTGCTCGCCGCGCTCGCCCTCGCCCTCGGCGACTGGCACCGCGCACGCGGCACAGCGGGCGACGGCACAGCCCTGCTGCACCTGGAAGGCCACGGCAGGGAAAGCGCACTCGCGGACCTGGACCTCTCCCGGACCGTCGGCTGGTTCACCAGCCTCTTCCCCGTCCGGCTCGACCCGGGCGACCTCGACTGGACCGAAGTGCGCGCCGCGGGACCCGCGGTGGGCACCGCCGTCAAGCGGATCAAGGAGCAACTGCGCGCCGTCCCCGACAAGGGCGTCCGCTACGGCCTCCTGCGCTATCTGAACCGAGAGACCGGCGCGCTCCTCGCACAGGCCGACCAGCCGGAGTTCGTCTTCAACTACCTGGGCCGCTTCGAGGCGTCGGACGCCGCCGACTGGTCGGTCGTACCGGAGTACGGGACCGGCCTGGACGGCACGGGACCCGGCATGCCCATGGCCCACAGCATCGAGGTCAACGCGGCCACGGTGGACCAGGCCGAAGGCCCGGTCCTCAACGCCACCTGGAGCTGGGCCGACAGCGTCGTCAGCGAGGCGGACACCCGCGAACTGGCGCGGACGTGGTTCTCGATGCTGCGGACGCTGGTCGCGCACGCCCGCGAACCCGGAGCGGGCGGACTCACCCCGTCCGACCTGACCCTGAGCTCGCTCAGCCAGCACGAACTCGAAGAAATCGAATCCGAATTGCAGGCCGTCCGGGGAAGGGGACTCTGAAGATGAGTCAATCAGCAGTCGAGGACATCCTTCCCCTGTCGCCGCTCCAGGAAGGCCTGCTCTTCCACGCGCAGTTCGACCGGGAGAAGCGCGGCTCGTACATCGCGCAATTCGCGGTCGACCTCGAAGGCCCGCTGGACCCCGCGCTCCTGAGGTCGTCCGCCGAGACCGTCATACGGCGCCACGCCACCCTGCGGTCCGGATTCCGGTACCGGAAGAACGGCGAGCCGATACGGGTGGTGCACCGCGAGGCCCCGCTGGACTGGCGGGACATCGACCTCGCTGACCTCGCCGATACCGACCTCTCCGATCAGGACGCGCAGGCCGCGTTCGCCGACCTGACCGCGCGCGACTGGGACCACGGCATCGACGTCGGCTCCACGCCGCTGATCCGCTTCACCCTCGCCCGGCACACCGCCCGCCGCCACCGCCTCCTGGTGACCGCCCACCATCTGCTGCTCGACGGCTGGTCCTTCGCCCTGCTGTTCCAGGAGCTGTTCGCGGTGTACTCCAGGGCGGGCAGTACCGCGGGCCTGCCGGCGGTTCGTCCCTATCGCGACTACCTGTCCTGGCTGGCACAGCAGGACCGGGCGGCCGCGGAGCGGCACTGGGCGGCCGTCCTGGAGGGCGTCGAGCAGCCCACCTTCGTCGCGGCCGCCGACTCCCGCACCGGCCCGCCGCCCGAGAAGGTGGAGGTGTTCCTGTCGCCCGAGACGACGGCGCGGCTGACCGCGCACGCCCGGCGGGAGAACGTCCTGCTCAGCACCGTGTGCCAGGGCCTCTGGGCCGTCCTGGTCGGTTCGCTCACCGGACGAGACGACGTGGTGTTCGGGTCCACCGTCAGCGGCCGTCCCGCGGAGCTGACCGGCGTGGACTCGATGATCGGCATGCTCATCAACACCGTGCCGGTACGGGTGCGCCTGGACCGGACGGCTTCCGTGAGCGCGCTGTTCGCGCAGATCCAGGCGGACCGCGCCGCGGCGCTCGACCACGATCACCTCGGCCTGACGGACATCCAGCGCCTTACCGGGCTCTCCACCGCGCTCTTCGACACGAACGTGGTCGTCGACAACTTCCCCATGCACGACTACGAAGTCGACGCGCCCGACGGCGACCTCCACGTGCACGTCACCTTCCGCGACAGCGCCCACTTCCCGCTGACCCTCGCCGTCGAACCCGGCGAGCGCCTCGCCCTACGCCTGCACTACCGTCCGGACCTGTTCACCGCCGCCGAGGCCACCGAACTCGCCGAACGGCTCACGCTGCTCCTGGAACAGGTGGCCGCGGACCCGGACCGGCCGCTCGCCACTCTCGCCCTCATGCCGCCCGCCCAGCACCACCAGGTCGTACGGCAGTGGAACGACACCGCGTGCGAGCTGCCCGCGACGACGCTCGGCGAGCTATGGTCGCGGCAGGTGCGTCGCACGCCCGACGCGCCGGCCCTGGTCGGAACCGACGGCACCCGGCTCAGTTACGCTCAACTCGACGCACGCGTAAGGCGGTTGGCGCTGCGGCTCGCCCGTGAGGGAGCGGGCCCGGAGCAGGTCGTGGCCGTGGCGCTGCCCCGCTCGACGGACCTGGTGGTGGCGATCCTCGCCGTCGTCACCGCGGGCGCGGCCTACCTTCCTCTGGACCCCGACCACCCCGCCGGACGCATCGCCGCGACCATCGCGGACGCGGGACCGATGCTCGCCCTGACGGACACGCAAAGCGCCGCGGTGCTTCCCGATTCGCTGCCGACGCTGCTGCTCGACAAGCCGGTCGCGCCCCTCGCCGCCCGCCCCGTACCGCCGCGTCCCGAGCACCCGGCCTATGTCATTTTCACCTCCGGGTCCACCGGACGCCCCAAGGGTGTGATGGTCCCGCACGCGGCCGTCGTCAACCGGCTCCTTTGGATGCAGGAGCAGTACCGCCTCACTGCCGATGACCGGGTGCTGCAGAAGACCCCGGCCGGATTCGACGTATCGGTGTGGGAGTTCTTCTGGCCGCTGATCTCCGGCGCGACCCTGGTGATCGCACGGCCCGGCGGACACCGCGACCCCGCCTACCTCGCCGAGCTCATCCGGCGTGAGTCGGTGACCGTCACGCACTTCGTGCCGTCCATGCTGCAGGCCTTCCTCCAGGAGCCCGGCGCCGCCGACTGCACGGGCCTGCGCCGCGTCATCTGCAGCGGCGAAGCCCTGCCCGCCCGCACCCAGCGCGACCTGTTCGCCACGCTGCCCGCCACCGAACTGCACAACCTCTACGGGCCGACCGAGGCCGCCGTCGACGTGACCTACTGGCAGTGCCGCCGCGACGACCGGGCCGCCACGGTGCCGATCGGCAGGCCGCTGGCCAACGTGTCGACGTACGTCCTGGACGGCAGCCTGCGGCCGGTGCCGCCGGGCGTGACGGGCGAGCTGTACCTGGGCGGCATCCAGCTCGCCCGGGGTTACACCGGGCGCCCCGGACTGACCGCCGAGCGATTCGTGGCCTGCCCGTTCGCGGCGGGGGAGCGGATGTACCGGACCGGCGACCTGGTCCGGTGGAGCACGGACGGACAGCTGGAGTTCGTCGGCCGCGCGGACGCACAGGTGAAGATCCGCGGCTTCCGCGTGGAGCCCGGCGAGGTCGAAGCGGCGCTCGCCACCCACCCCGAGGTGCGGCAGGCCGCGGTCGTCCTGCGCGAGGACCGGCCGGGCGACCCGCGCCTGGTCGCCTACGCCGTGGCCCGGTCCGCGGGCCTGACGGGCCTGACGGGCCTGACGGGCCAGGAACTGCGCTCGTACGTGGCCGACCGCGTGCCCGAGGCCATGGTGCCCGCCGCAGTGGTCCTGCTCGATGCCCTGCCGACGACGACGAACGGGAAACTCGACCGGGCCGCCCTGCCCGAGCCCGACCGGATCGCCGCCGCCGTACGGGGGCCGCGCAGCCCGCGCGAGGAGATCCTGTGCGAACTCTTCGCGGAAGTGCTCGGGATGCCCCGCGTGGGCATCGACGACCACTTCTTCGACCTGGGCGGCAACTCCCTGCTCGCGCTGCGGCTGCTGTCCCGTATCCGGTCGGCCCTGGGAGAGGGCTTCGAGATCCGGGACCTGTTCGACGCCCCCACGGTGGCAGGCCTCGCCCGTTTGACCGGCACCGCCCGCCCCGCGCTCACCGCCCGCGCGGGGGCCGAGGACGCGCCGCTGTCGTACGCCCAGCAACGCCTGTGGTTCCTCAACCGCATGGAGCGCGGTGCGGGAACGTACAACATCCCCGTCGCGGTCCGGCTCACCGGGACGGTCGACCCGGACGCCCTGGCGGCGGCGTTCGCCGATGTGGCGGACCGGCACGAGAGCCTGCGCACCGTCTTCCCCGAGACGGGCGGCGAACCGCACCCGGTCGTCCTGGACGCGGTGCCCGGCATCGAGGTCGTCGACATCGCGCCACCCGACCTCGCGGACGCCATGGCGCGGCGGGTCGGCCACCGCTTCGACCTCACCGCGGACGCGCCCGTCAAGGCCACGCTGTTCCAACTTGCCCCGGAACAGCAGGTGTTGCTCCTCGTCATCCAGCACATCGCCGCCGACGGCTGGTCCCTGCGCCCGCTGCTGCACGACCTCGCCCTCGCGTACACCGCCCGATGCGCGGGGAGCACCCCCGACTGGCATCAGCAGCCGGTGCGCTACGCCGACTACACGCTGTGGCAGCGGGACCTGCTCGGCGCAGCCGATGAACCAGACAGCCTGATGAGCCGTCAGCTCGATTACTGGCGCCACCAGTTGGACCGCCTCCCGACGGAGTTGGCGCTACCCGCTGACCGGCCGCGCCCCGCGCTGGCAACACAGTCCGGCGGAATCGTGGCCGTCCAGTGGGAGCCGGAGCTGCACCGCAAGCTGCTCGAACTCGCCCGCGCCGCCGACTGCACGCTGTTCATGGTGGTGCAGGCGGGCCTCGCGGCCCTGCTGACCCGCATGGGCGCCGGCAGCGACATCCCCCTCGGCACCCCGGTGGCGGGCCGCTCCGACAGCGCGCTCGACGATCTGGTCGGGTTCTTCGTCAACACCCTGGTCCTGCGCACCGACACCGCGGGCGATCCCGGATTCGCCGAACTCCTTCGCCGGGTGCGGGCCACCGACCTGGACGCCTTCGCCCACCAGGACGTCCCGTTCGAGCGCGTCGTCGAGGACGTACGCCCCGAACGCTCGCTGTCCCAGAACCCCCTGTTCCAGGTCCTCCTCCAGGTCCAGCAGGCGGACGGCGCCACCCCGGAATTCGCCGGACTCGACAGCGAACGTGCCCCGGTGACCTGGGACGTCGCGAAGTTCGACCTCAGTCTCGAACTGGTCGACGAGCGCGACGCGCAGGGCGCACCGGCCGGGCTCACCGGCTACCTCGAATACGCCGACGAGCTGTTCGACCGCAGCACCGCCGAGCAGCTCGTGACGCGCCTGCGCCGACTCCTGGAACAGGTGATCGCCGCCCCGGACCGGCCCATCAGCACGGTCGACGTGCTCTCGGACGCCGAGCGACGACGCTTCCTCATCGAGCGCCCCGAGCGACCCGGGCAGCCCGTACCCGCGCCGCCGACCCTGTTCCTGCCCGCCGCCTTCCAGGCGCAGGCCGCCCGCACACCGGACCTGACCGCGCTGGTCTTCGAGGACACCGCGCTCACCTACGCCGAGCTCGACCAACGCGCCGCCCGGCTCGCCCACCGCCTCGTACGCCGGGGCGCAGGCCCGGACCAGGTCGTGGCCGTAGCCCTGCCCCGGACCGCGGACCTGGTGGTCGCGCTCCTGGCCGTCCTGAAGTCGGGCGCCGCGTTCCTCTTCGTCGACCCGGCCTATCCGGCCCGCCGGATCGCCTATCTCCTGGAGGACTCCGCCCCGGCCCTGCTCGTCACCGACAGCAAGACCGCCGCGTCGCTGCCCGTAGGCGAGATGCCCCTACCCGAACCGGTCCTCGCCGACGACCCCGCACTCGACGTCCCCGCGCTCGACGACTCCACACCCGACGGCGAACCGTCGCACGCGCCCGGGATTACGGTCACCGCCGACCACCCCGCCTACGTCGTCTACACCTCGGGGTCGACCGGACAGCCCAAGGGCGTGATGGTCACCCACGGCGGCCTCGCCAACCTCCTCGCCTTCTACCGTACGGAGGTCATCGCCACCGCCGAGCGCAACCGCGACGGGCAGCGCTGCCGTATGGCCCTGACGGCGTCCCTCGCCTTCGACACCTCGGTCGTCGCCCTGCTGTGGCAGGCCGTCGGCCACGAACTCCACCTGATCGGGGACGACACCCGCCGCGACCCCGCCGCCATGGCCCGCTATATGGACCGCTGCGGCATCGACGCCCTCGACGTGATGCCCAGCTACGTCGAGGAGCTGATCCACCAGGGGATGCTCGACCCGGACCGCACACCGCCCGCGGTGGTGATGACCGGCGCGGAAACGGTCGGCGAGAAGCTGTGGGCGCGGATCCGCGAGACCGAGGGCAGCACCGTCTACAACATCTACGGCCAGACCGAGACCACCGTGGACACCCTCTTCTGGTCCTCGGACGAGAGCGACCGCCCCCTGGTCGGCAGGCCGATCGACGGCGTCGAGGTGTTCGTGCTCGACCCGGCGCTGCACCCCGTCCCCTCCCGCGTCGTCGGCGAACTGTACGTGGCAGGCGCCCAGTTGGCGCGCGGCTACGTGAACCGTCCCGGCCTGACCGCCGAGCGGTTCGTCGCCAACCCCTACCGGCCGGGACAGCGCATGTACCGCACCGGTGACCTGGTGCGGTGGACCGACGACGGCGCCCTGGAATTCCTCGGCCGCGCCGACGACCAGGTCAAGATCCGCGGGTTCCGGGTCGAGCTCGGCGAGGTGGAGGCGGCGCTGGCCCGCCACGAAGACGTCGCCCACGCGGTCGCGGTCCTTCGCGAGGACCGGCCCGGAGACAAACGCCTCGTCGGCTACGTCCTCGCGCGGGACACCGGACTCGACGCGAAGCGGCTGCGCGAGTTCGCCCGGCAGAACCTGCCCGACTACATGGTGCCCGCCGCGATCGTGGTGCTCGACGAGCTGCCGCTGACCCCCAACGGCAAACTCGACACCGCCGCCCTGCCCAAGCCGGCCTACCCCGCCACCGGCGAACGGCGCGCGCCGCGCACGCTGCGCGAGGAGCTGCTGTGCGAGCTGTTCGCGGAGATCCTCGGCCGCGACACCGTCGGCATCGACGACAGCTTCTTCGACCTCGGCGGCCACTCCCTGCTCGCCGTGCGGCTGAGCGGCAAGGCGCGCTCCGTCCTGGGCGTGGAACTGCCCGCCCGCCAACTGTTCAGCACCCCGACCGTGGCCGGACTCGCCGACAGCCTCGACGACACCCTGCCCGGCAGGCCGCCGCTGCGGGCCGCGCAACGCCCGGACGTACTGCCGCTGTCGTACGCCCAGCAGCGGCTGTGGTTCATCAGCAGGTGGGAGGAGACCGGCGCCAGCTACAACCTGCCCCTCGCACTGCGCCTGTCCGGACCGCTGGACCGAGCCGCCCTGGAACAGGCACTGTCCGACATCACCGACCGGCACGAGAGCCTGCGGACTGTCTTCGCCGAACGCGACGACCAGCCGGTGCAGTCGGTCCTCGCACCCGAGGACGCCCGACCGCAACTGGCGTACCGCGAAGTACCCGAGGCCGAACTCGACGCGGCGATCCGGACGGCGGCCGACCACCGCTTCGACCTGTCCGCCCACCCTCCCCTGCGCGCCCACCTGTTCCAGACGGACGAGAAGCAGCACGTCACGGACGCGGAAGAGCACGTCACGGACGGGGAGGAGCACGTCCTGCTGCTCGTGTTCCACCACATCGTCTGCGACGGCTGGTCGCTCGGACCGCTCCTGCGCGACCTGTCCACCGCCTACGCCGCCCGCACCAGCGGCGCCGCCCCGGCCTTCGACGCACTGCCGGTGCAGTACGCCGACTACGCGCTGTGGCAACGCGACCTCCTTGGCGGCGAGGACGACCCGACCAGCGTGCTCTCCCGCCAACTGGACCACTGGCGCGACCGCCTGGCCGATCTGCCGGTGGAACTGACCCTGCCCACCGACCGGCCACGACCCGCGACCAGCGACTACTCGGGCGGAGCGGTGAACCTCGACTGGGACGCCGACCTGCATCGAAGCCTGCTCACGATCGCCAGGGAACACGGCTGCACCGTGTTCATGGTGCTCCAGGCCGCCTGCGCCGCGCTGCTCAGCAGACTGGGCGCGGGCACGGACATCCCCATCGGCACCCCGGTGGCCGGCCGGACGGACGACGCGGTCGACGACGTCGTCGGGTTCTTCGTCAACACGGTCGTCCTGCGGACCGACGTCTCGGCGGACCCCACCTTCGCGGAGCTGCTGCGCCGAGTCCGGGCCACCGACCTGGCCGCCTACGAACACCAGGAGGTGCCGTTCGAGCGCCTCGTCGAAGAGGTCAACCCACCACGCTCGCCCGGCCGCCACCCCCTCTTCCAGGTCATGGTCCAGCTCCAGCACGCGAGTGCCGGGCCGCGATTCGCCGGTCTGCGGACGACGGAACTGGAAGTCGCCTCGACGGCCGCCAAGTGTGACCTGGTCATCGATGTCGAGGAGCGGCTCGATGCCGGGGGAGCACCGGCCGGCCTGGCCGGAGCCCTGACGTACTCGACCGCGCTGTTCGACGAGGCGACGGGTGAGCGGCTCGCCGAGGGCCTGCACAGGCTGCTCACGCAGGCGGCCGAGGACCCGGACCGGCGGATCGCCGACTTCGACGTACGACCGGTCGGCGAGCCGCGACCCGCCGCGAGCCCCGAGTCCCCGGCTTCGGCGCAGGACGCGACAGCGGCCGCCACCGGACCGCGCACGGCGAACGAGGAGCTGCTGAGCGAGCTGTTCGCCGAGTTGCTCGGCCGGGACGCGGTCGGCGTCGACGACAACTTCTTCGCCCTGGGCGGGCATTCGCTGCTCGCGACGCAGCTGATCTCCCGCGTGCGATCGGCCCTGCGGCTCGAACTGCCGGTCCGCGCGTTCTTCACCGCCCCGACCGTCGCCGGAGTCGCCGCGTACCTGGAGACGGCGGCACCCGCGCGACCCGCCCTACGGCCTGCCGCGGCCCGCTGACAGGGGGCCTGCACGGGCCCCGACCATCCCCGACCACCACACCCGGGAGACGGACCTCATGCTGACCTTGTCCGGACTGGAAGCCGCCGCACCCGCATCGGCCGTCGAAGCCGTATCGGCCATCGAGGAGATCGCCGACCAGCTGGCCGGCCAGCACGAGGAGTTGCTGCGCCGTCAGCGGCGGCTCGCCGAGACCCACGCCGAGGCCCTGCGGCTGCTCAGGTCCGGCGCCGCGGGCCCGTCGGACCAGGTGCTCCAGGCCGAGCGGCCCACCGGCGGCGACAGCCTGAGCAGCACGGACCTGAGCAGCACCGAACGTGCGCTGCTCAGGCTGGCCGCCGAGGGCTGCACCGACGCGGCCGCCGCGAGCCGACTGCACGTATCGCACCGCACCGCGCGCCGCATGATGGCCGCCCTGATGGAGCGCCTCGGGGCACGCAGCCGCTTCGAGGCCGGCGTGAAGGCCGTCCGCCTCGGCTGGCTCTGACCGACCCGGCTCCCTCCCCACGCATCGATCACCCAGGTCGATCACCCCTGTCGACCACCCCGAAAGGACAGCCCCGTGAACAACCCCTTCGACGACGCAGAAGGCACCTATCTCGTCCTGGCCAACGCCGAGCACCAGCACTCGCTGTGGCCCGCGTTCATCGACGTACCCGCCGGATGGTCCGCCGTGTTCGGCGCGGACACGCGCACCGCGTGCCTCGCCTACGTCGAGGAGCACTGGACGGACCTGCGCCCCGCCAGCCTCGTCGCCGCGATGGACGGGGCCTGAGCGATGGCGGTGCGCAACACCACGCTGGTGCCCCTGCACCGCACGTCCGACGCCCGGCGGACACTGGTCGGCCTGAGCTTCTTCGGCGGCGGCACGGCCCCCTACCAGCCGTGGGCCGACGCTCTGCCCGCCGGGACGGACCTGGCCGTGCTCTGCTACCCCGGCCGGGAGGGCCGCTTCGCCGAGCCCTTCGCCCGCGACTGGGACGAACTGGCCGCCGACGTCACGCGAACACTGCGCGAGGCCGCGGACGACCTCGGCCCGTACGTCCTGTTCGGGCACAGCATGAGCGGCTGGATGGCCTTCGACGTGGCCGCCCGACTCGACGGCGACGCGGCGCACCGGCCCGAAGCGCTCGTCCTGTCCTCCTGCAACGCCCCGGACCGCGGCCTCACCGACAACGAACGCCGCCCCCTGCCCGGCGACGAGGACGAACGCATGCTGCGGTGGCTGGAGACCCACGGCCTGCTGCCCCCGCACGTGCGCGAGCACCCCGGCCTGACCGAACTGGCCCTGGAGCTGATGCGGGCCGACATCGCCGTCCGAGACACCTACGCCTACGACGGCGCCGCGGTGAGCGTGCCGTTGCAGGTGCTCACCGGCGACGACGACCCGCTGATCAGCGCCGACGTGACCGCCCGGTGGCGGCGCCTGGCCCGCGGCCCGTACCGGCACGACGTGCTCGACGGCGGCCACTTCTACACTCCGGAGATCTGGCGGACCCTCCCGAGCCGCATCGCACCGCTCCACGCCGCCGCAACCGGCTCTGCCCCCTGAGGAGTAACCCGTGTCCCCCGTGTCCCCTGCGTCCCCCGTGTCCTACGCCCAGCGCAGGCTGTGGTTCCTGAACCGCGTCAACGGCGCATCGGCGGTCTACAACTGCCCGCTCGTGATCCGCGTGCGCGGCGACCTCGACCGCACCGCCCTGGCGGCAGCGCTCGCCGACCTGGCCGACCGGCACGACGTGCTGCGCACGGTGTACCCGGGCGTCGAGGGCGAACCCGTACCGCACATGGTCGACCGGCGGCCCGGGCTCGACGTACTCGCGTGCGAGGAGAGCGAACTCGCCGACGCGCTGACCGCCACCCTCGACCGAGGCTTCGACCTGACGGACGAACTCCCGCTCCGGGCAACGCTGTTCACGCTCGCGTCCCAGGAGCACGTGCTGGCGCTGGTGCTCCACCACATCGCCTGCGACGAGGGATCCTGGCAGCCGCTGCTCACCGACCTGGCCACGGCGTACGGGGCCAGGACCGCGGGGCAGACACCACAGTGGCCGCCGCTGCCCGTCAGTTACGCGGACTACGCGGTGTGGCAGCGGGACCTGCTCGGCGCGGAGGACCAACCGTCGGGCCTGCTCGCCACGCAACTGTCGTACTGGCGGGGTCAACTGGCCGGACTACCAGCCGAGTTGGAGCTGCCGTTCGACCGGCCGCGCCCCGCGATCGCCGACCACCGCGGCGACTGCGTACCCGTCAAGCTCGACGGCGAACTGCACCGCCGCCTGCTCGCGGTCGCCGCCGACCACGGCTGCACCACCTTCATGGTGCTGCAAGCCGGTCTCGCGGTCCTCCTTTCGCGGCTCGGGGCGGGTACGGACATCCCGATCGGCACCGCGGTGGCCGGGCGCCTGGACGACGCGCTGGAAGGCGTGGTCGGCTTCTTCGTGAACACCCTGGTCCTGCGCAGCGACGTATCGGGTGACCCGACCTTCGGAGAGCTGCTGCACCGGGTGCGGGACACCGACCTCGCCGCCTACGACCACCAGGACGTCCCCTTCGAGCGCCTGGTCGAGGACCTGAACCCGGAGCGGTCCCTGGCCCGGCATCCGCTCTTCCAGGTCATGCTGACCCTGTCCAGGGCAGAGCAGGGGACCCTCGCGTTGCCGGGCCTGACCTGCACCGAGGAGCAATCGGACCACGGCATAGCCAAGTTCGACCTGACCGCCGACTTCCGCGAGCACCGCGCCCCCGACGGCGAGGCAGCCGGCATCGACGGCACCCTCGAGTACGCCACCGGCCTCTTCGACCGGGCCACCGCCGACCACATCGCCGACGCCCTGCCCCGGCTGCTCAGGCAGCTCGTGACAGCCCCGGAGCAGCCCATCAGCGCGGCCGACCCGCTCTCCGCCGAACACCGCCACCAAACCCTGGTCGCCTGGAACGACACGACGGCGCCTGCCTCGCCCGACACCGTGCCCCAACTGTTCGCGGCACAGGCCGCGCGCACCCCGCATGCGACGGCCCTGGTGTGCGGGGACACGCGGCTCACCTTCGCCGAACTCGACGCGCGCGCCGACCTGATGGCCCGCCGCCTGCGCGCACAGGGCGCCGAGGCGGAACGGGTGGTCGCGCTCGCCCTGCCCCGCACGGCCGATTCCGTCGTCGCGATGCTGGCGGTCCTCAAGACGGGCGCGGCGTATCTGCACCTCGACCTGGAATATCCGCCCGAGCGGATCGCGCACATGCTGCGCGACGCTGCACCGGTCGCCGTCGTCACGGACACCGCGACTGCGGCAACGCACCAATTCGGCGAGCTGCCGTCGGTGTTCGCCGACCGGGATGAGACACCATCAGGCCCCCTGCCCGACCTGACGGGCCGCATACGCCCGGACAGCGCCGCGTACGTCATCTACACCTCCGGATCCACCGGCCGCCCCAAGGGCGTGGTGACCCCGCACGCCGCCCTGAGCAACCTGTATGCCTTCCACCGCGCGGGCCTGATCGCGCGCACCGAGGCCACGGCGAACAGGCGCCTGAGGTCCGCTGTCACCGCCTCGCTGTCGTTCGACACCTCGTGGGAGGCCCTGTTCTGGATGCTGGCGGGGCATGAACTGCACGTCATCGGCGACGAGATCCGGCGCGACGCCGCCGCGCTGACCGCCTACGTCAAGGCCGCCGGGATCGACGTCCTGGACGTCACCCCCACCTACGCGGAGCACCTGCTCGACGAAGGCCTGCTCACCGCGCCGGGCGCACCAAGGGTGCTGCTGCTCGGCGGGGAAGCCGCAGGCCAGCAGCTGTGGACCCGCGTACGCCAGGCGACGCCCGACACCCTCTGCTACAACCTCTACGGCCCCACCGAATGCACCCTGGACGCGCTGTGGTGGGACGCGGCGGACAGCCCGCACCCGCTGATCGGCCGGCCGATCGGCAACACCCGGGTGTTCGTGCTCGACGAGCGGCTGCGCCCCGTCGCGCCGGGCGTGCCGGGCGAGCTGTACGTGACAGGACCCGGCGTCGCCCGCGGCTATCTGGGCCGCCCGACCGTCACCGCCGAACGGTTCGTCGCCTGCCCCTGGCCCGCGGCCGGGCAGACGGGGACCCGCATGTACCGCACCGGTGACCTGGTCCGCTGGGACCGCCAAGGCAGGCTCGACTACCTGGGCCGCGTCGACGACCAGGTCAAGCTGCGGGGCTTCCGTATCGAACTCGGCGAGGTGGAGGCCGCGCTGGCCCGCTGCCCGGGCGTGGCGCAGGCCGCCGTGGCCGTACGCGCGGCCGCCGGGGGCGACAAGCGCCTGGTGGGATACGTGCAGCCGACCACGGGCGGCCAGGCCCCGGACGCACGCGAGTTGCGCGGCCAGCTTGCCTCGGTGCTGCCCGACCACATGATCCCGTCGTTCTTCCAGACGGTGGAGCGGCTGCCGTTGACGCCCAACGGCAAACTCGACCGCGACGCGCTGCCGGACCCCGACCTCGCGCACCGCCCCACATCACGTGGCCCGCGCGGACCCTACGAGGAGGTCCTGTGCGATCTGTTCGCGCAGGTCCTGGGGCTGAGCCGGGTCGGAGCCGAGGAGAGCTTCTTCGACCTGGGCGGCCACTCCCTGCTGGCCACCAGGCTGCTCTCCCGGGTGCGCACGGTGCTCGGCGGCAAGCTCACCATCCTGGACCTGTTCCAGGCGCCGACCGCCGCCGGCCTCGCGGACCGCCTGACCGAGGGCGCGCGGCACGACCCGCTGGCGCCCCTGCTGCCCCTGCGCACCGGCGGCGACCGGCCGCCGCTGTTCTGCGTGCACCCGGCCGCCGGGATCAGCTGGAGCTACGCGGGCCTGCTCGGCCACATCGACGCCGACTACCCCGTGTACGGCTTGCAGGCCCGAGGGCTCACCGACGCGGAGGCGTGCGGGGGTTCCTGGCGAGCCATGGTCGAGGACTACGCGCGCCAGATCCGCTCCGTACAGCCCGAAGGCCCCTACCGGCTGATCGGCTGGTCCTTCGGCGCCGTCATCGCCCACCTCCTGGCCACCGACCTCCAGGCCGCCGGAGCAGAGGTCGACCTGCTCGCCCTGCTCGACGGCTACCCACCCGCGTCGGTCCCCGACTACCGGCCCCTCGACGAAGGAAGCCCGGAGACGTTCGCCGAGCTCCTGGACTCCCTGGGATACGACCTGTCCGAGTCCGGCGGGCAGTCCGGCCGTCAACCGATGGACTTCGACGCCTACGAGCAGGCGGTCCGCCGGCCGGGCAGCACCCTCGAATGGCTGACGCGGGAGGAGGCGGCGGCCCTGGCCCGGGTGTTCGTCGACAACGACCGGATCTACGAGGACTTGCGGCCCCGCACGTACGAGGGAGACGCGGTGTTCTTCTCCGCCACGGAGGGCAAGGCGCAGGACGCGCCCGTACCGGAGTCGTGGCGCGCGCACGTGACCGGACGGTTCGAGGTGCACGAGATCGCCTGCGGCCACGGTGAGATCACCCAGCGGGATCCGATCGCGCGGATCGGCTCGGTCATCGCCGGGAAGCTTGCCCTGCTGGACGCGTCGCGGCCTGCGGTGCGTGCGATGCCTGCGGCACCTGCGGCGGGGGAGCGATGAGCGAGTCGCCCGGCCAGGGCTCAGTGGCCAACCAGGACTCAGTGGCCAACCAAGGCTCGGTGTCCGGGCGTGACTTCCGGTTGTTCTGGTTCGGGGAGACGACCAGTCTGCTCGGCAACTCGATCGCTGTGGTGGCGCTGCCGCTGGTCGCCGTCCTCACCCTGCACGCGAGCACCTTCGTCGTCGGCCTGCTGACCTCCGTCGCGTATCTGCCCTGGCTGATCCTGGGCCTGCCCGCGGGCGCCTGGGTGGATCGCCTGCCCCGCCGCCCGGTGATGCTGGTCGCCGACGTCGTCGCCTTCGTCGCGTTCGTCAGTGTTCCGGTCGCGGCCTGGGCGGGCGTCCTCACCATCGCGCAGCTGCTCGCGGCCGCGTTCGTCGGCGGGTGCGCCAACGTTTTCTTCACCACCGCGCAACGCGCGTTCCTGCCGGTCCTGGTCCGCGACGAGGAACTCCTGGCGGGCAACGCGCGGCTGCAGGGCAGCGAGTCGACCACCGAGGTCATCGGCCCCGGCCTGGCCGGAATGCTCGTCCAGGCCTTCGGCGCGGTCACCGGCCTGGTCGCCAACGCACTGAGCTTCCTGGTGTCCTGGCTGTGTCTGCGCACGATCCGCACGCCCGAACCCGCGCCCCCGGCCGTCGAGCGGCGCCGGCTGCGCACCGAGGTCGCCGACGGCCTGAGTTTCCTCTTCCGGGACCCGGTACTGCGCTCGCTCGCCGTCTTCAGCGCGGTGTCCAACATCGCGTTGACCGGCATGAGTTCCATCGAAGTGGCGTTCCTGGTCCGGACGGTCGGAGCGGGCGAGGCGGCGGTCGGCGCGGTCCTCACGCTGTGCGGTCTCGGCGGAATCCTCGGCGTCCTGCTCTCCCCCCGGGTATCCGCGCGCCACGGAACCGCGCGGGCCGTGCTGATCTGCCACCTGGGCGCGGCGCCCTTCACGCTGCTGTTCCCGCTGACCGGCACCGGATTCGGACTCGCGTTCTTCGTGCTCGGCGGCATCGGCTGCAGCGCCGGCGTGGTCGCGGCGTCCGTCATCACCGACACCTTCCGCCAGCGCTACTGCCCACCGGACCTTATTGGGCGCGTCAGTGCCAGCGCGGCCGTCATCAGCTTCGGCGCCATCGCCGTCGGCGGACTGCTCGGCGGCACGCTCGGCGCCTTGTCCGGAGTCCGGGAAACGATGTGGATGCTCAGCGGTCTCCAAGTAATGGCGACAGCAATTCTGTTCTGCGGTCCGATACGACGCATGCGTGATTTCCCGGAATCCGCGCGCACCATTACCGCGGCGGATACCGAAAAGGCCCTGTCCTAAAGCGTCCTGGACGTTTCTGCCCCCTGTCCGAAGCTTTTCCCGAAGTGCCGAACACGTAAGAATTCAATGGCAAGGGATAAGCAAGAAGAGCTAGAAAAGCTCATCGAAGCGAGGTCTTCATGCACGAGAGCAGCTCCCTGGAACACCTTCCGGCCACCGTCATGCTGCGTAACGACCTGGACGCCGACCGGCTCGCCGCGGATCTCGCGGAACTGAGCGGCTCCGAATTCTGGGCGTTGCAGCGGTCCTTCGAGGACGGCGCCGTCGGAGAGGAGTCCGACGTGGACTGGAAGGTCCTCTCCCTGCGCGCGCCGGGCGGAGACCTCACACGCACCGACCCCGGCGGCCCGGGACGCGACGGATTCGCCGACACGCCGCTGATGGCGAAGGCGCCGTACCTGCGCCAGGTCCTGTCCGAGCTCGGCACCGAACTGCGCAGCGTCCGCCTGATGGCGCTGGCCCCCGGCGTGTCCGTCGAGGAACACTCGGACACCCCGCTCGGCCTGCCCTACGGCTACGTACGCCTGCACATCCCGCTGGTCACCAACCCCGACGCGGTCATGGTCCTCGACGGGGTCGAGCAGCGCTGGCAGCCGGGAACCCTCTGGTACGCCGACTTCGAGCGCCCGCACTCCCTGAGCAACACCGGGGAGCGCTCCAGGATCCACCTGGTCGCCGACGTCGCCACCAGCGACAGCCTGCTCGCCCTGTTCCCGGACAGCTTCCGCGCCCAGCTGCCGGCCAGCGACATCGCGTACTACCGCCCCGTCCTGCCGCTCACCGCGCGCGAACTCGCCGAGTTCAGCTGCAGCTTCGCGGTGCCGTTCTCCTTCATGGAGTGGGGCGAGCCGGTGGTCGACGACCAGGACAGCGACCTCGCCGCCGAGGTGAGTGCCGAGGACGACGTGCTCGTCCTGCGCGTCGAGGGGCGCGGGCCGGTGGAACTGCTGCACCTGGGCGCCGGCGAGTTCCGGCTGCTCGGCTGGAGCGAGGAACGCCTGCTGCGCCTCGACCTCTTCGACGAAAGCCCCCGCGTCGAGCTGTCCACCCGGCGCGGCCGCCGCCGCCAGGTGGTCGTACGCCAGGCACGCACGCTGGCCACGGCCTGACGGCACCGGCCGCCACCCATCACCAGCCGCTGCCCACCCCCATCCACCAATTTCTCTTCTACCGCTTGGGAAAATCATGCAGACGCTGACCGAAACGCCCGCACTCGTCGAGCACGGATTCGCCCGCTGGGACCTCGCCGAGATATTCGGCATCACCGAATCCGACCCGGCCTTCCAGAACCTGCGCGCCGAATTCGTCGACCTCCCGCCGGACCCCTACGCGACCGAGGCGGGACGCAACCGCCGCTACGCCCGCGGCATCTTCCTGCCGTGGTCGCGGGAGTTCAGCTGGATCCCCGACTCGCACTTCGGCGACGAGGGCTGGATGAACGGCTACTGGCAGGCCGACCACAACCCCGAATACGTCGGCGTGCTGCGCAAGCTGCCCGCCATGAGCGAATCCGCCCGCAACAACCCGATCATCCGCGAGATCGTCGACTTCGACTTCGAGCAGACCCGCTGGTCGCGCAGCGACCTGGCGTTCCCGCTGCACGTCGGCGTCCACCTCATCAAGCTGGCGGTCGACGACCACGGCAACGAGGCCATCTCCTCGCCCAACGAGCTCCACCAGGACGGCGAGCCGTTCGTCTTCGCGCACCTGGTCTACCGCAGCAACGTCGACGGCGGCCTGAACGTCATCGCACCGCCGCAGTACCGGGGCAAGCAGCCCGCGGACGTCCCGGCCGACGAGGTCCTCGCCGAGTTCGAGCTGACCAAGCCGCTGGAGTCGTACGGCGTGACCGACGTGAAGGTCAGCCACTACGTCTCGCCCATCAAGCGCGGCGCCGGCACCGAGCCGGGCGAACGCGCGGTCATCCTCACCGACTTCACCCCGATGCGGCAGCACATCTGAGGTCGCCGCGGCCGGACGGGTACCGCACCCGCCACTCTCGCCGTAACCCACCCCACCACCCCGCGACATCGCAGAGAGGTCAGCGAGCCATGCTCACCGAAAGTCAGATATCGCAATACCGGTCCGAGGGATTCCTGCTCCTCGACGACGTCTTCGACGCCGACGACATCGCCGCCCTGCGACGCGAGGTGAGCGACCTCTACGCGACCGAGCACCCCGGCCGGATCTTCGAGGAGGACGGCACCACGGTGCGCGGCATCCACGGCTGCCACACCACCGGCGCCCTCTTCTCCCGCCTGGTTCGGCTGCCTCAGCTGCTCTGTGCGGCGGAGGCACTCCTGGAGAGCAAGGTGCACGTCTTCCAGTGCAAGGTCAACGCCAAGCAGGCGCTGCGCGGCGAGGTGTGGCAGTGGCACCAGGACTACAGCGTCTGGGGCAACAAGGACGGCATGCCCGAGCCGCGCGCCGTCAACGTCGCCGTGCTCCTGGACGACGCGACCGAGCACAACGGCCCGCTCCTGGTCGTGCCCGGTTCGCACCGAAACGGCGAGATCGCCCCCTGGCACCCCGAGTCCGCCGGCACCTCGCAGTGGGAGGCCGACCTGTCGTCGAAGCTGAAGTTCGCGCTGGACGCCGAGCAGATGGCCAAGGTGACCGCCGACTCGGAGATCCGCTCCATCGTCGGCCGCGCCGGAAGCCTGCTGTTCTTCGACCCCTGCATCGCGCACGGATCCGGCGCGAACATGTCGCCGACCAGCCGCACCATGGCGTTCGTCAGCTACAACAGCGTCGACAACGAACTGCGTGACGTACCGCACCCGCGCCCGGAGTTCGTCGCCTCGCGCGACTACCGGCCGCTGGAACTCGTCGACGGAGGTCTGATCGCATGAGCGACGTCGACGGTTCACTGATCCAGCAGCTGGTCGACGCCCTCACCCGGCACCGGGACGCGGTGGCGGTCATCGACGGCGGCGTCCGGCATACCTACGCCGAACTCGACGCGCTGTCGGCCGAGATCGCGGGCGGCCTGGCCGCACAAGGCATCGGCCCCGGCGACGTCGTCGACGTACACGCCACACGTTCCTGGTCCCGCAGCGCGGCGGTCCTCGGCGTCTGGCGCGTCGGCGCCGGGGTGCTGTCCATCGACCCGACCATGCCGCCCGCCTGGACTACCAAACTCGTGCGCAGCGCCGGCTGCGCCATGATCCTGCGCGACGAGGCGTGCCCACCGGTCGACTCGCACGTCCCGCAGCACACCTTCGACTCGATCCGCGGCACGCGGCGCGACGAAGTAGCAACCGGACCCATCTGCTACGTCATCCCCACCTCCGGCTCCACCGGCGACCCCAAGGCCGTCACGGTGCCTCCGGTGGTCCTCGCGGACCTGGGCAACTGGCACGTCGCGCGGTGGAGCCACGACCGCGTACCGAACACCCTGCACATGTCGTCCATCGGCTTCGACATGGTCTACGAGGACACCGTGGCGACCTGGCTGGCCGGCGCGACCCTGATCGTGGTGAACGACCACGACCGCCTCGATCCCTTCACGCTGCTCGACATCATCAGCGAGCACCAGGCCGCCCGCCTCTTCCAGCCCGTCGTCGGCCTGCACGGCCTGGCCGCCGCCGCGTGCGTCGCGGGCGTCGAGACACCGAGCCTGCGGGAGATCTCGGTCGCGGGCGAGCAGTTGGTCATCAACGACGAGGTACGCAAGTTCTGCGCCGCCGGTGACCTGACCCTGGTGAACCAGTACGGGCCGAGCGAGACCCACGTCGTGACCCAGTACCGGCTCACGGGCGAGGTCACCGACTGGCCCGACCGCCCGCCCATCGGGACAGCGGTAGTCGACGCGGAGCTGCTGTGCCAAGTGGACGGGGCGCTGCGCCCGTTCGAGCCCGGCGAGACCCGGGAGCTGGTCATCGCCGGGAACTGCGTCGGGGTCGGATACGCCGGTGACGAGGAGCTCACCGCGCACAAATTCCGGGAGGCCCCCCACCAGGACGGCCGACCGCGCCGCTGCTACTTCAGCGGAGACCTGGTCACCTTCGACGGCACCCAGTTCCACTTCGTATCCCGCCTCGACGACCAGCTCAAGGTCAACGGCTACCGAGTCGAACCGGGCGAGGTGGAGTCCGTGCTCGCCGGAGTGCCCGGAGTGCGCCGCGCCGCGGTCGTCGGCGTCAAGGTCGCCGCCTCCACCCAACTGGCCGCGTTCTACACGCGCGTGACCGGAGCAACGGTCAACGAGCAGGATTTGAGGGACGCTTGCGCAACCCGCCTGCCCCGTTTCATGGTTCCACGGCACTTCACCGAACTAACCGCACTGCCCTCGACACGGAACGGAAAGATCGACCGAGCGAAGCTCCGCGAGACGTTTGCCGCTGATTGAGACGAGATGGGCGACTCGTGCACCCTTCCCCTTCCGCACGGGGCAACTTGGTGAACGGGCCGGTCCATGGATTCGGGGCGGGCCGCGCAGCATCCTGGAAGAGCGAAAGGGAACGGCCGCACCACCAGCGGCCGGGACGGCCCCAGCGTTGCCACCCCCCCCTCGATTCCAGGAAAAGCAGGAGAAACCATGAAGTCTGCCCGCGTGTTCGTACTCAGCGTCCTGTGCCTGCTGACGGTCGGCGCGGTGGCCGGAACCGCCGCCGCCGAGACCGGCCACCTCCGCGCCCAGACGACGATGTCCTCGGCCGCGTGGGACAACGGCGACAGCGGCTGGGGCCGCCTTCCCTAACGATCTGAATGACCTGCGCGTACCCGAACAGAAAGGGCGTCGGAGCTGTGAGCAGTGAACTCGGGGAAGCAGTCGGCAAGATCAGCCACCGGGAGAGAGAAGTTCTGGGACACGTCGCACGCGGGGACACCTACCGCGAGATCGCCCGGCGCATGGACGTCAGTCCGCACACCGTCGACACCTACATGCGCCGGATACGAGCAAAGACAGGAGCCCGCAACCGCATGCACCTGCTGCTCCTCGCCCTGTCGGCCGAGGGCTCGCTCACCGGAGCGATCGGGGACGCGGACCCCATGACGGCGCCGGAGCTCTCCGACCACCCGCACCGGACGACGGCCTGACCGCGGCCTGACCGCGCTCGACGAGCGCAATAGCTCCCCCTGTCACGCGTGCACGTGACTGTTGGTCCTGACGTCAGAGAGGCAGAATGCTCGCCGCGGCCACGGCGCCGCAGCACCCTGACCCACCCCACTCACCCCGCATCGACCGGACATGCGGCAGATCGGAGAAGCATGCCCGGACAAGGAGAAGGGCAGGAAAAAGAAGCCCTGAGCCGGCCGATCCAGTCCTACGTCGAAGAGCTGGCCCTGTGCGTGGAGGCCAACGGCACCAAGGGCCCCGCCCTGCTGTGGCCCGAGGAGCCCAACACCCTCCCGGCCCTCATCGCGCTGCCCCGGCCGCCGCGCCCGGAACCGGACGCCGCTGCCCCCGTGCCGGGCGGACCTGACACCGAACCACTGGCGGCGGAGCTCGGCCGCAGACTCCGGCTGCGGGTGCGCCCCTTCTACCGCTTCCTGGCCGCCGGGTCCCCCGCGACGAAGGGCGAGCCGAGCGGCAGCGGCTCCACCGTCACGGTCGTGGAGGGCGCCTGCCGCTGCGACCTGACGCGCAACGGCGAAGACCCGGCCCCTGGCCCCTCGCACCCGCTGGGCATGCGCCTGCGCTCCGGCGGCACCCTGTTCGTCCCCCCGGACCACACCTACCTCCTGTCGGAGATCCACGCCCCGACGACGCTGCTGGAATTGAGCCTGGAAGACGCGGACTGACCCCTCCCGGGCGCACCGGACGCCCCCGTGCGCGTGCCGCTGGCATCGCCGCCCGGATCAGGCCTGACCGGCAGAGGCGGAGGAGCCCGCCTCCCCGCCCCCGCCATCGTCGCCGTCGTCGTCCAACAACCCTCCCGTGCCGACCGCCACCCCGGCCTGGAAGCGGCTCTCGGCGCCGAGAGCCTGCATCATGTCGGAGATGTGCTTGCGGGTGGTGCGCAGCGACATGCCGAGCCGCCGGGCGATCGTCTCGTCCTTCAACCCCGTCGCGAGCAGCCGCAGGATGGTGCGGTCCAGATCCTTGGCGACGGCCTCCAGGCCGTCGGCGGCAGCGTCGGAGAAAGGCTGCGCCTGCGACCAGGTCTGCTCGAAGACCTCGTACAGGTAATGCACGACCGAAGGCTCCCGGACCACCACCGCCCCGAGCCGGTTGTCGTGGTCGGTCATGAACGCCAGCTCCCGGTCGAACATGATCAACCGACCGGCCAGTTGGTGGGCGGTCCGGTACTCCCCGCCAAGGGCGCTCATCCGGGCCACGTACGCCTGGCTGGGACCGTTGAACCGGGCGGTGTGATGGTAGAGCGTCCGCATCCGCACTCCCCGGGCCAGCATCTGACTGTCCCGGTGCAACGCGTCCTGGAGCACCTCAGGGGGACGGGTGCCGCCGGGCTGCACGGTGACCATGTCCTCGCGACAGTTCGCCGCGGCTCGCGTCAGCGCGTCCCGCACCTGAGTGAGCCCGGGAATGCGCTCCACGTCAGTGGCGACACTGTGCCGCCCCTCGTCATAATCGGCGGCCAGTTGGGCAAACTGATCGCGCAACACATTGAGCCGCGCCTCCTGCTGAGCGATGGCCCGCTCCATCGGCGCGGTAGCCACGGCGGCAACACGCGCCGGGTTCACGGCCCGCAGCTGCCCATCACCCACCCCACCCCGCTCCACCAGACCGATCCGCAGAAGATAGCTCACCGCACCGCTCACGACCGTCTCGTCGAGCCCGGTCTCCTCGGCTATCCGTGCCGGATCGAGCTGACCGTGGAGGGCCAGCCACCGGTAGACGGCGACGTTCTCAGCACTGAGTGTGTCCCCCACGCCGATAACGTTGTCGCCGATCCCCTGATCAACCATAAATCCTCCGCTCGGATGCCGACATTGCCGACACGAACCCCCGCGGCCTCAGCATCACACGCAGGGCCCCCGACCTCCGCACAGAACATGCGGAAGACCCCCACACGCTGCCCACATCACGCAACCAGGCCGCCAAAGAGGGCAACCACACGGTGCACTTGCGGGCAACACTCACCACACGCCAAACGACAGCCGGGCGCCCCATACCCAAAGAGCACAGCTCCATAGGCTTGAGGCCACAAAACCCGCATCGATGGGCTGAGTTGCGGGTCACCACGCCATCGGGCAACGCCCTGCAGAGACCGTAGGCCCGACGACCCCTGAGCCTGACCGACGTCAGCGAGGCGCGATTCGAGAAAGGTCTCTGACCAACTCTTCAACCTCGATGAAGGGGCGGGCAGCAGGGTGGGGACTCTCAGGTGGTGGTGCATCCGGCGGCGGTGAGGGCCCGGGTGATGGTGTTGCGTTCGGGGGTGGTCAGCGGCCGGGTGCGGTCCCGTTCGTTGGTGGGGTCGAAGCCGTAGAGGGCGACTGGGCCGCGGGTTTCGGGGGTGTTGTGGGGCGGGAGGCCGACGAGGTGGGCGAGGACCTGGGCGGCGTAGGGGTTGGGCGCGTACTGGTCGGGGCTGGTGAGAGCGGCGTTTGGTGCGGCGATGCGCAGGCGTGCCTGGGGGGTGAGGAAGGAGCGGCCGATGCCGTGCGGTCCCATCGCTTGTTCGGCGACGGCGAGCTGGTGACCCCACCGGGCCTGTCCGTCGGGGGTGATGAGGATGTAGACGGGCGGCCGCTTGGTCATGGGGGCTGTCCTTTCGGTGTGGGCGGGAGGCGGAGCCCCCAGCCCCGGCCGTGCTGCGTGCTGCGCACGCCGGGTTCCTTCATGTCTGTGCTGTCCGGGACCTTCTGCTGAGCTTCCTGGGGGAGCGGGAGCGGGGGCAACCCATGGCCAACGTCCGGGGTGGCCGGTTCCTTCAACGAATGTGCCCGCTTCAGGGAAAGGCTTGGTCGCTGGTAGAAGATTGAGAGGCGCCCGGCCGCGCGGACACACCGACGGCCAGGGGCGCCTCCTCCTCGATCGGTCCTCGCGAGGGATGCCCTCCGGGCGGCGGGATCGGCGGGGTTCGGTGGTTGGTTGCGCCTCACCGTCAGAGGCACGAGGCGAGGATCCTCTGATGCCCGATCGTGATCTACGGGTGTGCAACCCCGTATGGGCCGCGGCGGTCTGTAAGGCGCCGGAGGAGGGCTCTCCGGCACCTTTCGGTACAGAGACACAGAGATCGGGGATCAGGTGGGCAAGAAGGTCTGGAGAGCCGTCGTGGCCGTTGGCGCGTCGGCGGTGTTCACGGGTATGGCCGCGGTGCCGGCCGGGGCGGCCGAGGGCGGGGTCTCCTTCACCCGCGTCCAGGTGAACGGCGGCAAGCCGATCGTGATCGGGGTGTCCGAGGAGGTCGCGGCGCCCACCTCGTTCCGGATGGCGACCACCAAGAAGTGGAAGTGGCCGGCGGTGTTCCTGTACCGCGGCAGTACGGGGAATTCGGGGGAACGGCTGTGGCACGCCATCGAAACGAGCGACTGCCACCAGGTGAGCTCGGGTGTCTGCGACTTCAACGAGACGATGTACTTCGACCCCAGTGAATGGGACATGCGCAACAGCGAGGCCGGAGCCTGGAAGGTCGCGGCCGAGGTGTCCTTCACGGGCGGCGGCGGTGACACGGACGACAAGGGCCTGACCGCCTACGTCAAGCGCAACTCCCGCCTGAGCGTGAACGCCTCGCCGGAGCCGGTGGCCAAGGGCAAGACCATCACGGTGACCGGCAAGGTGACGCGGGCCAACTGGGAGACGAGGAAGTACGCCTCCTACGGAAGCCGCTTGGTGAGCCTGCAGTTCAAGCCCAGCGGAGCCGCCTCCTTCACCACGGTGAAGAAGGTGCACGCCAATGGCTCGGGCGCTCTCAAAACGACCGTGAAGGCATCCAAGACGGGCGCGTGGCGCTGGGCGTACTACGGCAACACCACCACCGGCCCATCGACGTCGGCCGCGGACAACGTCGTGGTGCGGTGAGAACCCGTCCTGCCTGCTGAGGGTTTCCTGGGTGGGTGTCCGGGTGGGTGTCGGGGTCGTGCGCTGGCTGTGGCCGGTTGTGTCCGGCGCTGTGTCTGGTGTGTGGGTTGTGTGGCCGGGGTCTGGCTGCGCCTTGTTGTCCGCCTGTGGGGCGGGGGCGGCGCATACCTGTGGGGCGGGGTGGGCCCTGATCCGGCGGTGTTGTCGGCGGGTTGGTTGTCGGCGGGGTGGTTTGTGCGGGGTGGTGGTGTGGGCTGCCTGTCTTTGTCCGGCGGTCCGGCGGTCCGGCGGTGCGGTGGTGCGGTGGTGCGGTG
>NZ_JBEYWZ010000019.1:0-152089 GCF_040644915.1 Streptomyces sp. NPDC046925 | reverse complement strand
CCGGGCTGAGAGGGCGCTGAACTCCGTACGATGCCTCCGGCAGCCGAATACTCGAATCCTCCGGATTCTCCTTTCGCGCGTCCCCGCGCGAATTGCCGCCCTCCGGGCGGTAGTTATCGAATCGCCCTCCGGGCCATTCGATAACTACTACGACTTCCAGTCGAAAAGAATTCCACCCTCCGGGAGGAATTCCCAATACGCACTACGCGAAATTGAATTGAGGGCCCGTCACATTGTGTGCCCAAGTTGATCCGGTGGGGATTCCCTCCGGGAATCATCCGGGGAATTTCCAATTTCCCGACCCTGAAACCAGACTACTGCGTTTCCGGGAGAGAAAAGCCAACTCCCGGAAAGAGTACAGGGATTGGCCCTCCGGGCCAATCCCTGGCCAGAGGCCCGTGAGCCGCCCTCCGGGCGCACAGCGGACGCGAGCCCCACCGGCCCGCCGGACCCCTGAGAGGGCGCCGTAGCGGCCCTCTCGCGGCCCAGCCGGCCCAGGGCGAAGAGCCACAGATGCACGACATTGCCAAGCCAGCCAGACACATCAACCAGGACCGAGCGTGGGGTGAGTGAAGGGGTGCAGCAGCAGGGCGCCCTGCCCCGACTGGCCGCCCCAAACCACCAGATGTCCTCGCCTCCTCTGATACATCTCGGCTGATGGCAAGATCTCCGGGTGCAGTAGCAGGGCGCTCGTCCACCTGCTCACCTCCGGTGAGCATCCGCCACCGCCGGCACCTGGAGCTCGGTCTTGCACTTCAACCCAGAACCGCTGGGCACGCGGACCGAGACGACCAGTCCGGCAACACGGAGCCGTGCAAGGACCTTGGACGCACCGGACGCCGTACAGCCGAGCGCACGGGCAGCAGTGCTGTCACCTCTCCCACGTCCTTGTCCTCCTACCGAGCCGGCCACCATCCGCACCGTGCCGTCGGACCGGGCATGGAGCACCAGAAGCAGCAGGCAGAGGCGGTCCGTGGCAGCGCCGCGGCCCGTCCGCTCGGCACATAGGCCAGCTGGTGTCGGCGGGCCCTCCTTGTGACTCCAGCCAGGCCCGAACAGCGCCTCGATCAACCGCCACAGGGTGGCCAGTTCACGGCGGTCAAGGAAGAGCGCACCTTCCCGGTCTGCCTGCTGGCGGGCCAGGGTGACAGGGGTCAGTCGGCACGTCAGGCCGGTGGTCTGGCCCGTCGAATCAGTCGTCACATTGGTGGTCACGAGGTTCCGGTCACGGAGTGCAGGAAGCGCCGTGTGGTCGATGGAGGACTCCGACACTCCCAGCCACCTGCCAAGATCTACTGCTCGGATCCGGCCTGTTTGCCCGGAGTCGGCGTTCGTCTTGGCGAGAATGACGATGGCGGCAAGCCGTGCCGTGTCTGGCAGCCCGGTCATCGACGGGGCATCGAGCAGCGCCTGCACGGCGGTCAGGAGACGTCGGCGCATGGGCTCGCTGAGCTTCAGCGGGGGTACGGGCCCGGCGTTGGGCCGGCCGACCACAGCACGCGTGGTCTGTGCCCGAGGGCGGGGCACCAGAGTCCGCAGACTGGACTGCGGGATCGTCGGGGGTGGCACAGGGCGCTCCACGTCGAGAGGGACGGGCGCCGTGCCGGGCTCAGGTCAGCAACATGTTCCGATGACAGAGGTGCTGACCATGCGCGGACGCCCGCGGGATGGGGCTGTTCTTCGAGGCGAGAACAGCCCCCGGAGCGCGCGGGAGGAGAGGGACAGCACGTCGGGCCACGCCACAGGCCAGGGTGGTGACGGGAGACACCCTGTGGGCGGAGTTCAGCGCCGCCGTAGCGGCCAGATGCTGAACGACGAGGGCCAGAAGGGCAAGAAGCATCGCCAGGCCCTCAGGAGCGCTGAGGAAGGTCGCCAGCGCGCGCCTCAGCGGCGGCGGCTCAATGCCAATCGGTGACGGTCTGGGTGTGACCTCGCGGACCGTGCCGGTGCACCGCTCGGTATTCGGAACCTGTCGGGGATCCCCAGCCCCGCACAGACCTCCCCGCATGGCGTCCACCAACAGGCGTTGCGCGGCCCCCTGTTCGGGCGGCACCGGCCGGAATAGCTCTGCCCGGAGGAGAAAGAACGCGAGATGCCGAGAGAATTCTTCCATACCGCCGCTGCCGGCGGTGCTTTCAGTACCGGATTCGGTCCGCCTGCATGCTGCCGGGGCCGACTCCGACGCGTGCCTGTCACTCCGCGCCGACCACCAATTGGTGTGCAGACCAACATAATCGGCGGCCTGTGCACGCCGCGTGAGACGCCGGTACGACTTCGCCTGCGTAATCGTCACTGTGGAGCCCGAGACCACGACATAGTCAGCGGACACGTACAGAGACTCTTCAGAAGGCGTAAACCGCACCCCCAGACCCTATCGCCCACCGGCACTGACCGCGGGGCCGGAGGACATCCTCCTTGGAGCGGGCTGCTGGCGTGGCGGTACCTCTCAGGCCGGTCCCTCGCACTCGTCGATCCAGTGCGCAAGGAGACTTAGGGCTGCGAGGCGTTCCAGTGCCTGCTGGGCGGTCATCTCGTCGGAGGCCACGTGGGTGGCCGTGTTGCGGACGGTCATGTTGAGTCCGGGCGCGTACTTGGACAGGCCGCTCTGCATAGAGCTGACCGTCCGGTCGCTCGGGTCGCCGGGCCAGGTCAGCAATGGGCTTTTGGCGCTGAATACCTTCTCGTAGACGTTGGTGGCATCCATGTTGGCCAGCCCAGTGCGGGCCTTCACCTGGGAGGTGAGCGTCTCTGCTGCACTTTGGACGGCATGACGGAAATGACCGTCGAGCCAGAGCTTGCGGGCGGCTCCCCAAATCGTCGGGTGCATCGCTTCCACTCCGGTGGTCGGAGGGAGCTCAGCCTCCGCCTTGTCCGTCAGTGCCTCCAGGCGGCCCAGGATCTGCTCGGCGGAGTCCAGCACGTCGCCCGGTTCGAGCACCGGCTTCGGCAAAGTGACCGACCTCCAAGCCGCGATCGGGTCCACGGGCTCGGGGAGCGTGGATACGCCTATATACATTCGGGTCAGGCCGGGGGCCGCCGACGCGCGGCCGGCCGCGCGTGCAACCCGGTCCGTGGCAGCCTGCAACTCCTCCGGTGACACACCATCTCGGGCAATCGCGGCAGGCATGATGCCGCGCCCGACGCCGGCGTCCTTCGTCTCCACGTGGAGCTCCATGAACGCCTTGAAGGCGGATTTGAACTCAGCCACGGCATCGGTGGTCTTGCGGAGGTATTCGGGGTTCCGGGAAGCGTCCATGCTGTTGATCGTGTCACGGCCCGGCAGCTTGTTGCCCGGGCATCAGCCGATCCGGGGGCTCACTGAACAGCAAGCACAGCACCGGACACGACAGGACACCCGGCCTCCCTGAGACCGATGGCTATCGGCCGCAACGGGGGCAGACCTGGGTCGTCGGACCAAGGTCAACCTTGGTCACCCAGTCCCTCAGGGATTCCCTGCGAATGCGTTCCCGATCGGGCGCGCCGCCCTGGTTGTAACTGTTGACGAGGGCGATGAATTCGTTTTGCTGTGCCTGGGTCAGGGCAATGAATCCCTGCATCGCTACGGCTACCTTGTTGTCCATCTACTGGGTCCTTCCCGCAGTTAGAACTGTCCGCAGACGCCACAGTTCGACGCTTCCATGGTCGTCGGAACCTGGTGGCAGGCTGAGCACGGGCGTTGGTACTTCCGGAGGCTGGCGCGCATGCCCGTGCGGCGCTCCTTCTCCGTCACGTTCTTCTCGCTGTCCCTGTCCCGCCTGCCGGCGTCTTCGACGCTGAGCTTTTCTACCTGAGCACGCAGAGCCTGGAGCCCTGGAGGGTCCTCTGCCAGTGCAGCGAACCGGGCGGCCAGCGAGTCGTTGGCCGCAGCCGACGCAGAGGAGTAGGCGAGTTCCTCTGGCCAGCGCTTGACGACGGACCACAGACTGATGGCAAGCTGCACCGCCGCGATCACCGATCCGACAACGATGGCGGCACCCCAAAGCCTGTAGCTCCCGAGCGTTCCGACCAGAGCTCCGGTGAGCAGCGGGACCGCGAGGCCGACCCAGGTCAGCAGGTCGGTCTTACGCTTCAGACGAGCGGCCCGCTTCTGGAAGATGTAGCCGGTCCCAAAAGCGTGCAGCGCTGCGTCCCAGCACCTGCGTCGGTAGTCGTCGATATCTGCTGCCATACGCACTGCCCCCACTGCACTACTGCCAGCTGGCGGAAAGCCAGTGCCAGCAGAGTCTACTGGGGCGCCTGCGGCCAACCTGCGTCCCAGTGAGGGTTGTCAGCCGATGCTGCTGTGGATCGGACGCACCCAACGGGCAAGGGCATGGCGTCGTCGGCTCGACGTTGCCCGGCCCAGGAGGCCCTCTCCTCGCCCTCTACGGCTTCGACCCCACCCTGAAGAGAGCAGCCCTGCCTGGGACGGACCGGCCTGTATGGACCGAGAGGACCGATCATGATGCTGGGTGGATCCCTGTCAGCAGCCTGGCGAAGAAGTCGGTCACCACCGGCCGAGCGCTTTCGAGGTCGGCCAACTCATCGTGTCCGAAGCGGAAGACGTCGTAGCCGCGGAACTTCAGGTCACGGTCCGCAGCCATGGTGGCGGCGTACTTGCGGGAGCTGGGGACCCTCCCCCGGTTGTCGGTGTAGTGCTGCATCCCGTCGACTTCGAGGACGACTCGCCGTCGCCCGGGCAGGAGCATGAGGAAGTCCATGCGGATGCTCTGCTGAGCGTGATCGCGGCGCTGCCTGATGGTCCGGTGGTCCCAGTGCAGCCACACCTCGGGCAACAGAGCGGGCAGGTCATCTAATTTGTCTTGGTAGATGTCGTAATACAGGCGGCCGAGATTGTCCTGGCCACGTGATTCCCCGGGCACACTGGACCGCATCCGCTCCAGGAGCGTTTCCCGGGCCTCCCCGGCACTGGCGATGCTGCGCTTCGCCTGCCACCAGGCCATGAGGTCACGCCAGCGCAAACCCTCGTCACCCACAACACGGTCATAGACCAGGATCTCGCCGGCCCGTTCGGCACGGTCCAGGACCTCCAGGTCGCCGTCCAGAACGCTGCTGACGCGGATATCGGGCTTGGCGAGGGTGGCGAAGATGACCTGGCGCGGTCGCCGCGCCGCCGCCTGCCCGGTCGCGACCAGCGCGAAGAGAGGGTAGCCGTCCTCTTCGCCGACCTCCTGGAGCAGAGCGCCGATCGGCTGAAGGTGTTCATTGGCCATCTCTACGAACCGTCTTTGCGCCGGCTCGCTCTGGAGCGTCGCCGCGGCTGCCAGCGCCTCGAGGAAGCGTCCGAAGCGCGGGTGCGGCGCAGTGAAGCAGCCGAGTTCTCCGAACAGATGCTCGGCGTCCCAGTCATTGTGTCCGACCACATGCCGCACGATCTCGGCCCGCAGCGTGCGGTCAGGCCCTCCCCAGCCGCCCACACCGTCGTCATCGAGGATCCACAACGAGGCCAGCATGTCGAGGAACTGATCCGCGTAACGGACGTAGTCCTCCAAGGGCAGGGCGGCCGCCAGCTCCCGTCGGGTGCGGCCGGGTATCTCGATGCCGGCGGCTGCCTGCCACAGGATGTCCTGCAGACGATTGCGCTGGGCCGCACTGACCGGCTGGCCGGCCAGGACCGCTTTCGCCACGGCAGGCAGATCCTCATCACGCACCGCACGCAGGCTTGCCGCGAGCCGCTCATGCTTGGAATGGTCCTGCCCCGTGCGGGAATCGCTGCGCGGGGGCGGCGCCGGCATGCCCAGCGCCGCACAGAGCGCGGGAATGTCCCTGTGCCCGACCATTGCGTAGCACCGCACGACCGTCTCATCGATCAGTTCCCGCAACCCCGCCAGATCCACCTGCCCGCCCATCCCCCGATGATGAAGCAGCCCAAGCCGCCGAGCCAGAGCCCGGCAGTGCCCATCACCAACGTGCCGCGCCCCCGCCTGGCGCCCAGAAGCACACGGCAGCAGCGGCCGACACAGTGGAGCGCGCGCGGTGCAACACTCCGCGATCGTCGGGACCAGAAATCCGTTGAGGCGCGGCGGGTTTGAGGAATTCGGGAGAACAGCCCCGGACCGACAGGCTCTGTGAATAGGCTCCATTCCAGGCCCTTCCTCGGTCCTCCATCGGCAGTCATGCCTATGGCGGGCGCACAACTGCGTGTGCCTGTACTACCCATGGTGGATCGAGGAGGAAAACATGCGCGTGCGTGTGTGGCTTGCCCAAAGGTCGAGACGATGGCGCCACCTGGCCCATCGCCTCAAGGAATGGACATCGCAGCTCAAGGCCACGCACTACGGCCGCGGGAGGCGATGGCTGAGGAGTGTCGCCGTGCAGCTGCCGGTTGACATCTGCTCGGGGGTGATCCTCTACCTCATCTTCCGCGGCCGCTAGCAGGACGAACAGTCGCCTCAGTTCTTGGCCGGGCCGGGGCGGCTGTCTCGTCTGTTCCCGTCCGACTGTCAACCACCGATCCGGGAAGTAACGCAACATGCGTTGCGTTCAGATTCAGCGTAGCCCCAATTTTCCTTGTTGTGCGGAGTCTTTCGCGATTCACATCGCGAAACCAATTGGCGCCGTGTCCCCAAATTGTCGTGCACGAATTGCTTCGCCAGACGATTTGAAAACGTTCGCATGCCGCTGACCTGCGGGAACGACGGCACCGACGCCTGGCACGCAGCAGCCGCTGCAGCCCTCGTGCAGACCGCCGACGCTGCGGATGTTGATCTTCCCGGCGTCGTCCTCGCTACGAGCGGGCCGGCACTATCTCGCCCGTGCCCTGCGAGCGCGGCGTGGTCCGCCCCACCTTCCCCGCCGCCACCGTGCGCGGATCAACCGCCTCCAGCGGCGAGCCCACCCGGTAGGGACAGTCGGGGTCACCGGGCTGGTTGGGACGGTCGTGCGGCAGCAGGAAGAACGTGCGCCGGGAGAACAACCCGCTGTCGGCGCTGCGCGGCGCGTCCGGGGCCAGGTTGGAGTAGCCGACCATCCGTCCGTCGCGCTCGTAGCGCGGCTTGCCCTTGCGGGTGCCGACCTTGTCCAGGGCCTGGCGGACGTAGTCCATGTCCGCGGTGTCCTCCAGCCAGACGACCTCGGCTTCCTTGACGAGATCGCCTTCCTGCGGAATCGCGCTCATCAGGCCTCCTTGGTCTCATCGGCCGGGCACCGGCCTTCGGGTCTCGCATCCACGCTGTCCTGCTTCCCCGCTCCGTCAGGAGCAGGCAGGAGAAGCAGGCATCGTCCATCGTACGGTCGGCCCGCGCACTGCCGGGGCCTGCGGCGGTTCCTCACGGCGTATGGCCCCCGTCACCGGCCGGGCTGTCCTCGGCGAGCAGGGCCAGGCCGGGGTACAGCTTGGTCGCATTGTTCTTGATCATATCGGCGGGTGAGGCCAGACCCAGTTCCTGGCGGATGCGGCTGGCGAACGCGCGGCTGGTGGAGGGCCGGATGCCTTCGTCCGAGCACCAGCGTCCGTAGGTCTCGTACAGCAGCTTCTGCTCCACCCGCAGGTCCGGGCCGGCGCCCGCGTCGGTGCCCCTGGTGCAGCACTCGGTGAGGAAGCGGCCGATGTGGTCCTCGGTGGTCTGGTAGGCACTCGTCGCCACGCGGACGGAGGCCGGGCCGGTCAGCGGGTCGCGGGTGGCCAGGTAGCGCTGGGCGCCCTCGATCAGCCACTGCAGGATGCCCGGCCCCTCGTCGCGGACGAGTTCGGCGGCCAGGCTGCTGTTCTTGAGTTCGTCGGGCACCCGCCGCTCGAAGGGGATGATCCGCATGCGCCGCCAGAACGCGTAGCCGCCGGTACCGACTTCGGGCCGGTGGTTGCCCAGCAGCCACAGTTTGTGGGTGGGGGTGAAGGTGAAGAAGTTCTGCCGCATCCGCCGCGCGGTGATGGTGTCGCCGCCGGTCAGCAGCTTGACGCGGGCCTCGTTGAACTTGTCGTTGGGCTTGAGCTCGCTGCACACCACAATCCGCCTGCCGTGCAGTTCGGTCAGCTCGGTGGAGTGCTCGGTGAACTTGCCCTTCTCCATGAGGAAGCCGGGCGGGGCGGCGTTGGCGTAGTCGCCCAGGATCTGCATAGTCACTTCCAGCAGCACCGACTTGCCGTTGGCGCCCAGACCGTAGAGGAAGGGCAGCACCTGTGCGCCGACGTCCCCGGTGATGGAGTAGCCGAGCAGCAGATGCACGAAGCGGATGGTCTCCAGGCCCTTCGCGTCGTCCCCGAAGGTGTCGCGCAGGAAGCTCTCCCAGCGCGGGATGGGCATGGCGTGGGGGGCCGTGTGCGTGGCCCGCGAATGCATGTCGGTCAGCGGATTGGGCTTCCTCAGGATCCCGGTGCGCAGGTCGACGACTCCGCCGGGGGTGCACAGGGCGTAGATGTCGCCGTCCAGGACATCGGGGTCCAGGCGCAGCCCGGGCGCGGCCTGCGCCTGGTATAGGAGGGCCTTGATCCCGGCGGTGGACTCCGAGTGCCGCCGGTGCACGGCCATCTTGCGGTCGGTGAACCGGCCCGCGGGGTCTTGTTCGGGGATCTGTTCGGCCATCTCGCCGGCCGCCCACACCGCTGCCTCGTCCCCGCCGGTCAGCTTCCAGCGGTACTCGTCCCACGAGTGCCAGCCCATCCCGCTCACGTAGCGGAACTGATCGCGGTAGAGACGCGCGAACAGCTTCGCGTTACCGCGGTCAGTCAGGGAAGCGGGCATCAGCCCGGCCGGCTCGGCCGCGGGCGCATGGCGGGCGTCGGTCTGCTGGGCCGGCAGGCCGGGGTGTGGCTGGGGCAGTGTGAAGTCCAGGCTCTGCTGGTGGATTTGGGCGGCGGCCGCTTCGGCGTCGAAGCGGGCGGGCTCGGCGCTCATGAACGTCCTCGGGGGTGGAGTGGGCGCTGGGCGCCCGCAGACAGAGCGGACTCGATGATCGTGAGGTTGCGGTGTTCCTGAGCGGGGCGTGCGGAGCGCGCCGCTTCCAGGAGCAGGTCGCGTACCTCGGGCTCGGTGAGGTGGCCTGCCTGGACCAGGCCGCCGGCCGTGTAGGCGGCGCGGTTGAGTTTTTCCGTGAAGCTCGCTCCTTGGGGCACGGCCGCGCAGGCGGCGACTTCGGCCACCAGCGGGTCCAGGAGGCGTTCGGCGCTCTTGGCTGAGCGGCGCCGGCGCGGGGCGACGGGTACGGCAGCCGGCTGCGGGGGCGGGGCGGGGACGTGGTGGGTGCGGACGAGTTCGTCGGCCAGCCACTGCGGCAGCGGCGCCGGATAGCGGGCCTCTCCCACAGGTCGGTAACTGCCCGCAGTGGTCAGGGTCCCAGGGGCGACGATGTAGCCGTTGTCCGCGCGCACGTCCACCTGCCAGGCCAGGGCCGTTTTCGGGCTGGACCCGGTAGAGGAGCGGTAGCGGGTGGCGGGGTTCGGATTGCGGTACCAGATGTGCAGCCCGCCGGACGGGGTCCGCACGCGAAGTGTTGTGGTGTCCTCCACCGGGCTGGGCTGGCGGCGGAGAGCGGCCAGCAGCGCCAGGGTGTCGAAGCCCGTGGCCAGACCGTCGAGGTTGACCTGCGGTGCGATCGGGATGCCCGGCAGAAGCCTGGACCGGTCGGGCACCTGCGCTGCGTGCGCGTCGACGTCGAGAACGACCAAGTCCGCGGGACCGCAGGAGACACCGACGCCGAAGCGGGGCTGGGCGTGCCACCAGGCGTCGATGCGTTCGAGGTCGGTGGTCGCAGCGTGGAACCCGTGGCACCACCGGCCTGCCAGCCTGCACGGGCACGATGCGGGGGTGTGCCGGTCTTCCTTGCAGGACTGACAGTTAGCCGGCGGGACCTTCTCCAGCGGGGCCAGCGGGTGCACCGGCCAGCCCGCGCGGGCGCACCAACGGGCGATCGCGCTTCCGGGTACGGCCTCGTCCGGGACCAGCGGCGTGGTCGAGGGCTGGCGGGTCACCGGATCGTCCTTGTCACAGTTTGGGTCGGTTGCTGAAGGTCTTCGTCCTGCAGGGGGCTCCCTGGTCAGGGCCGGTCTCCAGCGGGACCAACGGGTCTGAAGGGACTCAAGATTCAGGATTGCGGCACGAGCGTAGCCCACGAGGGGTCGCAGCGAGGGAACACCCTGGCGTGTCGGCGATTTTGGGTCCCGTCAGTCCCGCAAGTGGACCAGACGCAGGGGCTCCGTGTCGCCAGTTCAGTCCCGCACCACGGCGCACGCTTCAGTCCCGCTCCGCAAAGGTGCTGGTCAGCAGCACGCCGGTACCTCATACGGGTCTGACGGGACCGAGACCGGCAGTTATCAGCTACTCAGGGGAATGTTCTTTCATCGTGGGCGCGCGCGTGTTGGTGGTGTTCTGGGCAGGTGATAACTGTCATGTTGGGTCCCGTCAGCCCCGTCCTTCCCGGGACCGGCCGTCTGACCTGCTCTTTTTCTACGGGGCTAAACGCGGGATCAAGAGAGAGCGGGACTCAGGGCCACGCCTGCTCCGGAGGCGGCTGCCATGTGGGATCGTCAGCCCCTTTAGCCCCGTGCGGGGCACTCCCAGCTGCAGGGTCCCCCGCGAGCGGCACACCGCTGCAAGGAAGGCCTGCCTGGGCCGCCCCAGGCAGGGGTGTGTCAGTCATTGCCTATGGCGAAAGGCCGCGCCTGACGCCGAGCTGGCTCTTCGGATCAACCCCCGCATGGAAGTTGCCCGCATCGCGATACTCCAGCTCCTATCCGGCTGTCTCAGTCCCGTCAGTCCCGTTGGTCAGTGACGCAGAGCATTAACCTGCTCGTTTCTGTACTGCCGATCACGGGACTGAGTTTTGCCGTGCTACTTGTGGCACCGACCATCTAGGCCGACGCGTTGGGCCTACCTCCTCGACCGGGTGGTCAGCGTTGGCGGGGAGGCGTCATCCGGGCATGGAGCAAGGTGCTTCGGGTGAGCTCGCTGCCCTGCTTGTGCTCGTCGTTGAACAGAGCGGTCAGACCTTTCGGCGCCATCCAGTGCTTGTCCAGGTTCACCGTGGCACCGAGGTTGTCGAGCAGCGTGTTGACGACTGTCGCGGCTTCGCTGGGCCGGTCGCCCCAGCCGTCGCCCCACCACAGGTGCGCTGAGGGCGTGCAGGGGGCGGGATGGACATGGCCGTCGCTGGTGGTGACCCACACGGTGTGGTGCAAGACCACTGAGGCGAGCTCTGCGCCGCCGGCGGGGAGCGAGAGCGGGGCGTAGAACCGCCAGAGTGGCTTGCGGTCCTGGTCTGAGGTTCGCAGCACTGGCATGTCCGTGAGCGGGTCGACGAAGAACGCGTCTGGGCTATCGCCTCGGGCGAGGACGGCGTGGGCGGCGGTCGGGTCGCACATCGTCAGGCGGCGGGCCCAGCGTTCGGCGATGTTTGCCGAGAGGGCGGGAACCTCGGTGACCGCTCCGTATGGCAGCAGGGCGGGTTCACGGCCGACGGCGACCTCGAGCGCTGCGACGGCGTCTGCGTGGTTGCTCAGGGCGAGTCTGTGCCAGCCCGACTTGAGGGTCTTGCGGTCGCCGTTGGTGGGCAGTGGGTGGTCGGTGGTGTCGGGTTCGGCAGCGATGATCACGGGGTGCTCTGTCTCGCCGAACGTCTCGTTCTCGTGCCGGATGTTGTCGGTCCGTTCGTTGCGGATCTGGTTGGCCATGTGTGTCGCGGCCAGGTGCGAGCTGGATTCGAAGATGGTGTTGGCTGCTACACGACGCAAGAGCACCTCGTTGTCGTTGGACGGCACCTTGGCGATGGTGGTTGCGGCGCCCGGCTGCCACTGGCGGATCACGTGTGGCAGGCGCAGCAGGTGGGGCCACCAGGGAAGTTCGTGGCCGGCGAGAGTTGCGGCGACGCCCCACCGGGCCTCGTACTCGATGCGTGGGCGGGTGACGTCGGTGGCGACCAGGGCGGGTCCGGTGATGCCGATGTCCCCGTACAGCGCGCACACCGTGCGTACCCCGTCGGGATTCCCGGCTTCTGCCAGAGCGGTGGCGACCTTGGTGGCGGTCTGGCTGTCGTCGTTGTGGACGAACCGGATCGTGCCGACGGCGGTGTGCCAGTCCGAGGCCGGCCCCCGTGTCGTGTCCTTGTATCCGCCCCACCGTCCGGGCGCCACCTCCTCGGGCAGCGGCCGCGCCAAGAGGGCGCCGCGGTGGGAGAACTCCGGAGTCCTGGCCGCCCACCGGTACAGCTGCGTGCCGTCCCACACCTCCTCTGCTGGCTTCTTGTCGCCGAACGCTCTGGCAGAGCCGTGAGGAGGCTGCGTGGGCTGGGGAAAGTCGTCGTACTTCCGAACCAGCCGCCACAGGCCGAAGGAAGTGATTCCCAGGATCTCCTGGACTTCCGCCTTGGACAGATGGCTGCTGCTCACGCCCATGCCGATGCTCCTCATCATCAGGGGCCGGTGGTGGCCATGCCCAGATCATGAGACGGACTGGGGATCAGCACACACGGAGGTCCGTGCCCCGCCCTGATTCCAACCCCGCATTGGCCGAGAAGAGGCTGTGCATTCCTGTTCCCAGTGTCCGGGGGAAGCCTCTGTCGAGGAATCGCCCCGGACCCCCTGACGGCCCCGGAGCCCCCCCGGAACGGAACGTGAACAGATGTCAGGAGGTGAGGAAGCTGCACCGGTACTGACTCCACGGACTGACGCGGTACTCGGTCATCGTCCGGACGTGGTCCAGCAGTTTCCGGCAGTTGGCCACCGCTTCATGGCGGCTTCCCAACGGCTGGGGCCGGTAGCCTTTGCGCTGGTCCGACCACAGCCCCTTCCAGGCGGCGTAGGGCGCTATGGCGTCCTCCCAGTGGCATTGTCTGATCCACCTGGCGACCGGTGGTGTCCGTCCGTGATGCCGGTGCAGTTCGCGCTCCAAGACACCGCGGTCAAAAGAGAGCGGGTAGGCCACGCACCGCCGGTCGTGGAAGACCGCCGTAAGCCGGTCCAGGAGTTCCGCGAAGGGCGCTGCTCCGGTGGCGAGTTCAGGGGTGATTCCGTGGAGTGCCACGGCTTGGGGCTCCATCGTGGCCTGGGGATCCAGGAACTCGTTGAAGAGGACCGCGCCCCTGAGGTCGAGAGCAGCGATCTGCACCGCCCATGGGGAGGCCAGGCCGGTGGTCTGCACGTCGAAGACCAGCAGCTCGGGATCGGCGAGAAGTCCTCGGGCCCACCGCGCCACGGCCTCCTGCTCAGCGCCCCAAGTGCGAGGCCGGCGCAGAGCCCGTACAGCGTCCTCCAGGTCCAGATAGCGCTCCTGCGTGGATTGAACATGCCACGCAGGCGCGCTGGCTGTGCACTGGATACGGACCGTCCCGAGATACCGTTCTCCATGATCGTAGACCGCCCAGACTGGGCCCTCGGTATCCGCGGGCCGAACGAACTCGACGGGCCTGTTGTCGACAGTCTGTTGAAACAAGTCGGCCCGACAGTCAAGCTCGGCCTCGCTCACTGCCCGTGGGGATGCGTCCACGATTCGCCTTCCTTCTGCCTGCCGTACGTAGGTCGCACGACCTCCACTTAGCCCGTGTGGTGCCAATTTCACCGACCGCGCGGGGCTGGAAGTCTGATGCGGTCGCCTGTCCAGAGCAGAACGCGAAATGACCTCGTGAGGTCCATACCCGGATGCGCGGGCGAGAGAAGACCGAGGAGCCCCCATCGCGGCTGACGAGCAGTTCATACCCGAGCGAGCGGGCGATCGCGGGATAGCTGCTCTCTGGCGCACCATCCGTACTGCGGCGGTCCATACCTGGGATGCGGCGAAGGCTGTGGGTGGGCATCTGGCTCGTCTCTGGGAACGGCTCATACCCGGGCGTGCGGGCGGGATTGCGCCGCGGTGTCGTTTTGCGCGGCGAGCTGCGATTCATACCCAGACGTGCGGGCGAGAGCCGACTCCCACCGCGCCCTTGCGAAGCGCCGGCGGTTCATACCTGGACCTACGGATGCGCACTACGCGACTGCTGTCCCTGGACAACGTTGGCTCATACCCGTGTGCGCGGGCGGGAGAACTGATCCTCGGGCACGATCACGATCTGGCCCGGTTGATACCCGGTGCGCGGGCTGGTGGCGGTGATATCCGCCTTTGTTCATAGGGCCACTCCCCGATGTGGGGGATCGTCTCTAACTCGCAACGATGTAGGGCTCATACCCGCGCACGCAGGCCAGAGATACGTGCCATCAGCGTGCGCCCGTAGCGGTCCGATCCATACCCGGACGTGCGGGCGAGAGAAGGCGTGGGCCATCATGCCCGTGTCCGTGGTCGGTTCATACCCGTGCGGTCGGGCGGAAGATCATCCCGGTCGTCGCGATGATGACCGCCACCGGTTCATACCCGTGCGCGCGGGCGAGAGATGCCAGGCCGCGTCCCGACCTTGATCAAGTACGGTTCATACCCGTGTGGTGCAGGCGGGAGTGCTCCAAGTCGAGCCCCTGGACGGTCACTGCCGGCTCAGACCCGGGCGTGCGGGTGGAGATGCGGTCGGCGGGGCCCTGCTTCCTCAGCGGCTCATACCCGTGCGTGCAGGAGCACACCAGGCGACTGCTGTCCCTGGACAACGTTGGTTCATGCCCGTGTATACGGGCTGGCGGCGGTGATAGTCCGCGTTTGGTCGTAGGTCTGCGGCTCATACCCGGTCGTGCGGGCGGGATCCAGGCCCACAGGCCGCCGCTCGCCGTCCGGTTCATTCCCGTACGTGCGGACGGAGTCACGGCTGGGCATAGTAGTGGGCGCTTCGGCAGGTTCATACCCGTACGTGCGGGCGGGAGACGCCGTAGAGCTGGGTCCACAGGTCATCGACCGGTTCATACCCCTACGTGCGGGCTGGAGTCCGCGGTCGACGGGGCGGAGACTGCCTCGTCCGGTATACCCCCCGTGCGGGCGGGCTGCCCCGCCAGGAACAGGCGTTGGACGAACGGTTCATACCCGAGCGTGCGGGCGGGAGTACAGCTCGCCGTCCAGCGGTGACCACAAAATCGTTTCATACCCGTGCGTGCGGGCGGGAGAAGGCCCTGCCTGTGCGTCGAACAGCAAGCACCGGTTCATGCCCGAGCATGCGGGCGGGAGGCGGCCGGGGACATCTTCGGGTCGCCCCATTTCCGCCTCATGCCCAGGCGTGCGGGCGGGAGTCCTTCCTTGCGGATGAATCGGGCGAAGGCGTGCGGTTCATACCCGTTCGCGCAGGTGGGAAATCGTCGTCAGCTTCGACATCCTTCACCCGATCGGTTCATACCTGTGTGTGCAAGCAGGAGTCGGCAAGTGCGTTCCGGTAGTCGTCTGTGTGCGCTTCATACCTGTGCGTGCGGGCGCGAGTTGATCACCCACTGGCGGTACTGCGTGGGGATCGGCTCATACCCAGGGGTGCAGGCGGGAGCGCCTGTTGGGCACGGGCAGCGCGGAGGGGCGCGGTTCATACCCGTGCGTACGGGCGGAAGGGCGAGAAGCTGGCGGGTACGGGCCCAACGTTCGTGCATACCCGGTTGGGCGGGCTGGAGGGCGTGTGTTCGGAGGAGCACCGCGGGGCGGATCATGCCCGGGCGTGCAGGTTCAAGGACGGCTTCACCGACATCAAATGACGGACCTTCGGCCCATGTCCGTACGTGCGGGCGGGTGAGAGACTCGATCATCGGGGCGAGCTTGATGGGCGGTTCATGCCCGACCGTGCGGGCGAGAGAAGGCGTGGGCCACCATGCCCGTGTCCGTAGTCGGTTCATACCCAGGCGTGCGGGAGGTTCAGGACGTGGACCTCGGGCATGGCCACCACTGGTTCATACCCGGGCGTGCGGGCGGGAGGAGGCAACGCAGTCCTCGCTGTACCGCTTCGGCGGTTCATACCCGTGCGTGCGGGCGGGAGGCTTCCTGAGCTTGGGTTTCGTCGCGGCTTTGCTCTTTCGTGATCTGGAGTGTCTTGGTGAGCATGAGTCCGCATCCGTAGGGGCGGGAGCGGCCGAGCCCCTGGGTGAGAGTAGTGGCGAAGGCCTGGGGGTCGGTGACAGTCAGTTGGCCTTGGACTTCTGCACGGTTGATGCGGATTCCCGGTCGACGTGCGCTGGTGAGAGCTACCAGGGCCTTGGCTTTCAGGGTGGTCGGGTCGGTGTCGGCTCCGATGCGTGGCCAGCGGTCGAAGGCGGGGGTGGCGTGGGGCTGGAGGCGGGAGGTGAACCATTCCAGAGCTTTTGCTGGTGAGGCGTCGGCGGGTCGGGAGCGGGTGCGTGGGCCGGCGGGTGTGGGTGCGTAGCGGGCGGGGTTGATCACGGTGCGGAAGCGGAATGTCTGCCCTTCGTGGATGGTGAGGTCGATGGTCTGGGTGCTGGGGGCTGTGGTTTTGGCGCGTGCGGGCAGGGCGTGCCAGTCGCCGGGCACGCGGGATTGGACGATGAGGGTGAGGGTGTTGGCGGCGAGGTTGACGGCGTAGGTGTGCAGGATGCCCATCTGTGCGCGGGGGTCGGGAGCGCCGTCGGGGACCCAGTGATGGAAGGGGCGCATGACCAGCCGGTGCATGTCGTGGGGGTCGAGGAGAGCTTGGGCGATCAGGGGGTGGGTGAGGTCGAGTTCGCACAGGGTGTGGTGGGCGATGACGCGTGTGGGGGTGCTCATGCGGGGGCTCCGGGCGGGGTGAGGGTGTGGCGGGTTTCGAAGCGGGGTGCGTGGCTGCGGGTGCGGGAGGCGTAGGAGAGGGGCTGGTCGTTGACGGGAGTGGCATTGGGGGTGTGGTGGGGCGCTTCGATCCATGCGGTGCAGGTGGGGTGGGGGGAGCGGGGCAGGAGCGGAATGGTGGCGAGCACGGTTTCGATGTCGCCGCGGTGCAGGCCGTGGTGGAGGTCGTGGTGGGGGACGCAGTTTTTGCGGCCGAGCCATAGCAGGCGGTGGGGTGCGTTGAGGCGGCGGGCGAGGCGTTTGAGGAGTGCGGTGTCCTCGGACTGGACGGCGGCGAGGAACGCGGCGTCGGCGAGGTACCAGTGGGCGGCGACCAGGGGGTGGCGGCGGTTGTTGCCGGCGGTCAGCGCTCCGGTGTCGCGGTCCGGTGCGATGTTCTTGGGTGCGCCGTACCAGTCGGCGAGGGTTTCGCCGGCGCGGCGGGTGAAGGCGCGGCTGGTGGCGGGGACGGGTGCGGTGGTGGCGTGTTGGGCCCGGTAGGGGTCGGTGATGATGTCGCGGGGGCGCACAGGGTAGGTGCCGCCGCCGGCGGTGTGGAAGTCGCGGACCAGGGTGCCGGGCCGGTCGGCGCGGACGCCGAAGCGCAGGTTCGCGAGGGTGCTCAGGGGCAGGAAGTCGTCGTCTGCGGTGCGGTGTTCGTCGCGGTCGTGGCCGTCGGCGGCAGCCAGCAGGCCGATGACGCCGCTCTTGGTGGGGTGGCTGGCGCTGTCGCGGTCGGCGAAGCGGGAGTGGGTCCCCCACGCCTGGAGGATGCCTTCCAGGCGCAGGAGGAGGGTGTGGGTCATGCGGGGGCTCCGGCCGGTGCGGGCACGGGCGTGGTCGTTGCGAGGTCGCGCGGGGTGTCGACTTCGGTGGGCTGCAGGCGGCCCTGGTCGCGCAGGTCCTGCAGGAGCTGGGTGACGGCCAGGTCGTAGGTCAGGACGGCGCCGGGTTCGACGCCGTTCTTGCGGCTGATCAGGGCGTGCTGGTCCAGGAGGCGGCGGGTGGCCTGGAGGCTGGCGGGCCCGTTCTTCTCGTCGACGGCGTCCTCGAAGCAGGACACATAGTTGTAGGGGCGCGCGCTGGTGAAGGCGTGGACGAGCTTGCGCATCGTGCCGGGGGCCGCGGTGTTGTTCTTCTTCGCGGCGGGCACCGCATTGCAGAACGCCTCGATGAAGGCGGCCTCGGCCGCCCGGGCCGCGGTCTCGGCGGCCTCTTCGCTCATACCGGCCTCGGTGAGGTTGCGGCGCAGCTGGTGGCGGTCCAGGACGGTGTGGCTGAGGAAGGTGCCGGACGTCAGGCTTTGGTAGCCGGTCAGGCCTGCGCCGCGTTCCTCGCGCACCTGCTCTTCCTCGCCCTCGGCTGCCTGGTTGAGGGCGTCGATTTCCTCGAGGGCATCCAGCGCGCCGACGTTCGGGCTGGGGGTGCGGTGGGTGCGGCGGCGCAGCTTGCTGTCATCGGCCGCCGAGTAGAAGTCCTCGACCCCGGAGGCCGGGTGCACGGTGATGGAGTTCATGCTCTGCAGGGCGCCGTCGACGTCGGGGCTTTCGGCGACCTCGGCCAGGAAGCGGCCGAAGAGGGCGATGTCGATGGCGTCGGCGGGGGCGAGCGCGGTCAGCAGCTTCTTCTTGAGGCGGCGCGGCAGCGGCGGCACCTTGACTCCGGCCTTGCCCGGGCCGCCGGAGCCGGCGGACTCTGCCGGCCCGTCGGCTTCGGCGTCCGTCTTCTTCTTGCCCTTCTTGTTCTTCTGCTTCTCCATCTCCTCACGCGCCCGTGCGACGTCGGCGAGCCAGGCGGTCAGCTCGGTGCGGTGTTCGTCCAGGGCGTCGGCGATCTGCTCGGCGGCCGTGTCCGGAGCGAAGATCAAAACCTTGGTCAGGTCCGCGGTGGAATCCTTCGTGCCGAAGTTGATGCCCAGCGCCTGCAGGGACTCCTTCGTCGCGCCCATCGCCTCGGGATAGGTCCAGTCCCGGCAGGCCAGGATGTCGGCGGCCAGGCGGCCCCACTCGCGGGTGCGGGTGCCGAACGCGTAGGGGGCCAGGGCGCCTTCGGCGAGGTTGGCCTGGTCGCGCAGGTAGGTGCGCTCCGCGCGGCGCTGGCAGAACGAGGTGACCATGTGCCGCGGTGCGGTGCCGAACGGGGTCTGTTTGGCCTGTCCGTTCTCGTCGCGGACCAGGAGCACGCTGTTGAAGGTCGTCAGGGCGTGGAGGTTGAGGTACTGGTTCATGCGGTGGCTCCTTGCCGGGTGCGGGAGGTGGGGGTGTAGAAGCTGCGGGCCCAGGTGTCGGCGACGACGTCGCCGCTCTGGGTCGATTTGGAGAGCGCGGCGAGGTCGAGGGCGAGCTGACCCCAGTGCGGGGGGAAGCGGTTGTCGGCGCGCAGCCGGGCGATGGCGTGCTCCAGGGCGCGCTCGGGCAGCGGACCGTTCGCGGTGATGTTCTTGAACAGTCGCTTGACGCCGGGGTCCTTGGGGCCGCGGCCCGCCGGGCTGCCCAGATGGCGCAGGGCGCTGCCCAGATTTCCCGTCCCGTACTGGCGCACGGGCTCTTGGTAGGGCAGGCCGACGTGATAGCGGGCAAAGAGGCGGGCGGTCAGGGCGAACGCCTCCTCCTGGTCTTCGCGGTCGGCGAAGGAGGTGGCGATCGAGCGGGCCTGCAGTGCGTCGCGGGAGTGCGGGCGGCGCAACTCCCCCAGCAGCCGCTGGTCGTGGGTGCGCACCAGGCGGGCGAGCCAGTGGGCCAGCTTGGTGTGGGGTTCGCGCTCGTCGCTCTCCTGACCGGGTGTCGTGCTAGGTGCGGGCAAGGCTGCGGGGGCGTGCTGTGGCGTTGACGGCATGGCGTCCTTGAGGTCGCGGGGCGTTTTGGGTCTGTGCAGTTCGCTGTTGAGGCGGTGCTCGGCCAGCACCTTCGCCTCGCGGCCGGCCCCGGATCGCGGGAGGCAGCCCAGGCGTTGGCCGAGCGCGTCGCGGGTCCGGGCGAGGAAAGCGGCGGCGCAGTCGGCCTGGGCTTGCGGCAGGGGTACGCCGGCGGTGACGGCGTCGAGCAGAGCGTGGAAGGGGGCTTCGAATCCGGCCCACATCTGCGGTGCGGGGTCCAGGCGTTTGAGGAGTGAGGCGCGCTCCTCGGGCCGGGCCCGGGGGTAGGCGGCGTCCCGGGCGACGGCAGCTGCCGAGCTGGCGGCCCGGGTGAGGTAGTCCGCCCAGACGACGGCGGCGCTCGCCGCGTGGTGCAGCTGGCGCTGGCTGGAGCGGTGGTAGGGGAAGGTGTCGGACACCCAGCCCAGCGGTTTGCGCTGTTTGGCCAGCAGGGCCACCGACCAGATCTGCACCGGACGGTCCAGGCGGGCCAGCCGGCTCAGGAGGCCGGTGCCCTTGGTGTCGGGGGTGGCCGCGGCGTACAGGGCGTGGGACTGGCGCCACAGGGCCTTGTCCGGTCGGGCCTGCTGGGGGTAGTCGCCGTCCATGACCGCGTCCTGGAGCTCGTCCTCGCCGGGCGGGTTGAGGAGTTCGCCGGCGCCGATCAGGACGCGGTCGATGACCGTCTCGCCCTGTTCGGTGCGGGTGGGGTGCAGCAGGATCGAGCGGCCCAGCACGCTGTGCAGGTCCGCGGGCCCGCCGGGGGTGCGGCGGTAGTTGGCGCCGGGGGTGCCGAAGCGGCGGGGTTTGCCGCGGGTCCAGGAGAAGTTGAAGTCGCCGGGCCGGGTGGTGGGTACCAGGTTCAGGCGCAGGGTGTCGGCGAGGTTCTCGCCCAGGGCGAGGTTGCGCACGCGGGCGCCCAGACGACCGACGGCGGCGAAGGTGAAGGGTCGGCCGAACCAGCTGGTCTTGGCCATCGCCCGGCCGCCCAGGCCGTAGCAGTTCTGCACCAGGACCCCGTGGAAGGCCTCGTGCAGCGGCAGCGGGCGCGGGTCGTGGAGGTGGACGTGGTCGGCGAATTGCGCGTAGTCCCCGGCCCGTTCGATCTCTAGTTGGGCCGTGCCGTAGCCGTGCTCGGCCATGTGCGGGTCCAACAGCTTGTTCTGGCCGAAGGGGTGCTCGGGGTGGGTGAGGTCGAGCAGGCCGTCGAAGCGGGGGTCCCGCAGTTGCTCGGCGACGTCGGCAAGGGAGTGCCGGGAGGCGACCCACTGGTCCCACTCCCGCTCGCTGCGCGGGTGAACGCCCGTGGCGTAGCAGAGACCGAGCAGCAGTTCGTGCAGAGCTACGCGGACACCGGGCGAGGCGTGCACGAGGGCCTGGATGTTCTCGGCCTGCTCGAAGACCTCAACGAGCGATAGCAACCGCATTGTCGGTGGTTTTTGCAGGTCAGGGCCGATTGTCAGTGCCGGGGTGCATGATCCGTAGCGCAAATCGTACTCAATCACCTCATTTCTTAGGTGAGCTGACGGAGGGGCTGGCGTCATGCGACGTTCTCCTTGGCCGATGGTGAGCGGGGACGGGAGGGGTGTTCCCTCACCTTTCGCGCACCTCTCGGTTCGAACACGCTTTTCACCCGCGTGGCTCTGGGTGTGGGGCAAGACGGACCTCAACGGTCTGAGCCGGGCCCGCGGCGGCCCGGCCTGGAATCCCCTGCTGGCGCACTGTCTCGATGCGGCCGCCGTCTGCGGGGAGCTCTTCGACCGTTACCTGAGCGCTCCCGTACGGGCCCGGCTCGCCGACGACTTCGGCGGCGGGGACGTGCGCACCGCCCGGAAGGTGCTGATGCTGCTGGTCGCCCTGCACGACATGCCCGGCAAGGCCTGGGCCGGCTTCCAGATCCAGTTCTCCGAACTCGGCGACCGCCGCGATCCCCGCCTGCGCGCGGCGGGCCTGCGGTGGCTGGCGGCGGCCCGCGCCGCCGGTCTGCCGGTGGACGACTGGATCCCCACCCCCGCGCCCCCGCATGCGCACGTCACCGCCCGCTACCTGCCCGCCCTGCTCGGCTGCCCCGGCTCCCGCTGCACCGGAACAGGCCGCGGCACGCACGAGGCATCCGCACCAACTCTCTGCCACCCGGGCCTGCACACGGCAGCGGCCATTCTCGGCGGCCACCACGGCCATGTCCCGCCCGCCGGCCGCATCAAGGACGGCGACGTCGAACTCTCCCCCGCCTGGCAGCGCCTGCATGCCGACCTGCTGCAGGAACTGGCCCGCCTCCTGGACATCGACCTGCAGCGCCTTACGGAACTGGTCCATCCGCAGCGTCCCTCGGCCATGGCCTGTATGGCCGGGCTGACCGTGCTGAGCGACTGGGTCTCCTCCGACGAATCACGCTTCGCCTACCGCACCCACGCCACCGCCACCGACCACTGGTGGGAAGCCTCGAAGAGCGACGCAGCACGCGCCGTTGCGCAACTGCGCCTGACAGCCTGGAAGCCCCAACCCGCGACGTGGGCGCACCTGTTCCCGGGCACGCCCCTGCCGCGCCCGGCCCAGCGCGCCGTCCTTGAGGCGGCCCCCGGCGAACAGAGCCTGACGATCCTGGAACTGGACACCGGATCCGGCAAGACCGAGCTCGCCCTCTACCTCGCCCACGCCCTCGCCGTGCGCTGCGAATACCACGGCATCTACTTCGCCCAGCCCACCCGCGCCGCAAGCGAACAGGGCGCCCGCCGCTTCCGCGACTTCCTCGGCCGGGCTCTGGGCGACGAAGCCGAGGCCAACCTCGCCGTCGTCCACGGCTCCGCCTTCGCCTCCGGCGTCAACGAAGAACTCCTCGAATCCAACGAGGACGGACCGGCCGCGCTGCCGGCGCGCATCAACCTGACGAGCTGCTCCGAGGACGCGTGCGAAGACGCCGTCCGGGGGACGCGGGTGCTGCTGGACGAATGGTTCCTGGCCGCCCGCCGGGGCCTGCTCTCCTGCTTCGGGATCGGCACCGTCGATCAGATCGTGCTGGCCGCCCAGCGCTCACGGCACTGGTTCCTGCGGCTGTTCGGCCTGGCCAACAAAGTCGTCGTCATCGACGAAGCCCACGCCTACGAGTGGTTCCAGCAGCGCCTTCTCGGCGACGCGATCGGCTGGCTCGCCGATGCCGGCGCCAGCGTCATCGTCCTGTCCGCCACCCTGCCCGACGTCATCCGCAAAGATCTCGTCACCGCCTGGACCAAGGGCTGCCAGACCACACCCGACACCCCCCAACCCGCCGGCCCGGTCACCTTCGTCACCACCACCGGCCACGTGAGCACCCTCGCGCTCCCCGCGTCGCGCCGCACCCCCAGACAGCGCACGCGACTACTCCTGCAGACCGATCCCGGACCCGAGGACCTCGCCCGCACCCTCCTGCGACAGCACTCGACCGGCATCACCGGCGTTATCCGCAACCGCGTTGCCCGCGCCACCGACCTGTACCGGGCCGCCCGCACTCACGCCCGCGAACTCGGCTGGGAGCCCGACGAGATCCTCCTGCTGCACGCCTGCTTCTTCGAACGAGACCGGCTGCGCCAACAGCAGCGCGCCCTCCGCCTCCTGGGGCCGCACCCGGACCCCCGCCTACGCACCACACACCCCAATCCGCACCGGCCCCGACGCCTGCTCCTCATCGGCACCCAGGTCCTCGAACAGAGTCTGGACTACTGCCTCGACGACCTCTACACCGACCTGTGCCCCTTCGACCTGCTGATCCAACGCCGCGGCCGCCTGTGGCGGCACTGGTGCAACCGCCCCCACCTGCGGCGCTCCACCCCCCTGATGCGCGTCCTGACCCCCGCGTCCTGCGACGACGGCTGGCCGGACTTCTCCCCCGCAGCTTCCCCGCCCTACGACCCCTACCTCCTGGCCGCGACGTGGCATGCCCTCAACCAGCGCGCCCCCTCCAGCGGTGCACCCCTGCACCTGCGCACCCCCGAGGACACGCATCCGATCCTGCAGAGCATCTACGCCTCTGCCGACGGGCCGGAGCCGATCCACGCCCGTTTGCGTCAGCTGTCCGCCGCGTGGCAGCTGAAGCTCGACGGCGAGGACGAGCAGGCCCGGAAGCATTCACTTCCCCCCTACACCAACGGAGTCCCGTGCACGGCAGAGGAACTCGCCTCCGGTTCCGCGCACGACGACGGTGACGACCCCGGCCAGGCCGGCTACCTCGCCGCCCGCTCCCGCCTGGGAACACCGGGCCTCCACGTGGTCGGCCTCTACCAGCACCCCGACCGGAACCAGCTCACGTGGGATGCTCAGGGCCTAGAACCCGCCGACCTCACCCGCTGCCACCCACGCACCCAGGCAACTGCTCACCGCAGGCAACAGCGCCAGATCCTCCTCAACACCGTGCGCGTCCCCCACGCTTGGCTCTCCCAGCTGCCCCACCCGAGCCAGTGGACCATGCCCGAACCCGGCGCTCTGCGCGGCAAACCCGTGCTGCTCCTGGACCCCAGCGGACGCCCTCTCAACCCCTCCCTGCGCGAACACTTGATCTACCAGCCCGACACCGGCCTGTCCCGCACGACACGAGAGCAGCACCCCGCTAGCGTCAGCACCTCCCGCACGACCGGGAATGAACCGGAGAAGGTGGCTTGACGTAGGCACCAGATCCCTCACTCCGCACGCCCGGAGACTGCTGGCCTTGCGGCCTCAGCGACTACGGCCTGAGGGGGGACACCGGGTGAGAAGCACCGGGGCCCGGGACAACAACGCTGAGGGCGACGGCCGGTGCGACGTCAGCGTTTCAGCACAACCGGCTCCGGTCTATCGCGTACTCGCTGATCAGCCACCGCTCCCCCACGGCAACCGCCTTGGCGGTCACCGGCTTGCGGCGCGGCTCCTTCGCGTCCTTCTTGATGGCTGACTTGCCTGTCTTCTTGTAGACGGTGTCCGACTTGCGGGTGTCGAGGCAGTCCGCCACAACCGCGGTCTTCGTCTTGCCCTTCAAGGAGACCTGGGTGACTTCGGGCTTCAGTTGAGGCTTGCCGACGACTTTCAGCCCTCGTTCCTCGTACCAGGCCACGGCCACCACCACTCCGCTGGCTGCCTTGTCCCGCGCATACTGCTGCAGCTTTGCGTTGTCGACTTTGCCGGAGCTGTACGCCCGGGCGCGGACCTCGCTCAGCCCGCGATACGCGGCCAGGACCCGGCTCTTGGCTATGTCCTCGGCGGACTTGGAGGGTGTTGCCTGCGGCGATGCGGTCTTTCCGGGGGCGGACTTGGCTGGTTCGTCTCCGGAGGAGCATCCTGCTGTCACGCCCAGGAGCAGCGCTGCGACGGCAGCCGCTGCTGCTCGTCGCGTGCGTGATGGCGGCCTGTCGTACGCCAGGTGCATCCGTGGTCCCCGATCTGGTCTGTCAGTTGACGCCACACACTAGATCGATTCCGTCCGCGCAGGCGGATCACGGTCGGCTAGTTCGTGCCGACCGCGGTTGGTTTCGCAGAAGCGCATAAGCAGGACCCGACGGTGATTGCCACACCCGCCGCAGTCGCTGCCGCCGGAAACCGGGCGATCTTCACACCGGGCGCCGCGCAACTCGGGACGCCCCCTCTGCCGAGTGCTGTTAGAACGAGCGCATGGGTATATGGGTCGACACCTTCATCGCGCCGCAATCTCCCGCGCTGCTGTCGCGGGAGGACTTCGAACGCCTGGTCGTGGACCTCGGCCGGGAGCGGCTGGTGCGCACGCCGTGGATGCTGTTCACCGGTTCGCTGTGCGTCAACGCCGGTCTGGGCTGGGGCGGCGTTTTGGGGCGGGCCCGGTTCGAGCCGCCCGCGATCGGAACGGAGCTCGTCTTCGACGACGACGGTGTGCCCGGCCCGGACAGCGAACCGCCGCCGTGGGGTGCCTCGGTCGAGCGGGCGGTCCTCCTGGCCCGCGGCGAGCGTCTCGAGGACGTGGGGCCCGCCCTGCGCAACGCCCCCTATGGGCGGCAGGACATCGCCATCACCTTCCACAGCCTCGACTTCACCCATCCCGCGATCCTGGACCACTACTGGTACGAGGATGAGCGCACCATGCTGGCCTGCTACGCCCTGGCCGCCCCGCAGGACCGGCCACTGGAAGCCGACACCGGCGGCCGCTCCGGGGGCCCCGTACACCCCGTCCAGACGTGCATCGTCAACACCTGGAAACACGGCGACGGCCCCGCCTGCCCCGCCATCACAGCGGTAGCCGCCCGCCGCTTCGGCCCTGACCTGGTCACCGGCGAGACCTGGGGGTGAAGCGCACCGTCAACACCCGGGCGCGCGCCCTTGGTTGCTCCTCAGCCTGTCAGGAAGGCCTCCCGCGATACTTCTCAACAAGTTAGCAAGTATCGCGGTGGCCTCCGCCGAAGCGACCGGCCGGAAGCGCCGTCCGACCGAGGACACGCCGAGCTGCTCGCTCATGCGAGACCCCCGCGGAAGGCTTCCATGGTCACAGTTCCTCCGCGATCGCTACATACGGCTGGACATGCCCGCAGTAAGTACAAGAGGGGCCCGCGGGGAGATCCAGAGTCTGCCCGCCGCACTGCGGGCACTCCCCTCTCTCCGGTACCGGGCCGGTCCCCCGCGCGCACGCCGGGCAGGTGTACCCGGTGCCATCACGCGTCCACCCGGCCCGGCGGATGACGTCCGCGAACCCGTGAGCCTCCGGCGGGTCCGGTTCAAGCATGACCGCGAGACAGAGAGGACGGTCACACGTCACGGCGCTGCGGATCACGGGCTCACCTCGGCGGCGTCCGTCTCGGTGCTCATGTCGCGCCGCCTTTCAGGCTGGATTCTTGGACCGCAGCGTATTGCGGCGGTGGAGGGGAGGAGCCCGGCTTTGGTCGCGGTGCCTTGCCCGCCTGCGGTGCGACGCGCATTCGCCCCGGAGGCCAGTGGCGGCCTACTGTCCGTAGGCCCAGCCGCGGCCGGTCTGGCGGGTGCGGGTCCTGGCTGCGTCGTAGTCGCACCACCGGTGCCAGATTGCCTTGCCCGCGCCCTGACCGATGCGACGATTCGGAAGGTGGAGCACGTCGCCGAAAAGATCGGCGCAACCTTCGAGCTCCGCTTCGAAGACGGTTCCGTCACCTTCCCGCCCAACGGACAGATCTACCCGTAAGGAATCGCATGTCCATGTTGATGCGAGCCCCCCGCGAGTGCGCCTCGTGGGAGTGGGAGCCTGACGATTTCGCTCCGCCGGGTCTCGACTCAGCGCTGATGACTGCGTCTCGGATGTCGGCCGTTCTGCGAGAACACGGCCTACTGGAGCCCCACAGCATCGAGTGGTTGTGGTTCGTCCAAGGCGTCGGTGGAACCGGCGTGACCACCCGGCTTTCGGTGAACAGACGCCTGGATCATGCGGAACTCGTGGACAGAGTCCGGCAGAGCAGGCCAGCAGGATTCCCTGACGCCCGGGTCGGAGCCATCAGCGTCGTCGGCCCGGGCATGTGGTTCGACGCCGAAGGCACAGAACGCCTCGAGCCAGATCTCGTTTCGTTGTCGGTCAGTCCTGACGACCTCTACCTGGCTGCGGATGTCTCCCTGCACCATGACATCTGGGGCTACTGCAACTTCAAGGGCGTTCCACATCCAGACATCCAGAGGCGCAACGCCCCCCGCCTGGCAGCCGCGTTGCAGGCTCTCGACGAACTACTCGGCACGACGGCCCAACCTGGCGAGCCCACGTACTTCGGGCATGCCGACGGGTATGGGGCCTCGATGCCCGACCTGATCGACGGACTGGGGCCAGACCTCACAGACAAGCTCTAGCTGCCAGCCCCGCCATCGAAACAGTGGCCGCCGGCACGCGTCCACCAGTTACACGTCAACGCGCGAGGGACCGCGACGATCCGTTGCAACAAGTCAAAAGGGTATCCGGCCGGCGTCCGCGCCGAAGACGCCTGCCAGAAGGTCCCGTTCACGATCGGCACGCCGACACGCAGCCACGACCTACCGACCACCGCCCGGGGCGTCAGGGGCAGGCGGCGGCTGGGCGTAGCCGTACTGGCTGACGCACACCCCCGCCTCGCCCGGAACGCGGTAGGGCTCGCTGGGGCCGGTGGCGTTCAGGTGCGCGGCGATCGCGTACGCCACGGCATTGGCCGTCTCGGCGTCCGCGGAGTGGACGGTGATACGGGCCAGGCCCGGCTGGGTCAAATGCGCGCTGTGGCTCATGCCCCTGGCGACGCGCACGATCCGGGCCCGGTTCGGCCCGGCCGGCGGATTCACCCTGACGGACGCCGACACGGACGAGTGGTGGGTGTGAGGGGCGCTCCGGGAAGCGCGTGTGGCCGGTGCGGCGCAGCAGGTAGTTACTGTGACCCCCTCGCAGGCAGCCACCGCACGCACAGGCAGCACCCCGCAGGAAGGTGAATGATCGCTAGCGGCCTCTGCGGGGCACACATCTGACAGGCCACCTCCACACCGCTGACTCCTTCTGGGGCAGAGCTCTGCCTACCCGCATACGTAACGTGCCGCCCGCGCCTTGCTACGTAGAAACGGTTCAGAGTGAAAGTTCCGAATGCCTGGGATGTCGTCCAGGACCTCTCGACTGGCTGCATGCTCGTCGAGTTCGCCCTGTGGAAGGTCCGCAGCGTACTGGTCTCCCTGGCGGAGACCGGCGAAGTCCTGTCCTCCAACCGGGACAAGCTGCGCAGTCTGATCGGCCGACGAGGCCGATAGCCCCGCTGGCTGCAGAGCCCCACCCGATACACCGGGTGGGGCTCTGTACTGCGTCTGAGGGGTGTCGCCTTCGGCCGGTGGGGCGAGGACGGGGCGCCCGCCGCCTGCCGGGTCCGGGCCCTCGTTCCCGGCACGGCAACGTCGGCCAGCTCGTGCCGTCGTTGACCGGCGGGCAGGTGGTTGCGGTGGACGATGCCGGCGGTCCGCTCGCCTGACCGGACGAGGGTCAGCTAGTTCGTACTGACCGCGGTTTTACAAAAGCGCAGAAGCGGGACCCGACGGTGATCGTCGTCGTACCCTTCGAGCGCCTGGCGGTAAACCTTGGATGGGAGCGGCTGGCGCGTACGACGCGGGCGGTGTTCTTCGGCGCGCTGTGCGTGCAGACCGGTCCGGGCCCGGGGCGGCCTCCCTGGGCCCGGACCGGTCTGCACGTCGCGAGACGATTCTTTCGCGTGCCTTCACAGAGAACCTGTCACGAACGCGATCGCGATGCCGACCACCATGGCGATCGCGATGGCCGCACCCAGGAGGGCAGGCCCCCGGGCCGCGTATACAGCAGCAGGCATCAGTTCTTCCCAGCCCGATTCCTCTGCGGCAGCCCTGATCAGACGGTGGCCATCGGCGGAGGAGAAGGAATAGCGAGCCGAGCCGTCGAGGGCTCGGCTAGAGATACGGGTCACCTTCCGGCCCGCTACCGTCTCGCTCATCAGCGGCCGCCCGTCGAGCGCCCGGCGCTCAGTACGAACAACGTCGGTCATCGTGAATGTCCTGGTTTCCGGATCCAACGCGACATCGTATGTCCACAGCTGCGTAGAGCCACTGCGTCGACGGCCTGGCTGATGAACGTCGACGGTCAGCTCAAATCCCTGCTCCGTCCGGAGCAACCGGTACTCCGTGCCCGCGGTCACCGCTTCGATCCGGGCATACAACTCCGCTGCTACTTCCATGTCGTTACCATTGTTCACGTTGGCGCCGGGTCCTTCCTTCATCGGGCTGCCTACTGCCCGTAGGCCCAGCCGCGGCCGGTCTGCCGGTACTGCGCGACGGGGATGGGTTCGATGCCGCGGCGCATGCGCGCGGTGTAGAGCATGCCGTTGAGGTGGTCGATCTCGTGTGCCACGAGGCGGGCGAGCCCGCGTTCGTACACCGTGGTCACGGTGCTGCCGTCCAGCGCGGTGGTCTCCACCGTGATCGTCAGGGGGCGGGGGACCATGCCGCGGACGTCGAAGAAGGACAGGCAACCCTCGTACTGCTCGTCGGCTTCTTCGGAGGAGGCGGTGATGCGGGGGTTGAGCAGCACGATGGCGGGATGGCCCGGTCCGGGAGGCTGGACGGCGGCCGCGGCCCGGCCGATGGCGATCTGCGGTGCGGCCAGCCCCATGCCCTTGGCGAAGGGGTGGGCGCGGGCGATGCGCTCCATCGCGGCGTACAGATCATCGATGCACCGCTCGGCGCTCTCCCGCTCGGCGGGCAGGCTGAAGGGGCGGGCCACGTCGGCAAGGAGGGGTGCGCCTTTTTGGACCACGCCGATCTCGCGCATCCGCTCGCTGGGCTGCTGCACGTCGGTCACCTGGACTCCCCGTGGGTCGTGTTGAGTTCGGTCCGTGCCCGGAACCTCCACGCCAGACGGTAGCGGGCGTGCAGCGCGGGAGCCGCCGTGGCCCAGGTGAAGATCCGCAGCCGGGTGTCCTCGGTGCGTACGGGCGCCGTGCGCAGGGGTGCGGCCTGGGCCGTCATGGAGGTCTCGGTGCCCCACACGACGGGGTCCAGCGCGCGGGGGAAGGCGAGTTGGACCTCGAGGTGTTCGGTGGGCAGGCGCACGGCGCGCTGGAACCACTGGCCCCATTTGTCGTCGCTGACCGTGTAGGCGTACTGGATCCACACCGAGTCGCCCGGGTAGAGCGGGTAGCTGCCATGGGCGTTTTCGAAGGCCAGCCAGATTTCTTTGAACGCGTCGCGGTCGTGGGTGGCTTGCCAGTGCATGGCCTCGCCCTGGCAGGTTGCCGACAGCCCCAGTTCGTCCCAGGTCAGGGGGCGTTGGCGGTAGTGGGCGTTGGAGCGTTCGGGTTCTCCGGGGTATCGGTCGACGCTGATGCGGATCAGGTAGCGGGTGACGGGTTCGGTGCCGGTGTTGCGCAGGCGTCGGCGCATCGTGAGGCGGTAGTGGGTGCCGTCGTAGTCCAGGCGGGCCTGGTCGTGCTCGACGACCAGGGCGGAGCCGATGGCGTAGGGCTCGGCCCCTCGCGGGGCCGGCGGGGCGGCGGGCTGGCGGGTGCGGGTCCTGGCGGCGTCGTAGTCGCACCACCGGTGCCAGATCGCCTTGCCGGCGTTCAGGGTTTCCTCGGCGAGGCGGGCGAACTCCTCGGTGGGCTTGGCCCGGCCCGATTCGATGTGACTGACGTAGGAGGGGTCGAAGCCCATCCGTGCGGCGAGGGTGCGTTTGGGCAGGCCCCGTACTTCGCGCCAGTAGGAGACCTCGGCGGCGAAGGCCCCGGCCTGGCTGGTGGGCTCCTGCTGCTCATCCGTATGCGTGTCCACCTGAAGTGCCCCCGGCTGGCTGGTTGTCACGGTGATGATGAATGAGCGGTGCGTGACTTCAGTTCATCATTCCGTCACTGTCTGCGCTGCCGGTTTCCTTCCCCTATCCGGCCTGCCCCGACCCTGCAGGCCCCAGCGGACGGAAGACCTCGATGAGTCAGCGTGTGCTGTATCTGCTCAACATCTCCAACCCTGACCGGCTGGCATCCGACTCGGGCTGGATCTTCGCGGACCTGCTCGCCCCGGCGCTGGCGGATGCCGGGGCGCAGGTCACCGTCGCAGCTCCGGCCGCGGCCGGGGACGGGCGGGCCGCCTTCTGGCGTACCGCGGTGCCGGGCACGAAGTACCGGGCCCGCTTCGCACCCGACCTGGACGAACTGGTCGCCATGATCCGTGAAGTGCGTCCGGACATGGTGGTAGCCAACCAGATCGAGGCCGCGCCCGCGGTGCGCACCGCTCTGCTGGAAGCGGGCAGCGGAGCGGTGTTGGCGGGATACTGCCACTACCTGCCGTTCTCCTTCACCGCCGGACAGCAGCTGCGGGTGGATCCTGCCTTCGACGACGCGGGGCTGGGGCGCAGTGTGCTGCTGGCCTTCGCCGCCGGGCTGGCCGCCTGCGATCGTGTCCTGGTGCACTCGGGCACCGCGGCCTCCTGGACGGCGGCGGGCGCCTCCCGGATGTCCCTGGATCTGGGCGAGAAGCTGCGGGTGGTGCCCGCACCGCGCGACGAACGCCTGGTCCGCGATCCCGCCGAAGCCGCCGCGCCCGCCGGAGGCGGGGCGGTCGGCATCTACAACCATCGCTTGTATGCGCACTACGGCACCGCCCGGTTCGTCGACGTCGCCCGGCAGATGACCGGGCCGCTGGTCCGGCTGCGGGTCATGGACCTGTTCGGGGACCGTGGCAGCGGCCGCACCCGCCTGGACTCCAGCCCCGAGCGGCACCGCTCCGAACTGGCCGCGCTGCCCGGCGTGGAGGTGGTCTCCGACCGGGGCGACCGGGTCCGCTACCGCCAGCAGCTGGCCGGCGCGCACTTTGGCATCGCGCCGTTCCGCGCGGGCTGCCCGTGGTCGATGTCGGTGATCGACTGCCAGGGCATGGGCCTGCCGGTCATCGCACCGCGCTGGGGCTGGCTCGCCGAGCACATCGACGACGAGCTGCTTTTCGACACCAACGCCGAGGCCGTCGCCCTGGCTCACCGGCTCGCCAGCGACGCCGAGTTCTATGCCGTGCACGCCAAGCGGGCCCACGCATCGACCGCCGACCTCACTCCCGCCCTGGTCGCGGCCCGCTACCTGGAGGCGATCTCATGACCGGGTTCGATGCGCTGATGCTCTCCTTCGACGAACCGCTGGCAGACAAGCTGCACGCCCGCCTGCAGCGGGTGCTGGGGCTGCAGGCCAAACGGCTGCACGGCGTGCACGGGATGCGCCGCGCCTACCGGCTGGCCGCCGAAGTCGTCGATGCCGAGCAGTTCCTCCTCGCGGACGGCGACTTCGTCATCGACGCCGAGTTCCCTGCCGGCGCGATCGAGCCGCTGGCCGAGGGGGTGTCGCTGCGGGTGTGGCGTGCGGTGAATCCGCTCAACGGGCTGGTCTACGGCTACGGCGGCCTCAAGCTGGTGCGCCGCAGCGCGCTGCGGGAGCTCGGCGAGGCCGTCGATGTGCTGGCCGCGCTCCCGGGAAGGATCGAGTTCTCCGCGGAGGTCGCGGGGACGACGCGGATCAACCAGAGCCCCTACCACGCGTGGAAGGCCGGTTTCCGGGAGTGCGCGATGCTCGCACGCGGCAGCGAGTACGGGATGAGCGACAGCCAGAGCGCCGCGCGGATCGCGGCCTGGACCTCCGCCGGGCAGGGCGAGTTCGCCGCCTACGCCACCGCCGGTGCCCGGGAAGGTGTCGCCTTCGCGGGCGAGGCGGCCCGGGACGTGGGCCGGTTCGAGGCGCTCAACGATCCGTCCTGGCTGTCCGAGCGGTTCGCCGCCGCGCACGGCGAGCAGGCGGTCGCCGGATGAAACACCCCCTCGTACTGATCGAGTTGTACGCCCACCGGCTCGGCGGGCACCACCAACACGCTCTGGTGGCGCTCGCCGGCACCAGAGCTGACACGGTGGTCATCGCCCCGTACGGGGTCGCCGCCGAGGCGGCGGCCGCGCTGCGCGCCTCCGGTGCGCGGGTGAGCGGCCCGGTCGGCCCGGCAGCCCGGATGCTGTCCCTCGCGGCCGGCGCCGCAGCGGCCCTCTCGGCTGCCGGGCAGCGCCTCTTCGCCGCCCGGCGCTGGCCCACCGGCGTGCGGCGGGCCCCGCACCAGATCACCCTGCTCGCCCGCTGCCTGAATGAAGCCGCTTGCCTGCGCACCGCCCGCCGGCTCGCGCCGGACGCGGCCGCGGTAGTGGTGCTCAGCGCGAGCGAAGCCCTGCACGGCGCCGCGGCCCTGCTGGGCGGACATCCGCATCTGCGGTTCGTCCACGAGAAGGTCACCACCGAGGACGCGCCCGCCCGGCTGATCGGGCGCCTGGCCCGCCGCGGCGAGCAGCACGTACGCGCGCTCTGCCCCACCAGAGCCGTACGCGACCAGATCGCCGCCGGATTCCCTCAACTGGACGCAGAGGTGCGCACGTTCGCCGTGGACGACGGCCGACGGCTGAGCCGGGCCGAGCGCGAGGGGGCCCGCACGGCCTTTGCCATCCCGCCCGGCGAGCAGGCGGTGTGCCTGGTCGGCGGATGGTGGCCGCACAAGGACATCGGCGTCATCGACGCCGCCCTGCCCCGCTTGACGAAGGACCTGCACCTGGTGGTCAGCGGCCACCCCTGGGACGAATCGACGCTGCAGCGGTGGCAGGGCCTGCCGCAGGTGACCCTCCACACCGTCCCCGGACCGGTGAGCGAGGAGGTGCTGCGGATCATCCTCGGTGCCGCCGACGCCGTTGTGGTCACCCGCCACCCAGGTGTCGGCAAAGAATCCGGCCTGGTCATGGGAGCCGTCCGGCACGGCGTCCCCCTCATCGTCTCCGACCACGATCCGGACCTCAACGCCCGTCTCACCGGCCAGGACTGGGCCCTGACGTTTCCCGCCGGGGACCCGGCCGCCCTCGCCGCAGTCCTGGACCATCTCCGCGTCGAGCATCTGCCGAGACCCGGCCCCGGCGCCGCCCACGCAGTGGGCCAGCCCGCCGCGGACGAGCAGACCGCCTTCCTCATCGACGCCTACCGCCGCCTGCTCGCCAAGGAGGAGTCCTGATGTCCGTCAACCCCGCACTGATCGCGGTGATCGGCCCCGTGGAACCCGCGCTGCTGGCCGCCTGGACCGCCCACTACCGGCACCTGGGCATCGAGCGGTTCCACCTCGCCTTCCACTTCCCCGAGCACGTGCCCGACGCCCGGCGCCACCAGCTCATCGCCGCCGGCCGGGAGCTCGGTCTCCCGCCCGCCGCCGTCAGTACCGGTCCGTGGCACGAGCACACCAACACCGACCTGCGCGACGCCCTGCGCGAGCAGGCCGGCCACGGCTGGCATCTGCTCGCCGACGCCGACGAGTTCCAGACCTACCCGGCCCCGCTCGCCGACATGATCCACGCCGCCGACGACGCCGGACAGCCTGTGCTGGGCGGCCTCATGCTCGACCGCGTCGCCGCCGACGGCCGCCTCGCCCACTGGCGGCCCGAGCAAGGGGTGGATGGCGCGTTCCCGCTCGGCGGACACCTCACCCACCGTCTCCTGCAGGGCGACCCCCGCAAAATCGTCCTCGCCCGGTCCGGGATCACGGTGGCCTCCGGGAACCACCGGGCACCCGGCCACCAACCCGACCTCACAGCGCTGGCCTGCGTCCATCACTTCAAATGGCGCTCGGGCGTGCTGGAGGACCTGCGGCGACGGGCGGACCGGTTCGGCTGCGGCGCCTGGCAGGAACACACCCCGGCCGTACGCGAGGAAGCCGCCCGCCTGCTGGAGCACACCGCCCGCCACGACGGCCTCATCGACATCGCCGACCCCCGCCTGGCCTTCCGCCGTGTGACCCTCGACCAAATGCCCGCCGGGTGGCAGCACGAAGCCCGCACGATCACCACGGCATGGCACCCGCCCCAAGCACGCACCAACGCCCGCCGGTGATCCTGCACCCGCAGGACCGGGGCGAGCAGCCACAATGACAGCAGCGCCTGCCCGTCGAAGGGATCACCGTGAGCACGTCCACGTCCACGCCGCTTGCCGTGCTGCTGGCCGGCATCACCGGCTCCGGCAAGACCGTGCTCGCCCAGTCCCTGGCCGCCACCCGGGGCCTGGTCCGCCTCTCGGTCGACGAAGAAGTCCACCGCCTCCACGGCCGCTACGGCGTCGACTATCCCGAGCACGAGTACTTCGCCCGCCAGCGCCCCGCCCTGGACGCCGTGCACCAGCGGCTGGCCGATGAACTGGCCGCCGGCCACGACGTCGTCCTCGACCACGGCCTGTGGCTGCGCACGGACCGGGACTTGTGGAAGAAGACCGTCGAAAGCGCAGGCGGCCGCTGGATCCTGGTATATCTCCCGGTCGCGAAGGAAGAACTGCTGCGGCGCCTGGCCGAACGCAACGAGCGCGCCGATGCCAACGCCCTCACCGTCACCCCCTCCGCACTGGACGACTTCTTCGCCCGCTTCGAGGCCCCGGCACCCGACGAGAACGCCATCAGCGCCGATGACCTGGACCGGATGCTGAAGGGCCACTGACCAGCCCGCACCGAACGCGACGCTCCTACGGGTTGGTGCGCGGCTATGTAGAGGATTGCGTCGGCCACCTTGGTCCACAGCTGTCCCCTGGCTAGTCTCACCGTGATCTCGGCAGCCGATTCGAGGGGGCGCATGACAGCGGCACGAGGGCCCGAGGACCTGCACCGCCGGGCGGAAGAGGGGGACGAGTACGCACAGCTCAGGCTCGGCGATTGGTTTGCCCGGAACGGGTACCTGCGCGAGGCGCTGAAGTGCTTTGAGCCGCTGGCCGAAGCGGGCGACCGCCACGCCCTGATGATGGTCACCGCCGTGGTGCTCTCACTGGCCCGCGCCAGCTCACGCTACCGGCCATCGGCCGAAGCCGTGCTGCGCAGCCAGGGGAAGCTGGTCAAGCTGGCGTGCGAGATGCGGCGCTGGAAGGGCAGAGAGGCCGACGCGCGCGAACTCCTGGTGCGGCTGGCGGTGGAGGAAGGAGATCGGGAAGCGGTCTCGGTATTGATCGACATCGATCACGACAGCCCTGAAGCCGTGATCCAATGGCACTGCCTGGACCTCGAGCTGGGGTCCACGAGCTGGCGCGAGCTTGACGAACTCATGCAGGCACTGCACCACCAGGACGGGACTGCCAAGCTGCGAGACCGCGCCCGTCATGCCGTGCGTACCGCTCAGAGGCGGGAAGCGCTGCTGGAAGCGCAGGCAGCGCTGGCAGCGGCCTACACCCCGGTCCGTCATCACCCCCCGGCTATGAGCCGGGCGAGCGACGCGGCGATCATCGTGGGGGCCGCGGCCGCCGTTCCCTTCGCCCAGGCCATCGCGACGCAGGCGGGCAGTGATTTCTATGCCTGGGTGCGGCAGCTCTTCAGTCGCGCTGCGGGGCGCAACAGCGAGGAGCTGACCGAGAGAATTGCTACCGAAGCGGCCCTGTACGTGGTGGGGGAGCCCCAGACCAACACCTGGCTGGAGATGCGCGGTCGCCCCACTGATGAGGCCCTGGCCAAGCTTGCGGAGACCGATCTGGAAACCCTCGCCGCCCCCGACCCGCAGGGGCGGGCCGTCACTGTCTGCTGGGTGCCCGCGGCCGGGCAGTGGCAGCGACGGGTCCAGGAGCCCGGCGGGCGCTAGCTTCCCAGTGGTCACGGCCAACGCCTGCAGTCAGCCTTCCATGACACAAGGTCAAATTCGCTGGCGCAGGACATCTGTCGACAACCCGAATGCTCCAACGCCGTCGTCGCTGCGTCAGCCGGAGGGCAGGCTGCAGTTGGCTCCGCCGCCGGGCGGGCTCCTCATACGCCGATGACACTTACCGCTCGTGCGGGTGACACCAACGCCTTGTACGGCGCGGCGGGCAGGGGCAACTCGCTACGAAGACCACGAACCGTTTTGTGCTCTTCGAGGAGACCCGTGCCTGCTATCACCCGTGCTGCCGTCCTGCTCACCACCGCAGTCGCCCTTGTCATCCCGGCCGCCCCTGCCCAGGCCGCCCCTGCCGCCGGCTCCACTGCGGCGCCGAAGGCCGGCGAAACGGTCACGCGGCCGCTGCTGACCGCGCTCAAGTCCCTGCCGGTCCGGGAAGAGGACCGCACCGGCTACCAGCGCACCTCCTTCAAGCACTGGGTGGACGCCGACAAGGACGGCTGTTCTACCCGGGCCGAGGTCCTCAAGGCCGAGGCGCTGACCGCCCCTGACCAGGGCGCCAAGTGCAAGCTGAGCGGCGGTCGCTGGTACTCCGAGTACGACGACCGGTACGTCGAAGGCCCCTCCGGTCTCGATATCGACCACCGGGTGCCGCTCGCCGAATCCTGGGATTCCGGGGCCAAGGACTGGAGTGCGGACGAGCGCCGCGCGTACGCGAACGACCTCGGCGACGAGCGGGCATTGATCGCTGTCACGGCGAAGTCCAACCGGAGCAAGTCCGACCAGGACCCCTCGACCTGGATGCCTCCGGCCGAGGGCAACCGCTGCGAGTACGTGAGCCAGTGGGTTGCCGTCAAGACCCGCTGGAAGCTTGCCATCGACCCCAGCGAGGAATCCGCGCTGGCCGAGAACGCCACCCGCTGCCCCAACACCCCGATCACCGTGCGGCTCGCGCGGTAGCCGGCGGGGCGGGCCCGGTTCAGGTCCAGGTCCTCAGCGCGGCCGCCACGTCGCGTACGTCCAGGCGGCCCTCGATGACCCCGGCCACCAGGGCGACGGCGTCCTTGCTGCTGACCTTGGCCTCGATGCCGCTGGCGTGGAGGTAGGCGTAGGCGACCTGCGCGGCGAACAGCTCGTTGGAGTGCTCCAGGGCCGGGACCCGGGCCAGCGAATGCAGGAGGGCCGCGGCCCGGTGGTGCGGGGCGTCGTAGACCAGGGTGCCCATGACGGTATGCCGGTGGCGGGCGACCGCAGCGCCGATCGCGCCGTGATCGGTAACGTCGGGATCTCCGGGAACCAGGGTCTGCGCCGCCTCCAGCAGCCACCGCTCGTCGATGATCAGGACGAAGGACATCTCAGGCCGCGTGGCCGGCGGAGCCCGCGCCGAATTCGTCGGCGAAAGCCCGGCCGTGCTCGTCGGCAAAGGCCTTGGCCGCCGCGGTGAACCGGGGGCGCGCGAGATCGGCGGTCAGCAGCTGCTGGGCGTAGCGGTCGGGCTCGGCCTGGCCGCCGTCGGCCGCGGCCTGGCGCACCAGCTCCGCGTATGTCTCATCGTCGATCTGCAGACGGATCTCCTTGGCCATGCCTCTACGGTAGCCGCACCGGCCGCCCGGCAGACAGGGAACGGGCCGGCGCTCGACATCCCAGGGCTCCGTCGCCGGGGCGCGGCAGCTGTTTGCGGGCTGCCGCCCGGCCCGGTGTCGTGCCGCTCAGCCTCTCCCGCGGGGTGTGAGGCCGGGGCGGGCCTGCGGGCCCGGAGGCGGCGCGGTGCGGGGCGCGCGGGCCCAGCCGTGCGTGTGCATGGTTTCGTCCTCCCAGTCTTCGAACAGCCGGGGCAGGCGGGCGGCGCTGCGCTGGGGGTCGCGGTGCCAGCGGATGAACGCCCCGGCGGCCGGCTTGTGGGCGTCGCAGGCCGGACAGAGCTCCATCCACACGCCGGTCATCAGAGGCCCGTGCCAGTGCAGCAGGAGATCGGTGCCGCAGCGCGAGCAGGGCCGGGCCGGCTGGTCGTCGCCGTCAGCATCGGAGGTGCGGGCCAGTTCGTCGTCGGTGACGTGGTCGAGAGCCCCGTCGATGTTGGCGACGCGGGAGAAGGAGCCGTCGGGGCGCAGGAGGTAGCGCCAGATGAGGGCCATGCCGGCCTCCGTAAAGGTGTGCGGTGACACGGATGGCCACGATCCGCCCGATTCGCGATCGCGGTCAAGAGGCGGGTGGAAGGCATGTGGTGTGACGTGGATGCTTCCCGAGCCGATGCTCGCCGAGCCGGTGGCCAGCCCGCTCCTGCGGCCCGGTTGGGCGGGCGAGCCCAAGTGGGACGGATTCCGGGCCGGACTGTCCCTCGACGGCGGACAGGTGCTGTTGCGCTCGAGGCGCGGCACCCAGATGGCGGCGGCGTTCCCGGAGGTGGTGGCCGGGGCCGTGCAGCTGCCGGATGCGACGGCGTTGGACGGGGAGCTGGTCGTGTGGGAGGCGGGCCGGCTCGCGTTCGAGCGGCTGCAGAACCGGCTGCACCGCCGCGGCGCCGGAGCGGCGGCGGCCGCGGCCCAGTGGCCGGCGCACTACGTGGCCTTCGACGTGACACGTCTGTCAGGCACCGACACCACAGCCTGGCCCTATCGCCGGCGGAGGGCGGCGTTGGAGGATCTCTTCGTTGCCTACGGCCTGACGGCGCCCTGGGCGCTGTGTCCCTCGACCACTGACCCGGCCACCGTGCGCGAGTGGCTGACCTGGACAGCGGTCGGCATGGAGGGTCTCGTTTTCAAGAGTTTGGATGCCCCCTACCGGCCCGGGGCGCGCGGCTGGCAGAAGTACAAGGTCCGCGACACTGCTGAAGCCCTAGTCGGCGCCGTCACCGGAAGTCCTGCCGCTCCGGGCACCCTTCTGCTCGGCCGGTACGACGCGACCGGGCGCCTGCAGTACACGGGACGTACCGCCCCGCTCGCCCGGGCGGCCCGCGGCGCGCTGTCCGGCCTGCTGGAACCCGCCTCCCGAGAGCATCCCTGGACCGGTTGGTCGTTCTCCGCAGGATGGGGGACCACGAAGCCGTTGCAGGTCACGCTGGTGCGACCTGAGTTGGTGGTGGAGGTGGACGTCGATGTGGCCAGGGACGCGGCCGGACGGTGGCGCCACCCCGCACGCCTGCACCGGCCCCGCCCCGATCTGCGGCCCTCCGACGTTCCGCTGCTGCCGTCCCCGCCCTGACCTTCCCGGCACGGTCCAGCTGCATGCAGGCCGGCACCGCCAGCCGGTGTCCCGGGCAGAGACGGGGCGCTGGCTAGGCTGGCACGGTGAGCGTGTCCCTTCGCCGGCTTCCCGGTGACCCTTCCGATCTGTACCTGCGTATCGCCTTTCGCGACGACCTGGAGGACACGCCGAGCAGCGAGACGCTCGAACGCTGGGAGGTCACCATCCACCAGCGCGGGGCCCATGACGGCCCCGGCGCCGGCCGGGCCGCGCGCGGCGAACGGGCGCAGGAACACTCTGCCGCCGTGGACCGTGATGACGGCACGGTGGGCCAGATGACCTTTTACCGCGTCCATCCGGACCGGGGCATGAATGCCTGGCTGGCTTTGACGGAGGCCTCCGAAGACCTCGCAGAGATCGCCCGGGCGGTGCTTGACCCGGACACCGGCAACTTCACCACCGCCACCTCCCACCTCCTGGAGTACGCGGGTGTCGACCTGTTGGTCATGGACCGGGTCCACCTGGCGAGGGATCTGAGGGGACACGGTCTGGGGGCGATGCTGGCCTGTGAGGCGATCTACCGCCTGATGCCGGGGTGCCGCGCCGTGGCCTGCTCCCCCGGCCTCTCCGACCACGACCGGGAGCATCGGATCGATCAGTCCGAGTGGGACCGCGTCCTGGCACAGATCGCCAAAGGGTGGGAGCGGGTCGGCTTCCGGCACTACGAGGACAACGTCTATCTGCTTTCCCCGGCCTCCGAGCTCGTGGAGGAGCAGCGGTCGGTGCTGCGGCGCGAGTTCGCGGAACTCGGCGCTGCCTGGCGTGCGAGCGCGGCCCGGGGGCAGGCGGCCCCCAGGACGTAGGGGTGCCGCGTCGCGGCCGGCGGGCTCCGCAGCACCAGGCCCTGCCGATCGCCCGGTAATCCGGTCGCCGAATTCAGCTGCCGAGCTGATCCGGTGCTGCAGAGTCCCCTCGCCCTCACGGTGCAGGTGGCTCAGAATCCCCAGGGGTCGGGGTGCGCGGTGCGCTTCGGATCCTGCGACCAGACAAGCCGGGTCTCCAACTGGTCTCCCAGAAACTCGGCCAGGCGCTCCACCATCCAGCCGTTCCAGCAGACAGCGGTGGGAAATTGCGTCGGCCTGAAGGCCGGGAGCTCAGTCGGAACCGCATCCGGTCGGAAGACCGACGTGCGGATGCGGCCGAGCTGGTCGGGAGGCGACGACTTCTCCTGGTCGAGGCAGTCGACCGCGCGCTCCACGAGGTAGAGGAAGTACTCGTCCCCCCGGGCGTCCCGGCCCCGCGGGCGGGTGTCGGCAGCGTCGATGTGCACCGGCAACAGGCGGCCGCCCGCACGGAGATCGTCCCCCAGTCGGTCGGCCAGGCGGCGGCTGAGAGCGGGCGAACTCGGGTTCCCGCTGGGGAAGTCGCTCTTCCGCCACCGCGTATCGCCTCCCCATGCAGCGCTGAAAACGGTGGGGTGCGGCCCCCGGGAGCCACCCAGTTGCCAGCGCATGACATCCACCAGGGAATTGTCGAAGCAGAGCAGCTGGAACTCCCGCATGCTCGGCAGCAGGCGGTACACACTGAGGGGCTTGTTCTGCTCTTCCGGCGTCATCCGCGCGTCGCCTTCTGCCTTCCGCTGTCTGTCACGGGAGACCACCCGCGATCGTTTGGGCCCGCTGGAGCCGAGACGGCAGCCCGCGCGCACGGCCGTATCGTCACATCCCGTTGCCGCTGGCAGGCCATCGGTACCGGCCCCGATGACTGTCAGTGGCCGCGTCTAGGGTCAGGGCCCATGAGTTCTTCCCTGAGCGTGTACCTGCTCGACGTGGCCGCCACGCGCGCCCTGATCGGTTCCCGCGACCAGCAGCTGCTTTCCGTCATCCGCGACAACTACGGTGCCCAACTGGCCCATGCCGACGACGAATTCTCCTCCGCCGTCAAGGAGGGCGCGCCCACCGCGCTCGAGGCACTGACTGCCGTCGTCAACGGCGGGCCCTTCAGCGACAACCCGGACCACGCCTTCCAGTACGGCTACGCCTATAAGCGCCTGTGCGACCTCACCGGCTCGTTCCTCGACAACCACTGCTTCACCCCGCACCGCGGCGACTGGCTGTCCGACGTCGATGCCGGGCTGACCGCGCTGGGCGTCACCGCCGTATCCCCGGAAGACTTCTGGTTCGGCTCGCTGCCCTCCCCCCTGCCGCGGGCGCACACCCCCGACTGCGGCCAGTGGACCCACGAACAGTGCGTCAAAGCCCTGGAACAGTACGAGGCCGCCAAGACCGCTATCGACGCGGGCGGCCGGGCCCCGACCCTGGAGCCCGAGGTCGAACAGGCCGCCCTGCAGTGCATCGGCTGGATACGGCACGCGGCAGGCCGGCCGGGCTACGGCGTCATCGGCTTCCGCTTCTAGGTTCCGCCGCGGGCCCCGGGGCGGGCTGTGATCTCCTGCAGCACCGCGCTCCGTGGCCGGCGCTACGGCTCTATTCGTTGCAGTGGCAGCCCGCACGCACCAGGCAGCAGCGGCACGAGGGGCGCTGTTCTTTCGCCAGGTCGCCGCACGGCTGGAACCGGTCGTCCGCGGGCCCCGGGCGCCGGCCGGGGGCATTTAGTCTGAACGCATGGCCTCGCGTGTCTGGGCTCCCCCTGCCCCCTACGACCTCACGCGCACCCTGAGGGTGCTGCGTCGCGGCTCTGGGGACCCCACCTGTCGGCGCGAGGCAGACGGCACCTGGTGGCGCACTTCTCTCACCCCGCAGGGTGCCGCCACCGTGAAGATCTCCTGCCGTACCGAGGCGGGATCAGGACCGTTGGTCACCGGCGAGGCGTGGGGGCCGGGTGCCGACTGGGCGCTGGACTTCCTGCCTGCGCTGCTCGGCGAGGAGGACGACCCCTCGGCGTTCGTCCCGCGCCACCAGGTGGTCGCGGCCGCGCACCGCAAGTACGCGGGGCTGCGGTTGCCGCGCACCTCGCTGGTCATGGAGTCGTTGATCCCGAGCGTGCTGGAGCAGCGGATCACGACGGGCAGTGCGCACTATGCCTGGCGCCGTCTGGTCTCCCGCTACGGGCAGGAGGCGCCGGGGCCGGCGCCGGCGGGCATGCGGGTGATGCCGCCGCCGCGCGTGTGGCGCATGATCCCGTCCTGGGAGTGGCACCGGGCCGGCGTGGACCGTGCCCGCGCCGCCGCGATCCTGCGGGCCTGTCAGCGGGCCGCGCGCCTGGAGGAGGCCGCGGCCATGGAACTGCCCGACGCGATGATCCGCCTGCAGGCGATCCCCGGGATCGGGCCGTGGACCGCGGCCGAGACCCTGCAGCGCACCCTGGGCGCGCCGGACGCGCTCACGGTCGGTGATCTGCACCTGCCCGTGCAAGTCACCTATGCCCTGACCCAAGGGCAGCAGCGGGACGGCACCGACGAAACCATGCTGCAGCTCCTGGCTCCCTATGCCGGGCAGCGTCACCGGGCGGCGCGTCTCATCCTGCTCGGTGGCCGTCTGCCGGACCGCCGGGCCCACCGGGCACCGCACAGCCGCATCGCCCACCTTTAAGGCGCAGGGTGAGGACGCTTGGCCGCCCCGCCCAGTCGGTCGTCGGGCGCCGTATAGGTGAGGAGCGGCGTCGTCAGGAGTGAGGCGGGCCCGGTCGCTTCGCCGGGAAGCGGGCTTGAGTCGCCAGTGGCGTTCAGGGCCCGGCCGTCTCGCCGAGCCCGGCTGTCCAGGTCTTCAGCAGGGTTTCTTCCTCGGGGTCGTCTGCCTGCACCGAGAGCGTGATGACCACACCGGGGATGGACCCGTAGACGCCGATCTGGCCCTTGTACTTGGCTTCGGCGACTTCCTGCACGGTCCACCAGCCGGTCACTGCTGGGCCGTCCTCGCGGAACTGCAGTCGAACGATGTACGTGCCGGGTTGCGCCATGCCCGCAGCTTCGCACGCCTGGCCGAATCAGAGAGGGTCCGGCGGGGGCGGCTGCACTGCTGCGGCCCGCTGCGACGGGTATCGGCGCAGGTGAGGTCTACGCGGCCCCGCCGGGTGAGGGCTGCTGTAGCGATGGGATTCAGCCGTGATCGATTCGCCGCATTCACTCTTTCGAACTATTGTGCGAGTAGTGGTGATCGTGGCCCACTGGGACGGGACAGTCGGGCAGGGGGTGGGTTGAGCGGCAGGAGGTGCGTGATGGACGGCTTTGCGCATCTGCATGCCGCCTCCGGCTACTCGGCCCGCTACGGCGCCTCGCTCCCGCATCACCTGGTGCGCCGCGCCGCGGAGCGCGGTGTCGGCGCGCTGGCGCTGACCGACCGGGACACGGTGGCCGGCACGGTGCGTTTCGCGAAGGCCGCGGCCGCCGCCGGGGTCCGACCGATCTTCGGTGTCGACCTCGCGGTCGCCCCTGCCACGGACCGGGAAGCAGTGGGGGCGCGGCGCCGGTCGCCGGTGCGCGGGGGTGCGCATGTCGTGGAGGCGCGGTGGCGGGTGACGCTGCTGGCGCAGGATGCGGGCGGCTGGGCGCGGTTGTGCCGGATCGTGTCGGCGGCGCATGCCGGCCCGGTGGAGGGGGTGCCGGTGGCGCCGTGGCCGGTGTTTCAGGAGCACCTGGGCGCGGGTTTGGTCGTGCTGCTGGGTCCGTCCTCGGAGCCGGTGTCCGCGCTGACGGCCGGCCGTCCGGACCGGGCCGAGGAGCTGCTGGCGCCGTGGCGGGTGATCGCGGGCGCGGGGCTGCGGCTGGAGGCGGTCTATCTGGGGCGTGGCGGGACGGGGGCGGGATCGTTGCGGTTGGCGGCGCGCACGGTGCAGCTGGGCGACGACCTGGGCGTGCCCGTCGTGATCTCGGGTGCGGTGCGCTACGCCGATCCCGCACAGCACCGTCTGGCGGATGTGCTGGATGCGGCCCGGCTGCTGCGCCCCATCGACCGGCGGGCCCTGGACAGCGGCGAGCGGTGGCTCAAGGGCCCCGACGAAATGCGCGCGGTGGCCGCGCGGATCGCCGAGGCTGCCGGGCACGGCCCGCAGCGGGCGGCCGCGCTGCTCGCCGAGACTGACGCGGTCGCCGCCTCCTGCACCCTGACCGCAGCCGGCCTGGGCATGGGACGCCCGCACTTCCCCGAGCCGCACGTGGTCGGCGCGGACCGGTCGCGCGGCGGGGCGATGCGGCTGCTGCGCCGGCGCTGCGAGGCCGGCATGGCCGCCCGCGGCCTGGAGGGAGATCCGGCGGCGGTAGGGCAGCTGGACTACGAGCTGGAGGTGATCGGCCGGCTCGGCTTCGAGGGCTACTTCCTGGCGGTCGCGCAGGTCGTCGCGGACGTGCGGGCGATGGGCGTGCGGGTCGCTGCCCGCGGGTCGGGGGCCGGGTCCATGGTCGATCATGCGCTGTTCGTCGCCACGGCCAACCCCCTGGAACACCGGCTGTTGTTCGAGCGGTTCTTGTCGGAGCGGCGGACCTCGCTGCCCGACATCGACCTGGATGTGGAGTCCGCGCGCCGCCTGGAGGTCTACGACCGCATTTTCGAGCGGTTCGGGTCCGAGCGGGTCGCGGTGACCGGGATGCCCGAGACCTACCGGGCCCGGCACGCGCTGCGCGACACCGGCCTGGCGCTGGGCATCGCCCCGCAGGCCGTCGATCAGGTCGCCAAGTCGTTTCCGCACATCCGGGCCTGCGACATCCGCTCCGCGCTGGCCGAGCTGCCCGAGCTGCGCCAACTCGCCGCGCGGCGGAAGGAGTTCGGGCCGTTGTTCGAGCTCGCCGAGGGCCTGGACGCTCTGGTGCGCGGCTACGCGATGCATCCCTGCGGGGTCATCTTGTCCAATGCGTCGCTGCTGGACCGGCTGCCGGTGCAGCCCACCCCCGGCGGCAACTACCCGATGTTGCAAGCGGACAAGGAGGATGTGGAGGATCTGGGCCTGCTGAAGCTGGACGTGCTGGGGGTGCGGATGCAGTCGTCGATGGCGCACGCGGTCGGCGAGATCCGCCGCACCACCGGCCGCCAGCTCGACCTCGACAACCCCGACCACGTGTCCCTGGACGATGCGGCGACGTTCGAGATGATCCGCCGCTCGGACACGATCGGCTGTTTCCAGATCGAATCGCCCGGCCAGATGGACTTGGTGGGCCGGCTGCAGCCGCGCCACCTCCAGGACGTGATCGCCGACATCAGCTTGTTCCGCCCCGGACCGGTCAAGGGCGGCATGCCCGCCCGGTTCATCGCGGCTCGGCACGGCGCCGCCCCGCACTACCCGCACCCCGACCTGGAGCCGATCCTCGACGACACGATGGGCGTGGTGATCTGGCACGAGCAGATCATCGCGATCCTGTCCCGCATGACCGGCTGCGACCTGGCCGCCGGCGACGTCGCCCGGCGCGCCCTGGCCGACCCCGAACGCCTGCCCGCCCTGGAGGCCTGGTTCACCCGGTCGGCGACCGCGCACGGCTACAGCCCGCAGGTCGTCGCCGAAGTCTGGGACGTAATCAAGGAATTCGGGGCGTACGGGTTCTGCCGGGCGCACGCGGTCGCCTTCGCTGTTCCCGCGGTGCAGTCCGCCTGGCTCAAGGCCCACCATCCCGCGGCGCTGTATGCGGGGCTGCTGGAGCACGACCCGGGGATGTGGCCGATGCGGGTGATCGTCGCCGACGCCCGCCGCCACGGCGTGCCGGTGCTGCCCGTCGACATCTCCCGCTCCCGGGCCGAGCACCGCATCGAAGCCACCGGCACCGGCGGCCGGAGCGGGTGGGGGGTGCGGCTGGCGCTGTCCACCGTCAAGGGCATCAGCGAGGCGGAGGCCGCCCGGATCGCCGAACACCAGCCCTACGCCTCGCTGCAGGACTTCTGGCAGCGGGCCAGACCCTCGCTGCCGATCGCCGAGCGGCTCATCCAGATCGGCGCCCTGGACGCGGTCAAGGGCAACCTCACGCGGCGGGACCTGCTGCTGCAGGCCACCGAACTGCACCGGCACACCCGCAACCGGCGCACCGTCACCGGGCAGCTGGCGCTGGGCGGCGACCTGGTCACCGCCGAACCCAGCGGCCTGAAGGAGCTGTCCGGCCGCGAGCGGATGAGCGCCGAACTGGAGGTGCTGTCCATCGACGTCTCCCAGCACCTGATGGAGCACCACCACCGGCTACTGCGCGAGCTCGGCGCCACCGACGCCACCCACCTGCAGCGCCTGCACCCCGGCCAGAAAGTGCTGGTCGCCGGCGTGCGCGCCTCCACCCAGACCCCGCCCATCCCCTCGGGCAAACGCGTCATCTTCGTCACCCTGGAAGACGGCGCCGGCCTGGTCGACCTGGCGTTCTTCGAGGACTCCCACGACGCATGCGCCCACACGATCTTCCATTCCGGGCTGCTGTTGGTGCGCGGCAGCGTGGAGGCGCGCGGTCCGCGGCGCACCGTGGTCGGCGAGATGGTCTGGGACCTGGAAGCCGTGGCGGCCGCCCGCCGCGACCACGGCCCGCAGGCCGCCCTGGACCTGCTCGGCCACAGTGCCCCCTCCCCCACGCCCGCCCAGGCCTCCGCGCCCGCGACTGCGGGAGCGGAAGCGGCGAATCCGGGCCGCGTTTTGCAGGACGGCCAGGCCGGAGCGAGGCTGCATCCGTGGGCCGACCTCGAGCCCGCCGGCAGCCGCTCGGCCGACCTGCGCCGCCTGGGCCACCGCTCCGCCGGCTCGGCCGGGTGAGCGCCATGCCCGCACCCCCACCGCAGCACGCGGCAGGCCGGCGCCCGCGGTGGGTACTGCGCGTGCGCTTCGACCTCGCCGGACACCCGGAAGCGGATGCCGTGTTCGAGCAGCTGCTCACGCTGGTGGCAGACCTCACCCCCGTCTACCAGCCCTATCCGCAGGACTACAGCGTCGACCTTGATGTCACCGGTGCCCTGCGGGTTTTCGACCGCACCGCCTACGAGCTCGGACAGCTCCTGCAACTGCGGGCCATCGCCTGGTACGGGGTGCGCACCGCCGCGATCGGCGGCGGCCGCTCCCCGCTCATCGCCGCCATGGCCGCCGCCACCTCCCACGGACACGTCACCGTCATCGCCGCCGACGACGCATCGGTGGCCGCCTTCCTTACTCCGCAGCCGCTCACCGCACTGCCGGGCATCGGACCGGCCACCGCCAGGACACTGAACCGCTACGGCATCAGCACGATCGGACAGCTCGCCGCCACCCCCGCCGGCCCGCTGGCCCGCCTGCTCGGCGCGCACGCCGCCCGCGAACTCCACACGCGGGCACGCGGGCTGGACGACCGGACCGTACAGCGCACCGCCCTGATCCGCTCCACCAGCACCAACCGCGCCTTCGACCGCGACGAACTGGACCCGGCCGCGCACCGGCGCGCCCTGCTCGCCCTGGCCGACGAACTCGGCCAGCGCTTACGGGAAAGCGGCGAGGTCTGCCGCACCCTGACCCTCACCGTCCGCTACGCCGATCGCAGCCACACCACCCGCAGCCGCACCCCGGCCGAACCCACCAGCCACTCCCCCGCCCTCGCCCGCACCGCCTACGACATCTACCAGGCCCTCGGCCTGCAGCGCGCCCGCGTGAGGTCCCTGGCCCTGCGCGCCGATCTCGTACCGGCCGCAGCCGCCCACCACCAACTCAGCCTGGACGCCGGCGACGACAAGGCCCGGCGGATCGAGTCCGTCGCCGACCGGGCCCGGGCACGCTTCGGTCCGCACGCGGTCAAACCCGCCACCCTCGCCACCCGGCGCCCGCCCGATTGATCAAGCGTTCCGTTCTGGGCCGACGCGGCAGTAAGTCGCCGATCGCGGCAACGCATCGGGGCATGGGACCCGTCCGGGCGGCAAACCCGCGCACCCTCTTTCGCCGCGGCGTCGGCCCGTGACGGCATCGCGGCGATAGTCCGTCGCTGCGCTCTATGCGCCCCCGTACGGCGAGGAGGGGCGCGGCCACCGGCAGCCGAGCCCTGTGCCGGGCGCGGGAGAACGCAATCCGCGCTGCCTCGGGGCCGACCGGTCATCCCCATGACTTGCGCTACTGACCTGCAATTTCATGCAGCGGAGCGAAACAGAAATGTACCCGCCCCGGGGGTATTGGACAGATTAAAAGGGTCACGCCGCAGCCCGATTTCGGCAGGCGCCGCGCGACTCCTGAATGGTGATAGTGTGCATCCCGCATTACCTTCCCTGCGGTCGTGGGTTACGACGGCCGTGTGACCCACACACGGGAAAGGAAGGGAATGATGCACGGCCCGCAGAAAAACCCGCAGGGTGAGGAAGGTTCACCTTCCGAACGGGAGGGGAAGACGCCGCCCCCGTGGGTACAGAGGACTCAACTGGCCGCCAGCCTGGCCTGCACGGTCCTCGAAGCCGCTACGGCAACAGTGACGCTGTGGCAGGCAATCTGGAACCGGTAAGGGCCCGCTTTGCACGCCAGTGACGTGCAAGGCAGGCCCCTCGGTTGCATGGAGGGCTCGCGTCTTGCTTTGGATGGCGGCGCGGGCCCTCTCTTGTTTACGCTGCGAGGCTAGCACAAATCAATTGCGCTAGCTCAAGCGACAAATCAAATGGTTCCTGGAAACTCTCCGAGCGTTTCGTGCGCAGCCATTTGATTTCCGCCATTGAAGCGCCTGAACAATTTGGCGCGGGTTCCGCAAAATACAGGCGGGGGATTTCGTCGACGCCGCGGGGTATTTGGTGTACCGGCATCACGGGGCGCGGGCTTCTGCGGGTGTGACGGGAGCCGCGCAGGAGTGGGTGAGTGCGCGGGTGAGTAAGTGAATATAGTACGTGCGCTTGTGAAAACCGCACGTCAGGGGCCTTTGCCGCGCTGAAGCCTGATCGATGCGGGCACCCGGGGTCAGGCTCCGCGCCTGATTTCCCTGGAGAGAGCCGCAGCGCGCAGTGCGGACCCATCGACGCGTCGTGGTCGGCGGCGTGTTCGCCCTGGCGCTGTTCGTCGTCCTGGCGGTGATGGAGATCAGAGCGGCAGTCATCATCGTCGCCCTGGCCCTCTTCACCGCGCTGGTCCTGCTCGTCGGCAGCACGGTCAGCAGGCACCGCCACCTGTAGCCGCACCGGTTGTCAGTGCCACCGGCCATGATGGCGACATGTCGATCACGATGAAGAACTACGGCCTCACCTGGACCAGCGCTGACGGCCGGAACCGCGCGTCCGTCTGCAGCTACGACACCGGCAGCGCCCAGAACCGCAAGGCGAGGCTCGAGGCCGACGGCTGCACCAAGGTCCAGATCCACGAGACGAAGCCGGGCCAACCGGTCGAACCGCGGCCCTGACGCCCGCGCACAGGTGCGAGCCGGGCACCGAGGCGGGCCTGCCAGCCCGGCGCCACCGCCGCCGTCCCGTACAGGAGCAACCGTGACCAGCGAGCTTGAACGCTTCATCAGGATCTACCTGCATTACGAGCAGGCCCAGGATGTCCGGGGAGATCTGCGCTCCACGCTGCACGCCTTCAATGCTTCCTTCGTCGCCGGTGTCCGCGACGGCCTCGAGAAAGTACTGCGCACCCGGGAGCTGTCCGTGGCCGGCTACGAGCGGCTCACCGACGTGGAGTTCGGTGACGAGGACGCCCTGTACGACTACCTGGACCAGATGCGCCAGTACCTCTTCGCCGACCGGGCCGATCAGCCGCTTCCTCCCGAATAGCGCGCCCGGCGGCTCCGGCACTTGGCGGCAGCCCAGGGAGTCAGCCGGTGATGGAGAAGAAGATCGTGTCCTGGCTGTACCAGTCGCATTCCTGGGTGCTCGATTTCCATGCGTCGTGCTCGACGTCCAGTCTCTCGATCAGGAGCAGGAGGTCATAGGTGAACTCGGGGTTGATCCGGTCCAGCACCGCGCGGTAGGTGTCGGCGGCGGGCTTGGCCCTGTCCAGCGGCCACATGCCGATGTGGGGCCCGTCCACGGGATACGGGATGTGGAAGGGGATCTCGGCAGGCGGACCGGAGAACAGGCGCGCGTGGGGCAGCAGGTCGGCGCTGACGCCCAGGCGGCGCAGTTCGTCGTCCAGCGCGCTGAAGAAGGCAGCGGGCCGGGAGTACACGCCCAGTTCCTCGGGATCGCAGGCGTTGACGTCGATGAGGCACTGCAGGGCCCGGTAGTAGGCGCAGGCCGCATGGGCGGCATCGGAGTCGGCGTGGCCGGCTATGAGGTGCTCCAGCGCGTCCGGGACGGACAGGCCTGGGTTGAGGCCCTCGGGGTCGATGTCGGACTGCTGGGTCCGGGCCTTCTCGCGAGCCCGGGCCAGCGCGCGCTGCTGGTCCTCGGTGAGCCGGTCCGTGGCCCCGAGGAGCCCCGCGACGTCGGCTCGTTCGGCAGTGGCGTAGGTGATGATGCTGCTCATGCACGTCATGCTGCCAGCCGCCGCGACAGTGCCTGCGACCAGGCGGGTCCGGGGACTTCTCCCCGGGGTGGCGGGGGTGATGCAATGCGCGGTGTGTCCGACGGATCCCTGCCCAGCGCGCTGCCGTCCGGCCCGGCTGATGGCCTGACTGCCCGCCAGGAACGGGTTTTGCGGGCGATCCGGGACTCGATCCGTGTGCGCGGATACCCGCCGTCCCTGCAGGAGATCGGTGCGGCGGCCGGGCTGACCAGCACCTCCTCGGTCAGTCACCACCTTGAGGTGCTGTGCAAGAAGGGATGGCTGCGCAACACCCCTAACAGGGCGCGCTCCTACGTGCCGGCCGACCTGGTACCCGAACCTGATGCGGCTGCGCGCGAGACGGGCGTGGTCCGCGTCCCGCTCGTCGACGTCGCCTCTGGTGGGGGCGCGGCCGCGGTCGAGCTGGTCCTGGAGGTGCTCGACTTCCCCCGCCAACTGGTCGGGGACGGGGAAGTGTTCGCGACGGTCGTCACCGGCCGCCTCATGGAGTCCGCGGGCGTGCTGGACCAGGACTTGGTGGTGGTCCAGCGCCACGAGCCGGCGCAAAGCGGCGACCTGGTGGCCGTGGTGCTGGACGGTCAGCCCACGGTGCGTCTGGTGAAGAGGGACGGCGCCGACGTGTGGCTGCTGTCCGCCAACGGCGCCGACCGGCCGCTCTGGTGCGATGAAACTGCCCTCCTGGGCCGGGTGGTCACCGTGCTGCGCTGCCTGTGACCTAGGGGGCCCGAACGGACCAGTGGAGTTGGCCCCGAGGATCTGCGGGCTGTGCGGACTCACGTGCTCATCCCTGACAGAGCCGGGATCATGAGCGCATGAAGGACGACGACAACGCGGGCGCAGAAGAACACGATGACGAGAACGCGGAAGCAGACGGTACGTCGGAGGCGGAGTCGGGGCAGGAGGACCCCGTCGGCCTCGCTACCGGGAAGGCGCTCCGAGGGGCCGCGGCGCGGATCACCTCCGTCAACCGCGCGCTCACCCCCGTGAGCCGCCAGATACTGCTGTCGGAGGACACCCGGCGGAGCATCGCCCACATGACGGGTGCACACGCCGCGACCGTCCGGGCCGCTCTGGACGCGCGACGGCTCGTATCCACCGGATACGGCCGGGTGTTCCAGGATCTCTTCACTGACACGTATGACTGGCCCAGGCTCCTCGGCGCCGCCGTAGGAAGGGTGTCTCTCCCCCAGTCGCTGCTGGACCAGCTCGGCGCGACGGCTGCGATGTTCCTCCCCGCGAACCTCCGCGGCCTCGGTCCCGCGGAACTGGACACGATCCTGGAATTGAGTGCAGCCGATGGGCTGTCCCTGGGATGGGCACCGCGACAAGAGATCGTCCGAACCCTTGTCTCGCTCCGTACACGGGACGAGCGCTCCGCACTCCTTGCCGAGCGCCGCGCCGACGTCCTTGACGACACCGAGACCAGTCTCAAGATCGTCGAGCATCCCGAACTCGTCGGGATGGTCGCCATCTTGAACGCTGCGGTTCGCACCGCCCGAGCCGGCCTCGATGAAGGCGCGCAGGCGCTGGCAGGCAACGTGCTGGAGACCGCGATGAAGCAGCACGGCAACCTCTGGATCAGGCGCTCCTTCCCTCAAGTGACCTATCCCAAGGGCAATCACCACAGCACCATCAGCAGCGTCCTGGACGACGCGAACGATTGGGGCGACCTCACACTGCTGCAGTTCAAGCACTTCTTGGTGCTCGCCGGCATGCGCAACGCGTTCTCCTTCGACGACACGCAGGACACGTTCAACCGCCATCTCGGAGCACACCGTGCCTCGCCCGACACCTACCGTCCGCAGTTCGTTCTGCCGGCCATCCTCCTCGCCCACGCCCTGCTGCGAGCTCTGAACCAGGACCTGGCGCACTCCGGCGGCGCTGTGGCCGACGCATAGACAGCTCCGCAGTATCACTAGTCTGCGTCCGAGGCTTATGAGTCAGCTGAGGGAGAGGGCCAACGCGTGGCGGCGCTGATTGCACAAGTCCCGCCCGGAATGACACCGGGCGGGGCTCTGAGCGGCTCGGTACCGGAACGGCCCCTGCCCAATGAGCGGCCGGACCCGCTGCGCCTTCCGGTGCGACCGAGAAGGCCGGGTCCGGCCCTCTACGGCGTGGGCTGTTCCGACTGGGCGGGCGGCGCCTGCGGCGGCGCGAATGTCGACGCAGGCGGGGACGGGCTCTCGGGCTGCGGCCTGGCCGCAGACGGGTCCTTGTCCATGAGGAGGACGAAGACGGTCACCACGGAGAGGCCGACGACTATGGCCGTCCCCAGCTTCTGGTCTCGGTAGGCCATGTAGACCGCGGCCCCTCCGAGCGCGAGGCCGACGATGAGAGTGAGCATCATCGGGCACCGCCGGAGGGGGGCTCGGCCGAGGGCATCGTGCGGGGGCAGGAGCCAAATGAGGTCCCCCCATGTGACTTTGGGGCGCGCGGCCCCTTAGTCTCGGTTCCAGCGCTGATGGCTTCGATCCAATCTTGATGTCGGCTTCTGGCAGGAGCACGAGTCGGGTGGCGGGCTGTCGGACTACGTGAGCGGCCCCCCGTTGGCGCGGGGGGTCGCTGTTTTTTGCCTCCTGGTGTCGAAGGGCGGCTTGTCGGACTACGTGGTGACCCGCAGCGTCCCGTTGGCGCGGGTGGTGAGACGAGGCCACCCGGGTCGGCGTAGAAATCGACCCGGATGACTGTGTTTCACCGTGCAGTTGGTCAGAGCAGAAGAGTACGCAGTGAGGACGGGCCCGTTGTAACACCACCCGTACGGGAGGCAGCCCCCGGCGGATCGCCGGGGCTCCGTGCGCGGTTGGTTGGCGTCACGTGACCAGTTCTCCTCACAGCAGGACGTCGCTTCGACGGAACGCGCGGGGCCTGCGGAAGCCGGATGGGGAGCCCGTCGTCGCGCCGAAGAGACTTCGTGGGGAAAACCCTACTCAGCACGCCGACACCCGAGACCCGGGCCATGCACGGCTCCGGCGTACTGGCGCCCCGTCAGGCCAGGGCGGAGGGAACGGATTTCCGGCGTTTGTGTAGCGTGGTTGTTGCGCTCCGTCCTTCGCGCCGTCGGTCGGCATTCGTGCAGCTCAGAGCCGTGCCGATCGTTCGCCTCAATGCTCCCTGGGGTGACTTTGCGCCGTGCGCGGTGTGGCACAAGTCACCTCGCGGCGAGGGTGCTTCTCGTGGCGATCCTGGTGGGAGAACTTCGGCATCTGCATTCACCACGGGGGCCGCGGCTGGCGAAGCAAGACGGCTTCCTTCACAGGTGAAATCCCCTCCGCCCTTGTCCGCGACCAAAGGCATCATGTTCGCGAAGACGCGGTTGTCCATCTCGTCCTCGACCTTCCGCCGCCTCCGCCTTCTGCTTCTTCCGCCAGCTGATGATTCTGGCGAACCGGTTCGTGAACTCGACGAGCAGTACATCGATTCGGCGATGAAGTCGATGAAGAAGTCGAAGCGGTGCTGAACACGTGCCCTTCGGCACACCGGACGATGACGCGCTCCGTCAGGCCCTCGAACTTGCCGCCCGCGTGCAGGACGCCGGTCGTCTCCCGCCTCGTTGTCCGACGAAGTTGTCGTTGACCTCGCGAAGGCACCTCGATGGTGCTACCGGGGTCGCTTTCAGCGGCGTGTCCAGAAATAGATCGGTTCCCGGATACCCCGTGGGGCCGTTCAGCCTGCGGCCCGCCCGCGTGCACTGCGGCCCGGCGCGGAGCGGCAGGCCGGAAACTTACCCCATGGGGTTGCACTTACCCCTTGGGGTAAGTATGTTGTGGGTGTCAGAGGGGTCCAGCCCTCTGACACCCGGCCGGGCGGCCGTCTGAGTGCCTCCCGACAACATCGGAGGGTATCCGTGAACGACGTACAGATCATCCGCTGCACCGAGCCGACCGAGCTGTACCGCCACTACGACGGTCAGTCGGAACCCCAGCCCGCATACATCGAACTCGACACGCAGCACGGCACGCTGCTCGCCGACTACGACTCCGAGGTCGGCGGCGCCGTCCCGTTCTCCGTCCACCACGGCCTGGAGCGGCGCTACGGCATCCCGATCCTCACCGCCGACGCCGCGAACCGCGTTATGCAGGAGATCGCCCCGCTCGCCGAACGCATCATCGCGGGCACCGAGGCGAAGTGGGACGGCAGCAACACCGTCGCGGTCCTGGACGAGGACGCCGGGGCCGCGGAGGAGGAACTCAAGGAGCAGCTGGGCTGCAACATCGGCTACGGCGGCCTCGGCGAAGATAGCCAGGGGTTCCCCGAGAGCGATCTGGTGGCCGTGTGGGACACCGACGGCGCCACCAACGGCAGCGAGGTCGACGACTACGCGATCACCGGCGCCACCACCAATGAGCGTCTCGATGAGATCGAGGCGCAGATCCTGGCCGATCTCGCCGGATGCGGGGACAGCCCGGTCGCCGCCTGCGATGGCCTGGGCGCATACCTGCGCTCGCTGCGAGACGACCTCGCGCAGTCCGACTGACATCCCGTTCACGCCCACTCGTTCACACCCCGCCCCACGCCAGTGGGAGCGGGGTGCCCGGCCGCAGGAGCACCACCGATGCAATCCGAATTCCAGCGGCAGCTGACCGCTGCCGCCGCCCGCATCCAGTACGGCAGTGACGAGCGCACCGCCGGCGCCGACGACAAGGCGCGGGCGATCGCGCAGGAAGCGGCCCGCCGTGGCCGCGGCGGGGCCAAGCAGCTCGCCGACGAACTCGGGGTGAGCGAGAAGACCGTCTCGCAGGCCATCGCCCGCGCCCGCATGCTTCCCGCTGACCCGGGCCGCACGCTGCCGTCCGACACCCTGGAGCGGCTGCTGGCAGCCGAGTTGGAGTCGCTGGCGCCCCTGCCCCTGCTCCAGTGGCAGGCGCTGGCCTTCCTCGTGCGCGGCACGGTCATCGACGTCGTCTGGGTCGAGCAGCCCGGCGAACTCCTCGCCCAGGAGGTCGAGGACGCCGAGCTGGACGACGCCTGTGAGCCCGCCGCGCTGGCCCGGTCCTGCCGGGGCTGGAGCCGGGCGCAGGGTCTGGCGGTCATCGACGCCTGCCAGCGCGGCGACATCGAGGCCCTGCCCGCCCGAGGGTGAGGCGCCGGCCCGAACCGCGCGCCGTGCCGGTTCGGGCACACCGAGACCACCACGGAGGCATGTGTGCGGGGAGCGGTGCGAGCAGGTGCGCGGCCGCGATGGCAGGCGCAGGAGGAACCCCGACAGCAGCGCGGCAGCATCGCCCGGCTGCGCAAGAGCACGCCGTGCGGCCGGACGTGGTCCGCCCGCACGCCACCCCGGCCCGGCATACGGCCGTCTTGCGGTTACCGGCGCCCGGGCGTCACGACGCAGTTCCGGAAGGGATGAGCAGATCATGACGGCACCGGCCCGGGGTGTTCCCCCGCTGCGTCCCTATCAGCAGGAAGCGGTCGATGCGATCACCGCCGTGCTGCACGAGGAGGGCCGCGGACAGCTGCACGCGGCGTGCGGATCCGGCAAGACCCTCATGGCCGCCATGAGCGCGGCCCGACTGGTGCCCGGCGACGGCCTGCTCGTGGTGGTGGCGCCGTCCCTGGCCCTGGTCGCCCAGACCATCCGGCAATGGGAGGCGTTCTGCCCCGCGGACGCGGTGCTGGCGGTGTGCAGCGACGACACGGTCATCGACTCCCCCGCCCGCCTCGATGACATCTGCGCGCAGACCACCACCAGCGCGCAGGACGTCCTCGACTGGCTGCGCCGCACCCGCGGCCGGTGTCTGGTGGTGGCCACCTACCGCTCCGCGCACCGTCTCGCCGAGGCCCTGCGTACCGCGGGTGTGACGGCAGACCTGGCCGTGCATGACGAGGCTCACCACCTGGCGGGCCGCGCCGACTTCACCACGCGCCGCATCCTGGACTCGGCCTTCTTCCCGGCCCGGCGCCGGTTGTTCATGACCGCCACCCCGCGCGTCGACGACGTGAGGGCCGAAACCAGCAGCGGCCTGACGATGTCCGACGCCACCCTCTTCGGGCCCGTCCTTTACCACTACCCGTGGGCCAGGGCGATCAGCGAAGGCCACCTCAACGACTACCGGGTCGTGATCATGGGGGTCACCCAGCACCAGATGCTCGAACTGCTTCGCGACGACGAACACCATCACGTCGAGGCCCCCGGCGCCCCGGACCTGCGCACCCTGGCCGCCCAGACGGTCCTCGCCAAGGCCGCCCGCCAGTACGGGCTGCGCCGCGTCCTCGTCTTCTGCCACCGCCTGGACACCGCCCACGAGTTCGCCCGCTCCCTGCCCTCCACCCTGGACCGCCTCGATGCCGGCAGCCGCCCGGAGGGCAGCGTCCACGCCGAGCGGATCACCGGAAGCCACACCCACGCCCAACGCGAGCGCATCCTGGACAACCTGCGCCAGCCGCCCGGCGCATGGACCGCCCTGGCCAACGTGCGCTGCCTGTCCGAGGGCGTAGACGTCCCGGCCATCGACGGCGTGCTGTTCGCCCACCCCAAGAAGTCCCAGGTCGACATCGTGCAGGCAGTCGGCCGCGCGCTGCGCCGTGCCGGCACAGGCCAGAGCACCGCAACGGTGATCCTGCCGCTGGTCGTGCCCGACTCCACCGAGGAGATCGGCGACCTGGAACCGGGCGACTTCCGCACCCTGTGGCAGGTGCTGCGTGCGCTGCGCGCCCACGACGAGACCCTGGGCATCGAACTCGACACCCAGCGCTCCTACGAGGCGACCTCCAGCCCGCAGCTGCCCGGCCGCATCACGCTGTGCCTGCCGCCGGGCTCCACCGACGGTCTCCTGGCCCAGCTCACCGCCCTGACAGTGCGGCAGACCACCTCCTCCTGGTGGGCCGGCTACGGGCATGCCCGCGCCCACGCCGAAGAGCACGGCCACCTGTCCGTGCGCACCGACCACGTCACCGCGGACGGATTCAACCTGGGGCGCTGGATCATCAACGCCCGCCAGCACCGGCGCAAGGGATGGCTGCGGCCCGACCGCATCGAGGCCCTCGACAAGCTGGGCATGCTCTGGGACACCCCCGAGCTGCCCTGGCACCGGTTCCTGGACGAACTGCGCGCCTTCCACACCCAGTTCGGTCACGCCCTGGTCCCGCAGAACTACACCAGCCCCGGCGGCTACCGCCTCGGCAGCAAGGTCAACACCACCCGCACCAGGCCCCACCGGGTGCCCGAATTCGTCCGCCGCACCCTCGACGACCTCGGCATGGTGTGGAACACCCGTGACCTGCGCTGGCAGCAGCTGCACACCGCATGCCTGCAGTACGCCGCCGAGCACGGCCGGCTCCTCGTGCCCCCCTCCTACACCGCCCCGGACGGCTATCCCCTGGGCGTGCGTCTCAAGCAGGTCCGCCGCGCTTTCGTGGAAGGCCGGCTGGATCCCGCCGAGCAGGTCTCCCTGGAGGAGCTCGGCATGGTCTTCGCCACCGGCAGCGACCGGGCCTGGGGCGAGTTCCTCGCCGCCTGCGACCGTTACACCGCGGCCCACGGCAGCCTCGCCACGGTCGAGAAGGCCTACGTCGACGACACTGGCTACCGCCTGGGAGCCACCGTCTCCTACTACCGCAACCTCAACAACGGCACGAAATCCGGCGGCATCCCGGCCCAGCGCCGTGCGGCACTCGACGCCCGGGGCATGGTCTGGCGGCGGGCCCCCGTACGCGACGTGCACCCCGGTGAAGCCGAACGCCTGCGAGGCCTCGCAGGCTCCGCACTCGGAGCCGCCATCGTGCAGCTGGTCGACAAGGAGGGGGTCACCCAGACCAGCATCGCCGGCGTGCTGGGGATCAGCCCCACCTACATCACCACCAAGACCAAGCTCTTCAGGCAGACCGGCCGCTGGCCCCAGCGAGCCACCCGGCCGGCGAACCGGGACACCAGCGGCACAGAGAGCTGACACGGCCACGCGCGGAAGTTCCCGGACATCGACGCGGGTGATCTGTGGCCGTCGAATCCTTTCGCGGGCGGGCGCTGAGTGCCGGATCCGGACAGTCGATTGCCGCTGACGGGAATCGCGCCAGGCCAAGAGAAGGGCGTAAAGAATCATGGCGCCCCCCTTCCCTAGGTGTATTAGATTTCATACAGTCGCTTGTATTGAAGTTCATACCCCAGGGAGAGAGTCACCGTGTTAGCCACCCTCGTCAGCGCCGCCCTCGCCATCCTCGCCACGCTGCTGGGTGCGATCGTGTCCGGACGGTTCCAGGAGCGCGCCGCCGAACGGTCGGTGCGTGTGAGCCACGGCGAGGCGATCCGCCGCGACCGGTTGGAGGCCGTCACCGCCCTTGCCTGCGCCGTCAGCGACCATCGCCGGGCGATTGGGATGCGCGCCCATGCCGTCCTCACCGAGGCCGGGTCCGAGCGGATCGAGGCCTTGCGCGGCGAGCCACATGACCCGGTCCGCCGTCAACCGGCCGTGTCTCGCGCTGCGGGTGCTCATCGAGGACCAGGCAGTGCGCGCCGCGGCCGACGAGATGATCACGCTGACCTACGCGCTGCGCGACCCGTACGCCACCAGCCAGGACCTGGACGCCGCCCGCGAGGCGGCCAAGGTCGCACACGATGCCTTCGTCGACACCGCCGCCGGCTACCTCGGCCGGACCGCCTGAGCCCCGACATTCGAGAGAGGCCCGTCATGGAGCGCACGTCCACGGAGATCGTGAAGGCCGCCGACATCACCGCCATCGAGACCAGCACCGACCGGGGTGCCGTCGACAGCGAGCTCACGTACCTGGCGCCGGCGGCGGCCGCCGCGCTGGGGTTGCTCGCCGACGCCATCAAGCGGGGCACCGCCGACCGGGAGACCGTCGTCCGGGCCCTGAAGGAGGCCGCCGTTCACGAGCGATTCGCCGACGTCCTGGAGGCCGCGTCCGAGGACGTGATGCACGGGGCCGAGGACCCGTACGACTGCGACGCACGGCTGGATGCCGACAACTTCTCGGGCGCGGCCTCCGAGGTCCGCCGCCTCTTCCGCTGGCTGTAGCCCGCCGCCGCCCGACACCACCGAGGGAGACACCGTGTTCACCGGAACCGCCGAAGAACTCCGCGCCCGCCAGACACAGGCCCGGGAGCTCGCGCAGGAGGCTGCTGCCCTGCTGAACCAGATCGACGCCCTGGGCCTGGGCGCCTGCGCCGGAGAGGTGACCACTCCTGGCGGCGTCATCCGCAGCTGGCCCGATGAAGGCTGGACGGTCACCGACCGCTGACCGATCCACCAGAGAAAGGAGACCGCGGTGAGCACCGATCCCGCGCACCCCGACGACCACCAGGAGCAGCTCCTGGTCCCGCTCGCCGCCGAGGACGTGGTCGCACTCGGCAGCGACGGCGAGCAGCTGGCCGCGCTGTTCGCCACCGCGCTGCACGGGCTGGCGCTGCTGCGCACGGGCCGGGCGAGCGTCGCCGAGCTCGAGGCCGCCATCGACGGCACTACCGGGCTGCTGGAGCGGCTGGAGGCCGTACGGGACGCCTCGCTGCGCCAGCCTGCCGCCAGGCATGTCTCGCACGCCGCCCTGGCGAAGGCGATGCACCTGGAGAGCCGTGCGACCGCGCAGTCCCGCCGCCGCACGCTGCTGAACAAGCCGGTAGGCGACCTGGAACGGTGGGCCACCGGCACCACCGAATGATCGTGCAGCGCAGCCCGCTATCCGTGCAGCGCCCGTATCCCGACCGGGGCCGGCCTTCGCCGGGCATCACTGTCTGGCACCCCCGAACCGTCCGCACCCGCTCCCCGCCGTGCTCGGCCAGCTGCGGCGCCCTCACGCGTTCGCGCGGAACCGGCTGGCGGGGCTGCCAACTCGCGCAGTAAACGCCTCCTACCGCCCCACGGCCATCAGCGAGCTGCGGCTGCCGCTCGCCAGACGACGAGCACGCTGCACCAAGCCGGCGCCGTAGATCCGCTCAGCGGCCGCCTGCCCGGAAGCGTCGACCGTGGACGTGACGAGCGTCGTCTCGCCCCGCATGAATTCGCCCCACGCAGTCGACCTGAGATCCGCACGCTCCTCCGCACTGAGATCATCTACTCCGGTCACGGAATCGGCGCCCACAAGGACACCGTCGCCCTCGAACAGCCGCGGGCGAGGCGCGAACGCCTCAGCGACCATGCGGCGCACCGACTCGCTGCGCGGTGCCTGCCAGGCGCCCTCCCACTCCTGATGACGGGCCCGCCCTGCCCGCCGGGAGTCCCGGTATGCCTGGACAGCACGCTCCCGGCCCTCCTCCGTCGGCCACAGCGCCACCGCACCGGCCAGCCGCCCGGCGAGGAAACCCGACGGACGGTGCACGGTCCCCGGGACATCGGCGCAGTCCAGGAACGCGATCACCTGGTCGGCCGTCCAGCCCGCGTCCGAGACCTCCTTGAGGATCCAGGCGATCCGGGGCACAAGAGCCCGGACCATCCACGGCACCCGGCGGATCAGCTCCGAGGCCAGCTGGTAACGGCGCCCCACCGCGTTGAGCTTCCGGCGGCCGCGCTTGGGCTTCTTCGGGGCGGGGGAATCGTTCTGCCCGCTTGCGAGCTTGCTCTCAGGGGGGAAGGAGGTAGTTCCCGCAGAAGAAGCACTGCGGGAACTACCCCACATTGGGGTGCAACGCCCACCCGGAACAGCCGTCGCAACACCCAGGCCAGCACCCCTGCGGGCACCCCTCGCCGGAGCCTTCGAAGATGACTTCGCCCGCCGCTTGCGCACCTTCCGGGCAGCCTTCTTCGCCAGCGCGGCCAACAGCTTTCGGCCGGCCTCCGCGATCCCCGTCATCCGCCGCCCGGTGCCCTCCCCCGCCGTACGGACGCCCAACGCCACATCGAATTCCGGCGGCACCATCCGCGCGAACTCCGACGCCTGCGCGGGCGCACCGCGGATCCGCGTGCCCCGCACCACGTACGCGAGCAGCCCGGACTCCCGAAGCATCCCCAGGTGGTACTCCACCGACCGCTCCGACAGCCCGGTGCGCCGCACCAGGTACTCGATGCCCGGGCGGCACGGAGAGAGCCGTGCGAGCTCCTGGGCGACAAGCACGGTCGTTGGCCCGAAGGAGCGCGGCCCGTGCGACCGGTGCCGCCGTGGCTCGTACAGCCCGGACCCCGCCACCCAGTGCACCGCCTGCATCCAGGAATAGCCGTCCGGCGCGATCCGGCCCGTCGATGCGGTCAGCCACTGGCTCGCATCCGGCACGTACAGGACAGGCAGCACGGGGAGCGCATCGTCGATCGACGGACGCGGGGCAGGAAGCAGTGCGGCGACCGGCGCCGCCACGCCGCTCACCGGTTCACCATCCCGAAAGCGCTGCTCTGGTGGCTTCCTACCGGAAATCCACCATCCTGATTAAAACGCGCATAGCTAAATGAACCGGACGCCGATCCCGTCACACGGGAAGCCCGAGGGGGCCGAACCGGCGTGAAACGGACAGGGTCAAGCTGACAGAAGACACCAACCTCGTGCACTATGAGAAAGACCTGCCTCCATACGGCTGGACCGACCGGAGCCCTCGGGCCCGGACGAACCAGATGTGCGGATGTGTCGGGTAGCCCCCTTCGCGAGAAGCGGGCGGAAACCGATCGGGCTGGGGGAGATTTCTCCTCTCTTCTCGGTTCCGGTGAATCGCGAAGCCCCTGTGGTGGGGGCCGTGATGAAACCGGGGTGCTGTCTACGGCTGTGGTGGCCGTGGTGAGTGGCCGGTGGTGGCCCTGGTAAGGGGCCGGTATAGGAATGTGCGGCTCAGTGAGCCGCGGCTCAGAACCAGCGGTAACTGGGATCTGAGCAGCCGACGCGGGTGGTTAATCCGGTCGGTAGACGGGCCGCGCGAGGCCGGCGGGTGGTAAATCCGCCCCTGGCGCGCGGCCGATGGCCGCTAGGTCATCCCGACCCCCTGGAATCAGAGGCCGGCGTCGGCATGCCCTCATCCGCTTTCGCGGCCCCGGGAAAGCGTTCCGCAAGCCGTTTGAGGAAGTGCGCGTACCTCAAACGGTTGCCGCGGTGGGGCTTGGTGAGCCCTGCCTCCCACCGTGCGACGGCGACACGCTGCACGCCGATGGCGTCGGCGACCTCCGCCTGGGTGAGGCCAGCGGCAATGCGCAGCTGCTGCCGAACAGAAGGCGGCGGGAGCGTGGCGTCATCCACCAGAGCATCAACTCGACGCAGCGGATCCGACACCGCAGCCTCCATCCTGAGAAACAGTCCCTGAAAAGATACATGAATTGATCTCTGCGGGGGGAGCGGCCTCGCCGGGAAGAGCGACGTGTTGACCGGCGGGTAGGGTCCGTGACTGTGTCCCGCCTCGTGTTCTTCGACCTGGACGGCACGCTGACCGACCGTCAATCCGCGCTCAGCGATGCCGTGGCCGTTCTGTGCCGCGCGCACACCTTCGCACCGGACATTGAGCGATGGCTGCTCACCGAGCTCGCCGACCGCGCAAGCGCTAACGACTTCACCCGGCTGAGGGACACCTTCGACCTGCAGCAGTCCCCCGTGTTGCTGTGGCAGGACTACGTCAGTTTCATGGCTGGCGCCGTCACCTGCCGACCCGACGTCATCGAGGGCCTGGCCCAACTGCACGCGGCCGCGTGGACAGTCGGCGTCATCACCAACGGGGCCAGTGACATCCAGCGAGCCAAACTCGCCGCGACCGGTCTTGCCGACCTCGTCGATGGCGTCGCCGTCTCCGGTGATCTGGAGATCCGCAAACCAGACCTGCGTCTCTTCCAACTTGCGTCCATACGCTGCGGCGTGAACCTCGCAGACGGCGGCTGGATGGTCGGCGACAACGCGACCGGGGACATCGGCGGCGGCCATGGGGCTGGCCTGCGCACCATCTGGCTGCGCGGCAGCCCCTGGCCCGACGGTGTTCCTGCCGCTGACCACGTCGTTGATGACGTCACTGACGCCATCAACATTCTGCTCGAGGAGACGGAGTAGCACTATGGACCAGCCGACCGTTGGCATTCTCCACCCCGGCAGCATGGGCGCTGCCGTCGCCGCTTGCGCCGCGACCAACGCGTCCCAGGTCCTGTGGTGCGCAGCCGGGCGCAGTCCCGCATCTGCGGCACGCGCCGACCAGTTCGGACTGACGCCCGTGGCCACACTGGCCGAACTGCTGGACCGCGCCGACGTCGTCATCAGTCTCTGCCCGCCGGCTGCAGCCGAGGAGCTCGCCCGCGAGGTCGCGAGGCACCGTTTTGTCGGGACGTACGCGGAGGCGAACGCGATCAACCCCGAGCGGACGCAGCGGATCGCCACGCTGCTCGAACCGGCCGCGACCGTCGTAGACGGTGGGGTTGTCGGTTCTCCGCCGGTGCGCGGCAAGACACCTACCCTGTACCTGTCCGGCCCGCACGCCGCGACCGAGAGGATCGCGACGCTGTTCACGGGCACCGCCGTCCGGACGGAGGTGCTGGGTACGGAGATCGGCAAGGCATCCGCGTTGAAGCTGGCGTACGCCAGCTTCCAGAAGACCTCGCGCGTGCTGGTTGCGCTCGCGGTCGGCATGGCGCGCGAGCACGGTGTCGACCAAGAGCTCGTCGAGGTCGCATCCCGGCGCTCCGACTCGTACCTCGCGGAACCGCAGTACGTGGCCAAGACGGCGGCACGAGCCTGGCGCTGGGGCCCGGAGCTGGAGGAAGCCGCCGACACGCTCGCGGCCGCCGGTCTCCCGCCTGAGATGTTGCGAGCAGCCGCATCCACGCTGGAACGGTGGCACGACGTTAAGGACGAGGGCGAGCTCACGCTCACCGACGCTCTGGACCGACTCGCCCGGCCGTAGCCCACGCTCATGCTTGCGCCGCCCCCGCCCGCTGCGCCAGCAGCTGGTCGATTAGCCGCGCCGCTTCCTGTGGCGCCGACGCTGTGGTGTCCACGGTCAGGCCCCAGACCATGTCCGGGTGTGCGCCCAGGTCCGCGCAGGTCGCGTCCCACGCCGCCAGCCGCGCCGTGGTGTCGCTGTCTCCCCGGTCCGCGGACCGCTCAGCGGTCGTCTCGCGCGGGCACCACAGCAGCACCTGAGACCAGTTGGCCGGGTAGCCGTCGACCAAGGCCCGGATGCCGTCGACCTGCCCGATGTGCACCACCGGCACCCCGGCCTCGAACGCTGCATCCAGGCCGGGCTTGTCGATGACGTACGTGTTGCCGTAGCGGCTGTTCGCGTAGAGGACGCCGCCCGCGGCCTTTAGCTCGTCCAGCTCCTCCGCTGTGCCCATCCGGTAGCCGACTGACTTGCCTGTCCCCACCTTGAGCCGCGCGAACTGCGTGTACTTCGAACTCAGCTCGGCCAGCGCGGTGGTGACGGTGTCCTTGCCCGACGCTGGAGGGCCGTACAGGATCACGCCCTGCTTCGACTTCACGCGTACATCGCCCTCATCGCCTGCCGGGCTTGGTCCGCGAGTGTCACCGCGGTGCCCAGCCGGTTGTCGACGACCAGGTGCGGCACCGCCGGACGTAGCTCCAGGTCGATCGTGGCCATGTATTCGTCCCACCGCGTCAGCTTCCAGGCGTCTCGGGCCGCAGAGCGGAATCCGATGTACTCGCGCATCGACTCCTCGTCACAGCTCACCCACACCGGGAAGACGTCGACACCCATCGATCCCGCGCGATTGGTCAGGCGCTGCATCCACGCCGGGTCGGTCATCTCCGCGATGAACGGCGCGGTCAGCACGGTGCTGATGCCGCACTTGATATTGGCCATGGCCGACTGCATCAGGCAGTCGTACTCCACCGGCCGGGCCTGCTTCCGGTAGAGCTCGGTGTGCCTGTCGTTCGCGTCACCGCCTAGGGCGACTAGGAGGCGTTCCACGAGTGGGCGGGTAAGCGGGTCCTTGTCGAGCAGAGGCCAGCCGGTGAGCTGGACGAAGAAGCGGGCGAGCTCAGTCTTCCCGCTGCCGGCGAACCCACCGACCAGGATGAGCACTGGGCGGTGCGGATCCCCGCCCGTGTGCCGACGTTTCCACGCGTCGATGATGCGTTGCTGCAAGTCGAAGTGGTTTGCCTCGCCTGAGCCCCCTGGGGCGATGCGATGAATCGCCCGCTCAACAGCCAGGACATGTGCGCCGTTGAGGCGGTCGTCCATCGGCGTGATCTTGAACGACGATTCCTCGCCAGGGAGAGCAGTGCGAAATCCCAGGTCGGGCTCCGTGGCCCGATAGAGAAGGCAGTAGGCGCGCCGGTAGTGCGGGCCAGGGAAGACCTCGCCTTGCTCGTGCTGCCACAAGGTCTGGGGGTTCGCGGCAGGGATGCCCTTGAGCTTGGCCTGCTCGGCTACCTCCCGGAGGCGCTCTCCAGCCTTCTCCAAGGTCAGGCCATGGGCCTCGCGTTGCTCGCGCAGCCGGTCCGGCCTCCACCCCGCACGTTGCTTCCCCACCCTCTGCCCCTCCGTCATCGTCATGGCCGCGAGCCTAGAGCTCAGGCCCCAAACCCCATGTGTATGTGGATGTTGAAAACCCGTGAACGAAAGTGCGCACGGGCTTCGACAAGGCTCTGTGATGTTCCGTCGCACTCGGCGCGACTGTGATGGCTCCCACACGACGAACAGTCATGAGGGGGCATCGTGGTCGACTTCGATGGCTCATGCATCGAACGCGTATTCCAAGATGTATGCCGCGCTGTCCAGCGTCATTTCGTTGACTTCGACCGCTTGAAGATCCGCGTCGTAAGCCGTTCGACACAGCTTGATGACCGGTCGCTCCAACGGCATACCGAGTCCTTCGGCTTCTTCGGCGACGGGAAGTCTGCAGCGGATTTCCTCGCGGAAGTGCACGGGGCTGTGGCCAAGCTCAGCGAGCCGGGCGTACGTACCGCCTTCACCGGTGTCGACACGCATGATCGCCGTGCCTTCGACCAGTCCGAGGGGGAGGTAGGAAGTCGCGAGCATGACCGTCCTGTCGGCCAGAACGAAGCGGCGGGATCGCGCGCACACGGGCCCGGCCTCATCGAGCTCCAGCATGCGGGCGATGTGCGCTGGAACCGGAACGGTGTCGACTCGGACATCAATCGTGACCGGGCGCTCTTCGTCGGCGGACCAGATGGATTTGCCAGCCCCCCAATGCTCACGGGCGAGCCGCTGGATGCCGTGACGCCGGATCGGGCGGAACTCGATGACGCGGGCGCCAGCGCCCCGCTTCGATTCCACCAGGCCCTCGATCCGCAGGATCTTGAGCGCCTGACGGGCGGTGAGAACAGCAACTTGGTACTGAGCGGCGAGCGCGCTCTCGCCCGGAAGCCGATCACCGGGCCCGTAGTTGCCGGTCTCGATCGCCGCCTTCAGGTCGTCGGCAATCCGCTGGTATTTGGGCCGCTGCGCGCCCGTCTCACTCGTCATGCATCTCCCTACCTCGTTAGCGATCCTACGGCCGCTGGCTATCGAGGAACCGGCAAGGGCGCCCCGAAGGGTGGGGAAGCCGCCGAAGGAGCGTACCTCGTTAACGTGCTTCTTGACATCGCTAACGAGCAGCGCTCTACTGAAGGCGCACCAAACCTCGCTAACGAGGTTGGCGCCGGGGTGCCGAAGAGGTGCTGCTGCGCCCTGCCCGTTCGCCATCGGGACGCCTCCCGAGATCAGCATGTCCGAGAGGGAATCCACCCCATGAACGTCACCCACCGCCCCTCCGCCAGCCTCGCTACCGAGACCTTCGACGCTGAGACGCTCGCCCTCCTGAAGGCGGTCGAGGTTCCGCTCCCCCCTTTCGCCGGCCTCGACCTGGACGTCGCCTTCGGTACGCCGCTCGAGATGTACGCCGTCGGCCCCCTTCCCCACGAGCGGCTGGACGGCCTGGACATCACCGCCGCTATCGCCGCGATCGAGGCCCGCGAGAACCGCATGCTCGCCGCCCGCGACATCGCCGCCACCGACCCCACCGCCACCGAGCTGGTGCGCGAGCGCCTGGTCGACGTGCTCCTCCCCTACGCCGCGCAGCTGCGCACCGTGCCGCCGGCTGCCGCGCTCCTCCCGGTCGCGGCCTGACTCTCCCCTGCACCACCCGCCGGGTCTTCGGACCCGGCTCCTTCACCCGGAACCGCCCTGGGGCGGCGCCGGATGTGGGAGCCGGAACCTCGGTGACCAGCACAACTCAACAGCGTGATCCACCACGGATACGACGGCTGTGACCACACCGGCCGAGGTGAGTGGAGACCCGTCGTGAGGCGTCATCACCGAGGTGGTGGCTGTCAGCACGTGCGAGGACCCATCTGGCGCCAACCCTGGTTGGCGGCCTGGAAGCAGTAAACGGCCGGGCGATTTTTACGGATGGAGAGCGCGGGGGGCTGACCCCCTTACGACGCAAAAGAACGGACCTGGCCAAGGGAACGGACGCCGGTGGCGCGACGACCCCGGGAGCGATAACTCGGGCGAGCGGGACAGAGGCACAGGTTCATATCGCACAGCACCGCAGGGCACGTCGTCTCCCTGTCTGGCACCACCGGACACGCCTTCGGGCCGTGTCGGAGCCGAGGTTCCGGCTTCCGCAAGACGATCACGCAGCGGCGGAAGAGGCCGCGCATCCAAGCACTTGCAGCCCCGCGCTGCCCAGACGCTCACCGTTCGCTTCGGCGCCCGGTGAGCGGTGGAGAGCGCGGAGAGCCCCGCTCCACCATCCACTGCGGAAGGAGAGCCGAACAGCCTGTCCCGCACTACAAGGACGGCCCCGGGGATCGCACCCCCGGGGCCGTCAGGACCTGATGTGGAGGCCCGATGAACATCATCACACGCAACAACCAGGCCGACGAGGCGCTGCGCAGGGCGCAGGAGGCAGACCGCCGCAACGCTCAGGGCGGTGCCAGCGATGACTGACGCCGACCGCGAGGAACTCCACCGGAAGCTCGCCGAGCAGAATCGGCAGTCGACCGGATCGAACGCTGGCAAGAAGTGACCCACTTGATAAGCCGGGCCCGGGCCGCGCAGCACAACGCGGCCCAGGGGGCCCTGGCCGCTCACGGCATACATCACCCGCTCGCCCAGGCCCTGCTCGTTGCCGCTGCCTCGGCTGCCGCCGGGGCCTGGGCGGCCGGCCATCCGGTGCACCGCCTGCACGGCCCCGCGGTCGTCCCCGGCCGACATCGTGAACCGCCCTCTGACCCCGCCAACTGACCACGGAGGACGGCGCGATGTGCTTCTGCCTGCTCGGGATGGCCAGCCCGCTGATCGTCGTCGCGGTGCTCCTGGCCCGCTGACTGCGCTTCCTGTGTTGCCCAGTCGCCACCGGCCCGCCCCGCGGCCCGGTGGCGGTGGAGAGCGAAGGAGCACATCGGCGTTTCGCTCGGTTCGGCTCTCGCGGCCGGTGAGCACTTCCCCGATTCCCCGTCCATTGGAGGACCCAGTGATTTCACTGCCCCTGTTCCTGATCGCCGGCGGCGCCACCTGGCTCTGCTGGCGCGCCGAGATCCAAGCGGGCGTTCTGATCTGCGCGCTCGTCTGCGGCTACGCCCTGGCGACGTCGCCGCTTCAGACCGCGATCAACGGCATCGGCACCGGCATCGGCGCCGCGATCTCCAGCGCCAACGACAGCGCCGCTGCCAGCAAGTGACCGTGTGCCGCTTGCCCGTGGCTCCGCACCGCAGGGTGCGGACCCGCGGGGAGGTGACAGCCCCCGAAACCGGCATGACCCCCTATCGGAAGGACCCGACCCCCGTCATGAGCGACAGCGACAGCGGCAGCGGCGAGAAGCTCGGCTCGAACCTCACCCAGCTCGTCCAGCAGCTGGAAAAGATCGAGTTCCAGACTGACCGCGACCTCTACCAGTACGCCCGGATCCTGCGGGCGCTCGGCCTGGAGCTCCACATGCGTGTGGCCATGGACGCCGATGTGATCGGCGCGATCCTCGCCCAGTACAAGGGCAAGTGGTACACGTTCGGCGTCCAGTCCAAGGTCCGCTCCAAGCTGGTGGCCGCCCACCTCAAGGGCGGTGCCTCTGCCGCGAAGGTCCTGGGCCTGAGCGGCATCAAGATGTACGCGTCCTTCGTCCGGCACTTCATCCAGCCCGAGATCGAGGCCGAGCGGAAGTCACGCGAGGGCAAGGGCAAGAAGCCCGGATTCTCCATCGGTGACAAGCCCAAGGGCGCCCCCGGCAAGCCCGGCGAGGGCGGGAAGGCCGCGTGATGGCCCGCCGTATCTCCGCACGAAGCAAGAAGATCTCCACCCGTACAGAGGAGCAGTCCTCAAGGAACGCGTGGGTCACCTACGGCGGACCGTGGGGCATCAACGTCGGCGGCTGCATCGTCGCCGAGACCGCCCACGTGCTGCTCGCCACCACCCCGGCCTCCCTGGCGCTCGCCGCGCTGGGGCTGGCCGGGACCGGCGCGGCCCTGTCCAAGTTGATCCATCACATGGACGTGAAGGCCAAGCGGGAGTTCGACGTGCGGTGCCTCCACCAGGTCAACGCCGTTGCCACCACGACCGGGATCACCCTGGGCACCGTGGTGGGCCTGGAGTCCGGCGCCACGATGGGCACCTGGACGCTCGCCGGGGCCGGCCTGTGCATCGCCAATCATTTGTGGTCGGCGCTGTACAAGAAGGGCAGCGAGAAGGGCGACGGCAAGTGGGCCAAGCTGGAATCCGAGATCGGGCTGGCCAAGCACGAGTTGAAGGAGGCCAAGTCCAACGGCAAGGGCACGGTCGTAGCCAAGGTGGAGGCCAAGGACGGGGCGACGGCGGAGGATCTCGCCCGCCGCATCCCCGCCATGACGGCCGCGCTCAAGCTCGGCCGGGGGCGCATCACCCACACCGTCGACGATGACGACGACTCCGACATCACCGTGCGGGTCCAGGTCGCCGACCTCCTCAAGGAAGGCGTCGCCTGGCCCGGCCCGTCCGCGTTCGGCGCCGGCTTCGGTGATGTGCCGATCAACGTCGGCATCTACGAGGACGGCGAGACGCTCAAGCTGAACCTGCCCGGCGTCCTCAACGACCCGCAGGAGGTCGAGGGCGGCGGCAATGTCGAGCATGCCATCGCGCAGGGCACCAACGGAGCGGGCAAGACGGTCGGCAACTCGATCATCGTCACCGAGGCCTCCACCCGCACCGAGGTGTCCGTCATCGTCATCAACTGCTCGAAGTTCATGCAGGACTACGGGCACGTCCGGCACGCCGCAGACATGGTCATCACCACCGAGAAGGAAGCGCGCCGGTTCTTCAAGCAGCTCCACACGGTCATCAAGGCCCGCGGCGATTTCCTCGCCGCCAAGGGCCTGTCCAAGTGGAAGCCCGGCTGCGGCCTGAACTTCCTTCTGATCATCGGCGAGGAAGCCGCGGACTTCGCCGACGGGGACGAGTACGCCAAGGTGCTGCGCACCCTGCGGTCCACCGGCGGCTGGTTCCTCTCCTCCATCCAGCGCGCCACGCACGACCAGATGGACACCACGGCGCGCTCCAACCACCCCGCCGGTATGGCTTATGGCCTGTCCGACGGGGCTGAGGCCCAGTACATCCTTCCGCCCGAGGCGATCGAGGCCGGCGCCTTCCCCGGCTGGGCGAACAGGAAGCCCGGCTACCTGTACGCGGCCGGGATGGGCATCGCCCAGGAACGCTGGGCCGTGACCGCCCGCACCTACGGCGCCGACCGCCCCACCCTGGCGGCCGCCGTCACCGCAGGCATGAACGTGCGCTCCCCCATGGACGAGACGACCGCGGCCGCGTTCGGCGCGCTGTGGACCAACCGCACCTTCTACACCACCCCGCTCCTGGAGGGCGACGCCGACGGAACCGGCGCCTTCCCCCAGCAGCCGACCGCGCCCGCCGCCCCAGCAGGCACCACGGTCTCCGAGGACGACGCCGACGCGGACGAGGAGGACGAGGACGTGGAGATCGACCCGGACCTGCTCGCGAAGGAGACCGAGAACTTGGACGAGGAACTGCGGCAGATCCTGGCCGCCGACCCCGAGCCCGGCGCGTACGACCACCTGGACGTCGAGTCCGAGATCGAGGCCCCGCCCGGCGACGCCCCGGTCTTCTCGCTGCCGGACCTGGTGGACGACAAGGAGAAGCTCTCCCCCGACGACACCAGGGCCGCCATCTTTGCCCGACTCGATTCATGGGTGCGCGAAGGCAAAGACAGCTTCGAACCCAAGGAGCTCAACGACCTGTGGATGCGGGTCGACAAGAAGGGCGCCCGCGACTGGTGGAACCGCCTGAAGAAGCAGCTCCTGGACGACGGCGTCATCGCCAAGGACACCTCCGACGAGGGCTACGGATCGTACGACCTGATCCGCTCCCCGCTCGACGAAGGCAACTGAAAGTAACCACCTACGGGAGGGGTCGCACACCGCACAGCGCACTGTGCGGCCCCCTCCCTCCCCTTAGGAAACCTCCAGTGTGCAAGCCCACACACATGTGATTGATCCCGGTTTGCGCCCTGTGCAGTGTGCGCCGCACACTCCCCCGCACACTACGGAAGGTAGTCACCATGAGCCCCCCGCCCGTGCCCCGGCAGACACCGGCCGGACCGCCCGAGCCCCCCGCGCCCGCCAGCGCGCACGACGCCGCCAGGGCTCGCAAGTCCATCGCCAAACTGGACGAGGTCCTGACCATGGTCACCAACGCGCTGCTGACCCTCGGAGGCGGCGCCCTGATCTTCACGTGTGTGAATGTGACCCGGTTCGGTGTTTCCCACGAGATCCCCTGGTACATCGCCTGGATGCTGGACCCCCTGGCCAGCCTCGCCCTGATCACCGTCCTGTACGTCGACGGCGTCCTCGCCGAGCACGGCGGCGACTACAAGCCCGGCGGCTGGCCGTTCCTGCTGCGCTGGACCGCCGGCCTGTCCACCTGGGTCATGAACTGCTGGACGTCGCTCTACCCCGACGGGCACTTCCACTTCGTCCCGCAAAAGCCCGACGCCGGCGGCATCCTGCTCCACTCCGTCGCCCCGGCGCTGCTGATCCTGCTGGCGGAAGCCGCCACCGGCTACCGCAAGTACGCCACCCGGCGCCGCGGCGAACTGAACGCGATCATCGCGCAGTTCGAGAACGCGAAGGCCGCAGAACGCGAGGCAGCCCAAACGCGAGCCCGCGCAGAGGCAGAACGCGAGGCCGCCGCCCAGCGAGAGGCAGCAGAACGCGAGGCCGCCGCGAAGCGCTCCCGCGAAGAACGCGAGGCCGCCCAGCGCGAACGCGAGGAAGACGCGAGGCGCGAAAACGAGCGGATCGCCGCGGAAATCGAGGCAGCCGAACGTGCCCGCCGCGCAGAAATCGAGGCCGAACGCGAGCGGATCGAGCTCCGCGAGCGAGCGGCCGGAATCGAGGCGGCCCAGCGCAAGACCGACGCCGAGATCGCGACGCAGCAGCGCCGCGCCCAGTGGGAGCTGGAACAGGCCGAACGTGACCGCGAGGCCACCCGCCAGGCCGAGATCACGACGGCAGAAGCGCAGGCCGAGGCCCTGCGCACGGAGGCAGCAGCCGCTGCCGAGACCGAGCGGATCAAGGCCGAAGCCGAAGCCCGCGCCCTGGAAGAGGCCGAGCGGTCCAAGCGGCAGCGCGCCCTTGAGCGGGCCACCGCCAAGGCTCGCAAAACCTCGGAAAGTGCGGGCGATCGCGACGCCTCGATTTCTGCGGGCCGCGCCTCGGAAAACGGCGCCCCGCTCAGCGCGGTACCCGCCCTGACCGCCGCCGCCCCCTCGGAAAACGGCGGCCGCGTACCTCGCGAAGTGCGCGAGAAGCAGCGCGACCAAGCCGAGCGGTACATCGCGAAGTGCTCGCTGTCCGGCATCGCGCCGGACCTGGAGCGCCTCGGAATCGAGTACGGCAAGGCCGAGACATGGGTCGGAGACCGCGTCCGCGCCGCCAAGAAGCGCCTCGCGGAAGAGGACGGATTCGAGGAGTCGGTCATCGCCGACGCGCTGGACGTATTCGAGGACGACAACAACGACAGCGCCGGTGCGGCATGACCCACCGGCCCGACAAAGAGAAAGAGGACGAGGAAACCGTGGACACGGACGTCGAGTTCGACTTCACCCACCTGGGCACCGAACCGGTCGCCCTGCTCCCCGCAGAGACCGGCCCCGAGCACCCGCCGACGATCCTGCCGCGCCGGGAAGCCCTGCTGCCCACACGATGGCGCCAACTCACCGGCTGAAGCCGCCGCCCTCAAGCTTCGGCTCCACCGGCACCCGAGATGTTGAAGCCACCTCGGGTGCCGGTGAAGAGGCCGAAGCCTCCCCAGGCGAACCTCACGCCAAATGACAGCTGCCCGAGCTCCCCAACAGAGGAGAGAACCCATCATGCCGTCTCGCGGCGAGCAGCCCCAGACCACCTACTACCCCACCCCGCTGCCGCCCCAGCACGGCCAGCCGCCCCTCCCCGCCCACGGGCAGCACACCGTCCCGCTCCCCCCGGGCACGGTCGTCTACCCGCCGACCGCAGGCATCGACGGAGTCGTGACCATGCCCGGCCCGAACGGCCAGCCGGTCGCCTACTACACGCCGCCGCCCGCCCCGGCCCCCGCCCCGCTGGTGTCCCCGCTGCTCGTCAAGGTCGCCCTGGGCGCACTCATCGCCGCCTGCGCCTCCGTCGCCCTCTACTTCCTCGGCCAGTTCGTCCTGGCCCTGGCCGCGCTCCTCAAGGCCCTGGCCATCCTCGCGGCCGTCCTGCTGGGCGGCGCCGTCCTCATCCTGATCTTCGGCCGCCCCGGCGGCGGCCCCCGCATCAACGTCCAGGCCCGCGGCCGCGCCAAGGTGCAGGTCCACACCGGCCGCGGACACAACCGTGGCCGCCGCCGCTGACCCTGCGTCCCCGCCGGCCGTCCGGGACGTCGACCTCTACGACAACGGCGACTTCCCCGTCTACCGCTGGAGGCAGGCTCCCCACGGCCTGGCCACCCGGCGGCAGTTGCGGGAGCGGCGCCTACGGCCCGGCGGCCAGGACCCGGTCGCCGCCATCGAGTGCCGGGGCGGCAAGCGCACGGCATGGCTGTACGACATCGAACTGGCCCTGCCGATACGGCCGATGACCCTGGCCAAAGAAGCCGCACTCGACAAGGCCATGGCCAAGCGACAGACCTGTCCCTCCTGCAGGAGGCGCTACCACCGGTGCCTGCCGCTGCGGAGCCTCGGCTCCTGCCTGGAGTGCCACGACGGCACCCCGGCCGACCCCGGCAGCTACATCCGCCCGCCGCAGATCAGCTGACCGCCACGGCCTGACACCTCCTCTGACGGCTGCCTGAGCCACCCGTGCCACGCCGCGAGCCGGGTCGTCACGAGCCGGACAGCCCGACCCCGCGCACAGCACCGCCCATCCACAGCGCCATCGACAACCACGAAGGAGACGACCGGTGAGTGAACCCGAGATCCCGCCGCTGGAGACCCTCGACGACACCCGACGCAAGCCCCCGCCCCGGCGGCCCGACGCACCCCGCCCCCGCATCGGCCCGATAAGGACCCTCGACGACATTCCGCCCGCCGCCCTCGCCCTGCTGGCGGCCGTCGCGTGCCTCGCGGTACTCCTCGCCCTCAAGTGGGGGCTCTCCCACGGCCTGGACTGGGGCCGAGAGCAGGACTGGGCATGGGCTACCCAGTGGAGCGCCACGATCACCGACCCCGTACACGCCTACCTGCGAGCGCACACAGTCGGCCTGCCGGTCACGGCAGGCACGGCGATCGGCATCTGGCTGTGCGTCGGCGGCGCCGCACTGATCGGATCCTGGATCTCCCCCGGCTTCGGTCCCCGTCTCACCTGGCTCTGCCACGGTGCGGCCACCGTCGCCATGGTGTGGGACGCCTCCCCCGCCGCCGGACGCACCGTCGCGGCAGGCCTCGCCGTCCTCGCCTGGACGGCCCTGTCCACGCTGGCGATGCGCGGCTTCTCCCTGCGGCCCGTGATCAACGTCCTTCACCGATCCTGACGGCTGCCTAAGCCACCCGCCCCGCCAAGCGGGCCGGGACAAGCCCGGCCCGGATGGCAGCCGCACGTGACCACAACCCCTCTCACCCTCACCGGCGACCGGAATCTGGACGCCGCCTGCGCCGCCGTCTCCGGCGAGATCGCCCGCATCACCCGGATCACGGCGCTGTCCCCCATTGCCGTCGGCAAGCTCGAACGCCTGTCCCGCGCGGTCGACGTCAACCTCGCCGCGCTCGCCCTGCTCCTGGTCGCCGCAGTCCTCGCGGTCACCGGATGAGCAGCTGGCCGCACGCGCTCGCCCTGGTCCTCATCGCCGTGGCCGCCATCGCGGCCCGGCGTCACCACCCCGCCGTACGACCCGACATCGACAAGGAGCAGTAGCCCATGGCGCTCACCCTGTTCGCCCGCCGCACCGAGCCCGTCGAACCGCCGGCCCCCGAGGCGTGGCCCGAGACCGGCGAGACCTGGAAGCCCGAGGGCGTCACCATCGCCGAGCGGTACTACAACCAGGCGAGCTCGGTCGTCCTCGTCTACACCACCGACGACGGCGGCCCGTTCGGCACCTACTACTCGGTCGCCTGTCTGGGCTGCCACTACGCCACCCGCGAGAACGGCGAGCGCAGCTACAGCACCCGCTACAGCCTCGCCGACGCCGCGAAGGTCGCCAACGAGCACGCCACGACCTGCCGGGCGCTGCCCCGCGACATCCCCACCCGCCCGGACGACGACACCGTCCGCGAGCGGCTGCACTCCTGGGTGCGCGGCGCCCGCCACAAGGACAAGGACGTCCACCTGTGGCTGCCCTACCTGGACCTGATCCGCCTCACCCTCCAGCGCACCAACGCCTGGATCGAGGCCGAACTCCAGCAGCTGGCGGCCGACCAACCCGACGTCCTGCGCACCGAGCGCAGCGAGTACAGCGACTCCGTCTCCTACTACGCACGCCGCCTCCCGGAGAACTGACCGGCGCTCTCCGCCCGTCCCCGCCCGCCGCACGTCGGCGGCCGGGGACGGGCGGTGTCCGCCCGGTCAGCCGAGACCAGGCGCCCGGCCCTCCCCCGGAGGTCACCGTGTCCCTCGCCCGCCGCTCCCTCATGGAGGCCGCCGCCGCCCGCTTCGGCTGGCGCCGCGCCTACGGCGACACCACACAGGTTGAGGAGCTGCTCACCGAGCAGACCGAGACCGCGTACACCGAGGCCGCCGACCACGCGGCCCTGGCGACCGCGAAGAACGACGACGCCCTGGCCGTGCAGCCCGGCGTCCTGGACGTCCGCGGCCGGATTCTCGCCGACGTCCTCTACATCGAGGGCGTGTTGACCGGCGCCCGCAACCGCGCCCTGCCGAAGGAGCTCATCGAGCGCCTGGCGGACGCCGTCGACCACGGTCACGAGCTGACCGTGCTGCTCGCGGACACCGTCCGCACCACCGCCGCCGTCCACGCGGCGAACTGAACGCCCGGGGCGGCCGCAGGCATCCACACCCGGCCGCCCCGGTGCACGCCCCTCCCCCACCAGAGCGCACTGACAGGAAGAAGGAGCCCCATCATCATGACCGCAAATCTGCGCCAGACGGCCATCACCGTCGCCCACACGGTGATCGACGGCGCCAGCACGGCGGCCGCGCTGATCGGCGGCGCCGCCGGCGCCTCCATCGGCTACCAGATCGCCCCCGCCAGCTGGAGCGACGCGGCCCGCATCGGCTTCGCCGGGGCGGCCGCCGTCGTCGGCGCCGTCGCCATCGACGGACTCGCCGAACTCGTCCTCGCCCCGCTGCGCCGGCTGATGCGGACGCGCAGCCCGCTGCCCTCCACCCGCCGGTCGGCCCCGGCCCCGGCCGCCACGCTGGACGAGGCCCTCGCCCAGGTCGTCGTCGCGACCGAGGAGGACGCCGCACACCGTGCCGCCAGCGCATCCTTCCGGATCGACGACGGCGACAACTTCCTGCGGAGCGAGGACCGGTGGCGCGGCTACGAGGACGGCGAGGCCAGCTTCTACCTCGCCCCCGGCGTGGTGCTCCAGCACCGCACGGAGAAGAGCAAGTACGGCCACCGCGAGCCCCGCTTCACGCTGCTGACCGGCGACGGCGAGCAGCCGGTGGCCATCACCGGCATGGAGCAGATCCGCCACCACCTCGCCGCCCGTGCCGCCGGCCTCCCCGCCGCCCCGGCGACCGCCGCCACCGAGGACGGAGACGACGAGGACAAGGTCGCGATCACCGAGCTCGACAACCACTTCAAGGCCCTCGGAGCCTGACGGGCTGCCCGTTCCGCCCCGGCCCTTCCCGGCCGGGGCGGTGCGGCGGCCAATCAGCCCCACCTACCGGCCTTTCGAAGGAGACGCAGTGTTCCGACGCAAGACGAAGCTCGACCGGGTCAGCATCGGCAAGGCCGGGCTGTTCATCCCGCGCCGGGTCCGTGCGGATGTCGAGGCCACGGTGCCCATGGCCCAACGCCTGGTCCAAGACCACTTCGGGCAGCGCCCGTTGGGGGCCGTCACGGTCATCGTGGCGAAGCCCAGCCGGATCCCCGGGCTGGCCGCCTCCGCACAAGGGCCCGCCGCAGGGGTCCCCGAGACGGTCTGGCAAGAACGGGACCTCAGCATCACCGCCCGCCCCAACACGATCTACGTCGTCACCGTCGTCGCCCCGAACGGCGAAGTCTGGATGCTGCTCAACAGCCGCCTGGCCAGGACGAAGCCCCAGGAGCTCGGCGCCACCCTCGTCTACGGCTTCGTCGAAGTCGACCAACTCTCCGAGAAGGCCGCCATCCAGCGGCGCCTCGCGCTGACCCGGCACGAGATGGGGACCAAGACCCTGCCGAACAGCAAGGCGCGGCGCCTGTACCGGGACGAAGAAGACATGGAGTACGAAGCCGAGCAGATCACAAAGAAGATCGTCGGCAAGGTCGTCCAGAAGCACGAGAAGGCGGAGAAGGAAGCCGGCCGCGAAGTCGGCCAGGCCGAGCAGAGCGCCGCCTGACCAGAACCCGTTTCGCCCTGTCCCGGCCCTGCCCCCGCCGGGGCGGCCCCTTGCCCGTCAGCCCGCAGTCACCATCAGGAGGCCCCCATGCAACACCCGGCCGCGCAGGCCCCCGAACGCTTCATCGAGATCGTCGCTCAGAGCGCCGGAAGCGAGTGGACCCCGCCCAACATCCTCGACTGGCCTGTTAACTTCACCCGCACCGCCGACCGCACCCTCACTATCTACCCGGACCGGAACAACAACCGGATCATCTTCACCACCACGGCGGCGACCGCCCCCGCCCGCGAGTGCCACGCGAAGTACACCCCCGACCTGGCGGGCCACGACGGCATCGACGGCTGGCTCGCCGACGGCGACCTGGACGCCGTCGCCGACGCCCTCGCCGTCGTCGTACGACGGCTGATCGACCAGCCGCTCCCCCAACCGTCCGCTCCGCACCCCGACCCGGTCGGACGGGAGATGGAACAGCTCGCCCGGCATGCCCAGGAGCTGGCCCGGCTGACCGCCCGCTTCGACGCCGACCTCATCCGCGGCGAACCCGTCGCCGACAAGGCCAGCCGGATCACCCACCTCGCCCAGCTGGCCGAGCAGTCCGCCACCCGCGTGGACGAGTTGCGCGGCCCGGCTCGTGCCCGCACCGCCGGACGGCTCTGATGGACCTCCCCGCCGGCGCCCTCTGCGCTCTGATCGGCCCGCCGGGCAGCGGCAAGTCGACCTTCGCTGCCCGATACCCAGACAGTTGGCGCGTGTGCCTGGACGTCTACCGGCGCCTGGCTACCGACTGTGAGGCCGACCAGTCCGCCACCCCGGTCGCCGCCGAGATCCAGAATCTGCTCCTGGACGCCCGGCTCTCCCGGGCCCTGATCGTGGTGGTGGACTCCACCAACGTGCTCCCGCACGTCAGGGCCGGGCTGCTCGCCCGCGCCCGCTACTGGAGGCGGCCCGCCGTTGCCGTCCTGTTCGACGTTCCGCTGCCGACAGTGGAAGCCCGGAACGCGGGCCGCGACCGCGTGGTCCCGCTGCACATCGTGCGCGAGCACCACCAACTGCTGCCCGACGCCGACCAGCTCCACCGCGAGGGCTTCGCTGCGGTGCACCTGGTGTCCGAACTCCCGGCCACCTCCGGCGCCCTGCAGCAGGGAACCCGCCGCTGACCTCGCGCACCTGCGCACCGACCCGACCTGGAGGAACCCGTGGCACGCAGCGCCCGGACCGTCGTCCATTACATGGCGACCCGGCCCGACGGCACCGTCCCGCCCACCGACATCTACCTTGCCCGCTCCTGCAGCGGCCGGGGCGAGACGATCCCGACCGTCAACCTCGCCGACCACATCGGCCAGATCGTCGACCACCCCAGCCCCGGCCAGATGTGGTACACGGACAAGCCGTTCAGCTACTTTCACTCGTACACCCGGCCCGGCGAGATCCTGGAACGCATCGAGGACGGCTGGCCGGTGCGGCTGTTCGTCGTCGAGCCGCTCGGCGAGACCGGCAACTGGGGCGGTCACCACTACCCGTACTGGCTGATGTCCCACCAGATCCGCGTTGTGGCGGAGACCGACGGCTGGAAGGTGTTCGGGCACCGTGGCGCGCAGGTCCTCCAGGTCCTGGCCCACCTGCCCGACCTGGCCCGGCAGTGGGCCGATCAGTGGGCCGCCGACCCCCAGCGCACGCGCCACATCTACACAGTGTGGGAGAAGCGGGTCGAGCACACCCACGCCCTGAGCTCCTGGGCTTTCCGGCGGGCGCAATGCTCCCGCCGTTCGGCCGGCCTCCAAGCGGCCACCCAACTCGCCGGGAACGCCGCCGGGCAGGCCGCGACCGTGGCCGGAGCCACCTCGCATGCCGTCGCCATGATCCAGCTGCGGGCCCGCTGCCTGGCCGCCGGTCAGCTCATGCACGACCGGATCTGCTCGGGCGAGTACGAGCAGTCCGTGCGTGGCCTGCTGCTCGGTGCCGGACTCGACACCCCGGCCCCCGTCACGGGCTGAGCGCACACCCCGATCAATCCCCCGCGCCGCCCCGGCCCACCGGCCGGGGCGGCCTGCTTCATTCCCTTCGAGACCAGGAGGCACCCGATGCCCGCCACCACGACCGAAACCCCCGACAAGCCGATCCGCCTCACCGCCGACGTCGTCCTGCTCGCCGCCCGCCACATCCTGCTGATCGAGCGGAAGTGGGCCCCCTTCGAGGGCCGTTGGGCCCTGCCCGGTGGCCATGTGGACAGCGGAGAGACCAGCCGGGCCGCTGGTGCCCGCGAACTGCAGGAGGAGACCGGGATCACCGTCCCGGCCGCCGACCTCAGGCTGGTGCGCACCTTCGACGCCCCCGGCCGCGACCCGCGCGGCCGGTACGTCAGCGTCGCCTACACCGCCACGCTGCCCTCGCTGATCCAGCCGACAGCAGGCACCGATGCCGCTTCCGCCCGCTGGTGGCCCCTGGACATGCTCCCGGACCTCGCATTCGACCACGCCGAGATCGTGGCCGCTGCCAGGAACCGCTGACCACGGACGCGGCGCTTCTCCGTGCCGCCCCGGCCCACCGCCGGGGCGGTCGCGGTGTTCCGCCACGACCAGCACAGGAAGGAGAGGGACCGTCATGGCACACCCGACGCTCTTCGAGGTGGACGTCCCGATACACGACACCACCGGCATGCACGGGCTGCACGTGTTCACCGGCCAGGCCACCTCGCGCAGCGAGGCCCTGACCCGCGCCCACCTGGCCTACGACGCGGCCCTTGCCGCACAGCGGGCCGGACTCAAGAACCCCGGCCGTCAGGAAGGAGGTTGGGGAGCGCGCGGAGTGCGCGACGGCTGGGAGCTGGACTGGGCGGCGGCGACGGCCGGCCCCTGGACCAACCCGTTCAGCTGGACCAGCAAGAGGTCCTACGAGCTGTAGATACGCCCCGAGGCAGACGCAAACGGCCTGGTAACCGACGCCTGCCTCGGGCCACCCGTCCCGTACAAGACGAGAGGGAGTCACCAGTATGGCCTCCACCGCGCGCCGTCAGGCCCCGATCGGGCCACGTTCCCTGTTCCTCACCACGCTCGCCGTACCGCTCACCGGCTGGACCGTGCACGCGCTCACGCTGCACCGCAAGCTCGCCGCCGCCCGCCGCGACCCGCTCACCGGTCTGCTCGGACGAGACGGCTACACCGCCAAAGCCCGGCAGATCACCGACCGGTACGGAGATCATGCCCTGGTGGTCCTGGTCGACCTGGACCACTTCAAGGAGATCAACGACGGCCCCGGCGGGCACGCCGCCGGTGACCGCATCCTGGCCGCCACCGCGAACCGGATCACCGCCTGGGCCGGCAGCCGCGGCGCCGTCGGACGTCTGGGCGGCGACGAGTTCGCCGCAGCGGTCCGGACCGCACCCGCCCGCCGCGAACTCCGCCTCGCCCAGCTCATGCAGCTGCTCGCGCAGCCGGTGGAAGCCGACGACGGTCTCCTGGTCGACGTCTCCGCGTCGATCGGCGCCGCCTGCCCCGACCTCCTCGACACCCGCGACCTGGGACTGCTCCAGCGCGCCGCCGATGCCGCCATGTATGCGGGCAAGCACACCGGTCGTGCGGTCCTCGCCGGGCCGCAGCACGCCGCCGTGCCGTCCATCAACGGCCGCCGTGCCGGACGGCCGGGCACCAGCATCCGGGGACGGGCGGCATGAACCAGCCCCCCGCCACCGCAGACCCGGGCACCTGGATCAGGGGCATCACGATCCGCCAGCCCTGGACGACCTGCATCCTCGCCGGGAAGAACGTGGAAAACCGCCCGGCCCCCTGGTCCTGGCGCGGCTGGCTGCTGCTGCACGCCGGGCAGACCACCGAACGGGCCCCGCTGCGCGACCCGCTGGTCGCCACCGCGATCCGCGGCCGCACCCTGCACACCCGCGCCGTCCTCGGCGTCGCCCGCCTCGCCGACTGCCACCAGGACGCCGCCAACACCGCCCCGTGCTCGCCATGGGCGCAGCCGGGCGCGTTCCACCTGGTCCTCACCGACGTCCAGGAACTCGCGCTGCCCATCCCGTGGCTGCACGGCCGGCTCGGACCGTGGCGCCCGACGCAGGACCTCGTGAACCAGATCCGCCTCCAGCTCCCCCATCTCTCCCCGGAGGGCACCTCATGAGCGGCCACCGCAGCGGCGTCCCCAACGCGCCGACCCTTATCTCAGCCGACGACCGGATCCCCTTCCCCCACACCGACCAGCGCCTGCGCTGCCGCACGGAACCCGCCCTGTTCGCCATCGAGGACGTCCACAACACCGAAGACGACTCCCACGCCCGGGAAAAGGTGCTCATCAAGGCCAAGCGCGCCTGCTCCGGCTGCCCCATCGTCACCGGCTGCCTGAAGTGGGCGCTGGCCAACCCCGACCTGACGAAGACCGGGGTGTGGGCGGCGACCACCGCCCGCGACCGCAAGCAACTGCTCGCGCAGCTCACCGACCGCCTCGGCGAGGACTGGATCGGCGTCGTCGCCGAACAGGACCGCCGCCAGCGGGAGAAGCAGCGCGCGGCACGCAGCATGCCGCCGACCGTCCGCGAACTGGCCCTCGCCCGGCTGGAGCTCGAACTCAACCCCACCCGGCCCGAACCGTACGACCGCTGGAAGGAACCGATCACCCCCCAGCAGGCGGCGGCCAACCGGCGCGTGCTGCAGCTGGCCGTCAACGGCAAGGCCGCGTAGCCGTGTTCAACGACTGGACCGAAGCCCTCGAAGCCGAGTCTCTGCCGCTCGACCCGACTTCGACGCAGCAGCTCGCCGCCGCAGCCCGGGCCACCGCCCGCCGCTCCCACGACAAGGACGACATGGCGCTGCTCCTGGACGTCCTGGGGCTGCCCACCGACGAAACGACCCTGACCGCCCTGCTCCCCCTCATCCCGGAAACCGGAGACGCACCCACCATGACGAACACCCCCGACCCGGCCCTGTCCGCGCACGAGGCCATGGCCATCTCGATGCACAACAACGGCGACACCGAGCAGGTGATCTGCCAGGCCACCGGCCTGAGCAAGACCGAGCTCGGCGACCTCATCGCCGAGCAGGTCCTCGGACTGCCCGGCGAGGCCGCCGACGCCCCGGACATCAAGCCGGTCACGCCGGCCGCCTCCGCCGACTTCCAGGAGCTGCTTGCCTGGGCGACTGCGCACCCGGCCGCCTCGGTCCGTAACCGCGCCGCCCGCATCACCGCCGACCTGTCCGAGCTGACCGACCGCCGCGACAGCGAGGCGGCACAGCGCGAGGCCGAAGACAAGGTCGCCAAGGCCAAGGCCGAACTGGAAAGCGCGCAGGAGCACTTGCGCAATGTGAAGACCGGCACCCGCGCCACCACAGCGCCTGCCACCGCGCCCACCCCGATCCGGGCGGGCCTGGGCAGCGGCCGCACCCGGGAGGAGCTCGCCGCCATCCGGACGTGGGCGCGCGCCAACGGCCACCAGGTCGCCGACGCGGGCATGATCGCCAAATCGATCCTGGCGGCGTATGACGCCGCCCACCAGACGCCGGTCCGGAAGGCCGGCTGACATGGCCGCCGACGACGAGATCTGCCTGGACGGGTTCGTGGAAGAGCCGGCCGTGCCCGGCGACCCGCACGACTGCACGGCACGGTTCCGCCTCACCGTCTCCCCCACGGACGAGCGCGCGGACGAGATGATCATGCCGTGCAGCGTCACCGACCCGCAGCTCGCGCACCAGGCCATTCACGAGCTGGGGCCCGGCGACGAACTCCGCGTCACCGGCCACCTCCGGCTGCCCCGCACACCGGACGAACCGATGATGCTGGTCGTCATCACGCTCGCCCTGCTGGAGCCCGCCCCCGTGCCGTCCGAGCCGACCGCCACCGGTCACCTTGAGCGGCACGGGCCCTACGTCTGCTGGTTCGATACCGAGAACCCCGGTGAGGTGCCGGTGTGGACCGAAGCCGGGGTCTGGGTCGGAACCGCCGGTGATCCGGGAACGCTGGGCAAACTGATCGAGAGGTTCGAGCAGCGCCCGGCCGCCGGCGGCGAGTAGCGCAGCCGCTATGCCCATCCGCCCCGAGAACCTGCACCGCTATCCGCACGACTGGAACGAGATCAGCGCGCGGATCCGGTTCGAGCGGGCAGACGGCCGCTGCGAGTGCACGGGCCACTGCGGCCTGACGCACCCCGGCGGCCGCTGCCCCGCCGTCCACGAGGAGACCCACCCCGACACCGGATCCCTGGTCTGCCTCACCACCGCCCACCTCAACCACACCCCCGAAGACGTGCGCGAAGCCAACCTGCTCGCCGCCTGCCAGCTCTGCCACCTGCGCATCGACCACGGACACCACCGGGTCACCCGCTCGATCACCCTCGCCCGCCGCGCGGCCGCCGCCGGACAGCACGGACTCCTCCCCGAGACCGCGCTCACCCGCACCGAGCCACCCACCCCACCACGCCCCGCCCCGGGCCGCGCCCCCACACCCCTGCATCACCAACTGCCCTTCCCCGACCCCGAACAGGAGACGACCCCCATGGCCCGCATCAGCGTGAAGATCATTCCGCTGCACCCGGACGGCACCGAATGCACCGACCCGGTCCGCCCCTCCGGCAAGCCCCGCGACCCGGACTCCGGCTGCGCCGGCCGCCGCAACTACGCCGTGGTGTGCAGCGCCTGCGGCCGGGTCGATGAGCCGCACACCCTCCGCGTCCTCGCCGAACCGGCGCAAAGCGCGCACCGCGACAGCCACAGGGCCGCCCTCACCCCGGCCACCAGCTGACCCCCACCCGCCCGGCCGCCGGGACCACCCGGTCCCGGCGGCCCCGTCGAATGAGAGGTCCGATGCCCACCACCGCCTTCGATCAATTCACCCAACGCATCACCGACGTCACCGCCCAGCTCGCTGCCCACGGCCTCCCGCTCACCGCGCCTCCCCCGCCGACCGCAGCCCCACCCGACCCCACCGATCCGTGGGCCAGCAGCCACTCCGCTCCGGTCGACCGTTCCACCCTCGCCTGGTGCACCGCCGCACAGATGCTCGCCGAGCACCACGACACCGGCATCGACCGCCAAGTCCTCCCCGCCGACGCCCTGCTGCGCGAGCTGGGCATCCGCGGCCTGGCCCAGCTCCACACCGACCTCCACCACGGCGCCCCCATCGACTACCGCGCCACCCGCTGTCCGTACTGCTCCGGCATCGGCGAGGACCCCACCCTGCCGACCTGCAAAGACCTCGGCTGCCCGCCGTGGCACGAGTTCGACGGCCACGGACACTCGTGCCCGGTCTGCCGCGGCGAGGACTACCAACCCGCGTGGTTCGCCGAAGAGCACATGCAAAAGCTGGAGAAGCTGCTCGCCGACGCCATCGAGGAGAGCGAGGAACGCGGCTCGCTCCGCCGCCGGCTCGGCACATGGCTGCACACCCGGCGACCGCGCCCGTGACCGCCCGCTTCCGCCGCTGCGGCCACGGAACCGGCCCCCTGCACCCCGGCGACCACAAGGCCGTCGCAGAGTTCACCGCCATGCTCACCGCCCGCCGGCAACCGGCCCCCTGGACCGGCCGCGGCGACGTCGCCGTACGGATCGGCAAGCACGGCCTGGAGCGCGGACGGCCGCTCGCCGGAGAAGAGTCCGGCGCCGATCCCCTCGCCCTGGTCCTCATCCACCCCGACACACAGACCGCCCTGACCGCCACACTGCACTGCACCAGGGCCCGCATCCACGGCGCATGGGCCGAGCCCTACCGGCTCCTCACTCACGCCGTCACCGGAAGCCACCTGCCCGTCGGCATCGATCTGAGTACCTGAGCACCCTCGAGGCGGCCCGCGTCGCCCGGACCTCGATCCGGGCGACGCGGGCCGCCCTTTTGCGTTTCTGTGCAGTGCCCGACTCCCGATCGATAGTGACGGGTGCGCGTTCGGCAGGCAGGAAGCCCCCGTTCTGTTCTGCGGTGCCGCTGATAGGTCTTGGTCACCAGGGCGGCGTGCCTCAGAGCGCTTGAGGTGGGACAACGGGTGTCCCACCTCAACAGCCGTGGGGTGTAAGTGCCTGGCGTGCTCGGCATATCCGACGGGCTCAGCCTGGCGCCTGTCCCGTCTCGCTGAACCGATTCGACCGCGATCCGTCTCACTCAATCCAGTCGCTGCAGGCCAACGCGCGAGGGTTGGCGTGATACTCGTCGGGCAGGCGTCTCACCGAAGTTTGTCCGCCCAGGTCAGCGGATCGCGGTCGACTGGGTTGAGTGAGAACGGACAGCGCCGCTCGACTCGATGTCGTCAGATACCGCAACGATGGCGAGACTATTACGTCGTAATGCCCTTGGAGCGACGATGGTGCTGCCGGGGCGAAGCTATTACGGCGTAATAGTCGAGAGGTGTCCTGTCTCAGGTAAATCGGGGTAGTGCGAGTCGGTGACCTGCGGTGCCCGGAGATCAGTGAGACGGTTCAGCTTGTGTCCGTCTTGGCTGACTCCGGGCATGCCGACTTGGGGCATATGCCTCAGCTATCTGCGAGATCCAGCGCCTTCTTGGCCTGCTTGCGGAACTCGCCGCAGAGCATCCTGTAGCGGTGGACCTCGACGCGCAGAAAATCCATTTCGGTTGCGCTGCCGCCCTCAGGGGCTTCCTGCTCAGCTTCCTTGGCGAAGAGCTCGGAGCCCTCGATCAGGCGGTGTGCTGACTCAATGATCGCGAGCCCGGGGGCGATGACGTCCGACGGCCCCTCCAGGTCAATGCGATCGAACGCGGTGGTCAACGCGTGCAGTCGCTTGGGTGCCCTCTTGCGCCAGGCTGCACTGGGCTCGGCCGGGAAGGGCGTCCAGAGTGTGTCCGCCCAGGTGATCGTCTCCTCTAGAGTCTCGGTTTCCAGATCGGCGCCGTTGGTCTGATGGGCGACGGAGTCGCGTTCCTCGGCGCGGAACAGTTCCTCAGTTACGGGTATGAACGCCCGCGCTGCGTCGACGTAGGCCAAGTAGGCGTCCTTGCGGCGGTCGTGTCTCCAGGTGTCGCGCTGTGCCTGTTGCTGCTTTCGTTGGTTGCTGATGGTCGCCCAGAGCGCGCCGGAGAGACCGATGAGCGCCGCTAAGAGGGCGCCTGACGCCGTGATCACGGAGTTCTGCATCCCCGCATTGTGCGATGTTCGGATCGGTGACGGGCGGTGGTTTCGTGGTGCGGTCACCCGTGCCGCGATGACCTGAGGTGCCCGGAGACGACTGAGACGTCAGCTAACTTGCCCGGAGATCTCCGAGACTGCCCGGACATCGCAGAGGCAGGACAAGAGGCGTGAAAACTAACGTGTCGAAGTCTCTATGGGGTGACTGGCGTTAGTAAGGTTCCTTCCATGAGCTCGCCATCCAACGACCGCGAGAAGGTCGTCTCCAAACTCCCCAGCCAACTACGGCACGATCTGAAGATCCGAGCCGCCCAGCACAGGATCGACGTCCAGGACGCGGTAGAGCAGGGCGCCACCGCCTGGATGAACCTCGCCGCCGCGCCCCCGACCATCGATACCGCTGGCGCGGCCCCCTTCTCCACCTTGCTTCCCACGGGACTGTGGCCCGCCTTCACTCAGGTCGCCAAGGACCGAAGGCTCTCGCTGATCCAGGGACTCGCCCAGTCAGTGCAGCTATGGATCGACAGCAACCCGCCCCCCGCCGTGCAGCGTCGCACGCACCCCAAGCGTCGCATCGTCTGCAACCAGAAGGGCGGCGTCGGCAAGACCGCCGTCACCTCGGGGCTCGGCTCAGCGCTCGCCGAGGACCCTGACTCGCTGCACCCCGTGCGGATCTCCCGACACCTCGCTGACATGGTCGCCGCCCAAGAGGCCGCCGCCCTCACCGAGGAAGGCAAGCGCAGACCGCACAAGACGGAGCTGAAGGTGGAGGAACTGCCCGGTCTGGGGCGGCGTGTCCTGTTGGTCGACTTCGACCCGCAGCGACACCTGACCAAGCAGCTGGGGCAGGAGGAGATCCGGATGGCCCCCGACGTGGACAGCCTCAGCAAGTTCATGTCCGGTGAAGCCAAGGGCGACATCCGCGATCTGGTCGTCACGCTTGAGGACGAGCGGTACGGCGGCCGATTGGACTTGCTGCCGGGCTGTAAGGATGCCTTCCTCCTGGACGTCGCCCTGTCCAAGGTCCGCTTCCGCGAAGCAGCCCTTGAGCGGGCCCTGGCACCGCTGGAAGCCGACTACGACGAGATCATCATCGACTGCCCTCCCAGCCTGGGACTGAGCATGGACGCCGCGATCTACTACGGGCGGCGTCGCGATCAGGAAGACACCGGCGTCTCCGGACCACTCATCATCGTGCAGGCCGAGGACAGCAGCGCCGACGCTTACGACCTGCTGACCGAGCAGATCGAAGACCTCCGCGACGACATGGGCATCGAGCTCGACTACTTGGGCATCGTCGTCAACCTCTACGACCCGCGCCGCGGATACATCGCCACCTCCTCGCTCGACGCGTGGATCGCCATAAAGGACCCGCGGGTCGTCGCTGTCATCGGCGACCTAGGCGACCAGCGCAAGGCGGTCCGCATGAAGCAGCCGCTGCTGACCTACGCGCCGGGCGGCGAGCAGGCCATCACCATGCGCGCACTGGCAAGGGAGCTGCCGTGAGCAAGATGTCTGAACAGCTGGGCACCGGGGCGTCCTTCGGCCGGGCCCGTCCCGTCAGCGACCGCCGAAAGGCCGTGGGGGCAGCGACGGGCGTGCCCACCGAAGGAGTGCCCGATCCGACCGCACTTCCCGTCGGCCGCATCAGCCCCAACCCCGACAACCCGCGAACCGAGTACGGGGACCTGACCGAGCTGGGCGCAAGCCTCCGGGACCACGGACAGAAGCAGGCTGTCACGGTCATGAACCGTGACGCCTACGTGGCGGCGAACCCTGCTAGGGCGGACAAGCTGGAGGACGGCGCCACGCACGTGGTTGTCGACGGCAGCAGCCGCCTATGGGCCGCCCGTGAGGCCGGCGTCGCCGAGCTGAAGGTGATGGTCGACGACACCCAGGGCAGCACCGAGGAGGAGCTTCTTGAGTCGGCTCTGGTCGCCAATGTGCACCGTGCGGCGCTCGAACCGATGGATGAAGCCCGCGCCCTCCAGCGGCTGCTCGTCATCCACGGCACACAGAGCAAGTTGGCCAAGCGGCTGCACCGGTCGCAGGGCTGGGTTTCTCAGCGCCTGGCCCTGCTGGGCCTGACTCCCGAGCTACAGGAGAGCCTGGAGCGCAAGGACGAACCCGTTGACCTCCTGCGGGCTGTGGGCAAGAAGCCCCACGGCGAGCAGCAGAAGGCGCTGGACGAGCTTAAGAAGCAGAGGGCGGCTGAAGAGGCGGAGAAGACAGAGAGGCGACGCACTCAAGGCAAGCCGGGCACCAAGAGCAAGGACTATTACGCCGTAATAGAGGACGACGGCCCGAGCAGAGAAGCGGCGTCCTCCGGGAGTAGCCGCACTTCGCGGAAGGGCGGCCGGGCGCCCGTCAGTGGCGAACCGTTTGACGGCGACAGCAACACGGGGGAACACGAGGGCCCGACGCACCGTGAGCGGCTGCCCGACGTCGTCACAGTCGGCATGATGCCTTGGAGGGACTACCGGTCAGTGCACAAGACCATGCAGCACTGGATGACACCGGAGGACTACCAGTCACTACGCAAGTTGATGATCGCCGAAGACGACAACTGACTTGTGGCGCGGCCCCGTTCCCAGGGAGTGGGGGAGCGGGGCGCCGCACGGCTGGTGGGGTCCCGCGGCTGACTCGGTCCTCCCAGAGCGCTGGAAGCGATCACTTGAGGCGATCGCTTTCGTTGAGGAATACCGGCGCTCAGCCACCGAACTGATCCAACCCGCCACGCAACGTGAGATCGTGAAATCCACTCAGGTGTGAGGGCAGCAACGGAGGAGGGGCGGCAGTACGTGAGTGCGGCTAGGGGAGGGGCGCCGGTTGTGCTCGGTCGGACTCATCGGATCCTGATCGGCGTGGTCGTCGCCGGTGCGGTCGTCATCGCCGGTATCGGTTTCGCGGGGTCGTACGCGGCCGTGCGCGAGCTGGCCGAGAAGAAGGGCTTCGGCGGCTTCTCGGTGGTCTTCCCCATCGGTATCGACGCGGGTATCTGCGTCCTGCTGGCCCTCGACCTCCTGCTGACGTGGATCCGCATTCCCTTCCCGCTCCTTCGTCAGACGGCGTGGCTCCTGACGGCGGCGACGATCGCCTTCAACGGCGCCGCCGCCTGGCCGGACCCGCTGGGCGTGGGCATGCACGCCGTCATCCCGGTCCTGTTCGTGGTGGCCGTGGAGGCTGCGCGCCATGCGGTGGGCCGGATCGCTGACATCACGGCGGACAAGCACATGGAGGGTGTCCGGCTCACGCGCTGGCTGCTCTCGCCCGTGCCGACGTTCAAGCTGTGGCGCCGGATGAAGCTGTGGGAGCTGCGTTCCTACGAGCAGGTCATCAAGCTGGAGCAGGACCGCCTGATCTACCAGGCCCGCCTCCAGGCCCGCTTCGGCCGCTCCTGGCGCCGCAAGGCCCCGGTCGAGTCGCTGATGCCGCTGCGCCTGGCGCGGTTCGGCGTACCGCTTGCGGAGACCGCTCCGGCGGGCCTCGCCGCGGCGGGGATCGAACCCGCATCGCTCCCGCTGCGGTCGCAACCGCGGACGGCGGACGAGGTTGAGGTGGAGTGGGGGGAGCGCGAGGACACGACCCCCAGCCCGGCCCAGCACCCGCCGTTGAGTCTGAGCAAGGACCCGGCAGACTCGCAGCCCGCCGGCGGCAGCGCACGGCTCGACACCCACGGACCGCGCAGCGTCCCCGCACCCCGAGCCGAGGGTGCGCAGCGGCAAGCCCCGCACGTCGACAGCGCGAACGCGGACATGGCAGCGATAGAGCAGACGTACGCGGACGACACCGAGGACACCGGTCACGGGGGAGAGGACCAGCCGGCGGCGAGCCCTTGGTTTAGTGCGCAGACCCGGCCCACGGCACAACTCGAAGACGAGCAGTACTACTTCGCGTACTGCGCCTACGTCGCCGAGCTCGGCGACTATCCCAACGCCCGGCAGTTCGGCCTGTTCCTGCTGGACGTGTACGGCGTGACCGGCCGCGGCGGCGGCCCGCTGGACGAGCAGACGCTGGCCCCCCTCCTGCCGGGACTGCAGCAGCGCTATCAGCAGGACCTCCACGCGGAGACCGCCCGCCTGGAGCAGGACGAGCTCTTGCCCCCGGACTCCGGCCACGTCCTGGACGAGGCCGCAGGCGTACCCGCCCCGCGCCCCGCAGCCGAGCCGGAGGTGCAGCACCCCGCTGCGTCCGGTCGTCTGGAGGAACAGCACGAGCCAGACGCGGGCGACGGCCCGCCCCCGCACGAGCCGGCCCCGCACCAAGAACAGCCAACCGCCGTGGATCGCTACTACCTCGGCTACGAGAGCTTCCTGCACAGCCACGGGCGCGAGCCGAGCCGCGAGGAACTGGCCGCGCACCTTGCCGAGCAGGGCATCACCAACCCGCAAGGCCGGCCGGTGAAAGCCGCTGCGGTCGGCCGCTACCAGCTGGAATTCCGCACCTACGCGGTGTGGGCCGAGATGTACGAGGCCAGTGACACCGAACCCGGCCTTGATGCCCTGCTCGCCGAGGTCGACGGACGCGGCATCCGGGGCCTGCACAACAAGCCGATCACCACGGAGTGGATGGCCGGACGGATCGACGACTTCCGGCGCCGTCGCCAGGCGATCGCCCCGTCCCTCGTCGACTGGTCATCGGTCACCGGGTAACCGCAGCGCCCCGGAACGGCCGGCCATCGGTCCGCTGCGCACCACCCATCGCTGCACAGCAGCCACCGGTTCGCTGCGCACTGCGCACACGACAGCAAGGGGAGGGAGAGACGATGACCAGCGCACTGCTCATCGCTGCGGACGCGTCGGTGACCGATGTGGAACTGCCGGGCGATCGGACTGCGCAGCGCACGGCACTGACCGATCGGGTCGGAGGCGAGACAGAGGCGGTCTACTACCATCGCTCGACCGTGCTCCACCTGAACAGCAGCGGCGCCCGGCTGCGCCTCCCGCCGAACATCACGGCGTGGACGCTGGCCTGCGTCTGGCGCCGGATGACGCTGCCGGCCGACTACCTCCTGCATGGCCCGGTCGTCGTCACCGGCGCGTACAGCGATGGCGGGGAGCTCGATGCGCTGCCGGACCAGTTCGCTGCGCAGGCACGCACGGCCGCGGCCACGGTCCGCGAAACGATGACCGCCTGGCGACAGCGGCCGCCGGTCTCCGATGAGGCGGCACTGGCCGAACTCCTCGCTTACGTACGACGCGACGTGTCGTCGCTCTGACTACGCAGCCAGGCGAAGTGCCGCCCCCTGGGTGGGCAGGGGCGCTGCGCACTGCGCAACGGCCCTCCTGTGCGCACTGCGCAGACGATGAGTGCATCAGTTGGTCATCGGTGGCGACGATCGCCGAGTGATGACACCCATCACCCCGGCCGATGACATTGGCGATGGCACCGATGACACGATGACGCCGACCGATGACACGTCTGCGCCTTCACGGCTGCGCAGTCGATACGTCGGCGTCACGCGCTGTCCGGACAGCCGCATGCGGGACTCACTACGCCGCCCCCGTAGGCATTGCGCAGCAGGGACCCCCGGATTGGCAGCTTCATCTCTGCGGACCGGGATCCGCCGAAGCCGCCCCCCTGGGGGGAGGGCCGGGTCAGCTGGTTGAGGCCGGGCTGGTCTGGTCAAGAAGCTTGCGCATGAGCTGCTCGGTCTCCAATTCCATGGAAAGCCCCAGCGACCGGTTCACCTCGTCAAGGCGGGAGATCGCCGCATTCAGGCCGCTGCGGTTGCCCGCGGCGGCCTCGACCTGGAACCAGTCCCTATACAGCAGTTCGGCGGTGTCATCGACTTCCAGCCCGGTGGCGGTGGCCCGGCGGGCCAGGGTCAGGTCGTGGCCGGCGCCGGGGGCCAGGCGGTAGGTGGCCACGGTGTGCGCCACGCTCACGATCCGCATCACCATCTCCTGTTGCAGCGGCTCGCTCCAGGGCAACGGCTGTGTGCCGAAGGGCCGTCCGCGGACCTCATCCAGGGCTGCTTCGAGCCGGCCGAGTTGGGCCGGGCCGTGGGGGAGGGCCGCTTCGACGCTCTGGAGGAAGCGGTGCCAGTCACAGCAGACCTTCTCCGAGAGGGCGTAGGGGTCGGACTTGACGGCCCGGCGCGGCACATAGGAGTTGCCCTCCTCGTCTTGGCCGAGGCTGCGGCGCAGTCCGCCGAGCCGTGCGTTGAGGGTGTCGTTCGACCAGGGGCTGGCCGGGTCCATGTCCGTACACAGGGTGTCTGCGCTGCGTCCGGGCTTGAGGTGCAGCAGCGCGGCCAGTTGGGCTTCGCGGGTGCCGTGCCGGGAGGCGGAGGCACCGGCGATGCTCACGGGCCCCAGCACCCGGATGAAGGGGGCGCCTTGGGTGTCGAGCGCGGCGGGGACGCCGGGCGCCGCGTCTGGGTCGGGCGCGTCGGCCTGTTCGGGAGCGGGCTCCGGCTCGGGGGAGGGGCCGGGAGCGGCGTCGGCCTCTTCAGCCTCGGGTGCGGGCGGAGTGCTTGCCGCCCGGGGTGTGTCCGGAGGGATGGGCAGGCTGACGGCTGCGGGGGACTGCGAGGCCGTCAGCAGGGCCGGGAAGACGCCCAGTTCCTCGCCGGTGGCCGCGGCACTCGCGCCCTCCTCCCGGGGAGCCGCAGGCTCCGCGGCCGGGACACCGGCGGAGGGGGCGGGGATGCGGACGGCCGCGGGCGTCTGCTCCGTGTGGGCGGCGGCCGCGGCGCGGGCCGCGTGCGCCGTCTGGGATTCGGAGGGCACGTGCTGCCAGGCGCCCTCGGCGGGGCGGGCGTCCTGCCCGGACACGGCCAGCGCGGCGGTGATCTCTTCGACGCTCTCGCGCTCCAGGCGCTGCAGGGTGAGGTCGGTGCCCAGGAGGTCGATGCGCTGCGGCTCACTGCTGCCGGCGTCGATCATTTCGCTCTGCTCGAACAGCAGGCTGGCGGACGATGCCGGGGCGATCAGCGCCACCTGCATCACGTCGGCGGCTTTGTCGACCGTCTCGGCGATCTGCCAGGCGCTGTCCGCGGTCAGTTCGGACGCACACAGGATGAGGTAGGGGGGCCGGGCCTCTTCGCGCTCCTGGTGGGCCTCCAGGAGCCGTTCGGCGAAGTCCCGGGCGACGTGGCCGCTTTCGCGCATGTAGGCGATCGTGGAGGTCGGCAGGAGCTGGTTCAGTCCCTCGCCGAAGCCGACCACGACGACCTCCGCCCGGGCGGCCCACGGGCTCATGCCCGCCTCCAGGGCCAGGGAGGTGAGGACCTCCTCGACCTGTTCCGGCTGACCGTCCAGCAGCAGGACGCCGGCCTGCGGCAGGTTCAGCAGCACCAGGTGCCCCGCCTGGTCGGCGCCGATGGTGACCATCCCCGGATACGGGGCATCGACCCGCGCCGCGTCCTGCTCGTTAAGGAGCTCGGCGCCGTTCTCACACACCCACCAGCCCCCGGCACTGGCGGTGAACGGAGGTACGGGCTCAGCCTGCAGGTCCTCGGGCAGGACCTGCACCCCGTGGTCGGTGATGCGCGCGCCGCGCAGCTCGGGCAGCGGCTTGCCCTCGCGGGCGGTGTGGGCGGCCAGCGTGCGCAGGGCCCGGTCCAGCCGCAACGGGCCGCCATCCCCGGCCGGCTGCGCCATCTGTGCCTCGGCCGGGGAGATTTCCTCGGGCATGGCGATGAGCTCGCCGGGCTTGGCGCGGCGGCGCTGCAGGATGCGGCGCACCGACAGGGCCAGTGTCACCGCGGCCGCCAGCGAGGCCAGCACCCCGATGGTGCGGGTGTTGAGCGCGCTGGAGGATTCCCCGTCACCGGCCGCAGGTGCGGCCGGGTCGGATGGCGCGGGGCTCGCGGGCGCGCTGGGCGTATCCCGGTCGGGGTCGGTCGGCGGGGCCGTCGACGGCTGGTCCGTGCCGTCCGGAGCGGGGGACGGCGTCGGCTTGGCCGATTCGGCGGGCTTGTCGGCGCCGCCCGCCGGACCGCCCCGGTCCTTGTCGCCGTCCTGGTCCTTGCCCGTGTCCCGGTGGGGCGCGTCCTTCTCGTCCTCGCCGGGCGCATCTTCCGCACGGTCGGGCTGCTCGTCCCGGTCTCCGTGCGGGGCCTTGGGTGCTCCGGTGGCCGGGACGGTGATCTGCTGGCCGGGGTAGATGAGGTCGGGATCGCTCAAGCGGGGCGTCGAACCGGGCTGATCCGTGTCTTTGCTGGCTTCATACAGCTGCGGCCACCGGCCGGCGTCGCCGGTCTCCTCCTCGGCGATGCTGGACAGCGATTCTCCGGCCTTAACCGTGTGCGTGCGTTCCTGCTCTTCGGCCTCCGTCTTGCTGTCCGCGGCATCCGCGGCGGCGCTGATCGGCTGCGCGTCGGCGGCCAGTTGCACTTGTGGTGCCGCCTTCGTGGGCGCCTCGGCCGGCGCAGGCGGGGTCGGGGTACGGGCGTCCGGGGGCAGCTGCACCGCCAGCCCCGGCGGCAGCAGCGCCGTATCGGGCAGGTGGGGGTTGAGGGTGCGGATCTGGTGGGCGCGGGAACCCGAGCCGAGATACTCCACCGCCAGGTCCCACACCGTTTCGCCGGTCTCGCCCACCACATGCACCGGCCCCCCGGCAGCGGCAGCGGCAGCCGCAGCCGCAGGGGCCGAACGGCCGGCGTCATCGGCGGAGTCGCCGGCGTGCACATCCGGCTGGACGGGCTGAACGGGCGCGGTAGCGGCGAGCGCCGGAGCCGGGGCGGCCATCGCGGTACCGGCGGGCAGTATCAGCAGCCCGCCCAGGAGGAACCCGGCCAGCCGCTGCGGCGCACCCAGCAGACGCCGCCTGCGGGCCGGGCGGCGCCGCCGCACCAGGCCGGGCAGCTCGGCGAGCACCCCCAGCGCGAACCACCCCCACAACATCCAGGCGACCAGGGTCAGGACGGTCAGCAGCAGGTGCCCGTCGTCGGGCGACATCAGCGCATCACCGATGTCCCCACCGGTGGGGATACCGCCGGGCAGGGTTCCGGCGGCGGCCAGCACCCAGGGCACCCCCGCCAGGAGCAGGACGAGGGCGGCGAGGCTGCCGGCGGCGCGCAGCAGGCGCCGGGCGAGAGCCGGGTGGCCGGGGGAGGGGTGGGGCATGCTCAGGCTCCGGGGTCGGTTCGTTCGAGCGTGACGTCGGCGTGCGCGGTCACGGGCATGCTGGAGTAGCCGAATCCGCCCAGCAGCAGGGTCTGGTAGGTGTCGCGGACGGTGATGTCGATGCTCTGCCCGTCCTCGGCGATGGCCACGGTGCCCTGCACCCCGGCATCGGCCAGGAAGGCCTGTGCGGTGGCGACGGCCTTCTGCGGGTCGGCGCGGGTGCCCTCACCGGTGATCGCATCGGGGCCGTTGATCTCCTGCCCGGCGCTGCGGGCCGCCTCGGCGGCGATGTCCTCCGCGTCGGCGGACGCCATCAGGAGCCGGCCGCCGTCCACGAGCAGTGCCAGCAGGCCGATCATGACAATGGCGAAGCCGAGGAAGTACAGGGTCACCGACCCCCGTTCACTCTGCCGCCGGGCGCCGTACCGGGCGGACAGGCGCGCCTTGATCTTCATTGGCCGTCCCCCTCGCCGGCCCGGGCCACGTACCGGTCGACCGCGCTGTGCCGGGTGGCGGTAAGGGTCTTGGAACCGGGCAGCCCCGGAACGGCCAGCTTGGCCAGCGGGATGGTGCAGTCCACGCGCACCGTGACGGTTCCCGCCTCGCCGGGCTGCGATGGAAAGCCGCTGGTGTCGATGCTGATGTCCGAGCTCGTGCAGGTGCGCTGCGCCTGCCCCAACGATTTCAACGCAGCCTGCCGACCGCGGGCTTGGGCGGTGTCGGGGTCGTCGGATGCGCTGGCCGCGCGGGCGGCGGCCGCCGCGGCGTTGGCCGCGGTGCTGTCGCCCAGCCCGGCCAGCCCGAACGCGGCGAGGATGCCCAGAATCGGTACCAGCACCGTCAGGCACAGCACCGCCTCCAGCGTGTAGGAACCCCGCTCCCCGCCCCCGCGCGCGCACGCTGCTCGCGTCAGGGCGGCGCGCAGTGCGCCTGCCCGTCCGACAACGGCAACGCGGTCCCGACCGGGCGGCTTTGGGGTCTGGTGCACGCTCCTCATCCGTTCGTCTCCACGGTGTCCTCGGCGCTGCGCTCGATCCGCAGGTCCCACGGCAGGAAGTTCATGACCCGTCCCGTCACGGTCACCCGCACCCGCTCGCCCGTCGATCCCGCCGTGCTGACCTGTGACTGCTGGACCACCCCGACCTGACGCAGCCAGGACTGCGCCCGCTCCGCCCCCTGCCCGGGCGAGGACTGGAAGGCGGCGCCGGTCTGCGCGCCCTTGCGGGCCGCGGTGTGCGCGGCGGTACTGGCCAGGAAGAACACCCCCAACTGCAGGACGAGGCAGGAGATGAACAGCAGGATGGGCGCGATGATCAAAAACTCCAGGGTGGCGATGCCGCTCTGGCCGCGAGGGCCGCGCCCGGCCTGCAGGCGGCTGCGCCACCACCGCCGGATCCCGGATCTCATGCGCCGACTGCGGCCTTGAACCGGTCGATCAGCGTTGTGGACGTGCTCTTGAACACGGTGCCGAAGGCGACGGCCACCCCCAGCACGACCGCGCCCAGGATCAGCTTCTCCAGGGTCTCCATTCCGGCGTCCCGGCGGGCGCCGGACATCTTCTCCACCCGGGTCAGCCACACGGTGTGCAGCCGCACGGCGGCCCGGTCGAGTGCGTTGAACCTCATGATCTTCTTTCCCCTCGTTTCCCCCGCAGGCCTGCGGGGGGTGGTGATCGTCAGATACTGGTCAGGGCGCTGAAAGCGGGATACGCGAACATGATCAGCACGACGGTGAACAGAATCGTGCCGGGCACCACCAGGCGCTCCGAGGCGCTGTTCGCCTCGGCCTCGCGGTCGGTCAGCAGCCGCTGGCGCAGCAGCAGCGCCTGCGTTGCCAGGGTCTTCTGGATGGACGCGCCGGCCCCGGCAAGGCTGAAGCTCTCGGCGGGGGCGGCCAGTTCGGGGATGTCGAGCTGCTCGCCCAGCTGCTTGAGCGCTTCCCACTGCGGAATGCCCGCGAGCTCGGCGCGTTTGAGGGCGGCGCTGATCCGGGTCAGGATCCAGTGGTCGCCGACCTCGGCGGTGCGCTGCACCGCCGCCTCCGGCCCCACGTTCGCGCCCCGCTCCAGCTGGGCGCGCTCCAGGAAAGAAGCGATGGCGTAGCGGACCTCCAGGCGGGCCGACTTCGCCTTACGTCGCACCGTGGCATCCGCGTCGAACCAGATGTAGCCCGCGAAGACGATCGACGCCAGAAACGGCGGCGCCCAGGACAGGCCGAAGCCCACCAGAGCCAGGAACAGCCCGGCCACTTGCACCATCACCAGGGCCAGCAACGAACCGAGGACCTTGGTCCCCACATGGTGGGCCACCGACTTGCCCAGCAGTTCCAGGTCGGCGCGCGGCACGGACAGCCGGTGGCCGTGGGAGGCCAGGATCTGTTCCCCGGCCCGCTCCCACACCGACCCCTCCGTGCGAGGGCGTCGCGTGCCCGCCGGCGCGGAGACGGGTGCGGTGGCGCGGCCCGGATGAGGGGTGGTGTTCTCCAGCCGGTCCAGGACCGCGTCCATGTCGGGGCGGGACGGCAGCAGTTCGCGTACCAGCAGGAACAGACCTCCGCCGACGACGGCGCCGCACGCCAGGGCTCCGGGCGAGATCACAGCAGGGCCCCCTTCGTCTTACGTGTTCCGGGTGTCGCAGCCCCGCCCACGGCACCGGGTGTGCCATCACTGAGTCCGGGCGCGGCGGCCAGCGGGGCCAGCAGGCGCGGCGCGGGCTTGGACTGGGCGAGCTTGCGCATGCCCATCAGCGCACCGGCGAACATCGCCCCGAGCAGCAGCATCACCAGCTGGCCCGCAGCGGTGCGGTAGATCTCGCCCCAGGAGGGGTTGGTGAGGATGTACGCGGCGATCGCCAGGGAGATGACCGACACCCAGCGGGTGCCGGTACGCACCTGCGCGCGCTTGGCATCCAGGCTGCGCAGCGAGATCGCCTCCTGCTCGGTGAGCGTGGCCATCGACTGCAGGGCCCGGCTCAGTCCCGGCCCGTGGTCCTGGGCATGGGTGAGGAAGAGCATGACCGCGTTGTCGACGGCGCCGTCCGCGAACGCGTCGGCGAACTGCCTGTACGCCAGGGCTGGGTTGGCGCCCACCCGCAGCCGGGCAGCCAGCAGCCGCACCTGCGGCCGGATCACCCGGGGCGCGCGGGTCGCCGACGCGGTGATCGCGCTGTCCAGGGTGCCGCCGGACTCATGCACCCCGGCCAGCTGCTGCATCCACTCCGCCAGCGCCTCCAGGCGCACGATCTGCCGGCTGCTGGTCCCGGCCGGATTCCAGATCCACGGAAGGCCCAAAACCCCCACCCCCGCCAGCAGACCGTGGACAGGACGGGCCCAGATCAGCCACGCCCCCACCGTGGCCAGACCGGCGGCGATGACGATGTAGCGGTAGCGGCGCGCCCACGCGTCGGGCAGCGCGGCCTGCGCGGCCTGCCAGCGCACCACCCACCGCGACGGCGGCCGGCCCGCGGCCACCGGCACCCGGGCGGCACCGCGCCCGCCGATCAGCAGCCCGCCGGTGATGAGCGCGCCGCACAGCGCGGCGAGCAGACTCCACTGGTCACTGCTCATGCCGCACTCTCCTTACCGCCCACCAGGTCCAGCGGCGCAGACCAGGCCCCGTACTGCGGCACGGTCAGCCAGCGCCGGTCCAACCCGGCCAGGCCCTCCAGCTCCGTGATGCAGGACGGCGCCAACTGCGGCACCCCGCGCGGGTCGGACCCACTGGGCGCGAAGATCTCCTGGATGGAAGGGTGGCCGCCCTCGCCGGGCTGGACCTCCAGCACGTGCGAGACGAACCGGTGGCGCCGCCCGCCGACTCTCGTCTGGTTGATCTGCTTGAGGTAGACCACGAAGTTGATGCTCGTGCCGACCAGTTCGTGGACGTCGTCGCGGTGCATGCCCCGGCACAAGGTGACCAGCCGGGGCAGCACCAGGTTGGGGTAGGCGGCGTGCAGGGTGCACATGGAGCCGGCGCCGCCCGCGCTCATCGCCTGCAGCATCGCGATCGCCTCCCGGTCGCGGACCTCTCCGACGATCACGCGGGTGGAGAGCATGCGCAGTGCGTGCGGGAACATCTCCTCCACGGTGATCTGTCCGACCGGGCGCCCGTCGACCATCTCGCCGTTGGACTCGCGGGACTCCATCGCCAGGAACTGGGCGCCGCCGGAATGCTGGTCCAGGAAGAGTTCGCGGTCGGACTCCAGGGTGACCACGCGTTCTTCTGCGGGGATCTTCTGGGCCAGGGCGCGCAGCAGGGAGGTCTTGCCGGTGCCCATGTCCCCGGCGAACAGGACGTTCTTCTTCGCCAGGACCAGCGCGTGCAGGAACGCCGACAGGGCGGGGGAGAGGGTGCCCCACTCCTGCAGCTGCTCCAGGCTGGAGGCCAGCACCCGGTGGCGGCGCACGCCCAGAAACGGGACCGGGGTCAGGGTGGTGGCCTCGGCACGTGAACCATCCGGCAGCCGGAAGCTGACCATCGGCGAGGACGCGGACAGCCGCCGTTCGCGGTGACCGGAGTTGGAGGCCAGCCGGTTGATCAGCGCGATCAGTTCGTCGTCGCTCTGGGCGACCGGCGGCACCTTGAGCGTGGGCCGGTTGAAGTAGTCGACCTGCACGTCGTCGCCCAGCACGACAACGTTCTCCACGTCCGGGTCGTCCAGGTACTTCTGCAGCGGCCCGGCGTGGAACAACGCGTCGTAGACGGCCTGCGCGAGCGTCTCGACCTGCGCCGGGGTCAGCGCCGCCTGGCGGCGGGCCTGCTCCACGGCCCACCGCGAGACGCGCTCGGCCACCAGCGAACGCGCCCGCTCCCGGCGCGCGGACTCGTTGGGCAGCGGGTCCTGGTCGTCGGCCGCCACGATGTCGTCACTGACCGCATCGCGCAGCGCGGCGATGTCCTGCGGCGAGGCGGGCAGCGCTCCCTGTCCGGTGACGCTCACCGCCGACGGCGACGACACGGCCACCGCCGGGCGCAGCGTGTGCGCCGCGGCTCCGGGGGCGGTCGGCGCCGCGGGCCGCAGGGCCTGGCTCAGCACATCCTGCAACCGGGCCGGTGCCGGTGCCCCGTTCGTCATGGGCGGCTCGACATGGCGGTCAGCCATGAGTGCTCACCCCCAGGCGCGGGTCCCGGACCGGTGCGGGCGGCGCCTGCCGGCTCGAGGACAGCCGCTGCAGGACTCCGGCCACCACCGGCGAACTCACCGGCGCCGCAGGCATGTCCAGCGCACGGCGCCGGGTATGGACCTCCACCCCGATGGCCTGCACCGTCTTACGCGCCTGCTTGACCAGCCCGAGCTTCATCAGTTTCACCGGGCGCTGCGACCCGTGGGTGAACAGGGCGCCTGCCGCCGTGTCCCATGGCAGCAGGTCGACCACCGGCACCGCGAAGCGCCGCGCGATCGCATCGGTCCGCAACCCGCCCGCTGACATGGGCAGTTCCTGGATGACCAGCAGCCGCAGCGCATCCGCGCCGCTGCCCCGCTGCTCCAGCTCCCGCTGGAGCAGCCGCGCCACCGGCAGGGTCTGCGCCACCGAGGTGAGGGAGTTGCGCACCACCAGCAGCACTACGTCGGCCCGGTGCGCGAGCACCGCGGGAAACAGGGCCGGGTGCAGTCCGCCGCCGTCGACGACCACCTGCCCGGCATCGACCACCACGTCATAGCCGGCGTGCTGGTCCATCGCCTGCAACAGCAGTGACAACGGCTCCCACGTCCCGGCCAGCGCGGAGGCCTGGGTCGGGTCGGTCAGCCCCGGCAGCAGCAGCCGGTTGCCCTGCGCGTCCAGCGGCCGCAGATGCGCCTCGAACGCCTCGGCCAGCTGGTTTTGCAGGTGGGCCTGGGCCAGATGCCACAGCCCCACCTCCCCGCCCCAGGCGCCCTGCCGGTAGCCGGAGCGGATTGAGGCCTGCTTCGCGGATGCCTCGATCAGCAGGGACGGGCGGGCGCTGGAAAGGGCCAGGGCCAGGGAGGACACGGTGACACCGCACCCGTGGCCGCCGGCCAGCACCATCACGGACATCGCGCCTCAGCCCCCGGCCTTCAGCACGATCGCCACCCGGCCCGCGCTCGCATCGGAGGCCACCACACCGCTGTCCGTATCCGGCACGGCGGTCTGCACCACCACATCCCCGCTGCTGGAGGGCGCACCGACCTTGACGACCCGCCCCGTCACCTCGGTGAGTTCGGCCGGCTCCTTGCCGACGACTTCACCCTCCTTGGGCCGGGTCACCAGGCTGACGGTGGCGCCGGGCCGCAGGGCGTCGACCGGCGCCATGCCCCGCTTCACCTCGACGGCCACCAGCGCCTCACCGGGCCGCAGCCCGCCCTTGCCGGTGAGCTGGCGGGGTGTGAGCAGCGAGCCCTCCGACAGCGCGGATGCAGCCCGCCGCCCCACGATCGTGTCCTTCTTGGTGGCCGCCACCGGCTTGAGCCCGGGGTCGTCCGGCAGTGCGACCGCCCGCAGGTCTCCTGCCGAGATCTTCTGCCCGGCGGGCACATCGCGGGCCAGGGCCAGCACGTCAGTGCGCTCACCCGAGGCGTTCAGCAGGCCTGCGAACCCGATCGCGCCAGCCAGCACCATCACCGCACCGATCACCATGAAGGAGCGGCGTCGCCGGCGCGGCGGCTCCGGATCGATGATGTCCAGGTCCGGGCGCATCACATCCCCGGCCGGCGGGGCGGGCACCGTCGCCCTGTTCTTCGTACTGCTCTTCAACACGTCCTTGCCATCCCGCCTAGTCGAGGACTCTCATCTCGCCCACGGACACCTCGAAGTCGCTCTCGCGGATCTCGGTGAACGCGCCCTGCTCCCCGCCGCCCCCGGTGACCTGCCAGTCCACCGCCCACGTCGCGGTCGCGGTGCCCTTGAACCGGCCGTCAGCCCGGTCCTTGGACGCAGTGCGGTACTGGTGGCCGCAGTCGGGGGACTTGGCCATGCCGTAGGAGGCCTTGTACTTGGTCCCCGCGCCCCGGCAGGTGACGGACTTGCCGTCGCCCATCGACCAGCGGATCGAGGACACCTTCGCCGTCGCCGACACCGTGACCCCCGCCAGCGTCGCGGAGGCTGTATTGGGGCCGAAGGTGGTGGGGGAGGGCTCCACCCACATCCACATCGGCACCCCGACCGTGTACTTGCCCGCCGCACGCGGACTGGCGATCTTCGGCCCGGTCAGCAGCATCTTGTCCACGGCCTCCCGCGCCAACTGCTCCGGGTCCACGTCCACGGCCGGGGCCTCGGCGGCCCAGAACGTCATGGGGATTGCGCCCAGCGCGCCCGCGCCCATGGCCATGCCGGCTTGCTGCCCGAGACAGACCTTGGTGTAGATGGCGCCCTCCCCCTTGTGGCCCTTCCACACGGGGTCGCTCTTGGGCGGCTGCGGTTCCAGCCGCTCCACGGCGCACACTTGCGGGCGCGGCTTGCCCTTCGGGCCCTTCTTCCCCGCTTGGCTCCCGCCTGCAGGCTGCTGGCTCTGTCCCCCACCGCCACCGCCGCCGGGTTCCTTGCGGCACACGTAGATCCACGATGCGGGCCCGCACGCCTGTCCGACGCCGCTCTTACCGTCGCCGTCACCGGCAGAGGCCACTCCGGGAAGCCCGGCTCCTGCTAACGCCACCGCCAGGAACGTCAGGACGAGGGCTTGCAGGGGTCGGCGCTTGGCTTGAACTCGGTGATCATCCACTTCTTCCCCCACTTTTGTGCCTCGATGGTGGTCTCGAAGCGCGTCGGCTGTTCCGAGGGAAGCGGCTGCACCTCGCCCGAATCGCGCTTGATCGTCTTCCACTCGCTGATGTCCATGCAGTCGGACAGGCGCGCTTCAGGGGTCTCTTTGCCCAGGTCCATAGACCTGACCTCGGTGGCATGCGAGGGAGCGCCCTTAGTCACGGTGCCGGCCTGCTTCATCCCCAACATGTCGCCCATGACGCGGCCGAGGGCATTCTTGGTCGAGTACTTCTTCAGGTCCGTGCCCTTGATGGAGCCCTTGGCATACGCCTTGGCCTGCTCCTCCCACATCCGCTCGTAGACCTCAAGCACGGCCTTCTTCTCCCCGGCCTGCGGATCCGCGCTCTTGGTGGGCTTGTCCGCGGTCGGCTTGCTCGGCGGGGCGGAGGACTTCTCGGCGTCCGCGCCGGAATCGCTGCTGCAGGCGGTGAGCGCGCCAGTGGCGCACAGCGCGAGGATCAGGGCCACTGCCCGCTGCCTTTTCCTGGTGCGAACACCGGAATATGCCTGCTGGTTACCTGCTCGTGTCACGGTGTCTCCCCGTACGGCGTGATACTGCGCCGGTCCACTCCCTGGTCATGGAGCAAAGCGATATGGGGAGCGCGCGGCTGGTTCGAGCTGCGGTGATGCATCTGCGTGACGGCCAGACTACGACCCATAACACCCTGTGCCCACTCGCTTTCCTCCTTTCACACACAGCAATTGGTACGTACCCGGTCACAACACGTCATGTATGTCGACAAGTTGTCACGTCCGAGGCGCAACACGACCGCTCCAGGGCGGGGATGGCGCTGCAAAGGCGAACACTCGTGTGCTGCACGGGGCACGCCGATTGCGTAGATGGAGAGGATCACTGGTAATCACCTGTCTTGGCGAGGGCGACGGCGCCGGTGGCGGGCCGGGCGTGCTCGCGCAGGAAGTCGCGGACCCGTTGCAGCTGGCTGGCGGCGGACACAGTCAGCTGATCGAGCGGCCGGGCCTGGGCGTTGACGTCGGCGGCTCGCTCCAGAGCGGCGATGTGGCTCTTGCCCGGGCGGTGCTGCTCGGCGAAGACCTCCTCCAGATGCGGGCCGTGGATCAGCACGGGGCCGACGGGGCGGCCGTCGATGGTGAATGAGCTGTAGTGGTCGTACTGGTCCAGGTCGGCGACCTGCGCGGCGCTGGGCTTTTCTCCCCATTCCTCGGTGATGGAGGTGACCGCCGCTTTGGAGCCGCGGGTGGTGGAGAGGGTGGAGGCGTTCTGGATGAGGGATTGGCGTACCGCGACGGGCAGCCGTGACAGGAGCTGGGTCAGCGCGTGCAGCTGGATCTTGTATTTGCGGAAGTCCTCGAACATCGACGCGATGGAGTCGCCTCCCGCGCTGGCCAGCGTGATCAGCTCGTCGAGGTAGCCGCGGAAGGGCACCCGCTGCTGTTCGGGGACCTCGACGCGAGAGCGTCCGGCGCGCAGCAGGTCGCGGTTGAGCAGGGAGACCAGCAGCCGGTCGGTGGGCCCGTTGCCCGCCGTGGACACCCACACGATCCACCGGTGGTCCATGGCCCAGCGGATGTCGTAGACGCCTTGGGGCTGGCCGAGGAACGCGTGGGTGATGGGGTTGGCGGCGAGCCGGGCGAGAGGGTTGAGCAGCACGTTGAAGGAGTCGGGCGGGAAAGTGGGGAAGGTGCTGCGCCACCAGGCCCGCGTCTCGTCGCCCAGGACGGGCTCAACGAGGGCCAGGGCACTGGCGCGGAACTCGGCGTCGGTCAGCAGGGCCCGCACGTGGAAGAGGGTGGCCTGGTCTTCGCTGCGGCCGGCGCGGCAGGCCAGCTGGTTGAGCGTGGTGAGCACGGTGAGTGCTTCGGTGAAGATCGCGATGGCCCTGGGTGCGTTGGCGTCGTCCCAGCCGAAAGCGGTGGCGAACGCGTCGGCCACATCCTCGACGACTTCGTAGGCCTGGCGGCGGCCCTGGTGCATGCCGATCGGGTTCCACGTGCTGATCAGCGGGTTGGGCCCGCGGCTCTTGGCACGCAGATCGATCCGCGCGATGCGCTGCATGATGTGATCGTGGGCGAGGAAGGGCGCCACCCGTTGCCAGGAGTCGTGGTGGGGGTCGATGAACAGCAGGCCGCCGCCGGCGTGCGCGTAGCCGACGGCCTGGGCTGCGGCGCGTTCGGTCTTGCCGCCGCCGGCTTTGCCCACACCAATCTCGAAGAGGGTCTGCTCGGCGTGGGTGGCCACCAGGCGGCGGCGCCCGTCCGGGGTGCGGTACCAGCCCTGCAGCAGCAGACCGGGATTGCCGTGCTCGAAGGTGGGCAGGTCGGCGGGGAGCAGCGGCATCCGGCACCACGTGGTGGGCGGCTTGAGCAGCCCCAGCAGCTCCTCCAGCCCCAGCCAGTTGGCGGTCGGCGGCAGGCACTGCCCGGTGCGCCAGCGCAGATCGAAACGTTCCCGGTGCGGCCACCGGTCGGCGCCCAGGCGCCAGGGCCCGATCCGCAGCCCCTTCATCGCCCACCGGGCGGAGCCGCCGAACACATCGAGCCCCGCCTGAATACGGGCCAGGCGCGCGTGCGCGCGGCCCTCGATGTCGGAGGCGCAGCGCACCAGGATCTGCACCCGCACCAGATGACTGTCCTCGGCCAGCTTGCCCAGCGCTTCGGTGCGGTCGACGCGGACCGGAGGCGCGGACATCACCATGCGCCCGCCTCCCGGCCTGCCCTCCCGGCCGGGGGTGACCAGTTGCCGCAGCTGGCCGATGAACGAGTCGTCCAGGTGCGCACTGTCGCGGCTCATCCACCTCGCGGTGCGGGCTGCCTGGCGCTGCTCGGTACGGCGCGCCTGGTGCATGAGATGCCAGCGGCGGTGGCGCAGCGCCCATTTGGGAGCACGCTGCAGGTCCACGCAGATTTCGGCGACGTCGCCCAGGTCGGCGCGCAGGTCGGCGACGGCATCGACCAGCGGCTGCAGCGGGTCCGGCTGCAGCGGCACCTCCCGCAACGATGCGACGGGATTGCCGCGCAGGATGAATTCGGCGCGCACTTCGTGGGCGCGGGGCTTGTCGTTGAGCGGGGCGGCCTTGGCCACGCGCACGCCGGGCCCGAAGGGGGTGGTGGTCAGCAGGCGTTCGGCGCCGGCGGGTCCTTCGAGCCGGTAGGCGAAGGGGGAGCGGGCATCGGAGCGCATCCGGATCCGCACGGTTTTGGTGCGGCGCGGCGCCCACCAGGGCAGCGCGGTGCACGCCCGGGTGAGTTCCACGCCGCGGCGGAAGATTTCCTCGTGGCCGGGGTCGAAGTGCCGGGCCGGGGTGCATTCCAGCGCCATGCGCTCTTTCGACGCCTCGGCGGCCAGGCGGCGCACGACGTACGCGCCTGCCGCACAGGCCGCGGTCAGGACGAGGGCGGGCAGGTACCAGTGGCCGGCTAGCCACCGCAGCACGTCCACCGCGCCCTGGATGGCCGGGGGACTGAGGGGAAACGCCTGGGTGATTAGGTCCGGGGCAGCGGGGTCCACGGGCCGTCTCCTTTCGGTCGGCGGAAGGTGAAGTCGGAAATCCGGCCGTCGGTGTAGGTGCCGCCGCGGTCGGCGGCGGCCCACACCAGGTGCACCACCGCCCGGCCGGCCCGGGTGTCCTTGCGGGCGATGGCGGCCTGGATGCGCAGGCGGCTGAACGCGGGCGCCACCGCCTGATCCGGCTGCTGGCCGAACACGGCGGGGAAGCGGTCGCGGCCGATCCCGGTGGCATCGGCGCGCAGCAACGCCGCCCCGTCGCGCCGCAGGTGTTCCTCCAGGGGGGCGGGCAGATCCGCGGGCCAGGCTTCTTCGATCAGACGTTGGATCTGGTGGTTGGCGGCCGGTCCCTCGCCGCGCGGCGGCAGCATCGCAGCCGCCGACCGCGACCGCGACGCCGACGGCGTGGGTGCGGGTGCGGGGGATGTGCTGGTGTCGGGGTTCGGGCCGCGGGTGCGCGCCGTGGCGTCTGCGGGAGGCCGGGGTACCGGGGTGCCGTGCGGCCCGGGGCGGGTGGCGGGCTGGTCGCCGGTCGGTGCGGGCGGCGGTTGGTTGGTCAGGAGCAGATAGCCGCATACGGCCAGGACCAGGGTGCAGGCCAGCAGCAGCCAGGGGGCCCGCGGACCCGTGCGCGGTGCGGCAGATGTTCGCTTCACAGGACTCTCGCTCCTCCCGCGAAGCCGGACATGGCGTCCACCGGGTCGAGGCGGATCTTGGTGCCCGGCCGGGCCGCGTTGATCATCTGTCCGTTCCCGGCGTAGATCCCGACGTGGTAGATCGTGGAGTCCGCGCCCGGCACGTAGCCGTAGAACACCAGGTCCCCGGGCCTGAGGGCGCCTTTGGACTTGATGCGCTGGCCCTTGGCGGCCTGGGCGGCGGCGGTGCGGGGCAGCCGGACACCTACTCGGGCGAACGCGTACTGGGTCAGCCCCGAACAGTCGAAGCCCTTGATGCCGGCGCCGCTCTTGCCGCTGGGCGAGCAGCAGATACCCGTCGTGGGGCCGCTTGGGCCGCCGCCGCCCCAGGAGTAGGGAGTACCGCGCTGGGAGAGCGCCGCCTGCAGAACCTTCTTCGCCTTGCCCGAAACGCCGCCCAGATCGACGCCCTTGGCCGTGCCGGTCGCGGCGGAGCGGTACTGCCGGATCCAGTTGGAGACGTTGTTTACGTACGCGCGGGAGTGGTTGTACTGGAAGATCGCCGCCTCCAGCTGGGGGCGCTTGCCAAGGTCCCGTCCCTTGCCGCACAGATAGACCGCCGCGCCCAGCGCCGCGTCGAACGCGTTGTGCGGGTCGCGCTCCTCATCGCCGTTGGCGTCGCGGCCGGTCGCATCCCAGGTGGAGGGCAGGAACTGGAAGGGCCCCACGGCCCGCTCGCCGGCCGCGGTGCCGTCCCACTTGCCGCCGTCGGTGTCAGGGAAGCTGGTGGTGTTGCCGCCCTGGCCGGAGCCGTTGAGCAGTACCCCCAGGATCCGCGGCGTGATGTCGCCGTTGGTGGCGATGGTGCGCCCCGCCGCGTGATTGGACTCGACTTTGGCGATGCCCGCCAGGATCGGCCAGGACATGCCCCTGCACTTCGGGACCTGGCCACCGATCAGCCGGGCCGCCTTCTTGTAGGCGGCCAGCATGGTGGGCGGGATGTCCGCGGCGCTGCCGCCCAGCTCGATCCCGCCGCCGCCCTCGTCCTGCTGCTGGTGGGCGAGTTGGGCGCCGGCCGAGAGCATCCCGGAGAACGGCGCGGCGCAGCTGGCAGCGGTCACCAGCACGATAAGCAGGCATCCCCACTTCGCCCGCCGCCGCGGCCCGCGGCGCGGTCGTGGTGCGCGCATCAGTCCTCACCGCCGGCGTCCGGGTCGTCGCCGTAGCGGCGCTGCAGTTCCTCGCGGACGCGGCGCCGCTCGGCCTCGCCTTCGGGCGAGGCGCCGCCCAGCCGGGCCACGAAACGGCGGCGCAGCTCGGCCGGATCGGCCTGTCCGCTGTGCGAGGGCCTGGAGGGCGAGTGCCCGGCGCGGCCCGCGGAAGGCGCGGGCGTGGCCGACCCCAGGCTGCGGTCGCTGCCACGGGGCGCGGCCGCCCCGCCCGGGGCGGCCGTCCGCGGGGTCCAGCTGCCCCACGGCATCGACGGTTCACCGGCCGGGCCGCCCGCGGCCGAGGGGCGCGGGGAGGCAGCCGCAGCGGTCGAGCCGCCGGATGCGGGGCGCAGGACGCGGCCGAGGGTCGGGTCCGGGCCATCTGATGTTCCCGGGCCCCCGCTGCCCCTCGCGCCGCCGGGAGCGGTTCGCTCGTCGTGTGTCCAGGAGCGTGCGTCCTCGCGGAGGGTGTTGCCCCATACCGCGAGTTGCTGTCGGGCGTCCTTGGTGTGTTCGGTGGCGCTCTGGCGGGCGCGGCGGGTGGTGGTGGGCAGGCCGAGGGTAGTGCCGTAGGCGGCGCGCCCGCCGCGGTGCAGGATGCGGTAACCGCGCAGCCGTACGAGGCGGTTGTGGGCGCGGGTGGAGAGCAGGGTGCGGTCGCTGTTCTGGTTGTGCAGCAGCTGCCCGGTCTGCGGGTCGGTGATCAGGCCGTCCGGGTCGCGGTAGCGGTCGGGCGGGCCGTCACGGCGCGGACCGCGCGAACCGTCGGGCCCCGCCGGGCCGCCGCCGTCGAGGCCGTCCGCGTGCGGGCCGCTGCCCGGCTTGTCGCCTTCGGCGGTGGGCTTGCGCATCCGCTCCAGGGCCTTGTCGCCGGGGTGCTTGCCGACCAGCAGGCCCCATGCGCCGCGGGCGCCGAGGCCGGCGCCGGTGGCGGCCAGCGCGAAGGGGGCAAGGCCGCGCGCGGCCTCGGCACCCGCATCCGACAGAAGCCGCCCGGGGTCGACCGGCATGCCGGTGCCGTCACTCATCGCGGCCAGGGAGCGCATGATGCGCCCGCGGGTGCCCAGGCGCCCGTACCCCCCGCCGCCGAGCGAGCGCAGACCGAACCCGCCGCCCGCCCCCATGCCGTTGCCGCCGTGCACGGCCATCGCGGCGCCGATCTCGGAGGTGTCGCCGGGCAGATGGGTGCCGCCGACCTTCGCGTAGCGCATCCTGACGGCGAGGCGCTGCCCGGCCGAGGAGATCCCGGCGAGGAGTCTGCGGTGGAAGGCGAGGGCGGCCAGCGCCAGCGCGTCCAGCGCGAGGAGCCGTTCGGCCGGCACGTCGGGACCTCGGGTCAGGACGGTGTCGATACCGATGGCGTAGGAGGGCAGGAAGGTGCAGATGGCGAACATGCCCGCGATGGAAATGCCGTACAGGGCCAGCCATTTCCAGACGGCCTGCCGGTTGGGGCCTGGCAGCATCGCCCACACCAGCACCACCGACCCGACCGCGGCCGCGGCCACGTCGGCTGCCTGCAGGCCCAGCAGCACGAACGCGGCCGAGAGCGGGATCGCGGAGATGAGCAGGGCGGCGGCGAACAGCATCAGCACGCCCGCGGTGCGCCAGCCGGTGGGCTCCTTGGCGTAGGCGGCGGCCTCTTTGCCCACCGGGCCGGACTTCTCCAGCTCCTTGAGGAAGGCCGCGAACTGCTGGTCCTGGGAGTTGAGGACCGGGTCGGTGGCTTCCAGCAGTGCGTCGCCGGGGGTGAGCGGGACGGGCTTGATCGCCGGTTCTTCGTTGACCGGGTGCCCGCGCTCGCGCATGGGGCCCTTCACGCAGTACTTGTGGGCCGGGCCTTTGATCCGCTTGCACACGTCCTCGGCTTCCTTGCGGGCGTGCTTGCTGGCCGCGGAGTAGGGCTTGTAGCCGCCGGAGACGTATTTCAGGTGCAGGGCGTAGGCCTTGCGGTCCGACGCCTTGGCCGGGTCGAGGATCCGCCCGTACTGCACGAGCATGTAGCCCTTGACGACGGTGACGTTGGTCAGCGAGTCCTGGATGGGCCGGGCCGTCTGGGAGGCGGACTCCTTGTTCTTGTTCTCCAGCGCGTAGCACTTTTCCAGCGCGCGCCCGGACAGGCCGGCGCCGCAGGGGCCCGCATCCCCGGACCCGATCTTGCCGCCCCAGTCGTAGGAGTCGACGGTCTCCCGGGTGACTTCGGCGGCGGCCCGCTCGCTCTGGGCCAGCGGACCGTTCTGTCCCAGCAGGTAGTCGGGGCGCACGAATGCGGAGGCCGCGAATGCGGCGATCACCAGGGTGAGGACGATCTCTCCCAGGCCCTTGCCGGCCTTGCCGCGCACCAGGAGGATCCCGCCGAAGATGAACGCCCAGGCAAGGAACAGGCCTTTGATGCCCAGGGTGTCGACGACGATGCCGTTGTAGGTGTCGGAGAGGTCCTGCGCGGGATCGGAGAGCATTTTGATCAGCGGGAAGCGCAGCGCGAACTCGATCGCCCAGCAGCTGAGGCCGACCACCAGGCGCAGGAGGGTGAACAGGCCGTTCATGATGAACGCGTAGGCGTTGGTGCGCAGCGAGAAGATGGAGCCGCCCTGGGCGGAAAGCTCGTAGCCGTTGATCGGCACACCTTCGGAGCTCTCCACATTGAGCGGGGCCATCATGTCCCCGCCGCCGTCGGCGGCATAAGCGACCTGAGCGTTGACGATCAGGAACACCACGGCCAGGGCCAGGGCGTGGGTGAGGGTGCGCAGCCGGCCGTGCGCAAGGCGCCAGAGGATCACGGGAGCTCAGCGCCTTCCCGTACGGCGCCGCAGCCAGGCCAGGGCGAGCAGGCCGGCGGCGGGCGGCACCAGCAGCCAGGCGTTTGCCTCCCGCGCCGGAACCGTCGGAACAACAGCCGGGGGCGCGGCCGTGGTGCGCAGGCAGTACGCCTTGGCCGGGCCGACGATCAGCGCGCAGGCCTCCTCACGGCCGCTGTCACCGCTCGCGCGGGCGTGCACGGTGCGGGCCGCATCCAAGGGGCCAAATCCCCCGGTCGGGTCGATGGTGTTCAGCACGGTCAGCAGCAGGCAGGCCAGGACCAGGACACCTGCGGCGAGCCGCACCGTGCTGCGCCCTCGGGTGCGCGGCCGGCTCGGGCGGGTCATCAGCATCAGCGGGCCTCCTGATGTGCGGCGGCCGGCTGCGAGCTGTCGGCCGGGGCGTTCTTGGTCAGGTCCGCCACACCCGGTGCGGGTGTGCGTCGGCCGGGGGTGGTGGTGATGCGGGAGCTGATCCGCGTCACGGCGGGGATGACGACTTTGATGCGGCCGGTGTTCTGCCGGGGCCCGGTCAGCAGGATTTCCCCGGCGCGGTCCTTGTGGCCGACGGGAGACAGGCCGGAGGTGACCATCCGCACCAGCTCGGGGTCGGTGGGGTCGAGGCCGATGAAGTCCAGGCCGCGGCGGGCCCGGTCGCGTTCGGTGGTCCGCGCCAGGGCCCGGTAGGCCATCAGGCCGCGATCGGGGCCCAGTTCCGTGGCGTCGTGGGCGCCGGCGATGAGTCCGGCGCCGTGCTTGCGGCCGTCGTGGAGGATCTCGTGGACCAGGGCGGTGCCCTCGGCCGAGGAGGTCAGCCAGTACAGCTCGTCCAGGGCGACCGCGCAGAACCGTTCGGGCCGGGTGAAGGCGGCCTGGCGGGCTATGGCTGCGATCAGGTAGAGCACCGCCCGTCCGATCAGCGCTTCCAGGGGCTGTTGGTGGAGGATCTCGGCGTGCTCGAAGGCCTGCTTGGGCGGCAGTTTGAGCCCGGTGGTGGTGATGACGATGAAGTCGGAGGCGCCGGAGCCGTCCAGGCGCACCGGCGGCAGGGAGGGGTCGAACACCATCGAGGCCAGGGGGTTCTGCTCGACCAAGCGCAGCAGTCCGGCCAGGGTGGCGGCGGCGTCCTGGCGTTTGCCTCCTTCGGTGGCGGCCATCTGCCGCAGGACCTCGACCACACGGCTCATCGACGGCTCGTCCAGCGCGCCGGCCTGTTCGATGGCGTGGTGCAGGACTTCGCCGGAGGTGGTCATCGGTCCGATGCCCAGCTGCAGGGTGAGGTAGCTGAGCGCGTAGTGGCGTCCCTCCGGGCCGGGGAACAGCCGCAGCGGGTCGATGGACAGGGCGGCCTGTGCGGCGTCGATGATCTGGCAGCGGCCCGGCGCGGCCGTTTCGGCGAAGGCGGCCCACTCGCGCACGGGGGTGCGGTCGATGCAGATGGCGCGCCCGCCGCGGTCGACGACGGACTGGCTGACCAGCTTCAGCAGCACGCTCTTTCCGGCGCCCAGGTCGCCGACCACGCCCAGGGATGCGGAGGCGTCCTGCTTGGGGGCGTCGGCGGGATTGATCAGAACGGGGCGGGTGGTGCCGCAGTCCAGATCCAGACCGAGCAGCATCCCGGTCGGATCGCCCACTTCACAGTGCGTGAAGGCGCCGGAGAGGGCCCAGTCCTCGCTGACCTGGTGCTGGGTGAACTCCTTGAGCCGGTGCGCCCGAACGGCGCCGGGCAGCCCCAGCATGAACAGATCACTTTGCAGTCCGGCGGGGCGCACCGCCCGGTAGTCCGCACCGGCAAGGAGCTTTTCCAGCGCGCGGGCCCGGGCGTCGCACAGCTGCGCAGTGGGCCCCCACACCGTGAGGGCAGTGACGGCCTGGACCTCGACCTCCACGCTGGTGCGTGAGAGGCGGGCGTCCAGCTCGCCCAGATCGCGGGCGGCATCCGGCAGCGAGGCGGGCATGCCGGTGGGCCGGGCGTCGTACTGGTCGGCCTGGTCGACCAGCTCGGTCTTCTTGCGCTGCACCTGCGCGCGGGCCTTCTCCGCGGGGACCAGGTTCAGGTCGATGGCGAAGTCGACGGGGAAGTCGAGGACTTCCAGCTGCGCGAACAGGTCGGCGGCCTCCAGCGAGACCGCGGGCGGGCATTCGGCCAGAGCCAGGTGCGCCTGGTAGCCGGTGCCCTGATCGCTCTCGACCTGCAGCCAGCGCCGCCGCAACGGCGAGGCCGAACGCGCCTTCCACCAACGCGTCCGGCGCCCCGCGCCGCCCCGGCCGCGGGAGGGTGCCGCTTCCTGCGGATCTTCGTCGTCGGCGGGTTCGGCGGGTGGGGTGCCGCCTTCCTCGAGGCGGACTTGTCCGAGGTCGGCGTAGCTGGGGGAGTGCAGCAGCTTGCCGCGCACCTGCCCGCCGTACAGATCGCTGAGCGTGGCTTCGCCCAGGAGCGGTTCGGCCAGGCCCCGGTGCACGGCGTGCTGGATCATCCACACGATTTCGGCCGGGCGGGCCGGCCGGTAGCTGGCGGCGCCGGCCAGCTGCGCCTCGATCTGTTCGGCCTGCTGGCGCACGGAGTTGACCTCGGCGCGGGTGACGGGGGCGGCCCGCAGACCCAGGGTGTCGGCGACCTCCGCCCACAGGGCGCCCGCCGCCTTCACGCCCTGGTTCTCTGATTCCAGCGGGACGGCCAGCCACCAGGTGCGCTGGTGCATCTCCTGGCCCTGCAGCAGATCGAGAGCCGCCTCCAGGTGGTCCACCCACGGCCGCGCGGCGGGCGTGAGGGCCTCGCCGCTCTCCTCGTCTTCGAGTCCGTCGGTCATCCGCCAGGCGACCTCGACGGGATCGACCTGCGCACAGAGCCCGAACAGCCGGGGGGCGCCGGACAGGGAGCGCACCAAGTGTGTGATCTTGCCGAGGAGTTCGTCGCGGACGGACGGGGGCACATAGGTGCCCGGCACGGTCTCCTGGCTGCGGCCCTGCTCGTCGGGGCCGGGGTGCAGGCGGTAGATCGCCCAGACGTGGCCGTGGGCGGACCACAGCAGGTGTCCGGCGATATGCCGGATGGGAACACGCATCACACTTCCGCTTTCTGGGTCTGTGCACGGTGGTGGGCCCGGGCCAGCAGCGCGGCCGCGGGCGAGACCCCGGCGGCCGGTCCCGCGGGTCCCGTGGGAGTTGCCGGGGGCGGGGTGCGGCGGTTCCGCCGGGCCGGCGTGGTGCGGGTGCGGGCCGCCCTCGCCGGGGCGGGAGCAGGGGGCGCGGGCGTGGCGGGCGCCGGCCCGGGAGCGGGGGAGGGGGAGTCGGTGAGGGGTTCGAGGGTGAAGCCGCCGCCCAGACGGCGGGCGCGCGGATCACGTGCGGCGTGCGCTCCGATCCGCCCGCCGCCGGGCTGCACGAGCAGCGCCACCATCCCCATGGCCGCCGACACCGGATGACGTCCGCCGATCTTGGGACGGCGCAGCAGCCAGATCCCCACCAGCCACAGGGCGACCGGAACCGGCCCCAGCACGCTCCACACCGCGATCGTCTTGATGAGGACGAAACCGCCGACGACGGCCAGGCCGATCTGTGCGGCGTTGTAGGGGCCCAGCGGCAGCCGCCAGTCGGCGAGCTTGCCCATCACCCACGGATGCCGCCGCGCAGCGGTGTAGAAGCGCGCGGTTCGCGGCGCGGCGGCCGCGCTCACGCCCGCCCCTGCCCGGTGCGGGCCGTGACCAAGGCGCCCTCACGGTCGGGGTGCTGGAAGGCGGGGGCGGACTTGGCGGGGTTCTTGACCTCGTCCTCGAACATGTCCGCAAGATCGTTGCGGGAGGAGTAGAGGCCGAGCGCGATCACCATGAGGATCAGCGAGCCGATCCCGGCCTTCAGCGAGAACCGCTGCACCATGATCACGACGACGATTGCGATCAGCGCAGCCTTCAGTCCCTTGGAGCCCCAGTCCTCGACGGTGCCGATCCAGGAGTCCCCCAGGTCGGCCACCGCACCGGCCATCACCACTTCGTTGAGGGTGTTCATCGCTGCGCACCGCCCGTCGCGGGCGCCGTGGCCGTGGTGCCGGATTGCAGTGCGGCGATCTCCCAGCGGCCGCCGCGCGACACGAGGGCGAGCTCGTAGGCCAGCGGCCAGCGGGCGTTGTCCTCGCGGGCCTCGACCGCCACCCGCACCTGCACCCGGGTGCCATCCGCGGGCACCTTCTCGCCGGCCGCGCTCTCCTGGCGCGCGGACACCTCCTGCACCTCGACCCCGGTGGCGGCCGCGGGGGTCACGGCCGTCAGTTTCACCCCCGGCGCGAGGTAGCGGCCGACCTCGCCGCGCCCGGCCAGATACGCGGACAGGAACTCGCCGGCCGCCCTCGTCAGCGGACCGTCCTGGACGCTGACCGTGTAGGGGGATTCGGGCAGCGGGTGCACGGCGGGGGCGGCCACCAGGGCCGGTGCTGCGGTCACCGCGAACGAGCCGCCGCCGCCCGCGGTGATCGCGGGCACGGCGAAGTAGCGCACCGCATCGGCGTATTGCGCGGCCACCGTCACCGACCACTGCCCGCCCTGGCCCGGCAGGCTGCGCACCGGCGTCACCCGCCGCGGTGCCGGCGCATCCTCCTTCAGGGAGGGCAGGGTGACGTCGGGCGCCATCGCCTGCGCACGGCGCGCGGCCGCACTGCTCGCATCCTCGCTGCTGCGCAGCCACGCATCGACGAACTCGGCGACGTAGCCGGACGGGTCGGCCACCGATGCGGTCTGCGCGGTGCGCTTGGGGGCAGGGGCGGGTGCGGCCGCGGCGCCGGGGGAGGGCTGGCCGACGGCGACGGCCAGGGCGAGCGGACCGGCGGCCAGCGCCGCCCACACCCCGGCCCGGCCGGCCTGCACGCGGCGCCGCATCGTCGTCAGCGCGATACCGGCGGCCGCTGGACGCGGCCCGCCACCGGGTGAAGCTGTGGATCGGAACATGGGTGATCTCCCGAAGGGGGCGAGGGGGTTGATGACTTGAGACAACCCGCCGGCCCCGACCGGTTGGTCGACCACTGACCCCCGACCACGGTGTCGAAAGCGTCACGAAGTGCGTGGTCGGGGTGGTGGTCGCCCCGACCACCACCCCGACGGCCCCGACCACACCCTCCGGGCACGCCGGACGAAGCGCCCGCGAGGGCCGATCCGCGACCGCGCAGGGTGGGGCAACGCCCCCGTCGCGGCTTCCGCCGACCGGCAGGTAACGGGCAGGGCGTGGCGCGTGAACCCGCGGAGGGGGGACCCGTGCAGCGCTCGGTGCGGGGTCGCGGCCGTGCAGGGCGCTGACCTGCGTGGTCGGGGCTGCCAGGCCAGTGGTCGGGGCAGCACCCGGGAACGGTGGTCGGGATCTACCACCACTCTTCGCCGGACGGGTCCCCGCTGCGCGCCAGCGGGCAGAGGTCCGACGCCGTGTCCGCGGCTTGCGCTGCGCTGAACCGCCGGCGGCGGGTCACCGGTATGACTCATCGGCAATCGGCGTCGCCTGCTGCCGGTTGCTCATCGCCATCGCTCATCGCTCGTCGCTCGTCGCTCGTCGCTCATCGCCGTCGGTCGTCGCCGTCGGTCGTCGCCTGACGGTGGTCGCTTTTCGTCGTCGCGATCGCTGGCGGTGTACGGGGCGGGGAGGGGGCGATGGGCGGCTGCGCAGCGGGGGCCGTGCAGTGTCGGTCCGTTGCTCGCTGACTGCTGTGCGCCTGGTGCGGGCGCACGGACGCGGGTGCCGGGCGACCTGGAGTGCGCAGCGCGCTGACCTGCGGTGGTCGGGGCCTGTGGCCTGGTGGTCGGGGCGGTACCCGGGGACGGTGGTCGGTATCTACCACCGGTCCTTGTCCGGCGCCCGGATGACTGCGCGGGCAGCCACTGCAACCACTGCGCACCCGCTGCGCAGCGGGCTGTGATGGCTCGCCGGTGCCGGGCGATGATGACTGCTCCGCCAGCGATGACTACCGGCATCCATCGTCGTGCCGGGCACTGCTGCGCACTGCGCACGCAGCTGCGCAGAGGCGGCCCCGCTGCGCAACGGGACGGCCCCCGCCGATGGCATCGCCGCAGCGATGGTGCTGCGCAGCGGGTGTACTGCCGGACATCATCGCGCGATGCGCAGTGCGCAGCAGGCTTGCTCGCCGCCTGCCACCGTGCCCGGCCGTTGAGCAGACTCCCGCCTTCCCCGGGTGGGGGATCGTGGCGGGCGGCCCGGTGGTCGGGCCCGACCACCGGGCTCTGAGCGGGTTGTGATCGCTTCGTGACCGTGGTCGGGGGTTGGTGGTCGACAGATCGGTCGGGCCCGGCGGGTTGCCTCGGAGTATGAATCACCAACACCCCCTCTTCCCCGGCAGCCCGCCGCACGGGGTGGGACCGGCGCTGCAGGGCGCCGCCCGCCGCCCGGCATGCATCTACGTCGTGGTGCCCGGCGGGCTGCGGTGAGCGGGTACGGCGCCGGGATCCGGCGCGGCGAGATGGCGGGCGACCGCTTCACGCAGATCGCCAACGCGCTCTTCCGTGACCCGCGGATCTCGTTCAAGGCGAAGGGGATCTTCGGGCTCTGCTCCACGCACCGCGACGGGTGGCGCGTGACGCTCGTGGACCTGGCGCGGTGCGGCCCTGACGGGCGCAGCGCGGTGCGTTCGGGCCTGGCGGAGCTGGAGAAGTACGGCTACCTGACGCGGGAACGGGAACGGCACGAGGACGGCACGCTGGGCGATGTCATCTACGCCATCACCGACGCCCCGGCCCACCTCTACGACCTCCTGGGCGACAACGCCCCCCTTGCCCTCGAAGGCGTGCAAAGCCGCAGGTCACAACCAGAGTCCGATTTCCCTACGTTGGATTGTCCAACGTTGGCTGATCGCCCACCAAAGAACACCAGTCTTAAGAAGACCAGAAACCAGAACACCAACCCCGTCCGTCCGTCCGTCCGTAACGCGCGGGCGCGCGCGTTGGACGCACCGCCGCGGGAGCCTGGGGCACCAACTCGCCCTGCGACACCGCCGCCCGGCGAGCGGCTGCTGCGGGCGATCGGCGCCCGGCAGCCCGAACTGCTGCTCACCGGGCAGGCCCTTGCCGATCAGGGCCGCGTCGTCCAGGGCCTGCTGGATGCGGGCTGGACGCCGCAGCAGTTGCGGCACGTCGTCGCCGACCGGCCGCTGCCCCAGCCGCTGCACCACACGGTCGGCGCGATCATCGCCGCCCGGCTGCGCGCCGCACAGACCACCGGCCCACCCGTCCACGCCGGCACCCAGCCCGCCTCCGAGCCGGCGCCCTCCTCAACGGGCGCCGCCGGACGCACGGTCGCCGAGGCCGTCTCCCGCCGGGTGCTGGTGGAGTGCGCCGGCTGCGGCAGCCCCTCCCAAGCCCCCGGCCAGGACCTGTGCCCGGCCTGCCTCGACTGGCCTGCCTGCACTGCGTGCACCGGGCCCACACCGCGCCGCGCCGACCCGGCCGGCGACGGCCGCTGCACCCTCTGCGCCACCTGACCTTTCCGGCAGAACCCCTGCCGCGCACGCCCCGGATTGCCCGCCGCCGCCCACGGATCGAGGAACCGATGACTCTCACACCCCGCATCGCATCGACCCCGCACCACCCGCCCGGCACCGCCGAACGCACGCCCTGGGGGTGGCAACGCTGGAGCCCGGCCACCCCCGACGGTGCCGCGCCGCAGCTGCTGCAGATCGGCATCTGCGCCCCCGAGGCCTCGCTGCGGGCCCGGTGCGCGCGGCGCTGGCTCACCCGCCGCCCGCCGTTGCGTCTCTGCCTGGATCACGGCGGCTCGGTCACCGCCCTCACCCTGGCGACCGCGGTCGGCGCCCTGCTCGGCATGAGCTGGGCCACCGCCCACGGCCTCCACGTCGGGATCGGCCTGCTGCCGGCCATTCTGCTGCCCCTCCTCGTCGACCACTTGCCCGCCCGCCTCGACACGCGGGCCGGCGCGTACGCCTGCATCGTCGACAGCGCCAGCGGCCTTGCCTACCTGCAGCGGCTGACCGCACAGCACGCCACCGTCGTCCGCGCCGCCCGCGCCCACCCGGGCCCCGAGCTCGACTGCGCGCTGCAGCTGGGCCACCGGACGCTGTGGGAGATCGCCGTGATCATCACGGCGCCCGACCGCAACCCGGACACCACCTGCCGGTGGCTGGCCCTGGAAGCCCTGATGGACCACCTCGCCCGCCAGGCCGACGACATCAACCACCGGCGCGCTCTCGACGGGCCGCCCGCCGCCCGCGACGCCCCGCCGCCCTACCGGGCCCCCGGCCACCCCTGACCGCCGGCGGCCCCCAACTCGCCCGCGCCCGGACCCGACACCACCGCTGCACCACGCCCTCGAAGGAGACCGTCATGACCGACAAGATCTACTTCCTGTTCGCCCACGAGCCGTACTTCCCGCCGCACGGACTGCGGGAGGTCAACTGCACCATCGTCGCCGCCGACACCCTGCTGCATCCCCATGTCCGCCAGCCCGACGGCGCCCGCATCCACCGCCTCCTGCACACCGGACCGCGCACCGAGAAGGAGCTCGTGCCGCTGGCCACGCTCACCCACGAACTCGACGGCGGCGCCGGCTGGGAGAAGGTCGGCGACTGGGAAAAGGTCGTGGACGACCTGCTGACCCTGACGCGCTTCGGCTCCTGCGACTCGCTGGGGCTGGCCCTGCCCGCCCTGGAGCGGGCCCTGGTGTGCAGCGGCCCCAACACCCGCGTCCTCAACCTCAACCCGGCCACCGGCCAGCGCGAAACGCACGGCCCCGAACAGCGCTCCGCCGTCCTGGCCACGCTCACCGACAACCTGCGCGCCGCACAAGAGGGCCGTCAACTGTGGCCCGGCGCGGGCCTCCTGCCGGCCCTTCGCTGACCGCAGCCCCGCCCGCCGGTCCGTCGCGTCAGGCGGCCTGCGCCACCGCACACCCGCAATCCCGACCACAGGAGTCTTCCCATGCGCGTACGCGCCCTGCCCTTCACCGCCACTGCCCTCACCACGAGTGCCGCCCTGCTCCTGACCGCCTGCGGCGGCGGGGACAGCACCGACGACGAGAAGAGGCCCCAGAAGCCGGCCGCCGCCAACGCCACCGCCCGGGCCGGGGTAGTGGACCGTGCCGAGGCCAACCGGATCGTCGACCACTACGAGAAGGTCAACAACGCCGCGAACAAGGCCCGCAACGCCAAGCTCCTGTCCACCGTCGAAGGCGGCAACCTGCTGGAGCGCAGCAGCGCCGCCTACGAGCAGTTCGCAACCATGAGCGCGAAAGACCAGAAGGCCTACGTCAAGCCGTTCTTCTACAAGGAGCGCACGTTCTTCATCCCGGCCAAGGGCGAGGCCGACTGGTTCATGTTCACCGGGCGCAGCACGGATACCCCCGAGGCCCGCCGCAGCCTCCACGTCTTCGACAAGACCAAGGACGGCTGGCGGATGACGGTGTCCGTCGCCGCCGGCACCACCCTCCCGAAGATCGCCACCGGTGCCGACGGTCTGGCAACCCCGGTGGCCGCCACTGCCCGCACCGGCGCCCACGCGCCCGCCGGCATCCCCGACGCGTACGAGGACCTGTGGGCCACCGGCGGAAGGAAGGACGGCAAGATCCTCGCCGACAACAAGGTCACCCGGGAGGCCAAGGACGGCTACCGCGGCCGCAACGATGGCTGGGACCCCCGCCAGGCCCGCCGCTACTTCCTGCGCAGCGAGCCCAAGCACCGCGACACCTACGCCCTGAAGACCGCCGACGGCGGCACCCTGGCCGTGGTGCCCCTGGCCCACCAGCAGATCTCCCGCGTCCTCCATGGCGGCCTGCAGATCACCCCTGACGCCGAAGGGAAGATCTACGACCCGCGCCCCCGCGCGATCGTCATCGACGACTTCCACGGCCAGGCCCTGACCCACCTGCCGCCCACCGGGAAGCCGCGCGTCCTTGCCGCCCGCTACGAGTTCGTCGACTCCCACTGACCGACCGCACCCTGCCCGGGCCGCCGCCGGATGAAAGGAGCGCCCACCCTTCTTGAGGGGGCGCTCCTTTCACCGCGCGGCGACTATGCGCTCTTGGAGAGCGGCAGCGCCGCGACCGCACATCTCCGCAGCGGTCACCAGCAGCCCCTCCCGAGCCCCCGGCCAGGACCTGTGCCCGGCCTGCCTCGACTGGCCTGCCTGCACGACGTGCACCGGGCCCACGCCACGCCGCGCCGACCCCGCTGGCGACGGCCGCTGCACCCTCTGCGCCACCTGACCCCCGTCCGCGCATACCTGGACGCACACAGGAACGCCTGCACGCTGCGCTCACCGCTGGCTCCTGCGCCGCCCACCGTTACGCCTCTACCTGGACCACGGCGGCTCAGTCACGTGTGCGACGCTCCTGACCGCGGTGGCCGCCCCTACAGGCGCCAGGAGTTGGCCGGAGAGTCGAGCCACGCGCGGATGCCGTCGGGGGCGACGGTCAGCCCGAACCGCTCGTGCGCGGGCCGGTCGTGGGCCGCCCACCAGGCGAGCGCGGCCTCGACCTCGTCCCACAGGCGCCGCGGCCCCTGCTGCCACACGACGGTCTCCATGCCGTCCCGGAAGAAGATGCACGCCCACGACTTGTCGCCGGGCCCGTAGAGCCAGACGGGGCGGGCGCCGTCGCGCCTGTCGGCGACGACCTTGACGACGTCGCGCACGCGCAGGCTCACCGCCCACTGCGCCGGGTCGAATCTGGCGGTGGCGAGGTCCTCCTCGCGGACGGCTGCGGTGCGCCTGTCGCCGTCACTGACGCGGGCGACGAAGTCGGCGTGCGCGATGGCGGGGGTGCGCTGGGCGCGGGCCTTCATGAACTCGGCCGGCCGCAGGAAGGGGCCCTCGGCGACGGTGCCGCGGACCGTGAGGCGGGCCACGGCGTCCGTGTTGCTGTAGTGCGTGCCGAAGGGCGCGACGATCAGGCCGCCCTGCCTGACGAGGCGGACCAGGTCGCCGAAGTCGCGCAGGCCGAAGGTGATCAGGATCCGGTCGAAGGATGCGCCGGCGAGGTGTGCGGTGGCGTCGCCTTCCTCGAAGTGCGGGTACAGGCCCATGCGGCACAGCCGTTCCCGGGCGGTGCGGGCGACCGCCGTGTCGACCTCGGTGGTGGTGACGGCGCCGTGGCCGAGCCGGTGGGTGAGGGCCGCGGCCGTCTCGCCGCTGCCGGTGCCGCCGTCGAGGACGCTCATGCCGGGCTGTGCGTCGAGGTCGTTCAGCAGCCGGTAGACGACGGACGGCATCGAGCTGGAGGAGGTGGACATGGTTCCGGGGCCGGGGCCCTGCTGGTGGCCGTCGTCCCACTGCGTGACGATCGGGATGTCCTGGTCGGCGTGCGCGTACCAGGCGCGCGGATTTTCGCGCCGGTCGAGGGTGAGGGTCTGGCCGGTGCTCATGTCGTAGGGCCAGATGACATCGGGCAGGAAGTCGGCACGGTCGACGGCCGCGAAGGTGGGGGCCCAGTCGGAGGTGAGGTGGCCCGCAGACATGAGAGCGCGCCCCAGCCTGGTACGGCTGGAGCGCTCCTGGTGCGTTGTGCTGTTCATGGGGTCGGTGCTCCGTCGCCGGGTTGGGGTGTCTTGCCGATGCTGGGGCCGCCGTCGGGGCTGGGCGGGTCCTGCGGGCCGGGCCACAGTTCGCCGGGGACGCTCGCGAGCACGGTTCCTGTGATGTGCATGGTCCGCTCCTTCTGGGTGGGCTGTGTCCGCGTGGTGCGTCCCTGCCGGGGCCGGTGTGGTCAGGCCCCGGCAGGGGTGTGGGCCGCTCCTCTTCAGCCCGAGAGAGGAGCGGCCGGTGACCCGGTGGCGACGGGGGACGCCTCCGGGCCGCCCGTCCCTGACCAGAGGACGGGAGCTGAACGGTCGGCGGGTGCGCGGTCGGCGTCAGGGCGCGTGAGACCTGGCGGTACGGCCACCTGCGGGTGCGAAGCGGCGTTCACCGGCACTCCTCGGGCTTGACCTCCAACTGGGCCCAGACCTGCTTCCTGCGGTCCGCACCCGTGCCCAGCAGGGTGGTGCCCCAGGAATGGGTGAGGGCGTCCACCAGGACCAGGCCCCGGCCGCGCAGGTCGTCGGCCTGCGGGGCGCCCATGCAGGGCAGGTCCTGCGAGGTGTCGACCACGGCGACCAGCAGGCGTCCGGGACGCGGGCGTTCGACGATGACGCGGATGGAGCGGCAGCGGGTGTGGCGTACGGCGTTGGCGACGAGTTCGGACATCACCACCTGCGCTATCTCGGCATAGTCCTCTACGCCCCACGCCGTGAAGGCGGTGCGGACCAGGCGCCGCGCCTCACTCGCGCTCTCCGCGGTGTTGGTCATCGTGACGTCGTAACCGGGGTGCCGTCGTCTGGCTGGAGCCATGGTCATGATCACGCCTTGGGTGGGGGCAGTGCCGCACCCCCGGATGGGGGCCCGGCGGGACCGTACGCACCAGATAACGCCCGCCTCGGGAACGGGGGTTAGGGGATGTGCACGGCCGTCGCAATGCTTCCCCTAGGGGGTTTTGGCGCTCTGTTTACCTGACTGTGCGTGTGCGGAGGTCTACGGTGCGGTCATGGACACCACGCGCAATCAGCTCCTTGAGGCGTGGATGTACGAGCACGGCCACAGCTCCAGCACCCTTGCGGGCGCCCTGAATTCGGCCCTGGAACGTCTCACCGGCCGTCCCGGCCGGTTCGACGGGCGCACGGTCCGGGAGTGGCGTTCCGGGCGCGCCCGCTGGCCCCACGCGGCCACACGCAGGGCTCTGGAGGACGTCACCGGGCTGTCTCCCGCCGCCTTAGGGTTCGTGCCGCGGGGCCGGGCGCCGTCCGCCCCCGCTCCACCGGAGGAGGACCCCATGAAGCGCCGCTCCATCGTCGCCGGCACCGTCGCGGTGGTGGCCGCCGCGGCCGCCCCCGGAAACGCCGCGGCCCGCCGTATCGGCATGAGCGACATCGAGCGCCTGCAGCGCACGTTCGCCGACGTCATCGCCAGCGACCACCGCCACGGCGGCCAGGTCGCCATCGAGCGGCGCGCGGTGGCCCTGGCCACCGAGGCGCTCAACCTGCAGAACGCGGGCAGCGCCACCCAGCGGGTGCGCAGCAGCCTGTATGCGTGCGCGGCCTCCTTCCGGTCCTCCGCGATGTGGGCCGCGATCGACGGCCGCCGCTACAGCGAGGCCGTCGGCCACATGCGCGAGGCCCAGGCCCTCGCCGAGCTCTCCGGGGACCAGGCGATCAAATTCCGGATCTGGTCCCACGCGGGCAGCCTCTACCGGCACATGGGACGCCCCGCCGACGCGGCCGCCGCCAACGACGTCGCCCGGGGGCTCTACATCACCCGCCGCGACCCGCTGTTCGCCTCCCTCGGCATCGCCCGGCAGATGGCCATCCAGGGCGTCATGCAGGACCGCAGCGGGCTGCGCCGCGCCTACGACCAGGCGCAGGAGGCCATGGACCGCGCCGACCCCGGCGCCTACCGCCCCGTGTGGCTGCTCGCCTTCTACGACGAGGCCGAGCTGCACTCCCTGGCGCTCTCGGCCCACCTGTCCCTCGGCGACTACCCCGCAGCCGAGTACCACGCGCACCGCAGCCTGGCCGCCCTGCGGCCCTACATGCTCCGCTCACGGGCGATCACCACCAGCCGCCTCGCGCACGCACAGCTCGCCCAGGGAGACCCCGACGCCGCCACCCGCACCGCGATGACGGTGTCGAAGGACGCCGCTACCCATCACGCGCGGGTGTCGAGGATGCTGCAGGAGTTCGGGTCTGCACTGCGCGCCACCGCGCCGGGCAGCCCCACCGCGCACGCCTGGACCGAGCACACCGCCGCCTGGAGGGCCACGACATGACCACGACGATCGACCTGCGCACGTTCACCGCACTCGACGCGGCCCGCGGTGACCTGCTCGACGTGTACGCCGAGGTGCGTGCCCCGCTGCTGCACCTGCCCAACTACGCCGTCACGGTCTTCGGCGAGCGGTTGGACCGGCACGGGACCGAGCCCGGGTTCATGGCCGTCCTGGCCTATGCGGACGGGCATCCGGTCGGCTACGCCTACGGCAACCGCATCGAGCACGGCGACCGGTACTGGCAGCGCACCAGCCCGGCGCCGCCCGCGCAGTACACCGAGCGCCCGGCGGTAGCACTCAAGGAGATCGGGGTCAGCCCCGCGTGGAGAGGCACGGGGACCGCCCGGCGTATCCACGACGCCCTGCTGGCCAGCCGGGAGGAACCGTACGCGACCCTCATGGTCAACAAGGCGGCCGGCGACGGGAAGGTCCACGCGCTGTACGAGTCGTGGGGCTACCGGGACATCGGACAGAGCCAGCCGTCGGCGGCCTCGCCGGTCCTCACCGTGATGACCCGGCCCTCCCGCTGACCGGTCGACGCCACAGCCCTTCCCGGCGACAGGGCACCGGGAAGGGCGCCCGCCGCCGGAGCCCGCCTTTCTCAGGAGGGCTCCTTGCATCGCGTGGCGACTACGCGCTCTTGGGGAGCGGCAGCGCCGCGACCGCAGATTGCTTGGCCGCTTTCAGGGCCTTGGTGAAGGTATCGGCCACCACTGCGGCCTCCCCGGTAAGGCCGTCCAGTTCGGCGACGGCGAGATCGTCGCGAACGGTGCGGGCGAGCAGGTCCAGCAGCTCGGGGCTCGTATCGCTCAGCAGCTGCAGCTGCTGGAGCTCCTCGTACCCGGCATCGGCCTGCACCACTTGACAGGCGTAGGCCTCCAGGGCTGCCACGCGCCGCTCCAAACCGTCCCGGCTGACCTCCAGCGCCGCACGCCGTTTGGCCAGAAGATCGGTCACCTTCCGGCTTCCTGGCTCGGCCGGCTCCTGGCGGACCAGGCGGCTGTAGTCGCGCAGAGCGGTGGCGATTTCCCACTCGTGCGCCGGGAGCATCAGCTCGTTGCGCGTCTGGTCCAGGAGCGAAAGGCGGTGGACGTCGGATCCCAGGATGGCGTCGGCGGCGCGCTGGGTGCGCACGAGGAGGTCCTGGGCCTCCTCGGTCAGATCCCGGGGCCGCACCCAGCGGTCACCTGACCCGGCGACAAAGCGCCGGTTGCGGTTGTCACCCGAGGCCACAAGCAGCGTGATCATGATGAAGGCGGCGAGCAGGGCTCCTCCCATCAGCATCAGCTTCGGGGCCCAGAGTTCGACATGGGCCGCGATCCATGTCGGGCGGTCAACCTCGGTGGCCCACAGCCAGGCAAGGCCGGGCGGCACCATCAACGCCGCACCCTTGCCGAGGGGCGGCAGAGCGACCCACACCAAGCTGGAGGGTTCGGCGGTGTCCGCACTGCGGCGCTCTGCGGCCTCTCGCAGGAGCGCTCTGTCAGCGTCCGACAGTTCCGGGTCCATCACCGTACGGGGGATCTCGCGGCGGAAGGGTTCTGGGACCTTCACTCAAACCCCCACATGCGTAGCGCAGTTCACTGTGAGCTCCACCAGCCGAACCTTGACCATTTCTTGCGGTGACATCCGACCTCATCGCGATTCGTGGCCAGGGCAACCAAGTGACATCCGTCGACGCGTCGAAAAGCCTCCCGCTCCGACCTCCATAGCCAGGCGGACGAGCCCGGCCGCAGGTCGTCATCCTTCCTTAGGGGCCGGCGATGAGCCAGATGATGAGGGAGGCGTCCAGGTCGCGCGTGTAGCGGTGCACCACGGAGATGCCGCGGCCGCCGGTCTGCTCGGGCAGCAATTCGACGGCGTAGGTCGCAGACAGCGGGTCGGCGTCGGGCAGTTCACGGCCCTGCTCGGGATCGTCTTCCAGGGCTCTTCGTACGGATTCGACGGCGGCCTGCTCGGACCGGCTGAGCTGCGTGCGGGCTTTCTCGGCGGCGTCGGAGTAGAAGGCGTGGGTCACCGGGGGTTGGCCTCGGCCATCTTCCGGCGGAGCTCGGCGTGCACGTCCTCGGAGCTGCGGGCGAGTGCGGCCATGCCCTGGCCGTCGCACCGCAGCAGGACGCGGTGCCGGTAGGCCTGGGCGAGCTCGCGCACCGTGGTCAGATCGTCCAGATCGGTGGCGTCCAGCTCCTGTTCGAACCGCTGCCGGTCACCGGGAAAACCCCACTCCGAGAGCGCTGCGCGGAGCTGGGCGAGCGTGCCCATGGGCGGGGCGCCGCCGGGCCGGTCGGCCGGGTGGTCGGGTTGTGCGGTCACGGTGTCCTCCTCATCGCTGCTACCGACGCTACTGGCTCACCGCCCCGCCGCGGTACGCCCCGGAAGATTCGCGCCGGTTCCTTGCCGATGGGCGGGCGGCTCGCAGACGGCGCCGGTCAGAGATCGTTCCAGGGGCGTGGTTCGGCCTCTCCGGTCAGGGGGGTCCAGAGGGCGGCGGTGGGGCCGTGTTCCTCCAGGTCCTCCAGGACGGCGGCGCCGAGGGGTACATGACGGGCGAGTTCGGCGACGCCGGGGTGGACCTCGGCCATGGACCGCAGGTCGGCGGTGCGGTTGGCCAGGGTCCGGCGGCCGGCGCCGGTGAGGACGAACAGCACGCGGGGAAAGACGGGATACCAGCGCTTCCACATCGGGCCCTCCAGCCCCGGTGCGGGCTTGCGGCGGCCGGCGGGGGCGGGCTGGTAGAGGTGGAAGCGGGCGTACTCGATCAGCTTGCTGGCCATCCGCTCGCTGCTCATGGTGGAGCGGTCGACCTCGATGAGGGCCCGCAGCTTGGTGCGGCCGCCGTCGGCGCGGGCCAGGGTGTAGTGCATGAGGGCGTCGGCGATCAGGCGGTCGCCGTCGCCGAGATTGTGGGCGACCTCGGGAGTCCAGTCGAAGGGGCCGTGCTCGTCGCCCCGCCTGCGGGCGTCGCAGACGAACGCGGCGTGGGCGCGCACGGCGGCCAGCGTGTGGGCGGTGCGCAGGGATGCGGCGGTGGCGGAGGTGACGGGGTAGGGCGGCCGGCCCTGCAGCTCCGGCAGTGACTGCGTCAGGCGGGCGCCCTCGGCGGTCAGGTACCAGGCACGGGTCCTGTTCGACCGCGGCAGCACGATGTGCTCCACGAGCTGACGGCGCTCAAGCTGGTTGAGGTTGCGCGAGACGTGCGGGCGGTTGGTGGGGAGCAGGACCTGCTGCACCTGGGCGGTGGTGGCCATCCGGTGCTGCGCGATGAAGGGCAGGATGCGGTCGGCCAGGCTCGTCCGGTCCAGGGGCCCGGAGGCGTCCTCGTCTTCGAGAGCGGGGTTCATGCGCGGTGCTCCTTGTCGCAAGCGGTACCTGTAGGCCTGGTGCGGCCACTGCCCGGTGCCGGGCCCGGGCGGTTCAAGGCGGCGCGGCCGGGCCGCGGCTGGTCAGGTGGCACTGAGCCGTCGCAGGGCGAGGGCATCGTCCAGGTGGGCGTCGCTCACGCTGCCGAGATGGAGGGCGAGGCCGTAGTTGCCGCGCGCGGCTTCCTCGACCCGGGCCGCGTGGGCGGCTCCGGCGTCGGCCAGGGCGGTAGCCGCCAGGCTTTCGGGGGTGGCTGCCGGGCCGGCGGTGTCACAGGCCAGGCACGAGGCCCGGCCGGTGTTGGGTGTGCCGCAGGCCCCGCACGTGAAGTTGTCCATGGCGTGTATCCCCCGGTGGGTCGTGGTGGCGTCGGAATGGGCGGGGCGGTCGTGGCATTGAGCCGTCGCAGGGAGTCCGGGACGGTGCGCCGCGGCGACGGCTCAGCGGCCGGTGAGCTGCTCGCGTGCTTCCTGGACGGCGTTCTGCCAGGTGCGTTCGGCGCCGCCGTGCTCGGCGGCGAGTTCGGCGGCGACGCCGCGGTGGTAGCCGCCGGCCTTCTCGAGGCGGGCCAGGGCGAGGGCGACCCGTGCGTCGCGGGGCGAGGCGGCGCCGATGCCGGTGGTCTGGCGGGCCTGGCGCACCGCGCGCTGCCAGGCGGACTCCGATCCGCCGTGCTCGGCGGCGAGTTCGGCGGCGATGCCGCTGCGGTAGCGGCCGAGTTCGCGCAGGCGGGCGGCGGCGGTGTCGATGCGTTCCTGGACCTCGGGGGTGGTGCCGCCGGGGCGCGGTCCGCCGGGGCTGCCGGAGACCCCGGTGTTGTCCCCGTTGCGCCGGCGGTCGAAGTCCTGCAGGTCCTTCCGGCGGAAGGACTTGATCTGGCGGCCGGTGGGGCCTGCGACGGTGCCGACGGGCTCGGGGAAGTAGCCGGGGTTGTCCGCGAGGTACTTGCGGATCACGCTGGCGCCGGCGAAGTGGAAGTACTCTGCCGCCCGGTTGATGGAGATCTCGTCGTCGGGGCCGCCCTCGTAGAGCTCGGGGGCGGTGGGCAGCACGGCCTTCTTCTTGCTCTCCTGGCGCCAGGCGTAGAAGCGGTCGAACTCCTCGAGGTCGTAATAGTCCGTGCGGTCGATCCGCGGGCCCTTCTCGGGGTGGCGGGACTCCTCGGGCTGCTCGAGGCGCTTGGCGTACCAGGTCTTGGCGGTGACCTGGCTGGCGCCGGTGCGCTCGGCGATGCCGGCCCGGCTGATGTAGGTGCGGCCGTCGACGCGGACGGTGTGGGGGCGGGGCGCCTTGCTCACGGATTCCTCCGGTGGGAGCGGCCGGCCTCGTGCGGCGTGACCGGGGTCGGTATGGTGGAGGAACTCCTCCCTGGTGGGTTGGAGTTCCGATGGCCGGCAGGGACGTTCGGCCGGGGTTGCCGCCCCGGGCCGTCACCGTGAGGTGTTCCCCGCCGGCCATCATTTCGCCCGGACACGAAACCCGCGCGAACTGACAGAGGTAATCGTGCGCCCTTCGGGTGGCGGTGTCAAGCCGCGGCCACGCCCGGAGCCGGCGGGACACCCGCCGCAGCCGCCGGCCGGGCGCCCCCGGCGAGCCCTACGAGAGCCACCAGCGGGGCGACCCGTCCCGCGCCGGAGAGGGCGACGCGGGGGGGTGGATCCGGGAGCGGACGGCGGCGGCCCGCGCGGCCTGGCGCTGCTTGTGGGCGGCGGCGTGCAGGGGCTGCAGCCACTCGATCACCTTGCCGGCCAGCTGGACCAGTTCGGTGATGCCGGGGCAGGGGGCGGTGCGTGCCCGGTCGGCCAGCCGCTCCTGTTCGGCCCGCATCTCGCGCAGCGCACGGGCCAGGAAGGCGACCGTGTTGCTCTCGCGCTCCACGCGCATCCAGGCACAGGTACCGGGGGCGGACTCCTGCTCCATGAGGATCAGGGAGGTCCGGGGCCAGCCGCTCGCGTCGGCGGGACTGATCACGATGTCCAGCAGGCAGGAGACCCGCGGATCATGCCAGGGCGTGAAGGGATAGGCAGCGCCGGGCGAGGGGATCGCGGCGGTGGCCCGCTTGTGCAGGTGCGCCTCCAGGCTGGCAATGCAGGGCCCCTGCTTCGCTGTCTGCGGGTCGCTCAGATAGGCGGCCAGGACGGACAGCTGCCAGGCCCAGGTGCCGTACGGGGCGGCGGGCATCGAGTAGGCGGCCAATTCGGTGGCGCCAGCGGACGTGGTGGCCGTGGCCTGGATGACGCACAGAGCGCCGCGGCGCGGGTCCAGCTGCATGGTGCTGCTCCTTCAGGGGCGGTGAGTTGGAGCCGCCGCCCGCAGTTGCCGCTGCGGGCGACAGGGTGGAGCGATGTCCGGAACACAGGGCGGGAGCCGGTCCCGCCCTGCCCGGAGGGTTGCTCAGGCGGAGCAGCCGGTCGGCTGCGGGCCCGGCGCGGTGTCCGCCGAGAGATGCCGCTCGATCGCGGCTCCCGGAACGACGCCGGTGATGGGCCCGAGCCGCTGCGCCTCGTCCTGGATCTCGCGGATGGAGAGGTCTTTCTTGAACCGGTGTCCGAGCTGCTGTTCGGCGCTCGCGTAGTCGGCCGTGAGCTCGGGGCTCAGGCGTGCGGCGCAGACCAGATCGGCGCGGGTGGCCAGGACACACAACCGGCAGGACAGGCGCTCCATGCCCGCGTCGTACGCGGGGTGGTACTCCAGGTCGCGGTCCCTGATGTGCTGCCACACCCGGCGTTCGGACCAGTCCAGCAGGGGATGCCAGCGGATGACGGTGCGGGTCCGGGTGGACTGGGCCCGGTCGATGACGAACTCGCTCTTGCGGGCGCGGCCGGACGATTCCTCGGCGCGGATGCCGACGAGGTAGTAGACGATGACGTGGTCCACGCCCTGCTGGCGGGCGGTGCGGGCGTGATGGCGGACGCGCTTCATCCCCTCGTTGGTCTTCTGGTCGGACGTGCACCAGCGGGCGGCTGACGAGGGAAACTTCTTCCGCTGGTTCAGCAGCTGGTCGAACAGCCCTCCGCCGGTGCGCCGGGTGACTTCGAAACGGATGCCGTAGCGGGCGCTCTGGCGGCGCGCGAGCTCGGTGGTGCCGCTCCACTCCACCGGCAGGTTGCTGAACTGCGGGCCGGTGGTGCCCAGATCGTTGTGGATCGCCACCACCTTGTGCAGCGCCTTCTGGCCGGCCGCCCGGGTGCAGACGACGTCTTCCATGACGACGCTGTCCTTCCCGCCGCTGGTGGTGAGGGCCAGGATGTGCGCGAAGTCGATCGGGTCGTGCCGTGCCGGATTGACGGTCAGGTAGCCGGGCGGCAGGCGTACCGGGCCCAGTTCGTCGGCGAGAGCGTGCAGGGCAATCACCGCTGCGCGGCGGTCGGTGAAGGCGGCCCAGGAGTTCAGGCGCCGCCAGGGGGCGGCGGAGTCCAGGCCGACGGCGTGGGCAAGCCGGTGCAGGGCATCCAGGAGGGTGGTCAGGCTGTTGGCCGCACCGGCCAGGCCTTCCATGAGGTCGCCTCCTTCGGCGATCTGCCGGGCGGCGCTGCGGTACACCTTCGCCAGGCGGGCTTTCGTGGTCGTGCAGCGGTGTGCGGGCACAGAGCGGCTCCTTGTGGTGGGTTGGGGGAGCCGGGCGTTGCCGCGCCCGGCTCCGAGTGCTGCCGCGGCCGGGCCGCGGTGCGCCGTTCAGAAGAGGGTGTGCTGGCCCCGGTCGGCAGGTTCGGGGGCCTGGTCGGGGCGGTGATCTCGGCGGGTGGTTGCTTCGCCCGGCTGTCCGCGGCGAGTGCCCGTCTGCTCCGGGGGCTGCCGTTGGTTCCGGCGCCGCCGAGGGGCGGGCGCAGCGCCGTCCTTGGGGCAGGAGCAGCGGCACCACCACAGGCAGGGTTCGCCGCCGGGCCGCAGGATGAGCCGGGCGATCACACGCCCGTGCTGGTTGTGCACCCAGTCAATGTCGTCGTCTACGGAGGCCCGCCCTGCTGGCGGTGGACGCACAGGTCGCAGCGGCCGGAGAGGCAGTTCCAGCAGGTGCCCCGCTCGCAGGCGGCCCACCGCCAGAAACCCCACGGGTACTTCCGCTCGATCTCCTGGAAGTGTTCGGGCCACACCTCCTGGCGCACCCGGGCGCCTTCCTCCTCGCTCATGGGCGAGGGGTTGGGCACCGGGTCGACGATGCCCATGATCAGGGCGCCCACCAGGTTCAGCTGGGCGCAGCCCCCTACGACCTCGTGCTCCTGGGGCGTGAGCGTGCGCTGGGGCCGTCGGATGACAGCGCGGCCCTCTCCTGGGGCCTGCGGCTTGCTGCGGGCGCTGCCGGTGGTCTCGTTCATGCCGCTCCTCCAGCGGTCGGGGTGTTCGGCGGGCGCGGGCCGGACCCGGCGGGGAGAGGGGACGGTGCCCCTCTCCCCGCCGGCCCCGTGCCGCTCAGGCCTCGGTGCGGGCGTAGTTGTGGAAGTCGTCGGTGACGGTGAACTCCAGCGGCTGGGACAGGGGCGCGCACACCCAGGTGTCCGGCGCGCCGGGCGTCTCCAGGTCGCCGCTGAGCCACCCGTGGATGTCCGGACTGACTTCGTAGAACCCGCCCGCGGTCTCGGCGTAGAACTCGCTGTTCCCGCCGAAGCCGAATGCGTCCGCGTACTCCCACACGCAGACCAGGTAGGGGCCGCCCGCGTCCTGGATGCGCCCGAAGACGGACCGGATGCCCTCGGGGGTGTACCCGTCTTCGAACCTGCCCCGCAGGTCCGCGAGTTCGGCCACCAGATCCGGTGTCCCCTCCGGGCCGCTTGCTGCCGCACGGTCCGCTGCGGGGCCCTCGCTGGCCGGGCCCTCGGCGCCGGTGCCGAGCTGCTCGATCAGGGCGCGCAGGTCGCTGGCGCGGGGGCAGTCCAGGGGCTCGGTGTGCACGCCGTGCGGATACAGGAGGTCCCACACGAACGTCTCGTGCGCGGCAGGGAGGCCTTCCAGGACCGGCAGGCTGGCCCGGTTGGCCACGGTGTACCACAGCGGGCACATCTGCTCCTGCTCCTCGGCCTCGTGCCACACAGCGGACAGCCGTTCCAGCAGCGCCCGGAGGGCGGGGGCGGTGAGGCCGGGCGGCAGGCCATGCGTCAGGCGGCGTTCCAGGTGCGCGCCGCCGGGCAGCGTGATGGGCCCGGTCAGGGGCGGCAGCCCGTCGCCCCAGTGGAGCGGTTCCAGTGCCGTGGAGGTGAAGTGCCATCCTGCTGCCTGCAGTTGGGCGAGGACCTGGTCGCGGTCCCTCACGCTGCCGACGACCGCGATCTGTTCCCCGGCGGGGAGGTGGTCCTCGCCGGGGCGGCGGGCGTGGATGCGGAACATCGGGTGCGCCGCGAGGGTGCCCCGGGCCGACGTGACGGAGTAGTGGGCGGAAAGGGCGTTGCCCTGCCGCAGAAAGTGGGCGGCGCGCTCCAGGTGGTCGTCGATGACGTCCAGGACGTCGTAGCGCTGCAGGTGGGGGTCGGTTTCCAGGGCGAGGCGCGCGCCCAGGGCGTGCTGGGCGGTCTCGCGGAGCCGGGCGCGGATCACGTCCGGGCCGGGGGCGGTGTGCTGGCTCATGGGTGTCTCCCTGAACGGTGGTGGGTCGGGTTGCCGGGGGCCGCGCTTTGCCGCGCGCGGCCCCGTTGCGGGGCGGTGAGGGCGCTCCCTCCGGGGGCGGGCGGTTCGCCTGCCCCCGGAGGGAGGGACGACGGGTCGGGCCGCGTGGGACAGCGCGGCGCGGGGTCAGGGGAGCTGCAGTTCGGTGTGGCCGATGCTGTTGAGGTCCCAGGGTCCTGCGCAGCGCCGGGCGTCGCGGTCGGCGGCGTGTGCGTAGTAGTGGCCGGGTGCGGCCTGGCGGGCGGTGAGCCAGGCCAGGGAGAGAGCACGGATGAACTCGGCCCAGTGCGCGAAGTCCCGGGGGTCGGCCTGCGTGTGGACGGTGAGGTTCTGGCAGTGCATGATCCGGTCCTCGTTGGCGCAGCGCCCCTGCCGCAGGATGTGCAGGTGAAGGTGGCGGGGGCCGGTGAGGTAGCCCAGGAGCGTGCGCACATCGGCCGCGGGGGCCGGGTCGGGCCAGAGGGGGGTAATCCGGTAGGTGCCGTCGTCTCGGCGCTCGGCGTGCAGCAGCGAGCCGTCGTGGCCGCCGACGCGGTAGGTGCCGGCGTGCAGGCCGGTGAGGTCGACCAGCGGGGATGACTGCTCGGGCATGGGGGTGGTCCTCTCGTCGGTGGGCTGGCGGGGCCGGGCGTTGCCGCACCCGGCCCCGGAGCAGGGGCGGTTCAGCCGGATTCGGGGATCTCGGAGAGCTCGACGGAGCGCTCGTAGAAGGTGAGCGTGACCTCGAAGAGCACCAGGGTGCTCAGATCCACGCGCACAGTGGTCGGGGTGGGGCGCTCCTGGCGTTCGGTGAGCCACTTGAGGTAGGCGCGGGCGTCGTCACCGGTGCGGTGGACGACCGGGCCGTGGTTGAACCGGTAGTGCCTGCGGACCTCGTGGGCCCCTTCGGGCAGGGCGGGCAGCTCGGTGGGCTGGCCGGGGCCGGGCAGATCCGCCAGGCCGATCACGCGCATCGTCTTGTCGGTGGTCTCCTCGGCGAGGGTGACGCGCCCCCGGCGGCCGTCGACGGGCTGCACGGAAACGTGCCCCGACCAGTACGCGTACTGATGGCGCGCGGCTGTCGCGTGCAGCGGGTGCGACACGGCAAGGCTGCGGTCGCTGCGGTCGAACGCGCTCACCCGCCAGTGCAGGGTGCGCGTGGTGGCGGGTGCCTGGTTCTGGTGCACGGTGTGCTCCTCGGGGTGGTGGGTCGTGACCGGCCCGCGTTGCCGCGCGAACCGATAGAGGTAAGTCTACTCTCTTCTTGGGTGGTGGCAAGCCCGCTGTGCGGTCAGTCCAGGGGCAGGGCCGCGGCCTTGACGAGATCGAAGCGGTACACCGGCCGGTTGTCGCGGTCGGGCAGGTCGGTCACCAGGTAGGACCACACCGTGTGGGAGGCCTCGGCGAGGTAGGTGATCCACTCGTTCATGTCGAAGACGGCGTTCGCCTCCAGCATGTGCTCTGCGCCGTCGGCGCTCCAGTAGCGGCCGGTGGCGAACAGGGCGCTTGTCTCGGTCTCGGTGAGTTCGGCGTGGGTGGCGTCGAACGGGGCGCCGGGGTCGCCGTCGGTCAGGGCGTCCCGCATGGCCCGGGCGGTGACCACGGCCATCAGGCGGCCGAGTCGTTCGGCGGCGCGGTCGTGGTCGGCGAGTGCTTCGTCCACGGCGGCGGCCAGGGTGTCGGTGTCGGGGAGCTGGTAGGCGGGGCGCGGGGTGTTCTCGCTCATGTGCGTTCCTCGTGCAGTGGGTTGGGAGGGGATACCGGGGCGGGCGCGGGGCCCGCCCCGGGCGGGGCGGTGGTCAGGCGGCGGGGAATGCCAGGCGGGAGCCGTCCCTGGTGGGCGTCCAGCCGCAGGCGATCAGGTCGTCGTGGTCCGGCCGGGGGGTGAACACCCCGGCCAGCCGGGCGTTCAGCCGGTGCGCGGCGTCACCGGGCACGTCCAGGGCGCCGATGGCCGTTCCGCCGTCGACGGTGAACTCGGCGCAGGGGTGCAGCGGGTCGGGCTCCAGGGTCAGGCCCTGTGCGCCGGGCACGGCCGCGCGGACCTCGCGCACCAGGTAGGGCGCCGCTTCGGCGATCAGCTGGCGCCGCGCTTCGGTGGCCCGCGCGCGGGCTTCGCCGAAGGGGCCGCTGCCGGTGGCCGGGGCGTCGGCGGGGGCGAAGGTGATGCGGCGCAGCCCGCTGTCGTGGGCGTCGTGCCAGCCGCCGCTCTTCAGCTCGACGGGATCGCGGCCGTGGTCCAGCGCCTTGCGCATCACTTCGTCGGCTTCCCCCAGGGTGTGGTCGTCGAACGGGCCGTAGCCCTCCTCCCCGTCCTCGCTCGTGCCGGTCGGCCAGGCGATGCGCCCGTTGATCTCGACGTCGGTGATGCGGCCGAAACCCGTCGTCAGGTCCACGAGGCAGGAGGTGGCCCCGGGCATCCGGGTGCGCAGGATTTCGCCCATCAGGCGTCCGCTCTCGCGCAGCTCCCCGCGCCAGGCCTCGCGGGCGGCGGCCGTCGCCGCCAGCGGCGGACCGTCCTGGACGCGGGCCCACTTCCAATCCGGGCCGTCGATCCAGTACAGGCCCCGGGCGTCGGGCCGGATCACCCGGGAAGCGTCGGCCGCCGCGCCCCGGTCGGAGTGCGGCCAGCGGATGTGGAGCACGACGGGCGCGGGGGCTCCCTCGATCACGGTGATCTGGTCGCTTCCGGGCCCGTGCACCAGGGCGCTCCGGGCGGTGTGCGCGGCGAGCTGGCGCACCGCCGCGATGGTGAAGCCGGGCCGCACGCGGCCCTGCACGGTCGGTGCCGGGGCGATGCGTGCGGGGTAGAGGTGTGCTTCGTCCGTGGTCACCCACGTGTCGGTCAGGGGCATGGCTGTACTCCTCCGGGATGCGGTGCGGTGTCGGTTCCGGGCCGGGGGCGGGGGCCCGCCCTGGGGGGTCTACTGCGGGGCGCGGAAGGGGATCAGCGGGTTCAGCCGGTCGTCGACCGCGTACCAGCACCAGGGCAGACCGCCGACGGCGTACCGGCCGGTGGCCGCCTCGGCCGCGACGAACGCGACGGGGTCGCCGGTGCGGCCGGGCAGGTCCATCCAGCAGATGACGACGACCAGGGCGCCCGGTGCGCCGTCCCGGCCGGGGCCGTCGACGACGTGAACGGTGTCGATCACTTCGTGGCCGAACTCGGCGGCTGCGGCCTGCGTGTCCTCGGCGATGACGCGCACGGTGGCCAGGTCGAAGTACGGCTTGACGTAGCCCTCTTCGTCGCATTCGGCGGGGTCGGCCAGGGCGGGGTAGTGGTCGCGTTCGTTGTTGCTGACCAGAACGGGGATCACGGGTGCTCCTTGGGGATGGTGGGTCGGCGACGGCCCGCGTTGCCGCGCGAACTGTCATGGATAATTGTACTCTCGTTGGTGGTGGGGGCAACCCCGTCGGCAGGGGCGGAACTCCGACGTGATGGAGCCGCCCGCGTCCGGGGAGCCGGGCGGGTCCAGGGTCCATACCGCGTGCTTGAACAGGTCGGGCACGGCGGCCGTCTCGGTGACGCGCAGGGCCACGGCGGAGCCTTCGTCGGAGGTGAGGCTCTGCACCTGCCAGGCCGGTTGCTGCTCGGCCAGGGCCCGGCCCAGGGCGCGGTAGCGGCGGTCGTGGCCCCGGCCCAGGGGGTCGGTGTCCAGATCGGCGGGGGCGGTGAGAAACACGACGGCGGCCTGCGGGTGCCATTGGTCGGCAACGGCCCTGGCTCCGGCGGGCAGTTGGCCGCCGACGTCCCGGGCGAAGCGGTGCCCGCCGCCTGCCTCGCGCAGGACGTGATCGGTCAGCCGGGCGGTGCCGTACGCGTCGCAGGCTCCGTCCACGGCCAGGACGAGACGGCTGCCCGGCCCGGCGGCCAGCTGCAGGCGCCGCCGGTGCAGCCATACGGTCAGGGGCCCGTAGTGCACGAGCAGACCCGGCTCCGGGGTCAGCTCGGCGTGCCCGTAGCGCAGCAGCGGGGCAATCTTCGCGGGGCGGGGGCAGACGTCGGGGGAGTCGGCCAGGGCGGGGGAGTAGCGGGCCGCGGCGGCCAGGATGCGCGCGGCGCCGGGCACGGCGAACGTTCCGGTGAAGCGGGCGGTGCACACCCGGGCCGGTCCGCCGGGCGAGGGGGCGAACAGGGCGGCCTGCAGGCGGGTGCCGCCCGGGCGGTGGGCGGTGCGCCACACCACCCGGTACCCCTCGGGCAGTTCGGCGCCGGATTGGGCGCGGCCGTGGATGAAGTGGGCGGCGGCGGAGTCCGCGAGCGCAGCATCCAGACCCAGTGGCATAGGGGCGTTCACGTCAGACCTTTCAGAGCGGCGGGGGCGGCGGGGCGGTGGTCCGGGGGCCCGTCGGCTGACAGGCCCCCGGCCGGTGCCGGTCAGAGCTGGCCGGTCACCCAGTAGGTGAGCGGGGCCGGCTCGCCCGCTCCCTCGTCGAGCAGGCGGGCGTTGCCGCTGGCGCGCGGGTCGTCGTAATCGGCCGGCGGCACGAACAGCGGCCGTGCCAGGGACCGGGCGGCGTCCGCGTAGACCATGGCCACCGACCGCTCAAGGGCCTCGACCAGGACGACCGCACGGGAGAGGGCCACCACCAGGGCCTCACTGGCCCGCAGGGTCCGCAGGCTGGCCCGGGTGCCCGGCGGGCACACGCTCACGGCCGCACCTCCGTTGACCACCTCGTGCAGCAGTGTGATGTGGGCGTAGGGGTGGCACTGGTCCAGCCCGCACGGAAGGACGGCCACGCCGGAACCCCCGGCCCCCAGGGCGGCCTGGTGGGCGGTGGAGTCGATACCCAGGGCCAGGGTGGCGCTCACCCGCAGCCCTGCGGAGACGGCGGCCTCGGCGAAGCCGCGGGCACGGTGCAGGGCCGTGTCGCTGGCTGCCCGGTTGCCGACCACGGCCATCGGCCGCTGGGTCAGGACGTCCGGGTTGCCACGCACCCACAACCCCAAGGGGCAGTTCTCGCCCATGTCGGCGAGCTGGGCGGGCCATTCGGGGTCGCCGGGGATGAGGAAGCGGGCGGTGAGTTCACCGCGCTGGAGTTCGGCGGCGGGCCGGTGGCGGCCCAGTCGGCCGCTGCGGTCGGCCTCGACCCGGCGGCCCCATTCTTCGGCGGGGTCGAAGTCGTCGGCGGCGGCGCCGGTCTGGGCGGGCGTGAAGTGGGCGGCGAGTGCCGCCCGGGCGGCGCGCTCGTTGTCGGTGAAGGCGGCGAATGCACACATCAGGAATCCTCCGGTGGGTCGGCGGGGGTGGCCGGGCGTTGCCGCGCCCGGCCACCTGAAGGGTCGGTGGTCGTCGTCTGCAAGGGGGGCAGGGAACTTGCCTGGGGGCGGTGCGGGGGCGGCCCTGGAGAGGGCCGCACCCCGCCGTGCGGCTATGCGTCGCCGGGAAGGGCCTGGTAGGGCTCGCCGTCGATAAGGGCCTGCTCGATCGGGGAGGCCTCGTAGCCGACGGACACCAGGAACGTCAGATAGCTGCGGGCTGCCTCGCGCCGCTCGGCGGTGTCCCACTGCGGGTTGTCGTGCCGCCACGTGTGGGCGGGGTCGATGTACTTCTCGTAGCAGGCGGCCACCAGGGCGAAGCTGCTCAGCGAGAGACGGGCGGCGGTGGCGCTGCCCGCGATCCATGTGGCGCGGTCCGACTCCGGGTCACGGCCCATCAGTTCGGCGAGGATGTCCACGTGGGCGCCGCTGCCCTGCCACTTGCCCATCGGGGTCGGGCAGATCAGGAACTGGGAGGCCGTCCACGCGGGCAGCGCCTTGGGCGCGGACTTGCGTGCGATCAGCGTGGTCAGCCAGGTGCGCCGCGCGCGGGTCGCGGCCCGGTAGTCCTTGTTCCCCTGGACCTTCTCCGCGTGCGGCACCCCGCCGCTGTCCGCCTGGTCCTGCTCCTGGTCCTGCTCGGCGTCGGGCTGCTGCACGGGCGCGTGTCCGTGCGTGGCCGGGTCGGTGCACAGGGCGGCCACGGCGCCCGGGGTGTCGTGGTCGGCGTCCCACATCACGGCGTGCCCCGGGCAGGTGCGGTGTGCCTGCTCTTCCAGGGCGGCGCCGTCGGCGTCGGTGAGGGTGCTCAGCCGCGCGGCGCGCGGGGGAAGGTTGGACTCGTCCTCCCACAACTGGATACCGGCGGTGGTCAGTTCCTCGCGCACAGCGGCGCGCGCCTGGCGCTCCTCGCGCTCGGCCCGCTCGCGCTCGGCCTGGTAGGTGAAGGAGAATCCGCCCCGGCTGATGGCCTTCAGCAGCCGGGTGACCGCGTCGGGGTCGTCGTCGAACTCGCCCAGGACGGCAAGGGTTTCCATGTCCGGCTCGTTCGCGCCGCTCGCCCCGATCTCGGTCAGCGACTTGCGGGTCTGCTCCCCGAGCGACCGGGATGCCTTCGCCGCCCGGGTCACCTGGTCCCTGGTGCGCCCGGTGCGCTTGGCCACGGCCGTCACCTTCATGCCCGCGTCCAGGGCGCCGAACAGGGCGTCGGCCTGCTCCAGCTCGCTCAGGCCGCGCCGGTACTCGGTGGCGTTCTCGATCAGCTGGTCGATGTAGTCCTCCCCGGCCTCGCGCAGCGAGGGGTCGAGGATCACGGCGGGGATCTCGGTGCGCTTGGCCTTCTTGGCTCCGCCGTGACGGCGGTGGCCCATCTTCAGCTCGTACTGGGGCGTCTGGCCGGTCCCGGCCCCGGACGCGTCGGCCAGGGGGACGACCACGACCGGGACTTTCACGCCGTTGGCGGCGATGGACTGCACGAACGCGTCGTCAAGGTCCAGATCCCTGCGGACGTTGCGCGGGTTGATGACGATCTGGTCCACCGTCAGCATGACGGCCTGAAGGGGGGCGGGGGCGGTGCTGGGGGCGGTACTCATGAACGCTCCTTGTGTCCTGGTGGGCTGGCTGCCAGCAAGTTGCCGCTTAACTGACAGAGGTAACTCTACTCTCTTTGGTGGGGGTGTCAACCCCCTGGGGTTCCTTCTGCGGACTTCGGTTCCGGCGCCACGCACGGACTTTGAGGGGCTGCACGGGAACGCCGGTTCAGGCGCGGTGAACGGTGGTGGGCACCAGTTCGTACCCGTCGTCATCGTGGAACGGGCTGTTGCCGTCCGGGCCGTAGTAGATCTCCACGGCTTCGCGGTCATCGGCGGGCGGCACGCCGGGCACCCCTTCGTAGGCGGTGATGGCACTCCAGTCGCCCCTGACTCCCTTGGCCAGATGGGCGAGCGCCCCCTCCTCGTCGGCGAACAGTTTCAGGTGGTCGTCGTGCTTGTCCCACCACTGCAGCACCCAGACGGAAGGCGCATCGGGCCCGGCCGCGGGCTCCTGGGCGGCGGGGCCGGTGAGTTCCGTGATGCGCCGTGCGAAGTCCCGGATCTCGTCCAGAGGGCCCTCGATGACGTGGGCGGTGGCGTAGGGGTTGTCGATGATCAGTGCGTGGGAGCCTTCCCCGGGCTCGTAGCCGTGGCCCTGGTCGGGCATGCCCGGGGAAAGGAGGGTCAGCGGGCAGTCGGGCGGGCTGGTCTCGTAACGCTGGCTCACAGCGGTCTCCTGTGCGTATCGGTGGGCGGTCGGGTCGGGCGGCCGGCCTGCCCGGGGCGGGGGCCTGAGCGGGCGGTCCGCTCAGGCCCGGTGGGCTGTGTCTACATGTCGCAGTCGGCCATGACCTGTTGCACGGCGGCGGCGACGTCGGCGGGCTCGGCGTCCAGGGGGGCGAGATGGCCGTTGGCCTGGACCCACCCGCCGTCTGCGTAGCTGGTCTCCAGGAAGGCTTTCCAGCCCTCGGGGCTGCGGAAGGCGTACAGGTCGTGGAAGGAGTGGGGGATGGTGATGCCGAACGTCCCGGCGGCCACCAGGGTGGTGCGGGCGTTGTCCACGCCAGCAAGGATCAGGTGCGCCTCGACGGTGCGCAGGAAGACCCGTTCCCCGGCGTCCTCGGCGTGGAAGCGGTTGAGGGCTTCCTGCCCCGACTGCCATTCCTCGGGGGCGTCCTGGCGGTACCTGGAGGAGACGGCGAGGTTCATGATCTCGCGTGCCGCGAGCTTCTCGCCGGACTCCGCGGCCGGTACCGGGGCGAGCCACACGGTGCGCAGTACGCCGTACTGGCAGAGTTCTGAGATCTCGGGCGCCTGGTCGCGCAGGTCGACACCCCTGACCTCCCCCTCGGGGGTCACTTCGACACAGACGTAAACGGGCTCCTCGGCGGTGTCCTGCTCGTGCTCGACGGGCGGGGCCGGTCGGGGGTGCGGGTCGCGCTTCGCGGCGGGCTGCTCGGTCATCGGTCGGTCTCCTTCGGTGGTGGGCTGCCCGGTCCCGGAGTTGCCGCTCCGGGACCGGGAAGGGGCGGGGGTCAGACGCGGGGGTCGTTGCAGAACTCGACCGGTACGTCGGTGACGGCGAGATAGCGCTTGGCGGGGTTCTTGCGCCACAGCAGGCGGCGGGCGTTGTCGGCGGCGCCGAGTCGGCCGTCCAGACGGCGGAAGCGCAGGACGAGGGGCGGGTGCGCTTCCATCCACCACTGGGCGGTGCGCACCCCGGCGGTGATGCGGGCGGTGATCTCCCATCCCAGCTTGCGATCGCTGGAGCAGCGCACGAGCACCATCGGGGTGCCCTGCCCGATGGCCTCGATCTCCTCGGGCTCGGCCTCCGCCCTGATGTACGCGAGAGCGGCGGCGGTGATCGTTTCGGGGGTGACGGGCATGTCGGTGCCCCGGAAGCGGGCGGCGGTGGGCTCGACCGTGCAGATGGCCCGGGCGGCCTGCTGTACGGCGGCGCGGATCTGGTCCCCGGCCGCGCCGACGGCGCACGTGCGGGCCACGCCAGTCAGGGCCCGGGCGGTGGTCGCGGCCTCGGCCGCGCTCTTCAGTGCAGCGTCGGCGGCGAGCAGACCGGGGTGCGGGGCGGTGGGTGCCTCGGGGTGCAGCGCGCGCAGATGACGGCGCAGCGAGGCAATCTCTTCGGGGACGGGGTGCAACAGGGCGAAACCGGCGGCCTCGTGGGCGGCGTAGGCGGTGAAGTTCGGCATGCAGGGCTCCTTGGGCGGTGGGTCGGGGGCACGGGCCCGGAGTTGCCGCTCCGGACCCGCGTGGGAAGGGGTGTCAGTACCGTCTGGTCGGGGCGGCCAGCGTCACGGCGATGTTGTCCCGCGATCCGGCCTTGCGGGCCTCGGCCGCTACCGCGCGGGCCCGCTTCCGCAGACTGCCGGGGAAGAATCCGCACAACAGGGGTGTCAGGGCGTCGGCGTCCAGTGCTTTGGACACTCCGTCGCTGCACAGCATCAACAGGTCGACGCTGCCGGTCACCCGGGCGTTGGCAACCGGCTGGTCGCCTGCGACGGTGCGCGTCACGATGTGGTCGTAACCGTCGGCGATGGTGGCCCAGTACGGGTCTTTCCAGCCGCGCATCTCCTGGCCTTCGGTGTGGTCCTCGGTGACCTGCACCAGGGCGCCGTTCTGCACGACGTAGGCGCGGCAGTCGCCGACCCATGCGACGTCGAATCCGCCTCCCACGCGGTCGGACATCTCGCACGCGGTGACAATGACGCAGTCTCCGGACTGCCCGCGCGGCGCTCCCTCGTAGAAGTGGTGCAGGTCGGCGCGCGCGGCCAGGATGCCCGCCGCCGCGCCCCTGATGGTGCCCACGTGGGCGGCGATGGGGGCGCTGCGCTGCGCTGCGTCGGCGGGGTCGAAGTCGTCTCCGATGCCGTCCGCGACGCACCACGCGGAGCGGCCGGTGGGGCGGTAGTAGTGCGCGCCCGTGGCGTCGGCCTGGTGGGTGCGCGGGCCCTGGTCCGTGGCGCTGGCGTAGGTCCATGACCGGTGCATGAGGGCTCCTGGTGGTGGGTCGGGCGGTCGTCCAAGTTGCCGCTTGGACTGATGGAGATAACTCTACACCTTCAGAGGGTCAGAAGTAGGTGATCCGGTAGAGATGGGGGTCCGGGTATTCGTGTTCGGACATGAGGCCGAGATTCCGGCTGCGGCAGTCGGGATGGCACTGCTCCTGCGGCGCGTGCTGGTAGGCGCCGCAGTCGCAGGTGCACGCGCGGCACTCGCAGTGATCGGATCGGGTGTGCGGCATGGCGGGTGCCTTTCGGTGAGCGGTCGGTCGGGTGGTGGAAGGGGGCCGCTACGGCACGGCCCCCGGGCGGGCTAGAGGGGCGGCGCGGGGCGCAACTCGCGTACGGGGTACTGGCACGTGGTGTGGTGCTCGGGTTCGCGCACGACGTAGAGGCCGTTGCGGGCGTAGCGCACCACTGTCCCGGTGAACTCGGCGTTCACCGTGTGCACGCGGTTGTAGGAATCCCAGCTGACGTGGCGGACGATGACGCGCTCGCCTGCGGTGTGGCGCTCGTTGACGGGAATGTCGGGGGCTGCGGTCTCCGCGTGGCTGGCGGGGCGCAACTCGACCTTCCCGCGGCCGTCCTTGTACCAGATGTGGGCGCGGCTTCCGGCCGCGGACATCTCTTTCACCTGCTTGCGGCCGTCGCCCATCATGGCCTCGTTGATCTCGGCGAGTGCCCGGGCGGTGGGAATCCGCTCGGGGGTACCGCCGTTGACCGTGCGCATGTGGAACCGCCGGGCGGCGGGGGAGGCTTGCCCGGACTGCTCGCCCTGCGCCGGTTCCCGGTGCAGGGGGGTGAAGGTGCGCCGACCTTCCGGGGCAAGGACGCTCACCGCGTTGCGGTCGACGTCGATTCGGTGACCGCTTCGGATGGCCCTGCCCAGTTGCTGGAGGGCCTCCGCGCGGTCGCAGACGCGCATACCGGTGCTGTCCTGACCGCCGGGGCCGGTCGTCCTGATCCGGCGGGCGTCGTGAAGGAGGAACGCGGCGAGCGACTCGCTGCGGCGGGGCTGGGTGAGGAACTCGCGGTAGACCTCGGGGCGGTCGCTGGCGGGGCGGGCGAGTACCTCTTCCAGCAACGCGCGGACCTGCCTGCAACCCACGATGGTGAGCCATTGGGCGGTGGCCTGGTGGTCGGGCGTCCCGTCTTCCCGCGTGATCTTCCGGTGGGCGCTCTCGACAAGATCCCGGCGGGCCAGGGCTGCGAGCGTGCTGCGCTCGCCGCTGACCTGGTAGACCACTCCGGCGGTCGTGTACATGCGTCGGGGCAGTGAATCGAGAAGGGTACGGATCATGGGGGCGGTGAGCCGTTCGGTGCTCATCAGGGGTGCTCCTTGGCGGTGGGTCGGCGCTGGGCGAGTTGCCGCTCGCTCAGCGGGCGGGGCGGTGCCCCGGGAGGACGGCGCCGGAAACGGCCGGCGCCGATGGGACGGCGGTGCGGGGGAGGCCACGCCCGGGGTGCTGGTCCCCGGGGTCGGAGGGTGCGGGGCGCTCGGCACCCCGCACCCGGGGCGGTCAGGGGTGCTGGCTCATCCGCGCTTCGGCCTCCCGCGCGATCGTGACGAGACTTCCCGTCAGCCAGACGGCGGTGCGCAGTGCAGATTCGGCGGGAGTCTTCCCGGCCGTGTTGTGCGTGAAGAACTCGCCGAGAATCGCGTCCTGCGTCGTGGTCCGCGTGGCGAGGGAGACCAGAAAGCTGGCGGACAAGCCGCACCGTCGGGCGGCGCTTTGTGCGCTTACGGAGACGACAAATCCGAGAAGCTCGGCGAGCTCGCTGGCGTCGTCCGCGTTGAGCGGGGCCGGAAAGGGCGTGGGGCGGAGCAGCATCGGTTCTCCCGGGGTGGTGGGTCGGGACCCCGGTCCGGCCTTGCCGGGCCGGACCGGGGATGGGGCGGTTGGCTTCTAGTGGTTCGTGCGGGCGCTGGTGCTGCCTGGGGCGGCCTCGGCTGCCCGGGCGGCGTCTTCGGCGGCCAGTCGGGCGGCGTGGGCGCGCTGGAGCCAGTAGGTTCCGAGCAGCACCATGTGTCCGCCGGTGACGCGTTCGCCGTGCCACAGTGTGGCGACCCATGCGGCCTCGCCTGCGTTGCGCTCGGCGTCCATGGCGGCTCGTACCGGGCTGCCCGCGCGGTACCCGGCGGCTGTTGCGGCGTCCTCGTCGGCTCCGCCCTCGATGGCCTCAAGCCGTGCCGCGTGGTGTGCGTCGCCGACCCTCCGGCTGCGCAGGGCGTCGCGTGCGTCGCGCTCGCGCTTCATGTCGGTCATGAGCTCGGTGCGCAGATTCAGCCCGTGCTCGATCAGCAGGGTGCGGCGCAGGGCGTCGGTTTCGTCGGCTGCTCCGGTTGCGGCCCATCCGGCCTCGTCCAGTCGAGCAATGTCGCGGTCGGAGTTCATGAAATCAAAGCCGCTGCCCCACCTGTCGGCCCGGGGAACCAGCATCCGCCAGACGCGGGCGGCGGCAGACTCCCGCTCACCCTTGCCCGGGCTGGCCCCCGGGCCGTACAGGGTCTGCCCGTGCTCGGCGGCCTCCCGTAGCGCCGTGCACTGCGCGCGGTCCCATCCGCGTGGGTTCTCGGCGCACTTGGCCGCAGCGATCCCGAGGGCGAAGATCGCGCGGTTGCGCGCATGGCGGGTGGTTTCGCCCGTTTGCAGCTCCGCTGATGACCATCCGCCCTTGGTGATGACGCCTCGGCGGTCGTAGGCCTCTCCGAGTGTTTCCGAGGGGCGCCGGTTGTCGCGTTCCCACGCAACCCATGCGGGGCGGTACTGCTCGAACATGCCGCGTGAGCGGGCGTAGGCGTCGGGGGTGTCGTCGGGGTGGTCGGCTGCGCGCTGCGCGTCCTGCTCGTGCTGTCGCGCGTACTCGGCGGCGACGGCGGGGGCGCATTCGCTCTCGGCTTCCGCATCAATCCGCGCGGCTCGGGCGTCGTCGGCAATCGTCTCGGCGCGGTCGGCCAGAATCCGGGCGCGCCGGGCGTGCTCCCACGCGTCCCGGGCGGTCGGGGCCCAAACGGGTGCGGGCTCGCTGGGGACTTGGTGGCTCTCGGCTTCCCATGCCAGCACGCGGATACGCCTGATGGCGGCCTCGGCATGCTGGGCGATCCGCACCGTCGTGCGGCAGTGCGCATAGACGCGGTGCTCGGCCATGTCGACCCACAGCGGCACGCATGCGCGGCGCGCTGCCACGGTGTTGGCGTCCCACTCGCCGTGCATCAGGGCGTCCCATTCCTCCTCGACCAATGCCCAGAACTGGAAGCCGTTCTGCCGCCGTACCGATGCGCACTCGTCCTGCACTGCTTCGGCGCGCCACGTGGCGGCCCATGCGCGCTCGGCGTGCTGGTCGCCCGCCGTGAGCCAGTGCTCAAGGTCCCGGCCCCGGTGGGTGGTTCCGGCGCCCTCGGCCTCCCGGTCCACTACGGTCACGCCGTCTTGGGTGATGGTGGCGCGGACGGCTGCCAGACGGAGGGAAGAGCCGGTGTCCTCGCCGTTGAAGGTGCGGGTGCCGCTGGCGTACTTCCCGTTGTGCCACTCGGCCGTGACGGCGGACAGTCCGAAGATGTCGCGGTCGTCGGCGCGGAGCAGCGCTGAGGCGACCACCCGCCAGATCAGGGCTCCGGTGGGGCGGTCGACGCATTCCAGGACGGCGGTCCAGCCTGCCTTGAGCGCGCGGCGGGCGAGTCCTACGGCGGTGCGGGGCGCGCCGTACGCGGCGGCGGCGTCGGGGGTGAACCAGGGCGCTCCGGTCATGCCCTCGGGCAACTCCGGGGAGGTGGCGGGGGCGGTGGGGGCTGCGCTGGCGGTCTCGGCTGTCGGAACGGCGGGAGTGTTGGACATGTGTGCGTCTCCTTCAAGGCAGGGAAGGCGATGGGCCTGCGGTGGAGCGGGCGGGCAGGCCGGCGTGCCCGGGCGGCCGGCGTGCGGTCCGGGGCCCGGTGGGCGGCGCGGCGGCATGGACAGCCGCGCGGGGGAGGGGGCCCGGGCGCCGCGCTGTGGCGGCGGCGCCCGGGCCGGTCGGCCTACGCCCGGGGGTTTCCGTCGGGGCCGCGTACCGCGCTGGCTGCAGTGGGCGTCCAGTCCAGATCGCGCTCGACGATGACCAAACCGTGGTGCACGTTGATCTGCTCAAGCTCGGGGAGCGAGGTGTAACCCCACTCGCCTCCGCCTGGGGTGACTTCCGCCCACCCGAAGGAAATACCGCTCTCCGGGTCGATCTCCGTGACGTACCAGTCGCTTCCGCCCACGAAGTAGTGCAGGTGGAGGATCTTCTCCGGTGCGGTGGTTTCCTCGGTCGCGTAGAGCGGGGGGATCGTCGCCAGAACGGCGGGAGAGGGGTAGAAATCGTGGCCCCGGCGCTCCCGCTGCCTCTCGGCCTCTACGGTCCACTGGACGCCGTTGGGGAGTACTACCGGCGTCTGCTGGTGGTCGGTTGTCATGTGACTCCTTGGTGGTGGGTCGGGCGGGAAGAGTTGCCGCTCTTCCGCGTAGGGATAACTATACGCTCTAGAGGGGTGGTCCACCACCCCTCTACGCACATCCGCAGCGCTCGGGCGGGATCTCCCCGCACTGGTGGTGCCAGCAAAAGCCGGGCTGGCAGAGGAAAGGCGTCTTGTCGTGCGTGTTGGGGATGAACGTCACGTAGGCGAACGGGGCCCCGTCGGCCAGCACTTCGACGTACGCCCCGTGGTAGCGGCGATACGCGCTCAGGGCCTCGCGTCCGGCCTTGTCGGCGTCGCCCTCGACCTCGGTGACTACCTTCTCCTGTCCGGCGCTGAGACGGACGGTGACGGCGTACCAGGTGCGTCCGCCGCGCGGCTCGATGGTGGGGAAGTCTGGATAGAACATTCCGTGATCTCCCTTACGGATGCTGGCAATTCACCGGGGTGCGGGGCACGGGATGGGCCCGTGCCCCGCTGACGCATCAGGCGGGCTCGACGGTCACACCTGCCCTGTAGGTGGTCCCGGGCTCCGGGGACACAAGATCGCCGTTCGGGTCGGTGCAGTACGCGTCGAACACCTCGGCTTCGGTGAGCGGCTCGACCTGTCCCACGTGCAAGCGCCATCCGCGTACCGTCTCCGTGGCATCGGTGGTCGTCCGCACCACCAGGCCACCCGTGTACTGGTAGAGCCGCGCCAGAGTGAAGAGACCCAAAAGGGTCTCGGCGCAATCGCAGACCCTGCTCGTGATCTCGTCGCTGTACAGAGTCAGCACTGCGGTCCCCAAGGGTGTGACCACACACAGAGACACGTTGTGCTCGCCCTCCCCTAGGGCCAACTCCAGACCCCGGAACCAGGCAACAGCCTCGTCAAGCTCGCTCATGAAACTTCCTCTCCTCGGTGGTGGGTTGGCGTGGGGAGGCGTTGCCGCACCTCCCCACGCGGGGCGTTCAGCCGCAGTAGCGCGTGCGGCGGGTGTAGCGGACGCGCTTCCAACGCGCTGCTTCGGCCTCCTCCTGGAAGTGCTCGGAAGCGGAGTTGATGAGAAAGCGGGAGTCAATTTCTTCGGGATTCAGGCACTGGGCCCGCAAAGAAAGTGCCGCGCAGAGAGCAACCGTGTCGGGAAACTCAGGTGCACCCTCAAGGAAGTTGACCTTTGCGTCCCATGCGACGCATTCCGAAACGATACCCAGTACGCTCCGGTGAAAGGTCGACCACTTGACCTGTCCATCAAGGAAATGGAAAAGGTCAATGGCAACGTCACGTAGAAGGTCAATAGCGTCCGCCACGTCATGCGCCATGGCGTCGTCGAAAGCGTCGACCGCCGCTGCCTTTGTGTAGGCGTCAACTGCCGCGTGAGCGTATGCGAACCACCCCTCGACACTGAACGGCTCCAACTTGCTACGGCACTCCGAGAAAGCCGTAACAGCGGTCCGGCCGAGATCGGCGCGTTCAAGCTCGATCGGGAAGAGTGGAAACCAATCGGTCATCCCTGCTCCTTGTCTCTGCTGGCGGGTCGGCGAACCGAGTTGCCGCTCGATTCAACAGAGGTAACTATACGCGCTTTGGCGGGATGCACAAGAGTGGGCACGAGATCTTGCACGGAATGTTGCACGCTTACATGCACGAAATCATGCACAGAGCATGCGTGAGAGGGTGTCAGAGCTGCCTGGTCAACCCCCGTACCGGCTGTGTGGTCGGGGGTCCGACATCCCCTCTGCTGCCCCTTGCTCCCGTGCCCGTGGGTTGATGGTTGGTGGGCGGGTGCGGTCGGCGTGGCGGCCTCGGGGATCGGGTGGGGGTTCTGGTGGGTTGCGCGTCGAGGGGTCTCCGCGCTCGGGCCGCTGGGCCCGTGAGGGCTGTTGTGGTGGCCTCTCAGGGCCCCGGCGGGCTGCTGCCGGGCTTGTGCCCGCTGTGCGCCCGGAGGGCGGTTGGCGGGCCTGTGGCCAGGGGTTGGCCCGGAGGGCCAATCCCCGTATTCTTTCCGGGAGTTGGCTTTTTCCTCCCGGAAACGGAGTAGTCTGGTTTCAGGTCGGGGAACTGGAAATTTCCCGGTTGATTCCCGGAGGGAATCCTCCCCGATCATGGGTAACTCTCGGATATGACGGATCGTCAATTCCATATGGAGTACCGCTCATTGGGAATTCCGCCCGGAGGGTGGAATTCTTTCGACTGGAAGTCGAAAGGTTATCGAAAACGGCCCGGAGGGCCTTTCGATAACCACCGCCCGGAGGGCGGCAATTCGCGCGGGGACGCGCGAAAGGAGAATCCGGAGGATTCGAGTATTCGGCTGCCGGAGGCGCCCAGGCCGACGGCTTCATAGCCGACCTGCCCGACGGGTACGACACC
>NZ_JBEYWZ010000018.1:0-172471 GCF_040644915.1 Streptomyces sp. NPDC046925 | reverse complement strand
AGGCGGTGGTGGCGAGTGTGCCGCGCGGCGGTGCGATCCGCTCGGGCAGCAGCCCGGCGTTTGCGCTACCTGCGCCAGAGCGGATGCTCCCGCTCCGCCCACTCCGGGTCCACCGACCCGGTCCGCATCCCCCGCCTCGCCTCCGGGTCCGCCCAGGCCATCCCCACGTGGCCCGCGATCACCACGCCCAGGGTGAGGGCCAGCCAGTCGTGGACGAACGTGCTTCCCGTGCGCCAGGCCAGGGGGGTCAGATGCGTGAACCACATCAGCAGGCCCGTGCCCAGCATCACCAGGACCGCTCCGGCCAGCCAGCCCGCGTACAGCTTCTGGCCCGCGTTGAACTTGCCCGCCCGCCGGGTGCGACGCCGCAGCCAGGCCTTGTCGTAGGGCCCGAAGCGGTTCAGGAGGCGCAGGTCGCCGCGGAAGGCGCGGGACGCGAGGCCCGCCAGGAACGGGGCCGGGAGCAGCAGGCCCGACCATTCGTGGACGGTCACCACGAGCGCGCGGCGCCCCACGAGTTCGGCCAGCTGAGGGACGTACAGGCAGGCGGCGCTCGCGACGCACACGCCCATCAGGATCGCCGTCATGCGGTGCACCCAGCGCTCGGCGGGGCTGAACCTGCGCACCCGCGCCGCGGCCGCCTCAAGCCGTGGGCTTGTCGTCCCTGCCATTCGAATCACCCACCCACGCGTCGACGTCGTAGCCCCGCTTCTCCCAGTAACCCGTCTCCACCTCGTCGGTCAGGGTGATCCCGGAGAGCCATTTCGCCGACTTGTAGAAGTACATGGGGGCGACATAGAGGCGGACCGGGCCGCCGTGGCTGTGTCCCAGGTCCTTGTCCTGCATCCGCAGGGCCACGAGGACGTCCTTGCGCCGGGCCTGTTTCAGCGTGAGGCTCTCGCTGTAGGTGCCGTCGAAGCACGTGAAGCGGACGGCGCGGGCCGTCGGGCGTACCCCCGCCGCGTCCAGGATGCGGGAGAGGCGTACGCCCTCGAAGGGGGTGCCCGGCACCCGCCAGCCCGTCACGCACTGGACGTCACGCACCATGCGGGTCTGCGGCAGGGCGCGCAGCTCGGCCAGGGAGTACGTCGCGGGGCGGTCCACCAGGCCGTCGATCTTCAGGCGGTAGGTGGAGGCGTTCTTGTGCGGGACGGACGCGGCCACCGAGTAGTAGCGGAAGCCGCCGCCGTTGGGGAGCAGGTCCGTCAGGCCCGTGGGGTCCTTGTCGGACGCGGCGCCCAGGAAGGATTCCAGGCCGCGCTGGAGCGGCGGCGCCGCGGCCACACCCGCGACGCCGAGGCCGAGCATGCCGAGGACCAGGCGGCGGCCGACCGGCGTGCCGCCGCCGTGGTCCTCTTGGGGCCGGTTGGGAGGGGAAGTCGTCACCCTCCGATTCGAGCACCCGCGGCACCGTGGGTACAGGGGCCGCGGGGGTCCGTCAGCGTTTCGTCAGGTTTCCGTCATGCCTGGCCGGGCGGTGTCTCCGACGCCTTCTCCAGCTGGAACGCCTCGTTGCCCAGGCCGATCCTGGCGTGCGCGTCGGGCTTGGTCGAGCGCAGGATCGCGCCGTAGACCACGCCGATCACCGCGGCGAGCAGGATGATGCCGGGCAGCACCCAGCTGAGCGCCGAGCCGGGGCCCGCGCCGACCAGGACGTCGAAGTCCTTGACGGTGAAGCCCGCGATGACGAACAGGCCGACCGCGGCGAGGGCGGACGCGGTGATGCGCCAGACCTGCGCGCGCGCCGCACCGCGCCGCACGAAGAAGACGATGACCGCGACGGACGCCGTGGCCATCAGGAGGATGACGCCCAGGGCGCCGACGTTGCCGCCCCAGGTGAACAGGTGCAGGACCGGCGCGGTCGGGTCGCCGAACCCGCCGTCGTCGGTCACCGCGAAGGCGATCACGACGACGACGGAGACGATCGTCTGGAGCAGGGAGCCGGTGCCGGGCGCGCCGGTGGCGGTGTTCGTCTTGCCGAAGGCGGCGGGCAGCAGACCCTCGCGGCCCATGGCGAAGGCGTACCGCGCGACCACGTTGTGGAAGGAGAGGATCGCGGCGAACATGCCGGTCACGAACAGGACATGGAGCACGTCGGTGAAGGTGCCGCCGAGCCGGGACTCGGTGAGCCCGAAGAGCAGCCCCGCGCTCTGTTCCTGTGCGGCGGGGACGATGCCGGAGGGTCCCGCGGCGACGGTGAGCGCCCAGGAGCTGATCGCGAAGAAGATCGCGACGAAGCCGACGGCGAAGAACATCACGCGGGCGACGACGACCTGCGGGCGGCTGGTCTCCTCCGCGTACACGGGGGCCTGCTCGAAGCCGGTGAAGGCGGCGATGCAGAAGCAGAGGGAGGTGGCGACGCCCGCGCCGGTGAGGGTCTCCGGGTTGAACGCGTGCAGGGACAGGCCTTCCTTGGCCGGGTCCGCGATGGCCGCGATGTCGAAGATGACGACGAGCGCCACTTCGATGAGCAGCAGGACGCCGAGCACGCGCGCGTTCAGGTCGATCTTCAGCCAGGCGAGGACGGCGACCACGGCGACGGTGACGAGGGCCGGTATCCACCAGGCGACTTCGACGTCGAAGTACGTGTCGATCAGCCCGGACACCTCGAAGCCGAGGAGGCCGTAGAGGCCCGCCTGGAGCACGCTGTAGGCCACGAGCGCGACGAGCGAGGCACCGGCGCCCGCGGTGCCGCCCAGGCCCCTGGATATGTACGCGTAGAAGGCGCCCGCGTTGTGGACGTGGCGGCTCATCTCGGCGTAACCGAAGCTGAACAGGCCGAGGACCACGCCGAGGACGAGGAAGAGCAGCGGCTGTCCGACGACACCCATCACGCCGTACGTAGTGGGCATGACACCCGCGACGACCATGAGCGGCCCGGTCGCGGCGAGCACGGACAGGAGGAGGCCCGCCGTGCCCAGGCGACCGGCGCGCAGGGCCGTCTCCTGGCCCTTGTACGTGCTGATCCCGCTGCCGCCGGCGGCCTTGCCGGCAGGTCTCGTGTCGCTCGTGCTGCTCGAACTGCCCGTCGCCATGGCGCGGTTGTCCTTTCGGGTGGGCCGGTTGGTGCGGTGGGTCAGGCGGAGCCGCGCGCGGCGCCGCGCGCGGCGGTGAACGCCTTGTACGGGTCCCGGTCCGGGTACGACCAGGGGGCTGGGGTCGCGTGGCGCCCGATGCGGTGGAAGAGGGCGGCCGATTCGGCCGCTCTGCCCTCGCAGAACTTGGCGTGGGCGAGGAAGTTCAGGTCGACGCGGCAGCGCGGGTGGGTGGTGGTCCCGGGGCCGCCGTTTGCCGGGCTGTCGGGCATCTCCCACTCCAGCCACCAGTCGAAGGCGGCCTTCATGACCTGGCGGGCCCGGCGTCCCGTCCAGTGTCCGGAGGCCACCGGGTCGCCGGGCTCGCTGCCCGCGGTGGCGAGGACGCGGTAGCGCTCGGCGTGGGCGACGACGGGCAGGACCGCCAACGGCGAGTCGGCGGGCGCCTGTTCGGCGGCCCAGGCGGCGAAGTCGTACACCTCGTGCAGGGGGTCCTGGCCCGCCGCGGGGCGCCGCTCGGCGAGCCTGGCCACCATCAGGTGGTGGGCGTGGTGGTGCTCGGGGTGCCGGTGGCGGACCTCGTCGAAGAGCCGGACCACGTCTTCCTCGCGGCCCAGGGAGCGTTCGAGGGCCAGCAGCGCGAGCCACGGCGTGGGGTCGGCGGGAAGGAGCGCGGACACCGCACGGCAGGCGTCCCGCGCCTTCTCCGAGCGCCCCTTGCCGCGCAGCGCGCGGTGCACGGAGGCGTAGGCGAGCAGCAGCGCGGCATCGGTGCTTTCCGGCTCGGCGAGTTGCCAGTCACGGGCCCAGGCGGCGGTGGTCTGTTCCTGCGCGAGTACGTCGAAGCGGTGACCCCTGCGGTCCCAGTCGTCGCCGGTCGCGGCGAGCAGTGCGCGGACCTCGCTCCAGCGGCCCTGGGTCAGTGCGGTGCGCGCGTCCGCCAGTTCGGCGTCGTCGAGCGCGGGGTCGAAGGCGTGGGCCGCCCGCTTGCGGGATCGGCCCAGGGGGGGTGGGGGTGGTGACACCGCGGGACTTCCTCCCCGGCGCGGTTCGCGTACGGATGATCACGCACAGCAAACCGGTAGGCAGCCCTCCAGTCAAGGTCAGCCCACGTTCACGCCCTTCACCAACTCGTTTCAAAATCTCCGGACTTCACCCCCGACCTGCGGAGTTACCCGCCAGGACACGATTCGGACAAGCGGCGTGGAGCACCGTGCGACGCGATGAACGCGCCCGTCAGCTCACCGACTTGGCGGCCGCGCGGCCCGCCGTGCGCCCCGAGAAGAGGCAGCCGCCGAGGAAGGTGCCTTCCAGCGAGCGGTAGCCGTGCACTCCCCCGCCGCCGAATCCGGCCGCCTCCCCCGCCGCGTACACGCCGGGGAGCGGTTCGCCGCCCTCGGTCAGGACGCGCGAGGACAGGTCGGTCTCCAGGCCGCCGAGGGTCTTGCGGGTGAGGATGTTGAGCCGCACCGCGACGAGCGGGCCCGCCTTGGGGTCGAGGATCCGGTGCGGCGCCGCGGCCCTGATGAGCCGGTCGCCGAGGAACTTGCGGGCGCCGTGGATCGCCGTGACCTGGAGGTCCTTGGTGAAGGGGTTGGCGATCTCGCGGTCGCGGGCGGTGATCGTGCGCCGCAGCGCGGCCTCGTCGATGAGGGGTTCCTTCGTGAGTGCGTTCATGCCGCGCACCAGGGAGGAGAGGTCCTTCTCCACGACGAAGTCGGCGCCGTTGTCCATGAACGCCTTCACCGGGGCGGCCACGTCGGCGCGCGCCCGGTCGATGACGCCGCGCACGGACTTGCCCGTGAGGTCGGGGTTCTGTTCGGAGCCGCTGAGCGTGAACTCCTTGCCGATGATGCGCTGGTTGAGCACGAACCACGTGTATTCGTACCCGGACCGCATGATGTGTTCGAGCGTGCCGAGGGTGTCGAAGCCGGGGAAGAGCGGCACGGGAAGGCGGTCGCCGCGCGCGTCGAGCCAGAGGGACGAGGGGCCGGGCAGGATGCGGATGCCGTGGTTGTCCCAGATGGGGTTCCAGTTCTGGATGCCCTCGGTGTAGTGCCACATGCGGTCGCGGTTGATGAGCCGCGCCCCCGCCTCCTCGGTGATGCCGAGCATCCGCCCGTCGACGTGCGCGGGCACGCCGGAGACCATCCGCTGGGGCGGGGTGCCCAGGCGCTCGGGCCAGTTGGCGCGTACGAGGTCGTGGTTGCCGCCGATGCCGCCGGAGGTGACGATCACCGCCTGGGCCCTGAACTCGAAGGACCCGGTGGCCTCGCGGCTGCTGGGCGTGCCGCGCTCGGCGCCGGAGGGTTCGAGGATCTCACCGGTGACGGTGTCGACGCTGCCCGCGCTGCGGGTCAGGCCCGAGACGCGGTGGCGGAACTTGAGCTGGACCAGGCCGCGGGCGACGCCTTCGCGGACCCGGCGCTCGAAGGGGGCGACGAGGCCGGGCCCGGTGCCCCAGGTGATGTGGAAGCGCGGCACGGAGTTGCCGTGGCCCTGCGCGTCGTAGCCGCCGCGCTCCGCCCAGCCGACCACGGGGAAGAAGCGCACGCCCTGCCCGTGCAGCCAGGACCGCTTCTCGCCCGCCGCGAAGTCGACGTACGCCTCGGCCCATGTGCGCGGCCAGTGGTCCTCGGGCCGGTCGAAGGCGGCCGTGCCCATCCAGTCCTGGAGGGCCAGGGAGTGCGAGTCCTTGATGCGGAGCCTGCGCTGCTCCGGGGAGTCGACGAAGAAGAGCCCTCCGAAGGACCAGTGCGCCTGGCCGCCGAGCGACTGCTCGGGCTCCTGGTCGAGAAGGATGACCCGGCGGCCCGCGTCGACGAGTTCCGCGGTGGCCGCGAGGCCCGCGAGACCCGCGCCGATCACGATGACGTCTGCGTCGTAGGCCATCCGGGGGTTCCTCCTAAGCAGCGGCTTACTGGTGAGTTCAGATCCTGAGTAACGGCGGGACCGGCGTCAACCGTCTGGCCCTCTGAACAGCGCCTCGCTTTTAATAATGGCCAGCATTACTATGGCGGCATGGCCAGGACATCGGGACCCGAAACCCGGGAGAAGCTGATCCGCGCGGGCGAGGAAGTGTTCGCCGTCCAGGGCGTGCACGGCGCGCAGCTGCGGGACATCGTCCGGCTCGCGGGCCAGAGCAATCCCTCCGCCGTGCAGTACCACTTCGGCAGCAGGGCCGCCCTGGTGGACGCCGTCATGGCCGAGCGCCAGACTCGTACGGAGAAAGTGCTCGCGGCGGAGCTGGCACAGGCGCCGGACGGACTCCGCGGGTTGCTCGCCGCCCTCGTGGCCGCGGAGGCCACCGAGCTGCGCACCGAGCGGGGCCGCCGCTGTCTGCGGATCTCCGCCCAGCTCAGCCACGAGAGCGGCGTACGCACCCGGACCCCGCACCCCACCATCGACAAAACCGTCTACTGGGAGCTCATCGGCCGCGCGGAGGACTGCCTCGCCGCGCTCCCGGAACCGGTCCGGCTCGAACGCCTGGACCTGGCCCTCACCCTCGTCGGCGCCGCCATGGCCGACCGCGCCGGTCAGTACCTGGCCGGCACCACCCCCCTGACCGGCGAGGAGCTCTTCCTCGCCGACCTCGTAGAGACGACCATGGCCCTGCTGCGGGCCCCAGCCCCACGGAGAGAACCATGAGCCAACCGCACGACCTCACCGGCAGGACCGTCATCATCACCGGCGCGGCGCGCGGCCTGGGCGCCGAGGCGGCACGCCAGGCGGTCGCCGCCGGTGCGAACGTCGTCCTGACCGACGTCCTCGACAAGGAGGGCGAGGTCACCGCCGCCGAGCTCGGCGAGCGCGCCCGCTTCGCGCACCACGACGTGACGTCGGAGGCGGACTGGCAGCGCGTGGTGGAGCTGGCGGTCGCGGAGTTCGGCGGGGTCCACGGCCTGGTCAACAACGCCGGTATATCCACCGGCCAGTTCCTGGAGTCGGAGTCCGTCGAGCACTTCCGCAAGGTGCTCGACATCAACCTCACCGGCGTGTTCATCGGCATGAAGAGCGTCATCCCGGCCATGAAGGAGGCCGGCGGCGGCTCCATCGTCAACATCTCGTCGGCGGCCGGTCTGATGGGCCTCGCGCTCACCGCGGGATACGGCGCCTCCAAGTGGGGCGTCCGGGGCCTGACCAAGACCGGCGCCGTGGAGCTCGGCACCGCCCGTATCCGCGTCAACTCCGTCCACCCGGGCATGACGTACACCCCGATGACCGCGCAGGTGGGCATCGAGAAGGGCGAGGGCAAGTACCCCAACACCCCGATGGGCCGGGTCGGCGAGCCGCACGAGATCGCGGGCGCCATGATCTTCCTGCTCTCGGACGCCGCGTCGTACGTGACCGGCGCCGAGCTCGCCGTGGACGGCGGCTGGACCGCGGGGCCCACCGTGAAGTACGTCATGGGTCAGTGAGACCGGCGGTGCGGTTGGATGGCCGGTATGACCACGAACAGCCGGCCTGTGCCCGACCCCAGTGAAGAGATCCTGTCCATCGTCGACGAGAACGACGAGGTCGTGGGCGAGGCCCCGCGCGGCGAGGCGTACGCGCGCGGTCTTCGCCACCGCTGCGTGTTCATCCAGGCGCGGGATGCGCAAGGCCGCGTCTTCGTGCACCGGCGCACCCCGACCAAGCTGGTCTTCCCCTCGATGTACGACATGTTCGTCGGCGGAGTCGTCGGGGCCGGCGAGTCGTACGACGAGGCGGCCCTGCGCGAGGCGGAGGAAGAGCTCGGCGTCCGCGGACTCCCGCGTCCCAGGCCGCTGTTCAAGTTCCTGTACAACGACGGCGCGGGGCACACCTGGTGGTCGTACCTCTACGAGGTGCGCTGCGATGTGCCCGTGGACCCGCAGGTCGAGGAGGTCGACTGGCACGCCTTCATCACCGACGGGGAGCTGGAGGAGCGCCTCGGCGACTGGGCGTGGGTGCCCGACGGGCTCGCCGCCTACGAACGGCTGCGGGCCTATCGCGCCAGCTAGGGTCGGCTGGTGAGCAACTTCGTACAAGGCCTTCGTCTGTGGTTCGCGCCCGAGCGGATCCGCGACGAGGGCGACACCCCCGACTACCGCTTCTCGCTCGCCAACGAGCGGACCTTCCTCGCCTGGCTGCGCACCGCGCTCGCCCTCATCGGGGGCGGTTTCGCCGTGGACCAGTTCCTGCCCGATCTGCGCTGGGGGTGGCGCATCGGGCTCGCCCTCGCGCTGCTCGCCGCGGGCGTGCTCAGCTCGCTGCGGGCGGTCAACCACTGGGTGCGCTGCGAGCGGGCCATGCGGCGCGGCGAGGATCTGCCCGTCTCGCGCTTCCCGACCGTCCTGAGCCTGGCCGTCGCGGTCGTGGCGCTCGCCATGGTCGTCGTCGTGCTCTTCGGGTGGGAGGGGTGACGGACCGGGGCGACGAGGTACGGGTCCCGGAGCGTGATCCGGGGCTCCAGCCGGAGCGCACGCGGCTCGCGTGGCGGCGTACGACCCTCTCCTGCACCGTCGCGGCGGTCCTGGCCGCGCGGGCCGTGCTGCAAGAAGGCACCACCGCGGTGGCCGTGATCGCCTGCGCCCTCTGCCTGCTCCTGTGGCTCGGTTTCCTGGGCGTGGCGCATCGCAGGATGACCGACCTCGCGGCCACCAGCAGGCCGCGGCGGCTTCCGGCGCGGGCCGCGGCGACGGCGGCGCTGTGCACGATGGCGCTCGCGGTGTGCGCGACGGCCATGGTGTTCTGAGCTGTTCTGTGGCGTTAAGCGCACACGGAACCGACTCCGGAGCGCCCTCAGTGCTCGGCGGGTCCGTCCTCGGACGTCCAGTCCACCGTGACGACGATCTTGCCGCGCGTACGGCCCTCCGCGTTCAGGCGGTAGGCGTCCGCGGCCCGCTCCAGCGGGAACGTCTCCGAGACGTGGACGGTGACGACGTCCTGTTCGGCGAGTTGCGCCAGGCGCTGGAGGTCGTCGGCGTCCGGGCGCACGAAGCAGTAGTGGCCGCCGAGCCCGATCACCGCTCCGTCCGCGATCGACGCGAGACGGCCGCCGGGCGCGAGGAGCGCGGCGGAGGCCCTGAGGGTGTCGCCGCCGACCGTGTCGAAGGCCGCGTCCACGCCCTCCGGGGCCAGGGCCCGCACCCGTTCGGTGAGACCGTCGCCGTAGGTGACCGGTTCCGCGCCCAGTTCGCGCAGGAAGTCGTGGTTGCGCTCGCTGGCGGTACCGATGACGCGGGCGCCCGCGTGCCGGGCCAGCTGGACGGCGATCGAGCCGACCCCGCCGGCCGCCGCGTGCACGAGGACGACGTCGCCCTCCGTCACCGCGAGCGTCTTGGTGATCACCTGGAAGGCGGTGAGCCCGGCGAGCGGAAGGCCGGACGCCTCCTCGAAGGTGAGGTTGCGCGGCTTGCGGGCGAGGGTGCGCACGGGGGCCGCGACGTACTCGGCGAAGGTACCGCGCGAGAGGAAGTCCTCACGTACGTAGCCGATGACCTCGTCCCCCACCGCGAACTCCGGGACGGCGGCGCCCGGCTGCACCACGACGCCCGCGACGTCCCAGCCGGGGATCACCGGGTAGACGGGGTCGAGGATGCCGTCGAGGTGGCCCGCCATGCACTTCCAGTCGACGGGGTTGACCGAGGCGGCGCGTACCTTCACCAGGACGGAGTCGGGGCCGACCTTGGGGTCGCGCACATCGCCGTACTCGAGGACTTCGGGCCCTCCGTAGTGGAGGTAGCTGATGGCCTTCATGAGGTCGGCTTCATGGGGAGCGCCTTCGTGGGACGGCCCGTGCGGGCCGGGGTGCGGTGGTCCGGTGGTCCGGTGGTCGGAAGCTGAAACATCAACAAGGCTTCCATATCCACACCAAACGGGCATTGAGTACTAGCCTGAGAGGGTCACTCCCCTCCCGCAGCCCTCACAGAAGGTGCACGCGCCATGACCACGCTCCACCACGAACACCCCGTCCACGAGCACGTCCACGGCCCGGCCTGCGGCCACGCCGAGGTGCCGCACGGCGACCACGTCGACTACGCGCACGACGGCCACATGCACCGCCTGCACTCCGGCCACTGGGACGAGTGCGAGCCCGCCGAGCACGCCGTCCACGAGGGGCACGACCACAAGCACGGCGAGGGCTGCGGGCACGACTCGGTGCTGCACGGGGACCACGTCGACTACGTCCACGACGGCCACCGGCACGCGGCCCACGAGGGCCACTGGGACGATCACTGAGGCTCATTGCCGACTTCCCCCGCACGGGTTGCCGACTTCCCCCGCACGGGCGCCGACTGGCAGTCTGTGGCGGGGGATCGCCATGTCCGGGGGGCCTGACGCCACCGCGACCCTGATCACGTTCCCACTGCGCTCTGGACTACATACCGACTGGTCGGCATCATGAACGTCAGCGCGACGCAGCGCGGCATTCCACCACGACCGTCCGACACCGTCCGACCAGGAGCGAAGATGAGCTCAGACCATCCACCAGGCCTCGACCTCGACCAGTTGCGCGGCCATCTGGACCGCGAGCGGCCGGGCCTCGTGGGCGGACCGCTCACCGCCCGGCTCATCGAGGGCGGCAGGTCGAACCTCACGTACGCCGTGACGGACGGCGCCACGCGCTGGGTCGTACGGCGGCCGCCGCTCGGGCACGTGCTCGCGACCGCGCACGACATGAAGCGCGAGCACCGGGTGATCAGCGCGCTGCACGGCACCGACGTGCCGGTGCCGGCCCCGCTGCTGCTCTGCGAGGACGACGCCGTGCTCGGCGCGCCCTTCTACGTCATGGAGTTCGTGGACGGCACCCCCTACCGCACCGCGCAGGAGCTCGCCCCGCTCGGCGCCGAGCGGACCAGGGCCGCGGTGCTCGGCCTCGTCGACACCCTCGTCGACCTGCACTCCGTGGACCCGGAGGCGGTCGGCCTCGGCGACTTCGGGCGGCCCGACGGCTTCCTGGACCGCCAGCTGCGCCGCTGGGGCAAGCAGCTGGACGCCTCACGCAACCGCGACCTGGCGGGGATCGACGAGCTGCACGCCGCCCTGGGGCGGCAGCTTCCCGCGTCGCCCGCGGCCACCGTCGTGCACGGCGACTACCGCCTCGACAACGTCCTGATCGGCGACGACGACCGGATCAAGGCGATCCTCGACTGGGAGATGTCCACCCTCGGCGATCCGCTCACCGACCTGGGCCTGCTCGTCATGTACAGCACGAAGCTCGAACTGCCCGACTCCCCCATCAGCACCACGGCGGGCGCGCCCGGACACCCGGACGCCGCCGAGCTGATCGAGCGGTACGCCGCGCGCTCGGGGCGCGACGTCTCCGCGGTCTCCTGGTACACGGCGTTCGCGTGGTTCAAGCTCGCCGTGATCCTGGAGGGCATCCACTACCGGTACACGCTCGGCCAGACGGTCGGCGCGGGCTTCGACCGCATCGGGGAGCTGGTCCCCGTCTTCATCGAGCACGGCCTCACCACCCTCCAGGGACGACAGGAAGGCTGAGACAGCCATGGACTTCGCATTCGACGCCCGCACCGAGGAGCTGCGCGACCGGCTCCTGACCTTCATGGACGAGCACGTCTACCCGGCGGAGCAGGTCGCCGACGAGCAGCGCGCTCTCCTCGACTCCCCCTGGGACACCCCGGCCATCGTCGGCGAGCTGAAGGCCGAGGCCCGCAAGCAGGGCCTGTGGAACCTCTTCCTGCCGGACGCCGAGCACGGCGCCGGGCTCACCAACCTCCAGTACGCCCCGCTCGCCGAGATCACCGGCCGCTCCCCGCACCTGGCGCCCACCGCGCTGAACTGCGCGGCACCGGACACCGGCAACATGGAGGTCCTTGCCCAGTTCGGCAACGACGAGCAGAAGAAGCGCTGGCTGGAGCCGCTGCTCGCCGGTGAGATCCGCTCGGCGTTCGCGATGACCGAGCCGGAGGTGGCCTCGTCCGACGCCACGAACATCACGACGCTCATCGAGCGCGAGGGCGACGAGTACGTCATCACCGGGCGCAAGTGGTACATCTCCGGGGCCATGAACCCGGACTGCCAGATCTTCATCCTGATGGGCAAGACGGACCCCGGGAACGCCGACCCGCGCCGCCAGCAGTCCATGGTGCTCGTGCCGCGCGACACCCCCGGCGTCGAGGTCCGCCGGGCGATGCAGGTGTACGGCTACGAGGACCACTCCCACGGCGGGCACGCGGAGGTCGTCTTCGACCACGCCAGGGTCCCCGTGAGCAACCTGATCGGCGAGGAGGGCGGCGGCTTCGCCATCGCCCAGGCGCGCCTGGGTCCGGGCCGCATCCACCACTGCATGCGCCTGATCGGCATGGCCGAGCGGGCCATCGAGCTGATGTGCAAGCGCGCGGTGGCGCGTACGGCCTTCGGCAAGCCCCTGGCCCAGCAGGGCGTCGTACAGGAGTGGATCGCCGACGCGCGGGTCGCGGTGGAGCAGCTGCGGCTGCTCGTCCTGAAGACCGCGTGGCTGATGGACACCGTCGGCAACAAGGGCGCGCACACGGAGATCCAGTCCATCAAGATCGCCACCCCGCGCACGGTCGTCGACATCCTCGACCAGGCCGTCCAGCTGCACGGCGCCGGGGGCGTCAGCCAGGACTTCCCGCTCGCCGAGCTGTGGGCGTCCGCGCGGACCCTGCGTCTTGCCGACGGGCCCGACGAGGTGCACCAGCGGTCGCTGGCCCGGCGGGAGCTGAAGCAGTACCTGTAGGGGTCCCTGCTCCTACGGCACTACGGCCGCAACGCCCTCAGCAGCAGGTCCGCCAGGTGGTCGGCGACCTGCTGCTGGGTGAGCGGGCCATCGGGGCGGTACCACGTGGACAGGTGGTGGACCGAGCCGAAGTGGTAGTCCACCACCAGGTCCGCCGGGGTCGCCTTGGAGAAGACGCCTGCTTCCTGGCCCTCCTCGATCAGGGCGCGGAACCGCTCGTGGTAGCGGCGGCGCTCGGAGCGTACCTGCTTGTTCTTCTCCGGGCTCAGATGGTGCATGGAGCGGAAGAAGATCGAGGCGTCGTCGAGGTTGTCGATCGTCGTGACGACCACGTCCGCCGCCGCGTCCCGCACCCGCTGCTCGATCGGCGCGTCGGCGTTCGCGAAGGCGTCCAGACGCTCCTGCTGGACGCGCAGGACGCGCGCGTACACCTCGTGCAGGAGATCGTCCTTGGAGCCGAAGTAGTGGTAGAGCGCGCCCTTGGTGACGCCTGCCGACTCCACGATCTCCTGCACCGACGTACGGTCGTAGCCGCGGTCGGCGAAGAGCCGCGTGGCGGCGGCGAGCAGCCGCTGCGGGACGGGCGTGCCGTCACCGTCCGTCGTCCTGGCTGCCACTGCCGCCACCTGCCTTTCGGTTACCGGCTCTCGTCGTGCCGGGAGTTCGCGTCGTCGCGGGAACGCAGTTCCCGCCGGAGGATCTTCCCACTTGTGGTCTTCGGCAGCTCCGGCAGGATCTCGACCGCGCGGGGGTACTTGTACGCCGCGAGCCGTTCCTTGCAGTACGCCGCGAGCTCGTCCGGGGCCACGTCGGCCTGCGGGCGCAGGCTGACGAAGGCCTTGACCGTCTCGCCGCGGTAGCTGTCCGGGACACCGATCACCGCCGCCTCACGGACGGCTGCGTGACTGTAGAGGACGTCCTCCACCTCGCGCGGCCATACCTTGAAACCGGACGCGTTGATCATGTCCTTCTTGCGGTCGACCACGTAGAGCCAGCCCTGCGCGTCCATGAAGCCGATGTCGCCGGTGCGCAGCTCGCCGTCGGGGAACGCCTCGTCCGTGGCGTCGGGGCGCTTCCAGTAGCCGGGCACGACCTGCGGGCCGCGCACGGTGATCTCGCCCTGTTCCCCGAAGGGGACGTCCGCGCCGTGGTCGTCGACGATCCTGACGACCGTCTCCGGGCCGGGGACGCCGACGGCCAGCGTGCCGGAGACCGGGTCGACCGGCGCCTGAAGGCCAGGCGGCACGGAGGCGCAGGGCGCGGTGCACTCGGTGAGGCCGTAGCCGTTGTGGATGTAGGGGCCGAATCCCGCACGGAACTTCTCGACCAGGGCGGGCGGCAGCGGCGCGCCGCCCGAGGAGATCATCACGAAGGAGTCGAAGTGCTCCCGAGTCACGGCGGGGTGGGCGGCGAGCGCCATGAAGGCCGTGGAGGGGCCCACGGTGTACGCCGGCTTGTGCTCGGCGAAGGCGTCGAGGACCACCCCGGCCTCGAAGCGGTACGCGAGCGCGAGGGTGCCCGCGTTGGTCAGACAGGCCGCGACCTGCGCGACCATGCCCGTGATGTGGAAGAGCGGCGCCATCGCGAAGTAGCAGGCGCCTTCCGGGATGCCGGAGCCGGTGCGCTGCCGCTCGGCGTTGTAGGTGATGTTGCCGTGGGTGTTCATGGCGCCCTTGGGGGTGCCGCTCGTGCCCGACGTATAGCTGATCAGCGCGACGTCGGAGGGGCCGAGCACCCGGTCTCCGGGCGCCGGGAGCCCCTGCCGGGCGACCGTCACCAGGTCGTCGGCGTCGGCGGCCTGCGGGAGGCGTTCGAGGTCGAGGACGCGGGTGTCGTTCCGGGTCTGGAGGTCGAGCTGGCAGGCGGTGAGCACGACGCGTACGGGAGAGGCCGCGGCCGTCTCGCGCAGATACGTCTCCCAGGCGCGGTCCGAGCAGATCAGCGCGGTCACGTCGGCGTCCGCGAGGACGTGCCGCACCTCCGCCGACTTGTACATCGGGTTCACCGGCACGACCGTGGCGCCGGCCTTCCACGCGCCGAGCAGCGCGATCACGAAGTGCGGGGTGTTCTGGAGGAGGATCGCGACCCTCTCGCCCCGCCCGATCCCGCGGGCGGCCAGATGCCCGGCGACGGAGTCGGAGAGGGCGTCCGTCTCGCGGTAGCTCAGACGCCCGTCGAAGTAGGCGAGGGCCGTGTGCTCCGGGGCCCTGAGCACCGAGGCACGGAAGGCGTGCACGACGGAGGCGGCGGGCTCGATCGGGCCGCGCTGGGCCTCGGAGAGGCGGCCCAGCCAGGGTTTGGCGGCGTAGATGGACGCGGTCGGGGTGGCTTCGGACGTGGTCGGGATCGCCTCGCTCACCGCTGTGCCGCCTCCCACTTCTGCTGGATGTGGTTCATGCCGGTGAGCCACTTGTCCGGCTCGGCGGCGCGGATGCGGTAGTACTCGGCGACCTCGGGGTGCGGCAGGATCAGGAAGCGGTTCTCCTCCATCCCGGCGAAGAGCGCGTCCGCGACGGCGTCCGGCTCGATCGCGGTGGGCGTGAGCACGAGGTCGCCCGCGGTGCCGGTGGCGGCGAGCATGTCGGTGCGCACGCCCTGGGGGCAGATCGCGTGGACGTCGATCCCGCGGTGGCGGTACGTGAGCGAGAGCCACTCGGCGAAGGCGTACGCGCCGTGCTTGGTGACGCTGTAGGGCGCGGCGCCGATCATGGTGAGCAGACCGGCCGCGGAGACGGTGGAGACGAAACGGCCGCTGCCGCGCTCAAGCCACTCGGGGAGCAGGGCATGGGCCGCGCGGACGTGCGCCATGACGTTGACGTCCCAGGCCGTGGCCCAGACCTCCTCCGGGGCGGCCTCGGAGCCGCCCGAGCCGAGGCCCGCGTTGGCGCAGTACACGTCGACGGTGCCGCTCAGGGCCTCTCTGGCCTCCGGCACGATCGTGGACGCGTCGCCCGGTACGGCGATGCCACCGATCTCGTCGGCCACCGTCTTGGCCTTGGCCGCGTCCAGGTCGTTGACCACCACGCGCGCCCCGGCGGCGGCGAACCGGCGGGCCAGTGCGGCCCCGATCCCGCCTCCGGCACCGGTGACGACAACTCCCTTGTCCTGCAGGGTCTCCACGATCAGTCTCCTTCGACTGCGGCTCCGCTGTGATCGCAGACTAACCAGTCGGTATGTGCGGATGGAAGGGGGTCGGGCAGCACGGTTCGTTCCCCGCGGCGGGTCCGCGCGCTAGCGTGCGTGGCCATGACAGCCACCGCGCTCACGGAGGTCTCTGCATGAACCTGTCCCGAGGCAGCCTGTCCAGACGGGGCCTGCTGGCCGCCACCACCGCCACGGCCCTCACCTCGGCGGCCCCCGCGTCCGCCGCGGCGGGCGGGGGCGGCTCCGGGGGCGGACGGCGGCTGCGCACCGGCTTCGAGCGCCTGGCCGCCGACGGCTACGCGCTCCTGGACGGGGAACGGGTCGGCGTCGTCACCAACCCGACCGGCGTCACCAGGGACGTGCGCCACATCGTCGACGTCATGCACGCCGACGAGCGCGTGAACCTGGTCGCGGTCTTCGGCCCCGAGCACGGCTTCCGCGGGACGGCGCAGGCGGGCGGCTCCGAGGGGCGCTACGACGACCCGGCGACCGGTCTGCCCGTCTACGACACGTACCAGAAGAGCGGCAAGGCGCTTGCCGACATCTTCACGGCCGCCGGGGTCGACACGATCGTCTTCGACATCCAGGACGCTGGTGCGCGCTTCTACACGTACATCTGGACGCTCTTCGACTGCATGGAGTCGGCCGCGCTCGCGGGCAAGCGGTTCGTGGTCCTCGACCGGCCCAATCCGGTGACGGGGCGGGGCGCGTACGGGCCCGTCCTGCACAAGGAGTTCGCGACGTTCGTCGGGCGCCAGCCCATAGCGCAGCAGCACGGGATGACCGTGACGGAGCTCGCGCTGCTGTTCAACGGGGAGTTCCTGGAGCGTCCCGTGGAGCTGGAGACCGTACGGATGACGGGCTGGAAGCGCTCGGAGTTCTACGACGCCTCCGAGCTGCCGTGGGTGCCGCCTAGCCCGAACATGCCCACGCCCGAGACCGCCCTGGTGTACAGCGGCACCTGCCTCTTCGAGGGCACGAATCTCTCCGAGGGGCGCGGCACGACCCGCCCCTTCGAGCTGCTCGGCGCGGAGGGCATCGACCGCAAGTGGGCGGCCGCCGCCCATGACGCGGGGCTGCCCGGCGTGCACTTCAGGGAGGCCTACTTCGCGCCGACGTTCTCCAAGTTCGCGGGCAAGACGATCGGCGGCGTCCAGCTGCACGTGCACGACCGCGACGCGTACGAACCGGTGCGCACCGGCATCGCGCTCCTGGTGACCGCCAAGAAGGCGTGGAGCGGGTTCGCCTGGCGCTCCGACAACTGGATCGACAAGCTGACCGGCTCGACCCAGGTCCGCACCATGATCGACGCGGGCGCGGGCACGGACGAGGTGGTGGGCGCCTGGCAGGACGACCTCGCGCGCTTCCGGGCCGTGCGCAGGCGGTACCTGCACTACCGGTAGGGGGCAGCCCCCACCCGCGGGAGGGGTGCCTGCCGGATGGCGGGCACCCCTGGCGGGCCGGGATCGTGATCTTCAGCTCCGTACACCCGAGTTGAGGAGATCCCGCATGGCACGGACGGCACGGCGCACGGTCCCCCTGGCATTGGCGGGCACGCTCGCCCTCGGGGTTCTGGTGGCCCCCCGAGCGGCCACCGCCGAGTCCGCGGACCCGGTCCCGGCGATCGAACGCGCCGCCCACCCCCTGCGCTCGACCGACCCCGGCGGCTCCACCAGGGACCTGCGCCCCCTGGGCCGGATGGTCGGTGACGCAAAGGTGGTGGGCCTGGGTGAGGCCACACATGGTTCGCACGAGTTCTTCACCATGAAGGACCGGGTGTTCCGCTATCTCGTGGAGGAGAAGGGGTTCACCACCTTCGCCCAGGAGGTCAGCTGGACCACGGGGCTGCGGTTCGACGCGTACGTCAACGGCGGCAAGGGGGACGTGCGCGAGCTCGTGCACAAGGAGCTGGCGAAGACGCCCTGGGACACCGAGGAGTACGTCGAGCTCCTGACGTGGATGCGCGCGTACAACGACGAGCACCCGGACCGCCGGGTGCGCTTCATGGGCGACGACCTCAACTACCCCGAGCTCGGACACGAGCTGTTCGACGGGGTCGAGGACTACGTCCGCGCGCACGAGCCCGCGCTGCTCCCCCGGATCACCGGGCTCCACGCGCCGATCCGCCGCCTCGCGGACGGCGACACGTACATGGCCAGGCCCCTGGAGGAGCGGCGGAAGCTGGCCGGGCAGGCGCGGGAGGCACTCAAGCTACTGAAGGGCCTGCGACCGGCATCGCCCGACCGGGAGTTCACCATGGCGCTGCACCACGCCCGGTCCGTGTCGCAGACCGCCACGATCTACGCCTTCCCCCTGGACACCCCGGAGGGCCAGCAGGACGCCATGCTCTACCGCGACCGCCTCATGGCACAGAACACCGCGTGGTGGCAGCGGCACACCGGCGACAAGGTCCTCCTGTCCGCGCACAACGCCCATGTCTCGTACGAGAGTTACGATCCGCGCTATCCGAAGATGCAGGGCGCCTTCCTGCGCGACCGGCTCGGCGGGCGGTACGTCAGCATCGGGTTCACCTTCGCCCGGGGGTCGTTCATGGCGCAGAGCGCGGAGTCCGAGACGTGGAAGCCCCGCTCCGTGGGCGCGGCCCCGCGCGGCATGAACGAGTACACGCTCGACAAGGTCCGCCACGACGACTACTTCCTCGACCTGCGGACCGCTCCCGCGGCTGCCCGGAAGTGGCTCGGCGAGGGGCGGCTCACCCGGAGCATCGGCGCCGCCTACCCGGACGGGCCCTACTCGATCCGGCTCGCGCCCTCGCACGACATCCTGGTCCATCTGCACGACGTCACGGCTGCCCGCCGCCAGTCTCAATGACCGAGACCGACCGTCCCAAGTATTGACTGCCCCATACATCCAACGCTTGAGTGCCGCTCGTGCACAGCGAAATCTCACCAGAGAAGACCCAGCCGGACGCAAGCCCCGAGAGCCTGCGCCGGGTGGCCGTCGCGTCCTTCATCGGGACGGCCATCGAGTTCTACGACTTCTACATCTACGGCACGGCGGCGGCCCTCGTCCTGAACGAGGCGTTCTTCCCGACCCTGGACCCGGTCAACGCCACCCTCGCCTCGTTCTCCACCTACGCGGTGGCGTTCGCGGCGCGGCCCATCGGCTCCGTGGTCTTCGGGCACTTCGGCGACCGGGTCGGGCGCAAGTCGGTGCTCGTGGCCTCGCTGCTGCTCATGGGCCTCTCGACGGCTCTCGTGGGGCTCCTGCCCGGCTACGGCACGCTGGGCATCTGGGCGCCCGTCCTGCTGATCCTGCTGCGCTTCCTCCAGGGCATCGGGCTCGGCGGCGAGTGGGGCGGGGCCGCGCTGCTCGCGGTGGAGCACGCGCCGAAGAAGAAGCGCGGGCTCTATGCCGCCTTCCCGCAACTCGGCCCTTCCGTCGGGTTCTTCGCGGCAACCGGCGTCTTCTGGCTGCTCTCCGCCGTCCTCTCCGACGACGCGTTCCGCTCCTGGGGCTGGCGCGTGCCGTTCCTGCTCTCCTTCCTGCTCGTGGGCGTCGGACTCTTCGTACGGCTTCGCATCAGCGAGACGCCGGTCTTCGCGAAGGTCATGGAGGCGCAGGAGGCCAGCAAGGTCCCCACGCTCGACGTGCTGCGGCGCCATCCGCGCGAACTGCTGCTCGGCGCGGGCGGGATGATCGTGGCGTACGGCCTCTTCTACACGGCGACGACCTACTGCCTCGCCTACGCCACCGGCACCCTCGGCGTCTCCCGCAACACCATGCTCGGTCTGTCGCTGCTCGCCTGTCTCTTCCTCGCGGCCGGTACGTGGCTCGCCGCGACCCGCTCCGACGGCGCGGGCCGCCGCAGGCTCGTCCTCGCGGGCGCCGGGCTCGCGGTGGTGTGGGGCCTGGTGCTCTTCCCCCTCCTGGACACCGAACAGCCGGTGCTCATGGCCCTGGCGATCGGCGGCGCGCTGTTCTGCATGGGCGTCGTGTACGGGCCGATGGGCGCGTACCTGCCGGAGCTGTTCGGCACGAACGTGCGCTACTCGGGCGCCTCGCTCGCCTACAACCTGGGCGGCGTGCTCGGCGGCGCGGTCTCCCCGCTGGTGGCGACGCGGCTGCAGTCCGCTTTCGGCTCCTCGTCGGTGGGCTGGTACGTGAGCGCGATGGCGGTCGTGTCCCTGGTGTGTGTTCTCGCGCTGCCGGAAACGCGCGAGCGGGAACTGGCGTAGCTTCCCCTGCGGGACATCTGGTCAGTACATCGGTACCGCAGGACGATGACCGCGTGGAGCCCTACTGGGAACTGACCTTCGACGCCGACGGGGACGTCAACACCACGCAGCGTGACCGCCTCCTCGCCGAGGCGGGCCGCGAGCGCATCACCGATCTCCTCGTACTGGCGCACGGCTGGAACAACGACCAAGACATGGCTACCGACCTCTACCGGCGGTTCTTCGCGCCGTGCCAGGGACTCGCGGGACCGCGTGTACGCCTGGGCTATGTGGGCGTGCTCTGGCCCGCCATCCGTTTCCCCGACGAACGCATACCCGACTTCGAACCCTCCGTGACGGCCACCGGCCCCGGCCCGGCACCGGGCGCGGGCCCCCTGCTGGACGAGCCGACCATGCGGCTGCTTGCAGGAACGTTTCCTGAGGGCGAGGCCCAACTCCTTCGCATCGGCGCGCTCCTCGCCGACCGTTCCGAGGTGCCCTCGCGCCTCTACGAGTACGGGCGCCACGTACGCAATCTCGTCGCCGTGCACCAGAACAGCGCGGCCCACCGTTTCGCCGACGACATCTGGACGGGCGTGCCCGCCATGCTGACCGACGACGCCGTCGAGGTCTGCCAGGTGTTCGCCGCCGCCATGGAGGAGACCGGGCAGCAGGAGCTCTTCGGCAGCCTGCGGGGGCGCCTGTGGAACGGGGCGCACGAACTCCTGCGCCAGGCCAGCTACTACGCCATGAAACGCCGGGCGGGATCGGTGGGCCAGCTGGGCCTCGGCCCGGCGATCGGACTGCTGGCCCGCGAGGCGCCCGACGTGCGGGTGCACCTCGTCGGGCACAGCTTCGGCGCACGGCTCGTGTCGTACGCGCTGCGCGGGATGCCCGCGTCGGTGCGCACCGTGAAGTCCACGACGCTGCTCCAGGGCGCCTTCTCGCACTACGCGTTCTCCAAGCGCCTGCCGCACGCACCCTCCCGCAGCGGCGCCCTGAGCGGGGTGCAGCGGCGGATCGACGGACCGCTGGTGGCCTGCCACTCCCGCCATGACGACGCCCTGGGCAAGATCTACCCCCTGGCGTCGAAGCTCGCCGGGGACTCGTCGACCTTCCTCGGACTCTGGGAGCGCTGGGGCGCCATCGGCTACGACGGCTTCCGGGCGGTGGACGGCGCCAAACGCATCAAGCTGGGCCGGGCCGTCCCCGCCAAGGGGTGCGTGAGCGTGGACGCCTCCGCGGTGGTGCGGCGGGGCGGTCCGCCCGCCGGCGCGCACAGCGACATCTGCCACGAGGAACTGGCGCGTGTCGTGTTCGCCGCCGGGCGGATCGCCCGTAGCTGAACTCCGCTTCCTCTAGCGGTGCTCGGGGAACTCGACGACCTGCTGGTACGTGGGCCGGTTCTGCCACTGGATCGGCCCGTGCGTGATGCCGCCCAGCGCCCGGTGGATGACCGAGTCCGCGCACCACTGGTCGCCCGCCGAGCAGCTCGCGTCGCCGGGGTAGACCTCGTTCGCGGGCTTGGCCGCGGCCTGCGTGAGGGTGGTCAGGAGCGCGTCACGGCAGGCGTCCAGCTTCCCCTCGCCGCAGTACTTCTCGCCGAGCCCGCCCTTCACGGGTTCTCCGAGCACGGACCGCAGATCCTTGTCGGCGAAGCCCCACCAGCCGTACTGGAAGGCCGATCCGGCATGCGCGCCGGTCGGGCCGTGCCCGGCCGACGGCGACTCGTCGGTGCCGAGCTGCGCCGTCAGCGAGTCGTAGAGATCCTTGCCCATGCCCGGCTTGAACTCGGCCTCGATCAGCAGGGGCCACCAGGCGTCCATGATGCGTACGGCGTCGGGGTGGGCGTACTTCTTGGAGCCCGCCGCCGTCTGGTTGCGCTGCGACCCGGCCTGCTGCCAGGCCTCCAGCTGCTGTACGGCCTTGGCCTGCGCGGGGTCGGTGACGGGCTTGCTCCGCAGCACCTTCAGGAGCTCGGGAAGCACCTGCTCGCCGCGGAGATCGGTGACCGCCGCCTCGGACATGGCCTGCGTCAGCTTGGCCCGCGTGACGCCGCCCTGCTCGGTGAGCTTCTTCACCCGCCCGTCGAGCAGGTCACCCCGGTGCACGGCGCTCACGCCGAAGCCCGCCGTGCTGAAGTCCTTGGCCTGTTTGTTGTTCCAGGAGATGTAGTAGTCCTGGTTGACGGACTGCGGGTGCTCGGCCGCCGGGGTCTGCGCCGATGTGTTGTTCTCCGGGTCGAAGTCCCGCCATTCGTAGGCCTGTTGTGCCTTCACGGGAAGCGCGGGGTCGATGTCCTTGGCGCGCTCGGGGTTCGCGCCGCTGTTGTAGTACGCGGTGTCGCGCGAGTCGGCGTAGAACCAGTTGAAGGCGTAGCTGATGTTCTGGGCTGCCTTCTTGAACGTCGACGCGTCCTTGACGTACGTCGGGTCGTTCAGCATCTGGAAGCCGATGATCGAGTCGGCCTCGTGGCGGTAGGTGGAGCGCAGCGAGACGTACGCGACGGGTTTGCCCCCGACGCTCGCGCGGTGCGTCACCACGCCGTACTTCGTGCGGAACACCTGCATGCGGTAGGAGCCGGCGGCCGTGGAGTCGGCGACGGTCGGCTTCCAGGCGTTCTTGCGCTCCATCTTCTCCATGGGAGTGCAGGTGCCGTGGTGCAGGTAGTGGGCGGACTGCTTGGTGGGGGTGCCGCCGCCCGGCTCGCACAGCTCGACGGCGTACGTGTCGGTGATGTCCTGCCCGGCGGACGTGGCCGACCAGGCGTAGTCCTGGCCGCGCCCCAGCTGGACGTACATGCCGACGCCCGCGAAGGAGACGCCGCGTGCGCTGATGCCGGGGCCCTGGAGCTCCTGCTGCATGAGCAGCTGCGGGGCGAAGTAGCCGGTCTGCGGGCCGAAGACGGCGACCGGGTTGCCGCTCGCGGTGTGCTTCCCGGAGACGACGAGAGCGTTCGACATGCCCTTCTTCTGGCCGTCCCGCTGGAACAGGTCCGAGGGCAGGACGCCCTTGTCGTACATGCCCTGGAGCGGCTTGAGCTTCTCGGGGGCCTTCACCGGGTCCTTGAGGGCCTTGTCCCCGGAGGTGGGCTTGGCGCCGCCCTCGCGGTCGTAGACCAGCTGTTCGCGTTCGACCGAGCCGGGGTCGGGCATCGCGGTGCCGCGCGCGTTCTCGGGCTTGCCCGCGTAGGGGAAGCTCGTGCCGTCGTGGATCGTCTGGACGGACTCGGGGTCGTTGCGGGCGCGGAAGGACTCCCAGACCTGCGTGCCCTTCTCGACGCCGTACTTCTCCTGTGCCTTGAGGAGCGAGAGCGCCGCGTCGACCTCTCCGCCGCCGCCGTTGCCGAAGAGCCCGCCGACCACGGAGGCGAGCGCGATCATGTCGGTGACCTTGAAGGGCTCGATCTCGCCGGCGTTGGTGATCGCGTCGATCTTGCCGGTGAGGACGTACTCGCCGGGGAAGTAGCGGCCGTTCTTCGACTTCGTGCGGTAGGCGTTGAGCCCGTCGATGTAGGCCTGCGCGTCCTCCATGGCCTGCTTGCCGCGCTCGCCCTGCGTCGACTTGATGTACTCGACCTGCTTCTCCAGGTCCTCTTCCGTGTACGGGGCCTGCGGCCAGAACTGCTGCTCCAGGCCCTGGTTGGCCGGGGCGCCGCCCGCGAACGAGGTCAGCTGGCCGCGGCCGATGTGCCGGAAGAGATCGATGAGCCAGAGCCGGTCCTGCCCGGCCGCGAAGCCCGCGCCGAACTCGGTGCCGTAGCGCGTGCTGCCCTTGATGTGCGGGATGCCGTACTTCTTGTCGCGGGTGATCGTCACGTCGTCGCGGGGCTTGGTGACGGAGGCGACCTGGCCGTCGCGGACGCCGAAGGACGCGTCGTTGAAGAACTCCGTCAGCTTGTCGTCGGTGAGGGACGGATAGCCGGAGGAGAGCTTGTCGTAGGGGCCCAACTGGTCTTCCGCGTGTGCGGGTTGGGTGCCGAAGACGCGGTGGGCGAGTATCTCGGCGAGGGTGGCGTTGCCGCTCGCGCCGGGCGGAAGGACGTCCGCGCACTGCCCCTCGCAGTAGTCGGCGGCAGGCGGCGGCTCGTCGGCGGCGCTCCCCGGCTGCGGCGAGAGGAGGGAGGCGGCGAGCGCGAGTGCCGCTGTGGCGGTGAGGGTTCTGAGCCGGACGATGCGTCGTCGCATGTGTGCTCCTCTGGGCTCCGCTTGTGCTCCTGTGGGGTGGAGTTGAGGCGGAGGTTACTGGCGGGTTGCCGAACCGGGAAGATGAACATGCGTCGCTTTTTCAGAACCACCACATAGCTCCAGCTCACCGCCGTCTTATGTCGTCCATCGAAAATCGAATGGAAGTCGAGGGAGCCGAATCGCAAGTCGATACGTCTACTCGGCAACGTCCGAGAACGTGCGACGGAGGTGCAGGGCGATGGCCGGATTCCGGAGTCTCGCGAGACAGGTGCGCGATCCGCTGAGCGATTTGGCACTGCGACGGTACTCACTGCGCAAGTGCCTGGAGAGATTCGCCCCCTACGGCCACCGGGCGACCTGGGACCATCTGTGCTCCCGGGCGGGCTTCGGGCCCGAGGACCGGTCGCCCGACCCGGCGCGGCTCGTGGCCGCGCTCGACGAACTGGAAGCGGCGCGTGCGGTGTGGCTCGCCTACGAGGAGGGCTTCGCGCAACGCCGCCGCAAGGAGAAGCACGACGGGCTCCGCAGGCCCGGCAGCGTGGACGACTGGCACCGCTGCACCTGGGGCGGGTTCGGGGTCGCCTGGTGCGACGACCCCGGCATCCACCCCTCCGAACCACTCGCCGAAGTCCTGCGCCGGCTGATCGCGGCGCTCGAGCGGGAGCCGGGCACGGTCTGCCCGGTGTGCACCCGCTCCGGGCTCGTCTGGACGCACGGCCTGGCGCACGAGCCCTCCTCGGGCGCCGTCTGCACGGGCTGCGGAATCGTGGTGCCCGACCCGGTGCTCACGCCCGCGGCCATGGCACGGGCACGCGCACCACGGGAACGGCCGCTGATCTCGGCGTGACGACCCTCCGATCGACGACGGCCGGCCGATCGACGAACAACCGGCCGTCCGGTGACGCCCGGGCGCACGCCGGCTAGGGCGTCACCACATCCGTCTGTATGGCCAGCTTGAACTCGGCGAACATGAGCGGCGCGGCGATCTTCACGTCGCCCGTGCCGCGCGCCGATATCTTCAGGCCGAGCGGTGTTTGGGGGTGGACGAACATCTGCCAGGTGTGCGTGCGGTACTGCCCGCCCTTGGTGGACGTCCAGTCGGTGGTGGCCGTCGAGTCGTACCCCGTGGAGCCGCCGAGCGGATCGCGCACATAGCGCGCGCGGTACTCCGTGGACCGGGAGCTCGGCTCCCAGAAGATCATCGCCGACAGGGTGCCCCAGCCGTCGTGGCTCGGCCAGATGAGCCCGGACCGCGGGTCCGGGAACCGGGACGGGTTGGTGGCCCCTTTGCCGGGGTCGTGCATGTGCCACGGGTCGTACGACTCCTCGGCGTCCTGGTAGGGAAACCGCACCAGGTGGTAGCCGTCGCTGTCGTACGTGATCTTCTGCGGCCCGGTGCGGGCGGCGTCCCACTTCAACGAGCAGATGGCGATTCCCATCGGCCCTCCCCCTGTGTGTCGTCGTCTGTGCTGTCCTGTGGTGATGCAGGTATGTGTGAACGGCGCCCGCGGCGCGGGCGATGGTGCGGTGATCCCGTTGTCACCCGGGGCGATGGCCGAGTCCGTCGCGCAGGCCGTGGCGGCCGGCGCTCGGGATGTTCATGTACACCCCAAGTCCCCTTGTGGACAAGACACGTTGACACCACGGGCGGTTGCGGCCGCGCTGGAAGCGGTCCGCGCGGTGACGTCGGTCCCGGTGGGGGTGACCACGGGCGCCTGGGCCGAGCAGGACCCGGACCGGCGGGTGGAGCACATCCGCGGGTGGACGGTCCTGCCCGACCACGCGTCGGTCAACTGGCACGAGCCGGGCGCGGAGGCGGTGGCCGCGGCGCTCATCGAGCGGGGTGTGGGCGTGGAGGCGGGCATCTGGTCCGGCACGGACGGCGCGGAGCGCTTCACGGCGTCCGCGCTCGGCCCGCGCGTCCTGCGGGTCCTCGCGGAGGTGACGGACCCCGACCCGGCCACGGCACGCGACTCGGCCCGCGCCCTGCTCGGGGTGATCGGCGCGGCACACGGCCGTCCCGTTCTGCTGCACGGCGAGGAGGGCGGCACCTGGCCGGTGCTGCGCCTCTCGGGGCGGCTGCGGCTCGCGACCCGCATCGGCTTCGAGGACACGCTCGTACTGCCGGACGGGGAACGGGCCACGTCGAACGCCCAGTTGGTGACGGCTGCGCTGTCCCTCCTGAGCACGCCGGCGTGACGCTACCAGGCACAAAATCGATCGCTCCAGCGCTTTGCCGTCGGCACAGTTGACCTCGATGACCGACATGTGTGCGTACCCGCGCGGTACGTAGAACCTAGGAGCCCGATCGAATGTCGACGCTGCGCGTCACCGCCGAAGTGCTGACCATCCACGAGCATCCCAACGCCGACGCCCTCGAACTGGCCCAGGTGGGCCTGTATCGCGCGGTCGTGGCCAAGGGCGCGTACCGCACCGGTGACGTGGCCCTCTACATCCCCGAGCAGTCCGTGCTTCCCGCGGAGCTGATCGAGGAGCTGGGGCTCACGGGGCGTCTCGCGGGCGGCAAGTCGGACCGGGTGAAGGCCGTCCGGCTGCGGGGCGAGCTGTCACAGGGCATCGTGTGCCGACCGCGGGCGCTGGCGGACGTCGACCTGGCGCGGGCCGCGGCGCGGGGCACCGACTTCACGGAGCGGCTCGGCGTCGTGAAGTGGGTGCCGCCGATCCCTCCCACCATGAGCGGCGACGTCGAGTCCGCGCCCGATCTGCTGCCATGGGTCGACATCGAGAACATCCAGCGCTACCCCGACATCTTTACGCCCGGCGAGCCGGTGGCGATCACGGAGAAGCTGCACGGGTCCGCCTGCCTCCTGACGTACGTCGCGGGCGGGGGCGAGGGCGGCCGGGTGTACGTCTCCTCCAAGGGGTTCGGCTCCAAGTCCCTCGCACTGAAGGAGGACGCGCGCAATCTCTACTGGCGCGCGATCCACGGGCACGCGGTGGCGGACGCGGCCGCCGCACTCGCGGAGCGGCTCGGCGCGCGCCGGGTCGGCATCTTCGGCGAGGTGTACGGAGACGGGGTCCAGGACCTCACGTACGGCGCTGACGGGCGCCGCGAGACGCTCGGCTACGCGGTCTTCGACGTGAGCGCGGAGATCGACGGCGAGGTCCGGTGGCTGGACCCCGCCGCCGTGCTCGACGGCGCCCTGCCGCTGGTCCCTCGGCTGTACGAGGGTCCGTACGACGCCGGGCGGATCCTGGAGCTTGCCTCCGGGCGCGAGACGGTGTCGGGGCGGGGGCTGCATCTGCGCGAGGGGGTCGTGATCCGGCCCGCGACCGAGCGGTACTCCCCCGTGACCGGCGGCCGCGCCATCGCCAAGGCGGTCAGCCCCGCGTACCTGACACGCAAGGGCGGCACGGAGTACGAGTAGCCCTCGCCGCGGGTCAGGGCTGCGACCGGCGCTCCGCCAGCAGGCGGGAGCCGGTGAGGCGTTCGCCGAAGACGTCGTCCGGGTTGGAGAGCACGCAGTTCTCCAGGGAGAGACAGCCGCAGCCGATGCAGTCCGTGAGGTGGTCGCGCAGGCGGCCCAACTGCTTGATGCGCTCGTCCAGTTCCGAGCGCCAGGCCTCCGAGAGCCGCGCCCAGTCCTCACGGGTGGGCGTGCGCTCCTCGGGGAGCGAGTCGAGCGCCTCGCGGACCGTGGCGAGCGGGATGCCGACGCGTTGGGCGGCGCGGACGAACGCGACGCGGCGCAGCGCGTCACGGTGGTAGCGGCGCTGGTTGCCCGACGTGCGGCGGCTGGAGATCAGACCCTTGGACTCGTAGAAGTGCAGCGCGGACACGGCCGCGCCGCTGCGCGCGGAGAGCTGGCCGACCGTGAGCTCGTGGATCTTCTCTGGGATCTGGGGCACTCCGCCAACCCTAATGGCTGACCCGTCGCCCCTCACGGCCGGTCCGCCGCCCCTCACGGCCGGTCCGTTGACACACGTCGGCGCACACCGCATGCTGAGCAAGCGCTTAGTCCGCATACTTTGAGGAGACCAGGGACATGGCAGAGCCGAGGATCTTCGCGTCGCCCGACGACCTGCGTGCCGGAGTCGGCGAGCAGCTCGGACACAGCGACTGGCTGGAGGTCGACCAGAAGCGGATCGACCTGTTCGCCGACGCCACGGGCGACCACCAGTGGATCCACGTGGACGCGGAGAAGGCGGCGCAGGGCCCCTTCAAGACGACGATCGCGCACGGCTATCTGACGCTGTCGCTGCTGCCGAGCCTGGTGCCGCAGGTCATGCGGGTCGAGGGCATGAAGATGGGCGTCAACTACGGCACCAACAAGGTCCGCTTCCCCTCCCCGGTGCCCTCGGGCTCCCGGGTGCGGGCGACCGCCGTGCTCACGGAGGTCGAGGAGACCAAGGACGGCGGCGTACAGATCACGGCCAAGGTCACCGTCGAACGCGAGGGCAGCGACAAGCCGGCCTGCGTCGCGGAGTCGGTCTCCCGCTACTACTTCTGACGGCGCCCGGAAGCCCAGGAAACCCGGAGCTCAGAAGACCCGGAGCTCAGAAGCTCAGGAGACCCGCTCCCGGGCTCCGACCATGCGCAGCACGAGGTCGGCGTAGAGCGCGCCGACCTCGTCCGGCGTGCGCTGCCCCGCGACGTTGAACCAGCGGGCCACGTCGATGCAGAGCGAGAGCACGGCAAGCGTGGTGCCCGGCACGTCGGGGACGTCGAACTCCCCGTCCCGCACCCCTTCGTTGATCATGTCCCGCACGGCGGCGTCCGACTGGCGGCGCAGCGCGATGATCTCCGTGCGGTGTTCCTCGCCGAGCGCGTCGAGCTCGTACTGGACCACGCGCGCGGTGGTGTGGTGGTCGGCGTGCCAGCGGACGAAGGAGCGCACGGCGTCGGCGAGCCGTTCCGCCGCGCTGCCCGGACGGTCGGCCGCGGTGCGCAGGACCCGCAGGGCCTTGTCGTGGCCGATCCTGCTGATCCGGTGGAGCAGCTCTTCCTTGGTCTTGTAGTGGATGTAGAGCGCCGCCGGGCTCATGCCGGCCCGGCCCGCGATGTCACGGGTCGTCGTCGCGTGGTACCCACGCTCGGCGAAGGCCTCGACGGCGGCGATCAGCAGCCGCCGCGCCGCATCAGGCGTGACCTCGCCCCATGGCAGGTCATCGCCCTCGGTCTGCTCCGCCGTGCTCATCGCCCACTCCTTCCACCGGTCGGGAGGGACACCATACCCCTGACGGTGAGCAAGCGCTTAGGACGCCGGTCAGGCCACCGGCTTGAACGGGTCGTGTTCGGCGAGGATCTTTTCGAGGCGGGCCTGGTCGACGCGGCTGACGAGCTGCCCGGCCTCCTGCTTGTCCCTGATGACCTTGGCGAGGGTGAAAGCGGACGTCGTCAGGTACAGGACGGAGATGGCGAGGAAGGCGCGGATCCAGCCGCTGACGTCGAGGCTGTAGATGCCGATCGCCGTCGCGCCGAGCGCCACGGCGAACGACGCGATCGCCTGACCGTAGTAGGCGGTACTGCTCTGCTGCTTGACCGGTGTCTCACTCATGGTCAGAGCTTCACCCGGGAGCGGCCGCGCCACATCCGCCCCCGTACTCAGCTCCCATACTCAGTTGTCGTACACAGTTGTCGTACTCAACTCCCGTACTCAGAACGCGGAGACCCCGGTCAGCGCCCGCCCGATGACCAGCTTCTGGATCTGGCTCGTGCCTTCGTAGAGCGTCATCACGCGCGCGTCGCGCAGCAGCTTGCCCGCGGGGTACTCGTCGATGTAGCCGTAGCCGCCGAAGACCTGGAGGGCGTTGTTGGCGGCGCGCACCGCGGCCTCGGAGGCGAACAGCTTGGCCTTGGAGGACTCCGTGGTGAAGGGCTGCCCGCGGTCGATGAGGTCGGCGACCCGCCAGGTCAGCAGGCGCGCGGCGTCCACGTCCACCGCGATGTCGCTGATCAGCTCCTGCACCAGCTGGTGCCCCGCGATGGGCTTGCCGAACTGCTCGCGCTCGCCCGCGTACGCCACCGCCGCATCGAGGGCGGCCTGGGCGATGCCCACGCACCCGGCGGCCACCGACATCCGCCCCTTGGCGAGCGCCGACATCGCGACGGAGAAGCCCTTGCCCTCGGGCGCCATCATGGCCGACGCCGGAACCCGGACGTCCTCCAGGACCAGCTCGGCGGTGGCCTGGCCGCGCAGGCCGAGCTTGCCGTGGATCGTGCGGCGGCTCAGGCCCGGGGTGTCGGTCGGCACGAGGAAGGCGGAGACGCCCTTGTGGCCGGGGGCGTCGTTCGTGCGGGCGAAGAGCAGCACGACATCGGCCCAGGTGCCGTTCGTGATGAACATCTTGGAGCCGTTGACGACGTACGAGTCGCCGTCGCGCACGGCCTTCGTGGAGAGGTTCCCCGCGTCGGACCCGGTGCCCGGCTCGGTGAGCCCGAAGCAGCCGACGAGCTCCCCGGAGGTGAGCCCCGGCAGCCACTGCCGCTTCTGCTCCTCGCTGCCCCAGTGCGCGATGGTCTTGGCCACGAGACCCAGCGAGACGGAGACGATGCCGCGCACGGACGAGTCGCCGCGCCCCAGCTCCTCGGTCACCAGGCAGTACGCGAGGTGGTCGCCGCCCGAGCCGCCGTACTCCTCGTCGATGGTCAGTCCGAGGAAGCCGACCTCGCCGAGCTTCTTTACGAGGGACCGGTCCACGCTCTCCGCGCGGTCCCACTCGATGACGTGCGGGGCGATCTCGCGGGCCACGAAGTCCTCGGCCAGCTGCCGGACGGCGGACTGCTCCTCGCTGAGCTCCAGATTCATCGGGGGCACCTCTTCGGATCGACTCGTTGGACCAGATTTAAATTAGCACTGCTAGTTTACGGCGGCAGCCCTACTATGTGCCGCATGGCCCGACCGCGCAAGCCCCTCCTCAGCAGAGATCGCATCGTCGAGACGGCGCGCGCGCTCGTGGACGCCGAGGGCCTCGCCGCCGTCTCGACGCGCCGCCTCGCCGCCGAGCTCGGGGTCAGCGGGCCTTCGCTCTACAACCACTTCCGCACGAAGGACGAAATCCTGGAGGCGGTCGCGGACTCGGTGAGCGCGCAGGTCGACCTGTCGATGTTCGAGGCCGACGACGCGCGCGACTGGCGGACGGCGCTGCACGACTGGGCCGTCTCCTACCGCGCCGCGCTCACCCTGCACCCCAACATCGTTCCGGTGCTCGCGAGCGGCCCCGGCCGCCGCCCGGCCGGACTGCGGCTCGCGGACGCGGTGTTCGGGGCGATGGTGGACGCGGGCTGGCCCGCCGCGCAGGCCACGTCGATCGGCGCGCTGATGCGCTACTTCATCATGGGCTCGGCGCTCGGCTCGTTCGCCGGCGGCTTCGTGGACGACGAGACGGCGTACGACCCCGCCGACTATCCGCACCTGGGCCAGGCGCACCTCCTGGCCGACCGCCAGCAGGAGATCGACGAGCGGGCCTTCGAGACGGGCCTGCGGGCGCTGCTCGACGGCCTCACGACCCAGTACGAGCAGGTGGCCGCCGTCACCGGATGACGGTTCGGCGCGGACCGAACGGTCACGGGCGCATGCTTGATCCATGACGGACCCCGCAACCCCCCGCCTCGCCGCGCTCGCCGGGCTCATCGCCGACGAGACGCGCGCCGCCTGCCTGCTCGCGCTGCTCGACGGGCGGGCCTGGACCGCGGGCGAGCTGGCACGGCACGCGGGGGTCGCCGCCTCCACGCTGAGCGAGCACCTCGGGAAGCTGGTGGCAGGGGGCCTGCTCGCCGAGGAGCGCCAGGGGCGGCACCGCTACGTCCGCCTCGCCGACGCGCGCGTCGCGCAGCTGGTCGAGGACCTGACCGCGTACGTACGGCCGGGCGGGGCCGCGCCGCGTCCGCCGCGTACGCTGCGGGAGTCCGGTGCGAGCGGGGCGATGGCGCGGGGCCGCACCTGTTACGACCATCTGGCGGGCCGGCTGGGGACCACGATCACCCGGGCGATGACGGAGCGCGGGCTGTTGCGGCAGGACGCGGGGTTCGCCCTGACCGACGAAGGGATCGGCTGGTTCGGGGAGTTGGGCATCGGCCTCGATCGCTCAGGCCGCCGCCCGCTGGCCCGCGCCTGCCTCGACTGGACGGAGCGCAGGCCGCATCTGGCGGGGGTCGCGGGCGCGGCGCTGTGCCGCCACGCGCTGGACTCCGGGTGGTGCGTGCGGATCGGTTCGGAGCGGGCGGTCAAGGTGACGCCGCCGGGCGCGCGGGCCCTGGAGACGCACCTCGGTATCGCGGCACTCCCCTAACTAGTTGTAAGGTGCATCCGTCTTGCCGGGTGAAACATGGACGTAACACGGGAGTGAGCCGTGGGGCACTCAACGGATGCCAGGGGCCTGCGTTTTGGAGCCAGGGGGACACCTGCCGCGCGGTCCTTCGCCGCTCACGTCCTGCGCGGCCACGCCCAGGTCACCTTCCTGCCCAGCGCGGCGGCGGGCGCCGTCTTCTGTGCGGCGCTCTTCGCGGCGGGCTGGGAGTACGGCCTCTACGGGCTCGCGGGGACGGCCGTCGGCACGGCCACCGCGCGGCTGCTCGGGGCGCCGGGCGATCGCGTGTCGAGCGGGCTCGAAGGCTTCAACGCCTGTCTGACCGCGCTGTGTTTCGCGGTGTTCCTGGGGGCCGGGCATCTGTCCACGGCCGCGCTCGCCCTCGCGGGCTGCGTGGTGGTCACGGTCGTGACGGCGGCGGCCGTCAACGTCCTGGCCGTATGGGGCCTGCCCTCGCTCACCCTGCCGTACTGCCTGCTCGCGAGCGCGACGACGATCGCGGCACCCGGCTTTGAACGGGTCTGGCACCACGGGGACGCGCTCGCCGCGCTGACCCGCGCGGCGAGCGGCCCGACCTCGCTGGGACCCGACGATCTGGCACGGGCGTTCTTCGCCGGCTTCGCGCAGATCTTCTTCATGCCGCAGTGGTACGTGGGTGCGGTGCTGCTCGTGGGCCTCTTCGTCGCGAGCCGTCGCGCGGGGGCCGTGGCCTGCCTCGGCAGCGCGGTCGGCATCGCTTCGGCGTGGGCGCTCGGTGCGCCCGCCGCCCAGATCGCGGACGGCACCATGGGATACAACTCGGTGCTCGTCGCGCTCGCGCTGTGCGGCGTCTTCCTTCCGGCGCGGGGTGCGACGCTCGCGTACGCGATCGTGGGCGCCGCCACGGCGACCGCCGTCGGCGCGGCGATGTCGGCGCTCCTCGCGCCGTCCGGCGGGCACACGTTCACCTGGCCGTTCGTCCTGACGACGCTCGCGTTCCTGGCGGCGACCAAGTCCTTCTCACGGCTGCGTACGACGGCTCCGGCGCCGTCGGAGGTGACGGTGCCGGAGCCGGACGTGCCGTTCGCGTCCGGTCCCGTCAGCGGGAACGCGCCCGCGCCGCAAGCACCTTGATGGAGAGCAGGGCGATCACGGCGAGGCCGATGATGTACGCGGAGACGGCCATCGAGGTGCCCGTCGCCTCCAGGAGCAGCACCATCACGAACGGCGCGAGCCCACCGCCGAACACGGCCGCGATCTGGTAGCCGAGCGAGGCTCCCGTGTACCGCATCTCCGCGGTGAACAGCTCGGCGAAGAGCGCGGCCTGCGGCCCGTACATGATGCTGAGGAAACAGCTGGTGACGAAGGTGCCCACGGCCAGCCACAGCAGTGAACCGGTGTCGATGAGCAGGAACATCGGCACGGCCCAGACCGCCAGTCCCGCGGCGCCGATCGCGTAGATCCGCAGCCGTCCGATGCGGTCGGAGAGGGCGGCGGACGCGGGGATCAGGGCGAGCTGGGTGAGGCTGACGCAGAGCGAGACGGTGAGGACCGCGCTGCGTTTCATGTCGAGTTCGCGGGTGGTGTAGTCGAGGACGCCGGTGATGATGATGTAGAAGGTCGCGGTGTTCACCGCGAACGACCCTCCGGCCAGGAAGACGGTGCCGAGGTGGTGGCGCAGGATCGTGCGCAGGGGCGAGTTGCCCCCTTCACCGCCCGCCGCCTTCTCGCTCTTCTCCTTCTCGGCGAGCGCACGCTCCGCCTCGCGGAACTCCGGCGTCTCCTCCACGCGCGTGTGGATGTACCAGGCGAGTACGAGCACGAGGAGCCCGACCATGAAGGGGACCCGCCACCCCCACGCCTCGAAGGTGCTCTCACTGGTCACTGCGCCCGCGATCAGGAAGACCGTGTTGGCGGTCACCACGCCGATCGGAACGCCCAGCTGGACCAGGCTGCCGTAGAGGCCGCGCTTGCCCTCGGGGGCGTACTCCGTGGCCATCAGCATCGCGCCGCCCCACTGCGCGCCGACCGCGATGCCCTGGAGCACGCGGAAGGTGACGAGGAGGATCGGCGCGGCGATGCCGACCGTGTCGTACGTGGGGAGCAGGCCGATGCCCGTGGTGGACAGGCCCATCAGGGTCAGCGCGAGGACCAGCATGGGTTTGCGGCCCCGCTTGTCGCCGAGGTGACCGGCGATGATGCCGCCGACGGGGCGGGCAAGGAAGCCGACGGCGAAGGTGGCGAACGCGGCGAGGACTCCGGCGGACGAGCTGCCGGAGGGGAAGTACAGATCGCCCAGGACGAGGGCGGCGGCGATGCCGAAGACGAAGTAGTCGTACCACTCCACGGCGGAGGCGAGAGCGGCGGCGGTCGCCACTTTGCGGCGGTGGGGGTCCGCCGGCGCCGCTTGAGCGGAAGCGGGGGCGGAGAGGGGGGACGCGGGGGGCGGTGCGGGGTCCATGGGGGTGCACACTCCGGTGGGTCCGGGGACGGGACAGGGGGTGGCGTGTGATTCCAGGGACCGTACCGACCGGTACGTATGCGGTCAACGGTTCTAGCAGGGGGTTTCTCGTCGCGGTAGCCGAACGCCGGACGGGCTGAGGATTCCAGCCCGTCCGGCGTTTGAGGACGAACTCGGCGAAGCCGGTGATGACGGCAACCAAGGCCCCCGCGCCAGCGGGTTTTCGGGAAGGGGCGGGGTTGGGGACTAGAACACCACCAGTGCCCGGCCCCCCTTCCCCGCGACCATGTTCTCGAAGGCCGCCGGGATGCCGTCCAGGGCGATCCGGTCCGTCACCAGACCGCTCAGGTCAAAGCGCCCCGCCCGGATATGGTCCGCCAGGACCGGCAGATCCACCGCCGGGTCGGAGTTCCCGTACACGCACCCGGAAAGCGTCCGCCCCCAGTGGAAGATCTCCAGGGCGTTGAAGCTGACCTGCTGGTCCTTGCCGCCGATGCCGACCACCGTCGTACGCCCGCCGCGCCGCGTGGACTCCCAGGCCGTACGGATCGTCACCGCACGCCCCACGCACTCCACGGCCACGTCCACGCCCTGCCCCCCGGTCAGCCCCCGGATCGCCTTGGCCGTCTTCTCGGAGGCGACGACGTACTCCGTGGCCCCCGCGGAACGGGCCAACTCCTCCTTCTCGGGGGACACATCGACCGCGATGATCTGCGAGGCCCCCGCGATCCGCGCCGCCTGGAGCGTCGCGAGGCCCACTCCCCCGACCCCGAAGACCGCCACCGTCTCGCCCCCGCGGACCCTCGCGGAGTGATGCACGGCCCCGTACCCGGTGAGCACGGCGCAGCCGAGGAGCGCCGCGTCGGTCAGCGGGACCCCGGCCGGGGCGGGCAGTACGCAGTTGCCCGCGACCACCGTCTCCTCGGCGAACGCGGCGACGTTCAGACCGGGGTGGAGGTCGGCGCCGTCCGAGGCGCGGCGGGCGTACACGTCGGCGGCGCCGGCCAGCGCGTTCACGCACAGCCAGACCTCGCCGAGCGAGCAGGGGTGACAATTCCCGCAGGACGGCGCCCAGTTGAGCACCACCCCGTCACCCGGCGCCACATGCGTGACCCCCTCGCCCACGGACACCACGGTCCCCGCGCCCTCGTGCCCGAGCACGGCGGGCACGGGCACCCGCATCGTGCCGTTGGTCAGGGACAGGTCGGAGTGGCAGACCCCGGCGGCGGCGAGACGCACCCGCACCTGGCCGGGGCCCGGCTCGGGCAGGTCGATCTCGGTGATCTCCAGGGGAGAGCCGACGGCGGGCAGAACAGCGGCGCGGACCACGGTGACGTACTCCTTATGGGGCGGACGTGCGGGGGTTCAGAACCGAGGGGTCAGAATTGCAGGGACTTCGTCTGGAGGTACTCGGTGAGTCCGTGCGGGCCCAGCTCCCGGCCGACGCCCGACTGCTTGTAACCGCCGAACGGGGCAAGGGGGTTGAAGCTGCCGCCGTTGATGTCGACCTGGCCCGTGTCCATGCGGCGGGCGAAGGCGATGGCCTCTTCGTCGTCGGCCGCCCAGACCGCGCCCGCGAGTCCGTACACGGTGCCGTTCGCGATCCGCAGGGCCTCGTCCTCGTCCTCGTAGCGGATGAGCGAGACGACCGGGCCGAAGATCTCCTCCTGGGCGATGGTCATCTCGGGGGTGACGTCGGCGAAGACGGTCGGCTGGACGTAGTAGCCCTGCTCGCGCGGTGCTTCGGAGCCGCCCGCCACCACGCGTGCGCCCTCCTCTACGCCCTTGTCGATGTAACCGCGCACGCGCGCCTGCTGCTTGGCGTTGACGACGGGGCCGATGCGGGAGCCGTACTTGGCCGCCGCTTCCGAAGCGAGCGAGACCGCCTCGTCGTAGCGCGCGGAGTCCACCAGCATGCGGGTCCACGCGCTGCACGTCTGGCCCGAGTTGGACATGACGTTGGCGACGCCCGCCTTGACCGCCTTGGTCAGGTCGGCGCTGGGCAGGATGACGTTGGCGGACTTGCCGCCGAGCTCAAGGGCCACGCGCTTGACCGCGGCGCCCGCGGTCGCGCCGATCTGCTTGCCGACCGCCGTCGAGCCGGTGAAGGAGACGAGGTCGACGCCCTCGTGCTCGGCGAGCGCCTGGCCCGCGACCGGGCCCAGCCCCGTGACCAGGTTGAAGACACCGGCGGGGATGCCCGCCTCGTGCGCGGCCTCGGCGAAGAGCTGGGCGGTGAGGGGGGTGTCCTCGGCGGGCTTGAGGACGACCGTGCAGCCCGCGGCGAGGGCGGGGGCGACCTTGTTGACGATCTGGTGGAGGGGGTAGTTCCAGGGCGTGATCGCGCCGACCACACCGACCGGCTCCATGTAGACGGTGGAGTTGCCGATCTTCTCCTGGAAGGCGTACGTCGCGGCGAGTTCGGCGTAGGAACCGGAGACCAGGATCGGTACGCCCGCGTGCACCATCTGCGAGAACGGGAGCGGGGAGCCCAGCTCCGCCGTCACCGTCTCGGCGATCTCGTCCTTGCGGGCGACCAGCTGGTCACGGAGCGCCCCGATGAGCGCGCCGCGCTCGGCGGGCGGGGTCGCGGCCCAACCGGGGAAGGCCTCGCGGGCCGCCCGTACCGCCGCGTCGATGTCCTCGGCCGTACCGGCGGGGACCTCGCCCACCGGCTTCTCGTCGGCCGGGTTGAGGACCGTGATCGTGTCCGTACCGACGGCGGGCCGCCAGGCGCCGCCGATGTACATGCCGTCGTGGGCCTTCATCGCTCTCCTCAGGTAGTCGTCCGCACCCCAAACTAGCGCTGATAGTTTTTCGGCACCAGAGGCGTCCGGGCGAGGGACATTCACCGCAGCTCGACACCTACCCCCCAAGGGTTCCGCCGAAGTTCGATTTCGTGCATGTGACAGACACATGTCAAGGCGCCAACTCCCTTGATCTACGCCTGTAGAGCCGACATTCTGCTGTTCGCGCCGAGAGCGGAACCTTCCGCTCCCGGCTGTGTGTGCGATCACGCACACGCCCCCACAGTTGCGCCGCCCCACCCCGGGCGCGCACGCCTATGAGGAGGACTCCCTCGTAATGGCAATGCTGCGCAGCAAGAAGACCGTGATCGCCGCGGCGATCTCGACCGCCACCGCCGCCACTCTGTTCGGTGCGGTCACCGCCCTTCCGGCCCAGGCCGCCCCCACCGAGGGCACCGTGATCGGAGCCGGCTCGGCCGACGCCGTGAAGGGCAGCTACATCGTCACGCTGAAGAAGGACTCGGGCCTCAAGGCCGCCTCGACCCGGGGCAAGGGTCTGATATCCGAGTACGGCGGCTCGGTGCAGAAGACCTTCAAGTCCGCGCTCAACGGATACACCGCGAAGCTGAGCGCGGCGGAGGCGAGACAGCTCGCCGCCGACCCCTCGGTCGCGACGGTCGAGCAGAACCAGCGGGTCCAGGCCGACGCGACCCAGTCCAACGCCCCCTGGGGCCTGGACCGCATCGACCAGACGAGCCTGCCGCTGTCCGGCACCTACACCTACCCGGACACCGCGGGCTCGGGTGTGACCGCGTACGTGATCGACACCGGCGTGCGCATCACGCACTCCGAGATCAGCGGGCGCGCGGTGAACGGCTATGACGCCGTGGACGGCGACAGCACCGCCCAGGACGGCAACGGCCACGGCACGCACGTGGCCACCACCATCGCGGGCAAGACGTACGGCGTCGCCAAGAAGGCCAAGATCGTGGCCGTCCGCGTGCTCGACAACAACGGCTCCGGCACGACCGCCGGTGTCATCGCGGGCATCGACTGGGTGACGAGCAACCACGCGGCGGGCGCCCCCGCCGTGGCCAACATGTCGCTCGGCGGCGGCGCCTCCACCTCGCTCGACAACGCGGTGAAGAACTCCATCGCCGACGGCGTGAGCTACGCGGTCGCCGCGGGCAACGAGGGCGTCAACGCCTCCTCGTCGTCCCCGGCGCGGGTCCCCGCGGCCATCACGGTGGGCGCCACCAGCAACACGGACGCGAAGGCCAGCTGGTCCAACTACGGCTCGGTCCTGGACATCTTCGCGCCGGGCGTCTCCATCAAGGCGGGCTGGAACACCAGCGACACGGCCACCAACACCATCTCCGGTACGTCGATGGCCACCCCGCACGTCGCGGGCGCCGCGGCGGTCTACCTGGCCGGCCACACCTCGGCCACGCCCGCGCAGGTCTCGTCCGCGCTGGTGAACGGAGCCACGTCGGGCAAGGTCACCAGCCCCGGCAGCGGCTCGCCGAACAAGCTGCTCAAGATCGTCCAGTAGTACCCCGGCACGCTCGGTAGTACGCCGTTCCCCGGAGGCAGCCGGCGCCTCCGGGGAACGTTTGCTCGTCGGCGCCTCCGGTCTTCTCAGCCCTTCCTGCGTTTGAGGAGCGGGGGGCCGGGAGCAGGTTCCCCGGCTTCGGGAAGGGGCGAGCCAGGGGACGGCCGCGCAGGGCTTCGCCTCAGCCCCAACCCGGCCGCGACCAACAGCAGCCCGCCCAGCATCACGAAGGGCGCCGCGACCCCCGCCACCCCGGCGATCAGCCCCGCCCCGGCAGGCGCGGCCACCTGCCCCAGCCGGTTCCCGGTGAGCCGCAGCGCGAGAGCCGTGGACCGAGCCCCGTCGGGCGCCGCCTGCACCACCGTGGTCATCGACAACGGCTGCCCGACCCCCAGGCAGAACCCCAGCAGAACGAGCATCACCCCCAGCCCCCACACGGGCACCGGCAGCGCGACTCCCGCACACAGCAGGGCCGCCAGCAGACACGTGACGACGATCAGCACGGTCCGCCCGAGCAGATTGATCAGCGGCGTCATCACGAGCCGGCAGGCGATGGTCGCGGCGGCCCGCAGCGAGAGCAGCACCCCGACCGTCGCGGGCGCGATGCCCCGGTGCTCACCGACCACGGGGAGATAGGCGGTGAGGATGTCGGTGGCGGAGAGCACCGCGAGGCTGATGAAGATCCCGGCCGGGACACCCCGGGTCCGCAGGATGCCGAGCACCGGCACCTTGGAAGCGGCGGCCCCACTCCCCGGCGCCACCGACCGCACATGCTCGATCCGCCACAGCGAAGTGAAGGAAACGGCGGCGACCCCGGCCGACACCAGCAGCGCGAAGGCGCTCGTACGCCCCATGCCCGCCCCGATGAGGGACCCCGCGGCGATCGGCCCGATCAGCTGCCCGAGCGAGGCCCCGATCGTGAAGTGGCCGAAGTTGCGGTCCTGTTCGTCGGGGGCGGACTGCCGCGCGACGATCGACTGGGCGCCGATCACGAAGCAGAGGTGCCCCAGGCCCATCACACCGCTCCAGGCGGCGAGCGCACCGAGCGAACCCGCCGTACCGCTGAGCGCGCACCCTCCGGAGATCAGGACGACGCCGATCGGAAGGAGCGGCGCGCACCGCCCGGTGTCCGTCCTGCGCCCGAGCGGCACGGCCGCGAAGAGCGGAAGCAGGGCGTACACACCGGCGATGACGCCGATCGCCCGCTCGTCGGCGCCAAGGGAGAGCGCCCGGTAGGAGACGGCCGGACGCGCCATCGACACCGCCCCCTGCGCGAAGCTGAAGGCGATGACGAGGCGCAGCAACCAGGACCGGCCCGGTGTCGATGGCATCAGATGATGCCGAAGAGGATTCCGGAGCCGAGCACCACGAGCGAGGTGAGCACGGCCCATTTGACGGTGAACTTGGTGTGGTCGCCGAACTCGACCTTGGCCATGCCGACGAGGACGTACACGGCGGGCACCAGCGGGCTCGACATGTGCAGGGCCTGACCGGCGATCGAGGCGCGGGCGATCTCCAGGGTGCCGACGCCGTGTGCTTGGCCGGCTTCGGCGAGGACCGGCAGGACGCCGAAGTAGAAGCCGTCGTTGGACATGAAGTAGGTGAGCGGCAGCGACAGCAGGCCCGTGACCAGGCCCATCTGCGGGCCCATGCCCTCCGGGATGGCGTCGACGAGCCACTTGGCCATGCTGTCGACCATGCCGGTGCCCTGGAGCACGCCGGTGAAGACGGCGGCCGCGAAGACCATGCCGGTGACGTTGAGGACGTTCTCCGCGTGGGCGCCGATGCGGGCCTTCTGGTCGGGCATGTGCGGGAAGTTGACGGTCAGGGCGAGCGCGGCGCCGAGCAGGAAGAGGACCGGGATCGGCAGCCACTCCATGATCATGGCGGTGAGCAGGACCACGGTGAGACCGGCGTTGAACCAGTAGAGCTTGGGGCGCAGGGTGGACCGGTTCGGGTCGAGCCCCTGGAAGCCCTCGTCCTCGTCCTCGTCGTTGTCGCCGCCAAAGGACCCGGAAGCGGCGTCGGCGTCCGTGCCCGAGCCCGCTCCCCCGGTGGTCTTCTTGGTGAGAGACATACGCCCGTCGCCGGTGCCGCCGCCCGCGCCCACCAGGACCGTCTCGCTCGCCGTCTCCTTCTCCAGGACCTCGTCCAGGGAGAGCATGCCGAGCCGCTTGCGCTCCCGCAGACCCAGTGCGTAGGAGAGCAGGAAGACGGCCACGAGGCCCATGGCAAGCGCGGGGATCATGGGGACGAAGATGTCGGCCGCGTCGACCTTGAGCGCGGTCGCGGCGCGGGCCGTCGGACCGCCCCAGGGCAGCGTGTTCATGACGCCGTTGGCGGTGGCCGCGACACCCGTCATGACGACGAGGCTCATCTTGAGGCGTTTGTAGAGGGGATACATCGCCGAGACCGTGATCATGAAGGTCGTCGAGCCGTCGCCGTCGAGCGAGACGATCGCGGCGAGCACGGCGGTGCCGACCACGATGCGCACCGGGTCCGCCTTGCAGAAGCGCAGGATGCCCCGGACGATCGGGTCGAAGAGGCCGACGTCGATCATGACGCCGAAGTACACGATGGCGAACATGAGCATGGCCGCCGTGGGCGCCAGATTCCCGACGCCTTCGAGGACGTAGTCCCCGAGATGGGCTCCCTTTCCTACGAACACGCAGAAGAGCGCGGGGATCAGCACCAGTGCCGCGATCGGCGACATCTTCTTCATCATGATCAGCACCAGGAAGGTGGCGATCATGACGAATCCGAGGATTGTCAGCATGGGGGCTACCTAACGTTCACCATCGAACTCCCACCAGGTCTGGCGGTCCGGATGACGTTAGGACCGGTTCAGATCCGTTAACAAGATGTTGACGTGCGAGCAATAAGCGCAAAACTCCAGGTCAACGACTTGCCGCCGGAGCAGCTGCCGGAACGAGGGCGGTCAGGGACACCGGGAAGCCGTTGAGCACCGCCGTCCCGGAGAGCGGGTCGAGGAGCGTGCCGTCCAGGAGCTGGTTCACGTTGGCGCCGGGGTTCTCGGCGGCGACGGCCAGACGGGTGCCGGGGCGGTCGTGGCCCCAGCCGTGCGGCAGGCTGACCACTCCGGGGCGCACGGCGTCGGTCACCTCCACGGGGACGGTGAGCGAGCCTCCGGCGGCCCGCACGCGCGCGTGGCCGCCGTCCTCGATGCCGATGCGGGCCGCGTCCTCGGGGTGGACGTGCAGGGTGCAGCGGTTGGTGCCGCCGGTGAGGGTGCGGACGTTGTGCATCCAGCTGTTGTTGGAGCGCAGATGGCGGCGCCCCACGAGGACGAGCTCGTCCGGCGCGGTGCGCAGCGCGTTCGTGAGGCGGGGCAGGTCGTCCGCGATCGGCTCCGGGAAGAGCTCCACGCGTCCGCTGCGGGTCTTGAGCACCTGCGGGAGGCGGGATTCGAGGGGGCCGAGGTCGATGCCGTGCGGGTGGGCGAGGAGCCGGTCGAGAGTGAGACCGTCCTCACGGGCGCCGAATCCGTCGCCGTACGGGCCGAGGCGCAGCATCAGGTCGAGCCGTCGTTCGGGTCCGCTCTCGCCGGTGAGGAGGGCGGACAGCTCCTTGGGGTCACGCCCGTACACGACCGAGTGCGGCTCGGTGACGGCCTTGCCGAGGGCCCTGTCGATCACCATCGTGTCGACGGCCGCCGGATCGGCGCCGTGCATGCCGCTCGCGGCGAGGACGAGCCGGGCCAGGATCTCCGTCTCGGGCATCCTGCCGTCCGCCAGGGGCACCGCGGCGCGGGTGTGGCGGACCTGGTTGCGTACGGCGAATCCGTTGAAGGCGAAGTCGAAGTGCGGGCTCTGGGACGGCGGGGGCGGCGGCAGGACCACATGGGCGTGGCAGGAGGTCTCGTTCAGATACGGGTCGACGCTGACCATGAAGTCGAGCGAGGCAAGGGCCTTGTCGAGGCGGTCGCCGTCCGGCGCGGAGAGCACCGGGTTGGCGGCGACGGCCACGAGCGCGCGGATCGCCTCGTCGCCGGGGGTGTCGATCTCCTCGGCGAGCGCGGCGAGGGGCAGTTCGCCCTTGGCCTCGGGGTGCCCGCTCACGCGGCTGTGCCAGCGGCCGAGGGCGAAACCCCGGCCGGGGCCCGCGGGGCGGGGCTCGCGGTCGGTGGCCGAGAGGGGGAACAGGGCGCCGCCGGGCCGGTCGAGGTTGCCGGTCAGGACGTTGAGGACGTCGACCAGCCAGTTGGTGAGCGTGCCGAAGGCGACGGTGCTCGCGCCCACGCGGGCGTAGACGGCGGCGGTGGGTGCCGACGCGAGTTCGCGGGCGAGGGCGCGGATGGTGTCGGCGGGCACGTCGCAGGCCGCGGACACGGCGTCGGGGGTGAAGTCACGTACGGCCTCCCGTACGTCTTCGACCCCCTCCACCTGCTCCTCCAGCGGGCCGAGGTCGGTGAGCTTCTCCTCGAAGAGGACCCGGACCATGGCAGCGAGGAGCAGCGCGTCCGTGCCGGGCCGGATCGGAAGGTGCCGGTCGGCGAGCTTCGCGGTGCGGGTGCGGCGCGGGTCGACGACGGTGAGCGTGCCGCCGCGGGCGCGCAGCGCCTTCAGCTTGCCGGGGAAGTCGGGGGCGGTGCACAGGCTCCCGTTGGATTCCAGGGGGTTGGCGCCGAGCAGGAGGAGGTGGTCGGTGCGGTCCAGGTCGGGCACGGGGATGGCGAAGGCGTCGCCGAAGAGGAGCCCGCTGGAGACGTGTTTGGGCATCTGGTCGACGGTGCTCGCGGTGAAGACGTTGCGGGTGCCGAGCGAGCCGAGCAGTACGGGCGGGTAGAGGCCCCCGGCCATGGTGTGCACGTTGGGGTTGCCGAGCACCACGCCGACCGCCTGCGGCCCGTGCCTCTCGATCAGGGGGCGAAGCCCGGCGGCGACGGCGTCGAACGCCTCGTCCCAGGTCGCCTCCTCCAGGACGCCGTTCCTGCGGACGAGCGGCCCCTTCAGGCGGTCGGGGTCGGCGTCGGCCTCTCCGAAGGAGGCGCCTTTGGGGCAGATGAAGCCCCGGCTGAACACGTCGTCCCGGTCCCCGCGCGCACCGGTCACCCGGCTGCCTTCGACGGTGAGCGTGAGCCCGCAGGTGGCTTCGCAGAGGGGGCAGATACGCAGGGCGGTGCTGGGCATGGAGGACCCTCCGGGGCGGCGGCTACGGCGCACGTGCGCTCTCACCATACCGACCGGTATGCATGCCGTCAGGACCCTGCGGGGATCAGGTTCGGTCCAGTGAGCCCGCGAAATAGGAGTGCAGCAGGGTGCGCGTCTCGTCGATCAGGCCGGGATCGCCCGACGGATCGGCGCGGAAGGCGAGTTGGAGGACCGCGTCCACCGCTTCGACGCCGACGAGCACGGTGCGCCGCAGCTTCTCGTCGAGGGGCCGGTCGAGGTGGGCGGCGAGCAGCCCGGCCACGCGCTCGGCGACGTCCGAGTTGGCGTCCGGCATCGCGTCGGGGGCCGAGGGGATGCCGAAGTCGACCAGGCCGAAGCCGGGGACGGTGCGCTTCATGGCGAGGTATTCGTCGAAGGCCGCGTCGACGGCGCCGCGCCAGTCGCCGCGCTCCGCCCCTGCCATGCGGGCCGCGACCCGCTCGCCGTACGCGTCGAGATTGCGGTGGGCCAGTGCGTCCGCCATGGCCCTCTTGTTGCCGAAGAAGCGGTAGACCGAACCGATCGGGACGCCCGCGCGGATGGCGACGGCGCGGGTGCTCAACTCTTCGTAGCCGACCTCGTCGAGAACCTCGGCGCAGGCGTCGAGGATGCGGGTCAGGCGCTCGGCGCTGCGCTCCTGCACGGGCACGCGGCGCAGGGTCTTCGGGGGCGGCGGGGGCTTGTGCTGATCACCGTGGGACACCCCCGGAGAGTAGAGCATCGTTCACATCCATGGATCCCCCTTGCGGAAGGAAAACGGGAATCCTACGGTGTCCCATAGGAATCGTGGACGAGGGAGCGATGATGAGCCGGGACAACACCAGCGACGCAGGCCGTACGGACGCGAACGGCGCGCGCAAGACGGCGGAGGCACTGACGTACCTCTCCGGCTTCGGCAACGAACACAGCTCCGAAGCAGTGCCCGGCGCTTTGCCGCACGGCCGCAACTCCCCCCAGCGCGCGCCCCTCGGCCTCTACGCCGAGCAGTTGAGCGGCACCGCCTTCACCGAGCCCCGCGCGCACAACCGCCGCTCCTGGCTCTACCGCATCCGCCCCTCGGCAGCGCACCCGGCGTTCACCCGCGCCGACAACGGCGCGATCCGCACGGCGCCGTTCGCCGAGACTCCCGACCCCAACCGGCTGCGCTGGAACCCGCTCCCCGAGCCCGCGCCCGGCACGGACTTCCTCGCGGGCCTGTGGACACTCGGCGGCAATGGCGACGCCACCCAGCGCACCGGCATGGCCGTGCACCTCTACCACGCCAACTCCTCCATGACGGACCGGGTGTTCAGCGACGCGGACGGCGAACTCCTCGTCGTCCCCGAGCAGGGCGGCCTGCTGCTGCGCACGGAGTTCGGGCTGCTGCACGCCGAACCGGGCGAGGTGGCGCTGATCCCGCGCGGGGTGCGCTTCGGCGTCGACCTGCTCGACGGAAGCGCCCGCGGGTACGTGTGCGAGAACTACGGCGCGGCGTTCCAGCTCCCCGACCTGGGCCCGATCGGCGCGAACGGCCTGGCGAACGCACGGGACTTCAGGGCCCCGATCGCCGCCTACGAGGACGTGGAGCGGCCGGTGGAGGTGGTGAACAAGTTCTGCGGCAACCTGTGGCAGGCGACCTATGACCACTCTCCGCTCGACGTCGTCGCCTGGCACGGCAACCACGTCCCGTACGTGTACGACCTGCGTCGCTTCAACGTCCTCGGCACCATCAGCTACGACCACCCGGACCCGTCGATCTTCACGGTGCTCACCTCGCCGTCCGACACCCCGGGCCTCGCGGGCGTCGACTTCGTGGTGTTCGCGCCGCGCTGGCTGGTCGGCGAGGACACCTTCCGGCCCCCGTACTTCCACCGGAACGTGATGAGCGAGTACATGGGCCTGATCGAGGGCGCGTACGACGCGAAGGCGGAGGGTTTTGTGCCCGGCGGCGGCTCGCTGCACAACATGATGTCGGCGCACGGCCCCGACCGCGACACCTTCGAGAAGGCGTCGGCCGCCGAGCTGAAGCCGCAGAAGATCGACGACGGGCTTGCCTTCATGTTCGAGACACGCTGGCCGGTGACGGCCACCGAACAGGCGGCTCAGGCCTCCCACCTGCAGCGCGGATACGACGATGTGTGGGAGGGTCTGGAGCGCCATTTTCGAAACTGATCCCGTTACCGCCTGTAGCTGATCCCGTTTCGAAGCCGATGCGGACTGATTCGGAGAGACCGTGACCGCTTTCGCCCCGGACTCGATCGTCCTGAATCGCAAACTCCCGCTCTGGTACCAGGTGTCGCAGTCTCTGCGCGCCTCGATACTCGGCCGCACACCCGACGCCCCGCTCCGGCTGCCCACCGAGGAGCAGCTGGCGGGGCACTACGGAGTGAGCGTCCTGACCATGCGCCAGGCGCTCAAGGAGCTGGAGGACGAGGGCCTGATCAGCAGGCACCGGCGGCGCGGCACGTTCATCGAGCCGAGCGCCCGGCGCGGCTCCCCGGTCCGGCTGCTCGGCTCGGTCGACGCGATCGTGGCCCAGCAGTCGGGCATGAGCACCGAGCTGCTCGCGCACGGCACGGCCCCGGTCTCCGGCGAACTCGCCGAGCACTTCCCTGATCTGCCCGAGGTGGCGACGTACCACCGGCTGCGCAGCGACGAGAAGACGGGCGAACCGACCAATCACGCCCATAACTTCATCCGCCCCGAGCTGGCGGAGCGCGTCGAGCTGGACGATCTGGCGCGCTGGCCCATGACGAAGGTGCTGCGCGATGTCGTGGGCGTCCGCATCAGCCGCATCACCGACACCGTCGAGGCCACGCTCGCCGACCCGGAGACGGCCCGTCTCCTCGAAGTGCCGCTGCTCAGCCCGATCCTGCACTACACGGGCATCACGTACGACGAGGAGGGACGCGCCCTGGACGTGGCGCGCATCCACTACCGCGGCGACCGCTTCTCCTTCACGGTCACCCTCGACGCGACGTAAGGGTCTCGACGTACGATGCCGGGCGTGACGCACGACGAAGCGGCGCTGCTCGCCGACCTGATGCCGTGGTCCGTCGCACCGCTCCGGCCGGGCCGCGGGTGGCCGATGGGACCGGACGCCGCATCCCTCAGAGCCCGTTGGGCCGCGTTCCTGCGGGCGGACACGGCCGAGCGCGAGAGGCTGCTCTCGCCCTCGCGCTCGCGCACCCTGCACACCGCCGTCGCGCAACTCCCCGGCCACCAGGGATCAACGGCCGCGCTGGCCGCGGAGACGGGCCCCTGCCCCGATCCCGTGCGCGTCCTGCACGGCCCCTTCGACGAGCAGTGGCTGATCCCGGACCACCGGCTCATCGACGCCGCGCGCCCGGAGCTGTGGCGGGTCACGGGCGAGGGCCAGCTGTTCCTCGTCGAACAGGGTTACGTCACCGGCGCCGCGGGGCCCGCGGTGCTCACCTCGGCCGTGCTGCCGGACGGCCGCTCCCCCGCCGGGCGGCCGGGCCGCATCCGCCCGCTGTTCCGCCGCCCCGGCGGCCTTGAACCCAACGTGGCTCCGGGCCTGCTCGCCCACCTCTCGGCCTCGCTCGGCCAGGACGTCGGCGCCGTCGACCTGCTGGCCTGGACGCTGGCCGTGGCGCAGGCGTCCCCGGCGGGATGCCGGGTGCCGCTCACGTCCGACGCCGGGGTCTGGGAGCGGGGCACCGAGCTGGGACGCCGTGTCCTCGCGCTCCAGGCCCGCGGTGACGGCGCCCGCCCCAAGCTCCCCGGCGGGCGGCGTCCGTATGTGCGGGCACCGCTGCCGGCCCGCCCCGCGGAGCTCTCGTACGACGCCGACGCGGAGGCGCTGTGCGTGGACGAGGGCCGCATCTCACCGGTGCCGCGGGAGGCGTGGGACTTCGAGGTGAGCGGAGTGCGGGTCCTGGAGCTGTGGTTCGAGCGGCGCATGACCGCGGGTGAGGCGGGCACGCTCGACGCGATCGGGCCCGACCGGTGGCCGCAGGCCTGGACGTCCGAACTCCTCGAACTGATCACGGTGCTCGCGCTCCTCGCGGAACTGGAGCCGCTGCGCGACGAGTTGACCGCGGACCTCGGCCTCCTCGTCACGCCGGAGGAGCTGCGCCGCGCGGGCGTGCTTCCCGCCCCCGATGCCGCACGGCGCCCGGCGTCCGTACTGGACCACCACGAAGAGGGCCCCGGCGGCCAGTTCGCCCTCATCTGATCCCGGCCGGGCCTCCGGTCCCGTTCAGGCGAACGAGTCCAGGAGCCGGTTCATCATCCGGTCGAACAGCTCGTCCGCGTCGCCCGGCGCCGGCGCCTCCTTGAGCGCCTCCGCGAGCCGCGGGTAGGCCCCGGTGCCCACCTGCCCGGCGAGATACGCGTACCGCACCTGCTGTTCCCGCTCCGCCGACCACGGCAGCGCCCGCGCGCGCTCCGCCATGGCCAGCTCGTTGGCGACGTACGTCATGACCGAGCCGTTGACCATCCCGATGAGTTCCGCCTTGGTGCCGTAGGGCGCGTCGAGCCCGTCCAGGGCGCCGAGGCAGTGCTCCAGATAGCGCAGGGCGTTCGGGCTGAAGCCGTAGAGCGCAGACATGATCCGGGGCATCCACGGATGGCGCCGCATGAGGTCGCGCGTCTGGCGGCCGAGCGCCAGCATCGCCGCGCGCCAGTCCGCGTCCGGCGCTCCCGCCGTCAGCTCGTACTCGCCGCTCACCGCGTCGACCATCAGTTCGTACAGGTCTTCTTTGCGCGGCACGTAGTTGTAGAGCGACATGGTGCCGCAGCCGAGTTCGCCCGCGACTCTGCGCATGGAGACGGCCTCGATGCCGTCCGCGTCGGCGATGCGGACGGCGGCCGCCGCGATGTCCGCCCTGCTGTACGCGGGCTTCGGGCCACGGCCCGCACGCTCGGGGCGCGCCCAGATCACTTCCGGTTCGGCCGCTCGGCCCGCCATTGATCATCACCTCGCCACCCATGTTAGTTACGTACAGCGTACGTAGTGAGGTACCGTGCCGCTATGACTTCTACGTACGCTGTACTTAGTGAAGGTCTGGAGAAGCGCTTCGGGGACGTCCACGCTCTGCGGGGGCTCGATCTCGCCGTCCCCGAGGGCACGGTCTGCGGTCTGCTCGGCCCCAACGGCGCAGGCAAGACGACGGCGGTGCGGCTGCTGACGACGCTCCAGGCGCCGGACGCCGGGCGCGCGCTCGTCGCGGGGCACGACGTGGTGCGGGAGGCCGCCGCGGTGCGCAGGATCATCGGCGTGACCGGGCAGTACGCCTCCGTCGACGGCGATCTGACCGGGCGGGAGAACCTGCGGCTCTTCGCGCGGCTGCTGCGGGTTCCGCGGGCGCGGGGCGACGAGTTCCTGGAGCGGTTCGACCTGGCGGACGCCGCCGACCGGCCCGCCCGCACCTACTCCGGGGGCATGCGGCGGCGGCTCGACCTCGCGGCAAGTCTGCTCGTACGGCCGCGTGTTCTCTTCCTCGACGAACCGACCACCGGGCTCGATCCGCACAGCCGGGGCGGCATCTGGGACGCCGTGCGGGAGCTGGCAGCCGAGGGCACGACCGTGCTGCTGACCACGCAGTATCTGGAGGAGGCGGACCAGCTCGCCGACGAGATCGTCCTGATCGACGGCGGGCGCGTCGCGCACCGCGGAACGCCGGTGGCGCTGAAAGCGCAGATCGGCAGCTATGTGGAGGTCGTGCTGCCGCAGGACGCGGAGGCGCGGGCGCTGCACGCCGCCGCGGTCGTGCTCGACCAGCTCACCGGGGGCGAGCCGGTCCTCGATGCCGAGCGGCGTACCGCCGGGGTCGTCGCCCTCGATACGCGGCTGACGCTGCCGCGGGTCGTGCGTGAGCTGGATGCGGCCGGGGTGCCTGTCGTCGACGCGACGCTGCGTGCCCCGACTCTCGACGAGGTCTTTCTTCGGCTTGTCGCCCGCGTTTCCTAGACCACCGCTTCGCGGCGGATTTTTGCCCGCCCACGCGCCCGATCACCCCGCACGGAGGTTCCCTTGAACGCCATCCTCTACGACGGCACCGCCGTCCTCGGCCGGCATCTGCGGCGCGTCAGGCACGCGCCCGCCATCCTCGTCCTGACGCAGACGATGCCCATCGTCTTCCTGCTCTTCTTCGGCTACGTGTTCGGCAGCGCCCTGGCCATGCCCGGCGCCGACTACCGCGCCTTCCTCGTTCCGGGGATGCTCGTCGCGACCGCCGCGAACGGCATCATGACCGGCATGTTCACCGCCGCCCAGGACTCCCACCGGGGCGTCATGGACCGCTTCCGCACGATGCCGATGAGCCGCTCCGCGGTGCCGCTCGGGCAGGCCGCCGCCGATCTGCTCACCACCGCCGCGGGTCTTGTGCCGCTGGTGCTCGTCGGGCTCGCGATGGGCTGGCGGATTGAGGGCGGGCCGCTCCGGGCCGTCGGCGCCTTCGGCCTGTTGCTGCTCTTCCGGTTCGCGTCGACGTGGATCGGCATCCTGCTCGGGCTGGCCTCGCAGAGCGAGGAGGCGGCGGGACAGCTGGGCGGCGCGACGTTCATGCTGCCGCTGCTCTCGAACGCGTACATCCCCGCCGACGGCCTCCCCGGCTGGCTGCGCACCGTCGCCGAGTGGAACGCGATCAGCGCGGTGGCCACCGCGGTGCGCGATCTGTTCGGCAACGCGCCCGTACCGGAGGGCGCGGCCTGGCCGGTGGCGCATCCCGTGGCCGGGGCGATCCTCTGGTCGCTCGTGCTGCTGGGCGTGTGCGTGCCGCTCGCCGTCCGCCGGTACGCGCGCGGGGGACGGTGAGCGGTCGGCCGCGCCCTACTTCTGGGGGGCGAGCTCCGGTCCCAGCGAGGAGAACTTCTCCCGGGACACCACGCGCTCGGGCGGCCACGTGATGTTCGACGGCGGCCATTTCTGGCCCGTCTTCTTCAGGAACCACGCCGGGGGCTCGTACATGGGCGGCTCATAGCCGTCCGGCAGCGCGGTCTTCCAGTGCACGCCCTTCGTGCGCTCGGCGAACTCGTCCTTGACGGCCTTCAGGCGCTCGGGCTGGGTGATCAGGTCGACCGCCGTCGCCGCCAGATACTTGGCCGCGGCGATCACCGCGGCCTGGCCGGGGGCCGCCGCCGCGCAGGCCGCGGTGGACCAGGTGTGCATCTTGGTGCCGATGGGGGCGAGCGCGGCGCCCATCGAGACGGTGGGGACGTTCCAGCTGATGTCGGCGACGTCCGTCGAACCGCCGCCCGCGAAGACCGGGTTGGGCGGCGTCAGTTCACCGACCTTGTCGTGCATGCCCTTCTGGGGCAGACCGAGGGACTCCTGGAGCTGCTTGGCCAACTCGTGCGCCTCGGAGGTGAATTCGGGCGGGCCTATCTCACGCATGTTCGCGTGCAGGAGCTCGGCGAACGCCTTGGACGGGAGCTGGTTCCAGCAGGCCGACGTGACGCGGTGCCGCACGCTCGTCTGTGACGCCTTCGCGGCCGCCTCGGAGACCGCGATCACCTTGTCCAGGAGCACCTTGACGCGGGCGGGGCTCCCTTCGCGTACGTAGTACGAGATCTCGGATATCTCGGCGGTGACGTTCGGGATGTCGCCGCCGTTGTTGATCACCCAGTGCAGCCGGCCGCTCGGCGTGAGGTTCTCCTCGCGCAGGAACTCCGACATCGTCGCCATCATCACGGCGGCGTCGAGCGCGGACTTGTTGCCGAGCGGGGTGCCGCCGTGTCCTGCCACACCGAGGAAGGTGAAGGTGACGGCGGTCATGGCGGTGGTGCTGCCCCAGCCCGTCGCGTTGGCCGTCGAGGGGTGCCAGTCGAGGAACGCGTCGAGGCCGTCGTACACGCCCTTGCTGACGGCGTAGGTCTTGCCGATCAGCATCTCCTCGGCGGTGGAGCCGAAGAACTTCACGGTGACGGGAAGCCCGTGCTTCTTCGCGGCCTGCGCGACGGCCGCCGCCGCGGCTGCTGCCGCCGTGCCGAGCGCGCTGTGGCCGCAGCCGTGGCCGGGGCCGTAGCCCGGCGCGAAGGGGTCGTGGACGTACTCGCGCGGATCGTGGTGGCCGACGCCCTTGTGCTGCGAGAGGCCGGGCAGCGCGTCGTACTCGCCGCTGAAGCCGAGGACGGGACCGCCCTTGCCGTGCGTGAACGTGGCGGTGAAGGCCGTCGGGAAGCCCGCGGTGCCGAACCGCACGTCGAATCCGGCCCGTTCGAGGAATGCGGCTTCGGCGATGGAGGACTTCCACTCGCGCAGGGACAGTTCGGCGTTGTCCCAGATCTCGGCGTTCAGGCCGGTGATCCGGTCGTCGTGGGAGGTGATCCAGTCGAGCGCCGCACGCTTGGCGGGGGTGTCGGCCGCGAGGCCTTCGGGCGGTTCGTAGGCGGCGGGAGAGTCGTCGGCGCCCGCGGCCATCGCCGGGTCCGCGTCGGCGGTCATGGCACCGGCGGTGACACCGGCCGTGCCGAGGAGCTGCATGATGCGACGGCGGCTCAGGGGTTGGCCGCCGGCGGGGAGAACTTCATGCTCATGCTGATCGTGCAGGTCACACACGCGCACCTCCGGGGGTGAGGTTGGGTGTATCGGCCAAACAATCAGCCACAGTGGGGCCGGAAAGTTGCGGCGTCAACAGGTGCGCATGACACGGGTGTTACGTCAGGGGCGTGATGAGCGACGTGTGTGACAGGGGAAGGGGCGGGTGGGTGGGAGCAATCCGCCGCTGAGCGACGGCCGAACCCCCGACCACCCGTGGTCAGCGACCCCCAAAGAGCGACCGCCGCAGCCTGCGCAAGGGAGCGAAGAGGGAGACCCTTCGCACACGTGCACGTCGGCCACTGTGGTCATGCGCACCCCGTGAGGTCAGCTCACGCATCAGCAGCGTCGCCTCGGCCGTCTCGCGCTGCGGAACGGCGGGGCCGCCCAGCACCGAGAGATGGCGGTCGAGACGCGAGCTGGTCGCGCTGCTCCCGCAGGTGATCGCAGGGACACGCGCCCTGCTGCGCACCGTTATCTGTTCCATGTCACTCCCCACCCGTACGAGGGCACCCGGCCCAGGGCAGGTTAACCCTATCGCCCTCGCACGACACTCGTGTATCCCGGTCACGGTATTCACCTACCCCGTAAGGAGGTTGACGATTACTCTCCGAATCCATCTGATTCCAGGGCGAGTTGGACAAGAGGGGCAGAAGTGGGCCGCTCTGAGCCTCCGTCGGGTTCGGTGGTCACTGCCAGTGACCTGCCGGACGCACCCACACCGGAGGCGATCACGGGCGTTTCGCCGTCGAGCAGCCCCAGCGACCGGGGCGCGGCGGCGGGCCTCACGAGCCACAGTTGGTGCACGCGCCCCGGAGGCGGCGGCCCGAGCCCTGTGACGGTCACCACGGCGCGCCGCCTGGACTCCGAGGCGACGACGCTGATGCCGCGCCCCCACGCGTCCCGCTCCCCGGCCGCGCGGGCGTCCGGAGCTGCCAGGACGTGGGCGATCTCACGTGCCCGGGCGCGCTCGCGGTCGAGCCGGTCATCGGCGCGCGTCAACTGGAGGGCGAGGACCGCGGACGCCACGAGCACGAGCACGGTGAGGACGGCGGCGGGGAGAAGAAGCACACGGGCGCGCGGGGGCGCGCCGCGGGTCACGGGCGCCCGCGGGGGCGGCTCCTGCTCCGTCGTGCGTACGGCGGTCAGCACCCGCTCGCGCAGGCCGGGCGGCGCGGGGGTCGCCGCGGCGCCCGCAAGGCGTACGGCGCCTTCGGCCAGCTCCCTGGTCTGCGTCAGGCAGGGTGCGCAGCGGGGCAGATGCCGCTCGAAGCGGCGCAGTTCGCGGGGCGCGAGGGCGTCCAGGGCGTACGGGACGGCCAGGGAATGCACCCCCAGGCGGGTCCGCAGCCGCTGCCCGGCGGGCCCGCCGGAAGGCAGGCTCCCGAAAGCCCGGCCGCCGACGAACTGCCTGTCGCTCCTCTCCCTCCTCATGCCGCGCCTCCCGTCGCGGCGCCCAGGCATGCGCGCAGCCGCAGCAGCCCGTCCCGCATCCGCGTCTTGACGGTGCCGAGCGGAACGGAGAGGCGCCGGGCCACTTCCCGGTACGTGTAGCCGTCGTAATAGGCGAGGGTGACGGCCTGGCGCTGGAGGTCCGTGAGGTGCCGGAGGCAGCGGCGCACCCACTCGCGCTCCAGCCTGCCCTCGACCGCCTCGGCGACCTGGTCGAAGGCGGGGACGTCGCCGCGCTGGGCCACGCGCCGCTCCCGGTCGCTCGCCGCGCGGACGCTGCGCACCCGGTCCACTGCCCTGCGGTGGGCGAGCGTGAGGATCCAGGAGAGTGCGCTGCCGCGCGCCGGGTCGAAACGGGCGGCCGTCCGCCAGAGTTCGAGCAGCACCTCTTGGACCACTTCCTCGGACTGCGCCGGATCGCGCAGGACGCGGCGGGTCAGTCCGTAGACCGGTCCGGAGACCAGCCCGTACAACTCCTCGAAGGCCTGCTGGTCGCCCTTGGCGACCAGTGGAAGCAGTTCGTCGGGCCCCATGCGTGTCCCCCTCACCTCTTCCCGGCCCCGGACGGCTCTCGTCCGGCCGGGGCCGGGCGGCTCACTGTCCGGTCGCAGCGGGATTCGACGCGAGAGAAGGCACCGGATTGGCAACCGGGCCAATCCGCCGGGCCCTTGATCCCCGAATGGCGTTCGTCAGGCGGCCTCCGCGCACCGTGCGGGGTCGCGCGAGGACAGTTAAGGACGGACGCGATGACAGCTATCGCCAAGGGCCGGACGGGGCGGCGCGGCAGGCGCGGCCTCGCCGCGCTCGTCTGTGGCGCACTGGCAGCCGGGGGGCTCGCAGCCGCCGGCGTGACGGCACTCGAACCGGGGACGGCGGGCGCCGCCAGCCACCGGGAGGCCCCGCTGATCTCCGGGCAGCCTCAGTACGACAACACGGACGTGTACGCGTTCGTGAGCCCGGACAAGCCCGACTCGACGACGATCGTGGCGAACTGGCTGCCCTTCGAGGAGCCCGCCGGCGGTCCCAACTTCTATCCGTGGGCCGACGACGCCCAGTACGACGTCCACATCGACAGCGACGGCGACGCGCAGGGCGATCTCCTCTACCGGTGGACGTTCGACACGAAGACCAAGAACGGCGACACGTTCCTCTACAACACCGGGCCCGTGACGAGCCTGGACGATCCCGATCTGAACGTGACGCAGACGTACGACCTGGAGCTGATCAAGCTCAAGGACCAGAAGGTCACCTCGAAGACGACCATCGCCGACGACGTGCCCACGGCGCCGTCGCACGTCGGCAAGGCGTCCATGCCGAACTACAAGAAGCTGCGCGACCAGGCCGTGACCCCGGTCAAGGGCGGCGGCTCGACGTTCGCCGGGCAGGCCGACGATCCGTTCTTCCTGGATCTGCGGGTGTTCGACCTGCTGTACGGCGGTGACCTGTCGGAGGTCGGCAGGGACACCCTCAAGGGCTACAACGTGAACTCCCTCGCCCTTCAGGTGCCGACCTCCGAGATACGGCAGTCGGGGAAGCAGCCCACCGTCGGCATCTGGTCCACGACCCAGCGCAAGAACGCGGGCGGCAAGTGGACCCAGGTGTCGCGGATGGGCAACCCGCTGGTCAACGAGGTGGTCGTGCCGCAGAAGGACAAGGACAAGTTCAACGCGTCCTCGCCCTGGAACGACGCGCAGTTCCTGAAGTACGTGACCAAGCCCGAGCTGCCGAAGCTCCTGGAGAAGATCTACAAGCTGAAGGCGCCGGACGAGCCGCGCAATGACCTCGTGTCGGTGTTCCTGACGGGCGTGAAGGACCTCAACCAGCCGCCGGGCGTACGGCCCGCCGAGGCCCTGCGGCTCAACACGTCCATCAAGCCCGCGGAATCGCCGAAGCGGCTCGGGGTGCTCGACGGCGACAACGCCGGGTTCCCGAACGGGCGGCGGCTCGCCGATGACGTCGTCGACATCGAACTCCAGGCCGTCGAGGGCGAACTCGTCGGGAACAAGAACGACCTGGGTGACGCGGTGAACGTCAACGACCAGAAGTTCGGCGGGACCTTCCCGTACGTGGCACTGCCCACGTCCGGGTCACGGGGACCGTTGGCCAAGGGCGGCGACGCGGACAACAGCGCGGCGCGTGACGCGCTGAACGGCGGTGCCGTGCCCGGGCGTCCGGGCTCCGGCGGTGGCGACGACACGGATGCCGTGCTGATCGCGTCCGCGGCCGCGGGGGTGGCCGGTGTGCTCCTCGTCGGGCTCGGGCTCGCGTGGTGGCGCAGGCGGGGGTCTTCCGGGGTCGCGGGCTGAGTCCCTCCCCCCTATGACCGGCGCGGCCCGCACTAATCCCCCTGCGGGCCGCGCCTTCTCTCCCTCCTCCGGGTGTCTTCTCCGTCTTCTCCGTCTTCTCTCTTTTCTCTCTTTTCTCTCTTTCTCGTCTCATCGACTTCTCGTGGAAGGTCCAGTGATGGCATTGCCTCGTCCTGTCGGCCGGTCCGTGGTGGCGGCCGTCGCTCTTGCGTTCGCGATCACCGGGGGTGCCGTGGTGGTCGGCGGTGAGGACGGGCCCGGCCGGTCGCCGTCGTCGTCCGTCGCCGTGGCGCCGGGCGCGCTTCGGGGTGCCGACCTCGCGCGTGGCGTGCAGGCGCTGCAGACTCATCTGCGGGACCAGCCGCGCGACTTCGGGGCCTGGGCGACGCTGGGGACCGCCTATGTCGAGCAGGCCCGCACGCAGGGTGACCCGTCGCGCTACCGCGAGGCGGAACGCGCTCTCGACCGGTCCCTGGAAGTGCGGCCCCGCAATGACGCGGGGCTCGCGGGGCGGGCCGCGCTGGCCGCGGCGCGGCACGACTTCGCGGGGGCGCTGCGGCACGCGGAGGCCGCGCTCGACGTGAACCCGCGGAGCGAGGGCGCGCTGGCCTCGCGGATCGACGCGCTGGTCGAGCTCGGGCGGTACGGGGCGGCGTCGCGGGCCGCCGGGGAGGCCGACGCACGGCGGCCCGGGGTGCCGGTGTTCACGCGGTACGCGTATGTGCGGGAGCTCCGGGGTGATGTGGCGGGGGCCCGGCGCGCGCTGTCGCTGGCCGCCGGGCCGGGCAGGGGTGCGGGTGCCGGGGACGTCGCGTATGTGGCCACGGCCCTGGGGCAGCTCGCCTGGCGGCAGGGGCAGTACGGGGAGGCGCTCAAGCAGTGCGGGAAGGCGCTGCGGGCCGACGCCTCGTACCTTCCGGCGCTGGAGTGCCGGGCCCGGGCGTGGGCCGGGCAGGGCGATACGGGGCGGGCGATACGGGGGCTCCGGGAGGTCGTCGCGCGGGCGCCGCTGCCGGGGCCGCTGGTCGCGCTCGGTGAGTTGTACGAGGCGCGGGGCGAGCGGGGTGACGCGGCGAAGGCCCGGCAGCAGTACGCGCTGGTGTCCGCGTGGGTGTCGCTGGCCCGGGCGAACGGGGTGAACGCGGACCTGGACGCGGCGGTCGCGCTGACGGATCACGGGACGCGGGGCGAGCGGAGGGCGGCGCTGCGGGCGGCGCGGGCGGAGTGGGGGCGGCGGCACACCGTCCACACGGCGGACGCGCTCGCCTGGGCCCTGCACGTCAACGGCCGCTCGGAGGAAGCCCTGCCGTACGCACGCCGGGCCACGGCGACGGGGTTCCGCGAGGCGTCCTTCCTTTACCACCGGGGCGTGATCGAGGGGGCGACGGGCCACGGGGCAGCGGCTCGCCGCTGGAAGTCTGCGGCGCTGGACTTGAACCCGGGGTTCTCTCCGACGGTCGCGAAGGCTGAGAAGGAAGCGGGGGGAGCGTCGTGAGGCCGTCCAGTGCGGTACTGCTCCGTCCTGGGGGCGGGGCCGCGCCGGTATGTCCGTCCTCGCCATCCGCCTCTGGGCGCCTGGCTGCTTCGGCACCGGAGCGCCGCGAACCGTGCTCCGGGCGGAAATACCGACACACCCCCTCACGTCTCGACGCCGGGTGCGGGCCGTCACCACTGTCGCTGCGGGGCAATCGGGTGGGTGGGCGGGACATGTCTGTTCGGGGTGCCGGCGTTGCGGGGCCACTGTGAAGTGGCGGGGGGTTGGTTGCGGGGGCGCTGCCCTGTTCGCGGGGCTCCTGATGGTGCTGCTGCCCGCCATCGAGGCGCACGCTCACCCGCTGGGGAACTTCACCGTCAATCGGTACGACGGACTCGTGGCGAGGCCCGGGCATCTGCGGGTCGACCACGTCGAGGACCTCGCCGAGATCCCGGCCACCCAGGCCGAGCCCCGCATCAAGCGCGTAGGGATGCGGAGCTGGGCCGAAGGGCGGTGCGAGGACGCCGCCCGCGGCAGCCTGCTGCGGGTGGACGGGCGAGCGGCGGAACTCCGCGTGGAGCAGGCCCGGGCGGTACGCCGGGACGGGCAGGCCGGACTGCCCACCCTGCGCGTGGAGTGCGAGCTCGGTGCCCCGCTCCCCCGGGGCACCGAGCTCGCCGCCCGCTTCAAGGCGGCGGGCCGGCCGGGCCCCGGCTGGCGCGAAGTCACCGCGCAGGGCGACCGGATGACCCTGAGCGCGTCCGACGTACCGCGCGAGTCCGTGTCGAAGCGCCTCACCCGCTATCCGCAGCGGCTGCTCGAATCGCCGCCCGGCGAGGACTCGGCCAGCCTGCGCATCGCCCCCGGCGGCCCCGCCCTGAGCGAGGAGCGGCCACAGGCGCCCGCCTCCGTACTGCCGCGCGGCGCGGACCGGTGGACGCAGGCCCTCACCGGCCTCGTCGCCCGCCACGACCTCACCCCCGGATTTGCCGGACTGGCCCTGGCCACCGCGCTGTTGCTGGGGGCGCTGCACGCCCTCGCGCCCGGGCACGGCAAGACGCTGATGGCCGCGACCGCCGCCGCGCGGGGCCACGCCTCCCTGCGGGACGTCCTCCCGCTGGCCGCCTCCGTGACCGTCACGCACACGCTGGGGGTGACCGCCCTGGGGCTGCTCGTGGCGGGAGGCTCGGTCGCGGCCCCGTCCGTCATCGCCTGGCTCGGAGTGGTCAGCGGCGTCCTCGTCACCGGCGCGGGAGCCCTGCTCGTGCGCAGAGCCTGGCGGCGGCGCAAGCACGCCCGGCATCACCACCCTCACCCTCACACGCACCACCACACGCACGACGCACCGCCCACCCTCCGCGGCGCCCTCTTCCTGGGCTTCGCCGGCGGTCTCGTGCCCAGCCCGTCCGCGGTCGTGGTGCTCGTCGGCGCCGCCGCCCTGGGCGAGGCCTGGTTCGGGCTGCTGCTCGTCCTCGCGTACGGGGTGGGCCTCGCCGTCACGCTGACGGCCGCCGGGTTCCTCGTGGTGCGGGTCGGGTCCCTCGCCGGGCGCCGGGTGGTCCGCGGGCCCCGGTGGCTGCACCGGGCCACGCAGCGTTTCCTGCCGCTCGGCTCCGCCTGTGTCGTGGTCGCCCTCGGGTGTGGATTGGTGTTCAAAGGGGCGGCAACAGCGCTCGGTTGAGGTAGTTTTGTGGAGAATCGCACGGCTGCGGATGGGGGAATCCCGTGAGCGGGAACGAGCGTGTGATCGCAGGGCGCTACCGCCTCCTCGCCCCCTTGGGCGAAGGCGGCATGGGCACGGTCTGGCGGGCCCGCGACGAAGTCCTGGGCCGCGAGGTCGCGGTCAAGGAGGTGCGCGCCCCGGCCGGGCTTCCGGCCAGTGACGTCGAGCGGCTGTACGCCCGCCTGGAGCGGGAGGCCTGGGCCGCGGCCCGTATCCCGCACCGCAATGTCGTGACGGTCTACGACGTGGCGAGCGAGGACGGGCGCCCGTGGATCGTCATGGAGATCGTGCGGGGGCTCTCGCTCTCCGACGTCCTGGACGCGGAGGGACCGATGCAGCCGCAGCGCGCCGCCCGCATCGGCGCCGAGGTGCTCGCCGCCCTGCGGGCCGCCCACGAGGCCGGGGTGCTGCACCGCGACGTCAAGCCCGGCAACGTACTGATCGCGAACGACGGGCGGGTCGTCCTCACCGACTTCGGGATCGCCGTGGTGGAGGGCAGTTCGGCGCTCACCATGACGGGCGAGGTGGTGGGCTCCCCCGAATTCCTCGCCCCGGAGCGGGCGTTGGGGCGCAAGCCGGGGCCCGAGTCCGATCTGTGGTCGCTCGGCGTGCTGCTCTACGCGGCCGTGGAGGGCGTGTCGCCGTTCCGGCAGGACACCCCGCTCAGTACGTTGCGTGCGGTCGTCGACGAGGAGCTGCCGCGGCCCCGGAACGCGGGCCCGCTGGCCCCGGCCATCGAAGGACTGCTGCGCAAGGACCCCGCGGCCCGGATCTCCGCCGCGGAGGCCGAGAACCAGCTGCGGCTCGTCGCGGCAGGCGGCACCCCGGATGCTCCGACGCCCCTCCCGTACATGCCGACCGTCACGTCACAGCAGCAACAGCAGTACCCCTCGCCGCTTCCGCCGCCACCGGATCAGCAGGAGCCGGTCGTCGCCACGACCACCACCACCGTCCCGCCGACGCGTTCGCGCCGTTCGGTCCTCGCCTTCACCGCGGGCCTCATCGCCCTGGCGCTGGCTCTGGGCGGGATCGCGTACGCGCTGATCAACCGCGACGGCGGAGGCGGTGGCGGAAACGGCAGCGGCTCTTCCGAGGGCGGCGGCAGCGGAAGCGGAGGCAATGAAGGGGGCAGCAGCGACGGCGGCTCCGACGGCGGCAACAGCGGCGGGAACAACACATCGGGCGGCAACGAAGGCAGCTCGAACAACGGCAACGGCAACAACAACGGCTCGACGGGCGGCGGCTCCACGAACGGCGGAGGCGGCGGCAACGGCGGAGGGTCGACCAAGCACCCCGCGCAGTCCGTGAAGGTCTCGGTCACCGGCTCGTACACGCAGTACAGCGGCGTCTGTCCGCCCGCCGCCGGGCAGGCCCCCTCCTTCACCGCGACGTTCACCGTGGGGCGGGTCCCGGTCACCGTCGACTACCGCTGGGTGACCACATCGGGCGAGCCGAGCGACCCCGGCTGGAAGACGCTCAGCTTCGCGTCGGGCGGCGGCAGGACCAAGCAGGTGCAGCACACGGAGACGGTCACGGGCGAGCCCGGCTCGACGTATCAGAACGCGATCAGCGTGGAGGTGCGCAGCCCGGTGGAGGCAACCTCCAACTCCGTGGCGTACTCGGTGAAATGTGAGGAGGAGCCCCCGACTACGGGCGGGGGCTCCTCCTCCTACGCGCCGAACTCCTGAGGGGCGTACTGCCGGGCGCCCGGATTCCGGAGCGCCGGACTCAGCGGGTCAGGACGCCGCCGCGCCGAACACGGGAAGGTAGCCGCCGGACTGGCCCGCGGCCTTGGGGTGGTAGGACTCGCCGATGTTGGTCCAGTTCACGCTGTGCAGCCACGCGTCGCCCGAGCAGATCTCGTGCCCGGTGAACTTGGCGGCCACGTCGCCGAAGGCGAAGCCGTGGTCGGCGGCGCGCTTGGCCGTGGTGGAGTTGAGGAAGTCGGACGCGCTGTTGATGGCGCTGCGCTCCTTCTCGGAGAGACCGGCGATGCAGCCGCCGCCGAGCTTGTAGAAGCGGGGGTATCCGAGCACGACGACCCGGGCGGCCGGTGCCTTGGCGCTGATCGCCGAGTAGACCTTGTCGAGGTTGCCGGGCAACGTTGTCTCGACGTAGCTGCGTGCCGTCGCGATCCGTTTGAGGCAGTTGCTCTCGGACTGCAGGACGCAGGTCGTCATGACGTCGGCGAAGCCGGCGTCGTTGCCGCCGATGGTGACGCTGACGAGGCCCGTTCCCGAGCCGAGCGGGCCGAGTTGGTTCGCGAGAACGTCACCCGTACGAGCGCCGGAACACGCCGTGAAGTTGAAGCTGGAGGGTGAATTGGCGGATGCCCAGAGCGCCGGGTACGCGCGCGGGGTGCGCTTGCAGTCGCCGCTCCCGCTGTCGTATCCGCCGGCTCCGACACCGGACGAGTAGGAGTCGCCGAGTGCCACATAGCCGGTGGCGGCGGCCTGTTGGCCGGAGGGGGCTGCCTGTGCCGCTGCGGCCCCGGTGAGGGCGAAGGCGGTGGCGAGGAGGAGTGAGGAAGCGTATGCCGTGATTCGGGACAATCTCATGGAACCTCCCTTAGCAGGATTTCTGCCACGACTGTGGTACCACTCCCCTCAGGCCACCGGTAGTGTTCATGTCAATAAGTTCGCATGCAATTCCCCTTCCCGCAAAGCGAGTTGCCCTCCCACCCAGAGCGCCCGTGGGGAACATCTGCACACTCCCTCCGCATCTTGACGGGCCGCCGTCGACTGCGCGACATTGAAGCCCGGCATCCGGCGCGTCGGGGGGCAAAGTCGCCAATGCAGACCATCAGGATCAAGGCACCGTCATCAGACACCGGACGCGGCCCATCGGACCCGCCGATCCGTCACGAGGACGCACTGCCGTTGCTCGCGGGAACGGCTGTGGTGGTCGGGGTCGTCGGCGCGCTGCTCGCGCTCACGGACATCGAATCGCCGCTGCGCGCCCCCTTCACCCTGTTCTTCCTCCTGGCCGCTCCGGGCGCCGCGATCGCCGCCGCGCTCGGCGGACTTGAGCCATGGGGCCGGATCTTGGCTTCCGTTTCCGGGGCCGTCGCGGTCAACCTGTTGGTGGCCCAGGCGATGCTGGCCCTGCACATCTGGTCGGTGCGCGGCGGGGTCACGGCCATCACCGTGATCGGCTCGCTCATCTATCTGCTGGTACTGGTACGGAGGTTGCGACGCCGTACCCCGACGAGGCGGACCTCCTGACGTGGACATCACCGTGCACCGCCCCGGAGAGCTCACCGCCGCGGACCGGGTGGCCTGGACGGCGTTGCAGTCCAAGGCGCATCTCCACGGCTCGCCGGAGCTGGCCAATCCTTTCCTCTCCCCCGAGTTCACCCTCGCGGTGGGCCACTGGCGGCGCGGGGTGCGGATAGCGGTCGTGCGCGAGGCCGGTGAGCCCGCGGCCTTCTTCCCGTTCCAGAGATCCATCACCGGCGTCGGCCGGGCCATCGGGCTCGGCGTCTCGGACTGCCAGGGCCTGGTCCACCGGCCCGGCTTCACCTGGGACGCACGAGAGCTGCTGCGGGCCTGCGGGCTCGCGATGTACGAGTTCGACCATCTGGCCGGCGGTCAGGGGCCGTTCGAGGCGAACGCCTCCGGCTCCTTCGCCTCCCCCGTCATGGACATCGACCAGGGGTACGAGGCCTATCTCGGCCACCTCAAGGCGAAGTCGCCGAAGTTCACCCGCTCGACGCTCTCCAAGGAGCGCAGGCTCGGGCGCGACCACGGCACCGTTCGCTACGTGCACGACGAGCGCGACCCCGCGGTCCTGCGCACCCTGATGCAGTGGAAATCGGCCCAGTACCGCAGGACCGGCCGCAGCGACCGCTTCTCGCACCCCTGGATCAAGCAGCTCGTGGGGCACCTCTTCCACACGCGGTTCGACCAGTTCTCCGGGCTGCTCTCCGTGCTCTACGTCGACGAGGCGCCGGTCGCCGCGCACTTCGGAATGCGCTCCGAGCGGGTCATCGCCCAGTGGTTCCCGGCCTACGACCCGGCGTACGCCAAGTACTCGCCCGGCCTGATCATGCACCTGCGCATGGCCGAGGCGGCCGCCGCCGACGGCATCGCGTATCTCGACCTCGGCCGGGGCCAGAAGCAGTACAAGGACTCCCTGAAGACACGCGAACTCACCGTGTCCGAGGGGTGGGTGGCTCTGCGCCATCCGGCAGCGATCGGGCACCGGGCGCGGCGCGCCCCGGTCAGGGCGCTGCGCAACACGGTCTTGTCGCGACCGGAATTCTTTGAACCGGCCGACAAGCTGCTCAAACAGATGGGAAAAATGCGATCAAGAAAGAACGAATAAAGGTCGCCAAGTAGGAACAGGGCGTTCCATATGTGCCCACCAAGACAGGCCAAATCATAAAAAACGTGAGGCCACGTTCCAGGTCTTGCCATAAGGTCTCAATCATCAATACCGTCGTACATCCACCCGCATCGGTCCATCACGTAATGCGATCTAGGGGAGGGCTCAAGATCGCGGTGGTTCCGGCGCGGGGCGCGGTAGGGGGGTGCCGTGCTCGGTGACCGAATCAATGCCGAGTCACGTCCCGCGCGATGCCAGCCCACTTTGGCATGCACGGAGATCCATTTCGTCATGCGTAAGTGAGAACCCCCCTTTCGAACCGGATACATAGCCGGACTGCCCGGGGGTGGGCGGTCCACCGGACGAGAGGGACCAGACTCATGAGTTCTGTTGTGCGCCCGGCCGCCGAACCGGACCAGGGCCCGTTGGACAAGCCGACGCTGACCGTAAACTACAAACCCATTTCCACGCACCTGGCGATCGCACCGCCGGTGAGCGTGGTGATTCCCGCGATGAATGAGGCGGAGAATCTTCCCTACGTCTTCAAGACACTGCCCGACTGGATCCATGAGGTCGTGCTTGTCGACGGCAATTCCACCGACGACACGGTCGCCGTCGCACGCGAGTTGTGGCCGGACGTGAAGGTCGTCCGGCAGCTCGGCAAGGGCAAGGGCGACGCCCTGATCACCGGATTCGAGGCCTGCACCGGCGACATCATCGTGATGGTCGACGCGGACGGCTCGGCCGACGGGCACGAGATCGTCAGCTATGTCTCCGCCCTCGTCTCGGGCGCGGACTTCGCCAAGGGCTCCCGGTTCGCCAACGGCGGCGCCACGGACGACATGACGCCCATCCGCAAGCTCGGCAACCACGTCCTGTGCTCCGTCGTGAACGCCAAGTTCGGCGCCCGCTACACCGACCTGTGCTACGGCTACAACGCCTTCTGGCGGCACTGCCTGGACAAGATAGAGCTCGACTGCACGGGCTTCGAGGTCGAGACCCTGATGAACATCCGGGTCGTCAAGGCCGGGCTCAAGGTGCAGGAGATCCCCAGCCACGAGTACCTGCGCATCCACGGCGCCAGCAATCTCAGCGCCGTGCGCGACGGTCTGCGGGTCCTGAAGGTGATCCTCACGGAGCGCTCGAACCGCCGCGACCGGCGGCGCGGCACCCGTGGCGTTCCCTTCCGCACGCGTCAGGGAGAGGTGTCTTGAGCGCTCCCGGCCGGCACGGGGGAAGCACGACGGCGGGCATCTCGGTCGTCATCTGCGTCTACACCGAAGACCGCTGGGAGGACATCCTCGCGGCGGTCGCCTCGGTGCGGGCGCAGTCCCTCGCGGCCCTGGAGACGCTGCTCGTGGTGGATCACAACGCCTCGCTCCTGGACCGGCTCGCCAAGGAGTACAAGGAGACCGAGGAGGTGCGGGTGCTCGCGAACGCGGGCCCCCGCGGCCTCTCCGCGGGCCGCAACACCGGGATCACCGCCTCCGGCGGCGAGATCATCGCGTTCCTGGACGACGACGCCGTCGCGGAGCGGGACTGGCTGCGCCACTTCGCCGAGGGGTACGCCGACCCGAAGGTCTTCGCGGTCGGCGGGCGCACCATGCCCCTGTGGGAGTCGCGGCGCAGGCCCGCCTGGTTCCCCGAGGAGTTCGACTGGGTCGTCGGCTGTACGTACAAGGGGCTGCCCGAGGGGCGGGTGCGGGTGCGCAACGTCCTCGGCGGCAACGCCTCCTTCCGCCGCACCGCCTTCGAGGCCGCGGGCGGCTTCGCCACCGGCATTGGACGCGACGGCGACAAGCGTCCCCTGGGCGGCGAGGAGACGGAGCTGTGCATCCGGCTCGCCCGGGCCAGACCGGACGCGATCCTCCTCATCGACGACCGTGCGGTGATCCACCACCGGGTCCCCGCCGCGCGGGAGCGCTTCTCCTACTTCCGTACGCGGACGTACGCGGAAGGCCTCTCCAAGGCGCTCGTGGCCAGGAGCGTCGGCGCCGGCAAGGGGCTTGAGTCCGAGCGGCGCTACACCACGCGCGTCCTGCCCGCGGGGGTCGGGCGCGGACTGCGTGACGCGCTGCTCGCACGCCCGGGCGGCGCCGGTCGCGCGGGGGCCATTGTGGCGGGCGTGGTCTCGGCGGCAGGGGGGTACGTCCTCGGCAGTGTCCGCGCGCGCAGGGGAGGCGCCGCGTTCTCGGTCGTGGAGATCGGGAAGGCAGCGGACGGTGAGGGGGCTGCCGCATGAGCACGGCACCGATGGGCCGAGGGGGACCGCGATGAACGCCGCGGTTCCGATACTGATGTATCACTCCATCTCCCACCGGCCGACCCGGGAGACACGGGACCTTTCGGTGTCTCCGGAGGCGTTCGCCGACCAGCTCGAACTGCTCGGCGAGCGGGGGTTCACGCCGCTCACCACGGCCGCTCTCGGCGCGATCTGGCGCACTCCGGGCCGCCCGCTGCCGGGCAAGCCGGTCCTGATCACCTTCGACGACGGCTATGAGGGCGTGCACCGGCACGGCCTGCCCGTGCTCGCCAAGCACGGCTTCGCGTCGACGCTGTTCGTCTCCACGGGCTGGCTGCGCGGGGAGCACGACACCGGGGGTGGCCTCGACCTGATGCTCGACTGGGACCAGGTGCGCGAACTGGCCTCGGCGGGTACGGAGATAGGCGGTCACAGTCATACGCACCCCGAGCTCGACCAGCTGGACGACGACGACCTCTGGTTCGAACTGCTGCGGTGCAGGGAGATCGTCACCGATGAACTCGGCATAAGACCGGTCTCCTTCGCCTATCCGTACGGCTACTCCAGCCGCCGGGTGCGGCGCACGGTGCGCGGCGCCGGGTTCGCCCAGTCGCTCGCGGTCAACAACGGCCTCGCGCGGCGCACCCAGGGCCCGTACGCCCTCAAGCGGGTGACCGTTCGGCGCTCCACCGGCATCGAGGAGTTCGAGCGGCTCGTCGAGGGCCGTGCGATCACCCGCAACTTCGCAAGGGACGCTGCCCTCACCAAGGGGTACGCAGTGGTCCGCAGAGCACGACAGGCCCGCCGGAAGGCAATTCGTACCCGTGTCTGACACGTCGACCGCCCAGCCAGACGTCTCCGGGTCTTCCGTGACCGAACAGCAGCCGCCGTCCGGCAAGGCGGGCAGGATGAGCAGAATGCGCCTGCCCGGCACGGGCGGCGGCTCCGGTGACGGGAGCCCGCTGTTCCGCAACGCCTACGCCCTGATGCTGAACACCGGCATCTCCGGCGTACTCGGTCTCGGCTTCTGGCTGGCCGCCGCCCGGTACTACTCGGAGTCGGCGGTCGGCCAGGGCTCGGCGGCGATCGCCGCCATGAAGTTCCTGGCGGGACTCACCGCGCTCACCCTGATGGGGGCCCTCGCCCGCTTCATACCGGTCGCGGGACGCGCCACGGGCAGGCTCATCTTCCGTACGTACGCGGGCAGTTCGCTGGTCGTCGCGTTCGCCGCACTGATCTTCCTGCTCACGCTGGACCTGTGGGGCCCCTCGTACAGATTCCTGCACGGCCCGCTGCACGGCCTCGGCTTCATCGCCGCGGTCGTCGCCTGGTCGCTGCTCACCTTGCAGGACGGGGTGCTCACGGGGCTGCGCAGCGCCCTGTGGGTGCCGGTCGGCAACACGGTCTTCTCGGTCGTCAAGCTGGGGCTGCTCATCGCGATCGCCGCGGCGATCCCGACCGCGGGCGTGTTCGTGTCGTGGGTCGCCGCGATCGCCGTGTCGGTCGTACCGCTGGGCTGGCTGGTGTTCCGGCGCCTGGTGCCACGGCATGTGGAGGCGACCAGGGACAAGGCGCAGCCGCCGACGCTGCGCGAGATCGGCCGCTTCCTGGCCGGGGACTACACGGGCTCGCTCTTCTCGCTCGCCGTGGTCTACCTCGTGCCGGTGATCGTCGCCTCGCAGGTCAGCTCGGTCGACAACGCGTACTTCTACATCACCACCACGATCGGCGGCACGGTCAATCTGCTCGCCATCAACATGGGTGCCTCGCTGACCGTCGAGGGCGCGCACGACCCGGCGCGGCTCGCGGCCAACACCCGCGCGGTGCTGCGCCGCATGACGCGCATCATGCTGCCGGTGTGCGGTCTGCTCTTCATCCTCGCGCCCTACGTCCTGCGGGTCTTCGGCCAGGGGTACGCGGACGCGGCGACGCCGCTGCTCCGCTGGTTCGCGGTGGGCGCGGCGCTGCGGGTCGTCATGGAGACGTACTTCGCGGTGCAGCGCGCGCAGAGCCGTACGTCCGGGATCGCCTGGCTCCAGGGCCTGTTGTGCGTGCTCGTGCTCGGCCTGACGCTGCTTCTGCTGCCGCGGATGGGTCTGACGGGTGCGGGCGTCGCCGAGATCTCCAGCCTCGCGGTGATCGTGGCGATCGCGGCGCCCAAGCTGTACCGGGTGGCGCGGGGAGCTCCCTCCTCCGAGCCGGCCGACGCGGCTCCGGACGGCGATCTCGCCGATCTGGGGACGCCCGAGGTGACGCCCCCGTCCCCCGCCCGGGTGCCGGGGCAGCCCAAGGAGCGGCGGGGGCCCGCCTGGGCGCTGCGCGAGACACTGGACTCGGACACGCTGCAACTGGCCGTGCAGACCGACTTCGAGCATCCGGAGCGCAGGCCCGACGTGCGTCCGGGGCCGGGGACGCCCGCGTCGGGGACACCGGCTTTCGGGAGGGCGGCTGCCGGGAGGGCCGCTGACGGGCGGGTGGATGGTGGCAAGCCGGTCTCGGGGAAGCCGGCTGCTGCGGGGACGCCCGCTTCGGGGAAGCCCGCCGCCGGGGAGGGTGCTTCGGCGAAGCCCGCTTCCGGGGAGAGCGCGGGCACGGGGGACGAGGGGGACCACATGGAGCACAGGCCGACCTGGGCGCTGAGAACGCCTCCGCCGGGGCCGAGGGAACCCGCGCCGCCTCCCCCGCCGATTCCCCCCTCGGTGTCATCGGCCGTGACGGCGCCCGCGGAGGAGCCGGGCACCGACGCACGCGCGCCTCAGGCTCCGCCCGCGCCCGACGTCGGCCCGAAGCCGTTCCCCGGCCGCCGCACGCTGTTCATGGCGCTGTTCCTGGCCTTCGCGCTCGCCCTCTACTGGCTGCCCGCGCTCGGCATCACGGAGGCGGACCTGGACGAGATGGGCGGGCTCGGGCTCATCTCCGTCCTGCCCGCGCCGACCCTGCTCGGGGCCGCGCTGCTCGTCGTCGTCTTCGCCTCGCTGCTCTGGACGGAACGCCCGCACCAGGCCCTGCTCCTGACGACTCTGATCGCCACCGTGGTGTGCCTGCACGCGCTGCCCGCCGTCCTCGAGGACGAGCCGCGGTTCGCGACGGCCTGGCAGCACCTCGGCTTCATGGAGTACATCGACAGGACCGGCTCCGCGGTGCCCGACCTGGACGCGCGCTGGAGCTGGCCCGGCTTCTTCGCCGCGGCGACGTTCGTGGCCAAGGCGTGCGGCGTCTCGGACATGACCGAGGTCATCCGCTGGTGGCCGCTGGCCATGCAGCTGCTCTATCTCGCCCCGATGCTGCTGCTCGTGCGCGCCATGCGGGCGTCCTGGCGCGCCAAGTGGGCCGGGGTGTGGATCTTCGCGCTGAGCGGCTGGGTCGGCCAGGACTACTTCTCCCCGCAGGGCTTCACGTATCTGCTCTATCTGGTGTTCGTCGCGGTGCTTCTCGTGTGGTTCCGGGCGCCCCACGTGCTGTGGGCCAAGCGCCGCCCCGGCGAACTCGAGGTCGAGCCCGCCGACCGGCGCCAGCGCGCGGTGCTGCTCGTGATCCTGATCGCCCTGTTCGCGGCGACGGTCCCGGCGCACCAGCTCACGCCGTTCGTGATGCTCGGCGTCCTCGCCGTGCTCGTCCTGGTGGGCCGCTCGGAGCTGCGCGGGCTGCCGATCCTCTTCGCGGTGTTCGTCGCCGTCTGGCTGGGCTTCCTCGCGGAGCCGTACTGGTCGGGGCATTTCGACGAGCTGTTCGGCGGCATCGGCGGCGTCGGCGGCAATGTGTCGTCGTCGGTATCGGGCCGGATCGAGGGCGGCAGTTCGACCCATCAACTCGTGCTCTACGCGCGCGTGGCGCTTGCCGGCGGTGTGATGGCCCTTGCCTGCTGGGGCTGGTGGCGGCGGCGCGACCACAAGTACACCGAGCGCTCGCTGCTCGTCCTGACCTTCGTGCCGTTCCTGGGCTTCGGCATGCAGTCGTACGGCGGCGAGATGGCCTTGCGCGTCTTCATGTTCGCCCTGCCGGGCGCGGCCCTCCTCGCGGGTCTCGCGCTGTTCCCGCGCGCGGGCATCACCGCGAAGGAACGGGACCGCGACCGGGTGAGCCTGGCGCCGCTCGCCGCGCTGATGGCGGGGCTCGTCCTGATGGGCGGCTTCCTGGTGGCGCGCTGGGGCAACGAACCCTTCGAGCGGACCCGGGTCGGCGAGGTCGCCGCGATGGACTACGTCTACGAACATGACGACCCGACCGTACGGCTGCTGTGGATGAGCGACGACACGGTCGACAACGTGACGCCCGCGATGCCCTGGGGCACCAAGGACATGGAGAAGGTGCAGTACGTCCCGACCCTCGCCCCGGCCGACCCGGTCCTGGTCTCCGGCCTGGTGAAGGCGCTCAAGGACGCGGGCCCCAACTCGTATCTGATGATCAACAAGAGTCAGACGGTGTATCTCCAGATGGACGTGGGCTATCCAAGGTCCTGGGACGCCCGGCTGATCACGAACCTCGACAACCGCCAGGAGCTGAAGAAGGTCTTCACGAACGACGACGCGACCCTCTACACCCTGCGCAAACAGCCGAACGGCACGGTCGAGAAGGCCGCTCCGGGCCCGATAGGACCACAGGTGACCTGGACTCCCTGGTCGGTGATCGGCGCGCTCGCGGCGATCGCCCTGGTTCTGCTGCTCGGCGCCCGTGAGGTCGTGCGGGTGGCGGTGGAGCCCAGCGTGCGGCAACTGCGCTGGATGCAGAGCACGTTCTGGTTCTCGCTGCCGCTGCTCGCGGTGCTGCTCGCCTCGCTGATCCAGCGGTTCCTGACGATGGCGTGACGGTCCCGGGCGGCGGGGCGCAGGTGCCGGTGCGGGTGCCGGTGCGAGTACCGGTGGCTGGAGCGGATCAGCGCTCCAGCCACTTCACCTCGTATCCCTTCATCGCGAACCGCTTGCCGTCGACCTTCGCGTCGATCGGGCGGTCGAGGGTGTTCACGACGAGCACCGTGTCCTTGTCGGCGAGGACGCGTACGTTCGGTACGTCGTCCGCGGCGACGGAGACCTTCTCGTACTTCGTGCCGGGCGGGAACGCGTCGCTGAAGCGGGAGAGCAGCTTCATCATCGGCAGCTCCTTGCCGCCGTCGTCCAGCTCCGTGGAGCGCCACAGGCAGCCCGCGCAGTCCTCGCCCCTCTTCTGCGGGTTCCAGTAGAAGCCGCTGCTCGCGCCGCCGCGGGCCATCGCCATCAGGCCCGCGGCCTGGACGGCGACGCGGTGCGGCTCGGACCAGTCGTCGCGGTTGTCGTCGCCGTCGGCCGGTTCCACGTAGTACTCGGCCCACCACAGCGGCAGGTCGCCGGTGCGCTCCCGGACCCACTTGCTGACCGCCGTGAGCTTGTCGGTGGCCTTGAACTCGTCGGGGAGCATCTCGTCGTCGACGGTGTAGCTGGAGCCGTCCACGACGACGAAGTCCGCGCCCGCCTTGTTCTTGTTCCAGTAGTCGAAAGCGTCGAGGACGCGCTGGTCCACGCGGCCCCAGGCGCCCTTGACCTCCGTCGACGCGCCCTCGGTCTGGCGCGGGTCGACGCTGTCCATGACGAGGTAGGGACCGCCGACCATGATGTCCTTGTTGACCTTCTTGAGCTCCTTGTAGACCAGGTTGTAGAGCTTGGTGTAGCCCTCGTAGTCCCAGCGGGCCTCTTCGCTGTTCCAGAAGCCCTTGAATTCGTTCCAGACGATGAAGTGCCGGACGTCCGGATAGCGCTTGGCGACGGTCACCGCGAGCTTGGCGTAGTCCTTGAAGTGGGCGGGCTCCGGGGCGGTCTCCAAGGACTGCTGGCTCCAGTCGGTGTTGTCCTTGCCGGGCTTGCCGCCCTTCATCCAGTCCGGGGCGCAGCACAAGGTGACGACCGGCGTGCCGTCGGTGGCGCGGATGAAGTCGATCCGGCTGTCCATCGCCGAGAAGTCGTAACGGCCCTCGACCGGCTCGGGGTTGCCCGCGCCCCAGCCCATGACGTGCTGGATCTGCGGCAGCGGGCGCGGCTGGTCCGCGAGCATCTCCTCGACGCGCCGCGTGGCGTCCGCCTCGCCGTGGTCCGCGCTGTACTGGGTGTGGGTGAAGCCCCAGCCGACGGCCGGTTTCGCATCGCCGGGCGGGACCGCGGGGGTGCCGTGCACCTTGTCGCCGTCGCGTGTGGTGCCCCGGGTGCCCGTCTCGTCACCGGGGAGCGTGGTGATGACGGTCAGGATCAGGGCCAGTGCGGCCACAGCTACGCCGAGCAGCGCGGTGAGCCGCCACCGCTGTGCCCCCGAATTCCACCCATGACGTCCCATCAGGGGCAATCGTAACCGGGGCAGTTGGCGGTAGGACAGGTTCCGTTGCCACCGGTTCGGGCATTCCGGCGGCGCCTTCAAGCCTTGCCCTGCCGGGCGGGGTACGCCGGAGCGCGTGTGGAGTGCCGTGGAGTGCGGGTGGACTGCCGCGGAGTGCGTAAACCGGGATGCACGAGGGCACTTGCGTGCCGGATCATGGCGGCATGTCTGCGAACCCTCAGGACACCCTGCCGATCCGGCTCAACGTAGACGACAGCGACTCCCCGTCGGATGTCGTGGACGCCCTGTTCCTCGGCCGCTTCGCCACCGGCGAGCAGCCTTTCTCGCACAGCTCCAACATCGACCGCGTCAAGCACGGCTTCTCCCTGCTCCCGCCGGGGGCCACGGTGTTGCGCGCGGCCCGCGACGACGACCGCAGCGCGACGCTGGCCGAGGGCGACGGCTGGACGCTCCTGGTCTCCCGCTGGAAGCACGGCGCGGACGTGACGGTGACCGCGACGAGTGCCGACCTCGCGGACGAGATCCTGAAGCAGGCGACGGACGGCGCGCAGGACGAGCCGGAACCCCAGCCGGACAACGTGACCATGGGGTTCTGGTACGTGTCTCCCAGGCGCGGCCCGCACCGCACGACACGGCAGATCACCGCGGGTACGTGGGAGGAGGTGCGGGCGAACTACACCGCGCCGGTCGCCGGGGCGATGGACTCCCTGATGAAGACCACCCCCGAGGACATCTCGGGCCGTCTGCTCCTCCTGCACGGGCCGCCGGGCACCGGCAAGACGTCGGCGCTGCGGACGCTCGCGCGGTCCTGGCGCGACTGGTGCCAGGTGGACTGCGTCCTGGACCCGGAGCGGCTGTTCAGCGACGTGGGCTATCTGATGGACATCGCGATCGGCGAGGACGACGGCACGGCGAAGGGCCGCTGGCGGCTGCTGCTCCTGGAGGACTGCGACGAGCTGATCAGGGGGGAGGCGAAGCACACCGCGGGGCAGGCGTTGTCGCGGTTGCTGAACCTGACGGACGGGCTGCTCGGGCAGGGCCGCAATGTCCTGGTGGGGGTCACGACGAACGAGGACCTGGAGCGGCTCCACCCCGCGGTGGTGCGGCCGGGGCGGTGCCTCGCCCGTATCGAGGTCGGAAGCCTGACCCGTACGGAGTCGGTCGACTGGCTCGGCACGGACGAGGGAGTTCCCCGCGAGGGCGCGACCCTGGCGGAGCTGTACGCCTTGCGGCGGGGCACGACCCCTACGTCGGTCCCGGATCCCCGGGAGGGGGCGGACTCGGGGCTGTATCTGTAGCCCGGCAGCGGGCGGGCCGACCGCCGTCTCGCGGCGATTGTCCCTCCCGCCCAGCCCGGCGCGGGTTCACCCCGAGTCGCCGTATGCCGCCCGCAGAGCCTCCCGCGCGGCGGCGAGCGCGTCCTCTTCGGAGAGACCGAGCCGCCGGGCCCGCCCGGCGAAGGCCTGGGCGGCAGCCGACGCCTCCCGCGCGGCGGTGTCCCCCGCGGCGGCGACGAACGTCCCGTTGCGCCCCCGCGTCTCGATCACCCCGTCCGCCTCAAGCACGCGATAGGCCTTGGCCACCGTATTGGCGGCGAGCCCCAACTCCTGGGCGAGCCCCCGCACGGTGGGCAGCTTGTACCCCACCGGCAGCACCCCGCCACGGGCCTGCTCGGCGATTTGGACCCGCACCTGTTCGTAGGAGGGCACGCCGGCCGTACCGGAGGCGCCGCCATCGTCGATCTCGATCTTCAACGTCACGCGGCGATTGTCCCGCACCCGGGGAAAATAGGAGGCACCCCGACGCACCCCGCGCGTAGCGTGCGGCCCCATGACCGTCCTAGTCCGCGCCCTGCGCCCCGGCGACAAGGCCGACGCCGAGGCCTTCGCCGTCGTCTGCCGCGCCTGCGTACCCGCCATGCTCGCCACCGCCGACTCGGTCCTGTTCGACCTGGCGCACGCCCATCCCGACTCCCGTTACCGGCAGTTGGTGGCCGAGGCCGACGGGGAGATCATCGGCACGGCGCAGGTGGGCATCGCCTACGACAGCCCCGAGCCCGGTCAGGGCTTCGCCAATGTCTACGTGCTTCCGCGGCGGCGGGGGCTCGGCGCGGGTTCGCTGATCCTGCGGACGGCGGAGGAGTACCTCGCGGACGAAGGTGCCGTCACGGTCTTCTCCTGGGTCCTCGACGACCCGGCGAACCTCGCCTTCGCCGCGGGGCGCGGCTATCGCGCCAGCCGCTCGGCCCACTTCCTCCGCCTCGATCTGGCCGGCGGCACGCTGCCGCCGCGCCAGGAGCCGCCCGCCGGGGTGGAGTTGTGTTCGGGGGCGGACTTCGGGGACGACCCGCGCGCCCTGTTCGACCTGGACGCGGAGACGGTCGCCGATGAACCGAGCGATGTGGCGGCGGAGTTCACGGACTACGAGCACTGGCTCGGCGAGACCTGGAACCATCCCTTGGTGGACCGCGGGCTGACCTCGGTGGCGGTGGTGGACGGCCGCCCCGCCGCCTTCACCCTGGCCCGCACGGACGACGACGCGCGCTACGCGAGCGGCATGACCGGCACCGCACGCGCGTTCCGCGGGCGCGGCCTGGCCAAGCTCGCCAAGAACGACTCCCTGCACCGGGCGCGGGCCGCCGGATACAAGGAGGCGTTCACCGGCAACGACGCCGGGAACGAGCCGATGCTGGCGATCAACAAGTGGTTCGGTTACGAGATCTGCGCGACGGAGGTACGCCATGTCCGAGACCTCGGCTGATCCGGGGACCGACCGGGTGGAGGTCGTCCTGACGAAGGCGGGCCGCACGAAGATCCGCTACCCGGCGGAGGTCGTCTCGGACGACGGCACCGTGGTGACGGTCCGCGCGCCGTGGGCGGCAGCGGGGGTACGGGACTTCGGCTTCGTCCGCTTCGAGCCGGGCGACGTCTTCACGGAGCACTACTGGCGCGACCGCTGGTACGCCGTCAAGGAGGTCCGCACGTCAACGGGCGTCCTCAAGGGCTGGTACTGCGACGTGACCCGCCCCGCCGTACGTGCCGGCACCACCCTCACGGTGGAGGACCTGGACCTCGACCTGTGGTGCTCGGCAGACGGCAGAACAATCCTGCGCCTGGACGAAGACGAATTCACGGCAAGCGGCCTCACGGCCAGCGACCCGGAAGCCGCAGCGGCGGCCCTGTCCGCCTTGGACACCCTGGAGTCCCTGGCCCGGGCCGGATCCCCCCTCTCTCCGCCCGCCGTCTGAGTTCTCACGTCACGACGGCCGTGTCCCGAGAGCGACCGTCCGTCCGGCGCCGCCTCTCTCGTAGCTCACCGTGTCGGCCTCCTCCTGCCAGTGCAGGGCGAAGTGTTGTCCTGATCGCCAGGCCTCTAGTGCGGCCCTGCAGTACGCGACCATGTCGTCCGGCAGGGCCGCGATGGTGTGCCAGGTCAGTTCGGCGCATTTGTGGGGTTCCGCGTTGTGGGGCTCGCCGCCCGCGCCGTACGCCGCCTCGAAGAACCAGCCGATGCGGGGCTCCTCGCCGGGGCCCCGGTGCTGGAGGACCAGTTCGGCGGTCACGTCCTCGGGGGCGAGGGTCAGGCCGATTTCCTCGCGTGCCTCGCGGATGACCGCCGTACGGACGTCCTCGCCCGGCTCGACGTGGCCGGAGGGGGCGTGGAGCAAGCCGTCGCCGTAACCGGTGTTCGCCCGGCGGGCGAGGAGCACTTCGTCGCCGCGGCGGAGGATCAGGTGGACGTCCACCACCTCCTTGTGACGGCGGGGCACGGGAGGGGCGTCGTCGCAGTCGATCGTCATCCGGCGATGGTGACACCCGCCACTGACAATTCAACTTCGATGAGAAACCCTCCCGGCAGAGGTCTACAGACGTCCCACCTTGGACATCGGTAGTACAGGGAGGCAGCCATGCGCCGTGTGACCGTGCACAAGACCGTCGGGAAGCCCACCAATCGGCAGATCCGGGAGAAGTCCGAGGAGCGGGAACGGCTCCGCGAGCGCCCCGAGGTCCGCAAGGACATCCAGCGGACCTGGTGGCCCGATGGGTGAGATCCGGCGCCCTGACGGCGCGAGACACCTCCCGGGGCGCCTGCGGGACCGCTAGAGGGTCTTCTTGTAGTGGTAGCGGTCGTAGGGGCCGTCCACCCTGCGCTCCACCATTTCGTAGCCGTATCGCGGGTAGAGCCGCTGGTTCTCCCACATCATCGCGTTCGTGTAGAGCCGGACCTCGGGCAGTCCGAGGGCCCGCGCCCGCTCGTCCACGAAGGCGAGCAAGCGGCGGCCCACCCCTTGGCCCGCGGCCCCGGGGTGGACCGCGATGCTGTCCAGGAACAGGTGGTCCTCGTACGGGACGAGGACCAGGACGCCGATCACCGGGTCCCCGGTGACGTACACCCGCCCCGCCGCCACCTCCGCGGCGTGGTCCGCCTCCATGGGGACGGGCACGACACCGATGCGCTCGATGTAGGGGTGGTACGCCGCCTCCGTCACCGCCCGTACGGCGGGGACGTCGGCGGCGGTGGCGGGGCGGATGGCGTCGGGCGTGTGCGGGGTCATGCCTTTACGTCTACGTCACTCCCCCGCCCCCGCACCAGCAGCTTCTTCAGGAGCGGCCACAGCACGATCAGCGCGATGATCGCGTACACCGTGATCGAGAAGGGCGTGTTCACCAGGCCGCTGACGCTGCCGTCGCTGATCTGGAGGGCGCGGCGCAGCTGCTGCTCGGCGTTCGGGCCGAGGATGACGCCGATGACGGCCGGCAGGACGGGCAGGCCGTAGCGCCGCATGCCGAAGCCGATCAGGCCGATGATCAGCAGGATCACCAGGTCGAGCGCCTCGCCGCCCACCGCGTAGGCGCCGACCGCCGCGAAGAAGAGGATGCCCGCGTAGAGGTAGGGCCTGGGGATGCGCAGCAGCTTCGCCCAGACCGGGGCGAGCGGCAGGTTCAGGGCCAGGAGCAGGACCATGCCCACGAAGAGCGAGGCGATCAGGCCCCACACCAGGTCCGGCTCGCGCTCGAAGAGGAGCGGCCCCGGCTGGATGCCGTACTGCTGGAAGGCGGCGAGCATCACGGCCGCCACCGCCGTGGTGGGCAGGCCGAGCGTCAGCATGGAGACGAGGGTTCCGGCCGCCGACGCCGATGACGCGGACTCCGGGCCCGCCACTCCCTCGATCGCGCCCTTGCCCCACTCGTCCTTGTGCTTGGACAGACGCTTCTCGGTGACGTACGAGAGGAAGGTGGGGATCTCGGCGCCGCCCGCGGGGATCGCGCCGAACGGGAAGCCGATGAGCGGGCCGCGCAGCCAGGACTTCCAGGTGCGCTTGACGTCGGACCTGCCGAGCCAGGGGCGGCCGACGGGGATCGCCTCGCCGCTGGTGCGCCGCAGATGGGCGGCGACCCACAGGGCCTCGCCGATCGCGAAGAGGCCCACCGCGACGATCACCACGTCGATGCCGTCGGCGAGTTGGAGCGAGCCGAAGGTCAGACGCTGCTGTCCGGTCATCTGGTCGAGGCCGACCAGGCCGAGGGTGAGGCCGATGAGGAGCGAGGCGAGTCCGCGTACCCGCGAGGAGCCGAGCACGGACGTCACCGCGATGAACGCGAGGACCATGATGGCGAAGTAGTCGGGCGCCCCGATGTCGACCGCGAGCTCGGCGACCGTCGGCGCGAGCGCCACCAGGAGGGTGGTGCCGATGATGCCGCCCGCGAAGTGCCCGATGGCGGCGGCCGCGAGCGCCTGTGCGCCGCGGCCCGATTTGGCCATCGGGTTGCCTTCCATCGCGGCGACCACCGCGGCGCTCTCCCCCGGGGTGTTCAGCAGGATCGAGGTCGTCGAGCCGCCGAACATCGCCCCGTAGTAGATGCCCGCGAACATGATGAACGCGCCGGTCGGCTCCAGGCCGTACGTCACGGGGAGCAGCAGCGCCACAGCCATCGCGGGGCCGATGCCGGGCAGGACGCCGATCGCGGTGCCCAGGAGCACGCCGACGGCGGCCCAGAGCAGGTTGACGGGGGTGAGGGCGGTGCCGAAGCCGTCCATCAGGGAGTTGAAGGCGTTCATGTCACAGCACTCCCATCAGCGGCCCGCCGGGCAGCGGCACCCCGAGCAGGTTGTTGAAGACGACATACGTGAGGAGGGAGAGCACGGCCGCGATGAGCGGATCGCGGTCCAGGTGCCTGCTGCCGAGCGCGTAGGCCGCGCCCCAGAAGAGCAGGGCGCCCGCGACGGGGAAGCCGAGCGGTTCGATGAGGACGGCGGCACCGAGGAAGACCCCGGCGAGGAGCAGCACGGTACGCCAGTCGGCGGGTTCGGACAGGTCGATGTCCTCGCCGCCCTCGGCCTCGCCGCGCCCGCCGCGCAGGACGTCGATCGCGAGGATCACGGCGACGGCGAGGAGCCCGATGCCCACGACGATCGGGACGGTCTTGGGGCCGATCGGGCCGCGCTGGGCGATCTCGACGTCCATGGTGAGCGCGTCACCGAGGACGAGCACGCCGAGGGCGAGGAGCATGACGCACACACCGAGTTCGGAGTGCTCGCGCAGCCAGGCGCGGCGGCCGCTCCCGCTCTCCCCGGGCGGGGGCGGCGGGGGCGGGGTCGACGGGGTGTCGGTCGTCGTCGTCACAGTCCCAGCTCCTTCAGCACGGACACCACGCTCTTGTCCTGTTCGGCCAGGAAGTCCCCGAACTTGTCGCCGGTGAGGAACGCGTCGTCCCAGCCGTTGGTCTTGAGGGACTTGCGCCACTGAGGGGAGTCGTGGAGCTTCCTGACCAGGCCGGTGAGCTTCTTGCGTTCGGCTTCGGAGAGGCCGGGCGGGGCGACGATGCCGCGCCAGTTGGTGAAGTTGACGTCGTAGCCGGACTCCTTGAGGGTCGGCCCGTCCAGGCCCTTGGCCCGCTTGGGTCCGGTGGTCGCGAGGAGGCGCAGCTCGCCCGACTTGATTTGGTCCAGGTACTCGCCGACGCCCGAGACGCCGAAGGCGACCTTCTTGCCGAGGATCGAGGCGAGGAGCTCGCCGCCGCCGTCGAACGGGACGTAGTTGACCTTCTTCGGGTCGATCCCAGCGGCGCGTGCCATCAGCATCGGGGCGAGGTGGTCGGGGCCGCCGGGGGACGAGCCGCCGCCGACCGGGAGCTTGCCCGGGTTCTTCTTCCAGGCGGTGACCAGCTGCTTGATGTTCTTGTACGGCGAGTCCTTGGCGACCACGACGACGTCCGGCTCCTCGGTGAGGCGGGCGATCGGGGTGGTGTCGGCGAGAGTCTTGGGCGAGTCGTTGGAGCGTGCGGCGCCCACGACGCCCAGGCCCATGGACATCGCGAGCTTGCCGTTGCCGTGCTCGCCGACGAGGCGGCTCAGGCCCACGGTGCCGCCGGCGCCGGGCAGGTTGAACACCTCGATGTTGTGGGTGAGTCCGGCGTCCTCGGCGTTCTTCGCCGCGGTGCGGGCGGTGATGTCGTAGCCGCCGCCGGGCGTGTTGGGGACCATGAAGCGCAGGCCGGGAATCTGTGTGCCGGTCTCGGCGCCGCTGCCCGTGGAGAGCAGCGGCGGCCCGGCGAGCACGAGCAGCGCGGCCCCGAGCAGGGCAAGGGGTGTGCGCAGGCGCACGGGTGCCACCACCTGTCGGTACTTAGTCGGTACGTGTCGGAACTCGGTCGTACGGGGAAGTTGATGCGGCCGGACTCCCCGTGGGGGCGGGAGCCCGGCCGCCGTCCGCGGGGACAGGGATAGGGGACGGGGTCAGGGGACGGGGTTACCTGTGAGGTGGCCCACATGTTGCCTGGGCGTTAAGAAGCTGTCTCTCTTCCGGAATCAACGGACGTTGTGGTCGTTGTGGTCGCGCCCATAGCCTGCGGCGATGACAAGGGTGCTGGTCGTGGACGACGACTTCATGGTCGCCAAACTGCACAGCCGTTATGTGTCCGCTGTGGACGGATTCTCGGTGGTGGGGGTGGCACACAGCGGTGCCGAGGCGCTGGCGGCGGTGGAGCGGCTGCGCCCCGATCTCGTGCTCCTCGACATCTATCTGCCCGATATGGACGGCATCGCGGTGCTCCGGGAGTTGCGGTCGTCCGAGGAGCGCGACCGGGACAGGCAGCCGGTGGACGCGCTGTTCATCACGGCGGCGCGGGACGCGGAGATCGTGCGGGCGGCGCTGCGGGCCGGGGCGCTGCACTACCTCATCAAGCCGTTCAACCAGGCGGCGCTGCGCGAGCAGTTGCTGCACGTGGCGGCGTTGCGGGCCCGCCTCGACGGCCTGGACGAGGCACGTCAGGAGGACGTCGACCAGATCTTCGGCCCCCGCCCGCCCGGCTCCCGCGAGCTCCCGAAGGGCCTGGCGGCGCACACCGCGGACCTGGTGGAGCAGACGCTGCGGGGACATCCGGACGGCCTGTCCGCCTCGGAGTGCGCACAGGAGGGCACGCTTTCGCGGGTCAGCGCCCGCCGCTATCTGGAGTTCTTCGCGGACACGGGCCGCGCCGAGGTGACGCTTCGCTACGGGGGGACGGGGCGGCCGGAGCGGCGGTACCGGTGGGTGCGCTAGAGCTCGGCCCGCCTCTGCCCACCTCGGCCCACCTCGTCCCGCGGGGCTGCTCCAGGGCAATTCGGGCACGACCTGAGCGGAGTCTGAGGGCTCCCTTAACCGCACCATAAAGATCGCCATCACCCCCTCCCAGCAGGCGAATCCGGGGTTTTCAGCGGCTAGTTTTCTCGGCGCCGGGACGGTTACGAACCGTCGGCGCCGCACGTGATCGGGGGGCGGCACCGGCCGTTCGCAACCGTCTCGTGTCCCCCACACCCCCAGAACCGCCGCTGAGGAGAACCACCCATGACTGCACGCCGCAAGGTCGCCGCGATCGCCGCCGCCGGCATCGCCCCGCTCGCCCTGACCGCCCTGTCGGCCGCCCCGGCCGCCGCGCACGGTTCGATGACGGACCCGGTGAGCCGCGTCTCCGCGTGCTTCCAGGAGGGCCCGGAGTCGCCGACGTCGGCCGCCTGCAAGGCCGCTGTCGCCGCCAGCGGCGCGCAGGCCTTCTACGACTGGAACGGCGTCAACATCGCCAACGCCGCCGGCAAGTCGAAGGAGATCATCCCCGACGGCAAGCTGTGCAGCGCGGGCAACGACAAGTACAAGGGCCTCGACCTGCCGCGCGCCGACTGGCCGTCCAGCAAGATGTCCGGCGGCAACCACACCTTCCACTACAAGGGCACCGCCCCGCACAAGGGCTCCTTCGAGCTGTACATCACTAAGGACTCGTACGACCCGACCAAGCCCCTGAAGTGGTCGGACCTGGAGGAGAAGCCCTTCGTCGACGTGGCCGACCCGAAGATGGAGAACGGCGACTACGTCTTCGACGGCAAGGTCCCGGCCAAGTCGGGCCGCCACCTCATCTACTCGGTCTGGCAGCGCTCGGACTCCCCCGAGGCCTTCTACACCTGCTCCGACGTCGTCTTCGGCAAGGACAGCGGCGGCAGCGAGGCCGCGGCTCCGGCCCCGACCGCCTCCGCGCCCTCCGAGAAGGACATCGCCGCGGGCGCCGACAAGTCCACCGTCGAGCACCACGGCCACGGCGACAGCGACGCCAAGACGGGCGCCGAGGCCTCCGAGGCGGCCCCGGCCGCGGGTGACGACACCGCTGCCGGTGACGACACCGCCGCCAACCAGCCCGAGGTGAACGGCGGCGACGCCAAGCCCGTCGCGGCCGACGAGAACCTCGCCGAGACCGGCGGCGACAGCAACACGCCGTACATCGCGATCGGCGGCGCCGCCGCGCTCGCCGTCGGTGCCGCGGCCATGTTCGGCACGGCCCGCCGCCGCACGGCGCGCCACGGCCGCTGAGCCACTGAGCCGCTGAACCACTGAGCCGCTGCCGAGCCCAGTCGGCAGTGTGAGGGCCGCCGTCCTCCCGTGTGTGCCACGGGAGGACGGCGGCCCTCTGTCGTCGGCGGACCGGCTCAGGAGAAGCAGGTCGTCGGTGTCGCGTGGGCCGGGTCGAGCGCGTTCGCGACCTCGTGGTGCGCGACGCGGTCGAGGATCCCGATCGCCACGTGCTCCGACACGTCCACCGGGCACAGGTCCTGGAGGAGGACATTGCGTACGCCGGGGCCGTCCAGGAACTGTGTGCGGTACGGGGTGACCACCTCGTCGTACTTGGTGGCGATGACGGTGTAGCGCACGCCGGGGACGGTGTCGCCGCCCGCGTTGAGCTTGGTCAGGAACGGTGAGCCCGCCACCTGGTCGGCCAGGCCGGGGGTGTTGGTGGTGAGCAGGTCCTCGATGCCGGGGAAGTAGGGCAGCAGTCTGGTGAGGCCAAGCAGGGTGGTGCCGTGGTTGTCGGGCGCGAGGCCGACCAGGGCGTTGACCTTCTCCGCGCCGCCGAGGAACTTCAGGTAGTAGCGGGGCATCATGCCGCCCTGCGAGTGGCCCACGAGGTCCGCTTCGGCCGCGCCCGTCGAGGCGAGCACCTTGTCGACGAAGCCGTCGAGCTGCTCGGCGGACTTGTCGATCGGGCCGAGCCCGTTGAAGAACGGCACGCCCGGCAGCTGGCCGTAGTCGAGGGAGAAGACGCAGTAGCCGCGCTTGACCAAGTAGGGCGCCAGGACGAGCCAGTTGTCGATCGAGTTGCCGAAGGTGCCGTGGACGAGGACCACGGGGCGCGGGTGGGCGGCGGACGGCTTGCACCCGTAGTCGTTCCAGCCGCTCGACGAACGCGACGAACTCGACGGAGCGGACGCGGCGGCAGGAGCGGCGGAGGCCGTGGCGGTGGGGGTGAGGGTGAGCGCGCCCGTCATGAGAAGGGCGGCGGTGAACGCTCTGAGCGCTCGTCTCCAGGGCAGCATCGTGGGATCTCCTTGCGGCTCAAGGGAGTTGCGATGAGTGAGCCCTGTGATCCGGATCACGAGGATGCCGTGCACATGCCAAATTACGGGCCAGTAGTAAAAGTGTGAAGTTACGCGTCAGTAAAACTTCCAGCGGACACTGGCACGATCCAGACACTGGCACGGCCCCGGGGAAGCGTCGGAGAAGCCCTGACGGCTTACCGCGGCGGCGACACCAGCCCCACCTCGTAGGCGATGATCACCAGTTGGACCCGGTCGCGCGAGTCCAGCTTGGTGAAGAGCCGCGCCACATGCGCCTTGACCGTGGCCACGGTGATGACGAGCTCGGCCGCGATCTCCGCGTTGGAGAACCCGCGGCCGATCAGCGTGAGCACCTCGCACTCGCGGTCGGTGATGCCGTCGATGGCCCGCCGTGCGCGCGGCGCCGGATCGGGCCGCGCGGCGAACTCCTCGATCAGCCGCCGGGTGACGCTCGGCGCGATCAGACCGTCCCCGGCGGCCACTACCTGGATCGCCCCGAGGATGGCTTCGAGCGCCATGTCCTTGACGAGGAACCCGCTCGCCCCCGCGCGCAGCGCGCCGTACACGTAATCGTCGTCGTCGAAGGTGGTGAGGACGAGAACGCGGGTCGACTCCATCTCGGCGGTGATCAGACGGGTGGCCTCGATGCCGTCCATGCCGGGCATGCGGATGTCCATCACGACGACGTCGGGGCGTACGTCGCGGGCCAGTCGCACCGCTTCGGCGCCCGTACCGGCCTCCCCCACGACTTCGAGGCCGGGGGTGTCGGCCATCAGGACGCGCAGGCCCGCGCGGACGAGGGGCTGGTCGTCGGCGAGTACGACACGGACGGCGGGGACGGTGGGGTCAGAGGGGTCAGAGGGGTCAGAGGGGTCAGAGGGGCCGGTGAGGTCGGCGGAGCCGGTCATCGGGCCTCCACCGGCGGCAGGGGCAGCAGCGCCGTGACCCGGAAGCCGCCATCGGGGCGCGGCCCCGCGGTGAACCGGCCGTGCAGCAGGGCGACCCGCTCGCGCATGCCGACGACGCCGAAGCCGTTGCCCGCGGGCAGGCCGCCGCGGCCGTCGTCCTCTATCTCCAGGGACAGTTCGCCCTTGCGCCGCTCGACGGAGACCCGGCAGGTGTCCGCTCCCGAGTGCCTGATGACATTGGTCAGGGCCTCTTGCAGGATGCGGAACGCGGCCAGGTCGATGTCGGGCGGCAGCGCCCCGCGCTCCCCCTGCCACCGGACCTCCGCGCGGACCCCGGCGTCCCGCGCCGACGCGACGAGGCGGTCGATGTCGGCCAGCCCCGGAGCGGGTTCGCGGGGCGGCGCGGAGGTGTCACGCGGGGCGGCGCGCCCCTCGTCGTCAGCGCCCGGCTCCGGCCTGCGCAGCGCGACCAGCGTCCTGCGCAGCCCCGCCAGGGTCTCCCTGCTGGTGGCCTCGATGGTGGTGAGCGCGTTGCGGGCCTCCGCGGGCTGGGTGTCGATGACCCGGCTGCCCACGCCCGCCTGGATGGCGATGACGCCGATGCTGTGGGCGATCATGTCGTGCAACTCCCTTGCGATGCGCAGTCGTTCAGTGGTGACGGCACGCGCCGTGGCCTGGGCGCGCAGGGCCTCGGCATGGGTGCGGCGCTCGCGGGCCGAGTTTCCCGCCATCCAGGCGGCGCCGATGAGGACGACGACGAGCAGGGCGCTCTGGTCATTGCTGGCGGCCCATCCGGAGGGTGCGCAGCCGTGCGGCGTGTAGGGGGGAGAACAGCCCTGGTCGGGCGGGAAGCCGAAGAGGGAGCCCATCTGTGCCGTGAACGCCAGGAGGGCGGCGATCACCGAGGTGCGGCGCGGGCGGGTGGCGGCGAGATAGCCGACGGCCCAGACAGCGGCGAGGGTCTGGAGATAGGTGACCTCGATCTTGCGCATCTCCATCGTGGCCGTCACGGTGCCGAGGAGCAGGAGGACCAGCGCGGGCAGGGGCCGGCGCCGCAGGAGCGAGGCGACCACGAACGTCAGCGCGATCGACGCGAGGACCATCAGGACGGTGAAGCCCTGCTGCCCGTGGTCGAAGGTCACGTACGTGACGGCCGGATAGACGACGGCGCCGCTCCAGGCCAGGCCCGTGCGCACCGGCGGCCAGAAGCGCCCGCGCGCACGCCGGTTCCGCCCCTCTTCCATCGTGGGCTGACCTGGGTCGATGTCCATGCGCCGATCGTATGTGCCCGTGCCCCGCGGGGGTATTGGCCCGCGGTCCTACACCCGTGGGCTACCGGAGCCACACCCGGGCGGTCAGGCCGCCAGCGTTCCCGGCACGATCGCGCCCGGGCCGAACTTCGCCCGCGCCCGGTCCGCCACCGCCTCGATCCGGCGTGCCCGGTCGTCCACCGGGTCGAACATCAGCTGGTGGGAGGCCTGTTCGGCGGGGCCGAGCCCTTCGGCGCGCAGCGAGATGCCGCGCACCCTGGCCCGCTGGAGGCCGAGCGCCTCGTACATCCGGTAAGCGGCTCCGGTCAGCGCGGAAGAGTGCGCGGTCGGCTCGGGCAGCACGCGGGTGCGGGTCGTCGTGGAGCGGTCCGCGTAGCGCACGGTGAGGGTCAGGGAGCGGCACACCTGGTCCTCGTCGCGCATCCGGGCGCCGAGTTCCCCGGTGAGCGAGAGCAGTGCCCTGCGGTGGCGCGCGGGGTCCAACTCGTCGCGCGGGAAGGGCCTTTCGGAGCCGAGGGAGCGGGCTGCCGCGTTCGGCACGACGCGCGTACGGTCGATGCCGTTCGCCGCCTCGTGCAGCTCCCGCCCCGCGCGGGCGCCGACGAGGCGCTGGAGCGTGGACAGCGGTGCGGCGGCCACCTTGCCGACGGAGTCGAGCCCGTACTCGCAGAGGGTACGGGCGGTGGCGCGGCCGACCCCCGGCAGCTCGCCGACCGGCTTCGGCCCGAGGAACTCCGCGACGGCGTCCGGCTCTTGGCCCACGGACAGGGTCACGCCCGGCGCGGCTCCCCGCACGGCCATCCGCGCGAGCATCGGCCCGGGCCCGGCGCCGATCACGCAGTCCACGCCGTGGTGGGCGAGCGCCCGCACCCGGATCACCGAGGCGAGCTCGACGGCGTCACGCCCGAAGTAGCGCATCGCTCCCCGTACGTCGACGAGCGCGGCGTCGGGCGGCAGGGCCTCGACGACCGGGCTGAACTCGCCGAGCAGCGTGAGCAGCCGGGGCATGGCCGCCTCGTACATCGGCGGCAGGAGGAAGCGGACACAGAGGGTGCTCATCCCGCGCTCCCCGGGCTCTGGTGCCACAACTTCCGTCCGGTCGCCGCCCGTTCGCCGGGTGGCTGGAGATCGGCCCAGGGGTGCATCTCGTACCCCGTGGACATCCGGATGCGGCGGCCTTCGTCCGCGGGGGCTCCGTCGGACACGGGGGTTTCATCGGGCGCCTCCTCAGGCCCCGGCTCGGCAGGACCCGGCTCGGCAAGGCGCGCCGCCACCGCTTCGAGGCCGCCCTCCTGCCGCAGCTCCACCAGTTCCGCCAGGTTCCATGCCGCCGCGCCGACCACGCTGAGGCTGCGCGGGCCGCGCCGCTGCACCACTCCGCGGACCAGGAGCAGCCAGGAGTGGAAGACGGTGTGCGCGCACCGTTCGTGGGCGTCGTCGAAGAAGGCCAGGTCGACCAGGCCCGTACCGTCGTCCAGGGTGCTGAAGATGACCCGTTTCCCGGAGCGGATCGGCGGGGTCTGGGTGGCCGCCTTGGCGCCCGCGACCAGGACGGTCGCCCCGTGTTCGGCCTCCCGCAGGCGGCGGGCCGTCAGCACGCCGAGCTCCCGGAGGAACTCCGCGTGGTCGCCCATGAGATGGCGCGAGGAGTCCATGCCGAGGACGCCGAGTTCGGCGCTGAGCCGTTCCGCGTCGTCCAGGTCGGGCAGCCCCGCGGGAGCCGTCTTCCGCCCGCCGGACAAGGGCAGTTGGGCCCCGGAGGCGCCGCGCGCGCCCCGCCGCAGCTCCGTCAGGTGCAGTTGCAGGTCGCGGCGGTTGGCGCCGAACGCGTCGAGCGCGCCGACCTGCGCGAGCCGCTGGGCGACGGGCTTGCCGGGCCTGGCCCGCTCCCAGAAGTCGAGGAGCGAGGCGTACGGCTGCCCGTCCGCGATCCGCGCGGCCTCGGCCTCGCTGATGCCGTGGACGTCGGAGAGCGCGAGGCGCAGGCCCCAGGTTTCCCTGGACTCGGACACCAGTTCGATACGGTGAGCGACCGCGGACCGGTTCACGTCCAGGGGAAGGATCGGCACCCCCCGCCGCCGCGCGTCCGCGAGCAGCAGCCGCTTCGGGTACATGCCGGGGTCGTGCGTGAGCAACCCCGCGTAGAAGGCGGCCGGGTGATGGGCCTTCAGCCACGCCGACTGGTAGGTGGGCACGGCGAAGGCCACCGCGTGCGCCTTGCAGAAGCCGTACGAACCGAAGGCCTCGATGATCTCCCAGGTCCGGCCGATCGTCTCGGCGTCGTACCCCTTGGCCGCCGCCTGCTGCGCGAACCAGAACCGGATCCGTCCCTGCGACTCGGGGTCGGAGAGCCCGCGCCGCACCCGGTCCGCCTCGTCGCGTCCGCAGCCGGTCATGATGTTCACGATGTCGATGATCTGCTCGTGGAAGACGACGACCCCGTATGTCTCCTTGAGCGGTTCCGCCAGGTCGGGGTGCGGATAGCGGATGGGCGCGCGGCCGTGCCTGGCCTCGATGAAGGGCCGCACCATGTCGGCGGCGACCGGTCCGGGGCGGAAGAGCGAGATGTCGACGACCAGGTCGTGGAAGGTCGCGGGCTGAAGGCGCCCGACCAGGTCGCGCTGGCCGGGCGACTCGATCTGGAAACAGCCGAGCGTCTCGGTCGACTGGATGAGCCGGTACGTCTCCGGGTCCCCCGGCGGCACCGCGTCCACGTCCACCCGCTCGCCCGTGGCCCGCTCGACCTCGCCCACCGCGTGCGCCATCGCCGACTGCATCCGCACGCCGAGCACGTCGAGCTTGAGCAGCCCGAGGTCCTCCACGTCCTCCTTGTCGAACTGGGACATGGGCAGGCCCTCGCCGCTGGTGGGCATGACGGGCGTACGCGCGAGCAGCGAGGCATCGGAGAGCAGCACCCCGCACGGGTGCATGGCGACCCCGCGCGGCAGCGCGTCCAGGGCCTCGACCAGGTCCCACAGGCGGCCGTGTTTCTGCGTCTGGCCCGCCACCGCCCGCAGTTCGGGCAGTTCCTCCATCGCCGAGCGGGCGTCCCGCGCGCGGATGTGCGGGAAGGACTTGGCGATCTTGTCGATCTCGGCCGGGTCCATGGAGAGGGCCGCGCCCACGTCGCGGATGGCGTGGCGGACGCGGTAGGTCTCGGGCATGGCGACGGTCGCGACCCGCTCGGTGCCGAAGCGGTCGATGATCGCGCGGTAGACCTCGATGCGGCGGGCCGACTCCACGTCGATGTCGATGTCCGGCAGGACGGCCCGCCGCGTGGACAGGAACCGCTCCATGAGCAGGCCGTGCTCGACGGGGTCGGCGTGCGCGATGCCGATGAGGTGGTTGACCAGAGACCCGGCTCCGGAGCCGCGGGCCGCGACCCGGATGCCCAAGTCGCGTACGTCGTCGACCACTTGGGCCACGGTCAGGAAGTAGGAGGCGAAGCCGTGGTACGCGATGATGTCCAGCTCGTGGTGCATCCGCTCCCAGTACGCGCGGTCCCCGTCGTAGCCCCGCAGGACCATCCCCGCCGCGGCCCGCGAGGCGAGCACGCGCTGCGCGCTGCGGCGTCCCGCGCCGACGAGGTGCGGCTCGGGGAAGCGCACGGAACCGATGCCGATGTCGTCCTCGGGGTCGACGAGGCACTCGGCGGCGACCGACCGGGTCTGTTCGACGAGCCGGCGGGCGGTGTCGCGGCGGAACCCGGCCGCCTCCACGATCCGCTCGGCGTTGGCCAGCATGGCGTCGGCGCCTTTCAGCCACCGCTCACCGCTGTCGAGCTCCTTGGTCGGGTCCACGGGGACGAGACGGCGCGCGGCGTCGAGCACGTCGGCGACCGGGCCCATGCCGGGGTCGGCGTAGCGGACGGCGTTGCTCAGGACGGGGCGCACCCCCTGCTCGGCGGCGAAGCCGACGGTGCGGGCGGCCAGACGCAGGGAGCCGGGTCCGGTGCCTTCGCGGCCGTGCCACACGGACTCCAGGCGCAGCGCGTCCCCGTAGCGCTCGCGCCAGGGCGCGAGGAGGCGTACGGCCCGGTCGGGGCGTCCGGCGGCGAGCGCGCGCCCCACATCGGACGCGGGGCCGAGCAGTACGGTCATGCCGTCGCCGTGGTTCTCCTCCCACGGCAGCACGGGCTGCCCCTCGCCGCCGCGGTGCGCGGCGGTGATCAGGCGGCACAGCGCGGCCCAGCCGGTGGCGCCGTCCCGGGCGAGGAAGGTCACGCGCGGGGTCGATTCGTCGATGAAGGCGCCTCCGCGCACCGGGGTCCGCCGCCGCGCACCGGGCACCGAGGCCGCCTCCCCCACCGCGAGCTCGGCCCCGAACAGCGGCCGTACCCCCGCCTTCGCGCAGGCCTTGGCGAACCGGACGGTGCCCGCGAGGGTGTCCCGGTCGGTGAGCGCGAGGGCGTCCATGCCCCGCTCGGCGGCGCGCTCGGCGAGGCGCTCCGGGTGCGAGGCCCCGTACCGCGGGGAGAAGCCGGAGACGGTGTGCAGATGCGTGAACCCTGGCACACGCACCTCCTGAAACCCTGAACCGATCCGACCTCACAGCCCCCGCCTCCACCATAGACCAAGTTTCGAACGCATGTACGACAACCGAGTCGAACCGCACCACGCTTCGCCCATTCGGCCCCGCCCACCTGCGGGAACACCGGCGGCCACGGAGCGTGGGGGCATGAGTTTCACCGATGAGTTGAAGAGCGCCGTCACCCCGCGAGCAGCCCTGCTGGTCATCGGTGTACTGGCCCTGCAGCTGCTGTTCATCGCCTCCTACGTAGGGGCCCTGCACGACCCGAAGCCGAAGGACGTGCCCTTCGGGGTCGTCGCTCCGGGCCCCGCGGCACAGGAGACATCGGACAAGCTCGGGAAACTCCCCGGTGAACCGCTCGACCCGCGCGTGGTCAAGGACGAGGCCGAGGCCCGGAAGCAGATCATGAACCGCGACATCGACGGCGCCCTGCTCGTCGACCCCCGCGGCACCACCGACACCCTCCTGGTCGGCTCGGGCGGCGGCACCGCCCTCGCCACCGCCCTGGAGAGGATCACCACCCAGGCCGACGGCGCCGAGAAGCGGACGGTCAAGACCGTCGACGTGGCCCCGGCGTCCGCCATGGACTTCAACGGCCTCTCGTCCTTCTACCTGGTCGTCGGCTGGTGCGTCGGCGGCTATCTGTGCGCGTCGATCCTCGCGATCAGCGCGGGCGCCAGGGCCGCCAACGGCCCGCGCGCGCTGATCAGGACCGGCGTCATGGCGCTCTACTCGATCGCGGGCGGCCTGGGCGGCGCGCTCATCATCGGGCCGATCCTCGGCGCCCTGCCCGGCAGCATCATGGCGCTGTGGGGCCTCGGCTCCCTCGTCGTCTTCGGGGTCGGCATGATCACGCTCGCCCTGCAGTCGCTCACCGGCATCGTGGGCATCGGCCTCGCCGTCCTGCTCGTCGTGATCGCGGGCAACCCGAGCGCGGGCGGCGCCTTCCCGCTGCCGATGCTGCCGCCGTTCTGGAAGGGGATCGGCCCCTGGCTGCCGCCGGGCGCCGGCACCTGGGCGGCGCGCTCGATCGCGTACTTCAAGGGCAACGCGATCACCGGACCGATGCTGGTGCTCGCCGCCTGGGCGGTCGTGGGCACCGCCGTCACCCTGGTCATGTCCGCGCTGCGCGGGGACCGCCAGCCGGGGCAGAAACCCGCGATGCAGGACACGGACACGGACAGCGGCGCCCACCGCGGGTGAGGCGGGCGGTCCGCACCCAAGGCCGCTCCCCAGGGCCGTTGTCAGACCCGGGTGCGAGGCTGGAGCGATGCTCACCACTCTGGCGGTCGAGAACTACCGCTCCCTGCGCAAACTGATCGTCCCCCTGGACCGGTTGAACGTGGTCACGGGCGCGAACGGCACCGGCAAGTCGAGTCTGTACCGCGCGCTGCGGCTGCTCGCCGAGTCGGCGCGGGGCGGAGCGGTGGCCGCGCTGGCCCACGAGGGCGGACTGCCCTCCGCGCTGTGGGCGGGCCCCGCGAAGGCGGAGGCGACCAGCCTGCGCCTCGGCTTCGCCGGCGACGAGTTCGGGTACGCGGTGGACTTCGGCCACCCCATCCCCACCTCGGGCGCGGGCGCCGAGCCCTCCCTCTTCAATCTCGACCCGGAGATCAAGCGCGAGTGCACCTGGGCAGGGCCCGTGCTGCGCCCCGCCGCGCTGCTCTGCGACCGCGCGGGCCCTGCCGTGCGCACCCGCACCGCCGACGGCGGCTGGCACCGCTCCGTGAACGAGATCCGTCCCTACGACAGCATGCTGAGCGAGCTCGCCGACCCGCAGCTGGCCCCCGACCTCCTGCGCCTGCGCGAGCTGATCAGATCCTGGCGGTTCTACGACCACGTCCGCACGGACGCCGGGGCTCCCGCACGCGCCGCGCGCATCGGCACCCGCACCCCGGTTCTCGGACATGACGGCGCGGACCTGGCAGCGGCCCTGCAGACCATCCGGGAGACCGGCGACCACGCGGCGCTCGACGCTGCCGTGGACGACGCCTTCCCGGGCAGCCGGGTGCGGATCGCCGAGCACGGCGGACGGTTCGAGCTCCAGCTTCACCAGCGCGGGCTGAACCGCCCGCTGGGAGCGGCCGAGCTGTCCGACGGCACCCTGCGCTATCTCCTGTGGACCGCCGCGCTGCTCACGCCCCGGCCGCCGTCACTCCTCGTCCTGAACGAGCCGGAGACAAGCCTGCACCCCGACCTCCTGCGCCCGCTGGCCGAGTTGATCCTCACGGCGACGAAGGACACCCAGGTCGTCCTGGTGACCCACGCCCAACCGCTGGCCGAGGCAGTGGCCAAGGGAGCGACCCGCCACCGCATCGACGTGAACTCCATAGAGCTGTGCAAGGAGTCCGGACGGACGGAGGTGGCGGGCCGCGAAAGCCTCCTGGACGAACCGCTGTGGTACTGGCCCAAGCGGTGAGCCCCGCGGACGGCGAACCGGATCAGGCACCCACCCCGTTCCCGTAGTACGCCCGCCGCATCAACCCCTGCATCTCATCGATCATCGGCATACGAGGGTTGGCCGGCGCGCACTGATCGGCGTAGGCATTCATCGCCTGCTCGGGCAGCGCCTCGATGAAGGCCGCTTCATCGACGCCCTCCTCCGCGAAGGACGCGGGAAGCCCGCACTTGGCCCGCAGCTCCTCGACGGCGGCGGCGTAGGACTCCACCCCCTGCTCCGGGAAATCCGCCGGAAGCCCCAGCATGCGGGCGATCTCCTGGAACCGCTCCGGTGCCCGGTAGACCTCGGCCTTCGGCCACGGGGTCGCCTTGCCGCAGACGGTGCCGTTGTGCCGGATGACGTGCGGCAGGAGCAGCGCGTTGGTGCGGCCGTGCGAGACGTGGAAGGTGTTGCCGAGGGTGTGCGCCATCGCGTGCACCAGGCCCAGGAAAGCGTTGGCGAAGGCCATGCCCGCCACGGTCGACGCGTTGTGCATCTTCTCGCGCGCCTCGGGGTCACCGGCGCCGTTCACGACGCACCGCTCCAGGTTCTCGAAGATCAGCTTGATGGCCTGGAGGCAGAGCCCGTCGGTGTAGTCGTTGGCGTACACCGACACGTACGCCTCGGTGGCGTGGGTCAGCGCGTCGAAACCGGAGTCGGCGGTGACCGTCGCGGGGAGCCTCATCGGCAGGACCGGATCGACGATCGCGACGTTCGGGGTGAGCGCGTAGTCGGCGAGGGGGTACTTCTGCGCCGCCTCCGGGTCGGAGATGACGGCGAAGGGGGTGACTTCGCTGCCCGTGCCCGAGGTGGTCGGAATGGCCACGAGCTGCGCCTTCTCGCCCAGTCCCGGGAACTTGAAGGCCCGCTTGCGGATGTCGAAGAACTTCTCCTTGGTGTCCGCGAACTCGATCTCCGGGTGCTCGTACATCAGCCACATGATCTTTGCCGCGTCCATCGGCGAGCCGCCGCCGAGCCCGATGATCGTGTCAGGACCGAATTCCCGCATGCGCGCGGCGCCGGCCCGCACGGTCGCCAGCTCCGGGTTGGGCTCGACGTCGTCGATGACCTGGACGGTGACGGCTTCGGGGCGCGTCGCGAGGATGTCGGTCACCTTCTGGACGAACCCGAGCGTCGACATCGTCTTGTCCGTGACGATCGAGACGCGCCTGATGCCGTCCATCTCCGCGAGGTAGCGCAGGGAGTTGCGCTCGAAGTAGATCTTCGGCGGGACCTTGAACCACTGCATGTTGGTGTTGCGCCGTCCGATCCGCTTGACGTTGATCAGGTTGACCGCGGAGACGTTGTCGGACACCGAGTTGTGTCCGTAGGAACCGCAGCCGAGGGTGAGCGAGGGCAGAAAGGCGTTGTAGACGTCGCCGATGCCGCCGAAGGTCGACGGCGCGTTGACGATGACGCGGACCGCCTTGACGCGCCTGCCGAACTCCTCGGCGAGCTCCTCGTCCTCGGTGTGGATGGCGGCGCTGTGGCCCAGACCGTCGAACTCGACCATCAGGGCGGCCAGTTCGAGGCCCTGCTCGGTGGATCCAGCCTTCAGGGCGGCCAGTACCGGGGAGAGCTTCTCGCGGGTGAGCGGCTCCCCCTCACCGACCTCCGCGCACTCGGCGACGATGACCGATGTGCCCTCGGGGACCTCGAATCCGGCCTGTTCGGCGATCCACCGCGGTGACCTGCCGACGACGGACGCGTTCAGCTTCGCGCCCGAGCAGTCGGCGCCGAAGGCCGTCGCCCCGAAGACGAACTCCTCCAGCTTGGTCTTCTCGGCCGCCGTGACGACGTACGCGCCGAGCCGCTCGAACTCCGCGAGCCCCGCTTCGTAGATCTCCTCGTCGAGGATCACGGCCTGCTCCGACGCGCAGATCATGCCGTGGTCGAAGGACTTGGAGAGCACGATGTCGTGCACGGCGCGCCGCAGCTTTCCGCTGCGCGTGACATACGCGGGTACGTTGCCCGCGCCGACGCCGAGCGCGGGCTTGCCGCAGGAGTAGGCGGACCTGACCATGGCGTTGCCGCCGGTGGCGAGGATGGTGGAGACGCCCTCGTGGTTCATGAGCAGCCCCGTCGCCTCCATCGAGGGCTCCTCGATCCACTGCACGCAGTCCGCGGGGGCGCCCGCCTCGATCGCGGCGTCGCGCACGACGCGGGCGGCCTGTGCGGAGCAGCGCTGGGCGCTGGGGTGGAAGGCGAAGATGATCGGATTGCGGGTCTTCAGGGCGATGAGGGCCTTGAAGAGGGTCGTGGACGTCGGGTTGGTCACCGGGGTCATGGCGCAGACGACGCCGACCGGTTCGGCGATCTCCGTGATGCCGTTCAGCTCGTCGCGGGAGATGACGCCCGCGGTCTTCAGTCCGCGCATCGAGTTGACGACGTGCTCGCAGGCGAAGAGGTTCTTGACGGCCTTGTCCTCGAAGAGGCCGCGGCCGGTCTCCTCCACGGCCAGCTTCGCCAGGTCCCCGTGCCGGTCAAGGGCAGCGAGGGACGCCTTCGTGACGATGTGGTCGACCTGCTCCTGGTCGTACGACGCGAACCGGTCGAGCGCGGTCAGCGCTCGCTCGACCAGTCCGTCCACCATCTCGCTGGCCTCCATGACGGGGCTCCTTCGATGAGACCTTTTCGCTTATGTCTCCATTGCACACCTGTGCATCGCGCCCCGGGGGCCGACAAAGGCCCCTGAGGGCAGGCCGAAGGTCCCTTTGTGAATGCTTTCACAAAGGGAGGGACAGAAGGGGCCGGCCCACCGTCGTGGACCGGCCCCGGAACTGATCCGTCAGCCGACGCGGGTCAGCCGATCTCGGCGCCGAAGGCGCTCAGCGCCTCGGGCACCGGCTGGAAGAACGTCTCCCCTCCGGCGCTGCAGTCGCCGCTGCCGCCCGAGGTGAGACCGAGCGCGGTCTCGCCGTCGAAGAGCGCGCCGCCGCTGTCACCGGGCTCGGCGCAGACGTCGGTCTGGATGAGGCCGTTGACGACATCGCCGTTGCCGTAGTTCACGGTGGCGTCGAGGCCCTTGACCGTGCCGTCGTGCACCTGCGTGGTCGAGCCGCTGCGCTGCACCTTCTGGCCCACGGTCGCGTCGCCCGCCTTGGAGATGGCCTGCGTCGAGCCGTTGTAGAGGTTCACCTCGCTCGGGTGCGGGGTGTCGCCGCTGTACTTGACGATGCCGTAGTCGTTGTCGGGGAAGCTGGAACCCGCGTTCTCACCGATGACGGAGCCGCCCTGCTCCTCCGACCAGCTGGTGATCGACTCGGTGCAGTGGCCCGCGGTCAGGAAGTGCGGCGCACCGTCCTTGACCACGTTGAAGCCGAGCGAGCAGCGTCCGCCGCCGCCCCAGATGGCGTCGCCACCCGCGATGAAGGGCTTGAACTCTCCCTTGCTGTGCTTGAGTTCGGCCTTGGAGCCGAGCCCCTTCACGACCGCGCCCAGCTTGTCGAGCTCGGCGCCCTTGACCGTGCGGTCCGCCGTGACGACGACCTTGTTGGTGGCCGGGTCGACCGCCCACGAGGTGCCGGGGATCGACGCCTTGTCGCTGAGCGTCGTACGGGCGCTCTTCAGCTCGGCGAGGGAGTTCTCGACGATTCTCGCCTTGGCCCCCGCCGACTCGACCGTCTCGGCCGCGCTCTTGTCGAGGACGTTCACGACGAGGTTCTTGGCCTTGGCGTCGTAGTACGTTCCGGCCGCGTCGAGGCCGAGGTCCTTTCCGAGCGACGAGGCGAGCTTTCCGGCCTTCGCGACCGAGAGGGTGTCCGGCGTGGGGGTCGGGGCACTCTCACTGGCGTTCGCAGTCTGGAAGGTGATTCCGGCGGCGATCAGTGCGGTGATGCCCGCACCTGCCACGGTGGCACGTCGCTTGGATATGCGTCGGTGCTTCAATTCACGTCCTCCTGTGGGGGGTCGGCCCGTTCGGTGTGGGGACCTGGGGACCGGAAGGCGTACCGGCACGGAGTCGCACACGCCGAGAAAGCCGCGTCCATGCCAAATGGTGCGGCCCACTATCCCGATACCGTCTGGTAGCACACAAGGTCTACTTCAGGACGCGCACGCGACGGTCACTGTGCGCCCCCTGTGTCTTCACCGATGCCCGGTCTCACCACGTCGGTCCCCGCTGCAAACACCCCGTGCGAGCAGGTGATCGGCAGCGGGTAAGGACTAGTCCTGTCCAGTTTTCGACGTTCCCGGAATGCTCGGCTCCTCGATTTGTGAAGGCGCCGTGCCGAATTCCGGCAGGGCGGGAGCGGGCGAATCGGACACGGCGGCAGGCGACTCGGACACCACGGCGGGTGACTTCGACACCGCGGCGGGCGCATCGGACCCGGCGTCCGGCGGCTGCTGCGCCTGCTGGGCCCGCTCCAGGAAGCGCAACAACTCGACGGGGAAGGGCAGCACGAGGGTGGAGTTCTTCTCCGCGGCGACCGCCACCACCGTCTGGAGCAGCCGCAGCTGGAGCGCGGCCGGCTCCTCCGACATCTCGTGCGCGGCCTCGGCCAGCTTCTTGGACGCCTGGAGTTCGGCGTCCGCGTTGATCACGCGGGCCCGCCGTTCGCGGTCGGCCTCGGCCTGGCGGGCCATGGACCGTTTCATCGTCTCGGGGAGCGACACGTCCTTGATCTCGACCCGGTCGATCTGCACGCCCCACCCCACGGCAGGAGAGTCGATCATCAGCTCCAGGCCCTGGTTGAGCTTCTCGCGGTTGGAGAGCAGATCGTCCAGGTCGCTCTTGCCGATGATCGAGCGCAGCGACGTCTGCGCCATCTGCGAGACCGCGAAGCGGTAGTCCTCCACCTGGATGACGGCCTCGGTCGCGTCGATCACCTTGAAGTAGATGACCGCGTCGACCCGCACCGTGACGTTGTCCCGGGTGATGCCGTCCTGTGCGGGGACCGGCATCGTCACGATCTGCATGTTGACCTTACGGAGCCGGTCCACGAACGGCACGATCATCGTGAACCCGGGGCCGCGCACCGAACGCTGCAGCTTCCCGAGCCGGAGCACCACGCCCCGTTCGTACTGTTTGATCACACGCGCCGCAGCCATCATGTAGACCGCTCCGGCACATCCGACGGCCACTCCCGTCGCCACCAGCTCCTCGACCATGCCGGCCCCCCGGGGTCCGAATTGGGCGTGTTGGGCGTGCCCTTCGAAGGTAGCGCCGCACGGCGCGCAAAGGGAGACGGGAGACAGGAGAGAGCCCCCGCCCGGAGTACCGGACGAGGGCCCTTCCGCTGCTGGCTGCAGAACCGGTCGTGCGTGGGATCAGTCGTACGTGAGATCAGTTGTACGTGGGATCAGTAGACGCTCACGCCGTACGCGCTCAGCGCTTCGGTGACCGGCTGGAAGAAGGTCGTGCCGCCCGAGGAGCAGTTGCCGCTGCCGCCCGAGGTCAGACCGAGCGCCTTGGACCCGGCGTAGAGCGGGCCGCCGCTGTCGCCGGGCTCCGCGCAGACCGTGGTCTTGATCATGCCGTAGACGATGTCGCCGCCGCCGTAGTTGACGGTCGCGTTCAGGCCGGTGACCTTGCCGCTGTGGGTACCGGTGGTCGAGCCGCGCCGGGTGACCGTCTGGTTCACGGTGGCGTTGCCCGCGCTGGTGATGTCCTGGCTGCCGACGGTGCCGGGGTGGCTGACCGAGCCGGAGTACTTGACGATGCCGTAGTCGTTGGTCGGGAAGCTGGATCCCGTCGTGGACCCGATCGTCGTGGTGTGCCCGGAGTTGGACCACCACGTGCCCGCTCCGTCGGTGCAGTGACCGGCGGTGAGGAAGTAGTAGGTGCTGCCGCTGCGGACGTTGAAGCCGAGCGAGCAGCGCCAGCTGGACGCGTAGATCGCGTCGCCGCCGGAGATCAGCTTGCTGAACTTGCCGGGAGTGCGCTCGACCTTGAGGGCGCCCGCATTACTGCCCGCCGCCTCCTTGATCTTGGCGATCTCGGCCTGGGAGACGGTGCTGTCGGCGGTGACGACAAGACGGTTCGTCGCCTTGTCGACGCTCCATGCGGTGCCTGCGACATCCGCGTCGAGCACCGCGTCGCTCGCCTTGGTGAGCTGCGCCGAGCTGAAGGTGGTGACGTCATTGGCGTTCGCAGCGGGGACGGCGAGCGCGCCGGCGGCCACAAGTCCGGTGGCCACGGCGAGCAGACGAGTGCGTCTCGCTATGCCGCTGCGGGGGGTGGTGCGCTTGTTCCTCACTTGTTGTTCCTCCCGGGGGGAAGTCAGTGGGCCCGGTGGGTTGGGGCCCGTGAGGCGCAGCCAATGGGCAGAACGGGTAAGCCGGATTCCGGATACGCCGTGCCCCTGACAAGCGCTGCTCGGGAGTATTCGGGCCGGGGACAGCGCGCACAAGGTGTCTTTCGGCCGTCAGCCAGATATACGGCGACCGGCCCCGGCGGCTGTCGTACTTCTCGTACGCCACCGGGGCTTGGGTCATCGGCTCTCTTACAGACGAGTCAGCGGTCGATAAGGTTCCGCTCCCCCGCGGCGATCTCGGCGTCAAGGGTGTTGCCCGGCGGCGGGAAGGGGCAGATGAAGTGGTCGGCGAAGGCGCACGGCGGAAGCAGCGCGCGGTTGAAGTCGACCGTCGTGCGCCCCTCGGCGTCCGGCGCGGCGGGCCGCAGGAACCTGAACCGATAGCTGGACACCCCGCTGGTCGCGTCGCCGAACACCGCCCACAGCGAGCCGTCGGCCTCCACCGACACCTGGAGCGTGTGCTCCTTTCCGGCCAGGACGAAGGCCAGCTCGCCCCCGAGACCGAGCCCCCGCTCGACCCCGTCCGCGTTGCCGACCCGGACGGTACGCACTCCGTCCACCGTGCTCTCGGCGGCGTACGGCGTGAAGCGCCCCGGCACCGCCCAGCGCGCGTCGTACTCGGTGGCCTCGATGCCCCGGAAGGCGCGGCGCGTGGCGGACTCCGGGTCGAAGTCGCGTACCGCCCAGAGCCCTTCGCGCCGCAGCACGACCAGACGGCGCTCGCCGAGGCCGACGCGGGCGGCGGCGACCGGGCCGGGGTCGGCGCCGAGGCGGGCCTCGCCGTCGATGAGCCGCCCGTCGAGGGTGAGCCCGTCGTCCGCTGCGGCGGTCAGGACGATCTCGTCGCCCTCCTCGGTCCAGCGTCCGGGGATGTCCGGAAGCGAACCGTCCGGGTAGTCCGCGAGCCAGTGGGTGCCGGTGAGGGAGAGCGGGCCGTAGGGCGCCGACACCAACTCCGTCCGCTGCTCGTGCCAGTGCTTCCAGTCGCGTGAAGCGTCCGTCGATGCGTCACTCGATGCGTCCGTCGTCATGTGATCAACCCTTCCATACCGGTATGCGAAATCCCTCTGCGGCGCCCTGCCGGCGGCCCCTACGGCTTCGGCAGGCCCTCGGGATTGATCTGCGACTTCTTCACGGCCTCGCTCGTCAGGTCCCAGCGCCCCAGGACCTTGGCGTAGCTTCCGTCCTTGATCACGTGGTTGAGCGCGGCGGCGTACGCCTCGACGAGCCCGCTGTCCTTCTTCGTGGTGGCGGCGATCTCGCCCTGGATGGCGGGGCCGCCGCCCGACATCGTCCCGATGATCTTCGTCTGTCCCGATGACGCGACGTGGTAGGCGGCCGAGGGGTTCGGGCCGAGGTAGGCGTCGATGCGGCCCGACTGGAGGGCGAGGTAGTAGTCGGAGTCCTTCTGGAAGTACTTGATCGCCACCGGCTCGCGACCGGCCTTCTCGTTCTGCTCGCTCCAGTCGACGAGGATCTTCTCCTGGTTGGTGCCCGAGGAGACCGCGATCGTCCTGCCCGCCACGTCCGCCGGCTTCTTCGCCGTCCAGTCGGCGTCCTTGCGGGCCTCGAAGGCGATGTTGTCGTGCCGGTAGGTCGCGAAGTCGTACTTCTCCTTGCGCTCCTCGGTCACCGTGACGTTCGAGAAGACGCCGTCGAACTTCCCGCTGTCCAGACCGACGAACAGGTTCTCCCAGGAGACCTGCTCGAACTTCGGCTTCAGGCCGAGCGTGTCGGCGACCAGGCTCGCGATGTCGACCTCGGAGCCGATCCGGGTCTTGTCGTCGGTGGCGTAGAAGCCGAGCGGCGCGACCGAGTCCGCGCTGCCGCCGAGGCGCAGGGTGCCGCGCTCGCGCACCTTGTCCGGCAGGAGTTCCGCGATCGCGTCGACCTTCTTGCCGCGTATCCGGTTCTGGTCGGGCCCGATGTTGATGTTGCCGACCTTCTTGGTGCCGGGCTCGCCGCCGCCGGTCGCGGCGTCGCTGTCCCCGCCGCAGGCGCCGAGCAGGGGCACGAGGGCGAAGGCGGCGACGGAGGCGGAGAGGGAACGTCGGGAAAGCATGCGGGAGCTCCTGGAGAGGGGTGGGTCTGCGGAGGCGTGGGCTAGCGGACCTTGGCTAAAGGACCTTGGTCAGAGGACCTCGGCTAGAGGACCTTGGAGAGAAACGCGCGGGTGCGGTCGTGCCGCGGCCGGTCGAGTACGTCGCCGGGGGCGCCCTGCTCGACGATGAGTCCCTCGTCCATGAAGACGACCGTGTCGGCGACCTCGCGCGCGAAGCCGATCTCATGGGTGACGACGATCATCGTGGTGCCCTGGCTCGCCAGGTCCTTGATGACGTCGAGGACTTCACCGACCAGTTCGGGGTCGAGCGCCGACGTCGGCTCGTCGAAGAGCAGCAGCTTGGGTTCCAGGGCGAGCGCGCGGGCGATGGCGACCCGCTGCTGCTGTCCGCCGGAGAGCTGCTTGGGGTACGCGTCCGCCTTGTCGGCGAGCCCGACCCTGGCGAGCAGGGTCCCGGCGTCCGCCTCGGCTTCCCTGCGCGGGCGCTTCAGCGCCGACACGGGCGCCTCGACGATGTTCTCCAGGACGGTCAGATGCGGGAAGAGATTGAAGTTCTGGAAGACGAAGCCGATCTGGGTGCGCTGCTTGAGCACCTCGCGTTCGCGCAGCTCGTACAGCTTGTCGCCGGAGCGCCGGTAGCCGACGAGCGCGCCGTCGACGCTGATCCAGCCCTTGTCCACCTTCTCCAGGTGGTTGATGGCCCGCAGGAGGGTGGACTTGCCGGAGCCGGAGGGGCCGAGGATGACGGTGACCTCGCCCTTGCGCACCTCCAGGTCCAGGCCCCGCAGTACTTCCAGGGATCCGAAGGACTTGTGTACGGACCGGAGTTCTACCATCGCGCTCATCGCGATGCCCCCTTCGAGAAGTGACGTTCGACGTAGTGCTGGAGGACGGAGAGGGCGCTGGTGAGCAGGACGTACCAGGCGGTGGCGACCATCAGGAGCGGCACCACGCGGCCGTTGCGGCCGTAGATGACCTGCACCTGGTAGAAGAGCTCGCCGATCGCCATCACGGAGACGATCGACGTGCCCTTGAAGAGGGAGATGATCTCGTTGGCCGCGTTGGGCAGGATCGAGCGCATCGCCTGCGGCAGGATGATGCGGCGGATCTGGCGCAGCCTCGGGATGCCGAGCGCCGCCGCGGCCTCCAGCTGGCCGCCGTCGACGGACAGGACGCCCGCGCGCACGATCTCGGCGGCGTACGCGGCCTGGTGCAGGGCGAGCCCGAGGACCGCCGCGCTCATCGCGCCGACGAGCCCCATCGTGTCGAAGGAGAAGAAGCCGGGCCCGAACGGGATCCCGAACTGGAGCTCCTTGTAGAGGTAGGCGAGGTTGAACCAGAACAGCAGCTGCACGATGAGCGGGATCGACCGGAACGCCCAGATGTAGGCGAAGGCCACCCCCTTCAGAAACGGACTCGCCGAGAGCCGCATGAAGGCGATCACGATGCCGAGCGCGAAGCCGAGAGCCGTGCCGTAGAAGGTGAGCTGGAGGGTGACCCAGACCGCCTTGAGGATCACGTCGGCGGTGAAGAACTCGGCGAACACCTCCCACTCCCAGCCGGAGTTGGTGGCGAGGCCGTGGGCGAACTGGGCCACGAGGACGGCCGTCGCGACGACGGCGGCCCAGCGCCAGGGGTGGCGCACGGGGACGACCTTCAGCGCGCCGAAGTCGTCCTCGGTGATGTCATCGACCGGCTTGCGCTCCGTCACGCTCATCGGGTGCGCTCCGAACCGCGGGCGTAGTGCCGCTCGACGTAGTACTGGCCGACGCTGAGCAGCGAGGTGATCACGACGTACCAGATGGTGGCGACCAGGAGCAGCGGGATGACCTGGTAGGTGCGGTGGTAGACGAGCTGCACGGAGTACAGCAGGTCCTGCACCGCGATCACGCTGACGATCGATGTGCCCTTGAGCGTGCCGATCAGCATGTTCCCGGCGGGCGGCACGATGGAGCGCATGGCCTGCGGCAGGACGATCCGCCGCCATCTGCGCCACCGGCTGAGCCCGAGCGCCTGCGCGGCCTCGATCTGCCCGCGGTCGACGGAGAGGATGCCGCCGCGCACCACCTCGGCGGCGTACGCGGCCTCGTGCAGGGTGAGCCCGATGACGGCGATGGTGATCGGCCCGAGGAGGTTCACCGTCTTCACGCCGAAGAGGTACGGGTACAGCGCCCCGATGTTGAACCAGAACAGCAGCTGCACCAGGATCGGCATCGACCTGAAGAGCCACACATAGCCCCAGCTGACCCCGCGCAGAACGGGGTTGGACGAGAGCCGCCCCATGGCGAGGATCGCGCCGAGCACGAAGCCGAGCGCCATGACGACGGCGGTCAGCCAGAGCGTGAGCCACAGGCCGCGCAGCACGGACGCGGAGGTGAAGTAGTCGCCGACCACGTCCCACTGGAACGCGTCGTTGCGGACGACGGAGTTGACGGCGAGCCCGAGGAGCACGAGAACCGCGGCGGCGGCCACCCACTGCCCGGCGCGGCGCCGCGGCACGATGTGCGGGACGTCGGGCGGTGGTTCCTGAGGAGGGGCTTGCGCGGCTTTGGCGAGCGTGTCGGAAGACATGGCGAAGGCTCCGTGGATGTCGGAGATCTCCGGCGCGCGGCGCGATCGCGTGGCGAAACGCTCGGCGGGAGATCACACACGGGTGGTGCCTTCACACGGACCGAGCCCCTCAGCACGATCCGCCTTGAGAGTACGGGGCACTTTCGGCCCGCTGTCAAGGATGTCCAGGATATGAGCGGTAGGTCTCACGGCAGTTGACGCGGAAACGGATGCCTGTTCCACTTGCCCCATGCATCCGCAGCAGTGGCTGGTCACGCGCTCCCACATCGACTTCGGTCGAGTGTGGTCGGCGTCGTGTTCGACGACTCTCTGAGCCGACCCCCTGCGCGCTGAGCCCTTCCGTTTCCGGGGTCTCTTCCGCTTCGCGTATCCCGTGGACCGCACTATCCGTGCGTCCGCGCGCCGTTGACCTCGCCTTCACACGCGTACACCGCCGCCGCACCGCTGTGCACCGCACGCTCCGCACGCACCGCACCGGGCGACGGCACCCCTCCCTCGTACGTCCGCTCCGCCCTGCCCTGCTGCCTGATGGAGACCGTCACGCCATGAGCAAGTCCCCGTATGCCCGCCGTATCCCGGCGGCCTTCGCCCTGATCACCGCCGCCACTCTCACGGTCACCGCCTGCGGTTCCGGCGACTCGGCCGACACCACGGGCGGCGCGGCGCCCGCGGGCAAGAGCGACAAAATTCCCACGCAGGACGTGGTCTCCTCGGTCAAGAAGAACGCGGCGGCCGCGAAGCTCCTGCCCGCGGACGTACGGGAGCGGGGTTCGCTCAGTCTCGCGACCGCCGTCGGCGGCAGCCCGCCGGGCAACACCTACCTGGAGGACGGCAAGACGATCGTCGGCCAGGACGCCGACTTCGCCGCGGCCGTCGCCAAGGCGCTCGGCCTGAAGCTGAAACGCGAGGCCGCGAGCTTCGAGGCGATCCTGCCGGCCCTGGACAGCGGGAAGTACGACCTGGGCACCGGAAACTTCGGCGTGACCGAGGAGCGGCGCAAGACCATCGACTTCGTCACGTACATCAACGACGGCCAGGGCTTCGCCGTCCGCGACGACAGCAAGCTGAAGAAGGTCACCGACTTCGAGCAGCTGTGCGGCCTGAACGTGGCGACCGGCGCGGGCACCACCTTCGAGGTCACCCTGGAGGACAACAAGCACGTCTGCGAGGACGCGGGCAAGAAGCCGTACAGCGTGAAGACGTACGCCGAGCAGGGCGCGATCTGGGGATCGCTCCAGCAGGGCCGCACCGATGTGGTGATGTCCACGATCAACGGCCTGCGCTACGCGGTCGACCACCAGGAGGGCCTGAAGTTCCTCGGCGAGTACCACCGTCTCGACGTCGGCTTCGCCTTCAAGAAGGGCACGAGGCTGGCGCCCGCCTTCCAAGCAGCGGTGAACCAGCTGATCAAGGACGGCACGTACGACCGCATCCTGCGGAAGTGGGGCACCCGGGACTCCGCGATCGAGGAGTCCCGGATCTCCCCGCCGGAGATCAAGGACTGATCTGTCGTCTGCGGGTTCGTCGTGGCTGATCGCGCAGTTCCCCGCGCCCCTTCGGGGCGCCGGCCCCGAAGCCCCTAGAGCCCGCAGTCACAGCAGGAGCAGCACTCGCAGCACGAGCAGCAGCCCGCGTCACCGCCGCAGTTGTTGCAGCAGCCCTCGCGCTTCTTGCGGGACCAGGGGCCCTCGTACGAATCGGCGCAGCACAGCTTGCAGGTGCAGCACAGGCCGATGGCGACCGCGCACCCCGCCCAGAACCCCCGCTTGCCCGGCTTCGGCGGCTGCGGCTCGAACCCGGGCCCGCCACCGAAACCGCCCGGCCCGCCGGGACCACCGGGCCCCACAGGACCGCCCGGACCGCCGGGCACCCCGCCTCCGTACGGATTGCCGCCTCCGTACGGGGACTGCGGGCCGTACGGACCGCTGGAGGGAGGTCCGTACGGCCCGCCCTGGCCCGGAGGCGGCGGCCCGAAGGAGCCGCCCTGATGTGCCGTCACCTCGTGGCTGTGCCCGCACGCGTCGGTGCCGAAGGCACGGTCCACGGACCGCCCCAGCTCGTGCGCGAGCAGCATGTGGGCGAGCTTGCCGTCGGTGAATTCGGCGTCGCGCAGCGCGAGGCGGATGCCGTGCAGGGCGTCGTCGGCCAGTCGCCTGGCCTCGGTAAGGCCCGTGCCCGTGGCCGTCAGCGGGTTCCAGGCTCCCGACGCGGCGTCAGCTTCCTTGTCCTCCACGGCATCCAGGAGATGCGCGAGCCTGCCGAAGAGCCGCCCCGCCTCGGCGAGCGGCTCGGCGTTGCCCGGCCTGCCCGCGATGACGGCGGTGTGCGCGAAGGCCGCGGCGGTCGCGGTCTCGGTCGGCTCGGTGACCGTGAGCAGGGAGGTGCCGGGGCCCGCCAAGCCCTCGATGCCGACCTGCCGTTCGACGGCGTCCAGCAGGACCGCCGTGTCGAAGCCCACGTCGGCGCCGGTGCGGGCGCCCGCCCGGTCCCAGCTCCGGGCGACCTTGCGGGCGGCGGCGGCCACCGGCCTGCGGGCCAAGAGGCCGTCCCCGTCGACGACGTGGTCCCGTACCTTGGCCGACGCGAGCACCAGCGAGACCGCGGCGGCGAGCCGCGCGCCCTCGCCCTGCGCGACGGACGCGGTGCGCATGCCGCGCAGCGGACAGGGGCCCGCGGTGCGGCGCCAGCCGGTGGACGCCTCGGCCTGAGCCTCCGTCAGAACCGAGATGATCAGGCCGTCGTAGTTGGTCACGACCCGGGCGAACTGCCCGTGGTCACCGCGCAGCGCGAGGCAGAGCCCGCACAGATGCGCCATCCACTGGGTCTTGAGACCCTCGCCCAGGCGATGGCTGCAGGGCCTGACGATTCCGAACATGCGACTCCCCCGTGAGCCTGTTTACGATCAACCGGGGCATCGTATCGAGGAGGTCGTTCACCCGGACGCACCGCCCGTCACCCATACGCCGTGAAGAATCATATTTCACTCACTGTCAGCAGCCGTACACAGCAGGACCCTTGAGGACCACGAGAAACAGCGTGTTGACTCTGCACCAGTCCCGTCACGAAAACCCCGCGCGGCGACTATCCACTTGGCGCACTATCCGCATCATGGACGAACATGGGGATGCGGAACGCAGAAAGCCCGCTGTGAGAGGAGGCGTCCATGGGATCGGTGCGCAAGGCGAGTGCCTGGCTTGGCCTCGTCGACGACAACAACAACGACGAGCGTTACTACGACGGCTATGACGACGACGGAGCCGAGGGACCCGGGGATGCCTGGGTGACCGACCCGCGGGTGCGGGTGGCGAGCGAGGCGGCCGAGGAGGAAGGCCGTCGGATCGGGACCGTGACCCCGGACAGCTTCCGGGACGCGCGCGGCATCGGCGAGCTCTTCCGGTCCGGTGTCCCGGTCATCATCAACCTCACGTCGATGGAGCCCGGCGACGCCAAGCGCGTCGTGGACTTCGCCGCGGGCCTCACCTTCGGCCTGCGCGGCTCCATCGAGCGCGTGGCGACGCGGGTCTTCCTGCTGACCCCCGCCGACACGCACATCGTCAACGGGGAGGCCGCGAGCCGTCCGACGGACGGTTTCTTCAACCAGAGTTAGCGGGCGAGGCCGCTCACCGGAAGGCGTCGAGGCCGGTGAGCGCCTTGCCCAACACCAGCTGATGCATCTCGACGGTGCCTTCGTAGGTGAGCACCGATTCGAGATTCGTCGCGTGCCGCATCACGGGGTACTCCAGCGAGATGCCGTTCGCGCCGAGGATCGTCCGGGAAGTGCGGCAGATGTCGATCGCTTCTCGTACGTTGTTGAGCTTGCCGAAGCTGACCTGCTCGGGACGGAGCCTGCCCGCGTCCAGGCGCCGGCCGAGGTGGTGCGCGAGCAGGATGCCCTTGTGCAGTTCGACCGCCATGTCGGCGAGCTTGGCCTGGGTGAGCTGGAAGCCGCCGATGGGCCTGCCGAACTGCTCGCGCGTCCTGGAGTAGTCGACGGCTGCCTCGAAGGAGGAGCGGGCGGCGCCCATGGCTCCCCAGACGATGCCGTAGCGCGCGTGGGAGAGACAGCTCAGGGGGCCCTTGAGCCCGGTGACCTCGGGCAGCACGGCGTCGGCCGGCAGCCGCACCTCGTCGAGGACCAGCTCACTGGTGACGCTCGCGCGCAGCGACCACTTGTGCTTGATCTCGGGCGCCGAGAAGCCGGGCGTGTCGGTGGGGACGACGAAGCCCCTGATTCCGTCGTCGGTGTGCGCCCAGACCACGGCGACCCCGGCCACCGAACCGTTGGTGATCCACATCTTGCGCCCGGTGAGCACCCAGTCGGTGCCGTCCTTCTTCGCGAACGTGCGCATGGACGCCGGGTCGGAGCCGTGGTCGGGCTCGGTCAGGCCGAAGCAGCCGATGATCTCGCCCGCGGCCATGCCGGGCAGCCAGCGCTGCTTCTGCTCCTCGGAGCCGAAGCGGTGGATGGCGTACATGGCGAGGGAGCCCTGCACGGAGACCAGTGAGCGGATGCCGGAGTCGGCGGCCTCCAGCTCCAGGCAGGCGAGGCCGTACTGGACGGAGCTCGCCCCGGCGCAGCCATAGCCCTCCAGGGACATGCCGAGCGCGCCGATCGAGCCCAGCTCGCGGGCGAGGTCGCGGATGCCGGGCAGCTCGCCCTTCTCGTACCAGTCGGCGATGTGCGGCAGGACGCGGTCGGCCGCCCAGCCGCGGACGGTCTCCCGGATCGCGAGGTCCTCCGGCTCCAGGAGGTCGTCGATGCCGAGGGGGTCGGCGGGGTCGAAGGGCGGCAGGGGCGTACGGCTGCGTGCGGACATCTCGGGCCTCCGGCGGCGCAAAAACTAGCAGTGGTAGTTACTAGGGTTCGCGCCGACGTTACGACGCGGGGTCGCGCAGGAACAAGGGCGTATGGGTGGGGGCATTCCCCGGCCGGGGGCCGGGAAGCACGTCAGCGGACGGACTCCGCGGGGACCTCCGCCTCGGTGCGGGGTGCCGGTACCCCCTGCTCGGGCGGCGCCGCAGGCGTCCCGCACTCCATGGTCCGCGGCAGCTTCAGCGCCATCAGGGCGCCGAGCAGCAGCAGCCCCGCACTGACCAGCAGGGTCACGTGCAGCCCGTGCACGAAGGACTCGCGCGCCGCGGTGCGCAGCGCCTCGCCCGCCCCGCCGCCGAGCCCCGAGGCGACTTGGTACGCCTCGCCGAGCGAGTGGCTCGCGGCGGCGCTCTCCCTGGCGGGGACGCCCTGCACGTTCGAGAGGCCCGGCGCGTACGCGGCGTTCATGACGCTGCCGAGCAGCGCGATGCCGATGCCGGCGCCCAGTTGGTACGAGGTCTCGCCGATCGCCGCGGCGCCGCCCGCCTGCGACTGGGGAGCCTCGCTGAGCATCGATTCGTAACTGCCGAAGAGCGTGGTCTGCAGGCCGAGGCCGAGCAGCACGAAGCTGGTGATCATCAACGGGTCGTTGATCTGGTCGCCCATGCCGGTGAGCACCACCACGGCCACCGCGGTCAGGGTGAAGCCGGAGGCGACCATCACGCGCGGGCCGAAACGGTGCAGGAACTTCGACCCCGCGAGGCCCGCCACCATCGCGGCGACGGTGAGCGGCACGAGCCGCATGCCGGTCTCCAGCGGCGAGAGGCCGAGCACCAGCTGCAGATACTGCGCGGCGACCAGCTCCAGGCCCACCAGGGCGAGCATCGCGAGGACGATGCAGCCGAGCGAGGTGCTGAACGCGGGCCGCGCGAACATCGACAGGTCTATCAGCGGGTGCTTGCGCCGTCGCTGCCTGCGGACGAAGCCGATCAGGAGGGCCACGCCGACGAAGAACGAGAGGAGGGTCGTCATGCCGAACGGCGACTCTCCGCTGCCCGCCCGCTTCACCGCGAACACCAGACCGAAGAGACCGCCCGCGGCCATCAGCGCCCCGACGACATCCCACGGCCCGTCGCGATCCCCCGTCGACTCGGGAAGCAGCAGCCGCCCGATGGGCAGGCTGACCAGCATCAGCGGGATGTTTATGAGGAAGACCGAGCCCCACCAGAAGTGCTCGAGCAGGAAACCGCCGAGCAGCGGTCCGCCCGCGGCGCCGATTCCGGCCACCGCGCTCCACACGCCGATGGCGACGGCGCGCTCACGCCGGTCGGGGAAGACCTGGCGCAGGATCGAGAGCGTCGCGGGCATGATCATCGCGCCGCCGATGCCGAGCAGGGCGCGGGCCGCGATCAGGATCTGGGCGTTGTCCGCCGTGGCGGCCACGGCGGACGCCACGCCGAAGAGGGCGTAGCCGAGCAGGAGCACCCGTCTGCGGCCCACCCGGTCGCCGAGGGTGCCGAAGAGGATGAGCAGCGAGGCGCAGACCAGCGGATAGACGTCCACGATCCACAGCAGCTCTATGCCGCCGGGCTTCAGGTCCTCCGTGACCGCGGGCACCGCCACGTGCAGGACGGTGGCGTCCACGGCGACGAGCAGCAGGCTTACGCAGAGAACGACGAGCACCAGCCAGCGGTTGGCGCCACCCTGCGACCCGGGTACCCGACGGCCGGAAGGAGCGGTGGCCGTGGTTGAACCCGACATGTGCGATACCTCCCAGTGATCCCTCGCATCGGCGGCCCCGCGGGACGTGATCTCCCAGCTGGCGGCAACGAAGGGCGAGTGAGCCGTCAGAGTACGCGAGTTCACGGCAGTGGCGCGTGGCGGACCTCTCACGGTTGAGCGGAGAGGGTGTGGCGTACGCCACGCTGCCCACGCCTGGACCACGCACCCGACCGGGTGGCCGGTTCCCGCCTACGCCGATAATCGTGCCCGTGAACGACCTTGATCAGTGCCCGCCGCCTTCGTACGGGGCCCGTGCGGGTGCCGCGCTGCACCGCGCGGCACCCGCGCTCCTCGCCTATGCCGGGGTGCGCGCCCTCGGGGTCGCGGTGCTCGCGGTGTGGAGCGCGGCGGCGGGCAAGAGCCCGCACACGCTCCTCACGGCCCGCTGGGACTCGCTCTGGTACACCCGCGTCGCCGAGTTCGGCTACGGCTGGGAGGTGAGGCTGCCGGACGGCAGCGTCCACTCGAACCTCGCGTTCTTCCCGCTGCTGCCGTGGCTGGAGCGGCTCGTCTCGGCGGTCAGCCCGCTGTCGTACGCCGACGCGGGCCTGGTGGTGAGCTGGCTCGCGTCGCTCTGCGCCGCCGCGGGGATCTTCGCGATCGCCGATCACCTCTACGGGCGACACGCGGGGATCTGCGCGGTCACCCTGTGGGCGGTCCTGCCCGTGGGGATCGTGCAGTCGATGGCGTACAGCGAGTCCCTCTTCACGGCGCTCGCGGCCTGGTCGCTGTACGCGGTGCTCACCGGGCGCTGGGTGTGGGCGGGCGTGCTCGCCTCCTGCGCGGGGCTGACCCGTCCCGTGGGCGCGGCGGTCGTCGCGGCGATCTGGGTGTCGGCGGCCGTCCGCATCCGGCGGGAGCGGTCGGCGGACCGGCGGATGCTCCTCGGGGCGGTGCTCGCCCCGCTGGGCGCCGCGGGCTACGTCCTGTGGGTCGGCCGGCGCACCGGCGACGGCATCCTCGGCTATCTCGACGTCCAGGCGGGCTGGGGCAACGGCTTCGACTTCGGCTACGCCTTCGCCCGCTTCATCGGCGACAAGTTCACCGCCTTCCCCGCGGCCCTCGCGGGGGTCGGTCTGCTCGTCGGGGTCGCGCTGGTGATCTGGCTCTACGTCGTCGGCGTACGCGGGAGGCAGCCCCTGCCGCTGCTCGTCTACACCGGGATCGTCGTGGCGCTCGCCCTGTGCGCCGCGGGCTATTTCGGCTCGAAGCCGCGCCTCCTGCTGCCCGCCTTCCCGCTCCTCCTGCCCCTCGCCGTGGCGCTCGCCCGGCTGCGTACGTCCAGGTCAGCCCTTGTCCTGGGGGGTGTGGCCGCGGCGAGCGCGGTGTACGGGGCGTTCTGGTTGAACGGCTCGGGTCCGCCATGATCGTTTCCGGAGTTCCGGTGAGCGCGGGGGAAATTCCACACCAGGCTACGGTGAACTAATTCATAAGCGCCATAAAACAGCCGTAGAAATGATCAACGAATTCAGTACGGGACTCCCGGCCTAATAGGGAAAACGCCGGAATAAACCCCCGTCTGAGATCAATGCCACATCACATCGTCATCACAAAGACACCGATTCGGCCTAGTCACACACTCACTCGCTGTAACGTCGATTGGGTGCGTACCGAACGAAACCTCACCCGTCTGGACCGGGTCTTCGCCCGTCTCGACCGTGAGCCGGAACGACCGGCCGGCCTCGATGTACCGAGGATGAGCAGGCACCGGATCGTGCTCTTCAGCGCGACCCTGGCCTTCTACCTCGCCATCGTGGTCGCCGTGCTGGCCACCTCGTGGCTCGTGCGGTTCGACTGGCAGGTCATGTTCTTCCGGCCCTATCAGCAGTGGCCCGAGATCCACGCCTTCCTCGACTACTGGGTGGTCCTGGGCCAGCGCGGCCCGACGGCGGTGATGGTCGCGGCCTGGCTGGGCTGGCGCTCCTGGCGCCAGCACACGATCCGCCCGCTCCTGACGTTCGGCGCGGCCCTGCTGCTCCTCAACGTCACGGTCGGCGCCGCCAAGATCGGCATGGGCCGCCTCGGCCCGCACTACGCCACCACGATCGGCGCCAACGAGATGTGGCTCGGCGGCGATATATTTCCTTCGGGACACACCGCCAATGCCGTGGTGACCTGGGGAATCCTGGCCTACATGGCCTCCACCCCGCGCACCCGCCGCTATCTCTCGGCGCTCTCCGCCGTGGTCTCCCTCAGCGTCGGCCTGACCACCGTCTACCTCGGCACGCACTGGCTGAGCGACGTGTTCCTCGGCTGGGCGGCCGGTCTGCTCGTCCTGCTGGCGCTGCCCTGGGTGGAGCCGCTGCTCACCCGCGTCGAGGGCTGGATCTTCCACGTGCGCGACCTCTGGCGCTCCCGCCGTGCGGGCTCCGCCGTCCCGGCGCCGGTCACCCCGGTCCCCGCGATGGTGCCCCAGCCCGCCCCCGCGGCAGCGACGGACGAGCCCCCGCACCGCGAGCCGGTCGGCTCCGCACGCCCCGCCCGCGCCCCGGCCTACCTCGCGCCGGGCCCGCACACACCGCGCTCCGAGCGCAGCCCGGTCACCCCGGCGGGCAGCCGCCGCCCGCCGCACTCCGAGCGCGCCTCACGCGCCGCCACGTCGCCCCGCCCGGTGGCCGGCGGCTAGGCCCCGAAGACAGCGGGGGCCGGTACGCACAACCCTCCCCCGCATCGCGAAAGGCCCCGGTTCCGTCACGGAACCGGGGCCTTTCGCCTGTCTCGGCCGTACGTCGTGCCGCGTCGGCGGCCGTCAGCCCTTCCAGCAGCGGATCACGACGCCTTCCTTGACCTCGAAGTTGAGCCGCCCCGCGAGGTACTCCATCGTGATGATCGCGCCCGGCGGCAACGACCTGACGGTGGACCAGCCGCGCGCGCGGGCCTGCTGCTCGGCGCCCTCGGCCGCGAGGCCCACGTAGGCGTCCAGGCTGTCCTGGGGTTCGGCGGGAGGGGTCGGAATAGGTGCCATGTCCGCCACGTTAGGCGGCGCGGCCCGGCCGGGGAAGGCCGTAGCCGGACACCATGGGTCACCGGTCCCCCTCCGGTCACGCTTTTGTCACAGGATCACGACACGCGTTTCCCCTTAACTCCGTCACACGTACGGGCGGTTGTGTAGTTGTTCCGACGTGATTCCCGGATTTACCGCCGCCTCCTTGACGGCGCCGGGAATCGGCCGTAATAGCACGGCGGGAAAACGGCCGGGACGGCTTTACGCACCCTGTGCAATTTCCTCGTTTCCGGGCGCCCGAAGGGATGTGACGGCGCATGGGGAATTCACGGTTCCAGCACGGCGTTCCCGTACGCCCCCTGTCGGAGTCGGGGTGACGCGAGCATCATGGCCCCGGTTGGCATGCCCGGGGTGCGCGACGGCGAAGGGGCGAGCGTATGGGGACCGAGACCGCAACGGCGCAGGCGCGACCCGTCCGGCAGAGGACCCCCGGCCGGCTCCTGGTGGACTGGCTGACCACCACCGACCACAAGAAGATCGGTCACCTGTACCTGATCACGTCCTTCGTGTTCTTCCTCGCCGCGGGCCTGATGGCGCTGATGATGCGGGCCGAACTGGCCCGCCCCGGCCTCCAGCTGATGACGAACGAACAGTTCAACCAGGCGTTCACCATGCACGGCACGATCATGCTGCTGCTCTTCGCGACGCCGACCTTCGCGGGCTTCGCCAACGAGATCATGCCGTTGCAGATCGGCGCGCCCGACGTCGCCTTCCCGCGGCTCAACATGCTCTCGTACTGGCTGTTCCTGTTCGGCGGCCTGATGGTGCTCGGCTCGCTCCTGGTGCCCGGCGGCCCGGCGAACTTCGGCTGGTTCGCCTACGCGCCGCTCAACAGCATGGAACGGTCGCCGGGGATCGGCGCCGACTTATGGATCATGGGGCTTGCGCTCTCCGGGTTCGGCACGATCCTGGGCTCGGTGAACTTCCTGACGACCATCATCGGGATGCGGGCGCCCGGCATGACGATGTTCCGGATGCCCGTCTTCACCTGGAACGTCCTGTTCACTTCGATCCTGGTGCTGCTCGCGTTCCCCGTGCTCGCCGCCGCGCTGCTCGTCCTGGAGGCGGACCGGCGCTTCGGCGCCATGGTGTTCGCCCCGGAGAACGGCGGTGCGCTGCTGTGGCAGCACCTTTTCTGGTTCTTCGGGCATCCCGAGGTCTACATCATCGCGCTGCCGTTCTTCGGGATCATCTCCGAGATCATCCCGGTGTTCAGCAGGAAACCGATCTTCGGCTATCTGCCCCTGATCGGCGCGACGATGGCCATCACCGGGCTCTCGGTCGTCGTGTGGGCACACCACATGTTCGCCACGGGCGCGGTGCTGCTGCCCTTCTTCTCCTTCATGTCCTTCCTCATCGCGATCCCCACGGGCGTGAAGTTCTTCAACTGGACCGGGACGATGCTCAAGGGCTCGCTGTCGTTCGAGACGCCGATGCTGTGGGCGATCGGCTTCCTGGTGAGCTTCCTCTTCGGCGGGCTCACCGGCGTCATCCTGGCCTCGCCGCCGCTCGACTTCCACGTCACCGACTCGTACTTCGTCGTGGCCCACTTCCACTACGTGGTGTTCGGCACCGTCGTCTTCGCGACCTTCGGCGGCTTCTACTTCTGGTGGCCGAAGCTCACGGGCAAGATGCTCGACGAACCGCTCGGCAAGATCCACTTCTGGACGCTCTTCGTGGGCTTCCACCTCACGTTCCTCGTCCAGCACTGGCTGGGCGCGGAGGGCATGCCGCGGCGGTACGCGGACTACCTGGCGGCGGACGGCTTCACGGTGCTCAACACCATCTCGTCCATCGGCGCGTTCCTGCTCGGCATGTCCACGCTGCCGTTCCTCTACAACGTCTGGAAGACAGCCAAGTACGGCAAGAAGGTCGACGTCGACGACCCCTGGGGCTTCGGCCGCTCCCTGGAGTGGGCCACCGCCTGCCCGGCGCCGCGCCACAACTTCGTCACGCTGCCCCGGATCCGCTCGGAGTCCCCGGCGTTCGATCTGCACCATCCGGAGTACGCGGCGTTCCCGCCCCCGGAGCCGTCTGGGCCGTCTGGGCCGTCGGAAGCCCAGCACCCTGATCCGCAGACCGAACACCCCGGTCCAGGGCCCGGCTGAGGAGGTCCCGCGCCGAGCCGAGCCGCTCGGTGAAGCCGGCCGGCTCGACGACCTGGAACTCGAAGCCCATCAGCAGGACATGGATGACCATGACGTCCAGGCTCGTGGCGCCCGTGCGCAGCAGACAGCTGTGGTCGGTCTCCGCCTCCAGCGTGCCGTCCGACGGAGAGACCCGCTGGGCCGCCTCCTCAAGCGGCACCAGGAGCCGGAACACCGCCTGTGCCGCGTACGCGCGCGTGGAGACGCCCTTGGAGACGTACGCGGCGAGATCGTCGGCGGGCGGGGTGCGCGGCGCGAAACGGGGGCCGTGCGGCGGCCGGGGTTCGATGCGGTCCGCGCGGAAGGTGCGCCAGTCGTCGCGCTCCACGTCCCAGGCGACCAGGTACCAGCGGCGCTCGGTGCAGACGAGGCGGTGCGGTTCGACGGTGCGGCGGGTCGAACTGCCGCCGTGGTCGCGGTAGTCGAAGCGCAGGCGCTCCGCGTCACGGCAGGCGTGCGCGAGTTCGGTCAGTACCGAAGGGTCGACGCTCTGCTGCTGCGGGCTGCGCAGCATCGGCACCGTGAACGCCGTCAGCGCGCCGACCCGGCGCCGCAGCCTGCTCGGCAGCACCTGCTCCAGCTTGGACAGGGCGCGTACGGAGGTCTCGCCGATGCCCTCGATGCCCTGTCCCGCGGCGGTGCGCAGACCGACGGCCACCGCGACCGCCTCGTCGTCGTCCAGGAGCAGCGGCGGCAGCTCCGCGCCCGCGCCGAGCTGGTAGCCACCGCCCGTGCCGGGGCTGGCGTTCACGGGGTAGCCGAGTTCGCGCAGCCGGTCCACGTCACGCCGCACCGTGCGCGGGGTGACGCCGAGCCGGTCGGCGAGGTCCGCGCCCGACCAGTCGCGGTGGGCCTGCAGCAGCGAGAGCAGGCGGAGCAGTCGTGCGGAGGTCTCCAACATGGAGCCGATTGTGCCCGGCGTCGCGGACAACCACGGTCCGCGATGGCGCCGGGCTCCCGTAAGCCCTGTCCGCGTCAGGCCGGTTCGCGTCAGGCCGGTTCGCGTCAGGCCGGTTCGCGTCAGGCCGGTTCGCGTCAGGCCTGTTCGCGTCAGCCCTGTTCGCGTCAGTCCTCGACCGCGTTCGCCTCGCGGATCCGTACGGAGAGGTCGTTGTCGTTCGTGTAGTACATCCCCGCGTCCAGCGGGCCGTGCGCCTCGGTGTCGAGCCGCGCCGACGGGTAGGTGAAGATCTGCTTCTTGTCCGGCACGTCGTCCAGGAGCCGGGCGAGCCGGATCCGCGGCCCGCTCCCGCCCGCCGGGCGCAGCCAGAGGTCCCAGGGCCCCGGGCCGTCGGCCGCGAGCACGTCGCAGTCCAGGGCGAAGCCGAACTCCGCTCCGTCGGCGGTCAGTTCGTAGCGCTCGATCCGGTCGGGCTCCCCGCGGCGGGACGCCTCGGCGCAGGCGGCGCCGGTCAGCGCGGTGCCGTACACGCGGCCCTGCGCGGTGACCGAGGTGCCGGCGATCTTCAGCTCGCCGATCTCGGCGTGCGGTGCGCGCAGCCAGCTGCGTACAGAAAGGTTTCCCTGCTTGGTGGCGTACGGAATGCGGACGGAGATGTAGCCGCGGGCCCCGCTGGGGGCGCGGTCGACGAGGGAGCGCAGGTCGTTCACGCCGGGGGCGAGGCGGCGCGGGGTGCCTCCCCCGACCTCCGCGTAGGCGTTCCAGCGGCCCTCGGCCAGCTCGACGCTGCTGGGCAGCGCGGCCCGCAGCCTGCCGTCGGCGGCCGGGGACAGCGGCAGGCGCACGTCCTCGTCGGCGGACGCGGCATCGCGGCGGCGCAGCAGGAGGTAGGCGGCGCCCTCGCCGCCGGGGTCGGTCACGTCGAAGGTGAGCCCGCCCGCCGAGTCGGCTATGCAGTCCGCGCGCGGTGCCGCGGCGACGTCCTGATCGACACCGGCGTCGCAGGGCGATGAGGCGTCCGAGGTGGCCAAGGCCGTCATGCGGTGGATCCTTTCGTCTGTATGCCGCTGGTCGGTACCCCGTGTCCCATGTCCCGCACCGCGTACGCGCCGCCCAGCAGGGCGCCCCGGGTGCGGTGCAGCGATCCGCGCACCCGGCCGCCGAAGGAGCTGCCGCGGGCGACCATCCCGGTGAACATCGCGTCGTAGCGCTCGGCGATGCGGGTCGGGTCGAAGCGCTCGGAGTCCTCGAGGGCCGCACCCGCCATCTGCCGGCGCAGTGTGTCGTTGTTGATCAGTTCGAGCAGGCCGCCCGCGATCGCGTCGGGGTTGCCGACCTCGACGAGGCGTCCGTCGACGCCGTTCTCGATGATCTCGCCGGGGCCGTGCGGGCAGTCGGTGGCGACGACGGGCAGGCCGCAGCGCATGGCCTCGACGATCGTCATGCCGAAGGATTCGAGGCTGGAGGTGACGGCCGCGATGGAGCCCTTGGCCCACTCGGGCTCGATGGGGTGGGCGGGACCCATCAGGAAGACGTGGTTGTAGAGGCCGAGTTCGTCGATCAGGGCGCGCAGCTTGTCCTTCTGCTTGCCGCCGCCGTAGATCCGAAGGCGCCAGTCGGGGCGCTCGGCGCGGACCTGGTCGAAGGCCCGTATCAGCAGGTCGTAGCGTTTGACGGGGGCGAGGCGCCCCGCCGCCACGACCCATTTCTGGTTGCCGTCGGCGGGTTCGATGCCGGGTGCGGGGACGGGGTTGGGCACGGCCTGGACGTGGACTCCGGGCAGGCGCATCTTGCGGCGGTAGGCGCGGGCGTCGGCCTCGGTCGTCGTGGTCAGGACGTCGAGGCGGGGGTAGACGCTGCGCAGCTGGCGGCGCAGGTCCTTGGAGTGGCTGTCGAGCGTGAGGTGCTCCTGGCCGACGCGCAGCGGTCCGCGCGCGGCCTCGCGTGCGATGTGCACGTTCAGGCCGGGGCGGGTACCCACGACCACGTCGGCGCTGAGCGAGGAGAGGTGCTCGGCGATCCGCCGGTCGGTGAGGGCGTTGTACTGGCGGTAGCGGCCTTCCGCGCTCGGGAACGTCCGGGCGGGCCGCAGGGCGTCGGGGGTCTCTCCCTCGTAGCCGGGGCTTTCCTTGCGCATGTCGACGAGGTGACTCAGCCGGACGCGGGAGCCGGGCGAGAACACGGGTTCGTCGCGGTGCCGGAAGACGGAGACGATCTCGACGTCGTGCTGCTCGGCGAGCGTGTTCGCCAAGTTGTACGTCGTCCGGATCGTCCCGCCGATTCCGTACGCGTTGTGAATAAGGAAAGAGATGTGCATGCGTCCCCGTATCCCACGCTTCCCCGCGGACAGTCCTTCTCGTCCGCCTACCGCAGGGTTAGACGGGGATTACGGTCAGAGGGTTGGGTTTCATCATCATCTTGTTCCTCAACAGTTGTGCCTTTGGTACGCGGCTCCGGGAACTTTCCTGCCGTTTACACGCATCATGGCTGGTAGGAGAGCTGCGGCACGTGGAAGCAGTTTTTGTTCATGTCGCCTTGTGTGACCCAGCCCTCACTGTCCTTCCAGCGGGCCACCGACACACAGGTCATACGGGTCTCCGGCGGATCGGCCCGTTCCTCATACGTCACCGGAAGCAGCAGCCCCCGGGCGGTGTATGACTTACCCCGGTGCATAAAGCGGTCGACGCACGCGCGCGTGACGTCCTGCCGGCACGACGTCGCCGCGTCGGTGAACCACATGGCGGCCGCCCAGCCCTCCAGCTGCCACTGACCGAGATCCTTGTGCCCCTTCATGGCGTCGCGGAACTCGCGTACCGCCGGATGATCCGTGTCCTCGTAGTTGCGGCTGGCTCCGGTGGCCCACAGGGCGTTGCGGCAGCGCGGTGCGTCCTTGTAGTCGTCCGCCACCGATGAGGTCCAGTTCTGGACGTTGGTGACCTTGGCGGTGACGTTCGCCCCCACCTCGTCCATGGCCTCGCACAGCCGGGCGTTGCCATGGGTGTCCATCGCGTCGAAGACCAGGTCGGCGCCCTGCTCCTTGAGGTCGGCCGCCGCGGCGCGGAAGTTGGGCAGCGCGAAGTCGACCTGCTCGGTGATCACCTTGTAGCCCTCGGCCTTCAGACCGCGGGTGACGAGGCGGGCGTAGGCGGCGGACGCGGCCTGGTTGTAGGAGACGACGGCGGCGGTCCGCGCTCCCTGCTCCCGCTTGAAGTAGCGGTAGACCTCGGTGCCGCCGATCAGCTTGCCGCCCCAGCCCGGCTTCCCGTTCCGCGGGGCGAGGCTGCCGTAGATCCCGTACAGATGCGGATAGGTGTCGTACGCGGACCCGATCGGCTGCCCGCCGATGTCGGGCACGCCGGCGCCGGAGACACGGGAGGCCCCGGCGTAGTCGAGGGAGCTGGTGGCGACGAGCGCCACGACGCGTTCCTCCTCGACCAGCTTGCGCACGCACGCGCTGTTGCCGACGCCGCTGCCGCCGTCGTCGCACGTGCGCACCTCGACCTTGCGGCCGCCGATCCCGCCGCGCGCGTTCAGCCGCTCGAAGTACGCCTTGGCCCCGTCCCTCGGCCCGGTGAACGCGGAGCCGCCGACCGGGCTGGTCGCGCTGGTGATGATGCCGACCCTGACCGGCGCCCCCGCGGGGGCGGGCGCGGTGCCGCGGCCCTCGAAGTCGCTCTCGGGGAGCCGGCTGCCGCAGCCCGCCACGGCCACGAGCAGCGCGGCCACCGCGAGGGTCTCAGCAACCCGGACCGGGCGACTCATTGCCGCTCAGCTTCACCAGTGCGCAGAGAGTCTTGACGGACACCTTCCAGGTGCCGTCCTGGTTGACGGAGGTGCCCGCGGCGTCGGGCAGCGCGGTGGCGCCCTTGAGGGTGAGTGCGTACGTCACGTCCGCCTCGGTCGCCGAGCCGAACTCGACCTTGTTGACGTCGGCGCTGACCTGCTTGCCGCGCTCGTCGCCGCTGAAGCTCTTCAGGACGGCGCTCATCTTCGGGCCGTCCTCCAGGACGGCCTCCTTGTCCTTCATGGAGACGGCGGGGTCGAAGAACTTCTCGAAGTTCTCCTTGACCTCTTTCTCGGCCGCCGCCGGGTCCGCGGGCGCGGAGGCGTCGTCCGAGGGGGCGTCCGTGTCATCGGTAGGGGCGTCCTGCGTGTCCTGAGCGGTCTTCTCTGCGGACGGCTTCGGCGGATCGCTCTCGCCGCCCCCGCCGCTGTCGTCGCCGCACGCCACGGCGGCCGGAGCGACGAGCAGGACCGCGGCTGCCGCCATCGCCGCGCTGTGCACCCTTCCCCGCTTGAGATCGCTCCCCCGCCTGGGGCTGGTCCAGAGAACCATCTGGTTCACCACCGGGTGTCGGTCCGAGCCGTCACGGCCCGGAGCTTTCAGGGTCGGCTTCCAGAAGGCATAGTGCAATCCATTGACTGACATGGACAGCCCATCGACGTGACTGACGTGTTCCAGGGGGCCCATATGCGGGCGGCTCGACCGGATCAGACAGCTCGTTCGGCCCGGCTCCGTGCCGTGCACCCCGTCCTCTGGGCGGCCTTCGCCGCCCTCGCCGTCGGTGCGGTGCTCTGCGTGTTCGGCTGGTACGGCATGTCGGGCGAACGCTTCGCCGAGCGGCAACTCCCGTATCTGGCGTCCTGCACGGTGCCGGGCGCGGCCCTGATCGTCGCCGGGACCGTCCTCTTCACCCACGGCAGAAGCACCCTGGCCACGGCGCGCGTCGAGGAACTGTACGAGCTTCTGGTGACGGCGGGCACGGCTCCCGCCGACGCGGGGCGGGCCCAACCGGTGGCGACCAGCGGCGACATGCTGATGATCCCCGGCGGCACCCTCTGGCACCGGGCGGACTGCCCCCTGGTGGCGGGGAAGCCGAAGGCGGTCCCGGCCGACGCCCGCATCATCGCGACCGGCGATCTGAGCCCGTGCCCCATCTGCGAACCGGAACCGGCCACCGCCGCCCCGCCGTCCCCGGAGCGATGACCCGGTGTCCTCCCTGAGCTACGACCTGACGCTGGCCGGGCTCGCGGTCGGCAGCGCGGCGGCCCTCACCGGAATCGGCCTGATCGTCACGTACCGCGCGACCGGTGTCCTCAACTTCGCGCACGGCGCGATCGCGATGGTCTGCGCCTACGTTCTGCGCCATCTGACGGTGGAATGGGACTGGCCCCTGCCCCTGGCCACGGCATGCACGCTCCTCCTCGTCGCCCCGGCCATCGGCCTGCTCCTGGAGAAGGCCGTGTTCCGCCCCCTGTCGGTCCCGGGCAGCGACCCGGCCCGGACCCTGGTGGCGTCCATCGGCGTCTTCATCCTCCTGGTCGGCGGCGCCGCGCTGATCTGGGGTCCGGGAGCCAGGGCGGACGCCCCCGTCCTCGTGTCGGCGGACCCCTGGGCCCAGTTGGCGGTGACGGCCGTCCTCGCCGCCGCGGTCTGGGCGGTCACCCGCTGGACCCGCTTCGGCGGCGAACTGCGGGCCGTGGTCGACAACCGACCCCTCGCGGTCCTCAGCGGCATCGACGCGGACCGGGTGGCCTCGGCGGGCTGGGCGTTCGGCGCCTTCACGGCGGGCCTCACCGGCGTACTGCTCGCCCCCTTCGTACGCCTCGACCCGTACGGGATGCCGCTCCTCGTGATGGAGGTGGTGGCGGTGGCGGTGGCGGCCCGCATGCGGAGCCTGTTCGTCGCGATCACGGTGGCCCTGGGAATCGGCGTGGCCCAGAGCCAGCTGACCCGCCTGCACCCGTCCGGCTGGGCGGAACCGCTCCTCCAGGCGCTGGGGGCGAACCTCTTCGTGGTGGCCCTGCTGATCGCGGCCCTCGTGCTTCCCGGCATCGGCTCGCACAACACACTCCCCCGTACGGCGACGGCGCGCGTCCCGACACCGCCGGGCGCGTGGATCGTGGCGGCGGTCCTCTTTCTCATCCCGCTGGGCTTCGCGGGCTCGGACCTGACCACGGCGGTCCAGGTCCCGGCGCTTGCCGTCATCCTGCTCTCCCTGGTGGTCGTCACCGGCAGAGGCGGCCAGATCTCCCTGGGCCAGGCGGCGTACGCGGGTCTGGGCGCGCTCTTCACCGCGCTCCTGACGGCGGGCCGCTTCCCCGGCCTGCCCGAACTCCCCCACCTCCCCGCCCTGGCCGTGGCCGTGCTGCTCGTGGCGCCCCTCGGCCTGCTCACCGGCTGGCCCGCGATCAGCCGCCGCGGCCTCGCGCTCGCCCTGGCCACGTTCGCCGTCGGCGTCGGGGTCAGCCGCTTCGTCTTCGCCCAGCCGTACGCGACGTCGGGGCTCGCCCTCGACCGCCCGGCGGGCTTCGACAGCGACCGCGCGTTCTACGTCCTCGAACTGGCGCTGCTCGCCGCGGCGCTGCTCTTCGCGGTCGGCATGCGCCGGGGCCGCATCGGCCGGGCGCTGGCCGCGATGCGGGACCACGAGGCGGGGGCGGCGGCCGCGGGGGTGCCGGTGCGCACCCTGAAACTGACGGCCTTCGTCGCCGGTGCGGCGCTTGCCGCGCTGGGGGGCGGGATGCTGGGCATGGGGTTACGGGCCTTCGATCCCGCCGCGTACGACCCCGTGCGGGGGCTTCTCTGGTTCGCGGCGGTGGTGGTCCTCGGCGCGGACAGTCTGCTGGGTGCGCTGCTGGCGGCGGCGCTTCTGGTGGGCCTGGACGCGGGGACGCGGGGCGGGGTGGCGGCGGCGCTGATCGGTGTCCTCGCCCTGCTGGTGGGGCGCTTTCCCGGTGGGCCGTACGAGGCCCTGCGGGCCGCTGCCTCGGGGGTTTTACGCCGGCCTTCCCTGACGCCGCTGGGCAGGCGGGCCCGCAGCGCGCTTTCCCTCTCCTCGGGGGCGCCCGGCGTCCGTCCCTCCACGAACATGCCCTCCCACCCACCCGCCCGAATACCCCGCGTCCGCCCCTGGACGAACAACCTTTCCCCCTCACCCACCCCTCAGCCACCAGACAATGCCAAGCCGCTGACGGCCCACCACCTCACCGCCGCCTACGACGGATTCACCGCCCTCGACGGCGTCGACCTGTGCGTGCCCCCCGGCCGCATCACCGCGGTGGTAGGCCCCAACGGAGCGGGCAAGAGCACCCTCTTCCACTGCCTGGCCGGCACCCTCCGCCCCGCATCGGGCCGCATCACCCTCGGCGGCCGCGACATCACCCGCACCCCCGCCTACGCCCGCACCCGCCTGGGCGTGGCCCGTACGTTCCAGCAGCTGGCGGTCTTCCCCTCGCTGACCATCACGGAGAACGTCCGGGTCGGCACCGAACAGGGAAGGCTCAGGCACTCCGCCCCCGAGGCCACCGCCCAGGCCCTGCGCCTCCTCTCCCTGCACGAAGGAGCGACCCGCGACCATCCCGCCGCGGACCTCCCCACCGGCACCCTCAGACGCGTGGAACTGGCCCGCGCCCTGGCCGGCGGGCCCCACACGCTCCTCCTCGACGAACCGGCGGCGGGCCTGGACACCGCCGAAGTCGCCGCGCTGGCCCGCGTCCTGCGGGCCCTCGCCGCCGACGGCATGGCGCTCCTGGTGGTCGAGCACGACATCGACCTGGTCGCGAACCTCGCCGACACCGTTCACGTCATGGCAGCGGGCCGCATCGTCACGTCGGGCCCGCCCACCGAAGTCCTGCAGAGGGCGGTCCCATGAGAACCGGCATCCAACTCCGCGAGGCCCGCGTCCGCTACGGCCCCCTGGAAGCCCTGCACGGCGTGACCCTCGCCGCCCCCTCCCCCGGCCTCACCGTCCTCCTGGGCCGGAACGGCTCCGGCCGCACGACGGCACTGCGCGCCCTGGCCGGCACGGCCCCCCTCACCGCCGGCACCATCACCTGGGACGGGACGGACGTCACCCGGCTCTCCGCGCACGCACGCGCGACGCGGGGCCTGTGCTTCGTACCGGACGGCCCCGCGGTGTTCGGCCACCTCACCGTCGACGAGAACCTGAGCCTGTCCGGCTCCGAGGCGCGGACCGACATCACCGCGGCCCTGGAGGCGTTCCCCGAACTGCGCCCGCTGCTCTCCCGCCGGGCGGGCACCCTCTCCGGCGGCGAACAGCGCATGCTCGCCCTCTCCCGTGCCCTCCTCGCGAAGGACGCCCGGGTGTTCCTCGTCGACGAACCCACGCAGGGCATGTCCCCCGCCGTCGCGTCCCGGACGTACGACCTCCTCGTCGGCCTGAGCACGGGCTCCTGCGTCCTCACCGCGGAACAGCGGCTGCCGCCCGGCCTGCGTGAACACGCGAGCCGGACGGCAGTGGTGGTGCACGAGCTGCGCCGTGGCGCGGTCGTGTTCAGCGGGGAGGCCGGCGAACTCAGCCGCCGGGGCAGGCCCTGACGGACCACCGGTTACGACCACGGCCCACGGACTACGGGCTACGGGCTACTTCGAGGCGGCCTTCTCCGGAGCGCTCTCCTCGGGGACAGAGCCGGTCTCCTTCGGAGCAACCTTGTCCGGAGCGACCTTCTCCGGAGTGGCCTGCTTCGAAGCGCCGGTCTCCGGAGCGGCCTCCTTGGAAGCAGCCTCCTTGGGAGCCGCGGTCTCCTTTGGAGCGCCGGTCTCCTTACCGGCCTCCTCCGGAGCGGTCTTCTTCGGAGCGGCCGTCTTCGGAGGCGTCTTCTTCGGCGGGGTCTTCTTCGGGGCGTCCTTCTTCGGAGCACCCTTCTTGGGCGCGTCCTTCTTGGGCGCGTCCTTCTCCGGAGCGTCCTTCTTCGAACTGACCTTCTTCCGGATGACCAACTCGGTGCCGACGCCGAGCACGTCGGGCCGGCTCCCCACGGCCTTGCGGTTGGCTTGATACAGCGCTTGCCAACCGCCCTTCACCTTGTACTCCCGGGCGATGGAGCTCAGCGTCTCCCCCCGCTTCACGACGTGCACGAGGAGGTGCCCGTCCCGGATCTCCTTGGGGATCTTCTTGGAGCACACGGGCCAGGCCTTCCACCCCTGGCTGCGCAGCACCTTCTCGGCGACCTTGATCTGCTCCTTCTTGGTGGCGAGGTCGGCACGCGGCGCGTACTTGAGCCCGCCGTACGCCTCCCAGGTGGGCTGGTAGAACTGCAGCCCTCCGTAGAAGCCGTTTCCGGTGTTCACGTTCCACCGGCCGCTGCTCTCGCACTTGGCGAGGCAGTTCCAGGGCCCCTCGGCGCGGGAGCACTCGCCCGCCGCCGAGACGGCGGGCCGGAGCCCCGGCAGGGCCGGTGCGGGTGCCGCGGAAGCGGATACCGGCAGTACCAGCGAGGAGACAGCCGCGACGACCAGACCAGCGGGCCACAGCGACCGAAGACTCTTGATCGGCATCGGATACATCCGGACACGCTAGGCAGCGTCAACACGGCGAAGAGCCGTGCCGCGCCGCCACGGGCGCGCGGCCCCACCCGGTCGGACGACCGGGCGGGGCCGCTCCCCTGCGAGAGGGAACTCAGAGATCCAGCCGCTGCCCGGGCAGAATCATGTTCGGATCCGATCCGATGACCGCCTTGTTGGCGGCGTACACCTTGTGCCAGCTCACACCGTGCGCCGCCGCGATCCGGCTCAGGGTGTCCCCCTGCCGGACGGTGTAATCACCGCGCCCGGAGCCCCGGTCGACGTGACCGGGCGTCCGCTTCAGCGGCTCGGCGGGCCGCTGCTTGACCGCCTTGGGTGCCTTGGGGGCCGGAGCGGCCTTGGGGGCCGCCTTGGCGGCTGCCGCCCCCGGCGCGCTGCCGGACGCACCCGCCCGCACCGAACAGCTCGGCCAGGCGCCCCACCCCTGAGCACGCTGGACCTTCGTCGCCACAGCTATCTGCTGCGCCTTGGACGCCCGGTCGGCGGTGGCCGCATAGGCCCCTCCGCCGTACGCGCGCCAGGTGGAAGCGGAGAACTGCAGTCCTCCGTAGTAGCCGTTCCCGGTGTTGATGCTCCAGTTTCCGCCGCTCTCGCACTGAGCGATGCGATCCCACACTCCGCTGTCCGCCGCTGCGGCCTGGCCGGTGGCGGTGAGCAGTCCCAACGGGGCGAGCAACACCGCTCCGCCGATCACTGCTGTCCTGCGAACGCACTTGGGACGTGCGGACATGAATATCCCTCTCGAAGGACCCGGGATCCCCCTGGTGTCCCGGACCTCCTCGCGCGTCTGGCGCCGGAGGTCCGCTCACCCCGTCCGCCGGAGTTCGGCACTCCTGTGCCGCGGTGCTTGAGCTGGCTGGTGCGGCCGGCGGACGTACCCGAGCGGTGCTCGCTGCACACGGCGGTGGAATCTAGGCGGCTGCTCGCCCCGATATCAACCAACTCCTTGTCATTCCAGGCCAGTTAGCCGTTACCCGAGGTATCGTCCATTTCAAGCCAACCACTTAATTCACAGATTTCCATATTTGTCGACCTGTCGGCATGATGATCTGTGACCCAGTTCACCTGCGCAACTTCCGTGTACGCAGAAGGCGTTGGCGCGGAGTGACGGATTCCAGCGGACAACTCACCCTCCGCTGCGGATGGTTCGATTCCGTTCGCCTTCGCGCGTGACTTGCGCCACTGATCGCCCGTTGTCTCCTTTGAGCCGGGCATCCCCGGCCCGCACGCTACGAATCCGAGGAGCCCCCCGTGCCGCGCATGCTCGACGTCGGCGACGACGTACGCGCCGAGATCGGCGACGAAGAAGCCGACCGGCTGCTGGCCGGAGAAAACGCTCCGGGCAGCTACGACTGCACGTCCTGCCGGACCCCCGGCGACACAGAGCAGGAACGCACCAGCACGGTCCTGTTCATCGGCGACGAAACCGCCGTGCTCGCCTTCGCCCACGCCACCTGCCTGCCCTCGCAGATCGTCCAGGTCTCCGAGGAGCAGCTGCAGGGCGCCGTGCGCTCGATCACCGGCGAGGACGGCACCGGCCTCGCCGGCGTCCCGGCACCCGGACCCGGCGAAGGAGCGCCCGACCAGGCGGTCCTCGGCGTGACCAGCGGTCTCGTCCTCATCGACGGAGAGCTGCGGCCCGCGCTCGTCGTCGAGCCGACCGGCGCCATCGCGCGCCCCGGCACCGAGTCCGGCGGCGACAACTTCCTGCAGCTCCTGGTCGAGCAGGGCTTCACTCCGGTGGCGTCCCTCGACGGCCTGCCGCCGGTCCTGCACGGCTGGTCGGTGCTGCTCGCCGCGGGCCAGCTGCACGCGGTGCTCCAGCCCGGCGCCGACGGCGGCGCCCCCGTCGCCTGGTGGCAGGCCCACCACCCGCTCCAGGTCACCGAGGCCTGGCGGTCCGCGGCCAACAAGCTGCAGTCGGTGCTCCTGTTCGCGGCGCCGGTCGGCTCCATCGGCCGCCAGCCGCGCGAGGACCTGCTGCGCGGCGCCCTGGACAAGGCGGCGGCACACGGACGCCTGGTCGCCGCGGCGATGCCGCTCGCCGGAACCTGAGCCCGAGCGGGCCGCGCAGTCGAAAGCGGCGCGGCCCGCATCCGTATGCGCACGGGGTCGTTTGCACGTACGTGCACACATACGACCCCTCCCGCCCCCGGCCGGCGTACCAGACCCCCATTCCCTCCATGCGTTCGTCGCAGGACACGGGGGCGGACCGCTCGGCCACGCCGATCTATGACGCGCTCTACTCGGAGTACCGCAGGTCGTTCAAGGCCCTTCCGGGCGACCGGACCGGCGAGGAGGATCTGGGCTTCACGGCCTTCGGCAGCACGTCCTTCGGCAGTGCCTCCTTCGGCAGCACGTCGTACGGCGCGCACCGTTCCGGCGACCGGCACGACCCGAGGCTCAACACCTTCGGCCAGCTGCACGTCTCCCGTTACGGCCACGAGCAGCACGGCACGGCGCACCAGCAGTTCCCGGCGGCACTGCCGCCGGGGCCGCGCAGGGGGCTCTGAACACAGCGCCGAACGGGCCGGGGCCCGCCTTCTTGAAGAAGGCGGGCCCCGGCCCGTTGGTGTGTCCGTGCCTACTTCTTGCGGCCGCGCTTCTCGCGCACCCGCACCGAGATGTGGATCGGCGTGCCGTCGAAGCCGAACTCCTCACGGAGCCTGCGCTCCACGAAGCGGCGGTAGCCGTGCTCGATGAAGCCGGAGGAGAACAGCACGAACCGCGGCGGCTTCGTGCCCGCCTGCGTGCCGAAGAGGATGCGGGGCTGCTTGCCGCCCCGGATCGGGTGCGGGTGGGCTGCCACCAGCTCGCCGAGGAAGGCGTTGAGCCGCCCGGTCGGTACGCGCGTCTCCCAGCCCTCGAGGGCCGTCTCGATCGCCGGGACGAGCTTCTCCATGTGGCGGCCGGTAGCGGCCGAGACGTTGACCCGCGGGGCCCACGCGACCTGGAGGAGCTCGGTCTCGATCTCCCGCTCCAGGTAGTAGCGGCGCTCCTCGTCGAGGGTGTCCCACTTGTTGTACGCGACGACGATGGCGCGGCCCGCCTCGACGGCCATCGTGACGATGCGCTGGTCCTGGACGCTGATCGACTCGCTCGCGTCGATCAGGATGACCGCGACCTCCGCCTTCTCGACGGCGGCGGCCGTGCGCAGCGAGGCGTAGTAGTCGGCGCCCTGCTGGAGGTGGACACGCTTGCGGATGCCCGCGGTGTCCACGAACTTCCAGACGACACCGCCGAGTTCGATGAGCTCGTCGACCGGGTCACGGGTGGTGCCCGCGATCTCGTTGACGACCACGCGGTCCTCGTTCGCCACCTTGTTGAGCAGGGACGACTTGCCGACGTTCGGGCGGCCGATGAGCGCGATGCGGCGCGGGCCGCCGATGGCGGTGCCGAAGCTCGACGCGGGCGCCTCGGGCAGGGCTTCGATGACGGCGTCCAGCATGTCGCCGGTGCCGCGGCCGTGCAGCGCGGAGACGGGGTACGGCTCGCCGAGGCCGAGGGCCCACAGGGCGGTGGCGTCGGCCTCGCCGGAGGGGCCGTCGACCTTGTTGGCGCACAGGACGACGGGCTTGCCGGACTTGCGGAGCAGGCGTACGACCGCCTCGTCCGTGTCGGTGGCGCCGACCGTGGCGTCCACGACGAAGACGACCGCGTCGGCCGCCTCGATCGCGTACTCGGCCTGGGCGGCGACGGAGGCGTCGATGCCGAGGACGTCCTGCTCCCAGCCGCCGGTGTCGACGAGCTTGAAGCGGCGGCCCGCCCACTCGGCCTCGTACGTCACGCGGTCGCGGGTGACGCCCGGCTTGTCCTCGACGACGGCCTCGCGGCGGCCGATGATGCGGTTGACGAGGGTCGACTTGCCGACGTTCGGGCGGCCGACCACCGCGAGGGCGGGCAGCGGGCCGTGGCCGGCCTCGCCGATCGCGCCTTCGACTTCCTCGGCGTCGAAGCCCTCCTCCGCGGCGAGCTCCATGAACTCCGCGTACTCGGCGTCGCCAAGCGCCCCGTGGTCAGGCTCGGCCGAGCCTTCGGGCTGGATCTGGTCGTTCATGAAGTCCGTACCTCTGTCGTGTTCGTGATCGGTGGACCGCCTCGCGACGGGCCACTACTGAAAGTCTCGCTCAGTGCCCGGTCAGGCGCCTGGCGTCGTCCAGGTGAGCGGTGAGCCGCTCCTGGATGCGCACGGTCGCCTCGTCGAGGACCTTGCGCGTACGCCGTCCGCCGCCGTCGCCCGCTTCGAAGGGGTCTCCGAAGACGACGTCGACCCTGCTGCGCAGCGGAGGCAGCCCCTTTATCAACCGTCCGCGCTTCTCCGTGCTTCCCAGGACCGCGACCGGAACGATCGGCGCTCCGCTGCGTACGGCGAAGTAGGCGAGGCCGGCGCGCAGCGAGGCGAAGTCGCCCTCGCCCCGGGTGCCCTCGGGGAAGATCCCGAGCACGCCGCCGTCGGCGAGCACGCCGAGGGCCTGCGTGATCGCCGTGCGGTCGGCGATGTCCCGGTCCACCTTGACCTGCCCGATGCCGTGCAGGAAGCGGTCGAGGGGGCCGACGAACGCTTCCTTCTTGATGAGGAAGTGCGTCGGCCTCGGTGCCGTCCCCATCACCATCGGGCCGTCGACGTTGTGCGAGTGGTTCACGGCCAGGATCACCGGGCCGGTCGCGGGGACCTTCCAGGCGCCGAGGACGCGGGGCTTCCACAGGCCGTACATGAGGCCGACGCCGATGCGGCGGCCGACCTCCGCACCCCGTTCCGACGGCGCCGCGGTCACTTCGCCGCCCGCTTCTCCTCGACGAGGGTGACGACGCACTCGATGACCTGCTGCAGCGTGAGCTCGGTGGTGTCCACCTCGACGGCGTCGCCGGCCTTGGCAAGGGGCGACGTCTTGCGGCTCGAGTCGGCCGTGTCCCGCTTGATGAGGGCCTCACGCGTGGCGGCGACGTCCGCGCCCTTGAGCTCGCCGCTGCGGCGGGCGGCGCGGGCCTCGGGCGAAGCCGTGAGGAAGATCTTCAGGTCGGCGTCGGGCAGGACCGTCGTACCGATGTCACGGCCCTCGACGACGATGCCCTTCTCGGCGGAGGCGGCGATGGTGCGCTGCAGCTCCGTGATGCGGGTGCGTACCTCGGGGACGGCGCTGACGGCGCTGACCTTGGAGGTGACCTCGGTGGTGCGGATCGGCCCTGCGACGTCCGTGCCGTCGACCGTGATGGTCGGGGCGAGGGGGTCGGTGCCGGAGATGATCTCGGGCTTGCCCGCGACCGCGGCGATGGCGGTGGGGTCCGTCAGCTCGATGCCGTTGTGGACCATCCACCAGGTGATCGCGCGGTACTGGGCGCCGGTGTCCAGGTAGCTGAGGCCGAGCTGGGCGGCGACGGCCTTCGAGGTGCTCGACTTGCCCGTGCCGGAGGGCCCGTCGATGGCGACGATCACTGCTGCGGGCGCCGGACCGGCGGTTTCCACGGTTTCCACGGGGTGCGAAACCTTTCTCAGGACGCGGGGGCGGGGTAGCGGGGCGCAGACACGCCCCGCACAAGGTTACTGGCTCCCGCGCGCACCTCTTACGGCCGGATGCCCCGGGCCTTTACTGCCGGATCGCCCAGCCCCGCTCCCGCAGCGCCGCGGTGAGCACCGGAACGGCCTTCGGCTCCACCATCAGCTGCATCAGGCCCGCCTGCTGTCCCGTCGCGTGCTCGATGCGTACGTCCTCGATGTTCACGCCGGCCCGGTCCGCGTCGGCGAAGATCCTCGCCAGCTGTCCCGGCTGGTCGTCGATGAGCACCGCGACGACCTCGTACGTCGTCGGGGCGGCGCCGTGCTTGCCGGGCACCCGGATCTGTCCCGCGTTCCCGCGCCGCAGCACGTTCTCGACCCCGGCGGCGCCCTCGCGCCGTTTGGCGTCGTCCGCGGACTGCAGGGCGCGCAGCGCCGTCACCGTCTCGTCGAGGTCGGTGGCGACGGCGGACAGGAGGTCGGCGACGGGGCCGGGGTTGGCCGACAGGATGTCGATCCACATGCCGGGGTCCGACGCCGCGATGCGCGTGACGTCACGGATGCCCTGTCCGCACAGGCGCACCGCCGTCTCCTCGGCGTTCTCCAGGCGTGCGGCGACCATGCTGGAGACCAGGTGCGGCATGTGCGAGACGAGCGCCACCGCGCGGTCGTGCGCGTCGGCGTCCATGACCACCGGCACGGCGCGGCAGAGGGCGACGAGCTCCAGGGCGAGGTTGAGGACCTCGGTGTCGGTGTCGCGGGTCGGCGTGAGGACCCAGGGCCGCCCCTCGAAGAGGTCGGCGGTGCCGGCCAGGGGGCCGCTGCGCTCGCGCCCGGACATGGGGTGCGTGCCGATGTACGGGGTGAGGTCGATGCCGAGGGCTTCGAGCTCGCGGCGCGGGCCGCCCTTGACGCTCGCCACGTCGAGGTAGCCGCGGGCCACGTCGCGCCGCATGACGTCGGCCAGGGTCGCCGCGACGTGCGCGGGCGGCACGGCGACGACGCACAGGTCGACCCGTCCCTCGGGTGCTTCGTCGGTGCCCGCGCCGAGCGCGGCCGCCGTGCGGGCCTGACCGGGGTCATGGTCGGCGAGGTGCACGGCCACGCCGCGTGAGACGAGGGCCAGGGCCGCGGAGGTGCCGATCAGGCCGGTGCCGATGACGAGGGCGGTTCTCACTGGGCGATGTCCTTGCGCAGGGTGGCCGCGGCGCCGAGGTAGACGTGCGTGATCTCGGCGCGGGGCTTCTCGGACTCGATGTGCGCGAGGACGCGGACCACGCGCGGCATGGCGCCCTCGATCTGCAGCTCCTGGGCGCAGATCAGCGGGACGTCCACGATGCCGAGCCTGCGGGCCGCCGCCGCGGGGAAGTCGCTGTGCAGGTCGGGCGTCGCGGTGAACCAGATGCTGATCAGGTCCTCCTGGCTCAGCCCGTTCCGCTCGAGGATGGCGGTGAGCAGCTCGCTGACCTGCTCGTCCATGTGGTCGGCCGCGTCCCGCTCCAGTTGGACGGCGCCCCGGACCGCTCGTACCGCCACAGTGCTGCTCCTCGCTCGCGTACTTATGACTGATGTACCGACAAGGGTAGTCAGGCCCCGGGGGACGGGTGCGCGGCGCCCGCCTGCCGAGACGGACGCCGCGTGCCTCACCGAGGTGGGGAGCACCGTGGGGTCAGAGCTTCTGCTCCTTGATGAGGTCCTCCAGGGAGCCGGACGGGACCTGCCCTTCCGGGGTCAGTTTGTCGACGGCCTGCGGCAGCTGCCGCGCGATCTGGTCGGCGGCCTCGTCACGGCTGACGCCCGCCTCGGTGGCGACCCTGTCCAGGGTCTCGTCGGGGACGGCCTGTTTGACGTGGTCCGGGCTCAGCGGCTGGTTGTCGCCCTTGCCGACCCAGGAGTCGAGCTGGTCCTGGCTGACCAGGCCCGACTTCGTGATCATGTCCATCAGGCCGCCCAGGGGATTGCCGCCCTGCCCGCCGGAGCCACCGGCACCGCCCGCTCCGCCGCCGAGGAGCCCGCCGAGCAGCGAGCCGAGGACGTTGCCGCCTCCGGAGCCGCCCTGGCCTCCTTGGCCGCCCTGGCCCCCTTGGCCGCCGCCGAGGAGACCGCCGAGAAGGCTTCCCAGATCGTTACCCGCCATGGTCGCGCCTTTCGAGTGAGTGACCGGGCCGGCGCATGGAGGGCGCGGGCCTCAGACCCTGTCAATGTCGCCCGAATCGCCCCCTGTCGCCACTTGGGCCGATTGGTGGGTGTTCAACTATGGACGCCGGGGCACGGGTCCGCTTGCATGGAGGAGCCGTCACGGCCCACGCCTCGGGGGAGGCCGCATGAAGCGCTCGGGACCGCTGTACACGCTTCTGGGGGGACTGCTGCTCGCCCTGTTCATGCTGTCGCTCAACGCGACGACAGGGGAGGGCAATACGTCGTACGGGAAGGACTCGCCCGGCGCCGCGTCGCCGGCGGCCCCGTCCGCGAAGCCCACCAAGAGCACGCCCGCACCCTCCGAGAGCCCCTCGAAGAGCGCGTCGAAGAGGCCGGCCGGGAAGTCCGAGTACGCGGGCCGCACGGCCGACGACGCCGCCGCGGTCTCCGTCTCGATCCGTGACGACAAGGCCATCGCGTACTACTGCAACGGCCGTGACGCCGAGTCCTGGCTGAAGGGCGACGTCAAGGACGACGGCACCATGCGCCTGACCGGCAAGAACGGCGCGAAGCTGGACGCCACCCTCGCCGACAACGCGGTCCGCGGCACGGTCGAGGTCAACAAGCAGCCGCGGGACTTCACCGCCGCGAGGGCCAAGAAGCCCTCCGGTCTGTACCGCGCGACCACCGAGGTGCGCGGCGCCGAGATCGACGGCGGCTGGATCGTCCTGCCCGACGGGCGGCAGGTCGGGATCCTCAAGGAGGACGGCACCCCGAAGCCCGCCCCGCGCCTCGACCCGGAGACCGGCGCCGTCCCGTACGACGGCGGCGAACTCACCGCCCGTCCCGTCGTGCCCTGACCCCGCTCCGCCCCGACCAGGGAGCCGCCATGAGCGTCGATCCGAACGCCGCGACACAGGGCGGCTTCGGCCCGCCCCCCGGTGCGGGCGAGCACCGCCGCCCGCACGCCGCCCGGTATCTCGTCCCCGCCCTGGTCGCCGCGGCCGTCGCGGTGGGCCTCGGGGTGTACGGCAAGGCGCACGACCCCGAGGGCACGGCCTTCAACCTCGCCGGGTTCAGCAGCACGAGCGCGGTCAAGGCGTGGCTCGGCACGACGGCGTTCGCCTTCGCCCTCGTCCAGATCGTCTCGGCGCTCATGGTGTACGGACGCCTGCCGGGACCGTCCTGGTCCTCGGCGCTGCACCGCTGGTCGGGCCGGATCGCGTTCCTGGTGTCGGTGCCCGTGGCGGTCCACTGCCTCTACGCACTCGGGTACCAGACGTACTCGACGCGGGTGATGTGGCACTCGCTGCTCGGCTGCTTCTTCTTCGGCGCGTTCAGCGCCAAGATGCTGCTGCTCCGCTCGGAGAAGCTGCCCGGCTGGTTGCTTCCGGTGGTCGGCGGCCTGGTCTTCGTGGTCCTCACGGTGGTCTGGTGGACGTCGGCGCTGTGGTTCTTCCGTACGTTCGGGGTGACGACATGAGCGCCGCGCGCCCGTCACGGCGCACGGTCCTCGCGGCGGGCGGCGCGGTCGCGCTGACCGCGGGATGCAGCAAGTACGGCGACGAGGGCGCGGACCCTGAGCCGCCGCCGGAGTCGGAGCCGGAGTCGGGGTCCGACTCGGGTGCGCCGTCGAAGTCGGGCGGCAAGAAGCAACCGCCGCCCGGGGGCGACGAGCTGGCGAAGACCTCCGACATCCCGGTCGGCGGCGGCAAGGTCTTCAAGGACGAGAAGGTCGTCGTGACCCAGCCCGAGAAGGGCGACTTCAAGGCGTTCTCCGCGATCTGCACCCACTCGGGCTGCACGGTCGGCGACGTCGCGGGCGGCACGATCAACTGCCCCTGCCACGGCAGCAAGTACAAGGTGGCGGACGCCTCGGTGGCGGGCGGCCCCGCGCCGCGCCCGCTGCCCCCGCGGAACATCACGGTCACCGGAAATTCGATCACCCTCGCCTAGCCGGTGGCCGTACGCTCCGGGCATGCACAGCCCTGAAGACGCCAAGGACCCGGCCCCGGATCTCGTACGCGACCACACCGTCTACGCCTGCGTGATGGGCTCGCGCGCCTTCGGACTGGCCACGGACGGCAGCGACACCGACCGCAGGGGCGTCTTCCTGGCCCCCACACCGCTCTTCTGGCGCTTCGAGAAGCCGCCCACGCACGTGGAAGGGCCGGCGGAGGAACAGTTCAGCTGGGAGGTGGAGCGGTTCTGCGAGCTGGCCCTGCGCGCCAACCCGAACATCCTGGAGTGCCTGCACTCCCCCTTGGTGGAACACGTCACGGACACCGGCCGTGAACTCCTCGCCCTGCGGGACGCGTTCCTCTCCCGGCACGCACACGACACGTTCGCCCGCTACGCCCTGGGCCAGCACAAGAAGCTCGAGGACGACGTACGCCTGCACGGCGCTCCCCGCTGGAAGCACGCCATGCACCTCCTGCGCCTCCTGACGAGCTGCCGCGACCTCCTGCGCACCGGCAGCCTCACGATCGACGTCGGCGACCAGCGCGAGCCGCTGCTCGCGGTCAAGCGCGGTGAGGTGTCCTGGCCGGAGGTCGAGTCGTGGATGCGGCGCCTCGCGCAGGAGGCGGAGACGGCGGCCGCCCGCTCTCCGCTGCCCGCCGAACCGGACCGGGAGCGGGTGGCGGACTTCCTGTTCCGCGTGCGCCGGGCGTCAGCCCTGGAGCCGTACGCGGACGACGAGGTCGTGCAGGGCGTCGAACGCACGGTGGGCACCGGGAAGCCCTGAGCCCGCCTGCGCCTCGTCGAGCACTCCGTGCAGCCGCTCCACGTCGGCGGCCACCCGCGCGCGGTCCACTTCGGCGCCGCCGTGCTCGGCCTCGCTCTTGGCGGCGACGAGGTCCGGCAGATAGGCGGGGGCCACGGAGTCGCCCGCTTCCGCCACGAGCGTGGGCAGATGGGCGAGCACGGTCCCGCTGCGCATCAGATGGATCCCGGTCAGCAGTACGCGGAACGTGTAGAGCAGCGGCTTGAGCTCGCCGTTCTTCTCGAAGAGCCGCCACTGGGTCCTGGCGAACCCGCGGTAGTGGTGGGCGTGATGGCTGGTGAGCACCGAGGGCGCCAGCGAGACGAGCTCCGCGTGGACGTCCGTCGTGTGCGCCACCAGCGGCGAGAGCAGCTGCTCCAGGACGTAGCCGTTGTGCCGCAGCATCAGGCGCACGAACTTGCGCAGGTCGTGCGTGACGAGGTCCATCTCCACGCCGTCGCTGTCCCACATCTCCGAGCGGGTCTCCTCCGGCTCCCGCAGGCCGATGAGCTCGGCCGCGGGCAGCAGATGCACCCCGCGCAGGTCCACGTCGGAGTCACGGGACGGGAAGCCGTAGAGGTGCGCCCCGGAGACCGTCGCGAACAGCAGGGGGTCCGTCTGCTCCGCCGCGACGGAAGCGAGATCGGCGTACAGGTCGGGGCCGAGGTCGACAGTCATGGCTCAAGAATCCCAGAGCGCCCCGAGTTCGAGGAGTTCGTCCCGGTACTCGATCCGCTCGGCCCACGCGGCGGGCCAGACGTCCGCGCCCAGGTGGGCTCCCGCGAACGCGCCGGTCAGACAGGCGATCGAGTCGGAGTCACCCGAGGTGCAGGCCGCCCGGCGCAGGGCGGTGAGGGGCTCGTCGGGGAACATCAGGAAGCACAGCAGGCCGGTGGCGAGCGCCTCTTCGGCTATCCAGCCCGCGCCGGTGGCCAGGCAGGGATCGGTCTCCGGGTTGGCGTCGCGCAGCGCGGCCGCGAGGCGTTCCAGGATCGCGAGACAGTCGTCCCAGCCGCGCGCGATGAAGTGCTCGGGGGTCGGGTCCTGGGAGCGGGTCCACAGGTCGCCGAGCCAGTCGTGGCGGTAGTCGGTGCGGTTCTCGATGGCGTACGAGCGCAGCAGGCCGACCAGTCCCATCGGTTCCGCGCCCTCGGCGAGCAGCCTGACCGCGTACCCGGTGAGGTCGCTGGCCGCGAGGGCGGTGGGGTGGCCGTGGGTGAGAGCGGACTGGAGCTGGGCGGCGCCGGAGCGCATGTCTTCCTTCAGCCACGGTATGAGCCCGAGCGGCGCCACCCGCATGTTCGCCCCGCACCCCTTGGAGTGCAGCTGGCTGGCGTCACGCCAGGGGCGGTCGGGATCGGCCAGCAGGTCACAGGCCTGCAAGCAGGTATTGCCGGGCGCCCGGTTGTTCTCCGGGTCGTGGTACCAGGCGACGTACTCCCTGCGCACGAGATGCGCGAACCGCTCGGGCCCGCAGAGGCTCCGCCCCGAAGCGGTCTTGAGCGCACGGCCCAATGCCAGCGTCATCTGGGTGTCGTCCGTGACGATCGCGGGCCGGGGCAGCTCCATCTCGCGCCAGGGCCCGCACTTGGAGAGGATCGACGGCACGTCGTTGAACTCGGTCGGGAAACCGAGCGCGTCCCCGAGGGCGAGGCCGATCAGGGATCCGGTGGCGGCACGCTTCATGAGGGGCTTCCTTCCGAAAGGGCGGTCGAGGGGCGCAGGAGGGGCGGGTGCAGGGCGGTGGCCGGGCCCGCCCGGTAGAGGGCCGCCGGTTTGCCCCGGCCGCCGGTCAGACGCGCGGCGCCGGGGATCGCCTCGACGAAGCCCGGGGTGCCGAGCGCCTTGCGCCGGAAGTTGGCCGGGTCGAGATCGGCGGCCCACACCGTCTCGTAGACCTGGCGCAGCTCGCCGAGCGTGAACTCGGGCGGGCAGAAGGCCGTGGCCAGGCCGGTGTACTCGAACTTGGCGCACACGCGGTCGTGGGCGTCGGCGAGGATCACGTCGTGGTCGAAGGCGAGCGGCCCCTGAGTGCCGTACGGCAGCCACTCCGCGCGGGCCGCGTCACTGCCCGCGTGCACCGCGGGCGGATCGGGGACGAGCGCGGCGAAGGCGACCGAGACGACCCGCATCCGCGGATCGCGGTCGGGTTCGCTGTAGGTGCGCAGCTGCTCCAGGTGGAGCCCCGAGCTGGCCGCGAGGCCGGTCTCCTCGGCGAGTTCGCGTCCCGCCGCGGTCTCGGCGGACTCGTCCGGCAGCACGAATCCGCCGGGCAGCGCCCAGCGTCCCGCGTACGGTTCCTGGCCGCGCTCGACGAGCAGCACGTGCAGGCGGCCCGCGCGGACGGTGAAGACGGCGAGGTCGACGGTGACGGCGAACGGCTCGAACGCGTACTTGTCGTAGCCCTGCATGACTCCCCCCTCTCCCTTTATGGTCAGCACGACTATAAATCCGCGAAGGTGGATTCCGCAACGAAAAAAAGGCGGCCGGCCCCTGCATCCGCAGGGACCGGCCGCCTTCGCCGACTCGCTCTCGCCTAGAGGTCGACTTCCTGCATCAGCATGCCGACCTCGGTGTTGGACAGCCTGCGCAGCCATCCCGACTTCTGGTCGCCGAGCGTGATCGGCCCGAAGGACGTCCGCACCAGCTTGTCGACCGGGAAGCCGGCCTCCGCGAGCATGCGGCGCACGATGTGCTTGCGGCCCTCGTGCAACGTCACCTCGACCAGGTAGTTCTTGCCGGTCTGCTCGACGACGCGGAAGTGGTCCGCACGGGCGTACCCGTCCTCGAGCTGGATGCCGTCCTTGAGCTGCTTGCCCAGGTCACGCGGGATCGGGCCGACGATGTGCGCGAGATAAACCTTCTTCACGCCGTACTTCGGGTGCGTGAGGCGATGGGCCAGCTCACCGTGGTTGGTGAGCAGGATGACGCCCTCGGTCTCGGTGTCGAGCCGTCCCACGTGGAAGAGCCGCGTCTCGCGGTTGGTCACGTAGTCGCCCAGGCACTGGCGGCCTTCGTTGTCCTCCATGGTGGAGACGACACCGGCGGGCTTGTTCAGCGAGAAGAACTGGTACGACTGCGTGGCGACCGTCAGGCCGTCCACCTTGATCTCGTCCTTCTCGGGGTCGACGCGCAGCCCCTGCTCCATCACGATCTCGCCGTTGACCTCGACGCGGGCCTCGTCGACGAGCTCCTCGCAGGCGCGGCGCGAGCCGTAGCCCGCGCGGGCGAGGATCTTCTGCAGGCGCTCGCCCTCCTGCTCGGCGCCGGGGAAGGTCTTGGGCGTGCTCACCTTCGGCTTGCCCGCGTAACGCTCGCGGTTGCGCTCTTCCTGCCGCGCGTCGTACTCACGGGACGTCGCGGGAGCTCCCGCGCCGCGCCGGTTGCCGCCCCTGGCCTGGCCCTGGGGCGCCCTGGGGCCGCCCTTGGCGCCGCCGCGCGCGGAGGCGCCGCGACCGGACTTCGGGCCGTCCTGGTTGCCGCCGGGGCCCACGTCGTAGCGACGCTCCTCGGGGCGCGGCTTCTTCGGCCTGCTCGGCCGGTCGTCGCGCCGGTCGTCACGCCGGTCATCGCGTCGGTCGTCGCGCCGGTCGTCCCGGCTGTTGCCGGCGCCGCGGTAGTTCCCGCGGCCGCCGCCGCTGCCGCGACCACCGCTGCTGCCACGGCTGCCGCTGTTGCCACCACGGCTCCCGCCGTTGTTTCCGCTGCTGTTCCTGCCGTTGCTGCTTCGCATCAAATTTCCGTTAGTCGGCTGTGTCCTGCGTGTACTCGTAACCCGGCGCATCGGGTGCGTCCGGATCGAACGACAGAGCGCCTTCCTGTGTCTCGGCCTCGATCGCCTCCGCCTCGGGGAGGAAGGGCGCGAGCTCCGGGAGCTCGTCCAGGCCGCGCAGGCCCATCCGCTCCAGAAAGTAGTTCGTCGTCCTGTACAGGATCGCACCTGTTTCGGGTTCCGCGCCCGCCTCCTCCACCAGACCCCGCTGGAGAAGCGTCCGCATCACCCCGTCACAGTTCACTCCGCGCACCGCGGAGACCCTCGACCGGCTGACCGGCTGGCGGTACGCGACGACCGCCAGGGTCTCCAGGGCCGCTTGGGTGAGCCGCGCCTGCTGCCCGTCGAGGACGAAGCGCTCGACGGCCGCGGAGTACTCGGGCCGCGTGTAGAACCGCCAGCCGCCCGCCACGAGCCGCAGCTCGAAGCCCCTGCGCTGCACGGTGTACTCGTCGGCGAGCTCCCGCACGGCGTCGGCGATCTGCCGCCGGGGCCGGTCGAGGATCTTGGCGAGGTGCTCCTCGGTGGCCGGTTCGTCGACGACCATCAGGACGGCCTCCAGGGCGGGCCGCAGCTCCAGATCGGCGACGGCGCTCACCAGATCACCCGCAGGACTCTCCGCACTCATGTGACCGTCTCCTCAGTCGTCTCACCCGGTGGATCGGGTGCGCGGTCGAACTCGTCGGTCACCGTCGGCTCGCCCTCGCCGTCCCCGCCGGTCCACCGCACCATCAGCTCGCCCAGGGCCTCGTCCTGGTCCAGCTCGACGGCCTTCTCCCGGTACAGCTCCAGGAGGGCCAGGAAGCGGGCGACGATCGTGAGGGTGTCCCCCGCGTCCTCGACGAGCACCTGGAAGCTGGCCTCGCCCCGCTCCCGGAGCCGGGCCACCACCACCCCGGCCTGCTCCTGCACGGAGACCAGCGGGGCGTGGATGTGGTCGACGTACACCTGGGGCTTCGCCCGCGGCTGCATCGCCTTCACGGCGAGCGCGGCGAACCCCGCGGCGCCGATGCTGATGACGACCTCGGGCAGCAGCTCGGCGTGGTGCGCCTCCAGGCCGACCGTGCGCGGATAGCGCCGCGCCTCCTCGTCGAGCCGCCCGCTGAAGATGTCGGCGATCTGCTTGTACGCGCGGTACTGCAGCAGCCGCGCGAAGAGCAGGTCTCGCGCTTCGAGCAGCGCCAGATCCGCTTCGTCCTCGACCTCGGCGGACGGCAGGAGCCGGGCCGCCTTGAGGTCGAGCAGGGTGGCGGCGACCACCAGGAACTCGGTGGTCTGATCCAGGTCCCAGTCGGGTCCCATGGCGCGGATGTACGCCATGAACTCGTCGGTCACCGTCGACAGGGCGACTTCGGTGACGTCCATCTTGTGCTTCGAGATGAGCTGGAGCAGCAGATCGAAGGGGCCTTCGAAGTTGGCGAGCCGAACCTTGAACCGCCCGTCGTCGGGCTCGGGGGAAGCCTCAGGATCGGGCGAAGCCTCGGACTCGGGGGACGCCTCGGGCTCGGGCGGCACCTCGGACTCGGCGGTCGCCTCCGGCTCCGGGATCGGCACCGGCTGCGGCTCCGGCTCGGGAGTCGGCTCCGGGATCGGCTCCGGCGCGGGCTCCGCGGGAGCCGCCCCGGGGCCACGCCCCAGCGCACGCCGACGGGCGGCCGGTGCGGAATCGTCGTTCAGGGGCATCGGCGGGAACGCTACCGCTACCGCCCGCGAAGCCGTCGTACGAGAATGCTCGCGTCCCCGCGGGACTCAAGATCCGCGAGAACGACGGCCACCGCCTCGCGCACGATGCGTCCGCGGTCGACAGCGAGTCCGTGCTCGCCCCGGAGCACCAGACGCGCGTGCTCGAGGTCCATCAGCTCCTCGGCGGAGACGTACACGGTGATCTTCTCGTCGTGCCGCTCGCGCCCGCTGGGCCGCCGGTTGGCCGCCCGCGCTCGCCGCCGCGCCTGTGCCGTGGAGGAGGAGTTCGCGGACCGGCCGCCGCCGCTCTGTGCCGCGGCGCCTTCCTGGCCCCGGGCGGGAGCACGCCCTTCCTTCTCGGCGTCGGCGGCGGCCGACCGGGTGCGGGACTCGCCCGACTCCGCGTCGGCGGCGCCGTGTTCGGCGGCGTCCGTGCCTTCTTGCGACGAGACGCTGCCGTGCGCGTCGACGGCGGCGGCCTCGTCGCTCTCGCCCGCGGGCCCCGGCACCCGCGCCTCGCCGTTGGTCTGGCGTCGCGGGGACGAGGACTGCAGCGCCATCCCCCCGGTCGTACGGAACAGTTCGTCGGCCCCCGGCAGACTCACTCGGCGTGACACCGGGCGAGCACCTCCCTGGCGAGCTGGCGATAAGCGGCCGCGCCGACCGAGTTCGATGCGTACGTCGTGATCGGCTCACCGGCGACCGTGGTCTCCGGGAAGCGCACCGTGCGTCCGATCACCGTGTGGTACACGTGATCGTCGAAGGCCTCGACCACCCGCGCGAGCACCTCACGGCTGTGCACCGTGCGGGAGTCGTACATGGTGGCCAGGATGCCGTCGAGCTCCAGGTCGGGGTTGAGCCGCTCCTGGACCTTCTCGATGGTCTCCGTCAGCAGGGCCACACCGCGCAGCGCGAAGAACTCGCACTCGAGCGGCACTATCACCTTGTGGGCCGCCGTCAGGGCGTTCACGGTGAGCAGACCGAGCGAGGGCTGACAGTCGATCACGATGTAGTCGTAGTCCTGCATCAGCGGCTTCAGCGCCCGCTGGAGCGTGGACTCGCGCGCGACCTCGCTCACCAACTGCACTTCGGCGGCCGACAGGTCGATGTTGCTGGGCAGCAGGTCCATGTTCGGGACCGCCGTCTTCAGCAGCACCTCGTCCGCCGACATGCCCCGCTCCATGAGCAGGTTGTAGACCGTGAGGTCCAGCTCCATCGGGTTCACCCCGAGGCCCACGGAAAGGGCGCCCTGCGGGTCGAAGTCGACGAGCAGGACCCGGCGTCCGTACTCCGCGAGCGCGGCACCCAGGTTGATGGTCGACGTCGTCTTGCCCACGCCGCCCTTCTGGTTGCACATCGCGATGATCTTCGCGGGACCGTGATCGGTCAGCGGACCCGGGATCGGGAAGTACGGCAGCGGGCGTCCCGTGGGACCGATGCGCTCACGGCGCTGACGGGCCGCGTCCGGGGCCAGCGTGGCCGCGTACTCGGGATCGGGCTCGTACTCGGCGTCAGGGTCGTAGAAGTGCCCCTGGGGCAGTTCCTCGTAGTCGGCGAGTTGGGTGTGGGTGGTGTTATCGCCACTCCGGTCGCCGGCCATGGCGTTCACGTGATGGCCATCCATGCTCTGGGTTGCAGTCGGTGTCGGCTGCGGTTTCTGGCGGGCTGCGAAGGTGCGGACAGCGACGGAGCCGACAGCCTCGAGCCCCACGGGTCCTTGGCCGCGCTCAGACATTCCTGGTTGACCACCCCCGGGAGCAAATGTCGACTCATTCACAAGTCGTCTTACCTCCTTGGTGACCAGGAAATTTCTCGATAGGTCAGCGTGGCACCATGCCGACGGTTGGCGACTCTATGGCGTGTCACCGCTCCGCAGCAACACAATCCGCCGGACCCGGCCCGATGTGTCGGCAATCGAACGCCCCCATGTCAAGGGTGCGCGGCGTGCCGTCGGCACAATTCCGTGGGGTGCGAATCGGTTAAAGGGTTACGTTCAAGGCGAGTTGACCATGTCCATGGACATACGCATACGGCCGGACCCCTCTCAAGGTCCGGCCGTTGGCGTGAGATTGACGACTTTCGTTGACGAAAGCGGTCCGGTTCAGCCGATGAGCGCCTCGAGCTCGACGTGCTCGAGACCGTGCGCCTCGGCGACCTCCTTGTAAACGACCTTGCCGTCATGGGTGTTGAGGCCCAGGCCAAGCGCCTTGTCGCGGCGGATCGCCTCGGCCCAGCCGCGGTTCGCCAGCTCGACGATGTACGGCATCGTCGCGTTGGTCAGCGCGTACGTCGAGGTGTTGGGCACCGCGCCGGGCATGTTGGCGACGCAGTAGAACACCGAGTTGTGGACCGGGAAGGTCGGCTCGGCGTGCGTCGTCGGGTGCGAGTCCTCGAAGCAGCCGCCCTGGTCGATCGCGATGTCGACAAGGACACTTCCCGGCTTCATCCGCGAGACGAGCTCGTTGGTGACGAGCTTGGGCGCCTTGGCACCCGGGATGAGGACGGCGCCGATGACGAGGTCGGCCTCGATGCAGGCCTTCTCGAGCTCGAAGGCGTTGGAGACGACGGTCTGGATCTTCGTGCCGAAGATCTTGTCCGCCTCCTTGAGCTTGTTGATGTCCTTGTCGAGCAGGGTCACGTGGAAGCCCATGCCGATGGCGATCTGCATGGCGTTCCAGCCGGAGACGCCGCCGCCGATGACGACGGCCTTGCCGGCCGCGACGCCGGGGACACCGCCGGGCAAGACACCGCGGCCGCCGTTGGCGGCCATCAGGTGGTAGGCGCCGACCTGCGGGGCGAGGCGGCCCGCGACCTCGGACATCGGGGCGAGCAGCGGGAGCGCACGGTTCGCGGTCTCGACGGTCTCGTACGCGATGGCGGTCGTGCCGGACTCCAGGAGGGCGTCCGTGCACTCCTTGGAGGCGGCCAGGTGCAGGTAGGTGAAGAGGGTCTGGTCCTTGCGGAGGCGGTGGTACTCCTCCGCGATGGGCTCCTTGACCTTCAGGAGGAGGTCGGCGGTGGCCCAGACCTCGTCGGCGGTGTCCAGGATGACGGCGCCCGCGGAGACGTACTCCGCGTCCGTGATCGAGGAGCCGACACCGGCGTCCCGCTCGATGACGACCTGGTGGCCGTGGCGCACCAGCTCGTGCACACCGGCGGGGGTGATGGCCACCCGGAACTCGTTGTTCTTGACCTCGCGGGGGATGCCGACCTTCACGTCGATCACGGTCCTCTTGGCTCAGGGATTCTTCGGGCAATGCACTACATACCGATACACAAGAGGGCGCATCGGAGACACCACGGATGTACGCGGCGGAGCCAGTCTAATGAAGGACTTCTCGCTGTCTAGCCTTTCAATGCATCAATCTTCTGCGGCAGCGCTACGGATTTCGCAGGTAGGAGCCCCGCCTGCGCCTTTCGGTCGTTTCTCGGCCGCCGACCCTGTGGCCTCTGTGACGTCCGCGACCCCTGTGGCGTCAGCGAGCTCCGTTCCCAGCATCCGCTCGGCGGCGCCCCGGTGCAGCCGGGCGGCCGCCGGGTCGCCCAGGTGATCCAGGGTGTCGGCCAGCCTGAGCTGCAGCGCCGCCTGGAGCCGTACGTCGTCGGCCTGCCGCGCCAGCTCGACGGCCTCCTGGCAGGTGCGCAGCGACTCCTCGGGCCGCCCCGCGTACTCCTGCACCCGCGCCAGTTCGCTCAACGCACGTGCCCGGCCCGCCACATCGCCGGTCTTGCGGTGCCCGGTGACGGCCGAGCTCCAGTTGCGCAGGGCCTCTCCGTAGCGGCCCGCGTACGTGTGCACCGTGCCGATGCGGCCGTAGAGGCGGGCGGCGTCGGTGCGCTCGTCCCGCGCGAGCCGGTGGGCGAGGGCGCGGCCGAACCAGTCGGATGCCCGCGACCAGTCCCCCAGCTCCTGGTAGGCACCGCCTACGGATTCCATCGCGCGGCCGGTCGCGTACGGATCATTTGCCTCCCGTCCGGCGTCCAGAGCGAGGCGATATCGCACCAGCGCACCCTGCGTACGTCCCGTCCTCGCGTCCAGATCGGCGAGGTTCAGGAGGGCCGCCGCCTTCTCGCGGGGCAGCTTCCTGCGCTCGGCCACGTCCAGGACGAGGCGGTGGATGCCGTACAGGTCGGGAGCGGCGTCCTCCGTGCCCCGGTGGGCGACCAGGGCCCGCGTCAGGGCCGCCATCAGGCGCCGGGCGAGGGTGTCCAGCTCCCCGTCGGCCACCGCGAGGCGGGCGGCGGCGAGCAGGGCGGGGCGGCGGATGTGCAGCCACTCAAAGGCGGCCGCGGGGTTGGGGAAGCGCAGGGCGCGCGGCAGGCCGGCGAGCTTCTTGCGGGAGGCCGAGCCGTCCGGCTCCGTGATCGCCCGGCAGGACTGCAGGAGGCGTACGGTCCGCTCCAGCATCCTGGCCCGCGCCAGCTGGATCTCCGCGGGCCGGTCCTGGGTCTCGGTGCGCGCACGGAGCAGCGGCACCAGGCAGCCGGGCAGCTCGTACTGCGGGAGGGGCGACGGCACGGCCCTGATCAGGCCGAGCTTCACGAAGTCGTCCAGGGTCGTGCGGGCGGCGGAGACGGAGCAGCCCGCGAGCGCGGACGCGGTGTGCGGGTCGACGTGACCGGCGGGGGCCAGCGAGAGGAGACGCAGTATCCGCGCGGCGGCTCCCGGCAGCGAGGTGTACGACAGCTCGAACATCCGGGCAAGGGCGCCGGAGGCCGACTCGTCCCCCGGCCGGTCGTGCACCTGCTTGGCCAGGTCGGCGACGGCCGCCTTGGGCCGCCCGCAGAGCCAGCCGCCGGCCAGGACGAGCGCGGCGGGGTGCGCGGCGCACGCCTCGACCAGGCTCTCCGCGGACCGCGGGTCGACGGTGATGCGCACCGGGCCCGCCGCGCGGGAGAGCAGTTCGACCGCCGCGGGGGTGTCGAGGCCGCCCAGCGTGCACGGCCGCACGTCCGGGATGCCGGTGAGCGGCCCTTCCGAGACGGCGACGGCCAGGCACTCCGGTGCGTCCGGGATCAGCGGGTCGACCTGCTCGGCGTCCGCCGCGCCGTCCAGGAGGAGCAGGGCCCTGCGGCCCGAGAGCGCGTCCCTGAGCACTTCGGAGAGCTCGTCCTCGTCGGCGCCCGCGGGGGCCGGGACGCCGAGGGCGTCCAGGAGTTCGCGTGCGGTGCGGTCCGTGGGCACGCGCGTGCCGTCGGGTTCGGTGAGGTGGGCGCGGAGCACCCCGTCGGGGTAGTTCTCGGCGACCTGCCGCGCGAGTTCCTCGGCGAGCGAGGTGCGGCCCGATCCGGGGCGGCCCGCGATGAGCAGGACGCGGGCGCGCGGCGCCTTGCGGCCCGAGATGGTGTCGAGCCCCGCGCGGTCGATGTCGGCGCGGAGCTCTTTCAACTCCCTGCGCCTGCCGACGAATCGGCCGTCGTCGGAAGTCTGGGCCGGGGCGGGCCGCGGCACCGCGCCGCCCGCTGCCGATCCGTCCGTGTCGACCGCCTGATCCGTCACGGGCCATGCTCCGTCCGCCTGCGCGCGAACCCGCCGGGACTCCGGTCGGGACGCTTCCAGAGCCTAGTTCAGGCCCTGCCGCCTCCCCCGACGAGCGGCGCGCACAAGTCCCCCGATCGGATCAGTAGATCGTCATACCGGAGTACTCCGATGGCCCCGCGCCGGTGCCTCAGGCCTCGAAGGGGCGCGCGGGCCAGGGCGCGTCGGCCGGGCGCAGCGCGTCGACGCCGTCGCCGCTCAGCACTGCGGTCAGCGAAAGGGCGCCGACGACCAGGCAGTTGTTGTGCAGCTCACCGGCGAGCACACCGCGTACGAGCTCTTCGAGCGGTACGCGCGCCAGCTCCATGTCGGCCTCCTCCTCGGAGACTTCGAAGCGCTCGCCCTCGGCCTCGGAGAGGTCGCGGGCGAGGAAGATGCGCACGGCCTCGTCGCAGCCGCCGGGCGTGGTGTAGACGTCGGTCAGGACGCGCCAGTCCTCCGCCTTGACGTGCGCCTCTTCGTAGAGCTCGCGCTGGGCGGCGTGCAGGGGGTTCTCGCCCGGGACGTCGAGCAGCCCGGCCGGGATCTCCCAGAGCTTGTGGCGCACGGGGTGGCGGTACTGGCGCAGGACCAGGACGCGGCCCGCGTCGTCGAGGGCGAGGACGGCGACCGATCCGGGGTGTACCTGGTAGTCACGGTGGACGACGGTCCCGTCGGGCATGACCACGTCGTCCGTGCGGACGGAGGTCTTGTTCCCCACGAAGGGCGTCTGCGTGGCCGTGACCTGCCACTCCTCGGCGGTGTCCTTGATCGTCATATCGCCCTGTCCTCCCACACGTGCAAACAGAAACCGGGGCACGCGCCCCACAAGGCTCGTACCCCGGCAACCGTATCGCTCTTGTGTTACTTACCCGTCTGGCACTCCACGGCGGCCTTCACCAGACCCGCGAAGAGCGGGTGCGGGCGGGTCGGGCGCGAGCGCAGCTCCGGGTGCGCCTGGGTGGCGACCAGGTAGGGGTGGACCTCGCGGGGGTACTCGACGTACTCGACGAGCTTGCCGTCGGGGGACGTGCCCGAGAAGAGGATGCCCGCCTTCTTCTCCAGCTCGGCGCGGTAGGAGTTGTTCACCTCGTAGCGGTGACGGTGGCGCTCCTCGACGTACTCCTTGCCGTCGTACACCTCACGGGCGATGGAGCCCTCGGCGAGCTTCGCGGGGTACATGCCCAGGCGCATCGTGCCGCCCATGTCGCCCTCGCCCGCGACGATGTCCAGCTGCTCCGCCATGGTCGAGATGACCGGGTGGGCGGTCGCGGAGTCGAACTCCGTGGAGTTGGCGTCGGGGATGTCCGCGAGGTTGCGGGCGGCCTCGATCACGATGCACTGCAGGCCGAGGCAGAGGCCGAGCAGCGGGATCTTGTTCTCGCGGGCGAAGGTGATGGCGCCGACCTTGCCGGTCACGCCGCGGTCGCCGAAGCCGCCGGGGATGCAGATGCCGTCGACGTCGGCGAGCTGCTTGGCGGCGCCCGCGGCGGTCTTGCAGTCGTCGGAGGTGACCCACTTGACCTTGACGCGGGCGCGGTTGGCGAAGCCGCCGGCGCGCAGGGCCTCGGTCACCGAGAGGTAGGCGTCGGGCAGGTCGATGTACTTGCCGACCAGCGCGATCGTGACCTCGTGGTTCGGGTTGTGCACCCGGTCCAGGAGGTCTTCCCACTGGGTCCAGTTCACGTCGCGGAACGGCAGGTCCAGCTTGCGGACGACGTAGGCGTCCAGGCCCTCGGTGTGCAGGACCTTCGGGATGTCGTAGATCGACTTGGCGTCGACACAGGCGACGACCGCGTCCTCGTCGACGTCGCACATCAGCGAGATCTTGCGCTTGATGGCGGTCGGCACGTCACGGTCGGCGCGCAGCACGATGGCGTCCGGCTGGATACCGATGTTGCGCAGGGCCGCGACCGAGTGCTGGGTCGGCTTGGTCTTCAGCTCACCGGACGGGCCGATGTAGGGCAGCAGCGAGATGTGCACGACGAAGACGTTGTCGCGGCCGACCTCGTGGCGGACCTGGCGGACGGTCTCCAGGAACGGCAGGGACTCGATGTCACCGACCGTGCCGCCGACCTCGGTGATGACGACGTCGACGTCGTCCGTGGCCATGCGGCGGATGCGGTGCTTGATCTCGTTGGTGATGTGCGGGATGACCTGGACGGTGTCGCCGAGGTACTCGCCGCGCCGCTCCTTGGCGATGACCTGCGAGTAGACCTGGCCGGTGGTGACGTTGGCCGTGCCGTCGAGGTCGACGTCCAGGAAGCGCTCGTAGTGGCCGATGTCCAGGTCGGTCTCGGCGCCGTCGTTCGTGACGAACACCTCGCCGTGCTGGAAGGGGTTCATCGTGCCGGGGTCGACGTTCAGGTACGGGTCGAGCTTCTGCATGGTGACGCGCAGGCCGCGCGCCTTGAGGAGCGCACCCAGGCTCGAGGCAGTCAGACCCTTGCCGAGGGAAGAGGCGACACCCCCGGTGACGAAGATGTGCTTGGTCGTCGTGGACTTTGGCTGCATGGCCAAGAGGGGGCTCCCGTGGTCGCGGTCTGAAGGGTGCGTACCGGCACCCTCACCGGGGATTCTGGGGAGGTGCCGTCGCTGCGGTTCGGGGGTTCTATGACCACCGGCTCACGGGCTACCAGGGTATCAGCGACGAAGGGAGGCTGCTTCAGGCCACGCTCGGCCACCCACGTCACACCTTCCTCACCAGGTGCTCACCCGTTCGGCGCAGCCCCGTTGCCGGGAGCGGCAAGCAGATCGCCGAGGTGCGTCGTATCCTGCTCGGACACTCGCTGCCGAGCCGACCGAATCAACGGCACCACCCCCGACCGTTCTCCCGGAACACAAGGCTCGCGCAGTTCGTTTTACAGCGAACCCTTGACCGTAGAGCGACCGCCCCCGCGAGGGCGACGTGGCCGTTTGACTGGAGATGCACGTGGCCGGGCGCATCGAGGACTACGCACTCATCGGAGACATGCAGACCGCTGCCCTGGTCTGCCGGGACGGCACAGTCGACTGGCTGTGCCTGCCCCGCTTCGATTCTCACGCCATCTTCGCCGGATTGCTCGGCACGGAGGAGCACGGATTCTGGCGCCTTGGGCCCGCACACAGCCCTGACGCGCCACCGCCGACCGCCGCGCGGCGCACCTACCGCGGCGACTCGCTGATCCTGGAATCCGAGTGGGACACCCCGCGCGGCACGGTCCGCGTGACCGATTTCATGCCGCCGCGCGACACGGACGCCCCGCAGCTCGTACGGATCGTCGAGGGCGTCAGCGGCCGGGTGCCGATGCACTCCGCCCTGCGGATGCGCTTCAGTTACGGCCGTGTGGTGCCCTGGGTGCACAAGGTCGACGGGCGCACGGTGGCCGTCGCGGGCCCCGACTCGGTCTGGCTCGACACGTCCGCCGAGACCTTCGGCAAGGACCTCACGACGTACTCGGACTTCACGGTCTCGCCCGGTGAACGGATCGCGTTCACCATCTCGTGGCAGCCCTCGCACAAGCAGCCGCCCGCCCCCGCCGAGCCCGAGAACGCCCTGGTGGCGACGGAGGACTTCTGGCGCGAGTGGGTCGAGCACTGCACGTACCACGGCCCGTACCGCGAGGCCGTGGTCCGCTCGCTGATCACGCTCAAGGCCCTGACGTACGCCCCCACGGGCGGCATCGTCGCGGCGCCCACGACCTCGCTGCCCGAGGACATCGGAGGCTCCCGCAACTGGGACTACCGCTACACGTGGCTGCGCGACGCCGCCATCACGCTCTCCTCGCTCCTCCGTACCGGATACCGCGAGGAGGCCCGCGCCTGGCGCGAGTGGCTGCTGCGCGCGGTGGCGGGCGACCCGGAGAACCTGCAGATCATGTACGGCATCGCGGGCGAGCGCGAGCTCGGCGAGGCCGAACTGGACTGGCTGCCGGGGTACGAGGGCTCGACCCCGGTCCGGGCCGGCAACGGCGCGGCGCACCAGCTCCAGCTCGACGTGTACGGCGAGGTCACCGAGGCCCTGCACCTGGCGCACATGACGGGCCTGGCCCGCAGCGACTACGCCTCGCTGCTCCAGCTCAAGCTCATCCGCTACCTGGAGTCGAACTGGGACCAGCCGGACGAGGGCATCTGGGAGGTGCGCGGCCCGCGCCGCCACTTCGTGCACTCCAAGGTGATGTGCTGGGTCGCCGTCGACCGCACGATCAAGCTCATCGAGTCCGGCGAGGCCGACGGCCCCCTGGAGAAGTGGCGCGAGCTGCGCGACGACATCCACCGGGACGTCTGCGAGAAGGGCTACGACAAGGAACGCAACACGTTCACGCAGTCGTACGGCTCCAAGGAGCTGGACGCCTCGCTGCTGCTCATCCCGCAGATGGGCTTCCTGCCGCCCGACGACAAGCGCGTGATCGGCACGATCGAGGCGATCCAGCGGGAGCTCTCGACGCCGGACGGCTTCATCCTGCGCTACCCCACCACCGGTGACGACGCGGGCGTGGACGGCCTGGAGGGCGACGAGGGCGCGTTCCTCGCCTGTTCGTTCTGGATGGCGGACGACCTGGCGATGATCGGCCGGGTCGACGAGGCCCGCAAGCTCTTCGAGAAGCTGCTCTCGCTCCGCAACGACCTGGGGCTGCTCGCCGAGGAGTGGGACCCGCGCCTGCAGCGGCAGGTCGGCAACTTCCCGCAGGCGTTCAGCCACGTGCCGCTGATCGACACGGCGCTGCGGCTCACGGCCAGCGGGGCGTACGGCGGCTAGCCCGGCCCCGCGTCCGGTCCGGACGGCGACGGGTTGCCCGTCGCCGTCCGCTGCGTGTTCGGGGCGGCGAGTTGTCGGGATATGAGCGCGACAGATCATTCCCGTAACCGGTCGGAGATGTTCTGCGGACGTATCCGCAGGTACCGTCCGCTCCATGGAAAGTCAGGGCACGCAGGGCGCTCAGGGCGGGATCACCGTGCAGCGGGCCCTGGAACTTCCGGGTCTGCGCGGCGGGCTCCCCGAAGTGGTCGCGGGCGCGGAACGGCTGCAGCGCACGGTGCGGTGGGTGCACGCGGGCGAGGTGCCGAACATCGCCTCGCTCCTCAAGGGCGGCGAACTGCTCCTGACCACGGGCCTCGGCCTCGGCGCGCGCCCCGCCGAGCAGCGTGTCTTCGTGCGCAAGCTCGCCGAGCGCGGCATCGCGGCACTCGTCGTCGAGCTCGGCCCCCGCTTCGCGCGGCTCCCCGCGGCGATAGTGGAGACGGCGCGCTCGGCGGGCCTGCCGCTGGTGCAGCTGCACCGCGAGGTGCCCTTCGTGACGGTCACGGAGGAGGTACACACCGAGATCGTCAACGGCCACTACGCACTGCTCCAGCGGGCCGACGAGGTCCACCGGCGCTGTACGGAGGCGCTGCTCGGCGGGGGTGGCGTCCCCCAGGTCCTCGCCGTGCTCGCGGACTTCAGCGGCAACCCGGTGTTCCTGGAGACGGCGGACGGGCAGCTGCTGTACGCCGCCGGGGCGGGCACCGAGTGCGCCGATCCCCTCCAGGTGTGGGAAGGGCTGCGGGGCCGGACCGTCGACAGGGACGAGCCGCCCGCGGGCGCGCTGCTCGTCGACGTGCCCGGCGGAGGACCCGGCTCCGGCTCGGTACGCGCCCGGCTCGTGCTGCTCGCCGTGGAGTCCGCGCTGCTTCCGGTGCACCGGATCGCGGCGGAGCGGGCGGCGGGCTCGCTCGCGGTGGTCCTGATGCAGGCCCGGCAGGAGGAGGAGCTCGCCGCGCGCGGCCGGGGCGACTTCCTGACCGATCTGGCCGAGGGGCGCATCAAGCCCGACGACGCGCCCGCCCAGGCGCGGGTGCTCGGCTTCAAGCCCGGCGAGAGTCCCCTGCTGCCGGTCGTGATGAGACTCGCGGACGGTCTTCCGCCCGGCGGCGGCTGGGCCGTCCTCGCCCGTGCGGTGGCGGAGGAGCTCGCGGCGGTGGGGGTGCCGGTGCTGCTCGGCGTGCGTCCGGTCGAGGGGCGCGTCCCGCTGCTCCTCGGACTCCGCTCGGAATCCGAACGCACCGCGGTGGCCGACCGGGTCGCCACCGCGCTGCGGGCGGGCGTCGAGCGGGCGGGGATGCAGCGGGCCGGGGCGCTGCCGCCGGTCGTGGTGGTCGGGGTCGCGGGCGGCTGGGCCGCGGCCTCGGCGGGGCTCCGGCACGCGGCGGAGACGGCGACGGCCGCACAGGGCCTGTCGGACCGCCCCTGGTACGACGCGCGGCGCCTGGACATCGACCTGCTCCTCTGGCGCCTGCACAACTACGACGACTCGGCGCTCGCGGCGTTCGTGGACCGCGCGATCGGCCCGCTGCGGGCCCACGACCAGCGCTCGAAGCCGCCGCTGCTGCCCACCCTGCAGACGTATCTGGCCCACGCGGGACGCAAGGCGGAGACGGCGCGCGAACTGCACCTGAACCGCCAGACCCTCTACAACCGCCTCGCCAGGATCAGCGAGCTCCTGGGCACGGATCTGGACGACCCGCAGACGGTGCTCGCGCTGAGCCTGGCGCTGCGGGCGCGGAGGCATGTGGCGTAGCGGCCGCAGGCAGCCGCGCGCCGGCTACAGGGCCAGCGGCTGCGTCAACTCGTCGTAGACGCTGAGCACTTGCGTGACCGTCTCGTCCTCGGTCGGCCAGGTCGCCGCCTGGGCCGTCCCCTTGTCCTTGAGCTGCTCCCCGAGCGCGGGGTCGGCGAGGAGGCGGGCGACGGCGGTGGCCAGGGCCTCGGCGTCGCCGTACGGGACCAGGACGGCCGCGTCGCCGACCAGTTCGGGGATGCCGCCGACGGCGGTCGCGACGAGCGGCACGCGCGCGTGCAGGGCTTCCTGGGCGAGGACGGAGCGGGACTCCCAGCTGCTGGGCAGCACCACGAGGTCGGCCGCGGCAAGCATCTCGGAGATGTCGTCGCGCCGCCCCACGAGCCGGGCCGGGAGGCCTTCGCCCTCGATACGACGCTGCAGGGCAGCCCGCTCGGGCCCCTCACCGGCGATGACGAGGAGCGGCTGGGGGTCGAGATGGCGCCACGCGCGGGACGCCTCCAGGAGGATGTCGTAGCCGCGCTGCCGTTCGAGCGTGCCGACCGTGACGACCAGCGGCCGGTCGACGGCGCCGATCTCGGCGCGCGCCTTGTGGCGCAGCCCGTCGGCCTCCTCGACCGCGTCGTCCGCCGCGCGCGGCGCGGGGAACGTGACGGGGGCGAGGCGGGCGTCCCGCGCGCCCCTGCTGCGGGCGCGGTCGACGAGGTCGGATGAGGTGCCGAGGACGACGGCGGCGGCCTTGGCGACGCGCCGCTCCAGAAGGTGCAGGAGGCGGGCGCGGGCGCCTTCCGCGTGCGCGCGGGTGTGCCAGGTGACGACGAGGGGGATGCGGCGGCCGGTGAGGGCGAGGGCGGCGCGGAGTGCGGCATGCAGTCCGTGCGCGTGCACGAGGTCGGCGTCGGCGCAGGCCATGCGCAGGGAGGCGACGGACGCGGGGTCGCTGCTGCGGGGTACGTGGACGTGCCGGGCGCCGGTACCCGTCAGGTCGTAGGCGCTTGCCGCCTCGCTGGGGGCGCAGACCGTGACCCGCACGCCCCGCGCGGCGAGGCCCGCGGCGAGCGACCTGACGTGCGCGCTGCTGCCCGCGCTGCCACCGCCCAGCACCTGCACGGTGTGCAGCGGGGGCTGGCCGTGCGGCGACTGGCTGCTCACGTGGCTCACGTAGCCGGGGCTCCTGGGTTCGGCGTCGGGGGGCTGCGCCAAGGATGCCAGCCCGCACGGACGTTCCGGCACCACTGAAAGGTCTCTTCCGTGTCGCGACGGACAACTCCCTGACCCGGTTCACCCACACGGGTGATGACAAAGCGGTCCCACCCCCACGGACACCCCGAGCCGCACACACCACCATAACCAGCCCAGAAGCCCCGTAAGGGACACGGATCTACGCTGCCACGCCCCGCAAGGGGCGCGGGGAACTGCGCGAGCAACCCAAACGAGCCCGCACCCACGAACGCACCACCCCCGGCAGCCCCGCAGGGCCCCGCAGGGCCCCGCAGGCCCCCGCCGGCACCGATCAGCCGCCCGCAGGGCGGAGCAAGGAAGCCCCGAATCGCTCCCCGCACACCGCCGCCCCCACGACCGCCCCCGCATGAGCAACCAGCCCCACCCGCCCGTTCCCGGCAACAACCGCCGCCCCCAGCGCCGCGCCCAGCGCATGCGCCCCCGCGTCACCGATCATGGCGCGCTCCCCCACGTCCTCCGGAAGCACGGCCCCCGCGGCCCCCACGGAAGCGGCGGCGAGAACCCCGGCGCCGCCCTCGCGCAGCAACCCGGGCGCGGCCAGCGCCACCACCGCACCGGCGGCCCTGCCCGGGCGTACGTCCACGAGATTGACGAAGTGCGCCGCGCCCGCGATCACCACGCCCGCAAGGACCTTGTCCACAGGCCGCTCCTTGAGCAGCGCACCCGCGGCGAGACCCGCCGCGGAGACGCCGAACAACTTCACGGCCCCACTGGTGACTTCGCCGCCCCGCAGGGCCCCCAGGTGCGCCCGGAAACCCCGGCGCGGATCGGCCTCGCCCGCCACGTCGTCGTACGCCCCGCAGGCCCCCGCACCGAGCACGGCGAGCGCGACGGCGCCGCGGACCCTGGGCGGCAGCGCCACGGCCCCGGCCACGGCACCGAGGGCGGCGGCGGGCCCGGCGTACAACTCCACCGTCCGCCCCGCGTAGTTCTTCCGCTCCCAGCGGCCCGCCCCGCCGGGGGCACGCCGGCGCAGGGCAGCGGTGGCCGCGCGCGTGACGGCGGCCGCGGCGAGGAGGGCGGTGGAGCGCCGGGCGGGCGCGCGGTCGATCATGCGGCCCAGCCTACGTTCGGCCCGTCCGGCGCTCGATGACGAGCTCGGCGCAGCCGGTGACCGACGGCATCCAGCGCGTCCGGTGACCGACGGCACCCAGCGCGTCCGGTGAAGGCGCCCCCGCCCGCTGAAGGCCCGCTACCCGTCCCCCCGAGCCGTGGCCAGCAACTCCTCCGCATGGGCCCGCGCGGTCTCCGAGTCCTCCTGCCCCGCCAGCATCCGGGACAGCTCCCGCACCCGGTCCTCCCCTTCGAGCACGAGCACACCGGACCGCGTCACGGACCCGTCGTTCGTCTTCTCGACAAGGAGCTGCCGGTCCGCGAACGCCGCCACCTGCGGAAGGTGCGTCACGACCACGACCTGCGCCGACTTGGCGAGCCTCGCGAGCCTGCGGCCGATCTCGACCGCGGCCTTGCCGCCGACACCCGCGTCGACCTCGTCGAAGAGGTACGTCGGAACAGGGTCCGTGCCCGCGAAAACGACCTCGACGGCCAGCATCACGCGCGACAGCTCACCACCGGACGCGCCCTTGGCGATCGGCCGCGGCGGAGCCCCCGGATGCGGGGCGAGGAGGAGTTCGACCTCGTCGACGCCCGCAGGGCCGTACGCGACGAGGCGTCCGTCCACCGGTACGCCGTCCGCGCCCTCCGGCACCTCCGTGGCGGTGATGTCGATCGTCACGCGCGCGTGCGGCATCGCGAGCGAGGACAGCTCTTCGGTGACGGCCGCCGCGAACCGCGACGCCGCCTCCTGCCGGGCGTCGGTCAACGCCTGCGCGAGCCCGGCGAGTTCGCCCCGGAGCGCGTCCCGCTCGGCGGTCAGCTCCTCCAGGCGGTCGTCGTCGCCCTCGAGTTCGGTGAGCCGCGCGGCCCCCTCCTGGGCCCAGGCGAGCACGGAGTCGATGTCGTCGCCGTACTTCCGGGTCAGCTGGGTCAGTGCGGCCCGCCGCTCCTCCACCGCCGCGAGGCGCAGGGGATCGGCGTCGAGGTCATCGGCGTACCCCGCGAGTTCCCCCGCCACGTCGCCCAGCAGGATCCCGATCTCGCCGATCCGCTCGGCGAGCGCGGCCAGGGCGGCGTCATGGGAGCGCACCGCCTCAAGAGCCCGGTGGGCGCCCGCCACGAGCGTCGTGGCGTCCACCCCCTCCGGGTCCTCGGGGATGCCCGCGAGCGCGGCGTGCGCGGCCGTGGCGGCGGAGGCGAGTGCCTCCGCGTGGCCGAGCCGCTCGGCCTCCGCGGCCAGTTCGGTGTCCTCGCCCTCGCGCGGCTCGACGGCCGCGACCTCTTCGAGGCCGAAGCGCAGCAGATCGGCCTCCTGGGCCCGTTCACGCGCGCGCGTGGTGATCTCGTCGACCTCGGTCGTCACGGCCCGCAGCCTGCGGTAGGCCGACGTGTACTTGGCCAGCGGCACGGTGACCGCGTCGCCCGCGTACCGGTCGAGCGCGCCGCGCTGCCGGGCCGGCTTGAGCAGCCCCTGCTGGTCCGTCTGTCCGTGCACCGCCACGAGGTCGTCGGCAAGTTCGGCGAGAAGGCCCACCGGGACCGACCGCCCGCCGAGATTCGCCCGGGATCTGCCCTCCGCCGAGACGGTACGGCTGATCAGCAGCGCCCCGTCGTCGAGTTCGGCACCCGCCTCCTCCGCGCGCACGGCGGCAGAGGCGCCCGCGGGCACGGTGATCCGCCCCTCCACCACCGCCGCCTTCGCGCCGATCCGCACCAAGGCGGGATCCGCGCGTCCGCCGAGCAGCAGTCCAAGGCTGGTGACCACCATCGTCTTGCCCGCACCGGTCTCGCCGGTCACCGCTGTGAATCCCGGCGACAGCTCGACCACCGCGTCGTCGATGACTCCGAGCGACCGTATCCGCATCTCCTCCAACACGGACACGACCTTACGAGGTCATGGGCCTGGTGTGCGACGGGCCCTGGCCCGCTTCCCCCTTCCCGGGACGAAGACGCTGGTGGCAAAGGCGGACCGAACGGACGCTGTCACCCGCGGGGGTGGGGTTTTCCCGGGTGGGGATTACCCCCGCACGATCTTCCTGACAGCCTCCTGGTGCACGGGTGACCCGGCCCCCCACCATGATCGGTATGGGAACGGGACTGGCACGGGCGGCGCTGCGCGCACATCGCCCGGCATTCGTGGGCACGGCGGTGGCGGCGCTCTTCGCGGCGACCGTCGTGAGCGCGTCGACGATGATGCTCGGCGCGACGGGCACCGACGGCCTCTCCGCGCGGGCACGCAGGCAGATCACCGCGAACGGCGTCGCGGACATGGCGCTCGTCCTGCTGATCGGTTCGGTCTACATGTCGATATTCGTGGTCGTGTCGACCATGGGCACGGCCGTCGCACAGCAGCACCGCGAGCTCGCCATGGTGCGCTCCATCGGCGCGAGGCCGCGCCAGATCCGCCGCGCGGTGGCCGGTCAGGCCCTCGCCGCGTCGATCCCGGCAGCGCTCGCGGGCTTCGTCCTCGGCGGGTTCGTCGCCCGGTGGTGGCACGCGGGCATGGTCGCGCACGGGCTGCTCCCCTCCGAAGCGGGCTTCCGCTTCAGCTGGGTCGCCCTGCCGGTGTGCCTGGGCGTGGCGGTGGTGACGACGACGCTCGCCGCGCTCCTCTCGGCACTGCGGTTCTCGCTGCTCCGCCCGGCCCGCGCCCTGAGCGAGGCGGCGACCGGCCGGCGGGGGCTCGGCATGCTCCGGGCGCCGCTCGGCGTGATCGCGGTCGTGGGGGCCTGCGTGGTCTCGGTGCTGCTGTCGAAGCAGCCCGCGGACGAGGCGGGCGAGGGGGCGTTTCTCGTCCTGATCCTCTTCTGCGTCGGCGCGGGGCTGCTCGGCCCGCGGATCATCGGGCCCGCGGCCTGGCTGGTCTCCGCCCTGGTGGGCCGGTTCGGGGGCAGCGCGCGCCTGGCGATGCTGAACGTCCGCTCGCAGCCCCGCCGTTTCTCCGCCGCGGTCGTGCCGCTCGTCCTGGTCGTGGGCTTCGGCCTGACCAAGATCGGCATACACACCACCGCGCAGCACCACACCGGTTCGGCGGGCAGCACGGGCGAGGTCTGGCTCGACTATGTGGGCACGGGTCTCTACGCCGGATTCGCCGCGATCGCCGCGGCGAACACCCTCGCCATGATCTCCTTCGAGCGCCGCCGCGACATCGCCCTGCTGCGCGTGGTCGGCAGCCGCCGGGCCCAGGTGCGGGCCATGGCGGCCTGGGAGGCGGTGGTCGTGGCGGGGACGGCACTGCTCCTGGGCGCCGCGATAGCCCTGGGCACCCTGGCCCCCATCCTCAGCACGGCTTTCGGCTCAGCACTCCCGCACCTGCCGTGGGCCGTCCCGACGGGAGTCGCGGCGGGCACCTTGCTGCTCACGCTGCTGGCGACGGGGCTGCCGGTGGCGTCGGTGATGCGAAGGAGAGCGATCACCGTTGTCTGCTCGACGTGACCGCGCAGGAAGCGCGCCCCATAAGGGGCGCGAGGAACTGCGCGCCCAGCCCCCACCGGCCCGCGGTGTCCCCACAGCCGAGCCCGTACGATCCGCACCGCCCATCCAGCGGAACGCTAGTGAGGCGCTCCCCGCCACCCCGAAACCGGCAGCGCGAACTTGGCCACGAGCCGGTCGGTGAACGAAGCGTGGTGCAGCCGCGCGAGCCGCACCGGCACCCCGCCCCTGCGCACCTCGACCCGCGCCCCCGGCGGCAGTTCCACGGTGCGCCGGCCGTCGCACCACAGCACCCCGTGCGGGGTGTGCGGCTGGACCTCGACGGCGAGCACCGAGTCAGGCGAGGTCACCAAGGGCTTGGCGAACAGCGCGTGGGCGCTGATCGGCACCATCAGGAGCGCCTCCACCTCGGGCCACACCACGGGCCCGCCCGCGGAGAAGGCGTACGCGGTGGAGCCGGTCGGCGTCGCGCACACGATGCCGTCGCAGCCGAAGCCGGTGACCGGACGTCCGTCGATCTCCAGGACGACTTCCAGCATCCGCTCGGCCGACATCTTCTGCACGGCCGCTTCGTTGAGCGCCCAGTCGCGGTGCACGACGTCGCCGTTGCTGTGCACGACGACGTCGATGGTCATCCGCTCCTCGACCTCGTACGCCTTGGTGACGACCCGGTCGACGACCTTGTCGAGGTCGTCGCGCTCGGCCTCGGCGAGGAACCCGACGCGCCCCAGGTTCACGCCGAGCATCGGCACGCCGGATGCGCGGGCGAACTCGGCGCCGCGCAGCAGCGTGCCGTCGCCGCCGAGCACCACGAGCAGCTCACAGCCGTCGAGGCACTGGGGGGTGGCCTCCTTCACCGTGCCGACCTCGGGGGGCAGCGGCAGATCGGCCGCCTCCGCCTCCAGGACGCGTACGCCGATGCCGCTGCGCAGCAGCCCCTGGACGACGAGTTCGGCACTGCGGATGGCGGCAGGCCGTCCGGTGTGGGCGAGCAGGAAAACGGTTCGAGCTCGGGTCTGGGTCTCTCGGGTCTGGGTCAACGGGGCCCCTCCGCCACGGCACGGTCAACGTCCGCCGGGTCGAGTTCGGGCGCCCCGGCACGCAGCCACAGAAAGTACTCGACATTTCCGGAAGGTCCGGGCAGGGGGCTCGCAGTCACGCCACGCACACCGAGCCCGAGCCCCCACGCCTGCCGCGCCACATTGCGTACGGCATCGGCCCGCAGCTGCGTGCTGCGCACCACACCGCCGCTGCCCAGGCGCTCCTTGCCGACCTCGAACTGCGGCTTGACCATCAGGACAAGGTCCGCGTCGGGGGCCGCGCACCGCGCGAGGGCGGGAAGGACCAGGCCGAGCGGGATGAACGAGAGGTCGCCGACGACCAGATCGACGGGGGTGCCGTCGATGAGGTCGAGCGTCAACTCCCGTACGTTCGTCCGGTCCTTCACGGTGACCCGGTCGTCGCTCTGCAGCGACCAGGCGAGCTGGCCGTAACCGACGTCCACGGCGACGACGCCCGAGGCGCCGGCGCGCAGCAGCACATCGGTGAAGCCGCCGGTGGACGCGCCCGCGTCGAGCGCGCGCCGCCCCTCGACGACCAGGCCCTGCGGCACGAACGCGGCGAACGCGCCCGCCAGCTTGTGGCCGCCCCGCGACACGTAGTCGGGATCGCTCTCGTCGGTCGCGACCACGATGGCGGCGGCGGTCTCCACCTGCGTCGCGGGCTTCGTCGCGGTGTTCTTGTCGACGGTCACCCGGCCGGCGGCGATCAGCTGGCTGGCGTGCTCGCGCGAGCGCGCCAGCTTCCGGCGCACCAGTTCGGCGTCGAGGCGGCGGCGTGCCACTCCTGCCACGTTCTGTTCAGCTCCTGTTGTACGGGGTCGGGTGCGGGGACGAAGCCGCGGGCGTCCCCATGGGCGAGGGCACCGGCGGTCCGGGGTGTGCGTCGAGCGCGGTCAGCGCGTCACGCAGTCCCCGGTGTACATCCTCGTACACCTCAATGTGGCCGTCCGTGGCGAGGTGGTCGGCATCGCCGAGGCGCCCGAGGAGGCCGTCGACCCGGGCGTCCCCCGTCGGGGCGCGCTCCACCCCGAGGGGCGCGGGCCCTGCCGGGTCGTACGCCTCCGCCCGCTCTTCGGCCGCCGCCGGTTCCACCGGCTCGGGCTCCACCGGCTCAGGCCCCGGGCCCGGCATCGAGTCGCTCATGCCCAGACGCTACCGCGAAGCGCTGCGGTACCGTCGATCACGATGGCGACGATCGAAGAGTGCCGCACGGCGCTCGACAAACTCAGCGACAACCTGGCGGGCGCCGACGGCGGCGTACGGAGCGCCGCCGCGCTCAACCGCTCGCTCAGCTGCCGGATCACCGATCTTGACGTGACCTTCACGGGGCGCCTGGAGAACGGCCGGATCACGGTGCTCGACACGCAGCCGGGCCCCCCTCGCGAGAAGGCCGGGATCCGGCTCACCATGACCGGCGACGATCTGGTGGCGATGGTGGACGGCGAGCTGAACTTCGCGAAGGCCTGGGCCGCCGGCCGGGTCAAGCTGGAGGCGGGCCTGCGCGACATGCTCCGCCTCAGGTCGCTGCTTTAGCCCCGGCCGCCCCGACGCCCGCTGAAGCGGCCCCCGCCGCTCCCGCCGCCACCTTCGTGCGCACCCGCCGAGCCGCCGGCACCACCAGCGGCGTACCGGTCTCCGGGTCGTCGATGATCTGGCACTCCATCCCGAAGGTGTCCCGCACGAGCTCCGTCGTGACGATGTCGGACGGCGCGCCCTCGGCGACGACCTCGCCGTCGCGCAGGGCGATGAGGTGCGTGGCGTACCGGGCCGCGTGATTGAGGTCGTGCAGGACGGCGACGAGCGTGCGGCCCTGCTCCTCGTGGAGGTCGGCGCAGAGGTCGAGCACGTCGATCTGGTGCTGGATGTCGAGGAACGTCGTCGGCTCGTCCAGGAGAAGCAGCGGGGTCTGCTGGGCGAGCGCCATCGCGATCCAGACGCGCTGGCGCTGACCGCCCGAGAGTTCGTCGACATAGCGATCGGCCAACTCGGCGACACCGGTCGACGCCATCGACTCGCCCACGATCCGCTCGTCCTCCGCCGACCACTGGCGTAGCAGGCCCTGGTGGGGGTAGCGGCCGCGCGCCACCAGGTCGCCCACCGTGATCCCGTCGGGCGCGATGGACGACTGCGGGAGCAGACCGAGGGTCCGTGCCACCTTCTTCGCGGGCATCGACTGGATGACATTGCCGTCGAGCAGGACGCGGCCCGACGAGGGCTTGAGCATCCGGGACAGGGCGCGCAGCAGGGTCGACTTGCCGCAGGCGTTCGGGCCGACGATCACCGTGAAGGAGTTGTCGGGTATCTCGACGGACAACTTCTCCGCGATGACGCGCTGGTCGTAGCCAAGGGTCACGTCGTCCGCGATGAGCCGGTTCACTGCGGCACGCTCCTGCCTGTCGGTGCTCTGGGAGGTACGGGGGTTCGTGGGCTTGGTACGGGGGTCCGTGGGCTTGGTACGGGGGTTCGCGGGCTTGTTCATATCCGCCCCGCCTTGCGTTCGATGACGAGGAGCCACAGCAGATAGATGCCGCCGAGCACGCCCGTGACCACGCCGACGGGCAGCTGATCGGCGCCGAAGGCCCGCTGCGAGGCCCAGTCCGCGACGATGAGCAGGGTGGCGCCCATGAACATCGCGGGCAGCAGGTTCGGCCCCGGCGAGCGGGTGAGCCGCCTGGCCAGCTGCGGCGCCGTGAGCGCGACGAAGCTGACGGGGCCCGCCGCCGCGGTGGCGGCCGCCGTGAGGAGCACGGCCGAACCCATCAGGACGATGCGGGTGCGCTCGACGGGCACCCCGAGCGCGTACCCGACGTCGTCGCCCATCTCCAGCATCCGCAGCGGCCGTGCGTACGTCATGACGAGCGGCACGAGGATCGCGCACAGGATGAGCAGGGGCCAGACCTGCTCCCAGTCACGGCCGTTGAGGGAGCCGGTCATCCAGACGACGGCGCGCGCGGCGTCGACGATGTCCGCCTTGGTGAGCAGATAGCCGTTGACGGCGGTGACGAAGGCGGAGACGCCGATGCCGACCAGGACGAAGCGGAAGCCGTGCACGCCCCGCTTCCAGGCGAGCACATAGATCGCGAAGCCGGTCACCAGACCGCCCACGAGCGCGCCGCCCGCGACCTGCACCGCGCTGCCCTGGAAGAGGACGATCATGATGAGGGCGCCCGCCGTGGACCCCTGGCCGAGGCCGAGGATGTCCGGGCTGCCCAGCGGATTGCGCGAGATGGACTGGAAGATCGCGCCGCCGAGCCCGAGCGCGGCGCCCACGAGGAGGCCGACCAGGACCCGCGGCAGGCGCAGGTCGTTGATGATGAACTCCTGCCCGGCGTCGCCGTTGCCGAGCAGGGTGCGGATGACGTCGGCGGTGGGGATGTAGAAGTCGCCGGTGCCGATCAGGACGACGCTCGCTGCGAGCGCGGCCACGATGAGCACGGCGACGACCACGGCCGTGCGGACGTCGAGGCGGAAGCTGAGCCCGCCCCGGGTGCGTATCGCCTTCACAGCTGAGCCAGCCTCCGCCGTCGTACGAGAAAGATGAAGACCGGGGCGCCGATCAACGCGGTGATGATGCCGACCTGAAGCTCGGCGGGGCGCGCGACGATACGTCCGACGACGTCGGCACCGAGCAGAAGGACCGGCGAGAGGATCGCCGCGTACGGCAGGATCCAGCGCATGTCGGGGCCGGTGAAGGAGCGCACGACGTGCGGCACCATCAGGCCGACGAACATGATGGGCCCGCAGGCCGCGGTCGCCGCCCCGCAGAGCAGGGTCGCGGCGGCCATGGACAGGGCGCGGGTGCGGTTCAGGTTCGCGCCGAGCGCGCGGGCGGTGTCGTCGCCCATGGCCATGGCGTTGAGCGGCCGGGCGAGAGCGAGGGCCAGCACGATGCCGATCACGAAGAAGGGCAGCACCTGCATGATGGTCTCGTTCTTGGCAGAGGCCAGGGAGCCGACCGTCCAGAAGCGCATCTTGTTGAGCGCGGCATTGTCCGTGATCATCACGGCCTGCAGATAGCCGTAGAGCGCGGCGCTCAGCGCGGTTCCGGCGAGCGCGAGCCTTACGGGCGTCGCGTTGCGGGTGCCTCCGAGGGCGTAGACGGCGGCGCCGACCACGGCCGCGCCGCAGAAGGCGAACCACACGTAGCCGCTCAGCGAGGTCACGCCGAAGAAGCTGATGGCGGTGACGACGGCCGCCGAAGCGCCGAGGTTGATGCCGAGCAGTCCGGGGTCGGCGAGCGGGTTGCGGGTCAGCGCCTGCAGGACGGCTCCGGCGAGGCCGAGGGCGACGCCCACGAGCACACCGAGCACCGTGCGCGAGAGCCGCTCGCCGACGACGACATCGCCGTACGTCCCTGTGTCGTGGAAGAGCCCGTGCCAGACCTGGTCCAGGGGCATCTGTTTGGCACCGACCGCGATGCTCGCGACGACGACGAGCAGCAGCACACAGACCGAGACGAGGAGCCCGGCGCTGCGTATCGCGCGGCGTTTGGGTGGCGCGGGTGTGGTCTCCGCGCTGGCTTCGGGGGGACTGTCGACCAACACCAGGTTAGGTTAGCCTACCCTCGCACTTGACTTCGACGAGAGAAGCACCACCGATGCACGCCCGCCGCCCGATACCTCCCGCTCTGTGCCGTCGTGGTGTGCTCGGCGCGGGCGGCATTCTCGTCATCGGCGGACCCCTGACAGCATGCGGCGCCAACGACGATGACGCAAAGTCGTCAGCAGCCGTCGCCCATTCGAAGAAGGCGGCAGCCTGATGACCACCACCCACCGCTCCCTTTCCGGCAGAAGCATCTCCGGCAGAAACACCCCGGGCCCGGGCATGACCCGTCGCGGCCTGCTCGCCTCCGGCGGGGCCCTCGGCCTCGGAGCCCTGCTCACCGCCTGCGGAAGCGACGACAAGACCGCCAAGGACGCGGGCTCCGAGCCCTGGAGCTTCAAGGACGACCGCGGCAAGACCGCCAAGGTGAACCACGCCCCGAAGAACATCGTCGCCTTCGTCAGCACGGCCGCCGCCCTGCACGACTACGGGGTCTCGGTCACCGGCATCTTCGGCCCCTCCAAGCCGGTGGGCGGCAAGCCCAACCCGCAGGCGGGCGATCTCGACGTCGGCAAGCTGACGAGCCTGGGCGAGTCCTGGGGGCAGTTCAACATCGAGAAGTACGCGAGCCTCAAGCCCGACCTCCTGATCAGCAACATGTTCCCGCCGCCCGCCCTCTGGTTCATCCCCGAGGAAGGCGCCAAGAAGATCGAGTCCCTGGCCCCCACCGTCGGCATCAAGGGCGCCCGCACCTCGCTCCTCGACCCCCTGAAGCGCTACACCGAACTCGCGGAGTCGCTCGGCGGCGACCTGGGGACGGAGAAGGTGCGGGCCGCCAGGGCCCGCTTCGACAAGGCTGAGCGCAGACTGCGCAAGGCCGCGAAGGACGCGAAGGCCAAGGGCGGTCTGAAGGTCCTCGCGATGACCGGCGACGCCGACCAGTTCTACGTCGCCGTGCCGGACTCCTACTGCGACCTCAACTACTTCAAGGACCTCGGCGTCGAGTTCGTCGAGGGCAAGAAGAGCGACGAATGGGGCTTCTGGGAGTTCCTGAGCTGGGAGAACGCCGACAAGTACCACTCCGACCTCATCATGATCGACAACCGTTCGAGCGCGCTGCCGCCCAAGGAGCTCGCGAAGAAACCCACCTGGAAGCTGCTCCCCGCGGTCAAGGCCGGCCAGACCGTGCCCTGGTCCATGGAGGAGCGCTACAGCTACGCCGGTTACGCCCCGGTGCTCGAACAACTCGCCACCGCCATCGAGAAGTCGAAGAGGCTCACCTGATGACTGCGACCCCTGCGTCCCCTGCTTCCCCGTACCACTTCTTCGATTGCCACGTACTGCGCACCGAGTACGTCACCCCGGCGATGATCCGCGTCGCTCTCGGCGGCGACGGCCTGGAACGGATGGCCTCTGCGGGCCGCGACCAGCGCATCAAGGTGTTCCTGCCGCACCCGGGCCAGGACGCCCCTGTCATGCCGGACACGTCGGGCGACGCGGCCAACTGGTACGCCGACTGGTGCGCCCTCGACCCCGACGTGCGGGGCATCATGCGCACCTACACCACGCGTGAACTGCGCCGCGATCCGGACGAGTTGATCGTCGACTTCGCGGTCCACGGCCCGGCGCCCTCGCCCTCCGACGGCCCGGCCACCAGCTGGGCACGGAACGCCGTGCCCGGCGCCCGGATCGGCGTGCTCGCACCGCTCGAGGAGGAGAACGGCGCGTACGAGTTCAGGCCGCCGCAGGACACCGACTGGGTGCTCCTGACCGCCGACGAGTCGGCGCTCCCGGCCGTGGCGGCCATCCTGGAGACGCTCCCGTCCACCACACCGGCCCGCGTCTGGATCGAGGTCCACGACCTGGCGGACAAGCAGGAGCTGACGACGAAGGCCGACGCCGAGATCACCTGGCTCACGGAGGAAGGCGGCACCCCGTCGGCGATCCAGGCCGCCGAGCTGCCTTCGGGCACCCCGTACGCCTGGGTCGTGGGCGAGTCCGCGACGGTCAAGACGGTCCGCCGCCACCTGGTCCGCGACCGCGACTTCGACCGCAAGCGGATCTGCTTCTCCGGCTACTGGCGCAAGGGCACCACCACGGACGAACTGATAGACCGCAACGAAGCAGCCTGACCCCTCTCCGGCCCGAAGCCCTGCCCGCCCGCCGGCCGGGGCTTCGGCCACAGAGGACCACCAGCCGAACAACGCGACAGACGGTCGAGCCCGGCGGACGGTCGAGCCCGGCACCCCACTGAGCACGGCACCGGCTGAGCACCGCCGGCCAGGTGAGCATCCCCGTCACTCCAGCCCGCCCGGACAGCACGGCGGACGGCCGAGCACGGCACCCCGCTGAGCTCGGCACCCGGCTCAGCACGACACCCGGCTCAGCACCGCCGGCCAGCTGAGCATCCCCGTCACTCCGGCCCGCCCGGACGGCACGGCGGACGGTCAAGCACGGCAACCCGCTGGGCACGGCACCCGGCTCAGCACCGCCGGCCAGCTGAGCGTCCCCGTCACTCCGGCCCGCCCGGACGGCACGGCGGACGGCCGAGCACGGCAACCCGCTGGGCACGGCACCCGGCTCAGCACCGCCGTCCAGGTGAGCGTCCCCGTCACTCCGGCCCGCCCCCCCCCGGCCCGGCTACAACCCCAGCCGCGTCAGCGACTTCTCCCCGTCCAGCGCGCACTTCCCGTCCCCCGCCTCCGTCCACGCCGCCGCACACAGCGCCCGCAGCCCGTCCATGGCGTCACCCTCGCCGTCGAGCACCAGCTCGTGCCCCCGCGCGGACGCCGTCCACCCGCCGCAGCCGAAGCCCCCGTCCTCCGGGGTCACTTCGGGCTGACCCGTGAGCATGCCGCGCAGGTCCGCGTCCACGTACGTGGGCCGGTGCTCGGGCGGGGCCGCGAGCAGCTGGGCGCCGTCCGTGACCCCGGTCAGGACGAGCAGCGAGTCCACCTTGCCGTTGAACGCCCCCTCGATGTCCGTGTCGAGCCGGTCCCCCACGACCAACGGCCGCTCCGCACCGGTCCGCAGAATCGTCTCGCGGTGCATCGGAGGCAGCGGCTTGCCCGCCACCTGCGGCTCCGCCCCCGTCGCGATGCGTACGACCTCGACGGCCGCCCCATTGCCCGGAGCGATACCCCGCGCACTGGGAATCGTCAGGTCCGTGTTGGAAGCGAACCACGGCACCCCGCGCGCGATCGCATAGCAGGCCTCGGCGAACCGCCCCCACGCCATGTCGGGACCGCCGTACCCCTGCACGACCGCCACCGGCCCGTCGTCCGCCGAATCGACCGGCTCGAGCCCGCGCTCCCGCAGCGCGACCCGCAGTCCCTCCCCGCCGATCACCAGGACCCGCGCGCCCGCGGGGACTTGCTCGCTCACGAGCCGCGCCGCCGCCTGCGCGGACGTGATGACGTCTGCGGCCCCGGTCGGGATGCCGAGCTCCGACAGATGCCCGGCCACGGCATCCGGCGTGCGCAGCGCGTTGTTCGTCACGTACGCGAGATGCATGCCGCCTGTGCGGGCCTTACCCAGCGACTCGACGGCGTGCGCGATCGCCTGCCCGCCCGCGTACACCACCCCGTCCAGGTCGAGCAGCGCCGTGTCATACGCCTCGCTCAGCACATTCCGGCTGCCATCGGGCCGGGTCCTGACGGTCTGGCTCATTACGCATCGCTCCTCGATCGATCCCACTCCCCCGATCATCGCTCATGCCACTGACACACATACGATGCAGCAATGAACACAGCGGGTCATACCGACAGCCAAGGCCTCGACCTGATCCCGTTCCGCGGCGTGCGTTACGTCCCCGAACGGGTCGGCAGCCTTGCCGCGGTGACGTCCCCTCCGTACGACGTGGTCGTACGGCCCGACGGGCTGCTCCACCTGGAGTCCGCCGACCCGCACAACATCGTCCGCCTGATCCTCCCCCAGGCCACCACACCGGCGGCCCGCAACGACCAGGCGGCCGGCACCCTGCACACCTGGCTCTCGGAGGGCATCCTCGCCCCCGACCCGGAACCCGGCTTCTACGTCTACGAGCAGCGCGACGCCGGCATGCTCCAGCGCGGCATCATCGGCGCACTGCGCCTCTCCGAGGCGGAAGAAGGCATCGTCCTGCCCCACGAAGGCGTCATGTCCCACGTCGTGGAGGACAGGGCGGGCCTGATGCGCGCGACGAGCGCCAACCTCGAACCGCTGCTCCTGACGTACCGCTCCAACGGAGCGACCACGGGCGCGACGGCCGTCGTCGAACGCACCGCGCTGACCGAGCCCCTCCTGTCGACGACCACGGAGGACGGGTTCAGCCACCGCCTGTGGGCGGTCACCGACCCCGCCGACCTCGCCGAGATCCGGTCAGATCTCGCCCGCCACCAGGCCCTGATCGCGGACGGGCACCACCGCTGGGCGACCTATCTCCGGCTGCGCTCCGAGCACCCGACGCCCGGCCCCTGGGACCACGGCCTGGTCCTCCTGGTGGACACCGCGCGCTACCCCCTCCGGGTCCGCGCCATCCACCGCTACCTCCACCGCCTCCCGGTCTCCGACGCCCTCGCGGCCCTCGCGGGCTCCTTCCGGGTACGCGCCGTCGAGGGCCCGCTGCCGCGCGCACTCGAAGCCCTGGCCGAGGCCGCAGCCGAAAGCAACGCCTTCGTCCTCGCGGGTGACGGCGGCTTCCACCTCATCGACCGCCCGTCCCCGGACCTCCTCGCCGCTACGATCCCCAACGACCACCCCGAGGCCTGGCGCACCCTGGACGCGACGGTCCTGCACTCCACGCTCCTTGATCACATATGGAGGATCCCGGACGCCCCGGAGCACATCGCGTACATCCACGACACGGCGGCGACCGTGGAGAAGGCGGAACGCGACGGCGGCACGGCCGTCCTGATGCACCCGGTCCGCGAAGAGGTCGTACGCGACCTGGCCCGCCAGGGGGTCACGATGCCCCGCAAGTCCACGTCCTTCGGCCCCAAGCCCGCATCGGGCCTGGTCCTGCGCGACCTGGACCTCTGAAGCACGCACATACGGCGACGGGCGGGACCCTGGTGGGGGTCCCGCCCGTCGCCGTACGACCAGCTCAGTGCTCAGGCCTTGCGGCCCTCGTCACCACCGGCGTCACTGTCACCGTCATCGTCATCGTCCAGCTCGAAGTCGTCCTCGTCGTAGAACTCCTCCACGCCCTCGTCCTCGTCTTCCTGGACGGGGGCGACGAAGACGACGTCGGGCTGCGACGCAGGCGCGGCGGGAGCCGCCTCCGCGACCGGCGCCGGCGCGTCGTTCTGGAGGGCGTCGACGAACTCGACGCCGTCGAGCTCGGCAAGGCGGTCCGACGCGTCGGTGCTGCCGTCCTTGTCGGACTCGATGACCTTCGCGAACCACTCGCGCGCCTCGTCCTCACGGCCCGCGGCGAGCAGCGCGTCGGCGTACGCGTACCGCAGCCGCGCGGTCCACGGCTGGACGGAGTTCGATGCCAGCTCCGGCCCCTGCAGGGTGACGATGGCGGCATCGGTCTGCCCCAGGTCCTGACGGGCGCCTGCGGCGACGAGACGCATCTCGACCTGCCCCGGCTTGTCCAGCTTCTGCACCTCGGGCGCACCGGCCATGTCCAGCGCCTTCTCGGGCCGGCCAAGACCACGCTCGCAGTCGGCCATGACGGGCCAGAGCTCGACGCTGCCGGTCATCCGCCGGGCGGCACGGAACTCGCCGAGCGCCTCGTTGTAGTTCTGCGTGGCGTACGCGGCGAAGCCCGCGGCTTCCCGTACGGCGGCGACACGCGAGGCGAGCCGCAGCGCGACCCGTGAGTACGCGTAGGCCTGCTCGGGGTCCTCGTCGATGAGGTTGGCGACCATCACCAGGTTCCTGGCGACGTCCTCGGCGAGCCCCTTGGGAAGGCTCTGCAGCTCCTGCTGTACGTCCTTGTCGATCTCGTGGCCCGTGACGTCATCCGGGATCGGCAGCCGCTTGATGGGCTCGCGGTCACGGTCGTCACGCCCGCGGTAGCCACCGCGGTCGCCGTCACGCCGGTCGTCGCGCCCGCGGAACCCGCCGGGCCGCCCACCACGGTCGTCACGTCGCGGCCCGCGGTCATCGCGCCCGCCGCGGTAACCGCCACCGCCGCCACGGTTGTCGTCACGACGGAACCCGCCGCGGTCATCACGCCGGTCGCCACCACGGTCATCGCGCCGGAACCCACCGCGATCGCCGCCGCGGTCGTCACGCCGGAATCCACCCCGGTCGCCGCCACCACGGTTGTCGTCACGCCGGTCATCGCGCTGGAAACCGGGACGGTCGCCACCACGGGGACGGTCATCACGCCGATCGTCGCGACGGAAGCCACCACGGTCACCACCGCGATCGCCACCGCGGTCGTCACGCCGGAACCCACCCCGGTCGCCGCCACCACGGTTGTCGTCACGCCGGTCATCGCGCCGGTCATCGCGGCGGAACCCCGGACGGTCCCCGTCACGACGGAATCCGGGACGGTCGCCGCCGCCACGGTTGTCGTCACGGCGGAAACCACCGCGGTCACCGCCACGGTCGTCACGGCGGTCATCGCGGCGGTCGTCGCGACGGAACGGGGGACGGTCGCCATCGCGCCGGTCGTCACGGCGCGGGGCGCCCGAGGTCGAGCGGTCGTCACGACGGAACGGGGGACGGTCACCGTCACGACGGTCGTCACGACGCGGGGCGCCCGAGGTCGAGCGGTCATCACGACGGAACGGAGGACGCCCGCCGCCGGAGCGGTCATCGCGACCACGGTAGCCGCCACCGCCGCCACCACGGTTGTCGTCGCGACGGAACCCGCCACGGTCACCACCGCGATCGTCACGACGGTCATCGCGACGGTCGTCACGGCGGAACAGGGGACGGTCACCGTCACGGCGGTCGTCACGACGCGGGGCGCCGGAAGTCGAGCGGTCATCACGGCGGAACCCGCCGCGGTCGCCGCCACCACGGTTGTCGTCACGGCGGAAACCACCGCGGTCGTCGCGACGCGGGCCGCCCCGGTCACGGTCGTCACGACGGGGGCCACCGGAGGTGGAGCGGTCGTCACGGCGGAACGGAGGACGCCCACCGCCGCTGCGGTCGTCGCGACGGGGTGCGCCGCCGCGGTATCCGCCCCGGTCGCCACCGTCCCGGCTGCGCTGCCCGCGCTCCGGTCGCTCGTCGGGAGAGTTGGTGGACATCGGTGACTCCTCGTCTTCGGTACCGCAGTCATTCTCGCGCAGCCGGGTAGCCGGCGCGCTTCGACAAAAACAAAAGGACCCCTGGTCCCAGCGTGGACGCTGGGACCAGGGGTCCTCCAAAAATTGTTCGGCGGCGTCCTACTCTCCCACAGGGTCCCCCCTGCAGTACCATCGGCGCTTTGAGGCTTAGCTTCCGGGTTCGGAATGTAACCGGGCGTTTCCCTCACGCTATGACCACCGAAACCCTATGAAATATCCCGCCGCATAGCGGGGTCTCAAACAGGGCAGCGAACAAGCACACTCTTCAATTAAGTGGTGTAGCCGTTCAGCCGACACAACTGTTCGTTGTTTCAGAACTAACACAGTGGACGCGAGCAACTGAGGACAAGCCCTCGGCCTATTAGTACCAGTCACCTCCACCCGTTACCGGGCTTCCAGATCTGGCCTATCAAC
>NZ_JBEYWZ010000017.1:0-197526 GCF_040644915.1 Streptomyces sp. NPDC046925 | reverse complement strand
GTGACGGCCACCTCGATGAGGTCTCCTCCCGGTGCGTTGACCCGGCGGGCGACGGCGCCGGTGTGTCTGCTCTGTGCGGTTGTCCTGCCCGAGCCGTCGCCCCGAGTCGGACGGCGCCGGGTGCTCTCGCGCGGCCTGGAGCTAACTTTCGGCCAGGATGTGCGAGAGCTCCGTATCCAGATCGAAGTGGCGGTGTTCCGTGCCGGGCGGCACGGCAGCGTCCGTTCGCTTCAGGAACGATTCCAGGGCCCGCGCCGGGGCTTCGAGCAGAGCCTCACCCTCAGGGGAACTCAGGGCGATGCAGACGACGCCCTGACCGTGGCTCCGGGACGGCCAGACTCGGACGTCGCCGGTTCCGGTGGGCCGGTGAAGGCCCTCGGCGAGGAGGTCGCGGGCAAACACCCATTCGACTGTTTCCTCGGCTCCGGTGTGGAAGGTGGCGTGCACGGCATAGGGATCGGCCGTGTCATACCGCAGTCCTGCGGGTACAGGCAGTGAGGACTCGCTCGACACAACGAGGCGCAGGTGCAGCTCGCAGCTGACCGTGGTGTTCATAAGCGCCAGGGCCTTTCGCTCAGTGTGCGCTCGGGGATTCGCACGTCGGCGAAATCGACATGCCACCTACGGTGCCGTTGTAAACCCCTCTGAGGGTTTTGGGTGTCTTTAGGTAGCTCGTACGGCGGGTTGTTTGTTCGGCACGTACACCCATTCCGGTGACCGGTTTCCGTCCGGTAGGGTTTGGCCGTATGAATACGGGGAGTAACGAGCCGGGGGTTGCTGAAACAATCACCGGTACGAAGGACGAACAGCCGCTCGGATCGCGTGCGCCGGAGTTCATCCAGGCCCGCAAGGCGCTGCACCTCAGCTGGCAGGTGGGCGTATTCATCGTCGGCCTCGCCGTGGTCGTCGCGGGCATCATCATGTTGCCGCTGCCCGGACCGGGGTGGCTGGTGATCTTCGGGGGAATGGCGATCTGGGCGACCGAGTTCGTCTGGGCCCAGCTGGTGCTTCGCTGGACGAAGCGGAAGGTCACCGAGGCCGCGCAGCGTGCGCTCGACCCCAAGGTGCGCCGCCGGAACATCATCCTGACGACCATCGGCCTGGTGATCATCGCCGTGCTCGTGGCGATCTACGTCTGGAAGTTCGGCCTCGAGATGCCGTGGAAGATCAAGGAGTGACCCCGGGTGGCTCCGGGCGGTCGGAGGCACCCGCTGACATGCGGTAATGTTCTCCCTGCGCCGGGGGCGATTAGCTCAGTGGGAGAGCGCTTCGTTCACACCGAAGAGGTCACTGGTTCGAACCCAGTATCGCCCACCCCGAAACTGCGGCCCGGAGGCTTACAGCCTCCGGGCCGCAGTCGTATTCGCGCCCTTTTCCGTGCGGCACAAGGGAATTGATGCCCCGTCGGCTGCCGCACGGAAAAGCGGAGTCAGTGCATTCTGCCGAGAACGTCCCGTACCCGGCGGGCGTCGCGCAGCCTTTGTTCGTACGTCGCGCCGACGGCGAGCAGCAGCAGTCCGGCGAGCGCGGGCGGCAGCCAGCGCGGCAGGGCATCCACCACTTGGACGATGTAGGGCGCGAGTTCGTGCAGCGCGTCCAGGGCGAGGACCGTACCGCCGAGCGCCAGCGGGGCCTGCAGCCGGTACCGGGCGCCCATCAGCGTGATCAGCAGGGCCGCCGTGCCCAGGAGCAGTGGACGCAGCCAGTGCGCGTCGCCCCAGGCGGCCACCAGACTCGGCAGCAGGGTCGCCGCCAGGCCGGGGCCGTAGGCCGTCCAGGAGGACGTCTCCGGGAGACGGCGGCGCCGCAGCACGCCGATCACGAGCGCCGGGAGAGTCACCGGCAGCGTGTAGGCCTCCGGGGTTCCGACGTCCCAGGCGGCCAGGCGCACCCAGGTCGCCAGGAGGAACAGCGCCCCTGCGGCGTACCCCACCGGGCGGCGTTCCGTGCGGAGCGCGGTGCCCGCGGCGATGACCCCGCCGAGCGCGAGCGCCAGGGCGAGGGTCGCCGGGTGCCCCGCGGTGAGGACGATCGCGAGGCCGCCCGCGAGCGCCCCGGTGATCTCGACCGGCGGCGTCAGCGGATGGCGGCCGAGCCGGGCCGCGGCCAGGGCGGCGAGCGCCGGTACGACGAGCGTCAGGAGCCCCGTGTGCTCCGTGCGCAGGCCCAGGGCGGCCCCCGAGACGCAGGCGAGCGCTGCGGCGTACGAGACGGCCGCGCAGACCGCGGTGGGCGCCGCTCCCGCGACCGTCTCCGGGCGGCGGGCCGCGAACACCGTGGCCGCCAGGAACAGCGCCGTCAGGGCGGCCAGCGTGCCCAGCGTCGCCGAGGTGGTCGCCAGGGCGAGGAGCGCGACGCTCACCGAGGAGGCGACCGCAAGGCCCAGCGAGGTCAGGGCGAGCGGCCTCGACCCCGCACGCGTCGCGACGGCCAGCAGCACCGCGACCACCGCGACGTGCGCCGATACCCCGGCCGCATAGGGGAGTTGGAGCGCCGGAGGCAGCAGGAACACCGCGGCCCAGGACAGACCGAGCGCACCTGCGCGCGCCACGGACGGGCTCAGGGCGGGCTCGGCGACGGGCAGGAAACGTGCCCCCGCGAGCAGCACACCGGCGATCACGGCGAGTACGAGTGAGGCCATGGCCGGGTGGTGCACCGGGAGTTCCGCGGAGAAGACCGCGGTTGCCGCGTTCGACGGGGCGCCCGACCAGGCCTTTCCGGCCCAGTTGACGGGCCCGGCGAGCGCGGAGACCAGTGCGGGCAGCGTCCACAGCGCCGCGAGCGCGTGGATCAGGAGCGCCGCTCCGGCGATCCCGCGCGGGACGGGGCGCGGCAAGGCGGTGCGTACGACCGCCAGCAGCGCGACGGCGCAGGCCAGATAGCCGGGCACCGCCCACGCCTCGGGCAGGGCCTCGCGCAGCACGCCACCGGCCGCGGCCGCCACGAGCAGGCCGCCCGCGAACGCCGCACCCGTCGCCTGCGCAGGCGGCGCGATCAGCCGTGCCGCCGCCAGCGCGATCGCCGCCGCGAGGATCAGGAGCGCACCCGCCCGCACCGCGTCGGTCAGATCCGCGGCCGACCAGGACAGATAGCCGGCGGCCAGCGCGCCCCACAGACCCGCGGCGCAGGCGGAGACGGTCGCGATGACACGTACGCCGGCCTCGCCGGCCCGCAGCGCGACGGCCACGTCGAACGCCGCCGTCACCAGGAGCGCGGTCACCGTCGCGTGCTCTCCCGCGTCCGCGGCGCGCGCCCAAAGGAACAGAGGGAGTTGAGCTGTCGCCGCGGCGAGCGGCAGCGGCAGCCGCAGCTCGGGGAAGACCAGGCCGTACACCGTCCACAGCGCGGCGAGCACGGCGGACGCGGCAGCGGTGTACCCGAGGGCGTCGGCCTGCGGCAGGGCGACGGCATGAAGGGCGTACGCGTCGAGGGCGGTCAGGGCGAGGCCGAGCGCGGCGACCGTCTCCGCGGTCGAACGCAGCTTCCGGCGCAGCAGCAGCGTCGGCACACCGAGTGCCGTCAGGGTCACGGCCGCGAGGACGGCGCTGCGCCCGCCGATGCCCAGATGGCCCCAGCTCACCAGCGTGAACGCGATCGCCGCGACGGTGAGCAGGATGCCGCCCAGCGTCAGCAGCACGCTCTGCACGTTCGGCGGTGTCGCCTCCGGAGCGCGGACCGGCCGCGGGGGAGGGGATGCGGGGACAGGCCCGGGCGCGGGCGCGGTCGCCGCCTGGAGGACGCCGACCAGCCAGGCGCGGCGGTGCAGCAACTGTGTCCTGCGTGCGTCGAGGCTGCGCAGCTCCAGGTCGAGGACGCGGAGTTCCTCGGCCGGGGGCGGAATGTTCGTCATGTCCGTGGAGTGTGGTCCACGACACTGCGCCCGGCATGGGCGCGGATACTCAGGACGTACTCAGATCGGCGTCCTGACGGCAGACTCGGTCCATGGACTGGAGCCACTACCGCTTCCGCAGCGTCTGGAACGTGCCCGCCCCGCTCGCCGACGTGTTCGCCGTCCTCGAACGCGCCGAGGACTATCCGGCGTGGTGGCCCCAGGTGCGCGAGGTGACACCCGTCGACGAACGCACCGGCACCGCGCGCTTCCGCTCCCTCCTGCCGTACGACCTGTTCGTCACCGGCGAGGAACGGCGCCGCGACCAGGAGGCCGGGATCCTGGAGGTCGCCATGACCGGGGATCTGGACGGCTGGGCGCGCTGGACCGTCACGGCGGTGCCGGGCGGGACACGGGCGCTCTACGACCAGGAAGTGGTGGTGCGCAAACCGCTGATGCGCCGCTTCGCCGTCCCAGGCCGACCCGTGTTCCTCCTCAACCACGCGCTGATGATGCGCGCGGGCGAGCGAGGCCTGAAGGCGCACCTCAGGCGGGGCTGACGGCTTCTGCGGAAGCGGTTTGATGGAAACCCGCGGGGACCTGTATTGTTCAGTCCGTTCCCGGGCGATTAGCTCAGTGGGAGAGCGCTTCGTTCACACCGAAGAGGTCACTGGTTCGAACCCAGTATCGCCCACCCGGAGAATGCCGGTCCGTCACCGACGGACCGGTTTTTTCATGCCCTCGGACGGCAGACGTCGTCGTCGGACGGCAACCGTCAGGCGGCCGCGGGCATTTCGGGCCGCAGCGGCCAGGCGGGGTCCACCGTCTCCGGCGTACCGCTGCGCGCGAACCAGGCCTGCAGACCACGGGCCTGCGCCGCGTGCCACACCGCCTGCAACGCGTGCAGCTCGGCGGGCGAGAGCCGTTCGAGCCGGGAGGCGAAACGCTGCCCCACGGCACGTACGACATCGAGGGCGGCCTGCGCGTCGGCCGCCGCGTCGTGCGCGCCGTCCAGCTCCACCGCGTAGTGCGCGCACAGATCGGTCAGCGTGCGACGGCCCTTGCGGTACCGGTCGAGCTGCTTGTCCAGGACCCGTGGATCCAGGACGCAGAGCGGTGATCCCGCCATGTAATGACCGAGCGACGACGCGCGGTGCCTGCGCAACTCCCGGTCCAGGATCGTCAGATCGAAGGGCGCGTTCATGACGACGATGGGGCGGCCCGCCGCGCCCTGTTCCGCCAGTTCCCTCGCTATCTCCTCCATCACCGGCGCGGGCCAGCGGCCGTTGTGCTGAAGATGCTCCTCCGTCAGTCCGTGCACCGCGGTGGCGCTCTCGGGCACCGGAACGCCCGGGTTCACCAGCCAGCGGGTGATGCGCGGGCGGGTTCCCGCGCCCTGCTGGACGACGACGGCGGCCGACACAATGCGGTCGGTCTCGACGTCGACGCCCGTGGTCTCCGTGTCGAATGCGGCCAAGGGCCCCTCGTACCAGCACGTCATAGTGACGCAACTCCTCGATCATGTCCGGCAGATGGCTTTCCTCCCCCTGCCCACACCGGTGATACCCGGCCCGTTTGCGCCGTACGCGGCCCGGAGACAACAGAGGTACAGGGTTTGGAAGTTGACCGGCCCGAAGCGGGGATTCACTGGTTCGGAAGGCTCGTTGGACATGGCGCTCGCGCAGCCCGAACAGGGTGGGCTGCTGCCCGAGCGGATCGCACCGCCGCGCGGCACACTCGCCACCACCGCCTGTATGGAGACCCTTCAGGTGGGTTATCTGCACGCTGTCGCCGCCGCGGCGGGGTGCTCGCTCTCACAGCCCTTTCCCGACAACGGAATCGACTGGCACGTCAGCCACAGCGCCCCCGGGCACACGGTCGACGACGAAGTCACCATCAAGGTGCAGCTCAAGTGCACCTACCAGATACCGCCGAACCCGCCGGGCGCCGCGTTCTCCTTCACGCTCGACAACCCGCACCTGGAGAAGCTCGCAAGGACCCCGGTCGCGGTGCACAAGATCCTGGTCGTGATGCTCGTGCCCCGGTCGCAGGACGACTGGCTGCGCGCGGGTCACGACCGTCTCGACCTGCGGCACTGCTGTTACTGGACCAATCTCGCCGGTCACCGGGTGACCGGCCGGCGCAGGACCACCGTCCGCGTCCCGACCTCGCGGATCTTCGACGACAGGGCCCTCTGCGAGATCATGACGCGGGTCGGGACGGGAGGGAGACCCTGATGCACCGCCCGATCGAAGAGCCGCTACGCCCCGTTCGCCCGCACCCGGTCGAAGCCGCGGGCCCCCGGGACGGCCGGCCGGGCCCGCAGGATCCCCCCGACCCCTCGCAGGTCGACCCCGCGGTGCTCGGCGTCCTGCTCCACAGGCACGGCTGGCACCGGCGCGGAGGAGCGGCGGGCCGCTACGCCCGCTGGACTCCGCCGGGCTCCGCCAGGGGCGGCACAAGTCTCCTTGTCCCGGAGAGCAGGGCCTTCCCCGACTGCGACGACCTGCTCGGCGAGGCGCTCACCGCCCTCGCGCGCAGTGCGACGCCGTCCGCACGTGACGTCCTTGTCGGGCTCGCCGTGCCCAGCGACGAGATCCGCTGGTGGCGTGACGTCCCGGCGGGCCCGGCGGGCGCCGCGACCTGGACGGCGGAGGAGAAACTGCGCTCGGCGGCACGGCAGATGCTGCTCGCGGGTGCTCTCGCGGCGCGCGGCCGTGCCGGGTACTACGGGGCGCGGCACCGCGGGCCCGCCGCCGCGGCCCTGGAGAACGTCCTGGTCGGGCCCGCTCCCGGCGGGCGGCAGCTCACCGCATTCGTGCCCGTCCTGACCGGTCGGCCCATCGCGGTGCGGCTGCACCAGGCGCTGTACGCGGTCCGCGAGGCCGTCGACTACCAGCGCGCCACCGGTGGCATGGACGCCTTCGACGGCGCCGTCGAGGCGGGCGTCAGCCATGAGCTGACGGAAGCCGTCGTGGGCCTGGTGCGGGGCACGGAGGGCGCGCGGATCGCCGTGCAGTGGGCGCCCGCAGCCGGGGTGCCCGAGGGGTGCGCCGGCGATGCGGGGCCCGTCGAGTTCTCGCCCGGTGACCTGCCGGTGCTCCGGGAGGCGGGCGCCCGCTATCTGCGGGACGAGCCGGCGATGCCGGTGCGGATCACGGGGGCCGTGGTGCGGATGCGGAGATCCGGGCCGCGGGGCGAGGGCACCGTGCGGGTCCGGGTGCTCGCGGGCGTGGACGTCCCCCACGTACGCATGACGCTGGACGAGGAGTCGTACCGCATCGCGGGCCACGCCCATCTGGTCGGCCTTCCGATCCGGGTGCACGGGCGCCTGGAGAGCCGGGGCGGGTTCCGGCGGCTCACCGGGGCATCGGGAGTGGTGCCGGTGCAGGTGGACGAGGCGGAGAAGGACCGCCTGATGAAATCGCTCCAGGAGCATCTCGACTTCTTCGAGGAGGCGTGCGGCGGGGACTGAGACGGGGCGCGGCCGGGGCCCGCGGGATACGGGGGCATAACCGTTTCGCGATGGGCGCCCCCGGCTCGGTACGATTCGTTTCGCGTGCAGGAGCAGATCTGCCGCGCCCCCTTCAGGTAGGAGAGACCGGTGTCAGACGTCCGTGTGATCATCCAACGCGATTCCGAGCGGGAAGAGCGCGTGGTGACGACGGGCACTACGGCCGCCGAACTCTTCTCCACAGAGCGCACCATCGTCGCCGCCCGCGTGGCCGGCGAGCTGAAGGACCTCGCGTACGCCGTAAAGGACGGCGAGGAGGTCGAGCCCGTCGAGATCTCCTCCGAGGACGGCCTGAACATCCTGCGGCACTCCACCGCGCACGTGATGGCGCAGGCCGTGCAGGAGCTCTTCCCCGAGGCCAAGCTGGGCATCGGCCCGCCGGTCAAGGACGGCTTCTACTACGACTTCGACGTCGAGAAGCCCTTCACGCCCGAGGACCTCAAGGCCGTCGAGAAGAAGATGCAGGAGATCCAGAAGCGCGGCCAGCGTTTCTCGCGCCGCGTCGTCACCGACGAGGCCGCCCGCGAGGAGCTCGCCGACGAGCCGTACAAGCTGGAGCTCATCGGCATCAAGGGCTCCGCGTCCAGCGACGACGGCGCGGACGTCGAGGTGGGCGGCGGCGAGCTGACCATCTACGACAACCTCGACCCGAAGACCGGCGACCTGTGCTGGAAGGACCTCTGCCGCGGTCCCCACCTGCCCACCACCCGCAACATCCCGGCGTTCAAGCTGATGCGCAACGCCGCGGCGTACTGGCGCGGCAGCGAGAAGAACCCGATGCTCCAGCGCATCTACGGCACCGCCTGGCCCACCAAGGACGAGCTCAAGGCGCACCTGGAGTTCCTCGCCGAGGCCGAGAAGCGCGACCACCGCAAGCTCGGCAGCGAGCTGGACCTCTTCTCCGTCCCGGAGCAGATCGGCTCGGGCCTCGCGGTCTTCCACCCCAGGGGCGGCATCATCCGCCGGGTCATGGAGGACTACTCGCGCCGCCGCCACGAGGAGGAGGGGTACGAGTTCGTCTACACCCCGCACGCCACGAAGGGGAAGCTCTTCGAGACCTCGGGCCACCTGGACTGGTACGCCGACGGCATGTACCCGCCCATGCAGCTCGACGAGGGCGTGGACTACTACCTCAAGCCCATGAACTGCCCGATGCACAACCTGATCTTCGATGCGCGCGGGCGTTCCTACCGCGAACTGCCGCTGCGCCTCTTCGAGTTCGGCACGGTGTACCGGTACGAGAAGTCGGGCGTCGTGCACGGTCTGACCCGGGCCCGCGGCTTCACCCAGGACGACGCGCACATCTACTGCACCAAGGAGCAGATGGCGGACGAGCTCGACAAGACGCTCACCTTCGTCCTGAACCTCCTGCGTGACTACGGCCTGACCGACTTCTACCTCGAGCTGTCCACCAAGGACCCGGAGAAGTTCGTCGGCGCGGACGAGGTGTGGGAAGAGGCCACCGCGACGCTGCAGCAGGTGGCCGAGAAGCAGGGCCTCCCGCTCGTCCCCGACCCGGGCGGCGCCGCGTTCTACGGCCCGAAGATCTCCGTGCAGTGCAAGGACGCCATCGGCCGCACCTGGCAGATGTCGACCGTGCAGCTGGACTTCAACCTGCCGGAGCGCTTCAACCTGGAGTACACCGGCCCCGACGGCACCAAGCAGCGTCCGGTGATGATCCACCGTGCGCTCTTCGGGTCGATCGAGCGGTTCTTCGCGGTGCTTCTGGAGCACTACGCGGGTGCGATGCCGCCGTGGCTCGCCCCGGTGCAGGCCGTCGGCATCCCGGTCGGGGACGCGCACATCCCCTACCTCCAGGAGTTCGCGGCCGACGCCAAGAAGAAGGGCCTGCGGGTCGAGGTGGACGCCTCGTCCGACCGGATGCAGAAGAAGATCAGGACGCAGCAGAAGCTGAAGGTCCCGTTCATGATCATCGTCGGTGACGACGACATGAACGCCGGCACGATCTCCTTCCGCTACCGCGACGGCTCGCAGGAGAACGGCATTCCGCGCGACCAGGCCCTGGCCAAGCTCCTGGCCGTGGTGGAGAGCCGCGAGCAGGTGTGACCTGATCCCGCGTATGCGGGAAAGAAGACGCGTTAAGAAAGAGGCCCCCGGGACGCTCAGCGCCCCGGGGGCCTCTCGTCGTCTCCCCGTGCGAACACCTGCAACAGCCACGCCGAGAACGACCCGGTCACCGCGCCGAGCAGCGCGAGCCCGCAGGCCATCGTGCCCACCGCGATCAGGCGCCCCACCGGCGTCACGGGGGCCACGTCGCCGTAGCCCACGGTCGAGATGGTGGCCGCGGCCCACCACACGGAGTCCCCGAAGGTGCGGATCGTCGCGCCCTGCGCCGTGTGCTCGTGCTGGTAGACGGCCAGCGACGCGGCGAAGCCCAGGAGCAGCGCCGAAAGCCCGGCGTACGCGACCACGCGCGCGTGCAGCGCCAGACGCGGCTTCCCGTGCCTGCGCTGTACGGCTTCGTAGACGTGCACGACGCGCAGCGGCCGCAGCAGGGGCAGGACGAGGACCACGGTGTCCAGCCAGTGGCTGCGCACGAAGCGCGCCCCCTGCCCGCTCAGCCGCCACCGCACCGCGTAGTCCACGGCGAACAGGGCCCAGGCCGCGCAGAGCACCGCGAGGCAGACGTTGCGCCACCCCTCGGGCAGTCCCGGGGCGAGGACCAGTACCGCGTACAAGGTCAGATAGAGAAGCGACGCCATGGCAAGGAGCGCTTCGGTGCGGTTCTCCCAGCGTGTCTGACGGCATTCATCGGTCATCGCCCCAGCTTCGCGGTGCCGCACCCGGCGGGCGCCCCGCCGACACGCTCCGATCGCGGCAAGTCATATGCTGCACTGCATGACGAGTGAGCCGGAGCAGCAGATCGGAGTGGGGACGCAAGACGCGTTCCAGCGCCTGTGGACGCCCCACCGGATGGCGTACATCCAGGGCGAGAACAAGCCGAGCGGTCCGGGCGCCGACGACGGCTGTCCCTTCTGCACCATCCCGGCCAAATCCGACGAGGACGGCCTGGTCATCGCGCGCGGCGAGCAGGTGTACGCGGTGCTCAACCTCTACCCGTACAACGGCGGCCACTTGATGGTCGTGCCCTACCGCCACGTCGCCGACTACACCGAGCTGACCGCCCCGGAGACGGCCGAGCTCGGTGAGCTCACCAAGCAGGCCATGACGGCGCTGCGTGCCGCGTCCGGCGCGCACGGCTTCAACATCGGCATGAACCAGGGCACGGTTGCGGGCGCCGGTATCGCCGCGCATCTGCACCAGCACATCGTGCCGCGCTGGGGCGGGGACACGAACTTCATGCCGGTCGTCGGGCACACGAAGATCCTGCCGCAGCTGCTCGCGGACACCCGCAAGATGCTGGCCGACGCCTGGCCCGCCGCCCGCTAGCCCTACGCGTCGTACACGTCCGCCTTCCTCGGCATCGGGTCCTGGACCGCGCCGCTGAGGAAGCCGGAGCGTGCACCGAACTTCTCGGTGTCGACGCCGTTCTCCGCGAGCACCTTGATGGCCGCCGAGTGCACCACGCGCAGCACCGGTGTGGCCGCGCGCAGGGCATCGTCGGCCATGAAGCGGTGCCGCCACGGCTTGTCCGCCCAGGCGTGCCGCAGGCCGAAGGGCTCGGGCAGGACCAGCTTGCCGCCGAGGTGGTCCAGTATCGGCGGATACCAGGTGAAGGGGGCGCGCAGGGCGAGGCGTACGACCTCGTCCGCGTCGATCAGGGGCAGCTTGCGCTCCGTGGTCTCCCAGAACTTGATGGGCTTGGAGACCTTCTTGACCTTGGGGTCGGGCTTGCTCGTGAACAGGGAGTGCACCGGGCCGAGCGCGTGGCCGGTGACCTCGATGCGCAGGGTCTCGTGCAGGACGGTCACCGTGATCAGCATCGTGATGACCAACTGGCCGTCCCAGAGCGTGAACTGGCAGCCCAGATAGTGCCGGTTGCCGCCGCCGAACTGCTGCTCGTTGCAGATCCGCTGTACCTCGTGGCCGCGGACCTGGAAGGCCTCGACCTCCGTGCCCGAAGGGCGGGCGACCGCCTTCGCGTTCTCCCCGATGGGGGTGACGATCCAGTGCTTTATCGACGGCTTCGTGAAACCGCCGGTGTGCAGGGGGCCGCGCTCCAGGAGGCGCAGCTGGTCGTGCACCGCCTTTATGACGTCCCAGCTGCGGAACGGGTGGATCTCGGTGCCTTCCTTGCTGGAGACCAGCTCCTCGGCGAGCTGCCAGCTGCCCCAGCGCGTGCCCATGCCCAGTATTCCCTTGGGCCCCGCGTAGAAGACCGAGTTGCTCTGCTGCTCGGCCGAGAGGCGGGCCAGGCCCTGGCGGAGCTGCTCGGCCGTCGTCTCGCCCGGGCTGCCCGGCACCGCCTCGGGGATCTTCGCGCCGATGCCGCCGCCGGAGAGCAGGCTCGACCAGCGCTCGCGCAGGTCTCTCGCGGTGCGCTCGGCGATCAGCTTGGCCCAGAACCAGCCGGCCACGGGGACGACTATCGCCGCGCGGATGTACCAGCCGAGGAAACCGCTGATCGGCAGCTTGATGAGGAAGATCACGGCCAGGATGCCGACGGCCACCATGACGGCCGTGGCGATCGCGCTCGCCCGCTTGTTGTCCCGCTTGACGACCGCCTGCTTGATGGTGAACAGCAGCAGCCAGACGATGAGTCCGGGTAGGAACAGCAGTCCGCACAGCACCATCACGATGGTGAGCCAGCGGTCGCGGTCCTTGCGGATGTTGTTCGCCGCGAGGCAGTGCTCGACGATCGACTGCGGTTCCATGCCGAAGGACTGGATCAGCGGCTTGCGGGCGCCGCCGAGCATCCGCACCTGCACGGCCCGCGCGAACGCCTCGCCCAGATTCGGCGCCATGAGCGACCAGAGGCCCTTGTGCACCTCGGACTTGTGCCATTCGTTGTTGGCATCGAGGATCTTCGAGGCCTTGTCGTCGCGGTACGCGGCCGACGCGAGGGCATTGGTCGCCGCCGTCTGTCCCGCGGCCCCGGACAGCGGGACCTGAGCCCCGGGCCTGAAGTCGAATACGTCGTCCGCCACTGCCGCCCCCATCGCCGCAATACTTCGCTGCTGCGGCTCTTCCCGACTTCCCTGCCTGACACACCTGTTGATCAGGTCATCAGCGTATCTGTGCGCACCGACATCCGGCAGGGCGCATCGGTGCGCCCTGCCGGATACCCTCGACGACCCTCAACTAGGAGACGTCCTGGGCCTGTTCACGAATCCTCTCGGAGAGCTGGGGCGGCATGGGTTCGTGACGTGCGTACGTGCGGCTGAAGCGTGCGGTGCCCTGCGAGAGGGACCGCAGGTCCACGGCGTACCGCCCGATCTCGATCTCGGGCACCTCGGCCCGTACGAGCGTGCGTCCGCCCGGCGCCTGCTCGGTGCCGACCACCCGGCCGCGGCGCCCCGAGAAGTCGCTCATCACCGGCCCCACATGGTCGTCGCCGACCAGGACCCGCACCTCGGCCACCGGCTCCAGGAGATGGATCCTGGCGTCGGCCGCGGCCTCGCGCAGGGCGAGCGCGCCCGCCGTCTGGAACGCGGCGTCGGACGAGTCCACCGAGTGGGCCTTGCCGTCGAGGAGCGTGATGCGCACGTCGATCAGGGGATAGCCCGCGGCCACGCCCTTCGCGGCCTGCGCGCGCACGCCCTTCTCGACGGACGGTATGAACTGCCGCGGCACGGCGCCGCCCACCACCTTGTCGACGAACTCGATGCCGCTGCCGCCCGGCAGCGGTTCGACCTCGATCTCGCAGATCGCGTACTGGCCGTGGCCGCCGGACTGCTTCACGTGGCGGCCGCGTCCCCCCGACTTGCCCGCGAACGTCTCCCGCAGGGAGACCTTGTGGCTCACCACGTCGACCTGCACGCCGTAGCGGCTGCGCAGCCGCTCCAGGGCGACGTCCGCGTGCGCCTCGCCCAGGCACCACAGGACCACCTGGTGGGTGTCCTGGTTCTGCTCCAGGCGCATCGTCGGGTCCTCGGCGACAAGCCGGGAGAGCCCTTGGGAGAGCTTGTCCTCGTCCGCCTTGCTGTGCGCCTGGATGGCGAGCGGCAGGAGCGGGTCGGGCATGTCCCAGGGCTCCATGAGGAGCGGGTCGTCCTTGGCCGAGAGGGTGTCGCCCGTCTCGGCGCGGTTGAGCTTGGCGACGCAGGCCAGATCGCCCGCGATACAGCGCGTGAGGGTGCGCTGCTGCTTGCCGAAGGGGGAGGACAGCGCGCCGATGCGCTCGTCGACGTCGTGATCCTCGTGGCCCCGGTCGGCCAGGCCGTGCCCCGAGACGTGCACGGTCTCCTCGGGACGCAGGGTGCCGGAGAAGACGCGTACGAGCGAGATGCGCCCCACGTAGGGGTCGGACGCCGTCTTCACGACCTCGGCGACGAGCGGCCCGTCGGGATCGCAGGTCAGCGGGGGCCGCGCCGTGCCGCCCGGTGTGGTGACGGCGGGCGCCGGGTGCTCCAGAGGGGTGGGGAAGCCGCCTGTGATCAGTTCCAGGAGCTCCACCGTGCCGATGCCCTGCCGGGCGCCCTCGGCCGCGGGTGCCGCCGCGAGCACGGGGTGGAAGATGCCGCGCGCCACGGCCCGTTCCAGATCGTCGACGAGTGTCTTGAAGTCGATGTCCTCGCCGCTGAGATAGCGGTCCATGAGGGACTCGTCCTCGCTCTCGGCGATGATCCCCTCGATCAGTTTGTTCCGCGCGTCCTCGATCAGCGGGAGCTGGTCCTCGCCGGGTTCGGACTCCTTGCGTTCGCCCGACGCGTAGTCGAAGATCCGCTGCGAGAGCAGCCCGACCAGGCCGGTCACCGGAGCGTGGCCGTCCGGCCCCTCGGCGCCGTGCAGCGGCAGGTACAGCGGAAGCACCGCGTCGGGGTCGTCGGCGCCGAAGGCCTCGGCACACGTCCGGGTCATCTCCCTGAAGTCGGCACGGGCCGCCTCCAGGTGGGTCACCACGATGGCCCGCGGCATCCCGACCGCCGCGCACTCCTCCCAGACCATGCGGGTCGCGCCGGTGATGCCCTCGACGCCCTCGGCGGCCGAAACGATGAAAAGGGCCGCGTCCGCGGCGCGCAGACCGGCCCGTAACTCGCCGACGAAATCGGCGTACCCGGGGGTGTCCAGAAGATTGATCTTGTAGCCGCCCCATTCGACGGGGACCAGGGACAGCTGCACCGAGCGCTGCTGCCGGTGCTCGATGTCGTCGTAGTCGGAGACGGCCGTGCCGTCCTCCACCCGGCCCGCCCGGTTCACCGCCCCCGCGGTCAGCGCGAGGGCCTCCACGAGAGTCGTCTTGCCCGATCCGCTGTGGCCGACCAGCACCACATTCCGTACGGACGCGGGGTGGTCGGCCGCTGTAGCCCTGCCGGCGGCTCCGGGGTGTGCATTCGCCTTGTCGCCCATGCCTTGGCCTCCCGGTTACGTGCACGGTGAGGAGGCACAGCCCCCTCGGGGATGCTGGCTGCTCGCGGACGTGCGGGGCCGTGTGCGGGTCGGCTCCGGCGACGCCCGCGGTGCTTTCGAGCTTTCCACCCGGGTCACTGTGCGTCCATACGTCGTACGCGATCGTGAGGGCGCGAGCCGGTCCGTCAAGGGCGTGACTACGATGGGCCAGCCGGTGGCCAACAGGGCCGCGCGGCTCACCGACCCCTCGGGAAGGCCATGCTGAACAAGTACGCGCGTGCATTCTTCACGCGTGTTCTCACACCGTTCGCCGCGTTTCTCATCCGACGCGGCGTGAGCCCCGACGCGGTCACCCTCATCGGCACCGCCGGGGTGATGGCGGGCGCGCTGGTCTTCTTCCCCCGCGGAGAGTTCTTCTGGGGCACGATCGTCATCACGCTCTTCGTGTTCTCCGACCTGGTCGACGGGAACATGGCGCGGCAGCTGGGACGCTCCAGCCGCTGGGGAGCCTTCCTGGACTCGACGCTCGACCGGGTCGCCGACAGCGCGATCTTCGGCGGCCTCGCCCTCTGGTACGCGGGCTCGGGCGACGACAACATCCTGTGCGCCGTCTCCATCTTCTGCCTGGCCAGCGGCCAGGTGGTCTCGTACACGAAGGCGCGCGGCGAGGCGATCGGCCTGCCCGTCGCCGTCAACGGCCTGGTGGAGCGCGCCGAGCGCCTGGTGATCACGCTGGTGGCCGCGGGTCTCGCGGGGCTGCACAAGTTCGGGGTCCCCGGCATCGACATCCTGCTGCCCGTCGCCCTGTGGATCGTCGCCGTCGGCAGCCTCGTCACCCTCATCCAGCGTGTCGTGACCGTGCGCCGGGAGTCCGCCGAGGCGGACGCGGCCGCGGGGGCCGCACAGGGCAGTGAGGCCACCTCGTGAAGGACCGGCTGACCGACGCGCTCTACGGAGCCGCCTGGAGCTCGGTCAAGAAGCTCCCGGAGCCCGTGGCGGTGCGCCTGGGCAGGACCATCGCCGACGCCGCGTGGAAGCGGCGCGGCAAGGGCGTCCTGCGTCTCGAGGCCAACTACGCGCGCGTGGTGCCCGACGCGAGCCCCGAGCGCCTCGCCGAACTGTCCAGGGCGGGCATGCGCTCGTACCTGCGCTACTGGATGGAGTCGTTCCGGCTGCCGTCGTGGAGCCGGGAGCGCATCGAGGGCGGGTTCTCCGCCAAGGACCTGCACCACCTGACGGACGGCCTCGCCTCCGGCAAGGGCGTCATCCTGGCCCTGCCGCACCTGGGCAACTGGGACCTGGCGGGCGCGTGGGTGACCACGAAGCTGAACACGCCGTTCACGACGGTCGCCGAGCGGCTCAAGCCCGAGACGCTGTACGACCGCTTCGTCGCCTACCGCGAGGGCCTGGGCATGGAGGTCCTTCCCCACCAGGGCGGCTCGGCCTTCGGCACGCTGGCGCGAAGGCTTCGCGCGGGCGGCCTGGTCTGCCTGGTCGCGGACCGGGACCTCTCGGAGTCCGGCGTCGAGGTGAAGTTCTTCGGGGACACCGCGCGGATGCCCGCGGGACCCGCGATCCTCGCGCAGCAGACGGGGGCACTGCTGCTGCCCGTCACGCTCTGGTACGACGATTCGCCCGTCATGAAAGGGCGCGTTCACGCCCCCATCGACGTCCCCGAGACAGGTACCCGTACGGAGAAGACGTCTGTCATGACGCAGGCGCTGGCAGACGCCTTCGCCACGGGTATCGCCGACCATCCGGAGGACTGGCACATGCTGCAGCGCTTGTGGCTCGCTGATCTGGATCCCGCGAAGGGGCCCGCCGACGGTTCCGGCCAGACGGCCGAGGGGGCCGCGCCGTGAGGATCGGCATCGTCTGCCCCTACTCGTGGGACGTGCCGGGCGGCGTCCAGTTCCACATCCGGGATCTCGCGGAGCACCTGATCCGCCTGGGGCACGAGGTGTCCGTACTGGCCCCGGCGGACGACGAGACACCCCTTCCGCCGTACGTCGTCTCGGCGGGCCGCGCCGTTCCCGTGCCGTACAACGGGTCGGTGGCCCGGCTCAACTTCGGGTTCCTGTCGGCCGCGCGGGTGCGGCGCTGGCTGCACGACGGCACCTTCGACGTCATCCACATCCACGAGCCGACCTCGCCGTCGCTCGGACTGCTCACGTGCTGGGCGGCCCAGGGCCCGATCGTCGCCACGTTCCACACGTCCAACCCGCGCTCGCGGGCGATGATCGCCGCCTATCCGATCCTGCAACCCGCCCTGGAGAAGATCAGCGCGCGCATCGCGGTGAGCGAGTACGCGCGCCGCACGCTCGTCGAGCACCTGGGCGGCGACGCGGTCGTCATCCCGAACGGCGTCGACGTCGACTTCTTCGCGAAGGTCGAACCCAAGGCCGAGTGGCAGGGCGGCACGATCGGCTTCATCGGCCGCATCGACGAGCCGCGCAAGGGCCTCCCGGTGCTGATGAAGGCGCTGCCGAAGATCCTCGCCGAGCGCCCCGACACCCGGCTGCTCGTCGCGGGCCGCGGCGACGAGCACGAGGCCGTCTCCTCGCTGCCCGTCGAGATGCGCGAGCGCGTGGAGTTCCTCGGCATGGTCAGCGACGAGGACAAGGCGCGGCTGCTGCGCAGCGTCGATGTGTACGTCGCTCCCAACACCGGGGGCGAGAGCTTCGGGATCATCCTGGTCGAGGCGATGTCGGCGGGCGCGCCCGTCCTCGCCAGCGATCTGGACGCCTTCGCGCAGGTCCTCGACCAGGGCGCCGCGGGCGACCTGTTCACCAACGAGGACGCGGACTCGCTGGCCGACGCGGCCCTGCGGCTCCTCGACGATCCCGGGCGCCGCGAGGAGCTGCGCGAGCGCGGCAGCAAGCACGTGCGCCGCTTCGACTGGTCGACGGTGGGCGCCGACATCCTCTCGGTGTACGAGACGGTGACGGACGGAGCGGCGGCGGTGGCCGCCGACGAACGCTCCGGCTTCCGGGCGCGGTTCGGGCTCGCACGGGACTGATCGCCGCGGCAGCGGGCAGCCCGGCGGTCCGGAGGGCGGGCCGGCTCGACTAGCCTCGGGCCGGTGACCTCGACACTGATCTGGATCGCGGTAGCCCTCTTCGCGATCGGCCTCTACCTGAGCTGGACCGCGGGCCGTCTCGACCGGCTGCACGCCCGCATCGACGCGGCCCGCGCCGCCCTCGACGCCCAGTTGCTCCGCCGCGCCTCGGTCGCCCAGGAGCTGGCCACATCGGGGGTGCTCGACCCCGCGGCCTCCATCGTGCTCTACGAAGCGGCGCACGCGGCCCGGCAGGCGGAGGAGGAGCACCGCGAGGTCGCTGAGAGCGAGCTCAGCCAGGCGCTGCGCGCGATCTTCGGGGAGGCGCAACAGGTCGAGGTGGTGCGCGAGGCCCCCGGCGGCGACGAGGCGGCGACCGAGCTGGCCGCCGCCGTGCGCCGGGTGCCGATGGCCCGCCGCTTCCACAACGACGCCGTCCGCGCGGCCCGCGCCCTGCGCAGGCACCGCAAGGTCCGCTGGTTCCGCCTCGCGGGGCACGCGCCGTTCCCGATGGCCTTCGAGATGGACGACGAACCGCCGATCGCGCTCGCCGACCGCGCGACCGCCTAGAACCCCGCTGGGGGCCACCCCCGAGAGCCACCGTGTCCTCACTGACCAGGGGCGTTGGGGAAAAATGAGCCACCGGTCACCCATTGGCCCTTGCTGTGGACTGCTCGCCGGGAGTTTCCTCGTAGGCGCAGGAACCCGTCTTCAGCGAGCGAGGTCAACTCCGTGTCCACCACCTCTTCCAGCACCAGCCAGTCGCCCGAGACCGGCACCGCGCGCGTCAAGCGCGGCATGGCCGAGCAGCTCAAGGGCGGCGTCATCATGGACGTGGTCAACGCCGAGCAGGCGAAGATAGCCGAGGACGCCGGCGCCGTCGCCGTCATGGCCCTGGAGCGGGTCCCGGCCGACATCCGCAAGGACGGCGGCGTGGCCCGGATGTCCGACCCGAACATGATCGAAGAGATCATCGAGGCCGTCTCCATCCCCGTCATGGCCAAGTCCCGCATCGGCCACTTCGTCGAGGCCCAGGTGCTCCAGTCCCTCGGCGTCGACTACATCGACGAGTCCGAGGTCCTGACCCCGGCCGACGAGGTCAACCACAGCGACAAGTTCGCCTTCACGACCCCCTTCGTGTGCGGCGCCACCAACCTGGGCGAGGCCCTGCGCCGCATCGCCGAGGGCGCGGCCATGATCCGCTCCAAGGGCGAGGCCGGCACGGGCAACGTCGTCGAGGCCGTGCGCCACCTGCGCCAGATCAAGAACGAGATCGCCAAGCTGCGCGGCTTCGACAACAACGAGCTGTACGCCGCCGCCAAGGACCTGCGCGCCCCGTACGAGCTCGTCAAGGAGGTCTCCGAGCTCGGCAAGCTGCCGGTGGTCCTCTTCTCGGCCGGTGGCGTCGCCACCCCCGCGGACGCCGCCCTGATGCGCCAGCTCGGCGCCGAGGGTGTCTTCGTCGGCTCCGGCATCTTCAAGTCGGGCGACCCGGCCGCGCGCGCCGCCGCCATCGTGAAGGCCACCACCTTCTACGACGACCCCAAGATCATCGCGGACGCGTCCCGCAACCTCGGCGAGGCCATGGTCGGCATCAACTGCGACACCCTCCCCGAGGCCGAGCGCTACGCGAACCGCGGCTGGTAAGGCACTCCGTAAATGAATGACACCCCTGTGATCGGCGTCCTGGCACTCCAGGGCGACGTACGGGAGCACTTGATCGCCCTGGCCTCGGCGGACGCCGTGGCCAGGCCGGTCCGGCGCCCCGAAGAGCTGGCGGAGGTGGACGGCCTGGTCATCCCCGGCGGCGAGTCCACCACCATCTCCAAGCTGGCCGTCCTCTTCGGCCTGATGGAGCCCCTTCGCGCGCGCGTGCGCGCCGGTATGCCGGTCTACGGCAGCTGCGCGGGCATGATCATGCTCGCCGACAAGATCCTCGATCCGCGCTCGGAGCAGGAGACCTTCGGCGGCATCGACATGATCGTGCGCCGCAACGCCTTCGGACGTCAGAACGAGTCCTTCGAGGCCGCCGTGGACATCGCGGGCATCGACGGCGAACCCGTGGAGGGCGTCTTCATCCGCGCCCCGTGGGTCGAGTCGGTCGGCGCGCGCGTGGAGGTGCTCGCCGAGCACGAGGGGCACATCGTCGCCGTACGCCAGGGCAACGCGCTGGCCACGTCCTTCCACCCGGAACTGACGGGCGACCACCGCGTGCACGAGCTGTTCGTCGGGATGGTGCGGGGGAACGCGGGGACGGGATCCTTGTAGGATCGCGGGTACCTCCCGGGCCCTTTCGACCCGGGGGCGTTCGTACAGGTTGGGTAACGCGAAGGAGACAGGCAGATGTCCGGCCACTCTAAATGGGCTACGACGAAGCACAAGAAGGCCGTGATTGACGCCAAGCGCGGCAAGCTCTTCGCGAAGATGATCAAGAACATCGAGGTCGCGGCCCGTACGGGCGGCGCCGACGTGTCCGGGAACCCGACCCTCTTCGACGCCATCCAGAAGGCCAAGAAGAGCTCGGTCCCGAACAAGAACATCGACTCCGCGGTCAAGCGCGGCGCCGGCCTCGAAGCCGGTGGCGCCGACTACGAGACGATCATGTACGAGGGCTACGGCCCGAACGGCGTCGCGGTGCTCATCGAGTGCCTCACCGACAACCGCAACCGCGCGGCATCGGACGTGCGCGTGGCGATGACCCGCAACGGCGGCTCCATGGCCGACCCGGGCTCCGTCTCGTACCTGTTCAACCGCAAGGGCGTCGTCGTCGTTCCCAAGGGCGAGGGCGAGCTGTCCGAGGACGACGTCCTGGGCGCCGTCCTGGACGCGGGTGCCGAAGAGGTCAACGACCTCGGCGAGTCCTTCGAGGTCCTCTCCGAGGCCACCGACATGGTCGCGGTCCGCACCGCGCTCCAGGAGGCCGGCATCGAGTACGACTCGGCCGACGCCAACTTCGTCCCGACCATGCAGGTCGAGCTGGACGAGGAGGGCGCGCGGAAGATCTTCAAGCTCATCGACGCGCTCGAGGACAGCGACGACGTCCAGAACGTCTTCGCCAACTTCGACGTGAGCGACGAGGTCATGGAGAAGGTCGACGCGTAGCGCTGTCGCGAGCTGAGCAGTTTCGGCGGGCCGGATGGGACACACGTCCACCGGCCCGCCGCTGTTGTCGGTGGCAGCGGATAGCCTGGCGTCAAGTCAAAGATCGCTGCCGCGACGAGGGGAGGGGCGCGCATGCGCGTACTGGGGGTGGACCCCGGGCTCACCCGGTGCGGCGTCGGAGTCGTCGACGGGGTCGCCGGACGGCAGCTCACCATGCGCGGGGTCGGTGTCGTAAGGACGCCGCCGGACGCCGAGCTCGGTCACCGCCTGGTCGCCATCGAGCAGGGCATCGAGCAGTGGCTCGACGAGCACGACCCCGAAGTCCTCGCCGTGGAGCGGGTGTTCAGCCAGCACAACGTCCGTACGGTCATGGGAACCGCCCAGGCCAGCGCCGTGGCCATGCTCTGCGCCTCGCGCCGCGGCATCCCCGTCGCCCTGCACACCCCCAGCGAGGTCAAGGCCGCCGTCACCGGCAGCGGACGTGCCGACAAGGCGCAGGTCGGGGCGATGGTCACCCGCCTCCTGCGGCTCGACGCACCGCCCAAGCCCGCCGACGCCGCGGACGCCCTCGCGCTGGCCATCTGCCACATCTGGCGCGCCCCCGCGCAGAACCGCCTCCAGCAGGCAGTCGCCCAGAACCGCCTCCAGCAGGCCGCGGCCGCGCACGCGGCCAGGACCCCCACAGCACAGAAAGGCCGTACCGCATGATCGCCTTCGTCAGCGGCCCCGTAGCCGCCCTCGCCCCCGATGCCGCGGTGGTCGAGGTCGGCGGCATCGGCATGGCCGTCCAGTGCGCGCCGAACACGCTCTCCACCCTGTGCGTCGGCCAGCAGGCCAAGCTCGCCACCTCCCTGGTCGTCAGGGAGGACTCCCTGACCCTGTACGGCTTCGCGGACGACGACGAGCGCCAGACCTTCGAGCTCCTGCAGACCGCCAGCGGTGTGGGACCGCGCCTCGCGCAGGCCATGCTCGCCGTGCACAGCCCCGACGCCCTGCGCCGCGCGGTCGCCACCGGAGACGAGAAGGCCCTGACCGCGGTGCCGGGCATCGGCAAGAAGGGCGCCCAGAAGCTGCTCCTGGAGTACAAGGACCGCCTCGGCGAGCCCATCGGCACCGGCGGCCCCGCGATCGGCACCCCCGTCACCTCCGGCTGGAGCGACCAGCTGCACGCGGCGCTCATCGGCCTCGGGTACGCGACGCGCGAGGCCGACGAAGCCGTCGCCGCCGTCACCCCGCAGGCAGAGGCAACCGAGAAGCCGCAGGTGGGCCAGCTCCTCAAGGCCGCGCTCCAGACCCTGAACCGCACCCGATAGCGCCGCGGAAGACCCGGCGGCCCTCTGACCACCGGCCCTTTGACCACCTGAACCACATCGCGAGGCGAGCTCATGAACTGGGACGAGACGACCGACGACGCGACTGCCGCACCCGGCGCGGCAGCCGAGCGGCTCGTCGGTGCGTCCGCCGACGGCGAGGACCAGGCGGTCGAGGCCGCGCTGCGCCCCAAGGACCTGGACGAGTTCATCGGCCAGGAGAAGGTCCGCGAGCAGCTCGACCTCGTCCTGCGCGCGGCCCGCGCCCGAGGCGCCACCGCCGACCACGTCCTGCTCTCCGGCGCCCCCGGACTCGGCAAGACCACCCTCTCGATGATCATCGCGGCCGAGATGGGCGCCCCGATCCGCATCACCAGCGGCCCCGCCATCCAGCACGCGGGCGACCTCGCCGCGATCCTCTCCTCCCTCCAGGAGGGAGAGGTGCTCTTCCTCGACGAGATCCACCGGATGTCCCGGCCCGCCGAAGAGATGCTTTACATGGCGATGGAGGACTTCCGCGTCGACGTCATCGTCGGCAAGGGCCCCGGCGCCACCGCCATTCCGCTGGAGCTGCCGCCCTTCACCCTGGTCGGCGCCACCACCCGCGCGGGCCTGCTGCCGCCGCCGCTGCGCGACCGCTTCGGCTTCACGGCGCACATGGAGTTCTACGAACCCGCCGAGCTGGAACGCGTGATCCACCGCTCCGCACAACTGCTCGACGTGGCGATCGACCCGGACGGCGCCGCCGAGATCGCGGGACGCTCGCGCGGCACGCCCCGCATCGCCAACCGCCTGCTGCGCCGCGTACGGGACTATGCGCAGGTCAAGGCCGACGGAGAGATCAACAGGGACATCGCGGCCGCGGCCCTCAAGGTCTACGAGGTGGACGCCCGCGGACTCGACCGCCTCGACCGCGCGGTCCTCGAAGCCCTGCTCAAGCTCTTCGGCGGCGGGCCCGTGGGCCTGTCGACGCTCGCGGTCGCCGTGGGGGAGGAGCGCGAGACGGTCGAAGAGGTCGCCGAGCCCTTCCTGGTGCGGGAGGGGCTCCTCGCGCGCACCCCGCGCGGCCGGGTCGGGACGCCCGCCGCATGGGCGCATCTCGGCCTCGCTCCGCCGCGGCAGGCGGGCGGAATCGGACAAGGGGACCTGTTCGGGGCGTGACGGCGCGCGTAGTGGAACCGTCAGGAACTGCGGTGCCATGCTGAGCGTTGTTCGTTAGGCGCGGACTCGCTTAGACTCCGCCGATGCCGTCCTTGTGGGCGGCGTGCCCACCCCCGTCCATCAGGCCGCTTACCTGCGCGGTCATGCGAAGGAAACTCCGTCCCGTGAATATCGTGACCCTCCTCCCCTTCATCGTGCTCATCGGGGCCATGTTCCTGATGACGCGCTCCGCCAAGAAGAAGCAGCAGGCGGCCGCGCAGATGCGCAATGAGATGCAGCCCGGCACCGGGATCCGCACGATCGGCGGCATGTACGCCACCGTCAAGGAGGTTCACGACGACGCCGTCCTCCTTGAGGTGGCTCCTGGCGTGCACGCTTTCTACGCCAAGAACGCCGTGGGCGCCGTCCTCGAGGACGACGAGTACAACCGCATCGTCCACGGCACGAGTGCCGACCTGAAGTCGGACAACCCCGTCGTCCCGGACGACGCCTCCTCCCTCACCGGGACCGACGAGCCCGCCGCCGGCGCTTCCGACGACTCGCCCATCGACCTCGGCAAGAAGGACGCGGACAGCGCCCCCGAGGCCGACGACGCCGAGCCGAAGAAGACCGACGGCGAGTCCGGCACGAAGTAGCCACCACCGGGGTCCGTGGGGCGCGCCGCTCGCGCTGCCGCGGCCCCCGCAGTGCGTGGGTTTCGTGACGGGTCTCGACACCATTTCATGGCCGCCCGACCCGGGAACTCCCTGCTCAACGAGGGGGCAGTGCACCGGGCGCCGGGCGGTTGGACAGGGAGAACGAGAAGGTGGCAGCACCTAAGAAGGGCCGAAGGCAGAGCGCCCCGGGCAAGCCGGGCCGCTCTTTGGTCTTCATCCTGATCGCCCTCGTGGCGCTCACCGGAGGGATGTTCCTCTCCGGGAACACGACGCCTCGCCTCGGCATCGACCTCGCCGGCGGCACGAGCATCACGCTCCAGGCGAAGGACGAGCCGGGCCAGAAGAAGAGCGCGATCAACCCGACCAACATGAACACCGCGGTCAGCATCATCAACAACCGCGTCAACGGTCTGGGTGTGTCCGAGGCCGAGGTGCAGACCCAGGGCGAAGACAACATCATCGTCAACATCCCCAAGGGCACGAACGAGAAGCAGGCGCGCGAGCAGGTCGGCACGACCGCTCAGCTCTACTTCCGCCCCGTCCTGACGGTGGCCAGCGGCGAGCCCACCCCCGAGCCGTCCGCGAGCTCGTCCGGCAAGGGCAAGGGCAAGGACAAGGGCAAGGACACCGCGGACCCGGACAAGGCGACGGAGAAGGGCGACGGCAAGGCGCCCTCGACCCCGACCGCCACGCCCACCTCTCAGGGCCGCGCCGTCACCGACGGCCTGAAGGCTGACGCCACCCCGACCCCGAAGGCCTCGGACAAGGGCAGCGACAAGGACAAGGGGGCCCCGACCCCCACCCCGTCCGCCGACCCCGCCACCCAGGCGCTGCAGAAGAAGTTCACCGAGCTCGACTGCACCGACAAGGCGCAGCGCGGCAAGGTCGGCGACGGCGTCAAGGCGTCCGACCAGACCATCGCCTGCGGCAAGAACAGCGCGGGCCAGTGGGAGAAGTACGTCCTCGGCCCGGCCGAACTGAACGGCAAGGACGTCGACGACGCCAAGGCGACGATCAACCAGCAGAGCGGTGCCTGGGTCGTCAACATGGAGTTCACCAGCGGTGGCTCGAAGAAGTTCTCCAAGACGACCAGCAAGCTCTCGCAGCAGCAGCAGCCGATGAACCAGTTCGCCATCGTCCTCGACGGCGAGGTGGCCTCGGCCCCCAGCGTCAACACGACGCTGAACTCGAACGCCGAGATCTCCGGCAGCTTCACCCAGGAGTCGGCCCAGGACCTCGCCAACATCCTGTCGTACGGCGCGCTGCCGCTCACCTTCCACGAGCAGAGCGTCACCACCGTCAGCCCGGCACTCGGCGGCGAGCAGCTGCACGCCGGTCTGATCGCCGGCGCCATCGGCCTCGCGCTCGTCATCATCTACCTGGTCGTCTACTACCGCGGGCTCTCGCTGATCGCCATCGCGAGCCTCCTGGTCTCGGCCGCCCTGACGTACACCCTGATGACGCTGCTCGGCCCGGCCATCTCCTTCACCCTGAACCTGCCCGCGGTGTGTGGTGCGATCGTTGCCATCGGTATCACCGCGGACTCGTTCATCGTGTTCTTCGAACGCGTCAGGGACGAGGTCAGGGAGGGACGCACGCTGCGGCCCGCCGTCGAGCGCGCCTGGCCGCGCGCCCGGCGCACCATCCTGGTCTCCGACTTCGTGTCGTTCCTGGCGGCCGCGGTGCTCTTCATCGTCACCGTCGGCAAGGTCCAGGGCTTCGCGTTCACGCTCGGCCTGACCACGCTGCTCGACGTCGTGGTGGTGTTCTTCTTCACCAAGCCGCTGATGACCCTCATGGCCCGCAAGAAGTTCTTCGCGAACGGCCACAAGTGGTCCGGCCTCGACCCGAAGCGGCTCGGCGCCAAGCCCCCGCTGCGCCGCACCCGCCGTGCCACTGGTTCTGCCGCTGGCCCTGTCGACCCGAAGGAGGCCTGAGGTGTCGAAGCTCGGCAATCTCGGCGCCAGGCTCTACCGCGGTGAGGTCGGCTACGACTTCGTCGGCAAGCGCAAGATCTGGTACGGCATCTCGATCCTGATCACCATCACGGCCATCGTCGGCCTGGCGGTGCGCGGCCTGAACATGGGCATCGAGTTCGAGGGCGGTGCCGTCTTCACCACCCCGAAGACCAGCGTCTCGGTGGCGCAGGCGGAGAAGTACGCGGAAGACGCCTCCGGCCATGACGCGGTCGTCCAGGAGCTCGGCTCGGGCGGTCTGCGCATCCAGGTCGCCGGCGTGGACACCGCCAAGTCCGACCAGATCAAGGCTGATCTGGCCAAGGACATGGAGCTCAAGCCCGAGTCCATCAACGCCGACCTCGTGGGCCCCAGCTGGGGTGAGCAGATCAGCAAGAAGGCCTGGACCGGCCTGATCATCTTCATGGTCCTCGTGGTGATCTATCTGGCGATCGCCTTCGAGTGGCGCATGGCGGTCGCCGCGCTGATCGCCCTGATCCACGACATCACGATCACCGTCGGTGTGTACGCCCTGGTGGGCTTCGAGGTCACCCAGGGCACGATCATCGGTCTGCTCACGATCCTCGGTTATTCGCTCTACGACACCGTGGTGGTCTTCGACAGCTTGAAGGAGCAGTCGAAGGACCTCACCAAGCAGACGCGGTGGACGTACAGCGAGGTCGCCAACCGCAGCATCAACAGCACCCTGGTGCGCTCGATCAACACCACGGTCGTCGCGCTCCTGCCGGTCGCCGGACTGCTCTTCATCGGCGGCGGCTTCCTCGGGGCGGGCATGCTCAACGACATCTCGCTGTCGCTGTTCGTCGGCCTCGCGGCCGGTGCGTACTCCTCGATCTTCATCGCCACACCGCTGGTCGCCGACCTCAAGGAGACCGAGCCGGCGATGAAGGCGCTCAAGAAGCGCGTCCTCGCCAAGCGTGCCGCTGCCGCGGCCAAGGGCGAGTCCGTGGAGAGCGCCCCGCAGGCCGAGGACGACGAGCCCCAGGACGACGAGCCGGCGGGGGCCACCCCCGCAGGCGTCGTCGGCCCGCGCACGCAGCCCGCCTCGCGGGGCCGCGGCCGCGGGCGTCCGTCGGGGAAGCGCCGATGACCGAGGTCACGGGCACGACGGAGCTGCTGCTCAGCCGCATCCGGGACGTTCCGGACTACCCCGAGCCCGGGGTGATGTTCAAGGACATCACCCCGCTGCTCGCGGACCCGGAGGCCTTCTCCGCACTCACCGAGGCCTTCGCGGACCTCGCCGTGCGGTACGGCGCCACGAAGATTGTGGGCCTGGAGGCTCGTGGCTTCATCCTGGGCGCCCCAGTCGCCCTGCGCGCCGGGCTTGGGTTCATTCCCGTACGCAAGGCGGGCAAGCTCCCCGGAGCGACGCTCGGCCAGACGTACGACCTGGAGTACGGCAGCGCCGAGATCGAGGTGCACGCCGAGGACCTCGCCGCCGACGACCGCGTGCTGGTCATCGACGACGTCCTGGCGACCGGCGGCACCGCCGAGGCGTCCCTGCGCCTGATTCGCCGTGCGGGCGCGCAGGTCGCCGGGGTGGCGGTCCTGATGGAGCTCGGCTTCCTCGGCGGCCGCGCCAAGCTGGAGGCGAGCCTGGAGGGCGCCCCGCTGGAGGCCCTTCTCACCGTCTGAGCAGCCACCACGCACACCCGAGGCGGGCCCGGAGGAATCCGGTGCCCGCCTCTGGTGTTCTCTCCACAGGGGCCTATCGTTCGCGGTACGGAACCTCAGGCGCCCCTCCCGTAGTGACCAGTCTCACGAGCTGGGGGAGAGCCGAAGGTCCAGGATCGATACCATGGGCTCTTCGGGACCTGACCGGGGGACCCGGATCGCGCACGCACAGGGAGCGCCTCTTGCCAGACGAGTCCAAGGCACTCACCGCCGCCAAGGCCGCAGAGCAGGCCAAGAGCGCGGCGGCCTCCACTGCTGCGCCCGCGAAGAGCACAGAGCCCGCAGCGGGCGCGACGCCGGCGAAGCAGACGAGCACGCCCCCCAGCACCAAGTCCGCGTCGAGCACGTCCGGCGAGGGGGCCCGGCGCGAGCGGCCGGCCGCCGAACCTTCGCGGTCCAAGCCGCCCACCGAGGCCCGCGCCGGCAGCACGACCCCCACACCACGGCCCACCGCGGCCAAGAACGAGCGCTCCGGCTCCTCCAACCGCGTACGAGCCCGCCTGGCCCGCCTCGGCGTCCAGCGCTCCAACCCGTACAACCCGGTCCTTGAGCCGCTGCTGCGGATAGTGCGCAGCAACGACCCCAAGATCGAGACGGCTACGCTGCGCCAGATCGAGAAGGCCTACCAGGTCGCCGAGCGCTGGCACCGCGGCCAGAAGCGCAAGAGCGGCGACCCGTACATCACGCACCCGCTCGCGGTGACGACGATCCTCGCCGAGCTCGGCATGGATCCGGCCACCCTGATGGCAGGGCTCCTGCACGACACCGTCGAGGACACCGAGTACGGCCTCGACACCCTCAAGCGCGACTTCGGCGACCAGGTGGCCCTGCTCGTCGACGGCGTCACCAAGCTGGACAAGGTCAAGTTCGGCGAGGCCGCGCAGGCCGAGACCGTGCGCAAGATGGTCGTCGCCATGGCCAAGGACCCCCGCGTCCTGGTCATCAAGCTCGCCGACCGCCTGCACAACATGCGCACGATGCGCTATCTCAAGCGCGAGAAGCAGGAGAAGAAGGCCCGCGAGACGCTGGAGATCTACGCTCCGCTGGCGCACCGCCTGGGCATGAACACCATCAAGTGGGAGCTGGAGGACCTCGCCTTCGCGATCCTCTACCCCAAGATGTACGACGAGATCGTGCGCCTGGTCGCCGAGCGAGCCCCCAAGCGCGACGAGTATCTGGCCATAGTGACCGACGAGGTCCAGGCCGACCTGCGCGCCGCCCGCATCAAGGCGACCGTCACAGGACGCCCGAAGCACTACTACTCCGTCTACCAGAAGATGATCGTCCGCGGCCGTGACTTCGCGGAGATCTACGACCTGGTGGGCATCCGCGTCCTCGTCGACACGGTCCGCGACTGCTATGCCGCACTCGGCACGGTCCACGCGCGATGGAACCCGGTCCCCGGCCGGTTCAAGGACTACATCGCGATGCCCAAGTTCAACATGTACCAGTCGCTGCACACGACGGTCATCGGCCCCAACGGCAAGCCCGTCGAGCTCCAGATCCGTACGTTCGACATGCACCGCCGCGCCGAGTACGGCATCGCCGCGCACTGGAAGTACAAGCAGGAGGCCGTCGCCGGCGCCTCGAAGGTGCGCACCGACGTACCGAAGAAGGCCGGCGGCAAGGACGACCACCTCAACGACATGGCGTGGCTGCGCCAGCTCCTGGACTGGCAGAAGGAGACCGAGGACCCCAGCGAGTTCCTGGAGTCGCTGCGCTTCGACCTGTCGCGCAACGAAGTCTTCGTGTTCACGCCGAAGGGCGACGTCATAGCGCTTCCGGCGGGTGCGACCCCGGTCGACTTCTCGTACGCGGTGCACACCGAGGTGGGCCACCGCACCATAGGGGCGCGGGTCAACGGCCGCCTCGTACCGCTCGAATCGACGCTGGACAACGGCGACCTCGTGGAGGTCTTCACCTCCAAGGCGGCGGGCGCGGGCCCGTCCCGCGACTGGCTCGGCTTCGTCAAGTCGCCGCGGGCACGCAACAAGATCCGCGCGTGGTTCTCCAAGGAGCGCCGCGACGAGGCGATCGAGCAGGGCAAGGACGCCATCGCGCGGGCCATGCGCAAGCAGAACCTGCCGATCCAGCGGATCCTCACGGGCGACTCCCTGGTCACCCTCGCGCACGAGATGCGCTACCCCGACATCTCGTCCCTGTACGCGGCGATCGGCGAGGGCCATGTCACGGCGCAGTCCGTCGTGCAAAAGCTCGTGCAGGCGCTCGGCGGCGAGGAGGCCGCCAACGAGGACATCGCCGAGAGCACACCGCCCTCGCGGGGCCGCAGCAAGCGCCGCTCCAACGCCGACCCCGGCGTCGTCGTCAAGGGCGTCGAGGACGTGTGGGTCAAGCTGGCCCGCTGCTGTACGCCCGTCCCCGGAGACCCGATCATCGGCTTCGTCACGCGCGGCAGCGGCGTATCGGTGCACCGCAGCGACTGCGTGAACGTGGACTCGCTCTCCCGTGAGCCCGAGCGCATCCTCGAGGTCGAGTGGGCGCCCACCCAGTCCTCGGTCTTCCTGGTCGCCATCCAGGTCGAGGCCCTGGACCGCTCGCGCCTCCTGTCGGACGTCACGCGCATCCTCTCGGACCAGCACGTGAACATCCTGTCCGCGGCCGTCCAGACCTCCCGCGACCGGGTCGCCACCTCACGCTTCACGTTCGAGATGGGCGACCCCAAGCACCTGGGTCACGTACTGAAGGCGGTCAGGGGAGTCGAGGGCGTGTACGACGTCTACAGGGTGACGTCGGCGCGGCGGCCTTGAGCGGACCGCTTCAAACCGGGCCACTACGTAGAGGGGCTCCCGTACATCATGTACGGGAGCCCCTCTACGTAGTGAGCGGAGAACGTCAGCCGCCGAACTCGTGCAGACCCTTCAGCGCCTGGTCGAGCAGCGCCTGGCGGCCGTCGAGCTCCTTCTGGAGCTTGTCCGCCTTGGCGTTGTTGCCCGCGGCACGCGCCTTCTCGATCTGCTCGCCCAGCTTGTCCACGGCGGCCTGGAGCTGACCGGTCAGACCCTCGGCACGCGCGCGTGCCTCAGGGTTCGTCCGGCGCCACTCGGCTTCCTCGGAGTCCTGCAGGGCCCGCTCCACCGCGTGCATCCGGCCCTCGACCTTCGGCCGCGCGTCACGCGGGACGTGGCCGATGGCCTCCCAGCGCTCGTTGAGCGTACGGAAGGCGGCGCGTGCCGTCTTGAGGTCCTTCACCGGGACGAGCTTCTCGGCCTCCTCGGCCAGCTCCTCCTTCAGCTTCAGATTCTCCGTCTGCTCGGCGTCGCGCTCGGCGAAGACCGCGCTGCGCGCCGCGAAGAACACGTCCTGGGCGCCGCGGAAGCGGTTCCACAGGTCGTCCTCGTGCTCGCGCTGGGCGCGGCCCGCGGCCTTCCACTCGGTCATCAGGTCGCGGTAGCGCGCGGCCGTCGGACCCCAGTCGGTCGAGTTCGAGAGGGCCTCGGCCTCGCCGACCAGCTTCTCCTTGGTCTTGCGGGCCTCTTCGCGCTGGGCGTCCAGCGAGGCGAAGTGGGCCTTGCGACGCTTGGAGAACGCCGAGCGGGCATGCGAGAAGCGGTGCCACAGCTCGTCGTCCGACTTGCGGTCCAGGCGCGGCAGACCCTTCCAGGTGTCCACCAGGGCGCGCAGCCGCTCGCCCGCCGCCCGCCACTGCTCGCTCTGGGCGAGCTCCTCGGCCTCGACGACCAGCGCCTCCTTGGCGTGCCTCGCCTCGTCCGACTGCTTGGCCTTTTGGACCTTGCGCTCTTCACGGCGCGCGTCGACGGTCTCGACGAGCTTGTCCAGACGCGTGCTCAGAGCGTCCAGATCGCCGACCGCGTGTGCCTCGTCCACCTGCTGGCGCAGGTGGTCGATGGCGGTCATGGCGTCCTTGGCCGACAGATCGGTCGTTTTCACCCGGCGCTCGAGAAGTCCGATCTCGACGACCAGACCGTCGTACTTGCGCTCGAAGTAGGCAAGGGCCTCGTCAGGAGATCCCGCTTTCCACGAACCGACTTCGCGCTCACTGCCGTCGGCCTTGCGCACGTACACGGTCCCCGTCTCGTCGACGCGGCCCCACGGGTCGCTGCTCACAGCGCCTCCTCCACATGATGCCTGTGCAGGGCCCCCGGCCCCCGGCATCGTCCACAGTTTCGTCTCCGCCAACATAGGCGACGCGCGGGGCGGCTGTCCGCATCCCGCGCGTCCGAAGTTTGCCTGTAGGCGGTCAGGATTTCGAGACGGTCGCCTTGTTGATGACGACCGTCGCGTTCGGGGCGCCGTCGCCCTGCCCGGTGCTCTCGCCGGCGTCGGCAATCTTCTTGAGCACCTTCATCCCGGAATCGGAAATGGTCCCGAACGGTGTGTAGTCGGGCGGGAGCTGACTGTCCTGGTAGACCAGGAAGAACTGGCTGCCGCCGGTGTCCCGGCCCGTCTTCTTCTCGGCGCTGTACCGGTTGGCCATCGCGACCGTGCCCGCCGGATACACGTTCCCCTTGAGCTTCTTGTCCTTGAGGTTCTCGTCCGGGATCGAGTAGCCGGGGGTGCCCTCGCCGGTGCCCTTCGGGTCGCCGCACTGGAGGACGTAGATCCCGCCCGCGGTGAGCCGGTGGCACTTGGTGTGGTCGAGGTAGCCCTTGTTCACCAGGAAGTTGAAGGAGTTGACCGTGTGCGGGGCCTTCGCCGCCGTGAGGTCGAGGTCGATGTCGCCGCAGGTGGTGCTCAGCTTCATCGCGTAGTCCGCCGACTTGTCGATCGACATCGCCGGTTCCTTCTTGAAGCTGAGCGGCTTCACCTTGCCGCTCGCCGGCTTCTCGCAGGGGTCGGCCTTGGTGGTGGGGCTCGCGTTCGGGGCCGCCTCGTCCTGCGGCTTGCCGTCGTCGTCGAAGGCGCCTGCCGCGTACGACACCGCGCCGCCGGCCAGGACCACCGCGAGCGCCGAGGCGATCACTGCGTTGCGCATCCGCGCCCTGCGCCGTGCGGCCTCCCGGCGCTGCTGCTGCCGCAAGAACTTCTCCCGGGCGAGCTGACGCCGCCGCTGATCGCTGCTGACCACCGGGTTCTCTCTCCTCTGCGTGGATGACCGCTTCTGTGTGCCCCGTACCGTATATGGGTTAGCTGTGGAATCGGGAGCGCCGGTAGGCTCTGATCTGCCGCGATCTGCGCGGTCACCTCCGCCGGACGACGAACGAAGGACGATCGTGCTCATTGCCGGGTTTCCCGCCGGGGCCTGGGGGACCAACTGCTACGTGGTCGCCCCCGCCGCAGGCGAGGAGTGCGTGATCATCGACCCGGGCCATCAGGCCACCGAGGGAGTCGAGGACGCGCTCAAGAAGCATCGGCTCAAGCCCGTGGCGGTCGTCCTCACCCACGGCCACATCGACCATGTCGCCTCGGTCGTCCCGGTCTGCGGGGCGCACGACGTGCCCGCGTGGATCCACCCCGACGACCGGTACATGATGAGCGACCCGGAGAAGGGCATAGGGCGTTCCTTCGGCGCGCAGCTGCTCGGCGAACTGACCGTGGGGGAGCCCTCCGACGTCAAGGAGCTGACCGACGGCGCCCGGCTGAAGCTCGCGGGCCTGGACTTCTCCGTCGCGCATGCGCCGGGGCATACGAAGGGGTCGGTGACCTTCCAGCTCCCCGAGTCCGCCGAGGTCCCCTCGGTGTTCTTCTCGGGCGACCTGCTCTTCGCCGGCTCCATCGGACGCACCGACCTGCCCGGCGGATCGCAGGACGAGATGTTCGAGTCGCTGGCGCGCGTGTGCCTGCCGCTCGACGACTCGACCGTGGTCCTGCCCGGTCACAACGAGCACACGACCATCGGCCGTGAGCGCGCCACCAACCCGTACCTGCGCCAGGTGGCCGCCGGCCAGGGAGCCGACGCTCCCCGACGAGGAATGTGACGAGAGAAAACCCGTGAGCACCTTCAAGGCCCCCAAGGGCACATACGACCTGCTGCCGCCGGACTCGGCGAAGTACCTGGCGGTGCGCGAGGCCATCGCCGCGCCGCTGCGCAACTCCGGGTACGGCTACGTCGAGACGCCCGGCTTCGAGAACGTCGAACTGTTCTCGCGCGGCGTCGGCGAATCCACCGACATCGTCTCCAAGGAGATGTACGCCTTCGAGACCAAGGGCGGCGACAAGCTCGCCCTGCGCCCCGAGGGCACCGCATCCGTGCTGCGCGCGGCCCTGGAAGCCAGCCTGCACAAGGCGGGCAACCTCCCGGTCAAGCTCTGGTACTCCGGCTCGTACTACCGCTACGAGCGCCCGCAGAAGGGCCGCTACCGCCACTTCTCGCAGGTCGGTGCCGAGGCGATCGGCGCCGAGGACCCGGCGCTCGACGCCGAGTTGATCATCCTCGCGGACCAGGCATACCGCGCGCTGGGGCTGCGGCAGTTCCGCATCCTGCTCAACTCGCTCGGCGACAAGGAGTGCCGCCCCGTCTACCGCGCCGCGCTGCAGGACTTCCTGCGCGGGCTCGACCTGGACGAGGAGACACGTCGACGTATCGACATCAACCCGCTGCGGGTCCTGGACGACAAGCGTGACGACGTCCAGAAGCAGCTGGTCGGCGCCCCGATGCTGCGCGATTACCTGTGCGACGCCTGCCAGGCGTACCACGAGCAGGTGCGTGAGCTCCTGAAGGCGGAGGGCGTCGCCTACGAGGACGATCCGAAGCTGGTCCGCGGCCTGGACTACTACACCCGCACGACCTTCGAGTTCGTCCACGACGGCCTGGGCTCGCAGTCCGCGGTGGGCGGCGGCGGCCGCTACGACGGCCTGTCCGAGATGATCGGCGGCCCCTCGCTGCCCTCGGTCGGCTGGGCGCTCGGCGTGGACCGCACGGTCCTGGCCCTGGAGGCGGAGGGCGTCGAGCTCGCACTGCCCTCGGCGACCAGCGTGTTCGCGGTGCCGCTCGGCGACGAGGCCCGGCGGGTGCTGTTCTCCAAGGTGACGGAGCTGCGCAGGGCCGGTGTCGCGGCGGACTTCTCGTACGGCGGGAAGGGGCTCAAGGGAGCCATGAAGAACGCCAACCGCTCGGGCGCGCGGTACACCGTCGTCGCCGGCGAGCGTGACCTCGCCGAGGGCGTCGTACAGCTGAAGGACATGGAGTCCGGCGAGCAGGACGCCGTCGCGGTGGACGAGATCGTGGCCGTCCTGAAGGCCAAGCTGGCCTGATCGGCCGTGCCCCGAAGGGGTGCGGGGAACTGCGCGGCCAGCCACGACGCGGTCGCGGAGACGAGAACCGCTGACGGGGGCCTCCGGGGTGCGACACCGCACCCCGGAGGCCCCCGTCACTGCTCGAACAGCCCGAGGCGCAGCGCATGCGTGACCGCCGCGGTCCGGTCATCGACCCCCAGCTTCCCGAAGACCCGCAGCAGATGCGTCTTCACCGTCGACTCGGCGACATGCAGCCGCCGCCCGATCTCGGCGTTCGTGCACCCGTCGGCGACCAATCGCAGCACCGCCGTCTCGCGCTCGGACAGCCGGGGCCGCTCCGGGCGGGCCCGCAGCTGGTCGACGAGCCGGGCCGCCACCGAGGGGGCGAGAACGGTCTCCCCGCGAGCGGCGGCCCGCACCGCCTCGGCCAGCTCCCCGCGCGCCAGATCCTTCAGGAGATAGCCCGCCGCACCCGCCTCCACGGCGCGCAGGATGTCGCGGTCCGTCTCGTACGTCGTGAGCACGATGACCCGGCAGGGCAGTCCCGCGGCCGCCATCCGCTCGATCGAGTCGGCCCCGCCGCCGCCGGGCATCCGCAGGTCCATCAGGACGATGTCCGGCAGCAGTTCGGCGGCGAGCGCCTCCGCCCGCGGCCCGCTGGACGCCTCCGCCACGACATCCAGGTCCGGCTCCGCGCTCAGCATGGCGCGCAGCCCCTCGCGGACGACGGGATGGTCGTCCGCCAGCACGATGCGGATCACAGGGCGGTCCTCTCGGGACTTCGGAGCCCGGAGACCGGAAGCCCCGAGACCGGAAGCTCGGGGATCGGGAGCAGGACGGTGACGGTGGTGCCGTCGCCGGGGCCGCTCTCCACCTCGGCGGTGCCCCTGACCTCGGCGGCCCGCGCGTGCAGTCCCCGCAGGCCGTAGCCCTGCCGCGGTATGCCGGGATCGAAGCCGCACCCCGTATCCCGTACCGCCAGGGTGAGCGAACCGGGGGCGTAGGCCAGGGCGACCCGCGCCGCGGCTCCGGGGCCCGCGTGCCTGCGCACGTTGGCCAGAGCCTCCTGGCAGGCGCGCAGGGCCACCACCTCCAGGCCCGGCGGCAGCGGGCGCACGTCACCCGTCACGGAGAGCTCGGCCTCGTGCCGGTCGGCCAGGCGCCGCAGCGCGTCCGGCAGCGAACCGCCGTCCAGATCGGCGGGCGCGCGGCCCGCGACCAGGGCCCGTGCCTCGGCGAGGTTCTGCCGTGCCGTGGCCTCCATCAGCCCCAGGTGGCGGCGGGCGGCGGGCACGTCACGCTCCAGCTCGGCGTCCACGGCCTGGACGAGCATGAGGACGCTGGTGAAGCCCTGGGCGAGGGTGTCGTGGATCTCGCGCGACATGCGCTCGCGTTCCGTGAGGGCGCCGCGCTCGGCGGAGAGCCGCGCGACCTCCTCGCGGCTCGCCTCCAGGTCGGCGATGAGGTCGGCCCGCTCGACGCTCTGCTCGATGATGCGGACGGTCCAGCTGCCCATCGCCACCGAGAAGACCAGCGTGACCGCGGCGAAGACGGAGTTGAAGAAGATGTCCTGCGACGGGGGCCGCCACAGCAGGGCCCAGCCCGCCACCGGCGCGACGTTGATGACCGTGACCGCCACGAGCGCCCGGCGCATCCGCAGACAGATGAAGCACTGCGGGATGAGCGCGAAGGTCATCAGACGGGTCTGGCCGACCAGCATGCCCGGCGCCAGGAACAGCACGATCGTGCCCGTCATGTAGATCAGCGCCTTCCGTTCGTCGGCGCCCTCCTCGGTCAGCACGCAGCGCCCGAACGCCACGTACCAGGGGACGAGCAGCAGCAGAAGCCCGGCGGTGGTGAGCCGGACGGGCCACCCCGGCTCCGCCGCGCCGAGCACGAAGACCAGGGTGGCCACCCACACCACGGCGAAGTACGTGTCCCAGAGCCGGAAGGTGCGCTGCCAGATGTTCGAGTCGCGCGGCCCGGCCGGCTCGCTCATCCGTCGCGCCGGTTCTTCCACCGGAAGGTCAGCAGACACAGCACCAATCCTCCGACGCACCAGGCTCCGAGCACCAGAGCGATGCGTCCGTACTCCCAACTCCCGGCCTGTTCCAGGACGTTCGCCGACTCGGGCAGGAACACCCCCCGGAATCCCTGGCACATCCACTTCAGCGGGAAGAGGGCGCTGATGTTCAGCATCCAGTCGGGGATGGTGTCGATGGCGATGTAGACGCCCGAGATGAACTGCAACACCAGGAAGGGCAGCACGACGACGGACGTGGCGCTGCGCCCGGACCTCGGGACGCTGCTGATCGCGATGCCGAGCAGCGCGCAGCCGGTGAGGCCGAGCACGAAGATCCAGGCGAAGGTGAGCCACTTGCCCGCGCTCGTCGGCAGATCGACGCCGAAGAACGTCACGCCGACGACCAGCAGGGCCGCGGTCTCCAGGAGGCCCGTGACCAGGACCAGCCAGATCTTGCCGAGGAAATAGGCGGCGGGCGGCATCGGGGTCCCGCGCAGGCGGCGCAGCACCTTCTCGTCGCGCTCGATCGCGATGGAGATGCCGAGCGACTGGAAGCTGGTGGACATGATGCCCGCGGCGATCATCGCCGCCACGTAGAGCTGCGACGCCGTGATGCCCGCGCCCTCCACGTCGTCGCTGAAGATCGACGCGAAGAGGAAGAGGAAGACGACGGGGAAGGCGAATGTGAAGACCACCTGCTCGCGCAGCCGGAAGAACTGCCTCAGCTCCATCGCGCCGTGAGCCAGACCGAGCGCCCAGGCCGAGGGCAGCCGCGGGGGGACGGACCCGGCGGACCGTACGCCGGTGGGTGTCGCCGTCGATGTCATCGCGCGTCCCCTTCCTGTCCGGTGAGCCGCAGATAGACGTCTTCGAGGGTGGGGCGGTCGACGCGCAGCCCCGGGATCTCTCCGCCGAACCGGGTCATCAGCCCGGAGATGGTCCGTGTGGGGGTGGCGGTGCGTTCGGTGTGCGGGGTGCCGTCCGGGCCGGTCCACTCCACGACGGCCCCGGTGCCGTGCAGGCGGCGCAACTCGGCGGGCTCGCCCTCGGCCACCACCCGGCCCGCGGCGATCACCGCGAGCCGGTGCGCGAGGGCCTCGGCCTCCTCCAGGTAGTGCGTGGTGAGCACGATGGTGGTGCCCTCGTCGGCGAGCCTGCGGATCAAGCCCCAGAACTGGCGTCGCGCGGCCGGGTCGAAGCCCGTGGTCGGCTCGTCGAGGAGCAGGAGTCCGGGGTCGCCGATGACGCCCAGCGCCACATCGAGGCGGCGGCGCTGGCCGCCGGAGAGGCTCTTGATGCGGCTCGCCGCCTTCTCCTCCAGGCCGACGAGCGCGATGACGTCTTCGGGATCGCGCGGCTTCGGGTAGTAGCGGGCGAACTGACGTACCGTCTCGCGCACCGTCAACTCGGCGGGCGCCGATTCGTCCTGCCAGACGATGCCGACGCGTGAGCGCCACGCACGCCCCGCGGACGCCGGGTCGGCGCCGAGCACGGCGACCTCGCCGCCGTCCCGCGCGCGGTTGCCCTGAAGGATCTCCACCGTGGTGCTCTTGCCCGCGCCATTGGGGCCGAGGATGCCGAAGACCTCCCCGTGCCGGATGGCCAGGTCTATGCCGTCCACGGCCGTCACCTCGCCGTAGCGCTTGCGCAGTCCCCGTACGTCCACCGCGAGGTCGCCCGTGCTCGCCGTCGTCGTTCCGCTGTCCGTCGTCATGCCGTCGAGCGTCCCGGCGGAGCGAACGCTCCGGGACCTCCGTGCGTACCTCCTTATGTCCATCGAACGGTGGACACACGCGCGCGTGCGGCACAATGTCCGTGCCCGCAGGCCCCCACAAGCGACGGAACGGCGTGATGAGCAAGACGACCCCGGCAAGCGCAAGCCGCCCCTCCGATCACGATCGCGAGCGGGGCGGAACGGACGCGGACGCCCCGCGCGGTGTCGGCGGGAGCCGTGCGTTCGCGCTGCTTCTGGTGATCACGGGGGCGGCGGGGCTGCTGGCGGCGTGGGTGATCACGCTGGACAAGTTCAAGCTGCTCGAGGACCCGGACTTCACGCCGGGCTGCAGCCTGAACCCGGTCGTGTCCTGCGGCAACATCATGAAGAGCGAGCAGGCCTCCGTCTTCGGCTTCCCGAACCCGATGCTGGGCATCGCCGCGTACGCCGTCGTGATCTGTGTCGGGATGAGCCTGCTCGGCCGGGCGCGCTTCCCGCGCTGGTACTGGCTGACGCTGAACGCGGGCACGCTGTTCGGGGTGGGGTTCTGCACCTGGCTGCAGTACCAGTCGCTGTACGAGATCAACTCGCTGTGCCTGTGGTGCTGCCTGGCCTGGGTCGCCACGATCGTCATGTTCTGGTACGTGACCTCGTTCAACGTCCGCAACGGCTTGTTGCCCGCGCCCTCCTGGCTGCGCACGTTCTTCTCCGAGTTCACCTGGGTGCTCCCGGTCCTGCACGTCGGCATCATCGGGATGCTCATTCTCACGCGCTGGTGGGAGTTCTGGACCAGCTGAGAGACAGCGCCGACGGCGTTGTCAGAGGGCTGACGTAGGGTTCGAAGCGTGGAGCCCGACCTGTTCACCGCAGCTGCCGAGGACCGCCAGGAGAGGGACCCTTCGACAAGTCCCCTGGCCGTCCGGATGCGCCCGCGCACCCTCGAAGAAGTAGTCGGCCAGCAGCATCTGCTGAAGCAGGGCTCGCCCCTGCGGAGGCTGGTGGGCGAGGGCGGGGGAGGACCGGCGGGACCCTCGTCGGTGTTCCTGTGGGGGCCGCCGGGCATCGGCAAGACGACCCTCGCGTACGTGGTCTCCAAGGCCACCAACAAACGCTTCGTGGAGCTCTCCGCGATCACCGCCGGCGTCAAGGAAGTCCGCGCGGTCATCGACGGGGCGCGCAGGGCGATGGGCGGCCACGGCAAGGAGACCGTCCTCTTCCTGGACGAGATCCACCGCTTCAGCAAGGCCCAGCAGGACTCGCTGCTTCCCGCCGTCGAGAACCGCTGGGTGACGCTGATCGCCGCGACGACCGAGAACCCGTACTTCTCGATCATCTCCCCGCTCCTGTCCCGCTCCCTGCTCCTCACCCTCGAACCGCTCACGGACGACGACCTGCGCGGTCTGCTGCGCCGGGCGCTCGCCGAGGAGCGGGGCCTCGGCGGCGCGGTGGAGCTGCCCGGGGACGCCGAGGAGCACATCCTGCGGATCTCGGGCGGCGACGCCCGGCGCGCGCTCACCGCCCTGGAGGCAGGCGCGGGCTCGGCACTCGCCAAGGGCGAGAAGGAGATCACCCTCCAGACCCTGGAGGAGTCGGTCGACCGCGCGGCCGTGAAGTACGACCGCGACGGCGACCAGCACTACGACGTCGCGAGCGCCCTCATCAAGTCCATCCGCGGTTCGGACGTGGACGCCGCCCTGCACTACCTGGCCCGGATGATCGAGGCGGGCGAGGACCCCCGCTTCATCGCGCGCCGCCTGATGATCTCCGCCAGCGAGGACATCGGCCTCGCCGACCCCACGGCCCTGCCCACGGCGGTCGCCGCCGCCCAGGCCGTCGCCATGATCGGCTTCCCGGAGGCCGCGCTCACCCTCAGCCACGCGACGATCGCCCTCGCCCTGGCCCCGAAGTCGAACGCCGCGACGATCGCCATCCAGTCAGCCCAGGCCGACGTCCGCGCGGGACTCGCCGGCCCCGTGCCGCCCCACCTGCGCGACGGGCACTACAAGGGAGCGGCCAAGCTCGGCCACGCCCAGGGCTATGTGTATCCGCACGACGTACCGGGCGCGATCGCCGCCCAGCAGTACGCACCGGACACCGTCGCCGCCAAGCGCTACTACCAACCCACGCGCTATGGAGCCGAGGCGCGGTACGCGGACGTGGTCGAGCGGGTCCGCGAGCGCCTCAAGGGCGAGTAGCCCCGCGGCGCCCGGCGGGCGGGCCCCGGCGCCCCCGCCTACGCTCGGCGCCATGGGCACAGCAGCCGGACCGCGCGCGGGGGCCGCCCTGCTCGTCGCCGCCACCACCGTCGCCGTCCTCGCCGCGGCCTGCACGCCACCGCGGCAGGAGCAGCGCGGGGCGGCCACCGCGGTCCCCCTCACGAGCCCCGGCTTTCCGCCCACCGCCGCCCAGGCCCGCGACCAGCTCGCCCGCCTCACCGTCGCCCGGGGCAAGAACTGGCAGACGTACCAGCGCTCCGCGTTCGGCGACGGCTGGTCCGACGACACCGACGCCCCCGGCGGCCGCAACGGCTGCGACACCCGTGACGACGTCCTGCGACGCGACCTGAAGGACCTGCGCGAGGGCGACCGCAACCCCTGCGTGGTGCTCTCCGGCGTCCTGCACGACCCCTACACCGGCAAGCAGCTGCCGTACTCCTACCGCCGCGCCTCGCAGATCCAGACCGACCACGTCGTCGCGCTCGGTGCGGCCTGGCGGGCCGGAGCCTGGTCCTGGACGGCGCGGAAGCGGCTCACGTACGCCAATGACCTGGACGTCCTGCTCGCCGCGGACAAAGAGACGAACTACACGAAGAGCAGCAAGACCCCCGACAAGTGGAAACCGCCGCGCAAGGAATACTGGTGCGAGTACGGTCGCCGCTGGACCGGGATCAAGACCAAGTACGAGCTCACGGTCACGGCCCCCGAGAAGCTGGCCCTCCAGGACCTCCTGGCGACCTGTGACCGAGCCAGCGGCTGAACCTGTGGCTGAGCCCGCGGCTGAGGCACCCCCCGCCACCCGGTACACTTGCCCGAAGTGCTGCGTCCCGTGTCCGGTCTCGTACCGGCACCACCAGAACGGGACATCCAGCCGGAGCCCCGGACCTCACCGTCCGGGAATCTCCAGGAGCGTCGCGCACCGTCGAAGGTGTCGCGGGCAGCCCACCACCATCCCGTACTCCGGGAAACGGTCGGTGGGCCACTCGCGTGCTGCACGTATGTGCCCAGACCAGGGAGCGGCTGCCCGCCGGATCCAGCGTCACCGGATCCGATGGGTTTCCCAGGCTGCGGATGCGACCTCCCCTAACCCTGGTGAAGCCGATTTCACACTGAACAGAGAGGTTGGTTCATGACGAACCAGTCCCGCCCCAAGGTCAAGAAGTCGCGTGCCCTCGGCATCGCGCTGACCCCGAAGGCCGTCAAGTACTTCGAGGCCCGCCCCTACCCGCCGGGCGAGCACGGCCGTGGGCGCAAGCAGAACTCGGACTACAAGGTCCGTCTGCTCGAGAAGCAGCGTCTGCGCGCGCAGTACGACATCAGCGAGAAGCAGATGGCCCGTGCGTACGACCGCGCCAAGAAGGCCGAAGGCAAGACCGGCGAGGCCCTGGTCATCGAGCTCGAGCGCCGTCTCGACGCCCTGATCCTGCGTTCGGGCATCGCCCGCACGATCTACCAGGCCCGTCAGATGGTCAGCCACGGCCACATCGAGGTCAACGGCGGCAAGGTCGACAAGCCGTCGTTCCGCGTCCGTCCCGACGACGTCGTGATGGTCCGCGAGCGCAGCCGCGAGAAGCCGCTGTTCCAGGTCTCCCGCGAGGGCGGCTTCGCCCCCGACGGCGAGATCCCGCGTTACCTCCAGGTCAACCTGAAGGCCCTGGCCTTCCGCCTGGACCGTGACCCGAACCGCAAGGAGATCCCCGTGATCTGCGACGAGCAGCTCGTCGTCGAGTACTACGCCCGCTGACCCGGACGTAGCTCTCCCTGCTTCAGCCCGTCGCCCGTCCTTCCTTCGTGGAGGGGCGGGCGGCGGGTTTTCGCGTTCCCCCCGGCGTTCGTGCGCAGGGCCCGCGACACCGCCGCGTCCGCGGTCAGCCGCGCTCCGGCGGCCCGGCACTCCTCGTAATGCGCGTTGCCCAGCTGCTCGCGGGCCTGCGCCTCGCACAGCGCGTGCGGCCCGCCGAAGTTCCCCGAGCCGAACAGCGGCAGCCCCACCGAGGGCCAGATGCGCGACGCGGCGCCCTGGAGGACCGCGGCCTCGGCGGGATCGCCCTCCACCGCGGTGAACAGGGCGAGCAGCTCGATCGCCAGCACCGTGCCGAGCAGGTCGTTGAAGGCGTGGTCCAGGGCAAGGCACCGCATGACCAGGTCACGGGCGGTCGCGGGCTCGCCGCGCGTCCAGGCCGCGAAGCCGAGCACATAGAGGGCGTACGCGAGAGTCCAGCGCTCGCCGTGGTCCTCGCAGACCTGGCGCACGTCCTCGCAGAGCACGACCGCGTCGGCGATCTCGCCGCGGAAGGCCAGCGCCATCGCCAGCTCGACCTGGCCCATCAGGACATTGCTGTTGAGCTCGCCGATCTCGTGGTACTGGTCGAGGGCCGAACGCAGCAGCGACTCGGCCCGCTCCATGTCGTCGGTCAGGAGCGCGAGGCAGCCGATGCGGTGCACGGCGTACGCGTTCGCGATGGCGCTGCCGGTACGTTCCGCCTCGTCCTTGCACTCCTGCAGCGCGGCGAGCGCGGCGACCGTGTCGCCCTGGAGGACCGCGACATAGCCGAGCACCCACAGCGCCTTGAGCCGGGAGTCGTCGTGGCCGCCGTCCAGTTCGAGCGCACGGTCCAGCCAGTGCCGTCCCTCCGCGAGCCGCCCGCAGCCCACCCAGTAGAACCACAGGCTGCCCGCCAGATACTGCCCCAGGTGCGTCTCGTCCGGCTCGGTCAGGCAGTACTCCAGGGCGCCCCGCAGATTGGGCAGTTCGCAGTCGACGAGCTCGGCGACCCGCGCCTGGCGCGGCGAGAACCAGTCCAGCTCGCACCAGGTCGCGAGCCCCATGTACCAGTCTCGGTGCCGGCGCCGCATCCGCGCGGCGTCCCCGGTCGCCTCCAGCCAGTCGGCGCCGTACGCCCGGACCGTGTCGAGCATGCGGTAGCGCACGCCCGTCGGCCCTTCCTCGCGGGTCACGACGGACTGGGCGAGCAGTTCGCCCAGTACGTCGAGCACGTCGTCGGCGTGCAGTCCTTCGCCGCTGCAGATGTACTCGACCGCCTCCAGGTCGAAGGGGCCGCAGAACACCGAGAGCCGCGACCACAGCAGGCGCTCGCCCGTCGTGCACAGCTCATGGCTCCAGCCGATGGCCGTACGCAGGGTCTGGTGCCGCGGCGGCACATCGCGCCGGGTCCCGGTGAGCAGCGCGAAGCGGTCGTCGAGGCGGGAGAGCAGCTGCGCGGGGGAGAGCGCCCGCAGCCGGCCCGCCGCCAGCTCGACGGCCAGCGGGATCCCGTCCAGGCGGCGGCACAGCTCCGTCACGTCGGCTTCGTTGCCCTCGTCCAGGGCGAACCCCGGCAGCCCCGCCGCCGCACGGTCGGCGAACAGCGCCGCCGCGTCCGGTGTGGGCAGCGGCGCGAGCGGGAAGATCTGCTCGCCGCCGGTGTCGAGGGGCCGGCGCCCCACCGCGAGCACGCGAAGGCCCGGACAGCGGTGCAGCAGATCCCGCACCAGCGAGGAGCACGCCTCCACCAGATACTCGAACCCGTCGACGACGAGGAGGACTTCCCGCTCCGCGAGATGGTCGACGATCACCCTGCGCGGCGTGCGGTGGGTGTGATCCGTCAGACGCAGCGCGTCGGCGACCGCGTGCTCCACCAGATCCGGGTCACGGACCGCCGAGAGCTCCACCAGCCAGACGCCGTCCCGCGGCATCTGGTCGGCTGCGGCCCGGACGGCGAGGCGCGACTTCCCGACACCCCCGACGCCGGTCACCGTGACCAGGCGTCCGTTCTCCAACGCGGCGGTGAGAGCGGCGAGTTCGGCGGTGCGTCCCACGAAGGCGTTGAGTTCCAGGGGGAGATTGCCGGGCCCTGGAGCCTGTACGGGGGTGCTGTGCCGGTGGTCGCCCCAGCGCTGATCGCGTCGCATGAGATACGCAGCGTACCGATGCGTAAGCGGTCCGTACAATCACTTGGGGTAACTCCCGTGATCGAACGCGGTAATGCGGTGCGGAGCCTTCGCCCCGGCGCGATAGGGTCGGGGGACGACTTTTCGATGTTCAGGGCCGATGTTCAGGGAGCGGTGCGCAGTGTCGGGTGGAGAGGTGGCCGGAATCCTGGTGGCCGTCTTCTGGGCGATCCTGGTCTCCTTCCTGGCCGTGGTGCTCGTGAGGCTGGCGCAGACGCTCAGGGCGACCACCAAGCTCGTCGCGGAAGTGACCGAGCAGGCCGTCCCGCTCCTCGCGGACGCCTCCACCGCGGTGCGCTCGGCGCAGACCCAGATCGAGCGGGTCGACGCCATCGCCTCGGACGTCCAGGAAGTCACGTCGAACGCGTCGGCGCTCTCCACGACGGTGGCCTCCACCTTCGGCGGGCCCCTCGTCAAGGTCGCCGCGTTCGGTTACGGAGTGCGCAGGGCCCTGGGCCGCAAGGCCGGACCCCCAGCAGACAATGTGCCACCGGCACCCGCCCGACGTACCGTGATCGTGGGGCGCACGGTCCCCTCCGCGCGGCGGCGGGGCAAGCGGAAGAAGGACTGACGCAGCGATGTTCCGCCGTACGTTCTGGTTCACCGCGGGCGCCGCAGCCGGTGTGTGGGCCACCACCAAGGTCAACCGCAAGATCAAGCAGCTGACCCCCGAAAGCCTCGCGGCGCAGGCCGCGAACAAGGCGGTCGAGGCGGGTCACAAGCTCAAGGACTTCGCTCTCGACGTCCGCGACGGCATGGCCCAGCGCGAAGCCGAACTGGGCGAGGCCCTCGGCCTCGAGGCCCCGGTCGACCCCGAACTTCCGGGGCAGCGCCGGGTGGTCGTGGCCATCGAGAACGGCAAGACCAGCAAGACCGACAAGAACACGCAGGGCAAGTACCTCTCGAACTCGAAGTACTCGTACAACCGGAATGAGGACCACTGATGGAGTCGGCCGAGATTCGCCGCCGCTGGCTGAGCTTCTTCGAGGAGCGCGGGCACACCGTCGTCCCTTCGGCGTCGCTCATCGCGGACGACCCGACTCTGCTCCTCGTCCCCGCGGGCATGGTGCCCTTCAAGCCCTACTTCCTGGGTGAGGTCAAGCCGCCGTTCTCGCGCGCCACGAGCGTGCAGAAGTGCGTGCGCACGCCCGACATCGAAGAGGTCGGCAAGACCACGCGGCACGGCACGTTCTTCCAGATGTGCGGCAACTTCTCCTTCGGCGACTACTTCAAGGAAGGCGCCATCACGTACGCCTGGGAGCTGCTCACCAGCTCCGTGGCGGACGGCGGCTACGGCCTGGACCCCGAGCGCCTGTGGGTGACGGTCTACCTCGACGACGACGAGGCCGAGACCATCTGGCGCGAGAAGGTGGGCGTCCCCGCCGAGCGCATCCAGCGCCTGGGCAAGAAGGACAACTACTGGTCCATGGGCGTCCCCGGACCCTGCGGCCCCTGCTCCGAGATCAACTACGACCGCGGCCCCGAGTTCGGCGTCGAGGGCGGCCCGGCCGTCAACGACGAGCGCTACGTGGAGATCTGGAACCTGGTCTTCATGCAGTACGAGCGCGGCGAGGGCACCTCGAAGGAGGACTTCGAGATCCTCGGCGAGCTGCCCAGCAAGAACATCGACACCGGCCTCGGTCTCGAGCGTCTCGCCATGATCCTGCAGGGCGTACAGAACATGTACGAGACCGACACCCTGCGCGTCGTCATGGACACGGCCACCGAACTGACCGGCGTGCGGTACGGCGCCGAGCAGGGCTCGGACGTCTCCCTGCGCGTGGTCGCCGACCACATGCGCACGTCCGTGATGCTCATCGGCGACGGCGTCACGCCGGGCAACGAAGGCCGTGGCTATGTGCTGCGCCGCATCATGCGCCGCGCCATCCGCAACATGCGCCTGATGGGTGCCACGGGCCCGGTCGTCTCCGAGCTCGTCGACACGGTCATCAAGTCGATGGGCGAGCAGTACCCCGAGCTCCAGACCGACCGCAAGCGCATCGAGACCGTCGCGCTCGCCGAAGAGGCCGCCTTCCTCAAGGCCCTCAAGGGCGGCACGAACATCCTCGACACCGCCGTCACCGAGACCAAGGCCGCCGGCGGCAAGGTCCTCTCCGGCGACAAGGCGTTCCTGCTGCACGACACGTGGGGCTTCCCGATCGACCTCACCCTGGAGATGGCCGCCGAACAGGGCCTGACCGTGGACGAGGACGGCTTCCGGCGCCTGATGAAGGAGCAGCGGGAGCGCGCCAAGGCCGACGCCCAGGCCAAGAAGACCGGCCACGCCGACCTGCACGCCTACCGCGAGATCGCGGACGCCTCCGGCGCCACGGACTTCACCGGCTACACCCTCACCGAGAACGAGGCCTCGATCGTCGGCCTCCTGGTCAACGGCGTCTCCTCGCCCGCCGCCCGCGAGGGCGACGAGGTCGAGGTCGTCCTCGACCGCACCCCCTTCTACGCCGAGGGCGGCGGCCAGATCGGCGACACCGGCCGGATCCGTCTGGACAACGGCGCGGTCGTCGAGATCCGTGACGTGCAGAAGCCGGTCCCCGGCGTGCACGTCCACAAGGGTGTCGTCCAGGTCGGCGAGATCACCGTCGGCGCCCCGGTGTGGGCCTCGATCGACGCGCGCCGCCGCACGGCCATCGCCCGCGCCCACTCCGCCACGCACCTCACGCACCAGGCGCTGCGCGACGCGCTCGGCCCGACGGCCGCCCAGGCCGGTTCCGAGAACCAGCCGGGCCGCTTCCGCTTCGACTTCGGCTCCCCGTCGGCCGTGCCCACGGCCGTCATGACGGACGTCGAGCAGCGGATCAACGAAGTGCTCTCGCACGAGCTGGACGTGCAGGCCGAGGTCATGTCGATCGACGACGCCAAGAAGCAGGGCGCCATCGCCGAGTTCGGCGAGAAGTACGGCGAGCGGGTCCGCGTGGTCACCATCGGCGACTTCTCCAAGGAGCTGTGCGGCGGCACGCACGTGCACAACACCTCCCAGCTGGGTCTGGTGAAGCTGCTCGGCGAGTCGTCCATCGGTTCGGGCGTGCGCCGCATCGAGGCGCTGGTCGGCGTCGACGCGTACAACTTCCTCGCCAAGGAGCACACGGTCGTCGCCCAGCTCCAGGAGCTGGTCAAGGGTCGTCCCGAGGAGCTGCCCGAGAAGATCTCCGCCATGCTCGGCAAGCTGAAGGACGCCGAGAAGGAGATCGAGAAGTTCCGCGCCGAGAAGGTCCTCGCGGCCGCCGCCGGTCTCGTCGACCAGGCCAAGGACGTACGGGGCGTCGCCCTGGTCACCGGCCAGGTGCCGGACGGCACGGGCGCCGACGACCTGCGCAAGCTGGTCCTGGACGTGCGCCACCGCATCCCCGGCGACCGTCCGGCCGTCGTGGCTCTGTTCACCACGGCCAACGGTCGCCCGCTGACGGTCATCGCCACGAACGAAGCCGCACGCGAGCGCGGTCTCAAGGCCGGTGACCTGGTCCGTACGGCCGCCAAGACCCTCGGCGGCGGTGGCGGCGGCAAGCCGGACGTCGCCCAGGGCGGCGGCCAGAACGCCGCGGCCATCGGTGACGCCATGGCCGCCGTCGAGCGCCTCGTGGCAGAGACGGCCTGATGTCCGACTCCGACGGCGGCATGCGCCGGGGCCGGCGCCTGGCCATCGACGTCGGCGATGCCCGGATCGGGGTCGCCTCGTGCGACCCCGACGGGATCCTCGCCACGCCGGTGGAGACGGTTCCGGGGCGTGATGTCCCGGCCGCCCAGCGCCGGTTGAAGCAGCTCGTCGACGAGTACGAACCGATCGAGATCGTCGTCGGTCTCCCTCGCTCCCTCAACGGGGGCGAGGGCCCGGCGGCCGCCAAGATCCGCGTGTTCGTCCAGGACCTCGCCCGCATGGTGGCCCCCATTTCGGTGAGGCTCGTGGACGAGAGGATGACCACAGTGACGGCCAGTCAGGGACTGCGTGCCTCGGGCGTGAAGTCCAAAAAGGGCAGGTCTGTCATCGATCAGGCGGCGGCCGTCATCATCCTGCAGCAGGCTCTGGAGTCCGAACGGGCGTCAGGCAGGCCGCCGGGTGAGGGCGTCGAAGTGGTCATCTGATCGCGATACGGTAACGTTCCGCGCGATGCGGCGGTGTTCGAACAGCTGCCGCACAGCATCAAGAGGCGGAACGGTTGCCCGACCACTCAGACGGCGGCCCCGCCTCGCGGCTTGTAGGGGATCGATGACTGAGTATGGCCGGGGCCCTGGCTCCGAACCGTGGCATCCGGAGGACCCGTTGTACGGGGACGGCGGATGGGGAGGACAGCAGGCCTCCGCCGGTCCGTCCTCCTACGGCGGCCAGGGGCAGTACCACCCTCAGCAGCCGCAGCAGGCGCAGTACGACGACTGGAGTACGGGCTCCCAGCAGGGCTACGGCCAGCAGCAGTACGGCGGACACCCTGGTCAGCAGCAGTACGACCCCGGTCACGGCCAGCAGTACAACGGCGGTCCCGAACAGCAGTACAACAGCGGCTGGGACACGGGCCAGCACGGCCAGGCCGCGTACGCCGCCGACCCGTCGGACCCCTACGGCAACCAGCCCGGCGGCTACGGCGCGGAGAGCCCGGACTACTACGGCACCCCCGACGCGTACCCCCCGCCGGAGCCGCCGTCGCGCCGCCGCTCCGACCCCGAGCCGCAGCAGGACTGGGATCCGGGACCGGACCAGGGCGAGCACGCCTTCTTCTCCGGCGCCGACGACGACGAGGACGAGTACGACGACGAGCCGCCGGGGCGCCGGGGCGGTCGCGGTGACCGTCGTGGCGGCCGGGGCGGCAAGAAACCCAAGAAGCGCAGGAGCGGCTGCGCGTGCCTGGTCGTGACGCTGGTCTTCGCCGGCGGTCTCGGCGGGGTCGGCTATTTCGGCTATCAGTTCTACCAGGACCGATTCGGTACGGCGCCGGATTACGCGGGCGAGGGATCGGGTCTCGCGACCGTCGACATCCCCAAGGGCGCGGGCGGTTATACGATCGGCCAGAAGCTCAAAGACGCCGGGGTCGTCAAGAGCGTCGACGCTTTTGTCTCCGCGCAGGCGCAGAATCCCAAGGGCGAAACCATTCAGGAGGGCGTCTACGTCCTCAAGAAGGAAATGTCCGCCAAGAGCGCGGTCGAACTCATGCTCAGCCCGAAGAGCCGCAATAACCTCATCATTCCCGAGGGCAAGCGGAACTCGTGGGTCTACAAGGAGATCGATACGCGTCTGGAGCTCAAGAAGGGCACCACCGAGGGGATCGCCAAGAAAGAATGGAAATCCCTCGGCCTTCCTGACTGGGCGAACACCAACAAGGACATCAAGGATCCGCTCGAAGGCTTCCTTTACCCCTCCAGCTACCCGGTCGCCAAGGGCCAGAAGCCGGAGACCGTCCTCAAGAAGATGGTCGCCCACTCGACCGCGAAGTACGACGAGTTGGGCCTCAAGTCGAAGGCCGCTCAGCTGAACCTGAAGGATCCGCTCCAGGTGCTCACGGTGGCGAGCCTGGTCCAGGCCGAAGGCAAGTACAAGCACGACTTCGACAAGGTCGCGACGGTCGTCTACAACCGCCTCAAGCCGAACAACACCGAGACCTACGGGCTTCTCGACTTCGACTCGACGGTGAACTACGCCAAGGCCGAGAGCACCTTGGAAACCGGCACGGTCGACGATCTGCGCAAGTTCAACGACCCGTACAACACGTACAAGATCAAGGGCCTGCCTCCCGGCCCGATCGGCAACCCCGGGGACGAGGCGCTCAACTCCGCGCTCAATCCGGCCAAGGGGAACTGGTACTACTTCGTCTCCATCAACGCGGACAAGACGCTGTTCGCCGAGACGAACGAGGAACACGAGCGCAACCGTCAGAAGTACCTCGAGGAACAGAAGAAGAATTCCGGCTGATGAGCATCGAGCGCCGAGCCGCAGTCCTCGGCTCACCCATCGCCCACTCCCTCTCCCCGGTGCTGCACCGCGCCGCATACGGGGAGCTGGGCCTGGTCGACTGGACGTACGACCTGTTCGACGTCGACGAGGCGGCCCTGCCCGGGTTCCTGAAGGGCCTCGGCCCCGAGTGGGCCGGGCTCTCGCTGACGATGCCGCTCAAGCGCGCGGTGATCCCCCTGCTCGACGAGATCAGCGGGACCGCCGCGTCCGTCGAGGCGGTCAACACCGTCGTCTTCAAGGACGACGGCCGCCGCGTCGGCGATAACACCGACATCCCCGGCATGGTCGCCGCCCTGCGGGAACGCGGCATCGAGCAGGTCGAGACCGCGGCGATCCTCGGCGCGGGCGCCACCGCGTCGTCCGCCCTGGCCGCGCTCGCCCGGATCTGCACGGGCGAGGTCGTCGCGTTCGTACGGAGCAAGGCGCGCGCCGACGAGATGCGGCAGTGGGGCGAGCGGCTCGACGTGGAGGTGCGCACGGAGGACTGGGCGGACGCCGAGCAGGCGCTGAGCGCGCCGCTGGTGATCGCCACGACGCCGGCGGGCGCCACCGACGCCCTCTCGGCCGCCGTGCCCGCGCTGCCCACGACCCTCTTCGACGTGCTGTACGACCCGTGGCCCACCGCTCTGGCGGCCCGCTGGTCGATGTACGGCGGAGCCGTCGTCAGCGGGCTCGACCTCCTCGTGCACCAGGCGGTGCTGCAGGTCGAGCAGATGACCGGGCGCTCGCCCGCGCCGCTGACCGCCATGCGCAAGGCGGGGGAGCACGCGCTGGCCGCGCGCTGAGACGTCCGCTTTGTGGACCGGAGGCCAGGTCCGGCGCCCCGACGTGGGAGGATCAGGGTGGCGGGCCAGGGCCGCGCACCCGGTCGCGCCACGCAGTTCCAGGCGCGAGCATGAGGAGCACCGTTGAGCAGGTTGCGTTGGCTGACCGCGGGAGAGTCCCACGGACCCGCACTTGTCGCGACGCTGGAGGGTCTTCCCGCCGGCGTGCCGATCACCACGGAGATGGTGGCGGACCACCTGGCCCGGCGGCGCCTCGGCTATGGGCGCGGTGCGCGCATGAAATTCGAGCGTGACGAGGTCACCTTCCTGGGCGGCGTCCGGCACGGCCTGACCATGGGTTCGCCGGTGGCGATCATGGTGGGCAACACCGAGTGGCCCAAGTGGGAACAGGTCATGGCGGCCGACCCCGTCGACCCCGAGATCCTCGCCGACCTGGCCCGCAACGCCCCGCTGACCCGTCCGCGGCCCGGTCACGCCGACCTCGCGGGCATGCAGAAGTACGGCTTCGACGAGGCCCGTCCCGTCCTGGAGCGCGCCTCCGCACGCGAGACCGCGGCCCGCGTCGCGCTCGGCGCGGTCGCCCGTTCGTACCTGAAGGAGACGGCCGGGATCGAGATCGTCAGCCACGTCACGGAGCTTGCGGCGGCCAAGGCGCCCTACGGCGTCTACCCGACCCCCGCCGACGTCGAGAAGCTCGACGCCGACCCGGTGCGCTGCCTCGACGCGGACGCCAGCAAGGCGATGGTCGCCGAGATCGACCAGGCCCACAAGGACGGCGACACCCTGGGCGGCGTCGTCGAGGTGCTCGCGTACAACGTGCCCGTCGGCCTCGGCTCGCACGTGCACTGGGACCGGCGTCTCGACGCGCGGCTCGCCGCCGCGCTCATGGGCATCCAGGCCATCAAGGGCGTCGAGGTCGGCGACGGCTTCGACCTCGCGCGGGTGCCGGGCTCCCAGGCGCACGACGAGATCGTCTCCACCGACGACGGCATCCGGCGTACCTCCGGCCGCTCCGGCGGCACCGAGGGCGGCCTGACCACCGGTGAACTTCTGCGCGTGCGCGCCGCGATGAAGCCCATCGCGACCGTGCCCCGCGCGCTCGCCACCGTCGACGTCGCCACCGGCGAGGCCACCAAGGCGCACCACCAGCGTTCCGACGTGTGTGCGGTGCCGGCCGCCGGCATCGTCGCCGAGGCGATGGTCGCGCTGACCCTGGCCGACGCCGTCGCCGAGAAGTTCGGCGGCGACAGCGTGCCCGAGACCCGGCGCAACGTGACCTCGTACCTCGACAACCTCCAGATCCGGTGACCGGCCCGCAGATCGTCCTGGTCGGGCCGATGGGCGTGGGCAAGTCGACGGTGGGCGCCCTGCTCGCCGAGCGCCTGGGCAGCGCCTTCCGGGACACCGACGCCGACATCGTGCTCGCGCAGGGCCGGGAGATCGCGGAGATCTTCGTGGACGAGGGCGAGCCGCACTTCCGCGCGCTCGAACGGGACGCCGTGCGTACGGCGCTCGCCGAGCACGAGGGGATCCTCGCCCTCGGCGGCGGCGCGATCCTCGACGACTCGACCCGCGCGCTCCTCGCCCCGCACGCGGTCATCTATCTGTCGATGGACGTCGAGGAAGCGGTCAAGCGCACCGGCCTCAACCAGGCGCGCCCGCTGCTCGCGGTCAACCCGCGCAAGCAGTGGCGCGAACTGATGAACGCCCGCCGCCACTTGTACGCCGAAGTCGCCCGCGCCGTCGTCGCCACCGACGACCGCACCCCCGAAGAGGTCGCCCAGGCGGTCCTCGACGCACTGGAGTTGAAGGAAGCATGACCGAGATTTCGGAACAGGCGCCCACCCGCATCCAGGTCGGCGGCACCGCGGGCACCGAACCGTACGAGGTCCTCGTCGGACGTCAGCTTCTCGGTGAGCTGCCCGGCCTGATCGGCGAGCAGACCAAGCGCGTCGCGATCATCCACCCGGAGGCGCTCGCCGAGACCGGCGACGCGCTCCGCGACGACCTGGCGGGACAGGGCTGCGAGGTCGTCGCCATCCAGGTGCCGAACGCCGAGGAGGCCAAGACCGCCGAGGTCGCCGCGTACTGCTGGAAGGCCCTTGGCCAGTCCGGCTTCACCCGCAGCGACATCATCATCGGCGTCGGCGGCGGGGCCACCACGGACCTCGCCGGTTTCGTGGCCGCGACATGGCTGCGCGGGGTGCGCTGGATCGCCGTGCCGACCACCGTGCTCGGCATGGTGGACGCCGCGGTCGGCGGCAAGACCGGCATCAACACCGCCGAGGGCAAGAACCTGGTGGGCTCCTTCCACCCGCCGGCCGGGGTGCTGTGCGACCTGGCCGCGCTCGACTCGCTGCCCGTCAACGACTTCGTGTCGGGCCTCGCGGAGATCATCAAGGCCGGTTTCATCGCCGACCCGGTGATCCTCGAACTGATCGAGGCGGACCCCGAGGCCGCGCGCGGTCCGCAGGGCCCGCACACCGCCGAACTGATCGAGCGCTCCATCAAGGTCAAGGCCGAGGTCGTCTCCGGCGATCTCAAGGAGTCGGGCCTGCGCGAGATCCTCAACTACGGCCACACCCTCGCCCACGCCATCGAGAAGAACGAGCGCTACAAGTGGCGCCACGGCGCCGCGGTCTCCGTGGGCATGGCCTTCGCGGCCGAACTCGGCCGCCTGGCGGGGCGACTCGACGACGCGACCGCCGACCGCCACCGCACCGTCCTGGAGTCGGTCGGCCTGCCCCTGAGCTACCGCTACGACCAGTGGCCCAAGCTTCTGGAGACCATGAAGGTCGACAAGAAGTCCCGCGGTGACCTGCTGCGTTTCATCGTCCTCGACGGTCTCGGCAAGCCGACCGTCCTGGAGGGACCCGACCCGGCGGTGCTGCTCGCCGCGTACGGCGAAGTCGCGAAGTAAAGCCGTACCCACGGGGTAAGTGGCCCCCCAGAACAAGCCACGGGCACCCTGCGGCGTCCCCGGCCGTTCACACAACGTCGGCCGGGGGCGGTACCGTTCGGTAACGGGTGGCCCCGGCCGCCGCCCGACCAGCGTCAGTCGCACGAGACGGAGTGGCACCGGATGCAGCACGCAGTGGGGTCTCCGCTGCCGCCGCCCCATCAGCCGGGGCACGGACCGGCCGCTGGCTGGTCCCCGGCCGCACATCACCCGAGCGGTCCGCCGCCGGGTGCAGCGCCGGGCGGCCCACCGCCTCCCGCGCCGGGTTTCGCCGGCGCTCCCCATCCACCGGGCACGGCCCCGCACCCGCAGGGACCGGCCCCGCACGCGCATGCCCCGGCACCGCAGCACGCGGCGCCGGCCCCGCAGCACGGCGCGACCTCCCAGCACACCCACGCGCCCGGCGCCCCCGTGCCGCCGACGCCGGACACGACGGGCCACATACAGCTCCCGCCCGGCGGCCCCGTCGCCATGCCGAGCCCGCCGCCCGGCACGGCGCGGGCGGACACCGGCGCCACCACGCTGGCCGTCCTGCTGATCGGCCCCGCGGGCGCGGGCAAGACGAGCGTCGCCAAGTACTGGGCGGAGCACCGCAGGGTGCCGACCGCCCACATCAGCCTCGACGACGTACGGGAATGGGTGCGCTCGGGCTTCGCGGACCCCCAGTCCGGGTGGAACGACCACTCCGAGGCGCAGTACCGCCTGGCCCGCCGCACCTGCGGTTTCGCCGCACGGAACTTCCTGGCCAACGGCATCTCCTGCATCCTCGACGACGCGGTCTTCCCCGACCGTCCGGTCGTCGGCCTCGGCGGCTGGAAGCGGCATGTGGGCCCCGGCCTGCTTCCGGTGGTCCTGCTGCCCGGCCTGGAGATCGTCTTGGAGCGCAATGCCGAGCGCAGCGGCAACCGCCGCCTCACGGACGAGGAAGTGGCCCGTATCCACGGCCGCATGGCCGGCTGGTACGGCTCGGGTCTGCCCATCATCGACAACTCCCAGCTGGACGTGCCCGCCACGGCCCAGGTCCTCGACGACGTCCTGGCCCGCTCCATCGCGAGCCCGCCGCAGTGGTAGGCCGCGCCGCCCGACGCCCCCGCGGGGCCCCCGGTCGGACGCGCTGAAACGGCCGTCCCGCGCCACCGCTCATAGGCTCGTCCCATGTCAGAGGTGTACGCGGCCCGCCGTGAGCGGCTGAGGGAGCGTTGTGCCGCGGGCGGCAGCGCGTCGGCGCTCGTGTCCCGCCCCGCCAACGTGCGGTATCTCGCGGGAGCGGCGCCGCAGGGCGCCGTGCTCCTGCTGGGCAGGACCGAGGATCTGCTGCTGTGCGGCAGACCGCCCGGGGACGACCAGGGCGAGGTGCGGCCCGACGAAGGGCTGCGGGTGCACCTGCTCGACGCGTCCGGCGGTGATCCCGCGGTCGCGGGCGCCGACCTCGCGGCCGCGCAGGGCGCCGATTCGCTGGCCGTCGAGGAGCACGATCTCACCGTCGCCCGGCATCGCGCCCTTGGCTCCGTCGCGCCGCGCCTGCGGCTCGCGGACCTCGGGGGAGCGGTCGAACAACTGCGCCTCGTCAAGGACGAGGAGGAGATCTCCTGCCTGCGGATCGGCTCCGAGATCGCCGACCAGGCACTCGGCGAGCTGCTCGAATCGATTCTCGTGGGGCGTACGGAACGCCATCTTGCCCTGGAACTGGAGCGCCGTCTCGTCGACCACGGCGCGGACGGGCCCGCCTTTGCGACCTCCGTCGCCACCGGTCCGAACTCGGGCCGCGGCGGCCACCGGCCCTCCGACCGCCGGGTGGAGGAGGGGGATTTCCTCTCTGTTTGCCTGGGAGCCAGCTATCGCGGTTATCGTTGCGAGATCGGGCGTACGTTCGTCATCGGTACGTCTCCCGCGGACTGGCAGATCGAGCTGTACGACCTCGTCTTCGCCGCTCAGCGGGCGGGCAGGGAGGCTCTGACACCGGGCGCCGCCTACCGCGACATCGACCGTGCGGCACGTCATGTGCTGGACTCCGCAGGGTATGCGGACGGTCTCGCTCCGCTGATGGGACACGGGGTGGGGCTCGAAATCGACGAGGACCCGCAGTTGGCGCCCGCGGCCATGGGTAAACTGGACGCTTGCGTGCCGGTCACCGTCGAACCGGGGGTTCACATCCCGGGACGGGGTGGTGTCCGGATCGATGACACGCTCGTCGTGCGCCCCGAGGCGGACGGCGGACCCGAGCTACTCACCATCACGACCAAGGAGCTGCTCGCGCTCTAGCTTTCCGAGCTGTGCGCGTGCGCCGGGGTCGTCCACGTCAGTCCAGGAGATTCCGCAACCGTGGCTTCCACGAACGACCTCAAGAACGGCCTGGTGCTCAAGCTCGACGGGGGCCAGCTCTGGTCCGTCGTCGAGTTCCAGCACGTCAAGCCCGGCAAGGGCCCCGCCTTCGTGCGCACCAAGCTCAAGAACGTGCTGTCGGGCAAGGTCGTCGACAAGACCTTCAACGCCGGCGTCAAGGTCGACACGGCGACGATCGACAAGCGCGACATGCAGTTCTCCTACATGGACGGCGACTACTTCGTCTTCATGGACATGGAGACGTACGACCAGCTGCACGTCGACCGCAAGGCCGTCGGCGACGCCGCCAACTTCCTGATCGAGGGCTTCACCGCCTCCGTCGCGCAGCACGAGGGCGAGGTGCTCTACGTCGAGCTCCCCGCCGCCGTCGAGCTCGTCATCCAGGAGACCGAGCCGGGCGTCCAGGGCGACCGCTCCACCGGCGGCACCAAGCCCGCGACGCTGGAGACCGGCCACCAGATCCAGGTCCCGCTCTTCATCACCACGGGCGAGAAGATCAAGGTCGACACCCGTGACAGCGGCTACCTCGGCCGGGTGAACAGCTAACCGTGGCTGCTCGTAATACGGCCCGCAAGCGCGCCTTCCAGATCCTCTTCGAGGCCGACCAGCGTGGGGCCGACGTAGTGACGGTCCTCGCGGACTGGGTGCGTCACTCGCGGTCCGACACCCGGCAGCCGCCGGTGAGCGAGTTCACGATGGAGCTGGTCGAGGGGTACGCGGAGCACGCGCGCCACATCGACGAGCTGATCTCGCAGTACGCGGTCGGGTGGACCCTGGACCGGATGCCGGTCGTCGACCGCAACATCCTGCGGCTCGGTGCCTACGAGCTGATCTGGGTCGACGCGACGCCGGACGCGGTGGTCATGGACGAGGCCGTGCAGTTGGCCAAGGAGTTCTCCACGGACGATTCGCCGTCCTTCGTGAACGGCCTGCTCGGTCGCTTCAAGGACCTGAAGCCGAGTCTGCGCCGCGACGAGGCGTGAGGCCGCGAGGCGAAGGCCTCACAAGCCGCTCAGAGGGCCCGCAGCGTGTCGCTGCGGGCCCTCTGGCAATCCCTGCGTCCCCCGGGGCTCGCGGTGCCGCTGTGGCCCCTGGAGCGCCCTGTGCGCACGAAGAACGCCGGGGTGGCCGGAACCGACTGGTTCCGGCCACCCCGGCGTTACGTTTCTGCTCAGCTCTCCCTTGCGGGATCAGACGTCGTCGTGGGCGACGGCGCGGCGCGCGTCCGCGTCCAGGACGCCCCAGCTGATCAGCTGCTCGGTGAGAACCGAGGGCGACTGGTCATAGATCACGGCGAGAGTGCGCAGGTCGTCCTGGCGGATCGAGAGCACCTTGCCGTTGTAGTCACCGCGCTGCGACTGGATCGTGGCCGCGTATCGCTGCAGGGGTCCTGCCTTCTCGGCCGGGACGTGCGCGAGGCGCTCAAGGTCGAGCACGAGCTTCGGCGGCGGCTCGGCCGCACCGCCGGGAGCGGTGCCGGGCAGCAGCTCCTGGACCGGGACGCCGTAGAAGTCCGCCAGCTCGGCGAGGCGCTGTACGGTCACGGCGCGGTCGCCGCGTTCGTACGAACCGACCACGACCGCCTTCCAGCGTCCCTGGGACTTCTCCTCGACGCCGTGGAGGGAAAGGCCCTGCTGGGTACGGATGGCGCGGAGCTTGGCCCCGAGCTGTTTGGCGTATTCGCTGGACATATAGCTCCCCGGACGAAGAACGGTAACTCACTGTGAGGTTACGCAGCGTTACTTGGGTGCGTCAAGCCGAATGGTCCGTACCGCCCCCTCCGAGGGGGGTCGTGACCGGCGGTGTTGTCGGTGCTGGTAGCGTGGATGGCGCAAATCCGACGTCCTTTAAGGTCCGTCCCGTGAGGCGGAGAAGGAGGTCCGTTTCATATGGACTCGCACGACACGAACGAATCCGATGTCGCCCGGCCCGTGCTCGAAGGCCCGGACATCGCACGGGTGTTGACCCGTATCGCGCACGAGATCGTCGAGCGCGCCAAAGGCGCCGAAGACGTGGTGCTGCTCGGCATTCCCACCCGCGGCGTCTTCCTCGCCAGGCGACTCGCCGAGAAGCTCGAAGAAATCACCGGACGCAGTATCCCGGTTGGCTCACTCGACATCACGATGTACCGCGACGATCTGCGCATGCACCCGCCGCGCGCACTCGCCCGCACCGAGATCCCCGGTGACGGCATCGACGGCCGCCTCGTCGTCCTCGTCGACGACGTGCTCTTCTCCGGCCGCACCATCCGCGCCGCCCTCGACGGTCTGAACGACATCGGCCGCCCGCGCGCGGTGCAGCTCGCCGTCCTCGTCGACCGCGGCCACCGCGAGCTGCCGATCCGTGCCGATTACGTGGGCAAGAACCTCCCCACGTCGCTGCGGGAGACGGTCAAGGTCCAGCTCGCCGAGGAGGACGGCCGCGACGCCGTGCTGCTCGGTGCCAAGCCCGCTTCCGCGTAGGACCGGCTTCCCTCACCGGCGCCGGGGCACAGCCCTGCGCGCCCGCGTGCCCGCACACCTCCACACGACGGAGTACACCCAGATGATGCGACACCTCATCTCGGCCGCCGACCTCACCCGCGACGACGCCGTTCTCATCCTCGACACCGCCGAGGAGATGGCCCGGGTCGCCGACCGGCCGATCAAGAAGCTTCCCGCCCTGCGCGGCCGTACGATCTGCAATCTGTTCTTCGAGGACTCGACCCGCACCCGGATCTCCTTCGAGGCCGCCGAGAAGCGCCTCTCCGCCGACGTCATCAACTTCGCCGCCAAGGGCTCCAGCGTCTCCAAGGGCGAGTCCCTCAAGGACACCGCCCAGACCCTGGAGGCGATGGGCGTCGACGCCGTCGTCATCCGGCACGGCGCGTCCGGCGCCCCCTACCGCCTGGCCACCTCGGGCTGGATCGACGCCCCGGTGATCAACGCGGGCGACGGCACCCACCAGCACCCCACGCAGGCCCTGCTCGACGCCTTCACCATGCGCCGCCGCCTCGTCGGCCGGGACGCGGGCCTCGGCAAGGACCTGAAGGGCAAGCGCATCACGCTCGTCGGCGACGTCCTGCACAGCCGCGTCGCACGCTCGAACGTCGACCTCCTGCACACCCTGGGCGCCGAGGTCACCCTGGTCGCCCCGCCCACCCTGGTGCCGGTCGGCGTCGACACCTGGCCCTGCGACGTGTCGTACGACCTGGACCGGGTGCTCCCCGAGTCCGACGCCGTGATGATGCTGCGCGTGCAGCGCGAGCGCATGAACGCCGCGTTCTTCCCGACCGAGCGCGAGTACTCGCGCCGCTACGGCCTGGACGGCGAGCGCATGGCGAAGATGCCGGAGCACGCCATCGTGATGCACCCCGGTCCGATGGTCCGCGGCATGGAGATCACCGCCGAGGTCGCCGACTCCGACCGCTGCACGGTCATCGAGCAGGTCGCCAACGGCGTCCACACCCGGATGGCCGTCCTGTACCTGCTCCTGGGCGGCAACGAACCCGCCGTCACCCACACCCGTACCGAGGAGAGCAAGTAATGAGCAAGACCCTGATCCGCGGTGCGAAGGTGCTCGGCGGCGACGCGCAGGACGTCCTGATCGACGGCGAGACGATCCTCGAAGTGGGGACCGGCATCGAGGCGGGCGACGCGACCGTCGTCGAGGCCGACGGCAAGATCCTGCTGCCCGGCCTCGTCGACCTGCACACCCACCTGCGCGAGCCCGGCCGCGAGGACTCCGAGACCGTCCTGACCGGTACGCGCGCCGCCGCGTCCGGCGGCTACACCGCCGTGTTCGCCATGGCCAACACCTTCCCCGTCGCCGACACCGCAGGCGTCGTCGAGCAGGTCTACCGGCTCGGCCAGGAGGGCGGCTACGCGGACGTCCAGCCGATCGGCGCCGTCACCGTAGGCCTGGAGGGCAAGAAGCTCGCCGAGCTCGGCGCCATGCACGAGTCCGCCGCCGGTGTCACCGTCTTCTCCGACGACGGCAAGTGCGTCGACGACGCGGTGATCATGCGCCGCGCCCTGGAGTACGTGAAGGCCTTCGGTGGCGTCGTCGCCCAGCACGCGCAGGAGCCCCGCCTCACCGAGGGCGCCCAGATGAACGAGGGCGTCGTCTCCGCCGAGCTCGGGCTCGGCGGCTGGCCGGCCGTCGCCGAGGAGTCGATCATCGCGCGGGACGTGCTGCTCGCCGAGCACGTCGGCTCGCGGGTGCACATCTGCCACCTGTCGACCGCCGGCTCCGTCGAGATCGTGCGCTGGGCCAAGTCGCGCGGCATCGACGTGACCGCCGAGGTCACCCCGCACCACCTGCTCCTGACGGACGAGATGGTCCGCTCGTACAACCCCGTCTACAAGGTCAACCCGCCGCTGCGCACCGAGCGCGACGTCATGGCGCTGCGCGAGGCCCTGGCCGACGGCACGATCGACATCGTCGCCACCGACCACGCCCCGCACCCGCACGAGGACAAGGACTGCGAGTGGGCCGCGGCCGCCATGGGCATGGTGGGCCTGGAGACCGCGCTCTCCGTCGTCCAGCAGACGATGGTCGAGACCGGCCTGCTGACCTGGGCCGCCGTCGCCGACCGGATGTCCGTCAAGCCCGCCGAGATCGGCCGGGCGACGGGCCACGGACGCCCCGTCTCGGCTGGTGAGCCCGCGAACCTCACGCTCCTCGATCCGGCTTACCGTGGAGTCGTGGACCCCGCGGGCTTCGCTTCGCGCAGCGGCAACACCCCCTACGAGGGCCGTGAGCTGCCGGGCCGCGTGACGCACACGTGGCTGCGGGGCCGCGCCACGCTCGTCGACGGGAAGCTCGCGTGACATCTCTTCTGGAACTGGCCGCCGAGAAGGAATCGGCGGAGGTGACCGACTGGGCCGCCCGCGCGGGCTGGGTCGTCGGACTGCTGCTCTTCATCGCGCTCGTCTACTGGCTGATGCGCGAGGGCTGGAAGTGGCGCGGCACGCTCCAGGGCGACCTGCCGCCGCTTCCCGTGGTGCCGGATGACGCGGCCCCGGCGAAACTTGAGCTGACCGGCCGCTACCACGGCTCGACCACGGCCGGGCAGTGGCTCGACCGCATCGTGGCGCACGGCCTCGGTACCCGCAGCCGCGTGGAGCTGACGCTCACGGACGCGGGCCTGAGCGTCGTACGCCCCGGCGCGGTCGACTTCCACGTCCCGGCCGGACAACTGCGCGAGGCCCGCCTCGACAAGGGCATCGCCGGAAAGGTCCTCGCGGAGGGCGGTCTGCTGATCGTCACCTGGGAGCACGGCGAGAAGCTCATCGACTCGGGCTTCCGCTCGGACCACGCGGCCGAGCAGGCCGAGTGGGTCGAGGCCATCAACAACATGATCAACACGACCAGCACGACGGAAGGCACCGCACGATGACGACCTCCACCAGGGGAGCGCACAAAACTCCCGCCGTACTCGTCCTGGAGGACGGTCGCATCTTCCGCGGTCGCGCCTACGGGGCCGTGGGGGAGACCTTCGGCGAAGCGGTGTTCTCCACCGGCATGACCGGCTACCAGGAGACCCTCACCGACCCCTCGTACCACCGCCAGGTCGTCGTCATGACGGCCCCGCACGTGGGCAACACGGGCGTGAACGACGAGGACGACGAGTCCGCCCGCATCTGGGTCTCCGGCTACGTCGTGCGCGACCCCGCGCGCGTGCCCTCCAACTGGCGCGCCAAGCGCTCGCTCGACGAGCAGCTCGCGAACCAGGGCGTCGTCGGCATCTCCGGCATCGACACCCGCGCCCTCACCCGCCACCTGCGCGAGCGCGGCGCGATGCGCGTCGGCATCTTCTCCGGCGAGGCCCTCGCGGGCGCCGGCGACGACGACCTGCTCGCCAAGGTGCAGGCTGCCCCGCAGATGAAGGGCGCCGACCTCTCCGCCGAGGTCGCCACCAAGGAGGCGTACGTCGTCCCCGCGATCGGCACCAAGAAGTTCACGGTCGCCGCCGTGGACCTCGGCATCAAGGGCATGACCCCGCAGCGCATGGCCGAACGCGGCATCGAGGTGCACGTCCTGCCCGCCACCGCCACGGTCGACGACGTGTACGCCGTCAACCCCGACGGGGTGTTCTTCTCGAACGGACCCGGCGACCCGGCCACCGCGGACCACCCGGTCTCCGTCATGCAGGGCGTGCTCGCACGCAAGACGCCGCTCTTCGGCATCTGCTTCGGCAACCAGATCCTCGGCCGCGCGCTCGGCTTCGGCACCTTCAAGCTGAAGTACGGCCACCGCGGCATCAACCAGCCGGTGCAGGACCGCACGACCGGCAAGGTCGAGGTCACCGCGCACAACCACGGCTTCGCCGTCGACGCGCCCCTCGACAAGGTCTCCGACACCCCCTACGGGCGCGCCGAGGTCTCCCACGTCTGCCTGAACGACCAGGTGGTGGAGGGGCTCCAGCTCCTCGACCAGCCCGCGTTCAGCGTCCAGTACCACCCCGAAGCCGCCGCGGGACCGCACGACGCCGCGTACCTCTTCGACCGCTTCGTTTCCCTGATGACCGCAGAAGGAGCCCAGCGTGCCTAAGCGCACCGATATCCAGTCCGTCCTGGTCATCGGCTCCGGTCCGATCGTCATCGGCCAGGCAGCGGAGTTCGACTACTCGGGCACCCAGGCCTGCCGCGTCCTCAAGGCCGAGGGCCTGCGCGTCATCCTGGTCAACTCGAACCCGGCGACGATCATGACCGACCCGGAGATCGCCGACGCGACCTACGTCGAGCCGATCACCCCCGAGTTCGTCGAGAAGATCATCGCCAAGGAGCGCCCCGACGCGCTGCTCCCGACCCTGGGCGGCCAGACCGCGCTCAACACCGCGATCTCCATGCACGACCAGGGCGTCCTGGAGAAGTACGGCGTGGAGCTCATCGGCGCCAACGTCGAGGCGATCAACAAGGGCGAGGACCGCGACCTCTTCAAGGGCGTCGTCGAAGAGGTCAACAAGAAGATCGGGCACGGCGAGTCCGCCCGCTCGTACATCTGCCACTCCATGGACGACGTCCTCAAGGGCGTCGACGAGCTCGGCGGCTACCCCGTCGTCGTCCGCCCCTCCTTCACCATGGGCGGCGCCGGTTCCGGCTTCGCGCACGACGAGGAGGAGCTGCGCCGCATCGCCGGACAGGGCCTCACGCTCTCGCCGACCACCGAGGTGCTCCTGGAGGAGTCCATCCTCGGCTGGAAGGAGTACGAGCTGGAGCTGATGCGCGACAAGAACGACAACGTCGTGGTCGTCTGCTCCATCGAGAACTTCGACCCGATGGGCGTGCACACCGGCGACTCGATCACCGTCGCGCCCGCGATGACGCTGACCGACCGCGAGTACCAGACCCTGCGTGACGTCGGCATCGCGATCATCCGCGAGGTCGGCGTCGACACCGGCGGCTGCAACATCCAGTTCGCCATCGACCCGACCGACGGCCGGGTCATCGTCATCGAGATGAACCCGCGTGTCTCGCGGTCCTCCGCGCTCGCGTCGAAGGCCACCGGATTCCCGATCGCGAAGATCGCCGCGAAGCTGGCCGTCGGCTACACGCTGGACGAGATCCCGAACGACATCACCGAGAAGACCCCGGCCTCCTTCGAGCCGACCCTCGACTACGTCGTGGTCAAGGCCCCGCGTTTCGCCTTCGAGAAGTTCCCCTCGGCGGACTCGACCCTGACGACCACCATGAAGTCGGTCGGCGAGGCCATGGCGATCGGCCGCAACTTCACCGAGGCGCTCCAGAAGGCGCTGCGCTCCCTGGAGAAGAAGGGCTCGCAGTTCACCTTCGTGGGCGAGCCCGGCGACAAGGCCGAGCTCCTGGAAGCGGCGGTCCGCCCGACCGACGGACGCATCAACTCCGTCATGCAGGCCATCCGCGCGGGCGCCACCCCCGAGGAGGTCTTCGAGTCCACGAAGATCGACCCGTGGTTCGTCGACCAGCTCTTCCTGATCAAGGAGATCGCGGACGAGCTCGCCGCCGCCGAGCGCCTGGACACCGACCTGCTCGCCGAGGCCAAGCGGCACGGCTTCTCCGACCACCAGATCGCCGAGATCCGCGGCCTGCGCGAGGACGTCGTCCGCGAGGTGCGCCACGCCCTCGGGGTGCGCCCGGTCTACAAGACGGTCGACACCTGCGCCGCCGAGTTCGCCGCGAAGACCCCGTACTTCTACTCCTCGTACGACGAGGAGAGCGAGGTCGCCCGGCGCGAGAAGCCCGCGGTGATCATTCTCGGCTCGGGTCCCAACCGCATCGGCCAGGGCATCGAGTTCGACTACTCCTGCGTCCACGCCTCCTTCGCGCTGAGCGACGCGGGCTACGAGACCGTGATGGTCAACTGCAACCCCGAGACCGTCTCCACGGACTACGACACCTCCGACCGCCTCTACTTCGAGCCGCTGACGCTCGAAGACGTCCTGGAGATCGTCAACGCCGAGGCGCAGGCAGGGCCGATCGCGGGCGTCATCGTCCAGCTCGGCGGCCAGACCCCGCTCGGCCTCGCGCAGGCGCTCAAGGACAACGGCGTGCCGGTCGTGGGCACCTCGCCCGAGGCCATCCACGCCGCCGAGGACCGCGGCGCCTTCGGCCGCGTGCTCGCGGAGGCCGGACTCCCGGCGCCCAAGCACGGCACCGCCACCACGTTCGGCGAGGCCAAGGCCATCGCCGACGAGATCGGCTACCCCGTCCTCGTACGCCCGTCGTACGTGCTCGGCGGCCGCGGCATGGAGATCGTCTACGACGAGACCCGCCTCTCCGCGTACATCGAGGAGTCGACCGAGATCAGCCCCTCGCGGCCGGTCCTCGTCGACCGCTTCCTCGACGACGCGATCGAGATCGACGTGGACGCGCTCTACGACGGCGAGGAGCTCTACCTCGGCGGCGTCATGGAGCACATCGAGGAGGCCGGCATCCACTCCGGCGACTCGGCGTGCGCGCTGCCCCCGATCACCCTCGGCGGCCACGACATCAAGCGCCTGCGCGCCTCCACGGAGGGCATCGCCAAGGGAGTCGGCGTGCGCGGGCTCATCAACATCCAGTTCGCGATGGCCGGGGACATCCTCTACGTCCTGGAGGCCAACCCGCGCGCCTCGCGCACCGTCCCCTTCACCTCGAAGGCGACCGCGGTGCCGCTGGCCAAGGCCGCCGCGCGCATCTCGCTCGGCGCGACCGTCGCCGAACTGCGCGCCGAGGGCATGCTCCCGGCGAGCGGCGACGGCGGCACGCTGCCGATGGACGCGCCGATCTCGGTGAAGGAAGCCGTCATGCCCTGGTCGCGCTTCCGCGACATCCACGGTCGAGGCGTCGACACCGTGCTCGGCCCGGAGATGCGCTCCACGGGCGAGGTCATGGGCATCGACTCGGTCTTCGGCACGGCCTACGCCAAGTCGCAGGCCGGCGCGTACGGCCCGCTGCCGACCAAGGGCCGCGCCTTCATCTCCGTCGCCAACCGCGACAAGCGCTCGATGATCTTCCCGGCGCGCGAGCTGGTCGCGCACGGCTTCGAGCTGCTCGCCACGTCCGGCACGGCCGAGGTGCTCAAGCGCAACGGCATCAACGCCACGATCGTGCGCAAGCAGTCCGAGGGCGAGGGCCCGAACGGCGAGAAGACGATCGTCCAGCTGATCCACGACGGCGGAGTCGACCTCATCGTCAACACCCCGTACGGCACCGGCGGCCGCCTCGACGGCTACGACATCCGTACGGCGGCCGTGTCCCGCTCCGTGCCGTGCCTGACGACGGTCCAGGCGCTCGCCGCCGCCGTCCAGGGCATCGACGCGCTCAACCACGGGGACGTGGGCGTCCGTTCGCTCCAGGAACACGCGGAGCATCTGACCGCGGCCCGCGACTAGCAGCCCACCAGGGGGACACCGAATCGGTGTCCCCCTTCTGGTGAGCACACCTGAGGACTCCTGAGGACCCCTACATGTACAAATTCTTCTTCGACCTCGTCTTCAAGCGCATGGACCCGGAGCAGGCCCACTACCTGGCCTTCCGCTGGATCCGGCTCGCGGCCCGTGTCCCCGTGCTGCGCACGTTCGTCGCCGCCGCCCTCGCGCCGCGCCACAAGGAGCTGCGCACCGAGGCCTTCGGGCTTCGCATGCACGGGCCGTTCGGGCTTGCCGCGGGCTTCGACAAGAACGCCGTCGCCATCGACGGCATGTCGATGCTGGGCTTCGACCACATCGAGATCGGCACCGTCACGGGCGAGCCGCAGCCCGGCAACCCCAAGAAGCGTCTCTTCCGCCTCGTGCAGGACCGCGCGCTGATCAACCGCATGGGCTTCAACAACGAGGGCTCCGCGGCCGTGGCGGAGCGCCTGGGCGCCCGCAGGGCCGTCTTCAAGACGGTCGTGGGCGTCAACATCGGCAAGACCAAGGTCGTCCCCGAGGAGGAGGCCGCCGCCGACTACGTGAAGTCGACCGAGCGGCTCGCCGCCCACGCCGACTACCTCGTGGTCAACGTGTCATCGCCGAACACCCCCGGCCTGCGCAACCTCCAGGCCACGGAGTCGCTGCGCCCGCTCCTGACCGCCGTGCGCGAGGCGGCGGACCGCAGCGTCACCGGGCGGCGCGTGCCGCTCCTGGTGAAGATCGCCCCCGACCTCGCGGACGAGGACATCGACGCGGTCGCCGACCTGGCCGTCGAGCTCGGCCTCGACGGCATCATCGCCACGAACACGACCATCGCGCGCGAGGGCCTCGGTTTGCGATCCGAACCTTCGCTCTACGGCGAGACCGGCGGTCTTTCGGGCGCGCCCCTCAAGGAGCGCTCCCTGGAGGTCCTGCGCCGCCTGCACGCGCGCGTGGGCGACCGGATCACGCTCGTGGGCGTCGGCGGCATCGAGAACGCCGAGGACGCCTGGCAGCGCATCCTCGCGGGCGCCACCCTGGTGCAGGGCTACAGCGCCTTCATCTACGAAGGACCCTTCTGGGCCCGCGCGATCCACAAGGGCCTCGCCGCCCGTCTGAACTCCTCCCCGTACGCCACGCTCGCCGAGGCCGTCGGCGCCGACGCAAGGAAGCCCGCATGAGTGCTCTCGAACCCTTCGGTACGCGTCTGCGCCACGCCATGGACGAGCGCGGACCGCTGTGCGTCGGCATCGACCCGCACGCCTCCCTGCTGTCCGCCTGGGGCCTGGACGACGACATCGCGGGCCTGGAGAAGTTCACCGGGACCGTCGTCGACGCGCTCGCCGAAAGCGTCGCGGTGTTCAAGCCGCAGAGCGCGTTCTTCGAGCGCTTCGGCTCGCGCGGCACCGCCGTACTGGAGAAGGCGGTCCGGGAGCTGCGCGCGGCCGGGGCCCTGGTCGTCATGGACGCCAAGCGCGGCGACATCGGCTCGACCATGGCCGCGTACGCCGAGACCTTCCTGCACAAGGACTCGCCGCTGTTCTCCGACGCCGTGACGGTCTCGCCCTACCTCGGCTACGGCTCGCTGAAGCCCGCCGTCGACCTGGCGCGGGAGAACGGCACCGGGCTCTTCGTGCTCGCCCTCACCTCCAACCCGGAGGGCGCCGAGGTGCAGCACGCGGTGCGCGAGGACGGCCGCACGATCGGCGCGACGATGCTCGGGCACCTGGCCGCGGAGAACGCCGGTGCTCAGCCGCTGGGTTCCTTCGGCGCCGTCGTCGGGGCGACCCTGGGCGACCTGTCCTCGTACGACCTCGCCGTCAACGGACCGCTGCTGGCTCCCGGCATCGGGGCGCAGGGTGCCACTCCCGCTGATCTTCCGGGTGTCTTCGGGGACGCCGTGCGCAACGTCGTGCCGAGCGTCAGCCGGGGTGTCCTGCGTCACGGTCCCGATGCCGCGGGTCTGCGCGTCGCGGCGAGCCGCTTCGCGGACGAGATCCGTGAGGCCGTCGCCTCCGTCTGAGGGTCCGCCGGGGGCGTTTTTCCGTCTTCGAAGGACGTGTCCGGCCACGTCCTCAGGTTTCGCTGATGGCTCACCAGGCCAAATCCGGGGTGAATTGCCCGAAATGTACACCTCGACAGAGGCTGACCAGGACTTTTCGTCTGTTCTCGCTGACTCCAGCGGCCATGCCCGCTAGTCTCCGACGAGAGCGAACGGGCAAGCGCGTTGCACGTTGCTCACCAGGTGTGGGGCGACTAGGTTCCTCACCGGTCCGTATCCGACAGTTCGACATCCGAGGTGACGTAGGCGTGGCTCTTCCGCCCCTTACCCCTGAACAGCGCGCAGCCGCGCTCGAAAAGGCCGCCGCGGCTCGCCGGGAGCGGGCCGAGGTCAAGAATCGACTCAAGCACTCCGGCGCCTCGCTTCATGAGGTCATCAAGCAGGGTCAGGAGAACGATGTCATCGGCAAGATGAAGGTCTCCGCCCTCCTGGAGTCCCTGCCGGGCGTGGGCAAGGTCCGCGCCAAGCAGATCATGGAGCGTCTTGGCATCTCCGAGAGCCGCCGTGTGCGGGGTCTCGGCTCCAACCAGATCGCCTCCTTGGAGCGTGAGTTCGGTGGTGGCGCTGCCTGACGTTCTCAGGCACTCCTGAGAACCTGGATAATCGCTGCATGGCTGCTACATCCCGGGGGACGACCCCCGTGCCCCCGGACGTACGTCCGCGGCTGACCGTGCTCTCCGGCCCCTCCGGGGTCGGCAAGAGCACGGTCGTCGCTCATATGCGCAAAGAACACCCCGAGGTCTGGCTCTCGGTCTCGGCCACCACCCGAAAGCCGCGCCCCGGCGAGAAGCACGGCGTCCACTACTTCTTCGTCTCCGACGAAGAGATGGACAAGCTGATCGCCAACAGCGAGCTGCTCGAATGGGCCGAGTTCGCGGGCAACCGCTACGGCACGCCCCGGGGTGCCGTGCTCGAACGCCTGGAGGCGGGCGAGCCCGTCCTCCTGGAGATCGATCTGCAGGGCGCACGCCTGGTCCGCGAGTCGATGTCCGAGGCTCAGCTGGTCTTCCTCGCCCCGCCGAGCTGGGAGGAGCTGGTCCGCCGGCTCACCGGCCGGGGGACCGAGGCTCCCGAGGTGATCGAGCGCAGGCTCGGCGCGGCGAAGATCGAACTCGCCGCGGAGGCCGAGTTCGACACGACCCTGGTCAATACCTCCGTCGAGGACGTGGCGCGTGAGCTGCTAGCCTTGATGAAAGTTGTTTGATCTTCTTCATCCTCAGTAATCCCGGATTGATCTTCCTTTTCCATTCGAAGGCCAATCCCCATCGGAAGGCAGAGAGTGTCCTCTTCCATCACTGCGCCCGAGGGCATCATCAACCCGCCGATTGATGAGCTCCTCGAAGCGACCGACTCGAAGTACAGCCTCGTGATCTACGCCGCCAAGCGCGCGCGCCAGATCAACGCGTACTACTCGCAGCTCGGTGAGGGCCTGCTGGAGTACGTCGGCCCGCTGGTGGACACGCACGTCCACGAGAAGCCGCTCTCCATCGCGCTCCGCGAGATCAACGCGGGCCTGCTGACGTCCGAGGCCATCGAGGGCCCGGCCCAGTAGTCGCATTTCTTCATCCGCAGTTTCTTCACCACAGGCCCGGCAGCGCGACTGCCGGGCCTGTGGTGTGTCATGGAGTCGTACGTTCCCGGATGCGGGGATCACAAGTGCGGGGAGGCACGGTGGGCAAGCCCAAGGTCGTTCTGGGGGTCAGCGGCGGTATCGCCGCGTACAAGGCCTGTGAGCTGCTGCGGCGGCTGACCGAGTCGGGCCATGACGTACGCGTCGTGCCGACCGACTCGGCCCTGCACTTCGTGGGGGAGGCGACCTGGTCGGCGCTGTCCGGCAACCCCGTGTCGACCGAGGTGTGGGAATCCGTCCACGAGGTGCCGCACGTGCGGATCGGCCAGTCCGCCGACGTCGTGATCGTCGCCCCGGCGACGGCCGACATGATGGCGAAGGCGGCCCACGGCCTCGCCGACGACCTCCTGACGAACACCCTCCTCACCGCCCGCTGTCCGGTGATCTTCGCCCCCGCCATGCACACGGAGATGTGGGAGCACCCGGCCACACAGGAGAACGTCGCCACGCTGCGCCGCCGCGGCGCCCTCGTCGTCGAGCCCGCCGTCGGGCGCCTGACCGGCGTGGACACCGGCAAGGGCCGCTTCCCGGACCCGGTGGAGCTCTTCGAGGTCGTACGCCGTGTCCTGGCGCGCGGCGACCTCGCCCGCGATCTCACGGGGCGGCACGTCGTCGTCAGCGCGGGCGGCACGCGTGAGCCGCTCGACCCGGTCCGCTTCCTGGGCAACCGGTCCTCCGGCAAGCAGGGGTACGCGCTGGCCCGCAGCGCGGCGGCGCGCGGCGCCCGCGTCACGCTGGTCTCGGCGAACGCGGCGCTGCCCGCGCCCGCGGGCGTCGACGTCCTGCCCGTCGGCACGGCCGTCCAGCTCCGCGAGGCGTTCCTCAAGGCCTCGGCGGACGCCGACGCCGTGGTGATGGCGGCGGCCGTGGCCGATTTCCGCCCGCAGACGTACGCGGCAGGAAAGATCAAGAAGAAGGACGGCCAGGAGCCGGCCCCGATCGCCCTGGTCCGCAACCCCGACATCCTCGCGGAGATCGCCGGCGAGCGGCCGCGCCCCGGCCAGGTCGTCGTCGGCTTCGCCGCCGAGACCGACGACGTGCTCGCCAACGGCCGCGCCAAGCTGGAACGCAAGGGCTGCGACCTGCTCGTCGTCAACGAAGTGGGCGAGCGCAAGACGTTCGGCTCCGAGGAGAACGAGGCCGTCGTGCTCGGCGCCGACGGCAGCGAGACCCCCGTGCCGTACGGCCCCAAGGAAGCGCTCGCGGACATCGTCTGGGACCTCGTCGCCGAACGCCTGCCGGCGAATTCCTGACAAAGCCGGGGTGACTCGCGGGTGATGCCACCTCCGTCGGAACCTCACTGGAACCCCGCTGGAATCCCGGGCCCGAATGTCACATTCGCCCCATTGGGTGCCCCAAACCCGTGAAATTCGGGCGCGGGGCCCTCTGGTGGAGACCGATCGTCGTACCGCACAATGCAGTGCCGCAGGTCACAGCACTCCCAAGTGGCGAGACACGTGGTCCGGCGGCCGAGTGCGACCGATAAACTGGTCTCGGACGACGCCGGGCGCAGCTCCCGGCCGTCCATCAATGATCAGCCAGCAGCCGCTGCAACCACAGGGAGCGATGTGTCCCGCCGTCTCTTCACCTCGGAGTCTGTGACCGAGGGTCACCCCGACAAGATCGCTGACCAGATCAGCGACACCATTCTCGACGCCCTCCTGCGGGAGGACCCGAAATCCCGGGTCGCCGTGGAGACGTTGATCACCACCGGCCTGGTGCACGTGGCCGGCGAGGTGACCACCAAGGCGTACGCGCCGATCGCGCAGCTGGTCCGCGACAAGATCCTCGAGATCGGATACGACTCCTCGAAGAAGGGCTTCGACGGCGCCTCCTGCGGCGTCTCGGTGTCCATCGGCTCGCAGTCCGCCGACATCGCGCAGGGCGTCGACACGGCGTACGAGAAGCGTGTCGAGGGCGATGAGGACGAGCTCGACAAGCAGGGCGCGGGCGACCAGGGCCTGATGTTCGGCTACGCCTGCGACGAGACCCCGGAGCTGATGCCGCTCCCGATCCACCTCGCGCACCGGCTCTCGCGCCGCCTCTCCGAGGTCCGCAAGAACGGGACCATCCCGTACCTGCGCCCCGACGGCAAGACCCAGGTCACCATCGAGTACGACGGCGACAAGGCCGTCCGCCTCGACACGGTCGTGGTCTCCTCGCAGCACGCGTCGGACATCGACCTGGACTCGCTCCTGGCCCCCGACATCCGGGAGTTCGTGGTCGAGCCCGAGCTGAAGGCCCTCCTCGAGGACGGCATCAAGCTGGAGACCGAGGGCTACCGACTCCTGGTCAACCCGACCGGACGCTTCGAGATCGGCGGCCCGATGGGCGACGCCGGCCTCACCGGCCGCAAGATCATCATCGACACGTACGGCGGCATGGCCCGGCACGGCGGCGGCGCCTTCTCCGGCAAGGACCCGTCCAAGGTCGACCGCTCGGCCGCCTACGCCATGCGCTGGGTCGCCAAGAACGTCGTCGCGGCCGGCCTCGCGGCCCGCTGCGAGGTCCAGGTCGCGTACGCGATCGGCAAGGCCGAGCCGGTCGGTCTCTTCGTCGAGACCTTCGGCACGGCCACGGTCGACACGGACAAGATCGAGGCCGCGATCAGCGAGGTCTTCGACCTCCGTCCCGCCGCGATCATCCGCGACCTCGACCTGCTCCGCCCGATCTACTCCCAGACCGCCGCGTACGGCCACTTCGGCCGGGCCCTGCCCGACTTCACGTGGGAGCGCACGGACCGCGTGGACGCGCTGCGGAAGGCGGCGGGGCTGTAAGGCTCCCCCGCTCAGCGGATTTTGACGAGGCCCGGTGCCCCTGACGGGGTACCGGGCCTCGTCGCGCCCGGGGGCATCTCGGGCTCGCGGTCGTGTCGGTGCGGTCTGGTAGGAATGCTGCTGTGAGCAGCGAGAACCAGAAATCCGAAGGGGCGGGCGGGGCCGAGCCCCCGGAGCAGCTCGCGCTCATCCGGGAAGCGGTGCGCAAGGCCGATGTGCCGCGGGCCAAGCCGCGGACGTGGCGGGGGGCCGCGTTGGCCAAGAGTTTGCCCGTGGCCCGGGTGCTCGTGGACAAGGGTGTGCTGCATCTTGACCGGTACTTCGACTATGCGGTGCCCGAGGAGCTGGACGAGCAGGCCCAGCCCGGGGTGCGGGTCCGGGTGCGGTTCGGGGCCGGGGCGCGCAATGTGCGGGGCGGGCGGCGCGAGGGCGGGGGTCTGATCGACGGGTTTCTCGTCGAGCGGGTCGCCGAGTCCGATTACTCCGGGCCCCTTGCCGCTCTGGCGCAGGTCGTCTCGCCCGAGCCCGTGCTCGACGGGGAGCTGCTCGGGCTTGCCCGGGCCGTGGCCGATCGGTACGCGGGCAGCCTTGCCGATGTGCTGCAACTGGCCGTGCCGCCCCGGCATGCCAGGGCCGAGGGACGGGACACGGGGGAGGTGCCGCCGCCTCCGGCCGCGCCCGAAGCGGGGTCCTGGCGGCGGTACGGGCACGGGGCGGAGTTCCTGGGGGCGCTCGCCTCCGGGGGTGCGCCCAGGGCGGTGTGGACCGCCCTGCCCGGTCCCGAGTGGGCCGAGGAGATCGCCAGGGCCGTGCAGGCGACGCTCGCCTCGGGGCGGGGAGCCCTGGTCGTGGTGCCCGCGGGGCGGCCCGCGGCGAGGGTCGACGCGGCGCTGACCCAGTTGCTGGGGGCCGGGCAGCATGCGCTGCTCACCGCCGACGCGGGGCAGGAGCGGCGCTATCGGGAGTGGCTTTCCGTGCGGCGCGGCTCCGTGCGGGCCGTCGTGGGCACGCGGGCCGCCATGTTCGCCCCCGTACGGAATCTCGGGCTCGTCGTCGTCTGGGACGACGGCGATGCCAGTCACAGCGACGACAACGCTCCTTTTCCGCATGTGCGGGAGGTGCTTGAGCTTCGGGCGTCGAGGGACAAGTGCGGCTTCCTGCTGGGGAGTTGGAGTTGCACGGTGGAGGCCGCGCAGCTCGTGGAGAGCGGGTGGGCGGCGCCGCTGGTCGCCGATCGCGAGCAGGTGCGGGGGGCCGCGCCGCTCGTACGGACCGTGGGGGACCAGGATCTCGCGCGGGACGAGGCGGCTCGGGTCGCGCGGCTGCCCACGCTCGCCTGGAACGTCGTACGGGAAGGGCTGAAGCACGGGCCGGTCCTCGTGCAGGTGCCCCGGCGGGGGTACGTGCCCCGGCTCGCGTGCGAGCGGTGCCGGGAGCCCGCGCGGTGCAGGCACTGTGCGGGGCCCCTGGAGGCGCGGGACGGCGGCGGTCTCTGGTGCGGGTGGTGCGGGGTGGAGGAAGGCGCCTGGCACTGCGGGGAGTGCGGGGGGTTCCGGCTGCGGGCGCAGGTGGTGGGGGCGCGGCGTACGGCCGAGGAGCTGGGGCGGGCGTTTCCCGCCGTGCCGGTGCGGACGTCCGGGCGCGAGCAGGTTCTCGACACCGTCGCGGGGACGCCCGCGCTGGTGGTGAGCACGCCGGGGGCGGAGCCCGTCGCCGAGGGCGGCTATGCCGCCGCGCTGTTGCTCGACGGGTGGGCCATGCTGGGGCGGCCCGATCTGCGGGCCGGGGAGGATGCGCTGCGGCGGTGGATCGGGGCTTCCGCGCTGGTGCGGGCGCAGGGGGCCGGCGGGACCGTGGTGGTCGTGGCCGAGCCGACTCTGCGGCCCGTGCAGGCGCTGGTGCGCTGGGATCCCGTGGGGCATGCCGTGCGGGAGCTCTCCGAGCGGGCCGAGCTGGGGTTTCCGCCCGTGTCGCGGATGGCTTCCGTGGCGGGGACCCCGGAGGCGCTGTCCGCGTTTCTCGCCGGGGCGGAACTTCCGGGGGACGCGGTGGTGTTGGGGCCTGTTCCCGTGCCGGATGCGGGGGGCGCGCCGGGTGCGGCGCGGCGGGGCGGGGGTGCGGGTGCGCCTGCTGGGGAGCGGTGGGAGCGGGTGCTTGTCCGGGTGCCGCCGGGGAGTGGGGCGGCGCTTGCGGCTTCGCTCAAGGTGGCGCAGGCGGCGCGGATGGCGCGGGGGGCCGCGGAGCCTGTGCGGGTGCGGGTGGATCCGCTGGATATCGGTTAGGGCCCTCGTCCGGCCCTTCGCCGGTCCGGCTTTTGGCGTGGGGGTGCGGCCTCCAGCCGGGGATTCCGCTGCGCGGGGCCTGTCACTGCGCGGGGTCCCGTTTCGCTGTTCGGCGTCGGGCCGGTGGTGGGGTTGTGCCCACCCGTTCCGCCCTGCGGAACGCCTGCCCACAACCGGCGCGGCTGTTCGTGGCGCCTGTCCGCAACGGGTGGCGGCTGTTCGCGATGCCTGCCCACAACCGGCGCGGCTGCTCACGACGCCTGTCCACAACAGGTGGCGGTTGCTCGCGGCGCCTGTGCGCAGCAGGCAGCGGCTGCCTCTGCCGGTGGGGGCGGTAGGGGCAGCCGCTGTTCTGTGCTGTCGGGGGTCAGCCGTTGCGAGGTCCCGGGAAAGCGTTGGGGCGGGGGTCCTCGCGCAGGGCGGGGCTGCCTGATGTGGGCTGGGTCGGCATGGCGCGGGCCGCGGGGACCCCGGGGAGGGGGGCGCCGACCGTGACCGGGGGACGGGCGGCCGCGGGGGCGGGAATCGTCTCCGTGGCCCGCTCCGCCTCCGCCGCCGCCTGGGTCGTGGCCCGGCGGGCGCCGTAACGGCGGTGCACCGCCTGCTTGGTGACCCCGAGCGCCGAGCCCACCGCGTCCCACGAGAAGCCCAGCGAGCGGTCGAAGTCCACCGCGGCGGTCACCAGTGTCTCGACGCTGTCCCGCAGCTCCTGGGCGAGGCGGACGGTCGGCGCGGGAGCCCGTCCGTACACGACGAAGCCCGCGGAGGGGCTGGAGCGGCGCGGGCGGTAGACGTTGCCGAGCTGGGCGGTGAGCGTACGCAGTGCGTCCACCTGCCGGCGGACCCGCTCGATGTCCCGTACCAGGAGGTGCAGGCTGGCCCGAGCCTGGGCGTCGTGGGTTGCGTGGTCGGCCATGAACAAGCCTCTCGAACCGGCGTTGAAAAGGATCGGGCCGCATGCGCGGCCCGTTGTGGTCAACTCTTTCTTGACCAACGCGCTAGTTCGTGAGGGGTCACGGTGGAGGGGCGTATGCGCATATGCACGGGGCGCGTGTCCGCGCGTACGCCCCCAGGTGAGCCGCCCTGTCGCCCCGCGGAGCGCGGCCCGGCAGGGCGGCTCATAGACTGGTGCGCTGCCCGCACGTTCCCGTCCCGAGAGGCCTAAAGGCAACGATGAAGCTCGTCTTCGCAGGCACCCCCGAGGTCGCCGTTCCCGCCCTGGACGCCCTGATCGCCTCCGACCGCCACGAGGTGGCCGCCGTCGTCACCCGGCCCGACGCCCCCGCGGGCCGCGGCCGCAGGCTCGTCGCGAGCCCCGTCGCCCAGCGCGCGGAGGAGGCCGGGATCGAGATCCTCAGGCCCGCGAAGCCGCGCGACGAGGACTTCCTGGCGCGGCTGCGCGAGATCGCGCCCGACTGCTGCCCGGTCGTCGCCTACGGCGCTCTGCTGCCCAAGGTCGCCCTGGACATCCCGGCCCACGGCTGGGTCAACCTGCACTTCTCGCTGCTGCCCGCCTGGCGCGGTGCCGCGCCCGTCCAGCACGCCGTGATGGCGGGTGACGAGATCACCGGTGCCTCCACCTTCCTGATCGAGCAGGGGCTCGATTCCGGCCCGGTCTACGGCACCGTCACCGAGGTCGTCAGGACCACCGACACCAGCGGTGACCTGCTCACCCGGCTCGCCTTCGCGGGCTCCGGGCTGCTCGCCGCCACCATGGACGGCATCGAGGACGGCTCCCTGAAGGCCGTACCGCAGCCCGCCGACGGCATCACTCTCGCCCCGAAGATCACCGTCGAGGACGCCCGCGTGGACTGGGCCGCCCCGGCCCTGCGCGTCGACCGGGTCGTGCGCGGCTGCACGCCCGCGCCCGGTGCCTGGTCCGTGTTCCGCGGGGAGCGGCTGAAGATCATCCAGGCCGCGCTCGTCGCCGACCGCACCGACCTCGCGCCCGGCGCGCTCGGCGCTGCCAAGAACAACGTGTACGTCGGCACGGGCTCGCACGCCGTGGAGCTGCTCTGGGTCCAGCCGCAGGGCAAGAAGCCGATGCGCGGCGCCGACTGGGCGCGCGGGGTGCGGATCGCCCCGGACGAGCGGCTCGGCGACACCGACGTACGCTGAATAGGTTCAGCCCCCATCCACTAGCGGAGCACCTTTGAACGACCAGCCCGGCCGGCGTCCCCAGAAGCAGGCCAAGTCCGGTAAGCCCGGAAAGCCGCACCGCCGACCCAAGAAGGACCCCGTCCGTTTCCTCGCCTTCGAGGCGCTGCGGGCCGTGGACGAGCGCGACGCGTATGCGAACCTCGTCCTGCCGCCGCTGCTGCGCAAGGCCCGCGAGAAGGGCGATTTCGACGCGCGGGACGCGGCGCTCGCCACCGAGCTCGTCTACGGGACGCTGCGCAGGCAGGGAACGTACGACGCGATCGTGGCCGCCTGCATCGACCGGCCGCTGCGCGAGGTCGACCCGCCGGTCCTGGACGTGCTGAACATGGGCGTGCACCAGCTGCTCGGGACGCGGATCCCGACGCACGCCGCCGTCTCCGCGTCGGTGGAGCTGGCGCGTGTGGTGCTCGGCGACGGGCGGGCCAAGTTCGTCAACGCGGTCCTGCGCAAGGTCGCGTCGGACGATCTCGACGGCTGGCTGCAGAAGGTCGCGCCGCCCTACGACGAGGACGCCGAGGACCACCTCGCCGTCGTCCACTCGCACCCCCGCTGGGTCGTCTCCGCGCTCTGGGACGCCCTCGGCGGCGGTCGCGCGGGCATCGAGGACCTCCTCGAGGCCGACAACGAACGGCCCGAGGTGACCCTGGTGGCCCGCCCCGGACGCACCACCGCCGACGAACTCCTCGACGCGGTCGGCGAGGAGTCCGCGCTGCCGGGGCGCTGGTCCCCGTATGCCGTGCGGCTCAGCGAGGGCGGCGAGCCCGGTTCGATCGACGCCGTGCGCGAGGGCCGTGCCGGGGTCCAGGACGAGGGCAGCCAGCTCGTCGCGATCGCACTCGCGAACGCCCCGATCGAGGGGCGCGACGAGAAGTGGCTCGACGGATGCGCCGGACCCGGCGGCAAGGCGGCCATGCTCGCCGGGCTCGCCGCCGGACGCGGTGCCGCGCTCCTCGCCGCCGAGAAGCAGCCGCACCGGGCCCGCCTCGTCGCGCAGGCGCTGCGGGGCAACCCCGGCCCGTACGAGGTGATCGCCGCCGACGGCACCCGCCCTCCGTGGCAGCCCGGCACCTTCGACCGCGTCCTGATGGACGTGCCCTGCACGGGGCTCGGTGCCCTGCGCCGCCGCCCCGAGGCCCGCTGGCGCCGCCGTGCCGAGGACCTGGACGGCTTCGCGCCGCTCCAACGGGGGCTGCTGCGCACCGCGTTGGAGTCCGTGCGGGTCGGGGGCGTCGTCGGTTACGCCACCTGCTCGCCGCACCTCGCGGAGACGCGTGCCGTCGTCGACGACGTGCTCAAGCAGCACGCGGGCGCCGAACTGATCGACGCCCGCCCGCTGCTGCCCGGCGTCCCGGCCCTGGGCGACGGGCCCGACCTGCAGCTGTGGCCGCACCTGCACGGCACCGACGCGATGTACCTAGCGCTGATCCGGCGGACGGCCTGACTCGGCCTCCGACGTCCCCGCACCGGCCCCCGACCCTGACCCTGCCGTCACGGTCGAGGGTGTGCGGGCGGCCGGGTCCTTGGACAGGGCGTGCGGCCACCAGACCTTCGGCCCCACGTCCAGGAACAACGCGGTGACCAGGACGGACCGTACGACGAAGGTGTCGAGCAGGACGCCGACCGCGACCGCGAAGCCGATCTCGGCGAAGCCCACCATCGGGAGCGTGCCGAGCGCGGCGAACGTGCCCGCGAGGACCAGGCCCGCCGAGGTGATGACCGCGCCGGTCGCCGCGAGGCCGGTGAGGATGCCCGCACGGGTGCCCTGTCGTCCCGCCTCCTCGCGGATGCGGGTCGACAGGAAGATGTTGTAGTCGATGCCGAGCGCCACCAGGAACACGAAGACGAACAGCGGGAAGTCCGTGGACTCGCCCGCGTAGTCGAAGACGTGGCGGAAGGCGAGCGCACTGATCCCGAGCGCGGCGGTGAAGGAGAGAACGACCGTCGCGATCAGGAGCAGCGGCGCGACCAGGGCGCGCAGCAGCAGGGCGAGGATCAGCAGGACGACCACGAGGACGAGCGGGATCACCAGCTTGTTGTCGTGGGTCGTGGCGCGGTCCATGTCCACGATGGCCGCCGTGTTGCCGCCCACCTGCGCGTCCGCGTCGGGCACCGCGTGCACCGCGTCGCGCACCCGCTCCACGGTCCGCTTGGCCGCCTCGCTGTCGGAGGCGTCGGTCATGGTCGCCTCGAACAGGACCTGGCCCTCGTGCACCCGTTTCGTGCCGGTGGGCACGATGACGCTCGCCGGGACCACTCCGCTGGTCCGGGCGACCGCGGCGCGGACCTCGATGCCCTGCGGCTCGTTCGCCACGATCACCAGCGGGTCGCCGCTGCCCGCGTCGAAGTACTCGGCCTGCACCTCCTGGCCCACGATCGAGTCCGGCTTGTCCGTGAACGAGTCCGCGTTGCTCAGACCTTCCGCGCGCAGCTGCGTCATGCCGAGCGCGAGCGCCGCGAGGACCACCGCCGTGATGCTCCAGGTCAGACGCGGGCGGTGGGCGATGCGGTGGCCCGTGCGGGCCCAGACGCCGCGCTCGGTGGGCTCCTCGGAGCCGTTGTGCGGGACCACCGGCCAGAAGAGCCACCGGCCGCAGACCACCAGGAGCGCGGGGAACAGCGACAGCATCGCGATCAGGGCGACCGCGACACCGATGGCGGCCACCGGACCCAGGCCCCGCGTCGAGTTCATCTCGGCGGTGAGCAGCACCAGCATGCTGACGACGACCGTGGCGCCCGAGGCGATGACCGCGGGGCCCGCCCGGTGCAGGGCGAGCTGCATCGCTTCGTGGCGGTCCTCGTGGCGGCGCAGCTCTTCCCGGTAGCGGGCTACCAGGAGCAGGGCATAGTCCGTCCCCGCCCCGAAGACGAGCACCGTGAGTATGCCCGCGCTCTGGCCGTTGACCGTCAGACCCGCGTGCTCCGCCAGGAGGTAGATCAGCGCCTGCGCGGTGAAGAGGGAGACGACCGCGGAGATCAGCGGGACGAACAGGAGGACCGGACTGCGGTAGGTGATCAGGAGGATCACCACGACGACGCCGCCTGCCGCCAGGAGCAGCGTCGAGTCGATGCCCTCGAACGCCTCGGAGAAGTCCGCCGACGTACCGCCGGGCCCGGTGACGTGCACCGCGAGCCCGTCGGTGCTCTCCCCGACCCGCTCACGGATGGAGTCGACCGCGGGGCCGATCCGCTCCCAGCCCTTCTCGTCCATGGTGATGGGCACGAAGATCTGCGCCGCCTCGGCGTCCCGGACCGGCCTCGTGTCGAAGACGGGGCCGCGGGTCTCCGCGCCCCGGATGCCGTGGGCGCGCAGCTCCTTGAGCTCCCTGACGTCCCTGGCGATCTGCACCCGGTCGGCCGGGGTGAGCCCGCCCTCGCGGGCGTACACGACGATCGCCGGGATCTGTTCGGGCCTGAAGTCCTCGGAGATCTCCAGGACTTGGGTGGACTCCGCCGAGCTGGGCAGCCAGGACGACGCCTGGTTGTCCTGGGCGTCCGTGAGCTTCTGGGCGAGCGGTGCGGCCACCACGATCACCACCAGCCAGAACAGCACCACCAGCCACTTGGTGCGCCGCCCGCACACCAGCCAGGCCACGCCGCGGCTCGCCCGGCGCTGTCCCTCCGGGCGTCCCTCCGGTCGTCCCCCCGGGTGTCCCTCCGGGCGCCCGTCCGACCGTCCGTCCGACCGTTCGTCTGGCATGGCTACCCCCGCTGCCCCACGTGGTGCCGGTGGACCGCCCAGCATGGCACGCGGTCCATGGTCAGAGGAGTCCGGAAGCCCACGCTTCGGACCGGGGCGGGCAACATGCGCCGGGCATGGCAGTCTTGGGGCATGGCCGTGCAGATCAACCCCAGCATCCTGTCCGCGGATTTCGCCCGTCTTGCCGAGGAGGCAACAGCGGTCGAAGGCGCCGACTGGCTCCACGTCGACGTGATGGACAACCACTTCGTCCCGAACCTCACCCTGGGGGTGCCGGTCGTAGAGTCACTGGCCCGCGCGACGGACACGCCGCTGGACTGCCATCTGATGATCGAGGACGTCGATCGCTGGGCTCCGCAGTACGTCGAAGCGGGCGCCGGATCGGTCACCTTCCACGCGGAGGCAGCCGCCGCACCCGTCCGTCTCGCCCGCGAGATCCGCGCCAAGGGCGCCCGCGCCTCCATGGCGCTGAAGCCCGCGACCCCCATCGAGCCGTACGAGGATCTCCTCTCCGAGCTCGACATGCTGCTGATCATGACGGTCGAGCCGGGCTTCGGAGGGCAGGCGTTTCTCGACATCATGCTCCCGAAGATCCGCCGCACCCGTGAGCTGATCAGCAAGCACGGCCTCGAACTCTGGCTCCAGGTCGACGGCGGCGTCTCGGCCGAGACCATCGAGCGCTGCGCCGAGGCCGGCGCCGACGTCTTCGTGGCGGGCTCCGCGGTCTACGGGGCGAACGACCCGGCAGCGGCGGTACGTGCATTGCGCACCCAGGCTGCCGAGGCGACGGCCGCGGCTGCATGGGCATGCGGCCACTGAGCCACGAGTACATGAACGCAGTCCTCCAGGGCTGATCAAGTACGGCGGATCTGCAAGGATGAACGGCGAACCCGGGTTGCGCTGCGGCACTGCGCGATAAGTCGTGGCAATGCGCGCGAAGGCGTACCAATGCGTGTGAATGCCGGTGCGTGTGTACGCGCGAATGACAGTTGCTTGAAATGACAGTGAGGAGATGGTCGTGTCGACGGGCGGCCGGTCAGCCATGCGGATGGGACCCGCGGAGCTGGTGCAGGCGGCGGCCATGGCCCGCCGCTTCTATCTCGAGGGCAAATCGAAGATCCAGATCGCCGAGGAGTTCGGCGTGAGCCGCTTCAAGGTGGCCAGGGTCCTGGAGACGGCTCTGGAGCGGGATCTCGTACGGATCGAGATCCGTGTGCCCGCCGAGCTGGACGCGGAGCGCTCGGACGCGCTGCGCGCCCGCTACGGCCTGCGGCACGCGGTCGTCGTCGAGTCGCCCACCTCGGTCGACGAGATCGAGGAGTCGCCCGATCCGGAGAACCTCGGCGAGGTCGCGGCCGATCTGCTCGGCGAACTGGTGACCGAGGGTGATGTGCTCGGCCTCGCGTGGGGGCGCTCGACCATCCATATGGCGGCGGCCCTCGACCAGCTGCCGCCGTGCACCGTGGTGCAGCTGACGGGCGTGTACGACGCCGGAACGGCCGAACGCGGGTCGGTCGAGGCCGTGCGGCGTGCCGCGCAGGTCTCCGGCGGCGAGGCGCACCCCATCTACGCGCCGATGCTCCTGCCGGACCCGGCCACGGCCGCCGCGCTGCGGAACCAGACCGGGATCGCGCGGGCGTTCGAGTACTTCGACAAGGTCACCGTCGCCGCCGTCTCCATCGGCTCCTGGGAGCCGGGCATCTCCACCGTCCACGACATGCTCAGCGACGAGGAGCGCGCGCACTACGCGTCGCTCGGTGTCGCCGCGGAGATGTCCGCGCACCTCTTCGACGCCGAGGGGCGCCGGGTGGGGCGTGATCTGGGGGAGCGGTGCATCACCGTCGAAGCCGATCGGCTCCGGCGTATCCCTGAGGTGGTCGCCATCGCGGGCGGTCAGCGGAAGGCCGCGGCGATCGACGCGGTGCTGCGGTCCGGGCTGGTCACCAGCCTGGTCACGGACACCGCCGCCGCTGATCAGTTGCTGGTCAGGGGGGCTACTCCGCATCCCGCGCTGGATCGGGAGGATCCGGACGGCGGCTGATTGTCTGCGGGTCCTTTTCTGGTCGCGCAGTTCCCCGCGCCCCTTACGGGGCGTCATGGCAGCATCTGTCGCATGCTGACCCGGTTCGTCCCCCGCGCCCTGGCGGCGCTGCTCGTCTGCCTCGCCGTTCTCCTCGCCGGGTGTTCCTCCGGCAGCGGCGGGGAGGCGCGGAGCAGCGCCTCCGCGCCCGCCTGGGCGCGCGGCATGGACACCGTCCGGGCCGACCTGCTGCCCGTCGAGGCACGGCGGACGTTGCGGCTCATCGATGACGGGGGCCCGTTCCCGTACGAGAAGGACGGCTCGACGTTCGGCAACTACGAAGGAGAGCTGCCGAAGCAGCGGCGCGGGCACTACCGGGAGTACACCGTGCCCACCCCCGGCGAGCGTGACCGGGGCGCGCGGCGTCTCGTCACCGGGAGCGGCGACGAGACCTACTACACCGACGATCACTACGCCTCCTTCAGGGCGGTAGTGAGATGAGGCGGTACTGAGATGACGTCCGAACCGCTCGCGCCGGTCCTCGCGGCCGTCCGCGCCGCAGGCCTGAGCACCGTCTCGCTCGACCTGGGCGGGGTGAGCGAAAAAGCGGCCTTCATGGACCGCTGCGCAGGCGCGCTCGCGCTGCCCGACTGGTTCGGGCGCAACTGGGACGCGCTCGCCGACTCCCTCACCGATCTGGCGGGGCCGCCCGGCTCACCCGGCCGGCTCCTCGTCGTCAGCGGCTGGCAGGAGTACGCCGAAGCGGCACCCCAGGACTGGATCGTCGCCCAGGAGGTCTTCACCGGTGCGGTGGAGTACGCACGGGACCGCGGGGCGGTTCTGGAGATCGTTCTCGCGCTCGGCACCCGAACCTGGGCGGACCGTGATCACCGCGAGGGGGCTTTGGAGGATCCGACCAGGGCTCTCCGGCCCCGGCTGGGTGATCATCCCAGGCGGCACAAGCCCCCGGACATGGGACACTGAAGTACGTGCTTTTCCCTCGGCCTAACTGTCCGGGGGCCACCTCTGATCGACTGGGATGAGCAGCACGTGCGCTTCCTCAATGACATCCAGCCTGCGTACGACCTGACGTACGACGACGTCTTCATGGTGCCGCGGCGTTCCGCCGTCGGATCGCGTCAGGGCGTGGACCTCTCGTCGCCGGACGGCACCGGCACCACGATTCCGCTGGTCGTCGCGAACATGACCGCCATCGCGGGACGCCGGATGGCCGAGACGGTCGCCCGCCGCGGCGGCCTCGTCGTGATCCCGCAGGACATTCCGATCGAGGTCGTCACCGAGGTCATCTCCTGGGTCAAGACGCGCCACCACGTCCTCGACACCCCGATCGTCCTGGCCCCCACCCAGACCGTCGCCGACGCGCTCGCGCTGCTGTCCAAGCGCGCGCACAACGCCGCCGTCGTCGTGGACACCGACCAGAAGCCGGTCGGCGTCGTCACCGACACGGACCTGAACGGCGTCGACCGCTTCACCCAGATCTCCGAGGTCATGTCCAAGGACCTCGTGCTGCTCGACGCGGACATCGACCCGCGCGACGCCTTCAACAAGCTGGACGCCGCCAACCGCCGCTACGCCCCCGCCGTGGGCAAGGACGGCCGCCTCGCCGGCATCCTGACCCGTACGGGCGCCCTGCGCGCGACCCTCTACTCGCCCGCCCTGGACGCCAACGGCAAGCTGCGCATCGCCGCCGCCGTCGGCATCAACGGCGACGTCGCGAGCAAGGCCAAGCAGCTGCTCGACGCGGGCGCAGACACGCTCGTCGTGGACACCGCGCACGGCCACCAGGAGTCGATGATCGCCGCGGTCAAGGCCGTGCGCGCGCTCGACCCGCAGGTGCCGATCGTCGCGGGCAACATCGTCGCCGCCGAGGGCGTACGGGACCTGATCGAGGCGGGCGCCGACATCATCAAGGTCGGCGTGGGCCCCGGCGCCATGTGCACCACGCGCATGATGACCGGCGTCGGCCGCCCGCAGTTCTCCGCGGTGCTCGAATGCGCCGCCGAGGCCGCGAAGTTCGGCAAGCACGTATGGGCCGACGGCGGTGTCCGGCACCCGCGTGACGTCGCCATGGCGCTGGCCGCCGGTGCGTCGAACGTCATGATCGGCTCGTGGTTCGCCGGGACGTACGAGTCCCCGGGCGACCTGCAGCAGGACGCCAACGGCCGCCTCTACAAGGAATCGTTCGGCATGGCGTCGGCCCGCGCGGTCAAGAACCGCACGAGCGAGGAGTCGGCCTACGACCGCGCCCGCAAGGCGCTGTTCGAGGAGGGCATCTCGACCTCGCGGATGTTCCTCGACCCGGAGCGGCCCGGCGTCGAGGACCTGATCGACTCGATCATCGCGGGTGTCCGTTCCTCCTGCACGTACGCGGGCGCGGGGTCCCTGGCGGAGTTCGCGGAGCGGGCCACCGTGGGTGTGCAGAGCGCCGCGGGCTATGCGGAGGGCAAGCCCCTTCACGCCAGCTGGAGCTAGCGGTTTCGCGGGGAGCCGCGTGACGCGGCCGCGGGTTCGCCGTGGCTGGTCGCGCAGTTCCCCGCGTCCCTTACGGGGCCTCGTCAGGGGCGCACCGTGGCCTTGTACACCTCGATCGCCGGGCGGGGCTCCTTGCCGAGCAGGGAGCGCAGCGTCCCCCGGTCCTCGACGGATGTCCCGTCCAGGAAGCCGCCCGCTATCGCCGCGTACGTGCTCAGGAGCATCGGCACCTGGAAGGGCAGTGCCTGGCCGGCCGCGGTGATCGCCTCGCGGGTCGCGGCGAGCGTGCCGGGTTCGTACGAACCGCCGGTCGCGGCGGCCAGGTCGGCGCCGCCCAGGGCGTCTTCGCCGACCAGTTCGTAGGTGCGGCCCGCGTGCGCCGCCGGATCCGTCGCCACCCGCACCGCGACCTCGGCCAGGTCCTCGCGCGCCACGGCGGCGAGGCGGCCCGTCCCCAGCGGCGCGGCGATGGTCCCGTCTGAGGCCGGCGCGGCGACGGCGGCGAGGAACTCCGCGTACAGGCCGTTGCGCAGGACCGTCCAGTCCAGCGAGGACGCGCGCAGTCTGCGCTCGGTCCAGCGGTGGGCGAGCGCGTACGTCAGATGGTCGCCGTCACCGCTGAGGCTGGTGTAGACGAGGTGCCCGACGCCCGCCTTCTCCGCGGCGGATATCGCGGCCTCGTGCCGGGCGATGACGACGTCGTCCTCGGCGGCGCCCGCGGAGATGACGAGGAGGGTGCCGACGCCGGTGAAGTCCAGCGATGCCGGGTCGTCGAAGTCGGTGCGGCGGCCGCCGGGAGCGGGGCTGCGGGTGCCGATGACGACGTCGTCGCGGTCCGCGAGGCGGGCGGTGACGAGTGTGCCGAGGGCGCCCGTGGCGCCGGTGATCATGAGCATGGGAAGGTTCCCCCGTGGTGAGTGGTTGCCGGGTGACCGGGCTTGCGACCATCGTGGTCGGCGCGGCGCCGTCGCATAAGGAGGCACATTCATGTCAGCAGGGCACACGGCGGTAACCACCCCGCAGGCAGCCGAGGCCCCCGCGGAGCCGGTGATCAGCTGTGAGACCCCGCAGGACGAGTGCGGGGTGCGGGACGTCCTCGGTCGGCTCGGCGACAAGTGGTCCGTGTACGTGGTGGTCGAACTCGCCTCGGGCGTCCTGCGGTTCAAGGAGTTGCAGCGCCGGATCCACGGCGGCGTCTCGCAGCGCATGCTCACCCTGACCGTGCGCCGCCTGGAGCGCGACGGCCTGGTCAGGCGGACGGTGTACCCGACGATTCCGCCGCAGGTCGAGTACGAACTGACGGAGATGGGCCACAGCCTCACGCACCTGATCAAGGCCCTGGCCGACTGGTCCATCGACCACCGCCCCGCCATCGCCGCCGCCCGCGAGGCCTATGACGCCTCCGGCGAAGCCACCGGCAAGTGACCCCGGGCCAGCACCTTCCCCAGCCCCTTCCGCAGCGCTGACGTCACCGCCTGCGCGAGGATGCCGTGGCCCGCGTCGCCCGGATGCACCCCGTCCACCAGATGCCCGGCGTGCAGAAGACCGCCGCCCGGCAGCAGCTCCGCCCCCGCGTCCACGGCCGCCCGCTCCACCGCGGCCCGCAGCTCTTCCAGCGTGGCGCCGAGGGCGTTGGGCGCCGACTCGGCGTCCGGGCGGACCACGGGGGAGACCACCAGGAGGGGAGCCTCCGGATGACCGCGCCGCACCAGGCCCAGGAACGCCCGCGCCGTCTCGTACAGCAGCCCCGCCGAATGCGGCGTACGCGACCAGCAGTTCGTGCCGAAGGCGACGGTGAGCACGTCGCCGTCCAGTGAGGCGAGTTGATCGGCCGACGCCAACTCCCCGAGTGCCGCGCCCGCGTATCCGAGGTTCACCGTCTCCACGCCAAGGGCCCGCCCCGCGAGCGCGGGCCACGCCAGATGCGGACGCGAGACCGACCAGCCCTCCGTGATCGAGTCGCCGTAGACGAGCCAGCGCGGGCGAGGCGCGGCGGGCGTCAGGGTGCCGTCGACCGGCCGCAGTGCGTGCAGGACGGGGCGGAGTGATTCGGGCAGGTGCAGAGTGAACTCGCCGTCGGGGGAGGGGAGATGGACCAGGACCCGGTGCTCGCCCGGCGATGCGGGCGTGTCGACGGCGCCCGCGCCCTTGCCCGTGCCCGTGCCCCCATCCGCGCCCGCGCCCGCGCCCGCGAGCAGCGTGAACACCGCGGGCGTGTCCCGGTACGAGTCCGCCGCCGACGGAGGCGACGCGGTGTACGCGACCTCCACCGCGCTCACGCCGCGCGCGGTGAACTCCAGGCGCACCCCGGCCGGAAGCCCCGCCCGCTCCCAGGTGTCCCCGGGCAGCCGCTCGCGGTCGGCCGGGTCGGCGCGCAGCACCCGGCCGTCCTCCGTCCACCAGGCCGCCCCGCGCACGAACCCCCTCACCGCGCGCCGCCGATGGTCGGATACGGGAACTTCACGCCGACCCCGCCGTCCACGACGAGCGTCTGCCCGGTGACGTACGAGGAGAGCGGCGAGGCGAAGAAGAGCAGGGCGGAGGCGATGTCCGAGGTCTCGGCGACCCGGTCGAGCGGGGCGTTGCGGGCGTTGCGAGCGCGGCCCTCGTCGCCGATCAGGCCCGCCACGCGCGGAGTCCAGACGACGCCGGGCGCCACCGCGTTCACCCGTACCCCGCGCGGTCCGTACTCCACCGCCGCCGAGCGGACCAGGGAGATCAGGCCCGCCTTGGCCGCCCCGTACGCGGCGTGCAGGGGCGCCGCCGTCAGACCCGACACCGACGCGACGAAGACCAGGGGGCCGCCGCCCGCCTCCGCGAGTGCCTCGCCGCCGTACTGGACCGTGAGCCAGGCGTGCCGCAGGACGAGGGAGAAGTGCCAGTCCCAGGAGGCGTCGTCAAGATCGGCCAGGGGTGTGTAGCGGGCCATGCCGACGATGTCGACGACACCGCCGACCGGGCCCAACTCCGCTCCTGCGTAGGCGAAGAGTTCCCGCACCTCCTCGCGCCGCGTCACGTCCGCAACGTACGCGACGCCGCCCGTCTCCGCCGCGACCGCTTCGGCGCGACCCTTGTCGAGATCCACGCACAGGACCCGCGCGCCCGCGGCCGAGAGCGCGTGCGCGGTCTGGCGGCCGATGCCGTTGCCCGCGCCGAGCAGGACGAAGGCGCGGCCGTTCAGCCGGTGCAGGGCGGCGTAGTCGGGGACGGGGGAGGTGTCGAGAGGCTCGCTCGCCGTGGGGCCCGCCGCGGGCTCGCTCACGGCGCGGACCGCCGCAGGCTCGCTCACGGCGCGGTCCGCCGGGGCCGGTAGGACGCCAGTTCCGGGATGACTTCCTTGCCCAGGATCTCGATCGTGCGCAGGATCTCCTGGTGCTCCAGATAACCCCACTGGACGTAGCAGATGAGCTGGTCGATGCCGAGGTCGGCGTAGCGCTTGGCCTTGCGGACGATGGTGTCCGCGTCACCGATGAGGATCATGTCCCCGTCGTTGAACTCCTCTACGGGGACGTTGCCTTCGATGATCGGGGTGAGGAAGGGGAAGGTCCGCTCGCGCTCGTCGGGAGTCAGGTGCGGCAGCTCCCAGTCGAGCGTGAACTGCGCGAGGTTGCGGTACCACCAGGCGACCGAGTCCCAGACCCGCTGCGAGGGCCGGTCCGCCACGTGCACCAGGGTGTACGCGCTGACGCGGTCCGTGGTGACGTCCGTGATGGGCGCCGGAGTGCGTGCCGCCGCCCGGTAGGCGGCGACCTGACGGGCCATCGCGTCGAGCGGCTGCATGATCGAGAAGGAGAGCAGGCCGAGCCCCGCGGCGCCCGCCGTCTCCGCCGAACCGGGCGATGTCGCCGCCATCCAGCAGGGCGGATGCGGATCCTGGACGGGCTTGGGGGTGACCATCCGCCGGGGGAAGGTGAAGCGCTCCGACTCGTACGCGAAGTACTCCTCGCGCCACATGCCCGTGACGATCTCGATCGCCTCGCGCCAGTCGGCGCGCGACTGCTCCCGGTCGACGCCAAATGCCGTCTGCTCCATGGGAGTCGACCGCCCCGTTCCCCACTCGACGCGGCCGTCGGACAGTACGTCCACCGCCGCCACCTTCTCCGCGATCCGCTGCGGGGGAGTGAAGCCGAAGGGGGTGAGCGTGACGCCGAAGCCGAGGCGTATCCGCTCGGTGAGCGCCGCGAGATGGCCGAGCAGCACTTCGGGCGCGGGGCAGTGCGAGCGGCCCTCGCGGAAGTGGTGCTCCACGGCCCACACCGTGCGGAAGCCGACCCGGTCCGCGAGCCTGATCTGCTCGACGGCCTCGCGGTAGGCGCGCTGCTCGGCGGTGCGCTGGCCGAGCGGGTGGGGTCCGTTCCAGGGCTTCGGTACGTCGATCTCGTACAGCACATCGAGGTCCATGGCCTGCTGGCTCCCTCTCGACGGGGGTGTGCGATCGGCTCGACCGGAGTGCACGATGGGGGAGATCTGACGAAGTGTCAATGAGCTTCCCGGACCCTCGGCACGCAACGGACGAAACGGACCGCGCAACGAAGACCCGCAGGAAGGGGATGTACGCAACGATCGTTCGGACTTGCGCAAGGTTGCTTCATTACATACGTGAACCACGCCTCATAGAGTCATCCGCTGTACGTGGTGTGGCGGGGACCGCCTGCTCGGTGGTCCCCGGCCATGCCCGGGTGCTGCCGCGGGTCCCGCCGCCCTGACCAGGCAGCGATGAAGGAGCCATGCGTGCTCGACCAAGGCGCACCCCCGCAGAACCGGCCAAGTCCCCCGGGGGGTACCGGGCTCGGCAGCCGCTTGATGCGGCGCAAGCCGGTGGAACTCCTGGTCGCGGAGGGCGGCCAGGGTGAGGGCGGCTCGCTGCGGCGCTCCCTCGGCATGTGGCAGCTGACCATGATCAGCATCGGTGCCACGCTGGGCACCGGCATCTTCGTCGTCCTCGGCGAGAGCGTCCCCAAGGCCGGGCCCGCCGTGACCCTGTCCTTCGTGCTCGCCGGGCTCACCGCCCTGTTCTCCGCGCTCTCGTACGCCGAGCTGGCGGGCTCCATCCCGGTCGCCGGATCCTCGTACTCGTACGCGTACGCAACGATGGGCGAACTGATCGCCTGGGTCTGCGGCTGGTGCCTGGTCCTGGAGTACGGCGTGTCGGTCGCGGCGGTCGCCGTCGGCTGGGGCGAATACCTCAACGAACTGCTCGACGGCACCATCGGCGTCACCATCCCCGACGTGCTCTCGTCGGCACCCGGCGAGGGCGGCGTCATCAACCTGCCGGGCCTGATCGTGGTGCTGCTCGCCATGGTGTTCCTGCTCGGCGGCGCCAAGGAGTCGGCGCGGGCCAACACGATCATGGTCATCGTGAAGATCGCCGCGCTCGTGCTCTTCTGCACCATCGGCTTCATGGGCTTCAAGTCCGGCAACTACTCCGACTTCATGCCGCTCGGCACGGCCGGCGTCAGCGCCGCCGCGGCCAGCCTCTTCTTCTCGTACATCGGCTTCGACGCCGCGTCCACCGCCGGTGAGGAGGCGAAGAACCCGCAGCGCGACCTGCCCCGCGCGATCATGCTCTCGCTGATCATCGTCACCGCGCTCTACGTCCTGGTCGCGGCCGTCGCCGTCGGCGCCTGGAACTGGGCCGACTTCGAGGGCTCCGAGGCCACGCTCGCCGCGATCATGAACGACGTCAGCGGCCAGAGCTTCTGGGGCACGCTGCTCGCCGCCGGTGCGGTCATCTCCATCGCCTCCGTCGTCCTGACCGTCCTCTACGGCCAGACCCGCGTCCTGTTCGCCATGTCCCGCGACGGCCTGGTCCCCAAGGTGTTCGGCAAGGTCAGCAAGAAGACGGGCACGCCCCGCGTGAACACCGTCATCGTGTCGCTGTTCTGCGCCGCGCTCGCCTCCGTCATCCCGCTCGGCAAGCTCGTCGACGCCACCAGCATCGGCACGCTCTTCGCCTTCGGCCTGGTCAACATCGCGGTGATCGTGCTGCGCAAGACCCGCCCGGACATGCCGCGCACCTTCCGGGTGCCGCTGGGCTGGCTCTTCCCGGTGCTCGGCTTCGGCTTCTGCGCCTACAACATGTTCAGCCTCGACTCCATCACCTGGATCGTCTTCGGTGTCTGGATGGCCGCCGGCCTCGTGTTCTACTTCCTGTACGGCATGAGCCGCTCCCGATTGGCCTCCGCAGAGAAGTGATCCACCCCCAGTGCGACTGAACGATCTCGACGAACGCATCGTGCACGCCCTCGCCGAGGACGCCCGCCGTTCCTACGCCGACATCGGCCAGCTGGTGGGGCTCTCCGCGCCCGCCGTGAAGCGGCGCGTGGACCGTCTGCGGGAGACCGGGGCGATCACGGGGTTCACCGTGCGGGTCGATCCGGCCGCGCTCGGCTGGGAGACCGAGGGGTTCATCGAGATCTACTGCCGTCGCAATACCTCGCCGGAGGCGATTCGGCGGGGGCTCGAGCGGTATCCGGAGATCGCGTCCGCCTCCACCGTCACCGGGGAGGCGGACGCCGTCGTCCAGGTCTTCGCCGCCGACATGCGGCACTTCGAGCGGGTGCTCGAACGGATCGCGGGCGAGCATTTCGTGGAACGGACGAAGTCCGTCCTCGTGCTCTCGCCCCTGATGCGGAGATTTTCTTCGGGGTCGCCCGCGTAGGCGCTCCCCGCGCCGCCCCTCGGGGCGTTACTTCATCGGCCGTACGTGCAGGTCCCCGCTGCCCGGCTTCGTCTTGTCGAACGGGGCCGCGCTCACGCACTTGGGCATGTCGTCCGGCAGGTCGTTCGGGATGCCGACCATGGCCCAGCTGTAGCCGAAGCGGTCCTGCTTGCCCTGGTCGTGGACGGTCAGGCCCAGGCGCTTGCCGATCGCCCCTTCGAGGCCACCGTCCGCCTTCGTGACGACCGCCGACACCGTGGCCACCTTTCCGCCGGTCAGCAGGCAGTCCACGCGGGCCTCGGCCGTGCCGCCGAACTCGGGTCGCTCCATGTAGTGGCTGATCTTGACGGTGCCGTGCGCGGCCCCGGGGTCGTCGCGGTCCGCGGCGTCCAGATGGGCGTCGACGGTGATGGTGGCGTCATCGCCCGGCGGGCGGTCCAGCTTGGCGGTTCCGGTCAGGGCGGCGGCCTCGCGCCCGTGGTGCGGGGCATCCGACGCGGTCGCGGAGCCCGCGCCGGATACGAGGGCGAGGAGCGCGGCTCCTACGGCGACGGCTCGGATGAGGTTGGAGCGGCGGTTCATGGGGCCCCCGTCTGGCTGTGGTCCGCCCGGTCCCTCCGGGCGTGATCCACCCTCCCGGTCCCGGGCGCCCCGGGCATCGTGCGCGAGGCGGTGACCTGCTCCGCCGCGCGGCGGGGGACGGCTGGTGCGTGAGGGGGAGACGCGGGGCCCGCCCGCCCCCCGTACGGGCGGGCCCCGCGGGTCAGTCGGTCGGGTAGGTGGGGTGCCAGGGCGTGACGGTGAAGTCGCCGGTGCCCTTCCTGACCTTCTCGAAGGGGGCAGCGCTCGTGCACTTCGGCAGCTTCTTCGTGCCGTCGGGTCCGCCCACCGAGGCCCAGCTGTAGCCCACGCGGTCCTGCTTGCCCAGGTCGTGGACCGTGAAGCCGACGCGGCCGCCCTTGATGTCCTTCAGGTTCGTCGCGGTGATGATGCCGGTGGCCGTGGCGACCTTGCCGCCGGTCATCAGGCAGTCGATGCGGCCCTTCGCCCAGCCGCCCTTGCCGCCCGGCTTGTCGAGGTGGACGAAGCGGAAGGTGCCGGTCGCCTTGTCCGGGCGCATGGTGTTCCGCTTCGCCAGATGCGCGTCGAAGGTGAACGTCACGTCCTCGGTGGTCTTGCGGTGCAGCTTCGCCGAGCCGGTGAGCGCGGCCGCCTCGCGCTGCTCGGCGTGCGGGCGGCTTCCGGAGGCGGCACGCGCCGCGCCGCCGCCCTCCGTCGCGTCCGATGCGGCAGCCGCTCCCGCGGCTCCGGCACAGATCAGCAGGGCGGTGCCGACGGCGATCACGCGGCTGCGGGGGCCGGGCAGGCGGCGGTCAGCGATCTTGGTACGTGTGGTGCGGCTCACGGGGAGCCTCCGTCCGAAGTGCCGTTCACCCGGTCCTTCCGGGCGAGATCACGGTCTCGCGGAAGGGGGTCCCGGCACGTCCGGCCACGGGCGGCACTCCGCCTCCGCCGCGCGGCGGAAAACACCCCCGAGGCCGCTGCACCCACGGGTGGACACCTCTGCGACCCCGGTCCCACGCCACCACGCAACGAATCGCCGCCATCGGCCCGTGACACGCAACAAATCGTGCGGCGGCCCGCAACGCTCGCGCCTTGTCCGGGCATGGCCGCCGACCGTACCGTCTAACCGTCCCCACCAGCCCTTGTGCCCCTTCGCATGCCCCGAGGTCCCGCCATGCCCCCGCTGCGCACCGCCCTGCTCCAGAGCTCGGGCACCCTTGGCTCCGCCGACGCCAACCTGAAGGCGCTCGACGAAGCCGCCGCCCGTGCCGCCGATGCGGGCGCGGACCTCCTGGTGGCCCCGGAGCTGTACCTCACCGGGTACGCCATCGGCGACGACATCCCGCGTCTCGCCGAGGCCGCCGACGGGGCTTCGGCCGCCGCGATCGCCGAGACCGCCGTACGCCATGGCGTCGCGATCGCCTACGGCTACCCGGAGCGGGACGGCGAGCGGGTCTTCAACTCCGTCCAGCTGATCGGCCCCGACGGCGCCCGCCTGGCGAACTACCGCAAGACCCACCTCTTCGGCTGCTTCGAGCGGGACCACTTCACGCCCGGCGAACAGGCCGTCGTCCAGGCCGAGTTGGGCGGTATGCGGGTCGGCCTGATGATCTGCTACGACGTGGAGTTCCCGGAGAACGTCCGCGCGCACGCCCTCGCCGGCACCGACCTGCTGCTGGTGCCCACGGCCCAGATGCACCCCTTCCAGTTCGTCGCCGAGTCCGTCGTACCGGTGCGGGCCTTCGAGAACCAGATGTACGTCGCTTACGTCAACCGGGTCGGCCGGGAAGGGGAGTTCGAGTTCGTCGGGCTCTCCACGCTGGCGGGACCCGACGGAGTCGCGCGCACCCGCGCCGGGCGGGGCGAGCAGCTGGTGTTCGCCGACGCCGATCCGGCCTTCCTCGCCGCGTCGCGCCAGGCCAACCCCTACCTGAGCGACCGCCGCCCGGGTCTGTACGCGTCCCTGGCCTGACCCGCCCCCGAGCTTCCCGTTCTTTCTGTTCTGCCGTTCCCGCAAGGAGTCCGTACCCCATGACGTCCACGGTGCCCACCGCCGTCCAGCACACCGACGCGCAGCCGCCGATCACCATGTTCGGTCCGGACTTCCCGTACGCGTACGACGATTTCCTCGCCCACCCGGCGGGCCTCGGCCAGATACCCGCGACCGAGCACGGCACGGAGGTCGCGGTCATCGGGGGCGGCCTCTCCGGCATCGTGGCGGCGTACGAACTGATGAAGATGGGCCTCAAGCCCGTCGTCTACGAGGCCGACCAGATCGGCGGCCGCCTGCGCACCGTCGGCTTCGACGGCTGTGAAGGCGACCTGACCGCCGAAATGGGCGCGATGCGCTTCCCGCCGTCCTCGACGGCGCTCCAGCACTACATCGACCTGGTCGGCCTCAAGACCCAGCCCTTCCCCAACCCCCTCGCCGAGTCGACTCCCTCGACGGTCGTGGACCTCAAGGGCGAGTCGCACTACGCCACCTCCGTCGACGACCTGCCGCAGGTCTACCGCGACGTGATGAACGCCTGGAACTCCTGCCTGGAGGAGGGCGCCGACTTCTCCGACATGAACCGCGCCCTGCGCGAGCGCGACGTACCGAAGATCCGCGAGATCTGGTCCAAGCTCGTCGAGAAGCTCGACAACCAGACCTTCTACGGCTTCCTCTGCGACTCCGAGGCCTTCAAGTCCTTCCGGCACCGCGAGATCTTCGGTCAGGTCGGCTTCGGCACCGGCGGCTGGGACACCGACTTCCCGAACTCCATCCTGGAGATCCTGCGCGTCGTCTACACCGAGGCCGACGACCACCACCGCGGCATCGTCGGCGGCAGCCAGCAGCTGCCGCTGCGGATGTGGGACCGCGAGCCGCAGAAGATCGTGCACTGGGCGCCCGGCACGTCCCTGAGCTCGCTGCACGAGGGCGGCGTGCCGAAGCCCGCCGTGACCCGGCTCGACCGCACCGCGGGCAACCGCGTCACCGTCACCGACTCCTCGGGCGACATCCGCACCTACCAGGCGGCGATCTTCACGGCCCAGTCGTGGATGCTGCTCTCGAAGATCGCGTGCGACGACACGCTCTTCCCCATCGACCACTGGACGGCGATGGAGCGGACCCACTACATGGAGTCCTCGAAGCTGTTCGTTCCTGTGGACCGGCCGTTCTGGCTGGACAAGGACGAGGAGACGGGCCGGGACGTCATGTCGATGACGCTCACCGACCGGATGACGCGCGGCACGTATCTCCTGGACGACGGACCGGACAAGCCCGCCGTCATCTGCCTCTCCTACACCTGGTGCGACGACAGCCTGAAGTGGCTCCCGCTGTCGGCGAACGAGCGCATGGAGGTCATGCTCAAGTCGCTCGGCGAGATCTACCCGAAGGTCGACATCAGGAAGCACATCATCGGCAACCCGGTGACCGTCTCCTGGGAGAACGAGCCCTACTTCATGGGCGCCTTCAAGGCGAACCTGCCGGGCCACTACCGCTATCAGCGGCGCCTCTTCACGCACTTCATGCAGGAGTCGCTGCCCGAGGACAAGCGGGGGATCTTCCTCGCCGGCGACGACATCTCCTGGACGGCGGGCTGGGCCGAGGGCGCGGTGCAGACCGCGCTGAACGCCGTGTGGGGTGTCATGCACCACTTCGGCGGTGCGACCGACGCGACCAACCCCGGTCCCGGGGATGTGTACGACGAGATCGCTCCCGTCGAGCTGCCCGAGGACTGAGAGCGCCGTCGCGTCCGGGGCAGGCGGGGATCTGGTCGGAGCCCCGCGCCCCAAGGGCCTACACCCCCGCCGCCCTCGCCTCCACGTACACCTCCGCCGCCAAGTCCTTCAGCTCCTCCGCGTCGCGCGTGCTGCCCGCCAGCTCGATGAGGATCTCCTCCGCCGCGCCCGTCGCGGCGTGGGCCGCCAGGTCCTCGACGATCTGGGCGACGTTGCCCCGGAAGGGGGCACGCTTCTCGCCCTCGTACGCGGTCGGCGTGTAGCGGGCGTTGACCCGCAGGACGCTCTGGACCGGCTCCGTGCGGCCCCGCTCGGCGGCCAGTTCCTTCAGTGTCTGCGCCTGCTCGGCCAGCTGCTCGGCGCCCGTGCCGATCGGCATCCAGCCGTCCGCGCGGTCGACCAGCCTGCGCAGGGCGCGCGGGCTGTTCGCGGGCAGCAGGATCGGGATGGGCCCGGCGGGCTTGGGGCCGATCACCGAGGGCGCGATGGTGGTCAGCTCCCCTTCGTACGACACCGGGTCCGGCCCCCACACCGCCCGGCAGACGTCGATCATCTCGTCCAGGACCTTGCCGCGCTTCTCGAAGGGCGCCACCCCCGCGGCGGCGTACTCGTCGTGGGACCAGCCCGTGCCGAGGCCCGCGACGACGCGGCCGCCGCTCGCCGCGTCCAACGTGGCCAGGGTGCGCGCCAGTTGGAAGGGAACGTGCAGCGGGGCGATCAGGACGCTGGTGCCCAGGCGGGCCCGCTCGGTGGCGGCCGCGGCCAGGGTCAGCGTGACCAGCGGATCGGCCACCGAGCGGTACGTGTCGGGCCAGGGCAGGCCCTCGATGCCGTACAGGCCCTGCGTCGCGGGCTCGGGGAACAGGATGCGTTCATAGACCCACAGGCTCTCGTACCCGATCTCCTCGGCCGCGCGGGCCACGGCCGGGACGTCACGTCCGATGCTGTACTGCCGGCCCTGCGGGAGGCCGAGCCCGAGTCGTGTGGCCATGCTGGTGCTCCTTCGCATCCGGGGTCACTGGTTTCAACGTACAGCTATTGCGGGGGAGTTCGCCGGTGCCGGGAGCGGGGCAACCGGATCAGTCCGGCAGGGGAGTGAGGAGCATCCGGCCCACGAGACCGACCGCACCGTCCAGGCGGTCGCGGAACTGCTCGGCCACGAGCGGCAGTTCGCGCAGGGCCTGCATCGCCAGGGCCGTCGCCCACGCGCCGTCCCTGGCCCGCTCCAGACTCCACGAGCCGAGCAGATGGGTGAGCGGATCGGCGACCTGGAAGAGGTCGGGACCCGGCATCAGATCCTCGCGGATGCGCTCCTCCAGGGAGATGAGGATGTCGCCCACGCGGTCGAACTCGTCGGCCAGATCGGCCGGTTCGCAGCCGAGCGTACGACAGGTGTCCACGACGGCCAGCGGAAGGTCGTGCCCGATGTGCGCGTTGATGCCCGCGAGCGCGAACTGCAGCGGACGTACGCCGGGATGGCGCCGGAGTTCGAACAGCGGCCGCCAGCAGGCGGGCGGCCTGCGGTCGGCGGCCGCCGCGTCGACCGCCGTCAGATAGCGCTCGGCGAACAGGACGTCCAGCGTGATCGCGGCTCCGCGATCCGGGAAACTCCCGCTGTCCACGTGCCGGGCGACCTCCTCGGTGACCGACAGATAGACCCGGTTGAAGACCCCGACCCCGTCGCCCGAGGGGAAACCGTCCCCCAGGGCACGCATCCGCGTCGCCACGCCGTCCACCCCGTGTGCCGGGCCTGCGAACTCCGCGAACCGCTCCAACTGCGCCATGACGGCAGGGTCCCAGTCCTAGGCTGGCCCGAGTGCCGCCGCACCGGACGCTTCCCCAGAACGAGGGAACGGCGATCGTATGTGCCCCCGGGGGAGGGGGACCGGCATGCACGCCGTGTCAGGGGGACGCGGGGGAGGGGGAGGCGAAGACCGTGGCAGGCAAGCGTGCACGACATCGCGGCGGGCGCCGGGCCGGACGCGTCCGCGCCGCGCGCCATGGCGTGATGGTCGCCGTGGCCTCGGTCGTGGCCGCCGTCGGCGCCGTCGCCGGAATGGTCTCCGCCCTGGACGAGGGCGGCGGCGAGGACCGGGCGCGCCCGAAGGTGACGAAGTCGCCGACGCTCGAACCGCTGCCCGCGGTGCCGACGCCGTCCGCGTCGGAGTCCCCCTCGGCGAAGCCGTCGCCCGCGCGATCCTCCGCCGCGCCGCGACCGGAGCCGACGCCGAAGCCTTCGACGCGCCGACCCCAGAAACCGAGCACGGCAGCCCCCGCGGCCGGCTCCCTCTACCGGCACGGCGATTCCCAGGTCATCGACTGGGTCAGGGCCCACCGCGGCGACCCCCGGCGGCCGCTCATCGAGTCACGGATCGCCGCCCGGCCCGCGGCCGTGTGGTTCGCGGACTACGAACCGGGGACCATCACCTCGCGGGTGCGCGCGGTGACGTCGGCCGCCGGGAACCGGGTGCCCGTCGTCGTGCCGTACGCGATTCCGGACCGTGACTGCGGGGGCGCGTCCGAGGGCGGGGCGCCGGACCTCGCGGCGTACGACGCGTGGATCGAGAAGTTCGCCGCGGGCCTCGGCTCGGGCGAGGTCATCGTCATCCTCGAACCGGACGCGATCGCCCAGTCCGAGTGCCTCGACGCCGAGGGGCGCACCGCCCGCAACGCCTCGCTCGCCCGCGCCGGGCGCACCCTGAAGGCGGCCAACCCCGGGGCCAGGGTCTATTACGACGCCGGGCACTCCGGCTGGAACTCCGCGGCCGAGCAGGCCGGACGGCTGCGCGCGGCGGGCGCCGCGTCCGCCGCTTCGTCCGACGGCGTCTTCACGAACGTCTCGAACTTCCGCCGCACCGCCGACGAGGCCGCCTACGCCCGCAGGGTCCTGTCCGCGCTGGGCGGCCCGGCGGGCCTGGGCGCCGTCATCGACACCAGCCGCAACGGCAACGGCGCCCCGGCGGACGGCGAGTGGTGCGACCCGGCGGGCCGGGGGCTCGGGCAGAACCCGACGCTGCGTACCGGCGACGCCCGCATCGACGCCTATCTGTGGATCAAGCTGCCGGGCGAGTCCGACGGCTGCCGGGGCGAGCCGGGGACGTTCTCGCCGGGCTACGCCTACGACTTGGCGCGCGGCTGAGAGCCGCCGGTGCCCGGCCCGGTGGCCTCGCCGCCGCCATCGGCATCGTCGCTCTTGTCGTACGTGGACGTGCCCGAATCGAGCAGCGGCTCCTGCGACTTGAGGTGCGGCGGGGCGAAGGCGCGCAGGACGTGATAGCCGGTGATCACGACGATCGTGCCGAGCGCGATGCCGCTCAGTTCGAAGTTGTCGGTGATCTTCAGCGAGACACCGCCGACGCCGATGATGATGCCCGCGGCGGCCGGGACCAGGTTCAGCGGATTGCGCAGGTCGACCCCCGCGTTGATCCAGATCTGGGCGCCGAGCAGGCCGATCATGCCGTAGAGGATGACGGTGATGCCGCCGAGCACACCGCCGGGGATGGCCGCCACGACCGCGCCGAACTTGGGGCAGAGGCCGAAGAGCAGGGCGAAGCAGGCGGCGGCCCAGTACGCGGCCGTGGAGTAGACGCGGGTCGCGGCCATCACGCCGATGTTCTCGGAGTACGTGGTGTTGGGCGGGCCGCCGACCGCGGTGGAGAGCATGGACGCGGCGCCGTCGGCGGAGATCGCCGTGCCGAGCTTGTCGTCCAGGTTGTCGCCGGTCATCTCGCCGACCGCCTTGACGTGCCCGGCGTTCTCCGCGACCAGGGCGATGACCACGGGCAGCGCCACGAGGATCGCCGACCACTCGAAGCTCGGCGCGTGGAAGGACGGCAGGCCGATCCAGTCGGCGTTGCCGACGGCGGAGAGGTCCAGACGCCAGTGGTCGACGACCTTGCCCGAGCCGTCCGCCGAGTGGATCTTGCCGAAGGTCAGGTCGAGGACCCAGGACAGGGCGTACCCGAAGATCAGCCCCAGGAAGATCGCGACGCGCGACCAGAATCCGCGCAGGCAGACCACGGCCAAACCGGTGAACAGCATCACCAGGAGCGCCGTCCACTGGTCCTGCGGCCAGTACGTGGAGGCGGTGACCGGCGCCAGGTTGAAGCCGATCAGCATGACGACGGCGCCGGTGACGATCGGCGGCATCGCGGCATGGATGATCCGCGCCCCGAACTTCTGGACGGCCAGGCCCACCAGGAACAGCGCGGCGCCGACCACGAAGACCGCGCCCGTCACCGTCGCCGACGAGCCGCCCTGCGCGCGGATGACCGCGGCCACGCCCACGAAGGAGAGCGAACAGCCCAGGTAGCTGGGCACCCGGCCGCGGGTGGCGAGCAGGAAGATGACGGTCGCCACGCCCGACATCATGATCGCGAGGTTCGGGTCGAGGCCCATCAGGACGGGCGCCACGAAGGAGGCGCCGAACATGGCGACCACGTGCTGGGCGCCGAGCCCGAAGGTCCGCGGCCACGACAGCCGCTCGTCGGGACGGACGACGGCTCCGGGCGCGGGGGTGCGCCCGTCGCCGTGCAGTCTCCAGCGCACGCCGAGATCCATGGTTCTGTTCCGCTTTCTGTGCGCCGAGCCGTGGGCCTGACCCGTGTCCGGGAATGGCCCGTGAAAATGACCGGAAAGATCAGCGCAATGTTAGTGCGGCATAAGTTCGGCTACCCGTCGGGGCCGAACGCGGATGCGGATACGGGCGCGGGCGCGGGTGCGGCGGCGGGCTCAGGGGCGCGGGCCCGGCGCCGCTGAGCCCGCGGCATCCGCGGAAGCGGCCGCTCCGGCCTCGCGGCCCTCCGTGCGCAGGACACCCGCGAACACCGCGAGCCCGCAGGCAAGGACCGTCACCAGGCCGAAGGAGACCACCAGGCTCGTCGCGTCGGCGAGCGTGCCGATCGCCGACGGGGCGATCAGACCCGACGTGTACGTGATGGTGGCGACGCCCGCGATGGCCTGGCTGGGATTGGGGCCGCTGCGCCCGGCCGCGGCGAACGCGAGCGGCACCACGACCGCGATGCCGAGCCCGAGCATCGCGAAGCCGCACATGGCGACCGCCGGATGCGGCGCCACCACCACGAGCAGTCCGCCGAGCGCCGCGACCACGCCGCCCGTGCGCACCGTGCGGACCGATCCGAAGCGGTCGACCACCGCGTCTCCCGCGAGCCGGGCGATCGCCATGGTGAGGGTGAAGCCGGTGGTGCAGGCGGCGGCGACACCGGCGGAGGAGTCGAGGACGTCCCGCAGATAGACCGCGGACCAGTCCAGGCTCGCGCCCTCGGCGAAGACCGCGCAGAAGCCGACCGCGCCGATCAGGAGCGCCGACTTCGGCGGCAGCGAGAAGCGCGGCGGCGCCGCTTCCTCGGGCTCGGCCTGCAGATCGAGCACGCCCTGGCAGGCGACGAGGCCGATGACGGTGAGCGTCACCGCGGCGAGCGCGTGGTGCAGACGGGCGTCCGAGCCCAGATGCGCGGCGACCGTGCCGGCCGCGGAGCCGATCAGGGCGCCCACGCTCCACATGCCGTGCAGGCCCGACATGATCGACTTCTTCATGCGGGTCTCGACCTCGACACCGAGGGCGTTCATCGCCACGTCCGACATGCCCGCCGTCGCGCCGTACACGAACAGGGCCGCACAGAGCGTGAGCAGGTTCGGGGCGAGCGAGGGCAGGATCAGGGCCATCGTCCACAGGGCGAGCAGCCCGCGCAGGGCCGTCCGCGCGCCGAAGCGGTGGCTGACCCAGCCCGCGAGCGGCATCGCCACGGAGGCGCCGATCGCGGGGAAGGCGAGGGCGATACCGAGCAGGCCCGCGCTGAGCCCGGCGTGCTCCTGGATCCAGGGCACGCGGGTCGCGAAGGAGCCGGTGACGGCGCCGTGCACACAGAAGACGGCGGCCACGGCATACCGCGCCCGCCTCAACTGCCTTACGTCCAGGATCACTTCACTCATCGACTCTCCGCCCCTCCCGAGTACCGCCCCGCTCCGGCGACGTAAACTATCAGGAACCCTGCCTGATAGTTAGCAGGTTTATGGAAGGATCCCGGCATGCCCGCATCACCGAGCACCGCCCGGGCCATCAACGACCGGCTCGCCCTGGGGCTCCTGCAGCGCGAAGGGCCGCTGACGGCCAACCAGTTGAAGCAGCTCACCGGCCTGTCCCGGCCCTCGGTGGCCGACCTCGTCGAGCGCCTCCAGGGCTCCGGTCTGATAGCGGTCGTGGGGGAGGCGGGTGCCCGGCGCCGGGGACCCAATGCCCGGCTCTACGGAATCGTCGCCGACCGGGCGCACCTCGCCGCCCTCGACGTACGCGCCGACGGGGTCTCCGTGGTCGTCACCGATCTGCTCGGCGCGGTGCTCGCCGAGGCCTCCGCGCCCATCGGCGGCGACACCGGCACCGGGACCGCCGTCGAGCGGGCCGTCGCCCTCGTCGAGCGCACCGCACGGGACGGCGGTGTCCGGCGCCTGCACACCGTGGCGATCGGCGCGCCCGGCCTCATCGACCCCGCCACCGGTGAGCTGCGCGGCACCAGCGGGCTCCCCGCCTGGCACCGCCGTCTCGCCGGAGCCCTCCAGGAGCGGCTCCCGGCCCGCGTGCTCGTGGAGAACGAGACCAACCTCGCCGCCCGCGCCGAACAGCGCGAAGGCGCCGCCCACGACCGCGACACCTTCGTGCTCCTGTGGCTCGGCGAGGGCGTCGGCGCCGCCGTCGTGCTCGACGGACGACTGCGCCGGGGTGCGTCCGGCGGCACCGGCGAGATCGGTTTCCTGCCGGTGCCCGGCACCGAGCAACTGCCCTCCGCCACCCGATGTGACGGCGGCTTCCACTCGCTGGCCTGCGCCGCCGCGTTCCGTGACCTTGGCGATGAGCACGGGATCCTGAAGCCGGACGCGAGCGCCGCCGACGTGGTGCGCCACGCCGCCGAGACCGGGCACGAGGCCTACCTCGACGCGGCGGCCGACCGGATCGCCGTCGGCGCCGCGGCCATGGCCGCGATCCTCGATCCCGGCTGCGTGGTCCTGGGCGGCGAGGTCGGCCGCGCGGGCGGCGACGTGCTCGCCGCCCGGGTGGCCGACCGCCTCGCCGCCATGTCACCCCTGCACACCGAGGTACGGGCGAGCCCGCTCGGCGGCTCCGCGGTACTGCGCGGCGCGCTGCTCGCCGCTAGGGACGCGGCGCAGGACGAGCTGTTCGGTCCGCGCCACCAGGCCGGGACGGGCGCCGCGCGCTGAGCCACAGCAGCCAGGCCGGGAGCAGGACGGCGCCCCCGAGCAGGCCGAGCAGCATCACCGTCGACCCCGCGGAGAGCCCGCCCGGATGCGTGGAGTGGAAGACCAGGTGCGGCACGGTGAAGGTCAGATCGGCGACCAGCGCCACGGAGACAAGACGCGGCTCCATGCTGCGCGCGGCCGCCGCCGAGACCACCCCCAGGGCGACCCCCATCGCGCCCAGGTCACGCATCAGGTGCTCGTTGTACGGCGGCAGCGCGGAGACCCACAGCGAGCCGTAGAAGGACCGGGGTGCGAACAACTGCCAGAACCCGACGCCGAACTGCGACAGGGCGAGCAGCCCCAACCCCCACCGGAGCAACGACGACCCGCCACCGGCCGCCCCGGCACCCGGGTGTCCGCCTCCGCCGGACACGGACACCTCCGGAGTCGGCCTCCCGCTCATCGCCGCACGTCCTGACGCGCCGCGAGGAATTCCTCGAAGGTGCCCTCGCCCACCGCCCGGCCGGGGGTCAGATGGCCGCCCTCGCGCAGGGCGCGGTACGTCTTTCCGGCGAGCCGGACCGGCAGCAGCGGGCGCCGCTTTCCCGTCGCCCGCAGATAGGCGCGGGCCAGGTCCTCGAACGTGCGGACCTCGGGTCCTCCCATGTCAGGGACCCGGCCGGCGGGCGGCGCCGCCGCCAGCTCCGCGAGCCGCAGGGCCACTTCGCCCACCGCGACCGGCTGATCGCTGACGCCCGCGGGCACCGGCATGACCGGCAGCTTCGCCGACGTCTCCAGGATGTTCAGGACCAGGTCGTGGAACTGCGTCGCCCGCAGCACCGTCCAGCCGATACCCGACTCCTCGACCAGCTTCTCCACGGCGAGCTTCGCGCGGTAGTAGCCGAGCGGCACCCGGTCCACGCCGACGATCGAGATGTAGACCAGATGCGGGACCCCGGCCCGCCGCGCTGCCTCGACGAGCAGGCCCGCGGCCCGCTCGTCCCCGCCGCGCGGCGCGCTCGCGCAGTGCACGATCACGTCCGCGCCCGCCACGGCCGCGTCGAGACCCGGGCCGCCCTCCCGCAGGTCGACCGCGTACGGCGGAGTGCGCCGGCTCAGGACACGCACGTCGTGTCCGTCCGCGCGCAGCCGCCCGACCAGCGGGCGGCCCAGCGTTCCGGTGCCGCCGGTCACCAGGATCGTGCTCATGGGAGAGCTCCTTCGTGAGGGGGACGCCCGAACGGCGTCCGTCACCGGCTGAGAACCGCGCAGCCCTCAGGAATGTGACAGCTGCCCCGCGACGAAGCCCAGCTTGTCGGGATTGACCACCGCCCGCACCTCGCTGACCAGGCCGTCCCTGAACACGAACGCCGCGACGCCCACGACCGCCCCCGCCATCCGCGCCACCACCGCGGGCGCGCCGTTGACCTCGGCGTACGAGAGATCCATGGCGTACGCGAAGTTCTCCATGCCGCCCACCAGGAACCGCAGCACCTTGTCGCGGCCCCGGATCGGCCGGCGCGCGGCGGTCACCTTGCCGCCGCCGTCGCTCCACCACGTCACGTCCGCCGCGAGCATCTTCTCCAGGCCCGCGAGATCCCCCTCGCGGGCCGCCGCGACGAACGACTCCACCAGTGACTCCCGCCGCCGCGCCGCCGCGTCGAACCGCGTGCGTCCGTCGGTCACCGCCCGCACCGCCCTGCGGTACAGCTGACGGCAGTTGGCCTCGCCGATGCCGAGCACACCGGCGATCTCCCGATGGCTGTACGCGAACGCCTCCCGCAGCACGAACACCGCACGCTCGACCGGCGTCAGCCGCTCCAGCAGGATCAGGAGCGCCATCGACACCGCGTCCCGCTGTTCCGCCGACTCCAGCGGACCGAGCGCGCCGCCCGATGTGACGACCGGCTCCGGGAGCCAGGGCCCCGCGTACTCCTCGCGTCGCGCACGGGCCGAGGTCAGCCGGTTCAGGCAGAGGTTGGTGACGACCTTGGCCAGCCAGGCGGCGGGCCGGCCCACGCTCGCGCGATCCGCGCCGATCCAGCGCAGATACGCGTCCTGAACGGTGTCCTCCGCCTCCTGGGCGGAGCCGAGCATGCGGTAGGCGAGCGAGAACATGCGAGGGCGGTGCGACTCGAATTCCTCGGCCAGTGCTGCGGTGGTCACGCGCTCAGCGTGCCAGAAGGGCCGACCGTCACCGCCGGTCAGAGGGCTGTCACGCGCTGCTGTGAGCCAGGCCACAGGCCATCGCCCGTATGGGCGTCGATCAGGCGTGGCACACTGGGCTCGTACCAAAAGCAGCGCACTCCGGGGTCGGTGTAATTCCGAACCGGCGGTTACAGTCCGCGACCCGACCGCTTCCAGCGGCCGGTTGACCAGGTGAAATTCCTGGACCGACGGTGAAAGTCCGGATGGGAGGCAGTGCGCGGCGGGCGGGCATTCGTGCACGTCGCCGAGTGGCTTGTTTTTGGGATACCCGGATTCCGGGTCTCCCGGGAGAGGTCTCGTTTCCGGCGACGCTCCCGGTGTCGCAGTCCGTACATTCTGTCGTCATCGACAGGCCCCGGAGTCCGTGCCCGAAGAGGCAGGAGGACCCGGTGGCCACCGCAGCCGCAGCGAACGACCATGAGCGCACCGCCATGCGTCGCGCCATCGAGCTCGCCGCCCTCGGACTCGGCTCCACCAGCCCCAACCCGGTCGTCGGATGCGTGATCATCGACGCCTCCGGAGAGACCGTCGGCGAGGGCTACCACCAGCGCGCCGGCGGCCCGCACGCCGAGGTGCACGCCCTGCGCGCGGCCGGCGAGAAGGCCCGCGGCGCCACCGCACTGGTCACCCTCGAACCCTGCAACCACACCGGACGCACCGGCCCCTGCGCGCAGGCGCTCGTCGACGCCGGGATCGCCCGCGTCGTCTACGCGGTCGGCGACCCGAACCCCGCCGCGACCGGGGGCGCGCAGCGACTGCGCACCGCCGGAGTCGACGTGGAGTCCGGGCTCCTGGAGGCCGAGGCGGCGGCGGGCAACGCCGCCTGGCTGACCTCCGTGCGGCTCGGCCGCCCGCACGTCACCTGGAAGTACGCGGCCTCGCTCGACGGCCGTATCGCCGCCGCCGACGGCAGCAGCCGCTGGATCACGTCCGCCGGGGCCCGCGCCGACGTCCACCGGCTGCGCGCCGAGTGCGACGCCGTCGTCGTCGGCTCCGGCACCCAGCGCGCCGACGACCCGCACCTAGCCGTGCGGGGCATCGAAGGCGCCGTCCAGCCGCTGCGCGTCGTCGTCGACACGAACGGCACCGCGGTGGCGCCCGGCGCCCGCGTCCTGGACGACACGGCGCCCACGCTCGTCGCGATCGCGGAGAACGTGATCGCCGCGGACGTGACCGCCGGGAGCCAGGCGGAAACGGTCCGACTCCCCCGCGCCGAGGGCGGGTTGGACGTCCCGGCCCTCCTCGACGAGCTCCACACCCGCGGCGTGCGTTCCGTGCTCCTCGAAGGCGGACCGACCCTCGCCGGAGCCTTCGTCGCCGCGGGCGCCGTCGACCGCGTCGTCGCCTACCTCGCCCCCGTCCTGCTCGGCGCGGGCCCCGCCGTCCTGACCGGCGGCGGAATCACGACCATCACCGAAGCGTTGCGGCTCGACGTGAGCGAGACCGTCCGTATCGGCCCCGACCTGCGCGTCACCGCGACCCTCGTAGCGAAGGAGCACTGAAGTGTTCACCGGAATCGTCGAAGAGCTGGGCGAGATCACCGCCGTCGAGAACCTGGACGACGCGTCCCGCTTCCGCGTCCGTGGCCCCGTCGTCACCGACGGCGCGAAGCACGGCGACTCCATCGCGGTCAACGGCGTCTGTCTGACGGTCGTGGAGCACGAGGGCGAGGAGTTCACCGCCGACGTGATGGCCGAGACCCTGAACCGCTCCAGCCTCGGCGCGCTCGCGGCGGGCTCGCGGGTCAACCTGGAGCGGCCCACCGCCGTGGGCGACCGCCTGGGCGGCCACATCGTGCAGGGGCACGTTGACGGCACCGGCGAGATCGTTGACCGCAAGCCCTCCGAGAACTGGGAGATCGTCAAGATCTCGCTCCCCGCGGACCTCTCCCGCTACGTGGTGGAGAAGGGCTCCATCACGGTCGACGGCGTCAGCCTGACCGTGGTCGACGCCGGGCCCGACTACTTCACCATCAGCCTCATCCCCACCACCCTCGCCCTGACCACGCTCGGCATCAAGCAGCCCGGCGACCCGGTCAACCTCGAGGTGGACATCATCGCGAAGTACGTCGAGCGCATGCTCGGCGACCGTGCCGCCGCTGCCCCGGCTGCCGCTCCCGCTCAGGAGGCCACGAAGTGAACTGGCTCAACTCCGAAGCCTTCACGGCCTTCGGGCAGCACGTGATCTGGTCCGACATGGTGGGCAACACCGTCGGCCTGATCGCCCTCGCCCTCGGCTGGCGGCGCTCCGTGTGGACCTGGCCCGCCCAGTTCCTCTCCGGCGTCATCCTCGTCGGGGCCTACGCCTCCGCCCACCTCTCCGGCGGTGTCGGCAAGCAGCTGCTCGTCATCGGCGTGGCCCTGTGGGGCTGGCGCCTGTGGAGCAACGGCAAGCAGCAGGCGCAGGACGGCTCGATCGCCGTCCGGTTCGCGACCTGGAAGGAGCGCGGGGTGCTGCTGGGCGGCACGGCCGTCGGCACCCTCGCGGTCGGCGCCCTGTTCTCCGCCGTTCCCGACCTGTCCTGGAATCCCTGGCCCGACGCGTACATCTTCGTCGGCACGCTCGCCGCGATGGTCGCCCAGGCCCGCGGTCTGGTCGAGTTCTGGTTCGCCTGGCTCCTGGTCGACGTGGTCGGCGTACCGCTCGCGTTCAGCAGCGGCCTCGCCTTCTCCGGTCTCGTGTACGTCATCTACCTCGCGCTCGTCCTGTGGGGCATGCGCGACTGGTGGCTGCGGTCGCGCAGCGCGTCCTCGCAGCCCGTCATGGAAGGAGCCCCGGCATGAGCGCGGCACCTGTTTGGTACAGCACCGGGCACGAAGAGGACGCCTCGGACCTCGCCCTCGACCCCGTAGAGGCGGCCATCCGCGACATCGCCGCCGGGCGGCCCGTCGTGGTCGTCGACGACGAGGACCGCGAGAACGAGGGCGACCTCGTCATCGCGGCCGAGAAGGCGACGCCCGAGATCATCGCCTTCATGATGAGCGAGTGCCGCGGCCTCATCTGCGCGCCCATGGAGGGCGACGAGCTGGAGCGGCTCAAGCTCCCGCAGATGGTCGAGCACAACACCGAGTCGATGCGCACGGCCTTCACGGTCTCCGTCGACGCGAGCGGCGCGCACGGCGTCACCACCGGCATCTCGGCCGCCGACCGCGCCACCACGCTCCAGATGCTCGCGTCGGGCACGTACGAGGCCGGCGACTTCGTGCGCCCAGGCCACATCTTCCCGCTGCGCGCCAAGTCCGGCGGCGTCCTGGTGCGCAACGGCCACACGGAGGCCGCGGTCGACCTGGCCCGGCTCGCCGGTCTGCGCCCGGCCGGGGCCATCGTCGAGATCGCGGGCGAGGACGGCACGATGCTCCGCCTGCCGGAGCTGATCCCCTTCGCGCGCAAGCACGGCCTGACGATCATCTCCATCGAGGACCTGATCGCCTACCGCAGCAGCTCCGAGCCGACGGTCCGCCGCGAGGCCGAGGTCCGTCTGCCCACCGCCTTCGGCGAGTTCACGGCGTACGGTTACCGCTCCACCGTCGACGGCGTCGAGCACGTCGCCCTCGTGCACGGCGAGATCGGCGAGGGCGACGACGTCCTGGTCCGCATCCACTCCGAGTGCCTGACCGGCGACGTCTTCCACTCCCTGCGCTGCGACTGCGGCCCGCAGCTCGAAGCGTCGATGCAGCGCATCACGGACGAAGGCCGTGGCATCGTGGTCTATCTCCGCGGCCACGAGGGGCGTGGCATCGGCCTGCTCTCCAAGCTGCGCGCCTACGAACTCCAGGAGCGCGGCAGCGACACCCTGGACGCCAATCTGGAGCTCGGCCTGCCCGCCGACGCCAGGGACTACGGCGCGGGCGCCCGCATCCTGGACGACCTCGGCGTCCGCAGCGTGCGCCTGATGACGAACAACCCCGACAAGACCGACGCGGTGGTCCGGCACGGCATCGAGGTCACCGGACGCGAGCCCATGCCGGTCAAGGCCGGCGAGCACAACCTCCGTTACCTGCGCACCAAGCGGGACCGGATGGGTCACGACCTGCCCTGGCTGGACGCCCCCGAGGTGTCCGCCTGCGGCAATCAGTAAGCAACGTACGAAGAACCATCGAGCGACCAGGAGAAGCGCGTGAGCGGCAAGGGTGCACCCGAACTGAGCGTGAAGAACTGCGGAGACCTGCGGGTCGCGGTGATCGCCGCCCAGTGGCACGAGAAGGTCATGGACGGCCTCGTCGACGGCGCGCTGCGCGCCCTGCACGAGCTCGGCATCGACGAGCCGACCGTCCTGCGCGTGCCCGGCAGCTTCGAGCTGCCGGTCGTCGCCAAGGTCCTCGCCGGACGCGGCTACGACGCGATCGTGGCCCTCGGCGTCGTCATCCGCGGCGGAACCCCGCACTTCGAGTACGTGTGCCAGGGCGTCACCCAGGGGCTGACCCAGGTGACGGTGGACACCGGAGTGCCCGTCGGCTTCGGCGTCCTCACCTGCGACACCGAGGAGCAGGCCCTGGACAGGGCGGGCATCGAGGGCTCGCGCGAGGACAAGGGCCACGAGGCGGTCACCGCCGCCGTGGCCACCGCGACCACGCTGCGTACGATCTCCGAACCCTGGCGGTGAGCGGGTCCGGAGAGCCGCGTAAAGTAAGAGCCATCATGTCCAAGAAGACTTTCGAGGAGCTCTTCACCGAGCTCCAGCACAAGGCAGCCAACGGCGACCCCGCCACGTCGCGCACCGCCGAGCTGGTCGACAAGGGCGTCCATGCCATCGGCAAGAAGGTCGTCGAGGAGGCCGCCGAAGTCTGGATGGCCGCCGAGCACGAGGGCAAGGAAGCCGCGGCCGAGGAGATCTCGCAGCTCCTCTACCACGTGCAGGTGATGATGGTCGCCCGCGGCATCTCCCTCGACGACGTGTACGCCCACCTCTGAGCCGTACGCTCCCACCGCCCGATTCTCCCGTCACGCAAAGGAATCCGACCTCATGCTGCGCATCGCCGTCCCCAACAAGGGTTCACTGTCCGGACCTGCGTCGGCGATGCTCCATGAGGCCGGATACCAGCAGCGCAAGGAGTCCAAGGAGCTCGTCCTCGTCGACCCGGACAACGAAGTCGAGTTCTTCTACCTCCGGCCCAAGGACATCGCGATCTATGTCTCGGCCGGCAAGCTCGACATCGGCATCACCGGCCAGGACCTCCTGATCGACTCCGGCGCGAACGCCGAGACGATCCTGCCGCTCGGTTTCGCACGCTCCACCTTCCGCTTCGCCGCGAAGCCGGGCACCGCGAGCACCATCGCGGACCTCGCGGGCAAGACCGTCGCGACCTCGTACGAGGGAATCGTCGCCAAGCACCTCGCAGACAGCGGCGTCGACGCCTCCGTCGTCCACCTGGACGGCGCGGTGGAGACCGCCATCGAGCTGGGCGTCGCGCAGGTCATCGCGGACGTCGTGGAGACCGGCACCTCGCTGCGCAACGCGGGCCTCGAAGTGTTCGGCGAGCCGATCATGAAGTCGGAGGCGGTCGTCATCCGCCGCACCGGCGCCGACACCGACGACCCGAAGGTGCAGCAGTTCCTGCGCCGCCTCCAGGGCGTCCTGGTCGCCCGGTCGTACGTGATGATGGACTACGACTGCCGGGCCGAGCACCTGGAGCAGGCCGTCGCCCTCACGCCCGGCCTGGAGTCGCCGACGATCTCGCCCCTGCACAACGAGGGCTGGGTCGCCGTCCGCTCCATGGTCCCGGCCAAGGAGGCCCAGCGGATCATGGACGACCTGTACGCCATCGGGGCGCGGGCCATCCTGACCACGGCCATCCACGCCTGCCGCCTCTGATTACCCGGCAGGAGACCCCGGCCATGACCCAGCAGTCCGACACCCCCGCCCTGCCCGTCACCTTCCGGCCGGGCCGGACCCGGGCGGTCCTGCTCACCGCGGGTGCCGCGATCCTCGTGGTGCTCACGGTGATCTCGCTGCTCATCCCCGGCCTCAGCGCGGGGGAGCGGCTCAGCTTCATCTTCACCGGCGTGCTGCTCTTCGGTGTGCTCGCGCTCCTGAGCAGGCCCAAGGTCGTCGCCGACGAATCCGGCGTGACCGTCGTCAACATCGCCACCAGCAGGCGCCTGGACTGGGCCGAGATCGTCCAGGTCAATCTGCGTCCCGGCGACCCGTGGGTGTTCCTCAATCTCAGCGACGGCACCAGCCTCCCCGTCATGGGCATCCAGCCGGGCATCGCCAAGCAGCGGGCCATCAGCGACGCCCGTGCGCTGCGTGCCCTCGCCGAGGACCGCGCCCCGCAGGGCTGACGTAGGTGGCCGGGTCTTGATTAATCTGGTGGCGGGGCACGCATGGTGTGCCGCCCCGCCCCTGTCGGGCCCGCCCGGTCCACAGGGGCTCCTGCTACCCGAGGAGTGACTCCCTCCGGCGATGGACGGTTCGTCCTGTAGTACATGCGCCGCCCCCTCCCGACATACCGGGACAGGTCAGACCAGGGAGGCGGCGGCATGACCACGTCCCTGCTGCTTCTCGGGGCGGCATTCCTGCTGATTCTCGCCAACGGCTTCTTCGTGGCCGCCGAGTTCGGGCTCGTCACCGTCGAGCGCCCGGACGCCGAGAAGGCCGCCGCGGACGGCGACCGACGGGCCCGCGGGGTCGTCGACGCCCTCAAGGAGCTGTCCTTCCAGCTCTCCGGCACCCAGCTCGGCATCACCATCACCTCACTCGTGGTCGGCATGCTCGCCGAGCCGGCCCTCGCACAACTGCTCGCGGGTCCCTTCACGGCGACCGGCCTCCCGGAAGGCGCCGTACCGGGCGTCTCCGTGGTGGTGGGCATGCTCTTCGCCTCCGCCGTGCAGATGGTGATCGGCGAACTGGTCCCGAAGAACTGGGCGGTGTCCAAGCCGCTCCAGGTCGCACGGTTCGTCGCGGGCCCGCAGCATGTGTTCTCGCGTCTCTTCCGACCTGTGATCGCCCTCCTGAACGCCGTGGCCAACCGGCTCGTACGGCTCCTGGGCGTCGAGCCCGCCGAGGAGCTGGCCTCGGCCCGCACCCCCGGCGAACTGGTCTCCCTCGCCCGGCACTCGGCGCAGGCCGGCGCCCTCGAACAGGACACAGCGGACCTGTTCGTCCGTACGCTCTCCCTCGGCGAGCTGACCGCGCAGCACGTCATGACCCCGCGGGTGAAGGTCAGCGCGCTGCAGACCTCGGCGACCGCCGAGGACGTGGTGAACCTGACCCGGGCCACCGGGCTCTCGCGCTTTCCCGTCTACAGCGAGCGCATCGACGAGATCGTCGGCATGGTGCACCTCAAGGACGCCCTCGCGGTCCCCGCCCACGAACGCCTGAGAACGCCCGTGGGACGCATCGCGCAGACGCCGCTCCTGGTCCCGGAGACGCTGCCCGTGCAGCAACTCCTCGAACAGCTGCGCAGTCAGCAGCCCATAGCCGTCGTCGTCGACGAGTACGGCGGCACGGCCGGAGTGGTCACCCTGGAGGACATCGTCGAGGAGCTCGTCGGTGAGGTCCGCGACGAGCACGACCTTCTCGACCTGCCCGACATCGCCGTGGCCCCGGCCGAGGACGGCAGCCCCGCGTGGGACGCCGACGGCAGCTGCCGCGTCGACACGCTCCAGCGGATAGGGCTCGACGTCCCCGAAGGACCGTACGAGACCGTGGCCGGACTCGTCGCCGACCTGCTCGGCCGCATCCCCGTCCCCGGTGACCGGGCCGAACTGCCCGGCTGGCGGCTCGCGGTGCGGCAGGTGGACCGCTACCGCGCCGGGCGGGTCCGTCTCGTACGCACGGCACCGACCCCGGACGTCATGAGTGTGGCGGAGGCCGCCCGATGAGCATGCTCCAACTCCTGTTCGCCCTCCTGCTCGTCCTCGCCAACGGCTTCTTCGTGGGGGCCGAGTTCGCGCTCGTCTCCGTGCGCCGCAGCCAGATCGAACCGCTGAACGGCAAGCGGGCCCGCCAGGTCCTCCACGGCCTGGAGAACCTGCCGCAGATGATGGCGGCCGCCCAGTTCGGCATCACCGTGTGCTCGCTGACGCTGGGCGCGGTCGCCGAGCCGACCGTCGCGCATCTCCTGGAGCCCGTCTTCGAGGCGGCGCACATCCCCGAAGGGGCGATCCATCCGCTGGGGTACGCCATCGCGCTCGCCGTGGTGGTCTTCCTCCACCTCGTGGTCGGCGAGATGGTCCCGAAGAACCTCGCGATGGCCGCCCCGGAGAAGACCGCGCTCTGGTTCAGCCCGGGCCTCGTCGCCTTCGCCCGCCTCTGCCGTCCGGTCACGGCGGCGCTCGGGGCGTGCGCGCGGCTCGTCCTCAAGCTCTTCGGGGTCGAGCCCAAGGACGAGGTCGAGGCCGTCTTCACCAGCGAGCAGCTCAACCGGCTCGTCGGTGACTCGGGCCAGGCTGGACTGCTCGAACCCGAGGAGCAGGAGCGCCTGGAGGACGCCCTCGAACTGGGCTCGCGTCCGGTGACGGACGTCCTGCTCGACCGGGCGTCGCTGGTGACGGTGGGCGCCGGGGTCACCCCGTCGCAGGTCATCGAGCTCACCGGGCGCACGGGTTACTCCCGCTTCCCGGTCCGCGCGGAGAACGGCGCCTTCATGGGCTACCTGCACGTGAAGGACGTACTGGATCTGACCGACGGCGCGGAGGCCGACCGCGCGGTGCCGCAGCAGGTCTGGCGGTCGATGACGACGCTGCGCGCCGAGCTTCCCCTGGACGACGCCCTGACGGTGATGCGCCGCGCCGCGACGCATCTGGCGCAGGTCGCCGACGCGTCGGGCAAGGTGCTCGGCCTGGTCGCCCTGGAGGACGTCCTCGAACTCCTGGTCGGCGAGGTCCGCGACCCGGCTCACCGGGTCGCGGTTCCGCGCAAGCCCAAGGAGTCCAGGGACGGCGCCCTGGTGTGAGCGGGCGTGCGGGGCGGGGCCTCAGACCCCCGGCGGGTCCTGCGGCCCCCGCCCCGAGAGCACCTCGCCGTACGCCTGCATCAGGTCGGGGAGCCGCAGTGTCGACAAGTCGTCACGGCTCGGCTCGCCGGGATAGCCGGAGAGTCGCAGGTCGCGGTAGGCGCAGCTCTTCTCGTAGAGCGTGCGCAGGAAGCGGCCGTTGCCGAGCTCGTCGATCCACGCCTGGTCGACGACGTGCCCGCTGATGGAGCGCAGTTCGTCCAGGGCCTCCTCGTCCCACACGTCGCCGTTCTCGTCGGCCAGGACCTCGCCGATGGAGGTGAGCTCCAGGGGGCGGTACGAGGGGAAGTCCACGCGGGTGGTGAAGCGCGAGGAGAGTCCCGGGTTGGCGGCGAGCAGGCGGTCCATGCCCTCGGGGTAGCCCGCGAGGATCACGACCAGGTGGTCGCGGTTGTCCTCGGCGCGCTTGAGGAGCACCTGGAGGGCCTCGTCGCCGTACGCGTCGCCCTTGCCGTAGCCTGAGTTGGAGAGGGAGTAGGCCTCGTCCACGAAGAGGACGCCGCCGATCGCCGAGTCGATCAGTTCGTTGGCCTTCACGGCCGTCTGGCCCAGGTACTCGCCGACCAGGTCCGCGCGCTGCGCCTCCACCAGATGGTCGCCGCCGAGCAGACCGAGGGCGTAGAACGCCCTGCCCAGGATGCGGGCCACCGTGGTCTTGCCGGTGCCCGAGGGCCCGGAGAAGACGAAGTGTCGTTTCGGCGGCTGTACGGGCAGTCCTTGCGCGGCCCGCAGGCGTGCCATGTTCAGCTGCGCCGAGAGCGCCTTGACCTGCCGCTTCACCGGCTCCAGGCCGACCATGCCCTCCAGTTCGGCGAGCGCGGCCTCCAGGAGCGCGGGGTCGGTGGGGCCCGGCGGCAGCTGGGAGATGCCCGGCTGGACGGGGATGACCGCCTTCTCGCGCACGGAGTCGGTCTCGGCGGGGCCGCCGCCCGGGGGCAGGTCGGGTTCGGTGAGCTTCAGGTCGCGGCCCTCGGTGCCGAAGAGCGGGTCGATCCCGTCCGGGCCCTCCATCGCGTCCTGTCCGAAGCCGGTCAGGGCGATCGCCGCCAGGTCGGTGACCTCGTCGTACCCGTCGCCCTCGGCGATGGCCGCGAGCCGCGCGGAGGTGTCCATGAAGGAGGGGTCCACCCGGTGCACCGCGCGGTACAGCGGCATGGCGGCCGCCGAGCGGCCCGTGCCCTCGTGCGCCCTCGCCAGCCAGTAGCGCAGCTCCTTGCGCTGCGGCTGCTCGCTGCGGCACCGCATGAGGGCGGCGGACAGGAGCGGTTCTGCCTGGCCGTACATCTCCAGGCGGACGCGGGCCATGCCGCCGAAGAGGCCGGCCTCGATGCCGAGCATCGTGTCGTCGATCAGCGAGTCCGTGTGCCTGACCAGCTGCTCCCAGTCCTTGACCAGGTAGGAACGGCAGGCGTGCAGGAACCGCACCTGCGGATCCGCGTCCACCGGCGGCAGACCCGCCAACGCCCGGTCCAGTTCCGGGACATGGCGTCCGTCGAGCCAGTGCGACGCGTGCGCGAGCAGCAGATCGCGCGTGCTCTCCAGGACGGGCTGCACCCACCAGCCCAGCCAGTACCAGGAGTTGAGCGTGCGCCCGTGCCGGGTGCGCTGCTCCCCGAATCTGTCCCTGTGCTGGAACATCCGCAGCAGTGCCGTCGTCGTGTCGATGCGCAGCGCGTGCAGTCCGAGCCAGCCGTCGGCCATCGCCGGATCCATCCGCACCGCCGCCCGGAACTCCTCTTCCGCCTGCGGATAGGCGCCCATCGTGTAGGCGTCGACGCCCCTCAGCCAGGCGAGGTCGGCCGGGGCGGGTGAGCCCACCGCGTCGAAGTCCATCACGTCCCCCACAAACCGTGCCCCCGTTTGTGTACCGCCGGACCGGTGCCCGTCGGCAACTTCGCTGAACCGCCGTGCTGCGGACGGACGTTGAACCGGTGCGCAGAGCAGCCGTCCGTAAGACGCACCGAGGGGCATCGTACCTGCGGAGGAGCACTCGGCCGTAGGGTGCCGCAGCGCGGGATCAGGCAGGTGAAGGGAAGCCTCGTCGTCACCGAGGGTGAGCGAAAAGCGGCTCGTAGCGTCCGGTATGCGAGGTCAGGAGGCAGAACGAAGCCCCCGATCACGGGGGAACAACCGGGGGCTTCGCGTCTGCGGGCGGCCCCGAAAGGCCGCACATTCAGAACGTAAGTCCTGTAAGGGCCCTCGGTCAAGCAGAGTTGAGGCACTCATGGAAACTCATGAGAACTTCCGGAAGTCACTTTCCGCTGGTTCAGCGCACCGCCTACAGTCCCTCACTCTGCGTGACGATTTGGCTCTGCGCAGCCGTCTCATTCGGCCCCTGCACTACCTCATATCCCTCGCGCCACTGTCGCACCAAAGACTGAGCGAAGGGGCGTGAAGGGTCCTGTGCGAAGTGCCGGCGCTCCGCGGGTTCCCACCCGTCCCAGAAGTCGCTCTGGACCGACCCGTCCCGATCACGCCCCCGGCCCCAAGCCTCCTCGCGGGGCAACTCCATCCACAGCAGCCACGCGAGGAACGGGCGCAGCGCGCGGCGTCCCGCTCCGACGCCCTCGACGAGGACCACCGGAGCGGGCGGCAGGGAGCGCCCCCGGGGCCCGAAGCGGCGGGCGTTCCAGTCGTACGTCTCGTAGCGCGCCGTTTCGCCGCGCGAGAGCGGCCCGACGATCTCCCGGCGCAGCCGCTCCGTCCAGCCGAACAGCTCGTCGTGGCTCGCGATGTCGTCGAGGCGCAGCACGGGCGCGCCGCCCAGGGCCTCGGCGAGGCGGTCGGCGAAGGTCGACTTGCCGGAGCCCGCGTGCCCGTCGACGGCGACGAGACGGACGGGGCCGCAGGAGGGCGGCAGGGCCAGCAGATCCGCGGCGACGCGGGACAGGGGAGTGGCGTGTGCGGTCATCCCGTCCAGCGTACGGGTGCGGAATCCGCTGCTCCGCGCGCCGTGCCTGCTCACGCCAGTGGTCGAGGCCAATATTGGCGGACACGGTGGTGGTCCGAGCGCTGGCAGAAGTCGGCGTGCAGCAGCCATAGTTGGCCTACCGCCGTGCATCTGACCTGCCCCTTCCGGATCCGTCCGGAGCCCACGTCGACTGGGGGTCCCGCCATGGACCGAGCTGATGACATGTCCCGCAGAACCGTCCTCGCCACGGCCGCAGCCGTGGCCGCACTCGCCGCCACGGCGAGCCCCGCGCTCGCCTCGACCGGCCTGCGTGGTGCCCCGCGCGCGAAGCGGCCGGTGAGCAACCGCTTCTGGGCCTCGCACGCGGACTGGAGCGCCGGCACTGCCGAAGGCACCCGCGCCGTGTCCGGGGCCCGCCCGGCCGTGGAGATCGCCGAGGCCGCAGGCCGCACCGACTACGCCGACCCGCACACCGGCAAGACCGCCACCTGGGAGTACGCCCGGTGGACCTCGCCCGTGCACCGCCCCACCGTGCCCGCGACGGAGGTCGTCGCGTCCTGGAACGCCCGCACGCCGACCGGGACGTGGCTCCAGGTCGAGCTCCGGGGAACGTACTCGGACAAGGCGAAGACTCCCTGGTACGTCCTCGGCCGCTGGACCTCGGGCGACGACAAGGAGAAGGACATCCGCCGTACGTCGGTCGACGACCAGAGCGACGGCAAATCCAGCATCTGGACGGACACCTTCTCCATCGACGACACGACGACGGGGCTGCGCCTGGCCTCGTACCAACTGCGTCTGACCCTGTACCGCAAGCCGGGCGCCACCCAGACCCCCACGGTGTGGCGGCTCGGCGCGATGGCGTCCGCGGTGCCCGACCGCTTCACCGTCCCGGCGTCCAAGCCGGGGCTCACCAAGGAACTGAAGGTCCCGCGCTACTCGCAGGAGATCCACGCCGGGCAGTATCCCGAGTACGACAACGGCGGCGAGGCCTGGTGCAGCCCCACCTCGTCGCAGATGATCGTCGAGTTCTGGGGCCGCAAGCCGACCGCCGCCGACCTCGCCTGGGTCGACCCGTCCTATGCGGACCCCCAGGTGTGCCACGCGGCCCGATACACCTTCGACTACCAGTACGCGGGCTGCGGCAACTGGCCCTTCAACTCGGCCTACGCGGCGACGTACAAGGACATGCAGGGCGTCGTCACGCGCCTCGCCTCGCTCACCGAGCTGGAGTCGCTGATCGCCGCCGGTATCCCGGTCATAACGTCCCAGTCGTTCCTCAAGGAGGAGCTGACGGGCGCCGGCTACGGCACGGCGGGCCATCTGATGACGGTCATCGGCTTCACGTCGAAGGGCGACGTGATCGCCAACGACCCGGCGTCCGACAGCAACGCGGCGGTGCGCCGGATCTACAAGCGCCGGGAGTGGGAGAACATCTGGCTGCGCACCAAGCGCTACAACTCCACGGGCAAGGTCGTCTCCGGCACGGGAGGCGTCTGCTATCTGTACTTCCCGGTGAAACTCTCGGCGAAGCAGAAGGCGGCGCTGGCCGGGGTGGGGATCCACTGACGCAGCACGAGGCCCCCTCTCCGCTGACGGAGAGGGGGCCTCGTGCTGGTTACGTGGCAGCCCCGGGCAACCGGAGCGTCCGCGCGAAGTCGTCCAGGGGCTCGATGGCCGCGGCAATGACCTCCGGATCGTCGTGGTGCCCGCGCAGACTGACGTCGGGGACGCCGGGCGGGGTGTGCCAGTGGTACGTCACCGAGGTCATCATGATGCTGCTGTCCGCGGGGTACGAGAGCGTGACCCGGACCCCGTCCGCGCCCAGGTGAGGGGAGGCGAACGGAATGCTGCCGGTTCGCTGCTGCCACTCGGGGATCTCCGGGTGCGGCACGGTGGGCGCGGTGAGCCCTTCGCAGGAGGCCGCGTCGGGGGCGTCGCAGTGGATGCGGGTGGCGTGCACGACCAGGGGCATGGAGGTCAGCGGGACGGGGTGGTAGATGAACGCCTCGTCGGCTCCGAGCTTGTCCCGGAGCGTCACCACCGTCTGCTCGTAGAAGTTCTTGTGGAACTTGCGGAGCTTGCGGGTGAGCTCGATGTCGTGGACGGCGGCCAGACCGGTCAGATGCAGGTCCAGCCATTCCTTGAAGGTCCGCTTGTCGATCTGTAGGTGCAGATAGCCCCAGAGGTTTGGGTTGGCATCCGTGTCGACGTGCAGAGGGGCACCGAGGTCGGTGCTCCACAGGGTGCCTTCGGACATGCGCGGTCTCTTTCGTCGGGGGCGCGAGCAGAGGGGGGAGCTTCAGGCATAGCTCCAGCGGAAGGTGCTCATGACGGCGTCGAACAGTTCCACGAGGGTGTCATGGAAGGCGGGGTCCGAACCGGGCGCGATCAGGGCACTGAAGGAGAAGGTCAGGTACTTGTCGGGGGTGCTCTCCGGGACGGGCACGAAGTATTCGACCCGGCGGTGTGCGACCTCGACGCCCTGGGCGGGGTCGGCGGGCACCTCTTTCTCCGAGCGCAGAGCCGCGGTGTCGTCGAGCTCCCGGATCTCGGCTCCGGGGGTCTCGGAGGCGAGTGCGGCCAGGACCGCTTCCGGGCCCCTGTCGGGTGTGACCCGCGGAATCTCGATCGGTTCGGAGGCGACGATCGAGGCCGGCAGCGTGATGCCGTGGAGAGGCTCGGTAGGGAGGTAGAGGGTCATTCCGCCCTTGGCACTGGCCCGGCGGACGACCTTCTTCATCTCCTGCATGAGCTTCAGGCGGGCCTTGGGAATGTCGTCCTTGGGGAAACCGACGGGCAGCTGCGCGACGGCCTTGCGGACGATGCGGTCCATCGCCTCCCGGGTCCCCGTCTCCAGCGGAATCACGTCCCAGCCGGGCGGCGGCACCAGGTTGAAGCCGTTCGGGGCCCTGCGGTGCTCAGCGGTGGTCATGGCGCTCCCGCCTCCCTTCCAGGGCATAGGCGACGCCGACGAAGAGCGCCCACGCCGGTGCGGCGATCATGCCCGGCCAGAAGCCGAAGAACAGCGAGGGCAGGAAGAAGCCGCCGCCCATGGCGAGATCCCGGGTGAGGTAGGGCGGACGGCCCGCGTATCGCGGGTACTTCGCGAAGACCCAGACGTAGTGCAGAAGGCAGCCGACGATCGCGGCCTCATAGACGTAAAGGACGTCGTTCATCAGGGACTTCGGTACCAGGATCATGATCCCCAGTACCGGCAGGAACAGGGGCATGCCGATGATCAGGGTCAGCCGGAGCCGACGGTTGGGGCCGGTGCCGAGTCCGGTGCGAGCGGCTTCGGCCTCGGCAATGCGTTGCGCCGAGTGCAGGTCCATGGTCGTTCCTACCAGTGCGTGTCGGGGGCGGGCTTGAGGGTGTTGTCCTTCCAGTCGGAGTAACCCGCGTTGTAGGGCTTCTCGCCGGTTCCGAACTTCTCGGAGGTCACGCTCGTCAGGTCGCTCTTGCCCAGCGTCTTGTCCACGACGTCCATCCCCATGCCGGTCCAGGCGACGCCGAGGCCCGCCTGATAGGACCTGTACGCCTTGTCCGCGGCGGCCCCCGCGGCCGCCGGGAACGTGGCCTTGTTCGCCTGCAGCATCTTCGCCATGCCGGCCATCTCCTTGTCGCCGAGGTGCAGCACGGTCGACAGCGGGCTGACCCGCAGCGGCCCCTTGGCGACCAGGCCGACATTCTGGGAGATGGACTTGCGCATGGCGTTACGGGCTCCGCCGATGGCCGTCTTCCCCGCCCCTTCCGGCAGCTTGGTCATCAACCGGCCCATGTCGTCCATGACGCCCTTGACGCCGCTGAGCCCTCGGCTCAGACCGGCGGTCCTGGCGGCCTGGGCGGCGCCGGCGGTGGCCTTGGCGCCATTGGCGAGCTTCGCGGCGGCACCGAGGCCACCCACCACGAGCAGTCCGCCCACGACGTCGAAGATGACATCCGTCCAGGTGGCGTCCCCGGAGGCCACCAGGAGAAGTCTGAGTCCGATCGTGAGGGCCGCGATCCCCAGGATGACCAGGTTCAGACCCGGAATGAGCAGCGCCAGGAAGCCGAGCCCGGTCGCGATCCAGCCGAGAATGTCGATGAAGGCCTTGATCATGTCCGCGTTGTCATGGACCCAGCCCTTGACGTTGTCCCACCACGAGTCCTCGATGACGTCGTCGATCTCGTCATTGATCTTGCCTGCGCAGTGGCTCGCGTCGCTGTCGCGGTTCCCGGTGACGGTGCTCAGGCGCGTTCTGTACGACTGCAGCGGGTCGCCGTCAGCTCCGCTCTCCGACGGGTTCGGCTTCTTGTCCTTGTCCTTGTCCGCCTTCTCGGCTTCCTTGGCCTTCTCCCGCTCGACCTCGGCGTGCTTCTCCTTGGCCTCGCGCAGAATCCGGTCGGCGTCGTCCTGGTGGTCCTCCAGCTTGTTCGCCCACTTGGTGAGGTGCCCGTGGACGCGCTCGTACCGGGAAGCCACCTCCCGCATGTGCTTCTCCAGCGTGCCGGAGTCCTCCCGCAGCCGCTGGACGTACTTTCCCTTGAGCTTGTCCTCGTCCGAGATGGCCTTGAGGTTCCCTGCCTGCTTACGCAGCTTCTCGGCGACCGACACCATGTGCCGGACCTCTTCCCGGATCTCCTCCGGGTCGCCGGGAACGGGGTCGGTCTCGCACAGCGGCTCCCAGTCGACGGGGCGGCGTTTGGATGCCGTTGTGGTCACCGGCCCTTCCCCTCGCCTTTGCCCTTGCCCTTGGTCTGCTTCTCGAGTTCCTCGTCCAGCTTCTCGAAGGCCTTCTTCGTCTCCGCGACGAGCTTGCCGGTCGATTCCAGGCCCTCGATCAGCTTGGTGCGGTAGTCGTCCCAGTTGTCGACGAAATCACCCATGGCGTCCGCGACGTTCCCGGCACCCCAGTGCTTCTCCATGTCGTCACGACGGTTCTCGATGTCCTTGAACGTCGTGTGCAGATTGCCGAGTTGGCGTTCGCAACCGCTCAGGAACTCATAGTCGACCGTGAGGTCGCTACCGGACACAGCTCTCCCTCCCGTGACCCGACCGCTGTACCGGGCAGGCCGCAGAGCTTGTTCAGTTCATGACCCGGGGATCGTAACCGACGGGGTGGATCCGATCATCAGCACGACGGCCCCTCCCGCTGATGCGGGAGGGGCCGTTGTCCGGAACGGGCTACTTCGCCTCGGGTGCGCCCCGGCGCAGGCGGGCCGCCTTCGCGTCCACCTCGTCCTGGGAGGTGCCGGCCTGTACGACGACCACTGCCTGAGAGCCGTCGGGCAGCGTCGCCTCCCGCATTTCCGTGCCGAGGAGCGGCGGTCGTTCGCGGTCCTGCTCGTTGTCCGCTCTGTTTGCGGCGCCCGTGCTGTTTGCGTTGTTCGCGTAGTCCTCGTCGTCCGACATGAGACCTCCCAGCTCGACGGGAGGCCCACCGTACCCGTGGATCACCCGCGGATCCCGGTGCACGAGCGGCGGACGGCGTGCTTCACACGAACGCCGCGCCGCACACGAACGCCGCGATCAGGGAGCTCAGCCCTGGACCGGATCCACCACCCAGTCCGGGTGCCCCGGCATCGGCGGGGTCTTCGAGCCGTACAGCCACGGCTTCAGGAAGCCCGAGAGGTCCTGTCCCGCTACCTTCGACGCCAGGTCGATGTACTGCCGGGTGCTCGCGGTCTTCCCGCGGAAGCCGGTCACCCATGCCCGTTCGATCTTCTGGAACGTCGCCTCGCCGACCTGCTCCCGCAGGGCGTACAGGACCAGGGCCGAGCCGTCGTAGCGCATGCGCTTGAAGAGGTTCGGCTCGGTCGGCTCGGCGGGGGCGCCGTAGTCGCGGCGCCACTGGTCGTGGGCCGCGTAGGCGGTCTTCATGGCGGCCTCGAAGCTGTCGCCGCCGTGCTCCTCGGAGTACATCCGCTCGTAGAAGCGGGCGTGCCCCTCGCTCACCCACAGGTCCGACCAGCTCTTGAGGGCGACGCTGTCGCCGAACCACTGGTGGGTCAGCTCGTGCACCATGTTCCGCTCGGCGTCGACCTTCGTGCCCAGGAGGTCGGCCTTCGGGATGAGCGAGAGCGTCTGCGTCTCCAGGGCGACACCCAGGTCCGTGTCGCCGACCAGGAGGCCGTAGCGGTCGAAGGGGTAGGGGCCGAGCTTCTCCTGGAGCCAGGCGAGATGGTCCGGGGTCAGCTTGCGGTACTCGGCCGTCGGCTCGACCAGGGCGTCCGGGACGACGTCCCGCAGCGGCAGACCGCCGGGGCCCTCGCCGTCGACCAGCTTGAACTTGCCGACCGCCAGCTGCACCAGCTGCGTGGACAGCGGCTGCTCGGAGTCGTACGTCCAGCGCACCCGGTCACCGGGACGCTCCGCCCGCTCGACCAGCTTGCCGTTGGCGACCGCCGTCAGGTCCTTCGGCGTGGTGATGCGGAAGGTGATCGGCGCCCGCTGGCTGGGGTGGTCGTTCGCCGGGAAGATCAGCCGGGCCCCGTTCGGCTGGGGGTAGACCACCGTGCCGTCGGCGGTGGGTATCCAGCCGTAGTCCTCGATGGCGTCGTCCCGGTGGCGCGTCTGCGTCGGGTCGGCGGTGTACGTGACCTTGGCGGTGAACGTACGGCCCTTGGTGATCGGGGACTTGGGCGTGACCGTCAGCTCGTCCCCCGCGCGGGAGGTGCGCGCGGCCGTGCCGTCGATCTTCACGCCGTGCAGGGTGTTGCCCCCGAAGTCGAGGTTGAAGCGGGAGAGCGACTGCGTGGCGGTGGCCTTGATCGTCGCTGTCGCCTCGAACGGCGTTCTCGGTGCCTGCCAGTCGAAGTCCAGGGTGTAGCGGTCGACGCGGTACCCGCCGTTCCCGTCGAGGGGGAACATCGGGTCGCCGAGGCCGGCGGCCCCGGGTGTCGGAGTGCCGGATGCGGACGGCGCGGCCTGCGACACCGTCCCGGTGAGGGCCGCCGTCACGGTGACGGCTGCCGCGAGGGCGAGCCGAGCCCTGCGGCGGGGCGTCCGGTACGAGCTCATCGGGAAACCTTTCGGTCAGAAGGTTGCGCGGACGAGTCAGCGGGGGTGCGCTTGGGGGTGTGCCCCGCCGCTTGTAGTGAGACGCACATCTCTTCGCCCGAGTTGTACGGGATTCCACGGCCCGGGTCGTTCGGGATTCCCGCGGCCCGGGTCGTTCGGGATGCCCGCGGCCCGGGCCGTACGGGATCCGGCGGGCCAGTGACCAAGCTCTCTCCCGCGGCGGCGCGATCCGATGGCAAGGTGGATGGGTCAGTGGGGGGAGTCCGCTGCCGGACGTCGCGTCGAGAGGCGTGACGCATACGTATCGAGTGATGCCATGACCGCTGCCACAGCCGCTGCCACCGCCACCGCACAGCCCCGCGCGACGACCCGCACCGGCGGCCCCGACGAGGACGGCCCCAAGGTCCTCGAGCACGTCCTCGGCTGGACGCTCGTCGTCGTCCTCGCGATGCTCGTCACGCAGATCGGTCTGATGTGACCCGGGTCTCTCGACCCCGGGTCTCCTGACCCTCGCCTTCCAGGACCGGATCCAGGTCCGCCCGCCAGTGCCGCCGGGGCACGCCCACGAGCCCGTAGAGCCATCGCACGGGCGAGCGCCGCGCCAGCAGCGTCAGCCCGGCGACGACCGCGAAGAGCGGCAGGCCGATCCACCCGCCCAGGAGGCGGACGAGGACGCTCGCGACGAGCGCCCCGGCGAACGGCAGGCCGTACACCCCGGCCGCCGCGACGGCGATCGCCAGGAACCGGTGCACCTTGCGGTCCTCGTCGGCCCCGGGCAGCGACCAGCCCTCCATCAGCCAGCCGATCTCCGTGAGCAGCATCGTGCCGATCACGGCCGCGCCGAAGACCAGCAGCGCGAGGAACGTCCCTGACGTCAGGAAGTCCAGTACGTGGTTGACCACGCTGTCCTGCCGCCAGCCCGTGAAGTCCCCGGCCCCGGCGGAGAAGAACCGCTCGTACCCCCGGCCGTCCCAGCCGTGCACCAGCGTCCCGAAGAGCAGGAAGTACCCGCCCACGCACTGGAGATACGCCCAGTAGCCCGCCCCCACCAGGACGAGCCCCTGCGCCACCAGGAACCCGAGGATCGCCGCGACGGGGATGCCTCCCGCGTAGAAGAGCACGAACCCCGCCCACACCCCGTCGTGCCCGTCCGCGACGTGCATGGTCGCCCATGCCGGGTTCTGCCAGAGCAGGAAGAGCCCCGTCGGGACCAGCAGGACCGCCGCGAAGAGCGCCGTGAGCGCCAGATACGGATTGGCGGCGCGGCTGCGCGTCCGCGGCCCCTCACCCGCGTTGATCCGCTCCCACACCTGCAGCTGCCGTCCCGCGGAGAGCGCGAACGTCGCACCGATCGCGTACGCCCAGAACAGGGCGGCCTGGATCTGGATCATGCCGACGCCTTCAGGGTGAGACCGCCCGCGACGATCACGTCCGATGTCACCAGGGCCTGTTCGGCCTCCACGTCGGTCATGAAGACGAATGGCGGTACGACGGGCGGCACCGGCAGCTTGTCGGGCGTGAAGGTCACGCAGAGCAGCCCCTCCAGGCAGCCCCTGAACTTCGTCAGATAGAGCGTGACGGAGCCGTCCAGGTCCAAGGTGTCGGCGCCCAGGGAGAGTTCCCTGCTCCCGTCGCGCGTCGTGAGCCGGTAGTCGGTGAGCGACGCCGCCTTCATGCGCAGCACCATGACCTTCAACGGCCCGTCGGCCGTGGGGATCTCGCGCACACCGGCCAGCGTGAAGCCCTGCGGCGAGAAGAGCGTGGTGGTCACCGTCGGCGGAGTGCGCGCCGCCACGATCGCCTCACCGGGGGCCGCCTTCGCCGGAGTGCCGCCCCACAGCGTCGCCCCCACGACGACGACCGGAAGGAGCACGCCGAGCGTCCGCGTGCCCTGCCCGTCGCGCACCCGGGGCCGCTCGCGCTCCTCCTCCGTCCCTTCGGGCACCGGCGTCCAGCCGAACCCCATCGCGCTGCCGATGATCCCGAGCACCATGCCCACCAGGAACCCGCCGAGATTCGTGGCCGCGAAGGAGAGCACCGAGAGGATCAGGGCGTTGACGCTCACATAGTGGTGGGCGTGCGGCAGCAGCCACAGGAAGATCCCGGCGGCGATCAGGGCAAGGCCGATCCCGATCGCCGCGAGCCCGCCGAGCCCCAGGCTGACCAGGACCGTCAGCGGCGACAGCGGCACCAGGAGCAGCTCGGCGCCGCCCAGGACGAGCAGCAGGCCGCCCCAGAAGGGCCGGGTGCGCCGCCACGCGCGCAGCACCCGGCGCGGCTCGCGCAGCGGCAGCCGCCGGTCGAGCCGGCCGCCGCCGTCCCTGCCCCGCGCCCGGACCGAGGCCCTCCGGCCTCCGGTCAGAAGCACTTCTTGCCGCCGACGCTCACATCGAGCTTCATGCCCTTGAGCCGGAAGTTCCCGCCGGTCGCCGACCAGGCGTGGGACTTCACCCCGGAGACGGTGATGTCCCCGGCCTGGAGCCCGAACTTGCCCTTCTCGCCCTTGACGCCCGGCACCTCGTCGAGGGTCGAGGCGTCCCGGCCGATCTCGGCCGTGCCGAAGCGGGCGTCGCCTTCCAGGTCCTCGCCGTCGATGATGAGATTGCTCGCGGTGACCTCGCCCGCCGGGCCGCCCGCGGTCAGCTTGAACACCACGTTGCCCACCGGGGTCCTGACCTCGGCGGCCTGGCAGATGTCGGAGAGGGTCGCGTCACCGATGCCGAGGAGCGCCACCGGGTGCCCCTTGCCGTCGATGTCCCGGTCGGTCTGTACGTAGGAGGACAGGCCCTGGCTGGTGAGCTTGCCGGACGACACCTGGAAGCTGGTGCCCGAGACGGCGAAGGAGGCGGCGAGCGCCCCCTCGGCCATCACGGAGGCCATCGCGCCGACGGCCAGCACGGCCGGCAGGGCCACGACGGCCGTCTTCTTCCAGGAGGTTCTGCCTTCGCGCAAAGGGGTGCGCGCTGCGCTCATGAGTCTTCCTCCCGTACGTCGGTCCAGGTGCGTAGGGGGAGTGCGTGAGAGAGCGCCTTCGGACGCCGAACCGGCAGCCGTCGTGCTTCTGCCATACTGCGGATTCCCGAGGCAGTTGGAGACTAGGGCCGAAATTGAATAATAGTCAACAGCGCGGCACAGACCGGCCGGTGGACACCCGTCCGCAGGCGCGCGGCACCGACCGCTCCGTGGCGCGCCGCGCCGAACTCATCACCATCGGGCGGAAGTTGTTCGCCGACACGTCCTACGACGCGCTCTCGATGGACGACATCGCAAAACAGGCGTCCGTCGCCAAGGGGCTGATCTACTACTACTTCAAGTCCAAGCGCGGCTATTACCTCGCGATCATCGAGGACTCCGTCGCCGAACTGGTCGAGCGCGCCGGGCGCCACGACGACCTGCCGCCCGTGGAGCGGGTGCACAGCACCATCGACGGCTATCTGCGCTACGCCGAGCACCACCAGGCCGCGTACCGCACGATCATCAGCGGCGGCGTCGGCTTCGACGCCGAGGTGCACGCCATACGCGACGGGGTGCGCGAGGCCTTGATCGGGGCGATCGCCGACGGCGCCTACGGTCGCCGCGACATCCCGGAGCTGGCGCGCACGGCGCTGCTCGGCTGGCTGTGCAGCGTCGAGGGGGTCACCCTTGACTGGATCGGCGTGCGGGAGCTCTCGCGCGAGACGGTCTGCGACCTCCTCGTGCGGACCCTGGGGAACACCCTGCGCGTCATCGAGGAGTTCGAGCCGTCCTACCCCGCCCCGCCGAGGCCATGAGGAAGGGGCGGGAGCCGTCCGGCTCCCGCCCCAACACCCGCGTGTGCAAGGTCAGTTGATGGCCTTGATCAGCTCGCCGTCCGCCGTGTCCCCGCTGAGCTCCCAGAAGAAGGTGCCGCCGAGACCGGCCTGGTTCTTGTAGTCCATCTTCCCCGCGATGGTCGCCGGGGTGTCATAGCTCCACCAGTTGTTGCCGCAGTGGGCGTACGCGGTCCCGCCGACCGTGCCGTTGGCCGGGCACTTGGTCTTCAGTTCCTTGTAGTCGTCGATGCCCGCCTCGTACTTGCCCGCGGCGGCCCCGGTGGCGGTGCCGCCGGGCTCCTTCTGCGTGACGCCGGTCCAGCCGCGGCCGTAGAAGCCGATGCCGAGCAGCAGCTTGTCCGACGGGACACCCAGACCCTGGAGCTTCTTGATCGTGGAGTCGGTGTTCCAGTTCGCCTTGGGTGCACCCTCATACGCCTTCAGCGGCGAGTGCGGGGCGGTCGGGCCCTTCGCGTCCCAGGCGCCGAAGTAGTCGTACGTCATCGGGTTGTACCAGTCGACGTACTGGGCGGCGCCCGCGTAGTCGGCGGCGTCGATCTTGCCGCCCTCCTCCGCGTCGGCCGGGATGGCCGCGGTGACGAGGTTGTCGCCGCCGAACTTCGAACGCACCGCGGACATCAGGTCCTTGTACGCGGCCCGCCCGCTGGTGTCGCAGGTCAGACCGCAGGCGTTCGGGTACTCCCAGTCGATGTCGATGCCGTCGAAGACGTCGGCCCACTTGGAGTTCTCGACCAGGTCGTAGCAGGACTGGGCGAAGGCGGCCGGGTTCTTGGCGGCCTCGGTGAAGCCGCCGGACCAGGTCCAGCCGCCGAAGGACCACAGAACCTTGAGGTCCGGGTGCTTCTTCTTCAGCTTGCGCAGCTGGTTGAAGTTGCCGCGCAGGTCCTGGTCCCAGGTGTCGGCCACGCCGTCGACCGACTGGTCGGCGGTGTACGCCTTGTCGGTGGCAGCGTAGGCGTCGCCCATCGTGCACTTGCCGCCCTGGACGTTGCCGAAGGCGTAGTTGATGTGCGTGAGCTTGTCGGCCGAGCCGGACGTGTCGATGTTCTTGACGTGGTAATTCCGGTCGTAGACACCCCACTCGGTGAAGTATCCGACGACCTTGGAGCCTGCCGCCTTGGAGTCCGCGGCCTTGGCGGTACCGGTTTCGGGGCCGGCGGCGGCGGTGCCCGCGCCGGCGAGCAGACCTCCGCCGAGAACGGCACAACACGCGGTGGCGACGAGCGCCCGGAAGGGAGCGCGGGGGAGGTGCGGTCTGAGCATCGTTTCTCCTCGTGGGGGGAGAGGGCGCATGGGGGGACATGGTGCTTTTGACCTGCGGATGCCCTGCGGATGTCGCGGGGACATCGGTGAAGCTTGAATTGGCATGAACGCGGTAAGGCGTTCGGCTGGACTCTAGGAGGACTAGACCAGTGGGGTCAATGGTTCGGACCAATTCCGGGCCGCTCTTGCGGCCGTCGGTTATCTTTTGAGTAAGCGGTCGTTAACTAGTGACTGGCCGCCGCTGATCGGGCATACTCAACGCGCCACAGCCGCTGGTCACAGCACCTTCCGCGACCCGGAAGGGCACCACCGGCCGGGGCGTGAGACACGGTGGCGCCGCACTACCCCGCGGGTCCGCCGCAGTGCCGAAAGGGAGGATGCGATCGCCATGCCTGAGCGAACCTTGCAGCAGTCGGTGGACCGTCAGTTGCCCACGGACGAGGCGCGGGATCTGTTCTCGCTCGTCCGTGATCTCGTCCAGCGGGAGATAGCTCCCCGGGCGGCCGACGAAGAGGACGCCGGGGTCTTCCCGCGCGAGGTCTTCACGCTGCTCTCCGAATCCGGACTGCTCGGGCTTCCGTACTCCTCCGAATTCGGCGGCGGCGACCAGCCGTACGAGGTCTATCTCCAGGTTCTCGAAGAGCTCGCCGCCGCCCGGCTCACCGTCGGCCTCGGTGTCAGCGTCCACTCCCTGTCCTGCCACGCGCTCGCGGGCTACGGCACCAAGGAGCAGCAGGCCGAGCACCTTCCGGCGATGCTCGGCGGCGGACTGCTCGGGGCGTACTGCCTCTCCGAGCCCGCCTCCGGTTCGGACGCCGCGTCCCTGCGGACGAAGGCCGTGCGCGACGACGACGGCTGGGTGATCACCGGAACGAAGGCGTGGATCACGCACGGCGGAGTCGCCGACTTCTACACCGTGCTCGCCCGCACCGGCGGCGAAGGAGCCCGTGGCATCTCCGCGTTCCTGGTGCCGGGCGACGCCGAGGGTCTGGACGCGGCGCAGCCCGAGAAGAAGATGGGCATGAAGGGCTCGCCCACGGCCCAGATCAATTTCGACGGGGTGCGGGTCCCCGACTCCCGCCGCATCGGCGAGGAGGGCCAGGGCTTCGCGATCGCGCTCTCCGCGCTCGACTCGGGGCGGCTCGGGATCGCGGCCTGCGCCATCGGCGTGGCCCAGGCGGCCCTTGACGAGGCACTGCGCTACGCCACCGAGCGGCAGCAGTTCGGGCGGCCGATCGCGGACTTCCAGGGTCTGCGCTTCATGCTGGCGGACATGGCGACGCAGATCGAGGCGGGCCGGGCGCTCTATCTCTCCGCGGCGCGGCTGCGCGACGCGGGCAGGCCGTTCTCCAAGCAGGCGGCCATGGCCAAGCTGCTGTGCACGGACGCCGCGATGAAGGTCACGACGGACGCCGTGCAGGTCCTCGGCGGCTATGGCTACACCGCGGACTTCCCCGTGGAGCGCTTCATGCGCGAGGCCAAGGTGCTGCAGATCGTCGAGGGCACCAATCAGATCCAGCGGATGGTCATCGCCCGTCACCTCGCGGGTCCCGACTCGCGCTGAACTGGCCGAGCCTGACCTGCGGCGCCGCGAGCCGCACCCACTCCGGGTCGTGGCGCCCCGGCAGGGTCCTGCCCCGCTCGGCCCAGTTGCGCAGGAGGGCGCGGTAGATCGGCGGGTCGAGGACGTGCGGGGGCTGGGGTTGAGGCGGCGGCGGGGGCTGCGGGGCGTGCTGCGGGGGCTGTTGGGGGTGCTGCGCGTGCTGCGGTTGCTGGGGGTGCGGCGCCTGCTGAGAGTGCAGCGGCGGCTGCTGGGGATGCTGAGGAACCGATTCTGCGGCGTCGGGCGGGGGAGCCGTCAGGAGGGTGCGCCTGCGTCGGCCGGTCGGCGGGTGCGCCACGGGCATCGGCGTGGGGGTGGTCATGCAGGGCCAACGCCCGCCGCGGGGGACAGGTCACCACCCGCCGCATTCGACCGTGCGTTCGCGACGTGCCCGCGCGGCGGCCGCGGGGCGCTTCCCGCCGTGCCCCGCGCCCGTACGGCCCGTACGGCCCACACGGCCCGGCGCCTTGCGTGAACGCGGGCCGGCACGTCTCTGGCTCCGTCGCACGAGCTGACGTACCGTCAACTCCGCGCCGGAGGCCCGGCATCAGCGCCGGGCTCGCCAACTGCCGTGCGAACAGGGAGGTTTGCCGTGGCAGACGACCGTCCCGTCCCGCTCGACGAGTACCCGATCCATCAGGTGCCGCTGTCCATGAAGCAGGTCGCGACGGGCGACCGCAACGCCTACGACCGCTGCATCTTCCACCTCTTCGACCACGAGGGCCGATCGCTCCTCATCCTCGGGCTCGGCGTCTACCCGAACGTCGGTGTGATCGACGCCTACGCCACCCTGCGCAGAGGGGATACGCTCCACGCCGTACGCGCCTCGGACGCGCTCGGCGACGACCGGATGAACCTCTCCGTCGGCCCGCTGACCATCACCGTCGATGAACCGCTGCAACGGCTGCGCCTGAGGTGCGCCGCCGATCCCGACGACCCCGCCTCCCTCTCGTACGACATCACGTGGAACGCCTCCTTCCCCGCCCTCTGGGAGCCGCACCACATCCAGCGGCGCGGCGACCGGCTCTCCCTCGAAGGGCGCCGCTTCGTCCAGGCGGGCGGCTGTACCGGCGTGATCCGTGTCGGCGGAGATGACATCCCGGTGACGGCGGGGGAGTGGACCGCGACGCGCGACCGCAGCTGGGGCGTGCGGCCGATCCCCGGCGAGGAACGCGGTCGCCTTGAGGAGGAGTTCGGCACCGAGGGCTTCCACTGGATCTGGAGCCCGGTGCGCTTCGAGGACCGTTTCCTCATGGTCATCGCCCAGGAGGACGCGGACGGCTACCGCACCCTCAACGAAGCGACGCTCGTACGACACGGGGCGCGCGACCGGCAGCTCGGCTGGCCGCAGGCCGACATCACCTACCGCTCCGGCACCCGCCACCCCGAACGCGCCGTCATCCACCTCACCGACCCCGACGACCGCAAGCCCATGGAGCTCGGCGTCGAGGTCCTTGCCTCGATGCCGCTGGCCGTGGGCGCCGGATATCCGCCCGCCGACGACTGGCAGCACGGCACCTGGCAGGGGCGCGGCTGGAGCGACCGCCGCCGGTACGACCTGTCGGACCCGGCCGCGCATCCCATGGCCGCGTACGGCGTCATCGACCACGCGGCCCGCTTCACCCTCAACGGGCAGACGGGATACGGGATCTTCGAACACGGCAGCTTCGGCCGCCACGACCCGAGCGGCTTCACCGGCTTCGACTCGGTCGCGCCCTGAGATCAGCAGTCGACCTGAGAACCAGCAGTCGAAAGGAGCCCGGTGATGGCGACAGCGCCCAGCCCCCGCACCACCACCCGCGACCCGGAGGAGCTCACCCGCAGGCTCACGGCCTGGCTCGGCGCCCGGCTGCCCGGCGCCAAGGCCACCGGCGTACGGGTCCCCGAGTCCAACGGCATGTCGAGCGAGACCCTGCTCTTCGACATCGAGCACCCGCAACCCCCGCTGCGCGCCTGCGCGTTACGCGTGGCGGCGGACCCGGCCGCGTACACGATCTTCCCCGTCTACGACCTGCCGCGCCAGCACCGCACCATGCGGCTCGTCGCCGAGAACACGGACCTGCCCGTGCCGCGCGTGCTGTGGCTCGAGGAGGATCCGGCGCCGCTCGGAGCGCCCTTCTTCGTCATGGAGCGGGTCGAGGGACGCGTGCCGCCGGACGTCATGCCCTATACGTACGAGGGGAATTGGCTGCACTCCGCGAGCGACGCCGAACGCGCGCACCTGGAGGAGGCGTCGATCCGGCTGCTCGCCCGCCTGCACGACCAAGCGCCCGCCGGGGACGCCGCGTTCCTCGCACTGCCCGGCGAAGGCAGCCCGCTGCGGCGGCACGTGAGGGCCCAACGCGCCTACTACGCATGGGTGGTCGACGGGCTGCCCCGCTCGCCCCTCATCGAGAGCGCCTTCGAACGCCTCGAGGAGTGGTGGCCGGCCGACGAGGGCGAGACCGTCCTCAACTGGGGCGACGCACGCATCGGCAACGTCATCTACGACGGCTTCGAACCCGCGGCCGTCCTGGACTGGGAGATGGCCGCGCTCGCGCCCCGCGAGGTCGATCTGGGCTGGACGGTCTACCTGCACCGCTTCTTCCAGGACCTGACGGTGAGCTTCGGGCAGGAGGGCCTGCCCGGATTCCTGCGCCGGGACCGCGTCGAGGAGAGCTATGCCCGGCTCACCGGCCACACGCCGCGGGACATGGACTTCTACACGCTGTACGCGGCGCTGCGGCACGCCGTCGTCATGCTGCGCGTCGCCTACCGGCAGGTGCACTTCGGTGAGGCCGCGGTCCCCGAGGACCCGGACACGCTGATCCTGCACCACGCCAGCCTGGCGGCCATGGTGCAGGGCAGCTACTGGTAGCCGTCAGGCCGCGGAGCGGCGGTCGGGCAGGGGGACGATGCGACGCGGGCGCGAGCCCTGGCCGCCCACGTGCGAGAAGGGCTGCGTCCGCCAGTCGAGTCCCTGAGGGAGCGTCAACAGCAGGCCCGTGTCCTGCTCCTGAGCCTCCATCGAATCGTCCGCGGGCTCCGCGTCGGCCGCGGCGCGGCCCGTGCCCGCACACACCGTGAGCCCGAACGGGTCCCATCGCGTGGCGCACAGCGCGTGCTCGGGCAGAACGTCCTCGTCGGCGAGCAGCGCGATCGGCTGCGCGCAGTCGGGGCACGTCACGCGGTACATCTCGAAAGTGTCGTACGCGTCGAACTCGGTCTCGGCCGGTTCGACGCCCTCCGATACGGAGGTGGACGCGGATTCATCGGAGCGCTGCTGCTTGCTGCGGGCAGAGCGACCGGGGCGCTTCAAGTTCTGCATGGGATTCTCCCCCTTGGGTGGGCCGAGAAGGCGCTGCGGCCTCGACCACAGCAAGCACTTCCCGTCCCGTCGTAGAGGTAATCGTGGCATCCCTTTGGACACGGTCACAGGTATGTGTCGTTCGTCACATGCCCCGAGAAGATGCCGCCGCCGTCCCCACAGGTATCCGGAGGGATCAAGAGCCCTGTAGGTTCAGCGCATGGAGGAGCTGGACCGACAGATCGTGCAGCTGCTCGTCAAGGACGGGCGGATGAGCTACACCGACCTGGGCAAGGCCACGGGCCTGTCCACATCGGCCGTGCACCAGCGTGTGCGCCGCCTGGAACAGCGCGGTGTCATCCGCGGCTATGCCGCGGTCGTGGACCCGGAGGCCGTGGGCCTGCCGCTCACGGCTTTCATCTCGGTGAAGCCGTTCGACCCCAGCGCGCCCGACGACATCGCCGAACGCCTCGCCGGCGTCCCGGAGATCGAGGCGTGCCACAGCGTCGCCGGCGACGAGAACTACATCCTCAAGGTGCGCGTCTCGACGCCCCTGGAGCTCGAACACCTGCTGAGCCGCCTGCGGGCACTGGCCGGAGTCTCCACCCGGACCACGGTCGTGCTCTCCACGCCGTACGAGGCCAGGCCCCCGCAGGTCTGAGCGGCCCGCGGGCGGCCGCGGCGGGCGACCCTGGCGCGGGGCCCGGACCAGCAGGGGCCAGACTGTTCCCATGAGCGAGAGCACCACCCCCCAGAACGGCCCTGAGGGCCACCGCACCGTGCTGCTGCGCGGCGGAGACGTCCACAGCCCCGCAGATCCCTTCGCCACGGCGATGGTCGTCGAACGCGGGCACGTCGCCTGGGTGGGATCCGAGGGCGCGGCCGACGCGTTCGCCGACGGCGTGGACGAGGTCATCGACCTCGACGGCGCGCTCGTCACCCCCGCGTTCACCGATGCGCATGTGCACACCACGGCGACCGGACTCGCCCTGACGGGGCTCGATCTGACGGGTGCGCGCTCCCTCGGCGACGCCCTCGCGCTCGTACGCGAACACACCGCCGCCCGGCCGCACGACCGTGTCCTCCTCGGCCACGGCTGGGACGCCGCCCGCTGGAGCGACGGACGGCCGCCCACGCGCGCCGAACTCGACGAGGCGGCAGGCGGCCGTCCCCTCTATCTCTCCCGCATCGACGTCCACTCGGCCGTCGTCACCACCGCGCTGCTCGACCTCGTCCCCGGTATCACCGGGCGCACGGGCTTCCACGCCGACGCACCGCTGACCGCCGACGCCCACCACGCGGTGCGCGCCGCCGCCCTCGGCGCCCTCACCCCGCAGCAGCGCACCGAGGCGCAGCGCGCGGCCCTGCGGCATGCCGCGTCCCTCGGCATCGGCTCGGTGCACGAGTGCGCCGGGCCCGACATCTCCGGCGAGGACGACCTCACGGGCCTCCTGCGTCTCGCCGCGGAAGAGGCCGGGCCCCGCGTCGTCGGCTACTGGGCGCAGCACGGCGAGGAAGGCATCGCCCGTGCAAAGGAGCTGGGTGCCCACGGCGCCGCGGGCGACCTCTTCGTGGACGGCGCGCTCGGCTCGCACACCGCCTGCCTGCACGAGCCGTACGCCGACTCCGGCCACACCGGCACCGCCTATCTGGACGCCGCCGCCGTCGCCGCGCACGTCGTCGCCTGCACCGAGGCCGGGGTCCAGGCGGGCTTCCACGCCATCGGGGACGCCGCGATGACCGCCGTCGTCGAGGGCTTCCGCGCCGCCTCGGAGAAGGTCGGCCGGGCCCGCGTCCGCGCCGCCAGACACCGCGTCGAGCACGCCGAGATGCTCACCCCGGAGGCGATCGCCGCCTTCGCCGAACTGGGCTTCACCGCCTCCGTGCAGCCCGCCTTCGACGCCCTGTGGGGCGGCGACGACGGCATGTACGTCCAGCGCCTCGGCGCCGAGCGGGCCCGCATGCTCAACCCTTACGCGGGCCTCCTGCGCACCGGCGTTCCCCTCGCTTTCGGCTCCGACAGCCCCGTCACCCCGCTCGATCCCTGGGGCACCGTCCGCGCCGCCGCGTTCCATCAGACCCTCGAGCACCGGGTGTCGGTGCGGGCCGCGTTCACCGCGCACACCCGCGGCGGCTGGCGGGCCATCGGCCGGGACGACGCGGGGATCCTGGTGCCGGGAGCACCGGCCGACTACGCCGTCTGGCGGACCGCTGACCTCGTGGTCCAGGCACCGGACGACCGGGTCGCGCGTTGGTCGACCGATCCGCGCTCCGGCACGCCCGGCCTGCCCGACCTGACGCCGGGCGCCGAACTCCCCGTCTGCCTGCGCACGGTGGTCTTCGGACAGCCGGTCTACGTACGGCCGGACGAGTGATGTCCCGGCGCTGCGTACCGCCGATCGCGGCCCGTTGGCGCGTCGCACGACCTGCGTATCCTCGGCACTGACCTGGCTGTCTTTGGGATCGCCGCAGGTCAAACGGCTATTGACAGAACGCCGCCGTGGGCCGGTAGGTTCGGCCGGGTCCACCAAAGGACGTCCGACCGGAGAATTTCCCCGCAAGCCGTCGAACGCCGCTGGGCCATGGGCGGTGTGCCGCACCGGCGCACCACCACTGGGAGCCAGGTCCAGCGCCCGCGCCGCGGACGCGAGGGAACGTTCCACCGGGCCGGCAGGTGTGACCCGGGTGGGGCCCGGACGCTCAGTAGACAACGGCTCTCGGTCGACCCGCAGCCAGCGGGCCCCAGGTCGGCCCGAAGGGCGCCGGGCCCCGACCCGCAGTACTCCCCCCTCCAACCGCACGTGCCGCCGTGGCCGTGCGCGACGCGGCCACTATGGTGGTCCTCTGCGTACGAACGAAGGGGCAGTAGTGAACGACGGCGGTGGGGTCTCCGGAACCGGAGACCAGGCGAGGCAGTTCGGCCCGCTCGGCATGGCCTTGGTGATCATTCCGACCTACAACGAGGCGGAGAACATCCAGTCCATCGTCGGCCGTGTCCGCGTGGCCGTGCCCGAGGCGCACATCCTCGTCGCCGACGACAACAGCCCCGACGGCACCGGCAAGATCGCCGATGAACTCGCGGCCGAGGACGGGCATGTCCACGTGCTGCACCGCAAGGGCAAGGAAGGCCTCGGCGCGGCCTATCTCGCGGGCTTCCAGTGGGGCCTGGACAACGACTACGGCGTGCTCGTGGAGATGGACGCCGACGGCTCCCACCAGCCCGAGGAGCTGCCCAGGCTGCTCACCGCGCTCAAGGGCGCCGACCTCGTGCTGGGCTCGCGCTGGGTGCCGGGCGGGCGGATCGTGAACTGGCCCAAGTACCGCGAGATGATCTCCCGCGGCGGCAGCACGTACTCCCGGCTGATGCTCGACGTGCCGATCCGTGACGTCACGGGCGGCTACCGCGCCTTCCGCCGCGAGACCCTCGAAGGCATCGGCCTCGGTGAGGTCGCCTCGCAGGGCTACTGCTTCCAGGTCGACCTCGCGCGCCGGGCGATCAAGTCGGGCTACCACGTCGTCGAGGTGCCGATCACCTTCGTCGAGCGGGAGCTCGGCGACAGCAAGATGAGCCAGGACATCGTCGCCGAGGCGCTGTGGCGCGTCACGGCGTGGGGCGTGGGGGAGCGCGTCGGCCGGGTCGGCCGCGTGCTCGGCCGCAAGGACACCAAGGACGTCAGGGACGCCAAGGACGTCAGGGACGTGAAGGACGCCAAGGGCGTCACGGAGGTCAGGGACGTCAAGGACGTCAAGGGCGTCACGGACACCCCGGACGCCAAGGACAGCAAGGACGCAGCGGGATCGCAGGAGCCCCCCAAGGCTGCCGAGACCCCCTGACGGCCGCTCCGGCCGCCGCTTGTTGATCATCCCTTTATGCCGGTCTGAGCCGGGCCCAGGCACACTGGAGCCATGACGACTGGCGCATCGCCCACCCGACCTGCCCGGCCCCGGCGCTCACGCGTCCTGAGGTTCCTGCCGCTCGGCATCGCCGCGTGGCTGGTCCTGGAGATCTGGCTGCTCACGATGGTGGCGGGCGCCGCGGGCGGGCTCACGGTGTTCCTGCTGCTCGTGGCCGGTGTGGTGCTCGGCGGCATGGTCATCAAGCACGCCGGTCGCCGGGCCTTCCGGGAGCTGAGCGAGGCCGTACAACAGCAGCAGAGCGGCCTGGCGCCGCATCCCTCCGAGCGGGGCGGGGGCAACGCCCTGACGATGCTGGGCGGCCTGCTGATCATCCTGCCGGGGCTGATCTCCGACGCGCTCGGGCTGCTCCTGCTCGTGCCGCCGGTCCAGAAGGCCGTGAGTCGTACGGCCGAGCGGACCTTCGAGCGCAAGGTCCGCGAGGCCGCCACCCAGGGTGGCCTCGGCGAGGCCTTCCAGCAGGCGCGCATGCACCGTCCGGACGGCAAGGTCGTCCAGGGCGAGGTCATCAGGGACGACGAGCGACCGGCCCGCGACCCGCACCCGGACGACCCCCAGCTCCCGCCCCGCTGAGCCGAGCGGGAGCTGTGCGGGCCCGCTGAGCCCAGCGGGCCCGCACAGCCGGCCCCGAACAGCACGAAGGCCGGGGCCACTGCTCAGCAGTGGCCCCGGCCTTCGTGTGCGGTGTTCTTCAGTCGGCCGTGTGGCTCAGTTCGCCGTCAGGCGGACTTCCGGCTGTCCCGCGGGTGCACCGCGATGTTCATGGCTCCTGAACGGAGAACCGCGAGGCGCTCCTCCAGGACCTCCTCGAGTTCTTCTCGAGTACGGCGCTCCATGAGCATGTCCCAGTGCGTACGCGCGGGCTTCCCCTTCTTCTCCTCAGGTCCATCGCCGTCAACGAGGAGTGCCTGGGCCCCGCAGACCTTGCACTCCCACTCCGGCGGGATTTCCGCCTCTACCGAGAAGGGCATCTCAAAACGATGTCCGTTCTGGCATGCGTACTCCACGGCCTGGCGCGGAGCCAAGTCGATGCCGCGGTCGGTCTCGTAGCTGGTCACCACGAGGCGCGTGCCGCGAAGAGCTCGCTCACTCATGAATCGTGCCTCCCGGGCTTGTCGCCCACAGGACAGGTGTCGCTGTCGTCGTCATCCGGTCAACGTCCGGTCGGCGGTAAAGATTCCCGTTAAGGGTCATGCGTCGCCGTCGTATGCCGCCCCTTGTTGTACCCACCAGCGCCCGGTATGTCACATCTGACAGAGGATGTCACCCTGCGTTTCTGAATCTCCAGCGCGCAGTAACGGTCCGCCTGGTAAGCCAAACGCGTACACTACCGCCCTTTGGCTTCAGTTGCTAAATCCTGTCGGGTACGGGATTTCCCGCGTCGCGGATCGCACGCCGTACGGGTACCCGCGCGAGCAGGACGAAACCGATCACGAAGAAGGCCACGAGCGAGAGGATCGCGTCGCGGTAGCTCCCCGTGAGCTGGTACGTCAGGCCGAAGATCAGCGGCCCGAGCCAGGCCATGCCGCGGTCGCTGATCTCGTACGCGGAGAAGTACTCGGCCTCCTTGCCCGCGGGCACCAGATGCGAGAACAGGGACCGCGAGAGCGCCTGCGAACCCCCGAGCACCAGACCGATCCCCGCCGCGAGCACGAAGAACCACACCGGCGCGCCCGCGGGCAGGAAGAACCCGGCCCCGATCGTGACCGTCCACGCCACGAGCGATCCGAGGATGGTGCGCTTGGCCCCGTACGTCCGTGCGAGGCGTCCCATGGCGAGCGCTCCCGCCACCGCGAGCACCTGTACGAGGAGGACCGCCACGATCAGCGTGGACTGGTCGAGGCCGAGCTCTTCGGAGCCGTAGACGGACGCCTGGGAGATCACCGTCTGCACGCCGTCGTTGTAGACGAGGTAGGCGAGCAGGAAGGACAGCGTGTGCGGATGGCGGCGCATGTCGCGCACGGTCGCCGCCAGCTGCCGCCAGCCGCGGGCCGACCCCTGGGCCGACCGGGACGACTGCGGGGGCGCCACCCTGCGATCACGCAGCCGCCGCAGCGGTACGAGGGAGAAGGCGCCCCACCACACGCCCGCCGACGCCAGGCAGATGCGCACGGCCGTCGACTCCGAGACGCCGAAGGTGTCATGGGCCAGGAACAGGACCAGATTCGCCACCAGGACCAGCGCGCCCGACGCGTAACCGAACGCCCAGCCGCGCGAGGAGACCGCGTCGCGCTCCTCGGGCGGGGCGATCTGCGGCAGAAAGGAGTTGTAGAGCACCATCGAGACGGCGAGCGAGGCGTTGGCGACGATCAGGAGGAAGCCGCCGAGGAGATAGCGGTCGCCGTCCAGGAAGAACATGCCGGCCGTCGCCGCGGCCCCCAGATAGGCGGCCACCGCCAGCAGCGGCTTCTTGCGGCCCGTGCGGTCGGCGGCGGCGCCCGCGAGCGGCATGACGAAGACCGAGAGGATCACCGAGGCCGACACCGCGTACGCGAAGAAGGACCCGGCGCTGATCGGTATGCCGAGCGGGCGGACGTACCCGTCGCCGTCCGCGGCCGACTTCGCTATCTGCGTCAGATACGGGCCGAGGAAGACGGTCAGGACGCTCGTCGAATAGACCGAGCACGCCCAGTCGTAGAAGTACCAGCCGCGCTGCTCGCGCCGTCGCTCCGCGACGCTCGCGTCGGCCGGTGGCGTCGTCCGCACGGTGTCGGTGCCCACCCGTGCCCCCTCGCTGGTTCCCGTGGTCCGCTGCCGCCCCGGAGGCGGTCAGGCCCAGGCTCCCCGGTCCTTCAGCACTTCGCGCAGCGTCTCGATGTGATCAGAGATGATGCCATCTACACCGAGGTCGAGGAGAGCGGCCATCCGCTCCGCGTCGTTGACCGTCCAGACGTGCACCTGGAGCCCGCGCGCGTGGGCCGCACGCACGAAGCGGCGGTCCACCACCCGGATCCCGGCGTGCGTCTCGGGCACCTGCGCGCACACCGCGGAACGGCGCACGGGGGCGGGGACACCGAAGGAGCTCAGCCGCAGGGCCGCCACGCCCCGGGTGCCGTACGAGGTGGCGAGGCGGGGGCCCGCGAGCCGCTGGGCCCGGGCCACCCTGGCCTCGGAGAACGACCCGACGCACACGCGGTCCCAGGCGTCGGTGCGGCGCAGCAGGTCCAGGAGCGGGCGCAGGGCGGGCTCGGCCTTCACGTCCACGTTCCAGCGGACGTCGGGGAAGGACTCAAGGAGCTCTTCGAAGAGGGGCACCGGCTCGCTGCCCGCCACGCGCGCGTGCCGCACGGCGCTCCAGGGGAGGTCGGCGATCTGCCCGGCCGTGTCCGTCACCCGGTCGAGCGTCGCGTCGTGGAAGGCCACGAGGCGGCCGTCCGACGTGGCGTGCACGTCCGTCTCGATGTAGCGGTACCCCAGGTCGACCGCGCGCCGGAACGCGGCGGTGGTGTTCTCCAGGCCGTCCGCCGCCCCGCCGCGGTGGGCGAAGGGGAGCGGTCCCGGATGGTCGAGATAGGGGTGGCGTACGCGCGTGGTCACGGCTGCAGTATTGCCTGCTCCGGTTGACCTCCGGCAGCCGCGGTGTCACGCGCGGGCGGCGCGGGGACGGCGAAGAGGCGCAGGAAGAACTGGGCGAGGGGGCCGATCGCCAGGGCGTAGAGGACCGTTCCGACGCCCACTGTGCCGCCGAAGACGAAGCCGGTGACGACCACCGCCACCTCCACCAGCGTCCGCATGAGACGGATCGAGCGGCCGGTGCGCTGGTGCAGGCCCGTCATCAGGCCGTCCCGCGGTCCGGGGCCGAACTTCGCCGAGATGTAGAGCCCGGTGGCCGCACCGTTCAGGACGATCCCCGCCACGAGGAGCGGAATGCGGGCGCCGAGCCCGTGCGCGTCCGGCATCAGGGCGAGGGTGGCGTCCATGGCCAGGCCGACGACGAAGACGTTGGACACCGTGCCGAGGCCGGGGCGCTGGCGCAGCGGGATCCACAGGAGCAGCACCACGGCGCCGATGAAGATCGAGACGACGCCGATGGACATCCCGGTCAGCTCGGCGAGGCCCTGGTGCAGCACGTTCCACGGTTCGAGGCCCAGGCCGGACACCACCAGGAGCCCGGAACTCACGCCGTACAGCGCCAGGCCGACGTACAGCTGGATCAGCCTGCGGGCCAGGTGCGGCTGGTGCGACTCAAAGGTCTTCGACGGCTTCGGTGCCTTCGACGGCTTTGCTGCCTTCGGTGGCTTCGGTATGGACAAGGTGTGCCCCCCTGCTGGTGATGTGGCCTGGCACATGACACTCTGTGGCTTGTAACAGGATGCCAACCATGGCCAATTCCAGGAAGGTGGACTGGGAATCATGGCTCAGTGGACTTCGGCGGTGGGCTCCACGCAGCTCGCCCGGCTGCTCACCTCTCAGCAGACACGCCCCGCGGGCCCCGGCACGCGCCGCCCGCCGGCCTACCGCGCCCTCGCCGACGGCATCCGCATGCTCGTCCTCGAAGGCCGCGTCCCGGTCGCCGCGCGCCTGCCCGCCGAGCGCGAACTGGCCGTGTCCCTGGCCGTGAGCCGGACCACGGTCGCGGCCGCGTACGAGGCGCTGCGCACCGAAGGCTTCCTGGAGTCCCGCAGGGGAGCGGGCAGCTGGACCGCTGTTCCGGCCGGAAACCCGCTCCCCGCGCGCGGGCTCGAACCGCTTCCCCCCGAGGCGCTCGGCTCCATGATCGATCTGGGTTGCGCCGCGCTGCCCGCACCGGAGCCCTGGCTCACCCGTGCCGTCCAGGGCGCCCTGGAAGAGCTCCCTCCGTACGCCCATACCCACGGCGACTTCCCGGCCGGTCTGCCCGCCCTGCGCCAGATGCTCGCCGAGCGCTACACCGCGCGCGGCATCCCGACCATGCCCGAACAGATCATGGTGACGACCGGCGCGATGGGCGCCATCGACGCGATCTGCCATCTGTTCGCACCGCGCGGCGAACGCATCGCCGTCGAGTCCCCCTCGTACGCCAACATCCTCCAGCTCATGCGCGAGACGGGTGCCCGTCTGGTCCCCGTCGCCATGTCCGAGGGGCTCGGCGGCTGGGACATGGACCGCTGGCGGCAGGTCCTCCGCGATGCCGCCCCCCGCCTGGCCTACGTGGTCGCGGACTTCCACAACCCCACGGGCGCGCTCGCCGACGAGGACCAGCGGCGGGGGCTCGTCGACGCCGCGCGCTCCGCGGGCACGGTCGTCGTGGTCGACGAGACGATGACCGAGCTGCAGCTCGACGACGACGTGTCGATGCCGCGCCCTGTCTGCGGCTTCGATCCCGCGGGCTCGACCGTCATCACCGTCGGTTCCGCGAGCAAGGCCTTCTGGGCGGGGATGCGCATCGGCTGGGTGCGGGCCGCGCCGGACGTGATCCGCAGCCTGGTGTCGGCACGCGCGTACGCCGACATGGGCACCCCCGTCCTGGAGCAGCTGGCCGTGAACTGGCTCCTGAGCACCGGCGGCTGGGAGTCGGCCGTGCGGGTGCGCAGGGACCAGGCCCGCGAGAACCGCGACGCCCTGGTCGCCGCCGTCCGTCGTGAACTTCCCTCGTGGGAGTTCGTGGTGCCGAAGGGCGGGCTCACCCTGTGGGCGCGGGCCGGCGGCCTCTCCGGCTCCCGCATCGCCGAGATGGGCGAGCGGGTCGGGGTCAGGGTCCCGTCAGGGCCGCGTTTCGGCGTGGACGGAGCCTTCGAGGGGTATGTGCGGCTGCCGTTCACCGTGGGCGGCGCGGTGGCCGAGGAGGCGGCGGTGCGCCTCGCGGCCGCCGCGCGCCTCGTGGAGACGGGGGCGGTCGGGGGAGTGGAGGCGCCGCGGGCCTTCGTGGCGTAGGACTTCGTGGGGGCGCAGGGCGTCCCTCCCGCCTGAGCGTGCTGGGATCGGCTGCGCGGCGGGAGAGACGGGGCGGGCAAGGGCGCGGGCAAAGGCGCGGGCGTGGAGGCGCCGCGGGCCTTCGTGGCGTGGGACTTCGTGGGGGCGCTGGGCCTCCCTCCCGCCTGAGGGTGCCGGGATCGGCTGCGCGGCGGGGGCGGGTGAAGGCGCGGGCAAAGGCGCGGGCGTGGAGGCCCGCGCCTTCGTGGGCCGGGCGTCAGCCCTCGGCGGGCACGGGCTGCGGGGTCGTACGGGGTTCCGTCACCGCGGTGTCGGCCTCGTCGGCGGCCGTGTCGGCCAGGGCCTCGGGCCCGGCCTCGGCTTCCGCCTCGGTGCCGGTGTCCGCGCCGGCGTCGGCGGGGGTGCTGCGGGCGGGCAGCAGATCCGTCACCGCCTGGCGGTGCGCCTCGCTCGTGGCGTCGTCGTACGGATCGGGTGTCGCGGGCACCTGGAGCCGGTGCACCTGGCCGGTGCCGAGCCGGGCGTAGCCGCGGCCGGGCGGGACGTCGGACGTGGGCGTCGTGCGGGGCGGCACCCCGAGGACGTCCTCGATCTGGTCGGGTGTCGCGGGGCCGAGGACCACGCGCGCGCGGGTGTGCTGGCGCACGGGATCGCTCAGGGCGTCCACGCTGTCGAACTGGTCGGCCACCACGACCGTGACGCCCGCCGCCCTGCCGTGCCGCAGCGGCACCTGGAGCAGCGACTGCGGGTCCTTGCGGCCGTCGGCGGCGGCCAGATGACCGAGCACGCTGGGACGGTCCAGGATGATCCACAGGGGGCGCTTGGTGTCCTCGGGGGCGGGGTGGCCCGCCTGGCGGGCGCGGTTGGCGGAGATGAGGCGCCGCTCCGTCTCGTGTGCCGCCCACTCCAGGCTCGCCAGCGCCCCGGCGAGCCCGCACTCGATGGCCAGGACGCCGTCACGGCCGGTCAGGCAGGCGTAGTCGCCGATGCCGCTGCCCTCGATGATCAGGACATCGCCGTGGAGCAGCGCCTGGAGGGCGACGGAGCGCAGCAGGGTGGTGGTGCCGCTGCCGGGTTCGCCGACCACCAGGAGGTGCGGCTCGGTGGAGCGGGGTCCTGTGCGCCAGACGACGGGGGGTACGTCGCGCTGCTCGTCGCCGTCCGTCACGGGGAGGGTGCGCTGGACACCGGTGGGGTCGGTGAAGCCGAGCACGGTCTCTCCGGGGGCCGTGACGAACCGCTGGGCCGCGATGTCGGTGGGCAGCGGGGGCAGCACGTTCACCGTGAGCCGGTTGCCCTCCTCGTCCCACTCGAAGTGGTACTCACGGCCGCGGCCCGACTTCGCGTGCAGCAACTGCTCGATGCGTGCGCGCGATTCGGGCTCGCCGTCGGTGAAGTACGCGGGGTAGCTCACCACCAGATGCGAGACGCGTCCGGTGCCGTCGAACTCGTAGGATGTGAGGGCCTTGTCCCACTCGCCGCCGTGCGCGAAGAGCGGCGCGGGGTCCTCGGGGACGGAGAAGTAGGGGACGAGTGCTTCGTAGAGGGACTGCAACCGCTGGGTCTGCGCCTCGTCGGGGCCCGTGGGCGCGGGCTCCGTGCGTTCCCTGCCGGTCCAGGCGGCGGCCCCCATCAGGCAGATGGCGGCGAGCAGCGGACCGAACGGGATGAGGGCCACGACCAGGACGACGGACGCCACCAGGAACAGCAGCGGTCCCCGCCGGTCCTTGGGGGTGTCGGCCCACTTGCGCCGCCCGGCCCCCGCGAGGCGGCGCAGTCCACGAGTGATCGTGATCAGCGGGTGGAGGACGTCGGTGGCGCTGTCGGCGGCCGACCGGGCGAACTCCCGGCTGCGGGCGATCGAGGCGGTGCCGTTGCTCAGGATGCGGGGGAGGGGGCGCCGGGCCACGTCAGTCTCCAGATGGTGCGAACGAAGTGCTGCGGGGAGCAGGAGGCGTCAGAACTTGATCCCGCCGAGCAGGCTCGCGAGGCTCGCGCTGCCGGCCTTGATGCTCGGGGCGATGGCGGTGCCGGCCATGAAGAAGCCGAAGAGCGCGCAGACCACCGCGTGGGACGCCTTGAGTCCGTCCTTGCGGAAGAACAGGAAGACGATGATGCCGAGCAGCACGACGCCCGAGATGGAAAGGATCATGACGGTTCTCCTGGTTGGTGGGGACAGTCACCATGAGTTGTTCCAGGTTCACAGCATGTATCCATACGATAAAAGGTGCAAATGGGGTAATTTTCCGGAATTTAGCTCGAATGGCGGGCCTCCGGGGGCCTCCCGGGCTGCGCGTCCGGCGGTCGTCGGGTTGCCTTGGTGATCTTTGCCGCGGGCGAGCCCCGTCATGTGCCCGCACGGGCAGTACCCTGTCGATTCACTCGTACGGCTGCACCGGTCGCCGTACGCGTCCCGATTCACCCCGCAGTCGAAAGGCGGTCCCGTCCATGAGTGAAGCCCCCGACCCGGAAGTCGTGGAGCTCGCGACCAAGATCTTCGATCTGGCGCGCCAGGGCGACACCGCGGCCCTCTCCGCCTATGTGGACGCGGGTGTTCCGGCGAACCTCACGAACGACAGCGGCGACTCCCTCGTCATGCTCGCCGCCTACCACGGCCACGCGGACGCGGTCAGGGCCCTCCTGGAGCGGGGCGGTGACGCCAACCGTGCCAACGACCGGGGGCAGACCCCGCTCGCGGGCGCCGTCTTCAAGGGCGAGGACGCCGTGATCAGGGCGCTGCTCGACGGCGGCGCGGATCCGGCCGCGGGCACGCCGTCGGCGGTGGACACCGCCCGGATGTTCGCCAAGACGGAGCTGCTCGGCCTGTTCGGGGCGGCCTGAGCGGGGTACCTGACCAGCAACAACGGGGGCGCTGGAAATGTGGTCGCGGCGGGCAGAACCGCTGGGTCATCATGACGACGTGATTCACGGACGCGACGGCGGGGCAGGAGTTGCCGCACCGCGCGGACCGTGAGCGGCCCGCCCCCCGGACCTCCCGTCCGGATCGATGCGGGCCACCGACGAGAGGCAGAGGAAGATGGTCTACAGCAAGCAAGAGACGGCGGGCAGCCCGACGTGTAGGCGCACGGCCAGGTAATTCACGATTCCCGGTTGCGTCGACGCTTGATGTGAGGCTGTTTCCCATGTTCGATCCGGTCATAGCGCCCAGCGGTACGCTGCTCGGCCTGCTGCAGCGGGGCCGCGGCGACGGCACGCTGCACGCACTCACCGCACCCCGGTCCGAGGCGCTCGCCGCCCTCGAGACCTGCGTGCTCCACGACCCCCGCCACGACTGGCAGGTCGAGAACCGCTCCCTGTACTACGCCAGGCTCTACCTCGATCTCCGCGGCGGGATCGAGGCGATCGAGCGGCATCTCTTCGACCCCGAGGACGTCCTGGACACGGACGACTCCCGCACCGGCCTCGCGCTCGCGGTCCTGGGGCACCTCGCCTCGTACGGCAGGCACGACGCCCTCGAACTGCTGCGCAGGTACGCGGCCTTCGGCGCCAACTGGGCCTGGGCCCTGGACGAACTGGCGCTGCGGGACGACGACGCGGGCCTGCGCGCCCTGGCCGTGCCCGTGCTCGCCAGATTCCCCTCGGACGCGGAGGGCGAGGCCGAACTCGCCGCCACCGTGCGCGACGCCTACGAACCCCGGCCCTGGCGGCTGTGGGAGGAGGATCCGCGCGAGAGTGTCGGCGCCCGCGTACGGGCCGCCCGCGAACAGGGGTCCTTCGACCGCTGGCAGCGCCAGATGCGGCCGTCGGGGCCACGACCCGGCTGGAGCGTGTCGGCCGTCTTCGACTGGGCCCAGGAAGGGCTCGAACGGGGAGCGGTCCTGCATGTGCCCGCGGCCCGCTGCCTGAGCGCCGTCGCCGGTCCTGACGACCGCGCCGAGATCATCGAGGCCGCCCGCAACGGCTCCGACGGGGCGCGCGGCACAGCCCTTCGCTACCTCGCGGACACCCACGATCCCGAAGTCTTCGACCTGATCGAACTCGCGGTGGAGGACACCTCACGAGCCGTCGTGGACGCCGCCGCCGAGGCCTTCGAGCGGATGCAGAGCGTCGCCGCCGTCGAGCGGGCCCGCCGCTGGGCCCTGCGGCCCGACGTGCTCGGCGCCGCCGCCGGACGGGTGCTCGCCTGCAGAGGCGGCGCCCGGGACAGCAATCTCGTCCTCGCCGCCCTCCGCGAAGCCGTCCGCGGCGAAGGCCCGGACGCACCCACCCTCTGGACGCTCGTCGACGGAGCGGGACGGCTCGGCATCGCCTGCGCGGCCCCCGTCCTGCGCCACGTCTACCGCGAGACCGCCTCCTCCCACCTGCGCGGACGCGCCGCCCGCGCGCTCGCCGCCACCGATCCCTCCTTCGCCGCCGGATTCGCCGTCGAATGCCTGTGGGACTGCGAGGAGTCCACCCGCGAAGTCGCCGCACGGCACGCCGAGACCGGTGACGCCCGCGTGGTCACCCAGCTCAGAAGGCTCGCCGCGGACCCCGCCGAGGAGGACGAGGTACAGACCGCGGTACGCAGCAGAATCGACCCCGACGCGGCCGAGGTGTAGCGCCCGGCACGGCGAAGGAACGCCGGGCGCGCTCAACGGGGGGAGCGCGTGCGGAGGGGAACGCTCACGGGACGTTCCTCGTCAGGAAAGATCCACGTTGACGTGACCACGCCCCGCGCGACGACAACACGGGTATGCGTGTCGTCATCGTCACCGAATCCTTCCCTCCCGACGTCAACGGCGTGGCGCACTGCGCCCTCCAGACCACCCGGCAGCTCGCCGCACACGGTCACGACCCCCTGGTCATCGCCCCGGCCCACGCGGCCGGGGCGCACGCCGCAGCCGATGCCAGTGCGCCCTGCCCCGTCATCCGTGTGCCCTCCCTGCCGCTCCCCGGATATCCGCAGGTCAGGGTCGCGCTGCCCAGCCGGCGCCTGTCGGCCGCGCTGAGCGCGCACCGGGCCGACCTCGTCCATCTCGCCAGCCCCTTCGTCCTCGGCGTGCGCGGCATGGCGGCCGCCGCGCGCCTGGGCATCCCCGCCGTCGCCGTCTACCAGACGGATCTGGGCGGCTACGCGCGTACGTACATGGGGATGGGCGAGGCCACCGCCTGGCGCCGCATCCGTGCCGTCCACTCCGCGGCCGACCGCACCCTCGCCCCCTCGTCGGCCGCCCTGCGCGATCTGGTGGCACACGGGGTGCCACGGGTGCGGCTGTGGCCGCGGGGCGTGGACACCACCCGGTTCCGGCCCGGCCTGCGGGACGAGTCCGTACGCCGTGAACTCGCGCCGGACGGCGAGCTGATCGTCGGCTACGTGGGGCGCCTCGCTCCCGAGAAGCAGGTCGAGCTCCTCGCCGGGGTGTGCTCCCTGGAGGGCGTACGAGTGGTCGTCGTCGGCGACGGGCCCAGCGAGGCATCCGTGCGGGCGGCCCTGCCCGGCGCGGTCATGACCGGACGCCGCACCGGGAGCGAACTCGCCCGGATCTACGCCTCGTTGGACCTCTTCGTGCACACAGGTCCCCACGAGACGTTCTGCCAGACCGTGCAGGAGGCCATGGCCAGCGGCGTGCCGGTGGTCGCGCCCGCCGCCGGAGGCCCGCTCGACCTCGTCGTCCCCGGCCGCACCGGAGCCCTGGTTCCGCCGCGGGACGCCCTCGCGGTGCGTGACGCGGTCTGGGCGCTCGCCGCCGATCCGGGACTGCGTGCCGCCTACGGAAGGGCCGGGCGCGCGGCCGTCGAAGGGCGGACCTGGGCGGCGGTGGGCGAGCAGCTCGTCGGCCACTACGGCCAGGTGCTCGCCGCCCGGACGGCGGTGGCGGCATGAAGGCGGCCCTCTACAGGGAAGCGGCCTACCGTGCGGCGGCGGCAGCAGCGGCAGCGGCTCGCTCCGGCGCGCGGGAGCCGGCCTCGCTGCGCATCGTGCGGCTGGCCAACTTCGTCACCCCCTCCTCGGGCGGACTGCGTACCGCACTGCGCGAGTTGGGGCGCGGCTACCGCGCGGCCGGGCACGAGCCCGTCCTTGTCGTGCCGGGTGAGCGGGCCGGGGCCCGCGACACCGACCAGGGGCGCGTCGTGACCCTGCCGGGCACCCTGCTGCCCGGCACCGGCGGCTACCGCGTCCTCACCGACCGGCGCAGGGTGGCCAGGCTCCTCGAAGGCCTCGCCCCCGACCGCATCGAGGTCTGTGACCGCACGACCCTGCGCTGGACCGGCGCATGGGCCCGGCACCGCAGGATCCCGGCCGTGATGGTCTCCCACGAGACGACGGACGGCGTCCTCAGATCCTGGGGCATGCCACGGCAGGCGGCCCTGCGCGCGGCCGACGCCCTCAACTCCCGTACGGCGCACGCCTACGCGCGCGTGGTGTGCACCACGGAGTGGGCCGAGCGCGAGTTCGTCCGCATCGGGGCACGCAATGTCGTCAGGGCGCCGCTCGGCGTCGACCTCGTGGGCAGCCGTCCGGGGCTGCGCGATCCGCGCGTGCGCGAGCGCCACGCACGCGTGGACGAGGTTCTGCTGCTGCTCTGCTCGCGACTGTCCGTGGAGAAGCGGCCCGGCACGGCCCTTGACGCCCTGGAGGCGCTCCGCGGCCGGGGCGTCCCCGCGGTGCTCGTGGTGGCGGGTGACGGGCCGCTGCGCGCCCGCCTCGAACTGCGGGCGCGCGAGCGGCGGTTGCCGGTGACGTTCCTGGGGCACGTCGAGGACCGGGCGGCCCTGGGCGCGCTGCAGGCGACGGCCGACGTCTGTCTGGCGCCGGGCCCCTGCGAGACGTTCGGCCTCGCGGCCCTGGAGGCGCTGGCCTGCGGTACGCCGGTGGTGGCCGCGGCGTCGTCTGCGCTGCCGGAGATCGTCGGCGGGGCGGGCGCGGTGGCGTCGCCCGGCGGCGAGGCGTTCGCGTCCGCCGTCCAGGCTCTCCTCCTGCGCCCCGAGCCGATACGCCGGGAGACGGCACGCGCGCGTGCGGAGTGCTTCGGGTGGGAGGGGGCGGTGGCGGGTTTCTTGGGGGCGCATGAGGCTTCTACGGGGCCGGGGCGCGGGCAGGCGTTCCGCGGGGCGGTGCCGGGCGCCGGTCCGGCAGGCGGAGGGGTGTCCGGGGCGGCGCCTCACGAGGGACGTGCGTCGTGAAGCGGCGGCCGTGCTTCGTGGCCCTGGGCGACTCCCTGACCGCGGGCATCGGGGACCCCGTGGGCGAAGGCCGGCGGGGATGGGCGGCGCTGCTGGCCGCGGGGCTTGCGGGGCCGGAGGGGGAGGCGCGGTTCCACAACCTCGCCGCGAGCGGGGCCCAGACCGGCGACGTGCTGAACCGGCAGCTGCCCGAGGCCCTGGAGCTGCGGCCCGACCTGCTCTCCGTCATCGTCGGCGTCAACGACACCCTGCGCTGCACGTTCGACATCCGGGCCGTGGCAGCGAGCCTCGACACGGTCTACGCCTCCGGCGCGCGACAAGGCGCCCGGCTGCTCACCGCCTGCCTCCCCGACCCGGGGGCCATGCTCGGCCTCCCCGGAGCCCTGGCCCGCCCGCTGGCCCGCAGACAGCGTGCCGTCAACGCCGTGGTGCACGCGCTGTCCGAGCGGTACGGCGCCGTCCACCTGCATCTCGCCGAGGAGGAGTGGGTCGCCGACCGCACGCTGTGGAGCGCGGACCGGCTGCATCCCGGCGAGCGCGGCCACCGGCTGGTGGCACTCCGCTTCCACGAACTGCTCGCGGCGCGGGGGATCGCGGCGGGCAGCCCGCCCTCGCGCGAGCCCCAACTGCCGTCGCCCACACGGTCGGCGGGTCTGCTGTGGCTCGCCACCGCGGGCACCGGCTGGGTGGCGCGCCGGTGCACCGATCTGCTGCCCCAGCTGCTCACCCTCGCGGCCGACGAGGTCCGCCATCAAGTCCGGGGCAGCAGCGCCCGGCTCGACCTGAGCGCCACCCACGCGGTGACGGCGGCCCTCGCCGCCCTCACCGCGGCCGAGCGACCGGACGCGGCATAGTGGACCGAGGAGAGCCTCAGCGCCGCCCCGCCGGTACGAAACGCACCGGCGTCCCCGGCACCGCCTGCGCGGCCCCGGCCAGATCCGCCTCCCTGACCACCGCGATCACCGGATAGCCGCCGGTCGTCGGGTGATCGGCGAGGAACACCACCGGACGGCCGTCCGGCGGCACCTGGACGGCGCCCAGGACCATGCCCTCGCTGGGGAGTTCATCGGCGCACACCCGTTCCAGAGCGGGTCCTTCGGTGCGCAGCCCGATGCGGTTGCTCGCCGAGGAGACCCGGTACGCGCGCGTGGTCAGCGTGCGCAGGGCCGACGCGGTGAACCAGTCGGCGCGCGGCCCGTACGTCACCCGCAGGATCAGCTCGTGCGGCGGCGCCGGGTGCGGGACGGTGTCCACGCGCGCGTGGGGCGCGGCGGCGAGCCCCAGGGGCAGGACGGCTCCGTCCGCGAGCGGGGGAGGGCCGAGCCCGGAGAGCAGGTCCGTCGAACGGCTCGCGAGCACCGGGTCGACGGCGACTCCGCCGCCGAACGCGACGTAGCAACGTACTCCGGAGACGGCCGTTTTGACGTCGAGCAGCGCACCTGCCGGCACTCGCACGGGTGCTCCCCACGCCACCGGACGGCCGTCGACCGTCACCGGGCAGGGCGCGCCCACGACGGCCACCGTCACCGCGCACCGCGGCCGTACGGAGCAGCCGGCCAGGGTGGTCTCCAGGACGGCGGCCTCGGGCGAGTTGCCGACGAGGCGGTTGGCGAGGCGGGCCGCGGCCGGATCGAGGGCCCCGGAGCGCGGCACTCCGAGGTGCGCGTGTCCGGGACGGCCCTGGTCCTGCACCGTGGTCAGTGCCCCGGCCCGTACGACGGCGAAGGCCCGGTCCGTCATCGTGCCTCCGCCGTGCAGACCCCGGCCACGGGCACGAAGCGCACCCGCAGCCCGGGCGTGAGCAGCGCGGCGGGCACGCGCGCGTGGTCCCACAGCACGGCATCGGTCGTGCCGATCAGCTGCCAGCCGCCGGGCGACGAGCGCGGATACATCCCGGTGTACGGCCCCGCCAGGGCGACGCTGCCGGCCGGGACGCTTGTGCGCGGCGTGGCCCGCCGGGGCACTTCGCAGCCCTCGGGAAGGCCGGTGAGATAGCCGAAGCCGGGCGCGAACCCGCAGAAGGCGACCCGGAATTCGGCCCGGGAGTGGATGCGCGCGACCTCCGCGACCGGCACACCCCAGTGCGCCGCCACGTCCGCCAGATCGGGCCCGTCGTAACGGACGGGGATCTCCCGTACGTCCTCCGCGCGCGCCGAAAGAGGCGGGATGTCCAGGGCGGCGAGCTCCGCTCCGACCCGGCCGGGGTCGTCGAGGCCGTCCAGGAGCACCGTGCGGGCCGCGGGCACGATCTCCCGTACGCGGATCAGCCCCGCGGCCCTGCGGCGCAGCAGCTCGGCGTGGAGGGCCTGCGCCTCGTCGCCGTCGGCGAGTTCGACGAGCAGCGCCAGATCGCCGACCGGGAGCACCCTCACGCGAAGGCCTCCACCCGGACACCCGACGCTTCGAGGCGCGCCCTGACCTGCCGGGCGAGGGCCACCGCGCCCGCGGTGTCGCCGTGCAGACACAACGAGCGCGCGCGGACGTCGATCCGCTGCCCGTCCAGGGCGGTGACGGACCCGGACCGGGCCATGCCCACCGAGCGTTCGACGACGGCGTCGGCCTCCGTGATGACGGCGCCGTCGCTGCCGCGCGGCACGAGCGTTCCCTGCGGGGTGTACGCGCGGTCCGCGAACGCCTCGGTGACCACGGGCAGTCCGGCCTTGTCCGCCGTCTCCAGGAAGAGTGATCCCGGAAGACCGAGGACGGGCAGCGTGTGATCCGCGAGCAGGACCCCTTCGACGACGGCACGCGCCTGGTCCTCGTCGTGGACGACGCGGTTGTAGAGCGCCCCGTGCGGCTTCACGTACGACACGCGCGTGCCGGCCGCCCGCGCGAAGACCTCCAGGGCGCCTATCTGGTAGGCCACTTCGGCCGCCAGTTCATCGGCCGGTACGTCCATGGAGCGGCGCCCGAAGCCCGCCAGGTCGCGGTAGGAGACCTGGGCGCCGATCCGTACTCCGCGCGCGGCGGCCTGCTCGCACACGCGGCGCATGGTGGCCGCGTCCCCGGCATGGAAGCCGCAGGCCACATTGGCGCTCGTGACGACGGAGAGCAGCTCCTCGTCGTCGGTCAGGCGCCAGCGGCCGAAGCCCTCACCGAGGTCGGCGTTGAGGTCGATCACGGCGTCGCTCATCTACGTAGCTCTCCTGTTTCCGTTCGGCGGCCCGTTCAGGCCACCCGGTACTGCTCGTCCCGGGCGTCGGTGACGAACATCTGGCCCGGCGCGTGCGTGATCGCGAAGGGCGGCCGCGAAGCCATCACGGCGGCCTGCGGTGTCACTCCACATGCCCAGAACACCGGGATGTCACCGGGCTCGGCGGCCACCGGATCACCGAAGTCGGGACGGTCCAGATCCTCGATGCCGAGCCCCGCCGGGTCCCCGCAGTGCACCGGACTGCCGTGCACGGCGGGCATCAGGGCGGTCTCCCTGATCGCCGCCGACAGGTGCTCGGGCGGCACGTGGCGCATCGAGACCACCATGGGGCCGTGCAGCCGGCCCGCCGGACGGCAGGGGCGCGCGGTGACGTACATGGAGACGTTGCGGCCCTGCTCGACGTGGCGCATCGGCACGCCGGACTCGGTCAGCGCAGACTCGAAGGTGAAGCTGCACCCGATGAGGAACGACACCAGGTCGTCCCGCCACCGGTCGACCACGTCCGTGGGTTCGCCGACCAGCTCGCCGTCCTCCCACACCCGGTAGCGCGGCAGATCCGTCCGCAGATCGGCGCCGGGGGCCAGGGGCGTGGTCCAGGAGCCCGCGTCCGTGACGTCGAGCACCGGGCAGGGCTTCGGGTTGCGCTGGCAGAACAGCAGCATGTCGTACGCCCAGTCGGCGGGCACGGAGATCAGGTTGGCCTGGGTGTGACCGGCCGCCCAGCCCGCGGTCGGGCCGCTCGTGCCCGAACGGAAGAGCGCGCGGGCTTCCCGGGGGCTCTGGAGCGCCGTGGTCGTGGGGCTCACACCAGCTCCTTCCCGCGTGTCTCGGGCAGCCCGAGCAGCGCGAGCACGGCGAGCGCGTAACCGATCGCGCCGAAGACCAGCGCGCCGCCCACGCCCCAGCTGTCGGCCAGGAAGCCGACCATGGTGGGGAACACGGCGCCCACGGCGCGGCCGGTGTTGTACGTGAAGCCCTGCCCGGTGCCGCGCACGGCCGCCGGATAGAGCTCGCTGAGGAACGAACCGAAGCCGCTGAAGATGGCCGACATACAGAAGCCGAGCGGGAAACCGAGCACAAGGAGAAGGCCGTTGGCCCCGTCCGGGATGTTCGTGTACGCCAGGATGCTGGCCGCGGAGAGGAACGCGAAGAGCGTGATGTTGCGTTTGCGGCCGAGTATGTCGGTGAGATAGCCGCCCGCCAGATAGCCGATGAAGGCACCGGAGATCAGGAACGTGAGGTAGCCGCCCGTGCCGACCACGGTGAGTCCGCGTTCGCTCTTCAGATACGTGGGCACCCAGGTGGCGAGCGTGTAGTAGCCGCCCTGCACACCGGTGGAGAGCAGCACCGCGAAGAGCGTGATGCGCAGGAGACCCGGCTTGAAGATCGCGGTGAACGACCCCTTGTGGGCACTCTTCTTGCGTTCCTCGGCCGCCTCGGGGGCGTCGTGGACGTTGCGTCGTACGTAGACGACGAGGAGGGCGGGCAGCGCGCCGGTCCAGAACATCACGCGCCAGGCGGTGTCCTCGTCCAGGAACTGGAACACCACGGTGTAGACGATCACCGCGAGCGCCCAGCCGACCGCCCAGGCGCTCTGGATCGCGCCGAGCGTGCGGCCGCGGTTCTTGGCCGTGGCGTACTCGGCGACCAGGATCGCGCCGACCGCCCACTCGCCGCCGAAGCCGAGGCCCTGGAGGGCGCGGAAGACCAGCAGCGTCTCGTAGTTGGGCGCGAAACCGCAGGCCACGGTGAAGACGGCGTACGTGATGACCGTGATCAGGAGGGCCTTGACCCGGCCGATCCGGTCCGCGACCACTCCGGCGATCGCGCCGCCGATGGCGGAGACGACCAGCGTGACCGTGGTGAGCAGGCCGGTCTGACCGCTGTCCAGACCGAAGTACGCGGCGATCGCGACCATGCTCAGCGGCAGCGTGAAGTAGTCGTAGGAGTCGAGGGCGTAGCCGCCGAAGGCGCCTCCGAAGGCGCGGCGGCCGCGCGGACCGAGGGCGCGCAGCCAGCCGAACGCGCCGTTGTCGTCGGCGGGTTCGCCGTCCTTGGGGCGTGGGTCGGTCGGCAGGGTCCGGGGCGGAGGGGGTGTGCTCATGGGCACCTCGCAGGAAGGGGGACGGAGGGTGCGGAGCGGGCAAGGAGGTGGTGCGGGCAGGACATGGGGCACAGGAGGGGACCGCGCCGTGCTCGACAAGGTAGAGGATCGTTGAACGATCCCTCAATACCCATGTTGTCTCGTTCTTGTATCTGCGATTGAATCCGGGCATGGCTGAGGGAATGGCTGACGCGAGCGGACTGGCCGACGACCGCGCGCTCCTGGGGCGCACCAGCACCGCGGAGCGGGTCTCGGACATCCTCCGGAGCCGTATCGCGGAGGGGTATTTCCCGCCGGGGGCGCGCCTGTCGGAGGACAGCATCGGCGGCGCGCTCGGCGTCTCGCGCAACACCCTGCGCGAGGCCTTCCGTCTCCTCACGCATGAACGGCTGCTGATCCACCAGCTCAATCGCGGGGTATTTGTCCGAGTTCTCACGATTGAGGACGTGGAGGACATCTACCGCACCCGGCGCCTCGTGGAATGCGCGGTCGTCCGCGGACTCGGAGACCCGCCCTTCGCGCTCGACGGACTCGCGGCCGCCGTCGCGGACGGCACGAAGGCCGCGCGCGAGCGCAAGTGGAAGGGCGTCTCCACCGCCAACATCCACTTCCACCGGGAGCTGGTCGCCCTCGCCGGAAGCGCCCGCACCGACGAGGTGATGCGCAGCGTCTTCGCCGAACTGCGCCTGGCCTTCCACGTGGTGGACGATCCGCGCCGGCTGCACGAGCCGTACCTCGCCCGCAACCGGCAGATCCTGGGCGTCCTCCAGGACGGCGACGCCGCGGAGGCCGAACGGCTGCTCGCGGTCTACCTGGACGACTCGCGGCGCGGCCTCGTCGAGGCCTACGGCCAGCGCGTGGCGGAGGGTGAGCGGGCAGCCCGCTGAGGACCGGACGGGCTTCCCCGGGCGGCTGTCAGATCTGCGCCGTTTCGACCGTTGTCAGACCGAGGATCTAGTCTGTGCACCGTGACTTCGCCTGCCGTTACGGACACCGTTCCGCCCCAGCTCAGCGCGGGGCCGAGGCCCGCTCCGGGCCCGGCCGCCGACGAGGGCCTGGCGCGGCGCCTGCGCGCGCTCGCCTGCACGGCGCCGCTGCACGACCTGGACGTGCGCAAGGCCAACCTCGCGGGCGAGTACTCGGTGTACGCGATGGCGGAGGTGGCCCTCTCCGCCATCGACCTGGTCACCCTGAACATGGACTTCGACACCGGCGCCGATCATGAGCAGATAGTGGCCAGGCTGCTCCCGCGCGTCGGCGCCCAGGCCCCCCGGCGCCCCGTGGCCGAGCACGAACGCGTCGCCCGCTGGGTCCTGGAGAACCTGATCAACGTAGGCAGTGTCGACCGCGGCTTCCGCGCGGTGTACGGCACCTTTGCCACCGACGGCTCCTATGTGCGCAGGGACTACGACTTCAAGCTGATCGAGGAAGTCCCCGGGTACGGCGGCGGTGTCTATCTCCGCACGACGGACGAAGCGGTCAACGTCCTCGTGGGCGCCCTCGACACCGACGTCACGAGCGCCCAGATCGCCGCCGAGGTGAAGCTCGAGGTGCTCATCAACCGCGGCCGCCTCGCCGACGCCCAGCTCGCCGCCGAGCAGGCGCGGTACCGAACCGTGCAGTATTCGGAAACGCTCCGCAGGGCCCTGGACGCCACCCGGCGCAACGTCCGCGCGGTGGACTGGCTCGAGGCCGTCCCCGACATGATCGCCGAGGCACTCGAACACGTGGCGGACCGCTACCGCCACGAGAACGCCATCCTGACGAACATCCGCAAGGCACGCGACGAGTCCGAGGACCCCGAGCAGAAGCGCCGGGCCGCCGAGCTGGTCGACATCGTCAAGGACTGCATCCGCCGCCACACCCAGCTCCAGTCCCGGCTCCTGGAAGCGGGCCCCCTCTTCCGTGCCGAGCAGGACCGCCAGGCCTTCGCGACACCCACCGCACGCACCGGGCTCGATCTGTACGGGCAACTGGTCGCCCCGCTCCTGCCGCTCCCGGTCGAGCAGGCGAGCCGCGTGACGAACGCGTTCTTCGCGCGCGGGACGGGACTGCGCACACCGGTCTCCGTCCGCGTCACGGACCTCGTCGACATACTGCTCACGCCGCCGCAGGAGCGCGAGCACCTGGGCGTGGAGATGCCCGAGCCGGATCTGATCGCCACCCCCGACGACAGCCGCTTCAGCGAGGAACAGCTCGCCGAGGCCATGGAGCTGCTCGACCTGCCGGCCGACGCCCCCCGGCGCCTCTCCGGGCTCCTCGCCGACGCCCGGCTCCGCGACACCGAACTGCCGTATCTGGTGGCCCTCCTCGCCGTCCACGCGGCCAGCCCGCCGGTCGGCACCGCCTACCGCCAGGGCGAGGAGAAGCTCCTGTTCGCCGTGGACGACGGCACCGAACTCGACGACCCGGAATTCGGCGGCGCCGACCTCATCGTGGGCACGGCACTGCTGGACGCCGCCGGTATGGCGGCCGGCCGCACGGAGGTCGCATGAGCACCGTCAACTCCGTCGTGAGCACCAACCACTCCGTCATGTTCACGACCGACTCCGCCGTGAGCACCGCCGACCCGCTCAAGACTCTCCAGCACGACCGCCGCAAGGAGCACAAGCCGTGACCGAGCACCCCGCAGAGCACACCGCGTGGGGCGAGCCGGAGGCATCGGCGGCGCCCGCGACGACCGCCGCCGTCACCCCGGCCGACGCCGCCGACGCCGCGCGCCTCGTCTCCTTCGGGCTCCAGCCCAAGCTCCAGCCCGCCCGCGACCAGGAGTACGCGGAACTGCTGCGCCGCTACCGCGAAGACCCGCCGTTCGCCCGGCTCGCCGACGCCGTCGCCGCCGGACTCGGACTCGTCGTTCTCGAGGTCTCCCCGCGCGCGGGGATGGCCGTGACGGCCGCCGAGGACTCCGTGTTCGCCGTCCGCATGGGCGACTACGCCCGCAGGACCGCCGCCGACTCCACCGACCGCTTCCTGCACGGCCTCGCCCACCTCGCCGTCGCCGCCCTGGCGTTCCCGCGCCCCGAGGACCTCGCCGACGACGGATACATCGGCCGGGTCACGGTCAATGGAGTCGACGCCTTCGTACGGCAGGCCTGCCACCGCCTGGAGGAGCGCGCCGAGGAACAGGGCGAGAACACCGACCCCACGACCGACGCCCCCGGACTCGAAGCCGCCTGGCGGATCTGGACACGGCGCAGCTCGACGGGCGCCACCAAGGACGCCCGCCGCCTCGCGGGATCGACCACCGGGATCATCGGCAAGGCCGTCGCGTTCCTCACCGACTCCGGTTTCCTGCAGCGCACGGGCGACGACTCCGGAGGCACGTACCGCACGACCGCCCGCTATCAGCTCCAGGTGCGCGACATGGCGGGCGGCGCCGCCATGGCCGAACTCCTCGAACTCGGCATCGTGCCCGTCACGGACGGGTCCGCGACCCTGCTGCCCCCCGACGAGACCGACGACCTGGAACTGGCCGCCGACGCGGGCCTGCCCTTCCACTCCTGAACCTCTCGCCCCACCCCGCTTCCCCCCATCCTGCTGTTCCGCACGACTTACGACGAGAGTCCGCCGCCATGTACGAGCTGTCCCGGGTCCGCCTCTACTCCATCGGCCCCGCCGGTGCGCGCTACGCCGACACCGTGCTTGACCTGCGCGGCGTCGGCGCGGAGGTGCCCGACCCCGCCCCCGCCCAGGCGGAGTTCTTCCAGGACGAGCCGACCGGGCCGCCGCTGCGCCCGGCACCCGCTGGCGTGCTCTTCCTGGAGAACGGCGGCGGCAAGTCCGTCCTCCTGAAGCTGATCTTCTCCGTGATGCTGCCGGGCCACCGCAACACCCTGGGCGGCGCGAGCTCCGGAGTCCTGCGCAAGTTCCTCCTCGCCGACGACTGCGGGCACGTCGCCCTGGAGTGGCAGCACACCCTGACCGGCGAGTGCGTCGTCGTCGGCAAGGTCAGCGAATGGCGCGGACGGCAGGTCTCCAACGACCCGCGCAAATTCGCCGAGGCCTGGTACTCCTTCCGGCCCGGCCCCGGCATGAGCCTGGACTCGCTGCCGGTCGCCGAGTCCACCGCGGTGCGCCCCTCCGTGGAAGGCGTCTCGGGCGCTCAGGGGCGGCGGCGCACCATGAAGGGCTTCCGGGACGCGCTGACCGACGCGGGCAAGGCCTACCCCCACCTCGAAGTGCACTGGGAGGAGATCCACGACCGCTGGAACGAACACCTCGGCGACCTGGGCCTCGACCCCGAACTCTTCCGCTACCAGCGGGAGATGAACGCCGACGAGGGCGAGGCCGCCGGCCTCTTCGCGGTCAAGAAGGACTCCGACTTCACCGACCTGCTGCTGCGCGCCGTCACGGACACCCGCGACACGGACGGCCTCGCCGACCTGGTGCACGGCTTCGGCAACAAGCTGGGCCGCCGCTCCGAGCTCATCGCCGAGCGGGACTTCACGGCGGGCTCCGTCGACCTGCTCGGCCGGATCGTCGACGCCTCGGACACACGCTCACGCGCGCGTGACGTGCACGCGGGGGCCGAGCGCCGCACCCGGACGCTCGCCCGCCGCCTCTCCGCGCGCGGCGTCGCCGAGCGCAGCCGCGCCGGGGACCTCGCAGAGCGGGTCACCGCCGCCGCGCACACGGTCACCTCGGCGGAGGAGGCACGCGGCAGGTCCGCCCTCATCTCCGCCGAACTGGCCTTCCGGCACGCCTCCCTGGCGCTCACCGTCGCCGAGAAGGCCGCCGCCGCGCAGCGCCGCGAGCTGGCCGACGCACGCCAGCTGCACTCCGCCTGGCAGGCCGCCGAAGCCGTTCTGCGCCACCGCGCCGCCGCCGACCGTTCCGCGCGCGTGGCCTCCGCGATCCTGGAGGCCGAGCGGGACGCGGCACCCGCGTTGGCCGCCCGCTCCAAGGCGGCCGCCGACCTCGTCCGCGTCCTGCACACCGCCGCCGAAGGCGCCGAGTCACTGGCGAACGAGGAAGAGGAGCGCTCGGCCGCACTCCAGGAGACCGGCGAGGCCGCCCACCGCGACGCCACGGTCGCCGCCACGGAGGCGCAGCGCGCCCGCAGCGAGGCAGGACACCTGCGCCAGCGCCTCACCGAGGTCGAGCAGGAGACCGCGGAGGCCGTCCGCGCGGGCTGGCTCGACGACACCGCACCCGACGCCGACCCGGCACGCGCGGCACTCGCCGCGAGCGACGCCGAGAAGTCGGCCGCAGCCGCCTGGGACACCGCCCGCGAGACCTCGCTGCGCGCCGCCGAGCACGCCAAGGAGGCAGCCGCCGCCGAGGCCCGCTCCGAACTCACCGCGGCCCGCGCCGCGGACGCCGCGGACGCCGCCGAGCACGCGTACGACGCGGAACGCAGGGCCGCCGAGTCGATCGCCGGGGACGAGCGCCTCGCCGAGCTGCTCGGCCTTCCGGGGGCGGCCTCGCCCGCCGGCGTGCCGCTGCCCCGCCAGGCCACGGCAGAGGCGGGCGCGGGCAGCGACCGGACGGACGCGGCCGCCGACGAAAGCGCCGCCGTCGCCGCGGCCCGCGCCGCGATCGGCACCCGCCTCCTGGCCGAAGGCCCCCTGTCCCTCGCGGAGCTGGACCGCAGCGCCGACGATCTGCGCACGCTCCTGGAGGACGGCGTCGCCTCCGCCGAGCGGCAGCTCTTCGACCTGCGGACCGCCGCCGCCGACGACTCCCGGATCCTGGGCGCCCTCGGTGACGGCGGGCTCCTTCCGCCAGGCCCGGACGTCCTGGCCACCGTCGAGTTCCTCGGCGAACACGGCATCCCCGCGCTGCCCGGCTGGCGCTATCTCGCCCAGGCCGTCGACCCCGCCGACCACGCGCGCGTGCTCGCCGCCCGGCCGGAGCTCGTGGACGGCGTCGTCATCACCGACCCGGCCACGCACGTCCGCGCCCGCGAAGCCCTCGCGGGCGCCGCGCTGCTGCCCCGCTCCGCGGTAGCCGTCGGCACCGCGGCCGCCCTCCTCGCGCCGACCCCCGGCGAGGAAGCGGGCGGCGGCGACGAAAGCGTCTTCCTCGTACCGCCGAACCCCGCCATGCACGACGAGCAGGCCGCCGACGAGGAGCGGACGGCGCTGCGCGCACGGGCGGCCCGGCGCGACGAGGAGATCAGGGCGCTCGCCGTCCGCCTCGCCAAGGACCGCGAACTCGCCGCGCGGCTCGCCTCCTGGCGCACCGGCTGCCCGGCCGGACGCATCGAAGAACTCGCCGCCGCCGCACGCAGCGCACGCGCCTTCGCCGAAGAGGCCGAGAGCGAACTCGCCGAGGCCCGTACGGTCCGTGCCGAGGCCGATGAGACGGCCGCCGAAGCGGCACGCGCGCGCGACGAGCGCCAGGAAGCCGCCCAGCGCGCGCGGCGCGCCGCCGACGCCCTCGCGGGACTCGCCTTCCGGCTGCGCGAGCGCGCGGGCTGGCAGACCAAGCTGCGCGAACTGGCCGACGACGCCGTCGAGTCGGAGGCCCGCGCCCAGACCTGCCTGGACCGCGCCCGCGCCGCCGACGAGGACCGCCGCTCCGCCCAGCGTGCCGCCGACGACGCCCGCCGTACCGCCCGTGCCCTGCGCGCTGAGCGCTCCGAGATCGCGGGCGCCCCCGAGGACGTGCCCGAGGACCCCGAGGACCCCGCCGCCCCCAAGTCCTCGCTGCCCGCCCTGCGCGAGGCCTACCGCGCCGCGTCCCAGCTCTACGAGAAGGTCGGTGTCGGCGCCGACCTGCGCGCCGAACAGGCCCGCGCCGAGAGCGACGAGAGCAGTGCCCTCGCCGAACTGGACCGGCTCAGCAACAAGGTCCGCACCCGCGCCGCCCTGCTCCTGGAAGGCACGGACGGCTCCGACGGCCCGTCCCGGCAGGCCGCGTCCGCCCGCGCGGAAGCCCAGGTCCAGCTCATCGAGACCCGCGCGTCCGCCGCGAGCGAGCAGCTCGGCCGGCTCCGCGGCGAGGCCGAGCGGCTCGCCCCGCAGGACGGCGACGCGCACACCGGGCTCCCCGAAGAGCTCGTCCCCGCCGACGCCGAACAGGCACAGGCCCTGCTGCGCACCGCCACCGGCGAACTGGCCGCCCACACCGAGGCGTTGAGCCAGGCCAAGGACGCCCACGCCGCGCTCCTGCACACCCACCGCGCCGCCGAGGACGCCGCCGGAGGCTTCGACGAGACGGCGGCCCTCCTGCGCGACCTGCTGCGCGAGCAGCACCACGAGGAGGAAGCACCCGAAGAGCCCGAGCCCTACCCCGGCTCCCTCGAAGAGGCCCGCCAGGCCGCGGCCGAGGCCCGCCGCTCCCTGCGCGGCTGCGCCGCCGACCTCTCCGCCGCCGAGGCCGCCGTCCGCGAGGCCAGCGACATCCTCGTACGCCATGCGAACTCCACGCGCTACGAGCAGGTGCGCACCCCCGCCCGGCAGCAGATCCGTGAACTGCCCGCGTCCGCGCTGCCCGAGCACGCCAAGAAGTGGGCCGACGCCTTCGCGCCCCGCCTGCGCGTGCTCACCGACGAGCTGGAGCAGCTGGAGCGCAACCGCGACAGCATCGTGGACCGCCTGCGCGGGCTCGTGGAGTCCTCGCTGGCCACGCTCCGCTCGGCCCAGCGCCTCTCGCAGCTGCCCGAGGGCCTGGGGGAGTGGTCGGGCCAGGAGTTCCTGCGCGTCCGTTTCGAGGAGCCCGACCAGGCGACGCTGACCGAGCGCCTGGGCGAGGTCATCGACGAGGCCACGCGGGCCGCGGTCAAGAAGAACTCCGACCTGCGGCGCGACGGAATGTCCCTGCTGCTGCGCGGAGTCCAGGCCGCCCTGGAGCCGCGCGGCATCGCCGTCGAGATCCTCAAGCCGGACGCCGTGCTGCGCGCCGAGCGGGTGCCGGTCGGCCAGATGGGCGACGTCTTCTCCGGCGGCCAGCTGCTCACCGCCGCCATCGCCCTGTACTGCACGATGGCCGCCCTGCGCAGCAACGACCGGGGCCGCGACAAGCACCGGCACGCCGGCACGCTCTTCCTGGACAACCCCATCGGCCGCGCCAACGCCACGTATCTCCTGGAGCTCCAGCGGGCCGTGTCGGACGCGCTCGGGGTACAGCTGCTCTACACCACCGGCCTGTTCGACACGACGGCGCTCGCGGAGTTCCCGCTGGTCATCCGGTTGCGGAACGACGCGGACCTGCGGGCAGGGCTGAAGTACATCAGCGTCGAGGAGCACCTGCGGCCGGGCCTGCCGCAGCAGAACCCGGCCGAGGAGACGGTGCACGGGGAGATCACGGCGACCCGCATGTACAAGCGCCCGGCACCCACCTCCTGAGCACGGCCTAGGCCAGCCGCTCGGTCAGCCACTGGTGGAAGAGGCCGATGTGGTGCTCGGTCGGCACGAGCACCCCGCCCCCGCGATAGGCGCGTGACGCCATCGCGGGCTGGGTGCGCTCGCAGGCTTCGAAGTCCTGTTCGTTGACCCGGTGGAAGAGCTCCACGGACTTGGCGAGGTCGACGCCGGACGCGACGACCTCGGGTGCGTACAGCCAGTCGCACTCCACGACCGTGCGGTCCTCGGCCAGCGGGAACATCCGGTGCAGGATCACGTGGTCGGGGACGAGGTTGACGAACACCGCCGGTTTGATCGTGATCGCGTAGTAGCGCCGGTCCTGGTCCTCGGCGACCTCGGGCAGACGGTCGAAGCCCGCGCTGCCGTCGACGGTGAAGCCGCTGACCTCGTCACCGAACGAGGCGCCGTGCCCGACGTAGTACTGCGCGGCGAATCCGTCGGTGAACTCCGGCAGGACCTCGGTCAGTTCGGGGTGGATGGTCGCGCAGTGATAGCACTCCATGAAGTTCTCGACGATCAGCTTCCAGTTGGCGCGCACGTCGTAGGTGACGCGCTTGCCGAGGGCGAGCCCGTCGGTTCCGTAGCGTTCGATGGACGCCGCGTCGCCCAGGCGTTCCACGGCTGATCCGATGACGGTCTCCTCGAAGGAGGGCGGCTCGTCGGCAAGACACACCCAGGCATAGCCGAGCCATTCCCGCAGCGCGACCTTGACCAGGCCGTAGTCGGCGCGGTCGACGTCGGGCATCTTCGTCAGGTTCGGCGCGGCGACCAGCTTCCCGTCCAGGTCGTACGTCCACGCGTGGTACGGGCACTGGAGCGCGCGCCGCACCTCGCCCGCCTCCTCGGTGCACAGCCGGGCGCCGCGGTGGCGGCAGATGTTGAGGAACGCCCGCAGCTCCCCGGAGCGGGAACGGGTGATCAGTACGCTCTCGCGGCCGATCTGGACGGTGCGGAAGGCACCGGGTTTGCCGAGGTCGGCGGAGCGCACCGCGCAGAACCAGAGTGACTCGAAGACGCGTTCCTGCTCTTGCCGGAAGATCTCCGGGTCGGTGTAGAAGTGTCCCGGCAGCGTGCTCATCAGGCTGCCGGTGGACGGGGCCTCGGGGGTCGTCGTCACGGTGCGTACTCCTCCGTACTGCTCAAGTCCGTACTGCTCAAGTCCGTGGTCCTCAGGCGGGCGCGGCGGCCAGGCGGCTGGGGTCGAAGAGTTCGATCGGGTGCTCGGTGGCGCCGTCGAGGGCCAGATCGGCGACGATCTCGCCGACGACCGGCACGAACTTGAAGCCGTGCCCGGAGAACCCGGCCGCGACGGTCACCGATCCGGGGTGGGCCGGATGCCGGGTGATGACGAAGTGCTCGTCGGGCGTATTGGAGTACATGCAGGTCGCGGCCTTGAGGAACTGCCCCGGCAGGGACGGGATATGGCGCGCCATGTGCTCCGCCATCGCCGCGACCTCGTGGTCGTGGACCGTGCGTTCGATGTTCTCCGGCGTACAGGGCGTGCCCTTGCGGAAGAAGGCGACCTTGGCGCCGAGATCCGGTCCGTCGATGGCGGGGAAGCCGTAGACCTGCACGTCGTCGGCGTCCTCCCAGATGTAGATCGGGTGGTTCTGCGGCAGGAAGGGCCGCTCGCCGCCGGTCGGCCGGAACCAGTACATGACCTGCCGTTCGATGGTGAACGGCACCCCGATGTCGGTGAGCAGCTGCGGGGCCCAGGCGCCGGGGCAGATGACCAGCTGCCCAGCGGTGTAGGTGTCCTCGGCGGTGTGCACGCGAACGCCGTCCCGGTACGGCTCCCAGCGCGTCATCGGTTCTTCGAAGTGCAGGTCGGCGCCTTGCCGCGTGGCGAGCTGCAGATGCGCGGCGACGGTGTTCTCGGGGCGGACGAGCCCGGCCCGCGCTTCGTAGAGCGCCACCTCGTCGTCGCGGGGGCTGAGGGTGGGGAAGCGGCGGCGTATCTCGGGGGCGTCGAGCATCTCGTGGGGCAGGTCCCACTGCCGTGCGGAGAGCAGCGAACCGGAGACGGCGCGGCTCTCGGGGCGGCCGACCATCACGCCGCCGCACAGGGTGGCGATCTCGCGGCCGGTGTCGCGCTCCAGGCGTGCGTACAGTTCGTACGAGCGCAGGAGCAGCGGGACGTAGGCGGGGTCCTCGAAGTAGGACTGCCGGGTGATGCGCGAACCCCCGTGGCTGGAGCCGCGGTTGTGGACGGGGCCGAACTTCTCCAGGCCGAGGACACGGGCGCCGCGCGCGGACAGGTGGTGGGCGGCGGCACTGCCCATGCCGCCGAGGCCGATCACGATCACGTCATAGGTGGGGGACACGGAGCTTCCTCCATAACAGCGGCCGCATGGCCGCTAGCGACGGATGCGGGTCATCTTCGGGTCGAACAGCGGTTCTTCGGCGACCGTCGCGGAGACCTTCTCGCCGAAGTACTCGATGTGCACGCTCGCGCCCGTCTCCTGCGGCGGGAGCCATGCGTAGGCGACGCAGCGGCCCAGCGTGTAGCCGTACGAAGCGCTGGTCACGTACCCGGCCGGGGCTCCGTCGACATGGACGGGCTCCTTGCCGAGGACGACGGCGGCCGGATCGTCGAGCAGGAGCGCCGTGAGCTTCCGGGCGGGGAAGCCGAGCTTTTCGAGCGCGGCACGGCCCACGAAGTCGCCCCGGTCCATGCGCACCGCGAACCCGACACCCGCCTCGTACGGGTCGTGCTCGGCGGTCATGTCGTGGCCCCAGGCGCGGTATCCCTTCTCCAGGCGCAGGCTGTTGAACGCGGAACGCCCGGCCGCGATCACGCCGTGCCGCTGCCCCGCCTCCCAGAGCGTGTCCCAGAGCCGGAGTCCGGTGTCGGCGCTGGTGTAGAGCTCCCAGCCCAGCTCACCGACGTATGAGAGGCGCATCGCGGTCACCGGGACATGCCCGATGTACGTCTCCCTGGCCCGGAAGTAGCCGAACGCCTCGTGCGAGAAGTCGTCGCGGGTGAGCGGCTGGACGAGCTCGCGGGCGAGCGGGCCCCAGACGCCGATGCAGCAGGTCCCCGACGTGATGTCCCGCAGGTGCACGTCGTCGGGGGCGTGGCGCAGGAGCCAGTCCAGGTCGGCCGGGCTGTTGGCGCCGACCTGGAAGCGGTCGGGGGCGAGCCGGGCCACCGTGAGGTCGGAGCGGATGCCGCCCGTCTCGTCCAGGAGGAGGGTGTACGTCACCGCGCCGGGCTTCTTGGCCAGGTTGTTGGAGGTCATGCGCTGCAGGAAGGCGAGCGCGCCGGGGCCCGACACCTCCAGGCGGCGCAGGGGCGTCATGTCGTAGAGGGCGACCTTCTCGCGGGTCGCCTTCGCCTCGGCGGCGGCGATCGGTGACCAGTGGCGGGCCGACCAGGCGTCGCGCGGGGGGACCTCGACGTCCGCGAGGAGCGGGGCGTTCGCCTCGTACCAGTGCGGGCGCTCCCAGCCGCCGCCCTCCAGGAAGACGGCTCCCAGCTCCTGTTGCCGGGCGTAGAAGGGGCTGACGCGCAGCGGGCGCGGCTGCTCCATGGGCTGGAGGGGGTGGATGACGTCGTAGACCTCGACGAACTGCTGTGCGCCGCGATCGGCGACGTAGGCGGGGGAGCGCTGGGCGTCCTCGAAGCGGGTGAGGTCGCAGTCGTGGACGTCGACGGAGGGCCGCCCGTCGACCATCCACTCGGCGACCGCCTTGGCCACGCCCGCGGAGTGCGTCACCCACACCGCCTCGGCCAGCCAGAAGCCGCGCAGCGCCCGCGATTCGCCGAGGACCGGCATGCCGTCGGGGGTGAAGGAGAAGACGCCGTTGAAGCCCTCCGCCACCTCGGTGTCACGCAGGGCGGGCAGCAGCCACCGGCAGTCCTCCCAGCTCGGCGCGAAATCCTCCTCCGTGAAGGGGTACGAGGACGGCATCTGCGGTGCGTCGTCGTAGGCCGGGACGGTGAACGCGTCCACGGGCAGCGGACGGTGGGCGTAGGAACCGATGCCGATGCGGTCGGTGTGCTCGCGGAAGTACAGATCGCGGTCCTGGAAGCGCAGGATCGGCTTCGAAGCTTCCGTGCGGGGGTCGTTGACGCCCGCGAGCCCGGGGAGCGGCTCGGTCTTCGCGTACTGGTGGGCGAGGGGCAGGAGGGGGATGTCGACGCCGGCCATGCGCCCGATCACGGGGCCCCAGAATCCGGCGGCCGACACGACGTGGTCGGCGGGGAAAGTGCCCTGGTCGGTGACGACGGCGGTGACGCGTCCTGCCTCCTGCTCGATGCCGGTGACGGTGTGCCGGTCGAGAAAGCGTGCCCCACGCGCGCGTGCCCGCTCGATCTGCGCGCGGCAGGCGAGCACGGCCCGGGCGAGCCCGTCGTCGGGGGTGTGCAGACCGCCGATGACCTTGCTCTCGTCGATGAGCGGCCACATCTCCTTGCACCGGGCGGGGCCGACCAACTCGGCGCGGATGCCCCGGGAGGCCGCGAACCCCGCCTTGCGGTGCAGGTCGGCCCAGCGCTCGGGCGTGGTGGCGAGTTCGAGGCCGCCGACCGGGTTGAAACAGGGGAGGCCGTCCACCTCCAGCGCCCCGAACTTCTCGACCGTGTACGCGGCGAACGCGGTCAGGGTCTTGGAAGGCCCCGTCTGGAAGACCAGGCCGGGGGCGTGCGAGGTGGAGCCGCCGGGGGCGGGGAGCGGCCCCTGTTCGAGGACGGTGACGTCGGTCCAGCCGCGGGCGGTCAGCTCGTCGGCGAGGGAACAGCCGACGATGCCGGCGCCGATGACGATGACGCGGGGAGCCGGGGGAGAGGCGGTCTCGGCAGGGGCGGTCACGGAGCGAGTGGTCTCGGAGCGGGTGTCCTCGGAACCGGCGGTCACAGGACCACCACCGAACGCAGGACCTCACCGCGGTGCATCCTGCCGAAGGCCTCCTCGACCTGGTCGAGCGTGATGGTCTCGGAGACGAATCCGCCGAGGTCGAGCCTGCGGGTGAGGTACTGGTCGACGAGGATCGGGAAATCGCGGGTCGGCAGACAGTCCCCGTACCAGGAGGACTTGAGGGCGCCGCCCCGCGAGAACAGGTCGATGAGAGGCAGATCGATCTTCATCTCCGGGTCGGGCACCCCGACCTGCACGAGCACACCCGCGTGATCGCGCATGTAGAACGCCTGCTTGTACGTGGGCGGGGTGCCGACGGCGTCGATCGCGACGTCCACCCCGAAACCGCCGGTCAGCTCGCGGACCGCCTCGACCGGGTCCGTACGCCGGGAGTTGACGGTGTGCGTGGCGCCGAACCGGGTCGCCCCGTCGAGCTTGGCCTCGTCGATGTCGACGGCGATGACCCGGCGCGCCCCCGCGAGGGAGGCCCCGGCGATCGCGGCGTTGCCGACCCCGCCGCAGCCGATGACGGCCACGGTGTCGCCGCGGCCCACTCGGCCGGTGTTCACGGCGGCCCCGTATCCGGCCATCACCCCGCAGCCGATGAGCCCGGCGGCCTCGGGGCGGGCCGCCGGGTCGACCTTCACGGCCTGCCCGGCGGCGACCAGGGTCTTCTCCGCGAAGGCGCCGATGCCGAGGGCGGGGCTCAGCGGGGTGCCGTCCAGGAGGGTCATCGGCTGGGCGGCGTTGCGTGAGTCGAAGCAGTACCAGGGGCGGCCGCGCAGGCAGGAGCGGCAGGATCCGCAGGGGGCGCGCCAGGCAAGGACCACATAGTCGCCGGGGGCGAGATCGGTGACGTCGGCGCCGACCGCCTCGATGGTGCCGGCGGCCTCGTGGCCGAGCAGGAACGGGAAGTCGTCGTTGATCGCGCCTTCCCGGTAATGCAGATCCGTGTGGCAGACCCCGCAGGCCTGCACGGAGACAAGTACCTCTCCCGGTCCGGGATCTGGCACGACGATCGTCTGCACCTCGACGGGTGCCGCCTTCTTCAGGGCGACGACGGCACGGACCTCGTGTGGCACGGCCAGACTCCTCTGCTGTTGCGCACTGCACGACGGGTTGCGCTATGAGAGACATACTGGGAACGCCATCAAGAGGCCGTCAAGGGGTGGGAGTTAACCCTTGCCAAATCCGCTGGGCACGGCGAAACACGATCGACACGGGACCGGGCCGGGAGCGGGGGAGAGCCCGCCGCGGGTCCGGAACGCGACGAGGGAGGGCTCCGGAACGCGACGAGGGCGGAACCGGAATTCCCCGGTTCCGCCCTCGTACCGCACGTCCAGTGACGCTACGTCAGAAGCCGTACCCCATCCGCCGCGAGAGCTCCACGGCTGCGGCGACCGTGCGCTTGGCGAGCTCGGTGAGCCGGTCATCGGTCAGGCGGTACACGGGCCCCGACGCGCTGAGCGCCCCGATCACCTTGCCGTCGTGCGCGCGCACCGGAGCGGCGACGGCGGCCAGGCCCACTTCGAGCTCCTCCACGGCGATGGCGTAGCCCTGCTCGACGACGGCCTCGAGGTCGCCGCGCAGCGCCACCGTCCCGGTCACCGTGTGCTCGGTCAGACGGGGCAGCGTGCGCGCTATCAGGCCCTCGCGCAGCGTGGTGGGCAGATGGGCGAGGAGGATCTTGCCGCTGGAGGTGGCGTGCAGCGGGGTGCGCCTGCCCAGCCAGTTCTGCGCGGTCACGGACGCGGGGCCGCGGGCCTGCATGATGTTGACCGCGGCGTCGTCGTCCAGGATCGCGATGTTGACCGTCTCGCCCAGCTCGTCGGCGAGGTCGCGGCAGACCGGGCCGCCCTCCTGGGAGATGTCCAGGCGCACTGCCGCCGCCCCCGCGAGGCGCAGTACGCCGGCGCCCAGGAAGTACTTCCCGCGGTCCTTGGCCTGGCCCACCAGGCCGCGGTTCTCCAGGACGCCGAGCAGCCGGAAGGCCGTCGACTTGTGCACCCCCAACTCGTCGGCGATCTCGGTGACCCCGGCCTCGCCGAGCCGGGCGAGTATCTCCAGGACGCTGACCGCGCGGTCCACGGACTGGACGGAAGCCGGGGCCGCTTTCGGCTGCTTCTCGCCGGGCTCCGCGGCCTGGCCTCCGGGCCGGATCCCGCGCGGCTCCTCGTTCTGATCAGGCTGTTTCCGCGTGCCGGTCATATCTCAACTCTCACCACCTCGCGGCCCGTTGAAGCCGCATCTGCGGGAAGCCCTTGACGCGGCGGGCATCCCGACCGGATTCTGTTGCGCATAGCGCTCCCTCGTGCGCCATGCGAAACATCATGTTACCGAAGGGTCCTGGGCCGAGAAGGTGTCAGGACCGGGCCGAGAGAGATCAAGAGGGGGGCCCATGATTCCCGTCTGCCGCCTTGAAGACCTCCCCGCGGGCGAATCCGTCCGTGTCGACACCACACCGCCCGTCGCCGTGTTCAACGCCGACGGCGAGATCTACGCCATCGACGACACCTGCAGTCACCAGGACGCCTCTCTCTCCGAGGGCTGGCTCGAAGGATGCCTGGTCGAATGCCCGCTCCATGCCGCCTCATTCGATCTCCGTACCGGGCGGCCGACCTGTCTGCCCGCCCGCCGCGCCGTGCGCACCCACCGGGTGAGCGTCGACGACGGCACGATCCACCTCCACCTCGTGGCCGAGGAGGGGTCCGCCGCATGAGGACCATCACCGTGGTGGGCGCCTCGCTCGCCGGGCTCTACGCGGCGCGCGAGCTGCGCGCCCAAGGGTTCGACGGACGGCTCGTGATCATCGGCGACGAACCGCATCCACCGTACGACAGGCCGCCGTTGTCCAAGGACTTCCTCTCCGGGAAGTCCGGCGAGGACCAACTCGCCCTCTCCGACGAGGAGGAGACCGGCGAACTGGCCGCCGAGTGGCTGCTCGGGGTGCGCGCCCGTGGCCTGGACCCGCGCGGCCGCACCGTACTCCTTGCGGACGGCCGCACCATCGCGAGCGACGGGGTGGTCATCGCCACGGGGGCGTCCGCGCGCCGCCTGCCGGGGCCCTCCCTGGCCGGGGTGCACACCCTGCGCACCCTGGACGACGCCCGCGCCCTGCGCACGGAGCTGGCCGCGGGGCCGCAACGGGTCGTGGTGATCGGCGCCGGATTCATCGGCGCCGAGACCGCCTCCTCGTGCGCGGCGCTCGGACACGACGTGACGGTCGTCGAGGCCGCCCCGCTGCCGCTGCTCCCGCAACTGGGCGCGCAGATGGCGGCCGTGTGCGCGGGGCTGCACGCGCGCGGGGGAGCGGAGCTCGTGACGGGCACCGGCGTCGCCGCGCTGTACGGCGACACGCGTGTGCGCGGGGTGGAGCTGGCCGACGGCCGGTTGCTCCCCGCCGATGTGGTGGTCGTCGGCATCGGGGCCACCCCCAACACCGGCTGGCTCGCGGGCTCGACCCTCGCCCTCGACGACGGGGTGCTCTGCGACGACGGCTGCGTCACCGCGCTGCCGCAGGTGGTCGCCGTGGGCGACGTGGCCCGCGTCGGCGCCGCGCGCGCCGAGCACTGGACGAGCGCCACCGAGCAACCCCGCGTCGCCGTGGGCAACTTGCTGGCCGGCCGCACCGCCGAGGCCGTGCGCCCCCTGCCGTACTTCTGGTCCGACCAGTACGGCTCCCGCATCCAGTTCGCGGGGCGGCGGCGGCCCGACGACACCGTGCGTGTCCTCGAAGGCTCGACGGAGGAAGCAAGCTTCCTCGCCGCGTACGAGCGCGGCGGGCAGACCACGGCGGTCCTCGCGGTGGACCGGCCGCGCCCGTTCATGCGGATGCGGCGCGGCTTGCCTGCGGCGATGCCCGTCGCGGCCTGACCCTCGCGGGAGCGGGCCTGACCCTCGCGGGAGCGTAGGCGCGCCCGCCCGGCCGTGCGTGCCCGAGGGCGCGTATGCCCGGCGGCGCCTGTGCCGGGGGCGCCTGTGCCGGAGGCGCCTGCGCCGGGGGCGCGAGCGCTCAGCGGCACGCGTCAGGGTGCCCGTACCTAGGAGCGCGTGCCCAGGAGCGCGCGCCTAGGAGTGCGACAACTGCCCCGCCCGGCCGCGCCGCCGTATGCGGTCCTCGGTCCGCCCCGCGGCCCTGGCCTGCCTGCGGGCCCTGCGCCGCTCGCGCCGCAGCTGACGTGCCGTGCTGCTCGGCACCGACACCACGCCGTGCCGCTGGTTCCACACCTGGCGGGTCACCCATACGTCGAGGACGCCCCAGGTGGCGGCCACCGTGCTGGCCACGCTGCTGAGCACCATCGGGAAGGACAGCCAGGATCCGGCCAGCGCGCACAGGAACGCGGTCACCGCCTGCACCAAGGTCAGCGCCACGATGATCACGGCTCGCACCGCGGCCGTACGCACCGGATCGGGCAGGCGCCGCCTGCGCGCCGGCTCCTCGACCCACAACTCCCTGCGTGCCCCGCCGGACTGATCCGCGGATGTCCCGTACTCATCCGTGGTCGTCCTCTGGCGTTCTGCCGTGCCCATCAACTTGTCACTCCCCCGATGCCCTCGGGCCGTTCCATGAGACGTCGGCGGTTCCGACTCCCCAGTGGGTGCCCGGTATACGCGGCTTTACGCCACCTGGTGACGGCGTGCGGGCCACTCGCGCCCGCAGTCCCCAACTCCCTTACCGAATGACGAACGAGAGGCCCGGAAGATTCCCGCTCGGTTCAAAAAAGCGAAGGGTTCCGGCCAACTGGGGCGATCGGCGGGAAGGAATGTGTCGAGTGGCATGTGCCACACGCGGGATGCAATCTCCCGAATTGAAGGGACAACTGGGGACGTTCGTTTTCCGTCACGGCTGAAATCCGTCCGGACACGCCTTCGAGTTGCTCGTGGGTCAGTAGTAGGCTCACGCCGTTTGTTGACGCACATGTGTGCCCCCGGCCATAGCGCGGCCGCAGGGGGCCGATCTGGGGGAGGCCATGCGCTTTCGCGGGAAGTCCATCCGCCGGAAGATCGTGGCATTGCTGCTGGTGCCGCTCATTTCCCTGACCGCGATGTGGGGTTTCGCCACTTACCTCACCGGTCAGGCGGCCAAGGACCTCATCGACGTCTCCAATGTCGTCGACCGAATCGGCTACCCGATCGAGGACACCGCCAGGGTCGTCCAGCAGGAACGCCGCCAGACCCTCGTCTATCTCGCCGATCCCCGCGCCTCCGACGCGCTCGCGGCGCTGCGCCGCAGCCGCACGGCCACCGACGACATGGTCTCCAAGGTCGAGGAGAGCGCGGCGCATCCGGACGTACGGGACGAGGTCACGGGGCAGTCCGCCGAACGGCTCGCGTCGCTCCTGGACTCCTTCAAGGGGCTTGAATCGCTGCGCCGCACGGTCGAGGAAGGCACCATCACCCGCGCGGGCGCGCTGAAGATGTACACGAAGCTGATCGACCCCTGCTACGGCTTCCTGACGACCCTGCACGCCCTCGACGACGTGAAGATGGACCAGCAGGGCCGGGCGCTCGTCGGGGTGACCCGCGCACGCGAACTGCTCTCCCGCGAGGACGCGCTCCTCGGTTCCGCACTCGTCGCGCGCCGCCTCACCAAGGCCGAGATCAGGGAGATCTCCGATCTCAGGGCCCAGCGCACGCTGCTCTACGAGGACAGCCTCGCGCTGCTTCCGGAGGACGAGCGCGCCGGCTACGAGCGCTACTGGAACGGCGCCCAGACGACGGAGCTGAGGAGTGCCGAGAAGGCCGTCGTCGAATCCGCCCCCGGCACCCCGCGCGCCGTCACGTCGGCACGCTGGGACACCGCGGCGGGCAAGGCGCTCAAGGAACTCGCCGAGCGCGACAAGGCGGCGGGCGACCGCTACCAGGACCGCGTCGAGCCGGTGGCCGTCGGCGTCATCGTGCGCGTCGTCGTGGCCGGCGTCTTCGGTCTCCTCGCCCTGCTGTTCTCGGTCTTCATGTCCGTACGCATCGGCAGCAGCCTCATCCGCGACCTGCGCCGCATGCGCCTGGAGGCCCACGAGGCGTCCGGTGTCCGGCTGCCCGGCGTGCTGCGCCGCCTGGCGGCGGGCGAGCAGGTCGACGTGGAGACCGAGGCACCCCGGCTGACGTACGAGAAGGACGAGATAGGCCAGGTCGGCCAGGCGCTCAACACCCTGCAGCGCGCCGCCGTCGAGGCCGCCGTCAAACAGGCCGACCTGCGCCGCGGCGTCTCCGAGGTGTTCGTCAACCTCGCCCGCCGCAGCCAGGTGCTCCTGCACAAGCAGCTCACCCTGCTCGACACCATGGAGCGCAGGACCGAGGACACCGACGAACTGGCCGACCTCTTCCGCCTCGACCACCTCACCACCCGCATGCGGCGGCACGCCGAGGGCCTCGTGATCCTCTCCGGCGCCGCCCCCTCCCGGCAGTGGCGCAAGCCCGTCCAGCTCATGGACGTCGTCCGCGCGGCCGTCGCCGAGGTCGAGGACTACGAACGCATCGAGGTGCGCCGCCTGCCGCGCATCGCCGTCACCGGGCCCGCGGTCGCCGACCTCACCCACCTGATGGCCGAACTCCTGGAGAACGCCACGGTGTTCTCGCCTCCGCACACCGCCGTGCAGGTCCTCGGTGAGCACGTGGCCAACGGCTTCACCCTGGAGATCCACGACCGGGGCCTGGGCATGGCGCCCGACGCGCTCCTGGACGCCAACCTGCGCCTCGCGGAGACCCCGGAGTTCGAACTCTCCGACACCGACCGCCTCGGCCTCTTCGTGGTGAGCCGCCTCGCCCAGCGACAGCGCGTGCGCGTCTCCCTGCAGCCCTCTCCGTACGGCGGCACCACCGCCGTGGTCTTCATCCCGGAGACGCTGCTCACGGACGACGTGCCGGACACGAACGGCATCGGCTTCCGTCTCGACAGGCCGCAGCCCAAGGAAGCCGTCGGCCACGACGGCGCGGGCGACAAGCAGGCCGCGCTCGGCCAGGTGCCCGTACAGCTGCCGGGGCTGCCCGCATCCGTCCTGGACGGCCCCGTCGAGCTGGAGGCGCCGGTGGGCATGGCCGGCCTCGACTCCTACCCCGGCGCGCTCGGCGATCTGGGAGACCTCGGCGACCTCGGCGACGAGGACAGCGAGCGCGGCGGGCTCTTCCGCCCGCGCCGCCGGATGACCGGGGTACCGGGGGACGAGCAGCACCAACAGGCCCGCGACGAGCGGGAGACGGGCGAGCGCGAGCCCACCCGCCCGGGCGACCTGCCCCAGTCGTCCCCCGAGGACCCCGTTCAGCTGCCGCGCCGCAGGACTCCGAAGCTGGTCTCCTCGCACGGCCGCCCCGTGACCCACAGCAGGCAGCGGGGCGCGGCCCAGGGCGACGACACACCGCCGGAGCGCCCCGAGCGCCCCGAGCGCCCCGAGCGCTCCCAGGCACCCGCGGGGCGCCCCCAGGGCGGCGCCGTGGACCGGGACCGCGGCGCGGCCGAGCCGATCGACCTGCCGCGCCGCCCCGAGGCGCAGTCGGCCTGGCCCGACCTCTCCCCGCCGCACCGCGACGTCACCGCGTCCGACACACCGCCGGACCTCCCGCGCCGCAGCCGGCGCACGGAACCCGCGCCCGCGGAGACCCCGCCCACCGAAGTCCCGCGCGCGGACGCCCCCGGCGGACTGCCCCGGCGTGTACGCCAGGCCAATCTCGCCCCACAGTTGAAGGACGGGCCGGACCACCGTACGGAGCGTGCCTCGGCACCGGCCTCGACCAGGCCGGAAGAGCGCGACGCCGACGAGGTCCGCAGCCGGATGGCTTCGCTCCAGCGTGGCTGGCAGCGTGGCCGTGAAGAAAACGCCGCGGACGAAAACGCCTCCGACGGCACAGCACCAGGAACGACATCTGAGGGGGACGGTCGATGACCGCACCGAAGGCCGACGCACGTACCGCGGGACCGGGGGGATCGGGAGAGCTGAACTGGCTCCTCGACGAACTGGTCCAGCGGGTCGCCAGCATCCGCAAGGCGCTCGTGCTCTCCGGCGACGGCCTGCCCACCGGCCTGTCGAAGGACCTGACCAGGGAGGACAGCGAGCACCTCGCGGCTGTCGCCTCCGGCTTCCACAGCCTCGCCAAGGGCGTCGGACGCCACTTCGAGGCGGGCCGGGTCCGGCAGACCGTGGTCGAGCTCGACGATGCCTTCCTGTTCGTCACGGCCGCGGGCGACGGCAGCTGTCTCGCCGTCCTCTCGGACGCCGACTCCGACGTCGGTCTGGTCGCGTACGAAATGACGCTGCTGGTCAAGAGGGTGGGTGTGCATCTGGGTACGGCGCCGCGCACCGACCTGCCCACGGGAGGGTAGCGGGAGGGTATGAGCGAAGACGGTCAGGGGACACAGGGGACGCCTCGCTGGTTCGACGACGACGCCGGACCGGTGGTGCGCCCGTACGCGATGACGCGCGGCCGGACCACAAGTCCGGCCCAGCACCGCCTCGATCTGATCGCGGTCGTCATCGCGGAAGCCCGTGCCGGTGATCCGGAGGCGGACAGGACGCTGTCTCCGGAGCACGTGGACATCGTCGGGCTCTGCCGTGACAGCCCCCAGTCGGTCGCCGAACTGGCGGCCGAACTGGACCTCCCCATCGGTGTGATCCGCGTGCTCATCGGCGATCTCGTCGACGACGAACTGGTGCACGTGACACGGCCCGTACCCCCCGCGGAATTGCCGGACGAGAGTATTCTGCGCGACGTGATCAACGGCCTCCGGGCGCTCTGAGCAGCGCGGAAGCGGGGAATGAGACGTGACTGGCTGGCAGTTCTGGGTCGACAGGGGCGGCACCTTCACGGATATCGTCGCGCGGCGTCCCGACGGGCGGCTGCTCACGCACAAACTCCTGTCGGACAACCCGTCCCGCTACGCCGACGCCGCCGTCGCGGGCATCCGCGAGCTCCTGGGCGAGACCCCCGGCGCCCGCGTGGACACGGTCCGCATGGGCACCACCGTCGCCACCAACGCCCTCCTGGAGCGCAAGGGCGAGCCCACCGCCCTGGTGATCACGCGGGGCTTCGGCGACGCCCTGCGCATCGCGTACCAGAACCGCCCGCGCATCTTCGCCCGCGAGATCGTCCTGCCGGAGCTCCTCTACGACCGGGTCATCGAGGCCGACGAACGGGTCACCGCCGAGGGCGAGGTCCTGCGGCCCCCGGACCTGGAGCTGCTCGCCGGACCGCTGCGCGAGGCCTACGAAGACGGCATCCGGGCCGTCGCGGTCGTCTGCATGCACAGCCATCTGCACCCCGCCCACGAGCAGGCGATCGCCGACCTCGCCGTCCGCACCGGTTTCCCGCAGGTCTCACTCTCCAGTGAGGTCAGCCCGCTGATGAAGCTGGTCCCGCGCGGCGACACGGCGGTCGTCGACGCCTATCTGTCGCCCGTCCTGCACCGCTACGTCCGGCACGTCGCCGCCGAACTGGACGGCGTGCGCCTGATGTTCATGCAGTCGAACGGCGGCCTCACCGAAGCGGGCCAGTTCCGCGGCAAGGACGCGATCCTGTCCGGGCCCGCGGGCGGCATCGTCGGCATGGCCCGCATGTCGCAGCGCGCGGGCTTCGACCGTGTCATCGGCTTCGACATGGGCGGCACGTCCACCGACGTCTCGCACTACGCGGGCGAGTACGAACGGGTCTTCACCACGCAGATCGCGGGCGTACGCCTGCGCGCGCCCATGCTGGACATCCACACCGTCGCTGCGGGCGGCGGCTCCGTCCTGCACTTCGACGGCAGCCGCTACCGCGTGGGCCCCGACTCCGCGGGCGCCACTCCGGGCCCGGCGAGCTACCGGGGCGGCGGCCCGCTGACGGTCACCGACGCCAACGTCGCCCTCGGGCGCATCCAGCCCGACCACTTCCCGCCGGTGTTCGGACCGGACGGCGACCAGCCGCTCGACGGCGTGCTCGTACGCGACCGCTTCGCCGACCTGGCCCGCGAGATCACGGAACGCACCGGCGACGACCGCACCGCCGAGCAGGTCGCCGAGGGATATCTGCGGATCGCGGTCGCCAACATCGCGGCCGCCGTCAAACGCATCTCGGTCCAGAAGGGCCACGACGTCACCCGCTACGCCCTCACGACGTTCGGCGGCGCGGGCGGCCAGCACGCCTGCATGGTCGCCGACTCGCTCGGCATCCGCACCGTCCTCGTACCGCCCATGGCCGGTGTCCTCTCCGCGCTCGGCATCGGCCTGGCCGACACCACCGCGATGCGCGAGCAGTCCGTGGAAGCCCCGCTCGAACCGTCCGCGATGCCCCGCGTCCTGAAGACCGCCGACGACCTGGAGGAAGCGGCGCGCGCCGAACTCCGCGCCGAGGACGTGCCCGAGGACCGCATCCGCGTCACGCGCCGCGCCCAGCTGCGCTACGACGGCACCGACACCACGCTCACCGTGGAACTCACCGAGCCGGACCGCATGATCCGCGTCTTCGAAGACCGCCATCGCACCACCTACTCCTTCACCCTGGACCGCCCCGTCGTCGTCGAGGCGCTCTCCGTGGAGGCCACCGGCCTGACCGAGCAGCCCGACCTCTCCGCGCTCGCCGGCGACGGCCGGGCAGGCGCTCCGCGGACCGTGAGCCTGCACACCGGCGGCGCCTGGCGCGACGTGCTCCTGCACCACCGCGAGGAGCTGCCGCCCGGCGAGAGCGTCGACGGCCCCGCGATCATCGCCGAGGCCGGTGCCACGACGGTCGTGGACGACGGCTGGCGGGCGGCCACGACACGCGAGGGGCACCTGGTCATGGAACGCGTGGCGGTGCCGGAGGGTTCCGACGCGAGCGCCGCGGCCGACCCCGTCCTCCTGGAAGTCTTCAACAACCTCTTCATGTCGATCGCCGAACAGATGGGCGCCCGCCTGGAGTCCACGTCCCAGTCGGTCAACATCAAGGAGAGGCTCGACTTCTCCTGCGCCCTCTTCGACCCCGACGGCAATCTGGTCGCCAACGCCCCGCACATCCCCGTGCACCTGGGCTCGATGGGCACCAGCGTGAAGGAGGTCATCCGGCGCCGCGGCGGCAGCATGCGCTCCGGGGACTCCTACGCCGTCAACGACCCCTACCACGGCGGAACCCACCTCCCGGACGTCACGGTCATCACGCCGGTCTTCGACACTCCGGGGGAGCGGATCCTCTTCTACGTGGCGTCGCGCGGGCACCACGCGGAGATCGGCGGCATCGCCCCCGGCTCCATGCCGGCGAACAGCCGCACCATCGAGGAGGAGGGCATCCTCTTCGACAACTGGCTCCTGGCGGAGGCCGGCCGGTTCCGCGAGGCCGAGACCCTGAGCCTGCTCACCGACGCCCCGTACCCCTCCCGCAACCCGGCCACCAACCTCGCCGACCTGCGCGCCCAGATCGCCGCCAACCAGAAGGGCGTCGACGAAGTCGCCCGGATGATCGAGAACTTCGGGCTCGACGTCGTCCAGGCGTACATGAGCCATGTGCAGGACAACGCCGAAGAAGCGGTACGCCGGGTCATCGACGCCCTGGAGGAGGGCGAGTTCGCCTATCCGACCGACTCGGGGGCCGTCATCAGGGTCCGCGTCTCGGTGGACCGCGAAGCCCGCTCGGCGACCATCGACTTCACCGGTACGTCCCCGCAGCTCACCACGAACTTCAACGCCCCCTTCGCGGTGGTCAACGCCGCGGTCCTGTACGTCTTCCGCACCCTGGTGGCCGAGGACATCCCGCTCAACGACGGCTGCCTGCGCCCCTTGCGCATCATCGTGCCGCCCGGCTCCCTGCTCGCGCCCGAGCCTCCGGCGGCCGTCGTCGCCGGGAACGTCGAGACCTCGCAGGCGATCACCGGGGCCCTCTACGGCGCCCTCGGCGTCCAGGCCGAGGGCTCGGGAACGATGAACAACGTCACCTTCGGAAACGACCGCCATCAGTACTACGAGACGGTGGCCTCCGGATCCGGCGCGGGCGACGGCTTCGACGGTGCGTCCGTCGTCCAGACCCACATGACCAACTCCCGGCTCACCGACCCCGAAGTGCTCGAATGGCGCCTGCCCGTGCTGCTCGAAGAGTTCGCGGTACGTGAGGGCAGCGGCGGCACCGGGCAGTGGCGCGGTGGAGACGGGGCCGTGCGCCGCATCCGCTTCCGCGAGCCCATGACGGTCTCCACGCTCTCGCAGCACCGCAGGGTGGCGCCGTACGGCATGGCGGGCGGCAGTCCCGGAGCGCTCGGCACGGGCCGTGTGGAGCGTGCCGACGGCCGGGTCCAGACGCTGGAGGGCAGCGACTTCGCGGACGCGGGCCCCGGCGACGTACTGGTGATCGAGACTCCGGGCGGCGGCGGATACGGACTCGCCCCGCACGACAGCGGTGCAGCAAGCGCAACCCCCGAAGCAAGCACACGTCCCACAGCAACTGATCCAGGAGAAGCGAGCGATGATCTTCAAGCGTTCTGAGCGCGGCAAGGCCCCCGTCGAGCCGGTCACGCTGAAGATCCTGGTGGCGGGCGGTTTCGGCGTGGGCAAGACGACGCTCGTCGGCGCCGTCAGCGAGATCAAGCCGCTGCGCACGGAAGAGCTGCTCAGCGAGGCGGGCCGCCCGATCGACGACACCAGCGGCGTCTCGGGCAAGCACACCACCACCGTCGCCATGGACTTCGGCCGCATCACGCTGCGCGAGGATCTGGTCCTCTACGTCTTCGGCACCCCCGGCCAGGACCGCTTCTGGTTCCTCTGGGACGAGCTGGCCACCGGTGCGCTGGGCGCCGTCGTCCTCGCCGACACCCGCCGCCTCGAGGACTGCTTCGCGGCCGTCGACTACTTCGAGCGCCGCTCCATACCCTTCGTCGTCGGCGTCAACTGCTTCGAGGGAGCATCCCGTTACCCCGCCGACGCCGTACGCCAGGCGCTCGACCTCGACCCCGGTGTCCCCGTGGTCATGTGCGACGCGCGCGAGCGGCAGTCCGTCAAGGAAGTGCTCATCGGAGTGGTCCAGCACGCGATGGCGGCCGCCGCCGCGGCCAGGGAGCCCGCGACGACGTGAGCACGTGAAGGCGTGAAGGCGTGAACGCGTGATGGTGTGCAGAGCCGCGGCCCGTACCCCCACCGACCGGGGTACGGGCCGCGGTCATCCCCGGCTCGGCACGCGGCTCAGCTCGCGCCGTCGTCGTGCCAGCCGAAGCTGCGCTCCACCGCCTTGCGCCAGTTGTGGTACTCACGCTCGCGCGCTTCCGTCTCCATCGACGGCGTCCATTCGGCGTCCTGCTGCCAGTGCGCCTTCAGCTCGTCGAGGTCGTTCCAGACGCCGGTCGCGAGCCCGGCGGCGTACGCGGCCCCCAGACACGTCGTCTCGGTGATCTTCGGCCGGATCACCGGCACCCCGAGAACGTCCGCCTGATGCTGCATCAGCAGATTGTTCTTGGTCATGCCGCCGTCCACCTTCAGGGTCCGCAGCTGCACCCCGGAGTCCTGGTACATGGCGTCGACGACCTCGCGGGTCTGCCAGCTGGTCGCCTCCAGGACGGCACGCGCCAGGTGCGCCTTGGTCACGTACCGGGTGAGTCCGGTGACGACACCGCGCGCGTCGGAGCGCCAGTAGGGCGCGAAGAGGCCGGAGAACGCGGGCACGATGTACGCCCCGCCGTTGTCCTCCACGCTCGCGGCGAGAGACTCGATCTCGTCCGCGCTGCGGATGATGCCGAGCTGGTCGCGGAACCACTGCACGAGGGCGCCGGTGATCGCGATCGCCCCTTCGAGGCAGTAGACGGGCGCCTCGGAGCCGATCTTGTAGCCCATCGTGGTGAGCAGCCCGTTCTTCGAGGGAACGGGGCGGTTGCCGGTGTTGAGCAACAGGAAACTGCCGGTTCCGTACGTGTTCTTGGCCGTCCCCGTGTCGTAGCAGGCCTGCCCGAAGATGGCCGCCTGCTGGTCGCCGAGGGCGGAGGCGACCGGAACGCCGGAGAGCTGCCCGACCGCCGTGCCGTAGACCTCCGCGGATGACCTGATCTCCGGGAGGATCGCCTCGGGGACGTTCATCGCGGACAGGATCGACTGGTCCCACTGGAGGGTGGCCAGGTTCATCAGCATGGTGCGCCCGGCGTTGGTGACGTCCGTGACGTGCACGCCGCCGTCCGTGCCGCCGGTGAGGTTCCAGATCAGCCAGGAGTCGATCGTGCCGAAGGCGATCTCGCCGCGCTCGGCGCGGGCCCTGAGCCCCGGCACGTTGTCGAGCAGCCAGGCCGCCTTGGGACCGGAGAAGTAGCTCGCGAGGGGCAGTCCGGTCTGCTCCCGGAACCGGTCCTGGCCGTCCGCGCCGCCCAGTTCGTTGCAGAGGGCCGACGTCCGGGTGTCCTGCCAGACGATCGCGTTGTGCACCGGCTTGCCCGTGGCGCGGTCCCACAGGACCGTCGTCTCGCGCTGGTTGGTGATGCCGAGGGCACTGAGCTGGTCGGTGCGGAGCCCGGCCTTGGCGACCGCGCCCGTGACCACGGCCTGCACCTTCGACCAGATCTCGGCGGCGTCGTGCTCCACCCAGCCCGGCTTGGGAAAGATCTGGCGGTGCTCGCGCTGGTCGACGGCGACGATCTCGCCCCCGTGATTGAAGATGATGCAGCGGCTGGAGGTGGTGCCCTGGTCGATGGCGGCGACGAACTTCTCGGAGTTGTCCGGCATGGCTACCCCTTGAGTCAGAAGGCTGCGTTGTAGATGAGACCTGCGAGCGCTCCGCCGATCAGCGGCCCGGCCACGGGGATCCAGGCGTAACTCCAGTCGGACGTGCCCTTGTTCGGGATCGGCAGGAACGTGTGCACGATGCGCGGGCCCAGGTCACGGGCCGGGTTGATGGCATAGCCGGTGGGTCCGCCGAGCGAGAGGCCGATGCCGACGACCAGGAAGGCGACGATCAGCACGAGCGTGCCGGATTCGCCCAGGCCCTCGGTCAGGCCGAAGGCGAGGAGCGGAAGCACCAGGGCGATGGTCCCGATGATCTCGGTGAGGAGGTTGGCGACCGGGTTACGGATCTCGGGGATGGTCGAGAAGATGCCGAGGGTCGGCGTCGGCTGGTCCACCCCCGGGGCGTCGTCCTTCGTGGCGCGCCGGACGTTGGCGTTGAACTGCGCGAAGTAGACGAGATACGCGAGTACGGCACCGAGCATGGCGCCGACCATCTGTCCGAGCAGGTAGATCCAGACCTTGTCCCAGTCGCCCGTGTCGATGGCGATGCCGATCGTGACGGCGGGGTTGAGGTGGCCCCCGGAGAGCGGTGCGGCGGTGTACGCCCCCGCCATCACGCCGAAGCCCCATCCGAAGGCGATGACGATCCATCCGGAGGCTTTGGCCTTCGAATAGGTCAGAGTGACGGCGGCGCATACGCCGGCGCCGAAGAGAATGAGTATCGCGGTGCCGATGACCTCACCGACGAAGATGTCCCCATTCGAGTACATGGCGGCTCCTAGGGCCTCGCCCGGGGCGGTGGCCCCGGTACTCCGTGCTGGGTGCTTCCCACGACTACTGTCTGGCTGTGCCCGGTGACGTCAGCCGAAGGCAGGCGTGTCCCGCGCCCCGCCCGGCGTCCATGGCGAACGTGCCGTCGCAGTCGCATCGCCCAGAGGGGGATGACCCGCTGAACAGGCCCTTCGTGCAGGCCCTTTCGCGCGTACAGGGGCCCTGGATGGCGCGGAGCCGAAGTGCGGCGATGCCGACTGACACCGGAAGTGTTCACCGGGCGTGATGGAGCGTCAAGGTCGCGGACGGCAACGGTTAACCGGCGTGAGCCCTTCCTCCGCGCCGGGCCCGCGCCCACGCCCCGTGACGATCAGTGCGGGACCCCTGACGGAGCTCAGCGCACCGCGACGACCGATGATCCGTGCCCGAAGAGACCTTGGTTCGCGGTGATCCCCGCGCGCGCCCCCGCCACCTGCCTCGCCCCGGCCGTCCCCCTCAACTGCCACGTCAGTTCGCACACTTGGGCAATGGCCTGAGCCGGAACGGCCTCTCCGAAGGAGGCGAGTCCGCCACTGGGATTGACCGGTATGCGTCCGCCCGGAGCGGTCGCCCCCTCCCGCAGCAGCTTGGCCCCCTCTCCCTCGCCGCAGAGCCCCAAGTCCTCGTACCACTGCAGCTCAAGGGCGGTGGAGAGGTCGTAGACCTCCGCGAGGGAGAGCTCGTCGGGTCCGATGCCCGCTTCCTCGTACGCCGCGCGCGCGATGGAGGCGCGGAACGTCCCGTCGTCCGGTGCCACGGCGGCGGCGGAGTCCGTCGCGATGTCCGGCAGGTCAAGGACGGTGGTCGGATAGGTGGGCGTCACCGTCGACACCGCGCGGATGCGCACCGGGTCGGCCGCGCCGTGCCGTCGCGCGAAATCCATGCTGGAGAGCACGAGCGCCGCGGCTCCGTCGGAGGTCGCGCAGATGTCGAGCAGTCGCAGGGGATCGGCGACGACGGCCGACGCGGCGACTTCCTCGGCGGTGACGGTCTTGCGGTAGCGCGCGTTCGGATTGAGCGCCCCCGCCGCCGCGTTCTTCACCTTGACCAGGGCGAAGTCCTCCGGCGTGTCGCCGTGCACAGCCATCCTGCGGCGTGCGTACAGGCCGAAGTACGTGGGGTTGGTGGCACCCAGCACCCGGAACCGCAGCCAGTCCGGGTCGTCGTGCCGGTCGCCTCCCGCAGGCCGGAAGAAGCCCTTGGGCGCCGCGTCGGCCCCGACCACCAGGACGACGTCGGCGAGGCCCGCGAGGATCTGCGTACGCGCGGTGTTGATCGCCTGCGCCCCGGAAGCGCACGCCGCGTACACGCTCGCGACCCGCGCGCCCTGCCAGCCGAGCGCCTTGGCGAACGTCGCCCCGGCCACGTATCCGGGATAGCCGCCGCGCACCGTGTCCGCGCCGACGATCGAACCCACGTCGCGCCAGTCCACCCCGGCGTCGGCGAGCGCCGCGCGGGCCGCCGCCGTGCCGTACTCGATAAAACTCCGGCCCCACTTGCCCCACGGGTGCATGCCCGCGCCGAGCACCGCCACCTCGCTGGTCATGCGCCCACCCCCACCGGCCGCCAGTACCACGTCGTCCAGGTCGTCTCGGCGTCCTCGTCGAGGACACCGGGGACGACCTCCACCTCCATGCCGACCTCCAGATCGGCGACACGCACCCCCGGAGCGGCCTGGCCGAGCACCACCATCCGCTCTGCCGCGAGCTCCACAGCGATCAACGCGTAGGGCTGCCAGGGAAGTTCCGGATCGGACACATAGGGCGCCGGGGGCCGGTAGCGGCTGTCCGTGTACGACCAGACGCGGCCGCGCGGGGAGAGCGGCACCTCGTCGAGGTCACCGCCCGGGCATCCGGGATTGCGGCAGAAGCCGTCCTCGCGGGGGAAGAAGACACTGGCGCAGGCCGAGCAGCGCGTGCCCAGAAGACGGAAGTTGTCTCCCTCCCCGGCGAACCAGCCGGCCACCACGGGAGTACGCGTACGCGACAAGGCCCCTCCAGGACATCAGATCTGACGGAACGTCAGAAGTGTGCCACGGGCAACCGGATCGCGTCAGTAGCGCGGTACCCGCTACTTCCCGTGCAGCGAGCGGCGCGTCACGGGAAAGTCGAAGTAGGTGTCCGGGAAGAGCTCGGGCTTGTAGGTGAAGTGCCACCACTCCTCGGGAAGGTTCACGAAGCCGGCCTTGCCCAGCACACCCCGCAGCAGATCGCGGTTGGCGCGCTGCTTGCCGGTGATCCGGGGATCATCCGTGTGGGAGAGGGTGTCGAAACAGTCGAAGCCCGTCCCCATGTCCACGGAGTTGTCGGGGAACCGCTCGGCCTTGGGTCCGTAGCAGGGCGTGAGCGCCTCTCCGGGGATGTACGGGCGCGTGGGCAGGGCGGGCAGCTTCACCACCGTCAGATCGAGCGTCGAGCCGCGACTGTGCCCGGACTTCGCCGCGATGTAACCGTCCTCGAACAACCGCGACTTGTCGACATGGGGATAGAACTCCTCCTTCATGCGGACGTCGCCGAGATCCTCGGCCCAGTCCACGAACTGGTCGACCGCGCGCTGCGGCCGGTAGCAGTCGTACACCTTGAGGGAGTAGCCCTTGCGCAGCAGCGTGCGCTGGGCCTTGTGCAGTGCCTTCGCCGCCGGCTCGGTGAGGATGCACATCGGCTTCTTGTAGCCGTCGATCGGCACACCCACGAAGTTGTGCGGCGTGAAGTAGCGCATCTCCTGGATGATCGTCGGGTCGACGTCACGCAACGCCACGAACTCATCGGGAGCCTTGGGCTCGGGCTTGGCGTGGGCGGGGGCCGGGGCCGCGGCCACGGCGGCCAGAGCGGTGGCGGCGACGGCGAGATTCCGCAGGGCGGGGACAAGTCCTGTCATGAACCGTCCATCTATCAGGATCCGGTGCCGGAGGGAAAGACCGTCACCGGAGTGATCGGATACAGTCCGCGGCGTGTCCGTACCCCCATCGCCCCCGCCACCCCGGCCGTCCCCGCATGGTGCCAACCTCGCACCGGGCTCCCACTGTTCGAGCTGCGGGTCGCCCTACGGCGATGACCTGACCGCATGGCCCCGCACCTGCACCGCCTGCGGCACGGTCGCCTACCGCAATCCGCTGCCCGTGGCGGTCGCGCTGCAACCCGTCTACGACGACCGGGGCACCGCCCTTGTCGTCGTGACCCGGACCATCGCCCCCGCGCGCGGGGGAGTGGCCCTGCCCGGAGGGTTCATCGACGAGCGGGAGGACTGGCGGGACGCCGTCGTGCGCGAGCTCAGGGAGGAGACCGGCATCGACGCGCAGAGCCGCGACGTCCGCCTCGCCGAAGCGCTCAGCGCACCCGACGGATACCTGCTGCTCTTCGGCCTCCTGCCCGAGCGCCCGGCAGCCGAACTGCCGGACCCCGCACCGACGGACGAGACGGAAGGCTGGCACCTCCTGTACCGCCCCGCCGAACTGGCCTTCCCGCTGCACACAACCGCGGCGCGCGCCTGGTTCGAAGGGCGCTACATCTGACGCCGTCAGACGAGGCGTCCCGTGCCGCGGGACGCTACATCCGGCCCTCGGGCAGCCCCCGTACCGTCACCCGCAGCCCGACCTCCTCCGCCGCCGCCTCCTCGGCGTCCTCGGCGGCCCGGCCGTCCCGCTCGACCACCACACGCCCGTCGGCCCACCGCGTGGCGAACCGCTCTATCTCCGGCTGCTCCCACCCGTCACCCGCGTCCCTGACCACAAGACCGCCCCCCGTACGCCCCGGAGCGGGCGCCCACACCTCCAGCTCGAGCCCGCCGTCATCGCCCCGCACCGGCAGCACCGCCCCGGCCCGCGCGAACACCGGGACACGCGAAAGAGGGGCCTCGACGAGCACCCTGGCAGGCCCTTCGTAGGCTTTGCCGGTCGCCGTGTCGTACCAACGGCCCGCAGGCAGCCGCACCGTGCGGCGGACCGCCCCCGGCTCGAACACGGGCGCCACGAGAAGACAGTCGCCGAGCAGGAAAGCGTCCTCGCAGTCCCGCAGCGCCCGGTCCTCCGGACTGCCCCACCACAAGGGCCGCACGTACGGCGTCCCCGTACGCCGAGCCAGATGCGCGAGCGTCACGAAGTACGGCAGCAGCCGACGGCGTTCGACGAGCGCCACGCGCGCGTGCTCAAGCACCTCGGGACCGAACTCCCAGGGCTCCCTGCGCCCGGCCCGCAGCGCGGCATGCGTGCGGAACAGCGGCAGATACGACCCGAGCTGGAACCACCGCAGATACAGCTCGGGCGACGGACTGCCGTCGAACCCGCCTACATCAGGTCCCGAGTACGGCACACCGCACAGCCCCAGGCCGAGAACCAGCGACAGGGACGCCCGCAACCCCGGCCACCCGGTGGCCACATCCCCGGACCACGTCCCTCCGTAGCGCTGCATTCCCGCCCACCCGGAGCGCGAGAACAAGAACGGCCGCTCTTTGGGATGCAGTTCGCACAGCCCCTCGTACCCCGCGCGGGCCATCGCGAGGCCGTACACGTTGTGCGCCTCGCGGTGGTCGCCGCCGCGCCCCTCCAGGGAGTGCCGGGCCGAGCGGGGCAGCGTCGGCTCCCCGAAGGCGGCGAACGACACCGGTTCGTTCATGTCGTGCCAGAAGCCCGCGAACCCCTGGGCCAGCCGCTCCTTGTAGAGACGGCCCCACCACGCCCGCACCCGCGCGTCCGTGAAGTCCGGATACACCGACACCCCCGACCAGACGAGCCCGTGCACCGGCCGCCCAGCCGCGTCCCGCACGAAGACGTCCGTCGCCCTGCCGCTGTCGTAGACCTCGTTGCCGGGCTCCGCCTTCACCGCGGGATCGACGATCGACACCAGGCGCACGCCGTCCCCGAGCAACTCGTCCGCCAGCTGCGGCAGACGGGGATAAGTCTCCTTGTCGACGGTGAACACCTGGTGCGCTTCGTAGTGGTCTATGTCCAGATGTACGGCATCCAGCGGCAGCCCGCGCTCCCGGTAGCCCGCGACGATCCGCCGCACCTCCTGCTCACCGCCGAAGCCCCACCGCGCGTGATGGTGCCCGAGCGCCCACGCGGGAGGCAGCGCGGGCGGACCGGTGAGCGAGGCCCAGGTGTGCAGCACGCGCGCGGGGGTGCCCACCACCACCCAGCACCGCAGCGGCCCGCCGTCCATGCGCACCTCGCACGACCCCGCCCTGTCGTGCCCGGACCCCGCACCCTCCTCGCCCTCGCGCACCGCAACGGTGCCGTCCCACGTGTTGTCGTGGAACACCAGATGACAACCCGCGTCGGCCACCACGAACTGCACCGGCATGGTGATCGACAAGGGACCGTCGCCGGGCCCGAACGAGCCCCCCGGATCGGTGTTCCACAAGCGGTACGTCCCGTCCGGCAGCCGAGGCCCCCGCGCGCGTCCCCCGAGGCCGAAGAACCGCGCGTCCGCCGCCACCTGCGAACGCTGCAGCCAGTGCGCCGCACCCCCGCCGACCGGCTCCCACCAGCGAGGCGGCAGATCCCGGCGCAGCATCAGACCGCCGGGCATCCGCAGCTCCACCGCGCCGAGGCGCGAGACGACCACCGTCGCCCGCTCCGACACCACCCGCCACCCGCCCTCCTTGTCGGGCTCCAGGACGGCCCTCGGATCCGCCTCCGGACTCCCGCTGACGAGCGCGTACGACGGATCGGGCTCGGCCCCGTCCCAGCCCCAGAAGATCGCCCCGCCCGTCGTGACCCGCACCCGCAGCTCGGAACGGGCGAACCGCACCACCCCGCCCCCCGGCCCCGGCTCCACACCCGTCACCGGCCCCGGCACCCGCGCGCGCTCGGCCCCCCTGGGGGCGAGCCCGGCGGCGTCCACGCGCCGCCTGCGCCAAGAGGACCGCACCGCACGCAACCCCTGCGCCGTACCGACCAAACTGACCGCCTTCATCGAACGCACCAGGTCACGACCGTTCATGCTGCTCACCCTGCCACCGAAGAAGCCGCCCGTATGCATCGTTCAACTGCCGTTCACCTGGGGAGACGGCACATAGTCGCCGCGCCGACTGTGTGAGGCACACCCTGGTGCCGAAATCGATCACGTGGCATCGTCCCTGTCATCCGTGTCGCGCGCACAACCAGCACGCGCGCACCGCACACGCATACGACGCGCAAAGTCCGGGAGCCGACCCATGTCCTCAGCGAACCCCTCGCCGCTCTGGCAGCCCGACCAGGAACGGATCGCCGCCGCGCAGGTCACGCGTTTCCAGGCGTGGGCCGCCGAACGCCACGGAGCCCCCGCCGACGGCGGCTACGCGGCACTGCACCGCTGGTCCGTGGACGAACTGGACACGTTCTGGAAGGCCGTGACCGACTGGTTCGACGTGCGGTTCTCCACGCCCTACGCGCGCGTACTCGGCGACCGCTCGATGCCGGGCGCCGAATGGTTCCCCGAAGCCACCCTCAACTACGCCGAACACGCACTGCGCGCGGCGGAGGACCCCGCGCGCGCGGACGACCCGGCCCTCCTCCACGTCGACGAGACCCACGAACCGGCCGCCGTGACCTGGGGCGAGCTGCGCCGCCAAGTCGGCTCCCTGGCGGCAGAGCTGCGCACCCTCGGCGTGCGCCCCGGAGACCGCGTCAGCGGCTACGTCCCGAACATCCCGCAGGCCGTCGTCGCCCTCCTGGCCACCGCGGCCGTCGGCGGCGTCTGGACCTCCTGCGCCCCGGACTTCGGCGCACGCAGCGTCCTCGACCGCTTCCAGCAGGTCGAACCGGTCGTCCTGTTCACCGTCGACGGCTACCGCTACGGCGGCAAGGAGCACGACCGCCGCGACGCCGTCGCCGAACTCCGCCGCGAACTGCCCACCCTGCGCGCCGTCGTCCACATCCCTCTGCTGGGCACCGAGGCCCCCGAAGGCGCCCTGGAATGGGACGCCCTCACCGCATCGGACACGGCCCCCGTCTTCGAGCCGGTCCCCTTCGACCACCCCCTGTGGGTGCTCTACTCCTCCGGCACGACCGGCCTGCCCAAGGCCATCGTCCAGTCCCAGGGCGGCATCCTGGTCGAACACCTCAAGCAGCTGGGCCTGCACTGCGACCTGGGCCCCCAGGACCGCTTCTTCTGGTACACGTCCACCGGCTGGATGATGTGGAACTTCCTCGTCTCCGGCCTGCTCACCGGCACCACGATCATCCTGTACGACGGCAGCCCCGGATATCCCGACACCGGCGCCCAGTGGCGCATCGCCGAACGCACGAAGGCCACCCTCTTCGGCACATCGGCGGCGTACGTCATGGCCTGCCGCAAGGCGGGCGTGCACCCGGCCCGCGACTTCGACCTCTCCACCGTGAAGTGCGTCGCCACCACCGGCTCCCCGCTCCCGCCCGACGGCTTCCGCTGGCTGCACGACGAGTTCGAGGACACCCCCGGCGGCCTGTGGATGGCCTCGGTCAGCGGCGGCACGGACGTCTGCTCCTGCTTCGCCGGAGCCGTCCCCACCCTGCCCGTACACATCGGCGAGCTCCAGGCCCCCGGCCTCGGCACCGACCTCCAGGCCTGGGACCCCCAAGGCAAGCCCCTCGTCGACGAGGTCGGCGAACTCGTGGTCACCAACCCGATGCCGTCCATGCCCATCCGCTTCTGGAACGACCCGGACGGCACCCGCTACCACGACAGCTACTTCGACACCTACCCCGGCGTCTGGCGCCACGGCGACTGGATCACCGTGACCTCGCACGGCTCGGTCGTCATCCACGGCCGCTCCGACTCCACGCTCAACCGCCAGGGCGTCCGCATGGGCTCGGCCGACATCTACGAAGCCGTCGAACGCCTCCCGGAGATCCGCGAATCCCTCGTCATCGGCGTCGAACAGCCCGACGGCGGCTACTGGATGCCCCTGTTCATCCACCTCGCCCCCGGCGCCACCCTCGACGACGGACTCCGCGACCGCATCAAGCAGACGATCCGCGCCCAGCTCTCCCCGCGCCACGTCCCCGACGAGGTCATCGAGGTCCCCGGCATCCCGCACACCCTCACCGGCAAGCGCATCGAGGTCCCGGTCAAACGACTGCTCCAGGGCACCGCACTGGACAAGGCGGTCAACCCCGGCTCCGTCGACAACCTCGACCTGCTCCGCTTCTACGAGGACCTGGCCCGAACCCGCTCCTGACCTCCCGCCCGCCGCCGTTGTCAGTGCTCGCCCTTACCGTGAGTGAGCACTGATCAACGGATCGCAGGGGGAATCATGACCAGCGCGCGACACACCACCATGCGACGGGCACTACGCCGCGAAGTCGCCGGAACCATCGGCCTGTTGGCCGACGAGGACGACTTCGCGGCCATGCGCCGCTACCGCACCTTCACCTTCGAGGACCACGAGACCTACCTCCGGCAGGCCGAAGGCCTCCTCAGAACACTCGCCTCCGACGGCGGACACACCACCGTCGCCCTCTTCGACCCCGAGGAGTACGAGGAGTACTGCGCCGACACCGGCCTGAACCCCGACGCCCCGGCCAGCCGCACCCGCTTCACCGCGGAACTGGCCGCCACCGGCCCCACCGTCCCCTACGACGGCCGGCCCCTCTCCGAGCTGCTCCCCGACCTCGTCGACGAGGCCGTCCGCCAGGTCACCTGGGAGTACGCGACGATGCTCCTGGCCCGCCTCGGCACCTGCGCCGTCTGCGGCGAGGACATCGGCCGGGACGCCTTCAACCGGGCCTCGGACCTCCTTCTCCGACTTCTCGACAGCGCGGGCGGCCCCGGCACCCGCCATCTCGTCTGCAGCGTGCCCACCACCCCGGAGACCCTCCTCGCCGCACTGCACGTCGCGCAGGACAGCGAGGGCAACGCAGCACTCGACGAGACCGAAGCCCTGGAGTTCACCACGGTCCTCGCGGTCGGGATCGCCACCCGCAGCGCCGCGGGCCTGGTCATGCGCACCACCGCGGACGGCAGGCCCGACCGCGTCCAGGGATGGCGCCTGCACGGCGAGCGACTGCTGCCCCTCACGGCAGCCGAGGTCTTCGACGCCTACTGCACCGACGCGGCGTCAGGAGACCTCGTCGCCCCGGAATCCGGCGTCGACTACTGCGCCGCACCGCCCATCGGGGACGAGGAGCCCGAAGGGGGACACCGGCACTGAACACCGAAGGGGCGCCCCATCGCTGTCGGATGGAGCGCCCCTCACGGACCTGGCTTCCGGCTACTCGCCGGACAGAACCGCCTGCGCGGCCTTCCGGGCCTCCTCGGCGCTGTCCGCGGCACGAGCGGCGGACGCCGCACGCTCGCACTGCGCCAGCGTGTACTTGCCCAGCGTCGCCCGCACGTAGGGGATGGACGCCGCACCCATCGAGAGAGAGGTGACACCCAGACCGGTCAGCACACAGGCGAGCAGCGGGTCGGACGCCGCCTCACCGCACACGCCACAGCTCTTGCCCTCGGCCGCTGCCGCCTCGGCGGACAGCGCGACCAGGTCGAGCAGCGCGGGCTGCCACGGGTCCTGGAGCCGGGACACGGCGCCCACCTGACGGTCGGCGGCAAAGGCGTACTGCGCAAGGTCGTTGGTGCCGAGCGAAAGGAACTCGACCTCCTGGAGAATCGAGCGCGCCCGCAGCGCGGCCGACGGAATCTCCACCATGGCACCGAACTTGGCCTGCAGCCCCGCCTCGCGGCACGCGTCGGCGAACGCCTTGGCGTCGATGCGGTCGGCGACCATCGGCGCCATGACCTCGAGGTAGACCGGCAGCCCTTCCACGGCCTTCGCCAGCGCCGTCAGCTGCGTCCGCAGCACGTCGGGGTGATCGAGCAGCGACCGCAGACCACGCACGCCGAGCGCCGGGTTCGGCTCGTCGGCGGGCGTCAGGAAGTCGAGCGGCTTGTCGGCACCCGCGTCGAGCACACGCACGACGACGCGACCCTCGGGGAAGGCCTCGAGCACCGCGCGGTAGGCCTCGACCTGCTTCTCCTCCGACGGCGCCTTGGTGCTGTCGTCGAGGAAGAGGAACTCGGTCCGGAACAGACCGACACCCTCGGCCCCGGCCTCCACGGCCGCCGGCACGTCCGCGGGACCGCCGACGTTGGCGAGCAGCGGCACCTTGTGCCCGTCGGACGTCGCACCGGGACCGGTCGACGCGGCAAGCGCGGCCTTGCGCTCGGCAGCGGCGGCCTCGAGCTGACCGCGCTTCTCCGCGCTCGGCTCGACGAAGATCTCACCGGTGCTGCCGTCCACGGCGACAACGGTGCCCTCGGCCAGCTCGCCCGCGCCCGGCAGAGCGACGATGGCGGGCACGCCGAGCGCCCGCGCGAGAATCGCGCTGTGACTGGTCGGCCCGCCCTCCTCGGTGACGAAGCCGAGGACCAGCGTGGGGTCGAGCAGCGCCGTGTCCGCCGGAGCGAGGTCGCGCGCGATCAGGATGTAGGGCTCGTCGCTGTCCGGAACACCGGGCATCGGAACACCGAGAAGCCGGGCGACTATACGGTTGCGCACGTCGTCGAGGTCGGCGACGCGACCGGCCATGTACTCGCCGGCGCCCGCGAGCAGCTCGCGGTAGTGCGAGAACGCGTCATAGACGGCGCGTTCCGCGGAGCTGCCGACAGTGATGCGGCGGTCGACGTCCGCCATGAGCTCGGGGTCCTGGGCGATCATGGCCTGTGCCTCGAGCACGGCCTGAGCCTCACCGCCGGCCAGGTTGCCCCGTGCGTTCAGGTCGGCCGCCACAGCTTCCACCGCCTGGCGGGCGCGCCCCTGTTCGCGCTCCGCCTCATCCGCGGGAATCTGCTTGGCGGGCGGTTCGAGCACCGCCGTCCCCATGTGCCGAACCTCGCCGATCGCCACACCGTGGCTCACGCCGACGCCTCGCAGCGTTGTCTCCATTGCACCCGTCTCCGATTGAGCGACGGGCCCAGCCGCCGCGATGGATGTCCTACCTGCCGTCAGGGACGGCGATGACGTCACTTCCAGCTGAAGAGAGCGTCCCCAGCCTTTACGTCGCCATCCTCCACGAGGTCGGAGAGGGACTCGGCAGTGGCCTCGAGTGCCACGACGGGGCAGATCGGAGACTTGCCGGCCGCCTCGACGCCCGCGGGGTTCCAGCGCACGATGGACTGACCGCGCTGCACGGTGTCACCCTTGTTCACGAGCAGTTCGAAGCCCTCGCCGTTGAGCTGGACCGTGTCGATGCCCAGGTGCGTCAGGACGCCGTGCCCCTGGTCGTCGACCACCACGAAGGCGTGGGGGTGGAGCGAGACGACGATGCCGTCGACGGGCGCGACAGCCTCAGAAGGCTCGCGCGCGGGGTCGATGGCGGTGCCGGGCCCGACCATCGCGCCGGAGAACACGGGGTCCGGTACAGCGGAGAGCCCGATGGCGCGTCCGACGAGCGGGGACGTCACGGTGGTCATGGCAAGCCTCCCAGGGGGCGGAGAGTCGTAGCCGCCGTCACTGCCTGTCCGGGACGACGCACTGTGCAGAAGGGTAAGTCATAAAAAGTCCCGGTTCCGCGTGAGAGGTCCCGGATGACTGAGTAGAGGCACTGCACAAACGATTTGCGCCCGCCCAACGCCCCATGTACAGTCGGACTCCTGCCTGAGGCCAGCGACGCGATCAAGCGTGCGGACTCGGCGGCATCTATCAAGTCAGATCCTAATCCCTGGGTCAGCTTCTGCGTGCTCGCAGATGAGTGGTCAGGGAGTCGAAAAAGACCTGATAGAGTTTGGAACACAACGAAGGGAAGCGCCCGGAGGAAAGCCCGAGAGGGTGAGTACAAAGGAAGCGTCCGTTCCTTGAGAACTCAACAGCGTGCCAAAAGTCAACGCCAG
>NZ_JBEYWZ010000016.1:0-204698 GCF_040644915.1 Streptomyces sp. NPDC046925 | reverse complement strand
CTCCCGCGAGTACGCGAGCGCCGATATCGAGACGTATTCGCCGCAGTCCCCGCTGGGCAGCGGTGTGAACGCCGCGGCGACGGCGCCGGTGTCATGTCGTGAAGCCGCTAGCATCGGCGGGCACCCTTCCCCGGCTCTCGACGAGCGGGGGAAGCCCCACTACCCCCAGGCCAGGGAGCAAATCGTGCTGATCACCCACGACACCCGGTGCGCACTCGACGCCGTGGTCGATCTGGTGAACACCGCACCGGACACGGAGAGTGCCGAGACGGAGGGGCTCCCGGACGTCGCAGCTCTGGGCGAGTTCGTACGAAGCCATGACATAAGTGACGTCGGAGTGCTCTCGGAGCGTGACCTGGCGGGCGTCCGGCACATCCGGAGCCGCTTCCACGAGGTCTTCGCGGCGCCCGAACCACAGGCCGCGGCGGCGGTGATCAACGAACTGATCGCGGCGGCGGGCACCACGCCCCGCCTCACCGACCACGACGGCTACGACTGGCACGTGCACTACTTCGCGCCCGGCGCCTCCATCGCCGACCACCTCGCGGCGGACTGCGGGATGGCGCTCGCCTTCTTCGTGGTCGCCGGCGAGCAGGAGCGGCTGCGGCGCTGCGAGGCGCCGGACTGCCGGCGCGCCTTCGTCGACCTCTCCCGCAACCGCTCGCGCCGCTACTGCGACAGCCGCACCTGCGGCAACCGGCTCCATGTCGCCGCCTACCGGGCCCGGCGCAAGGAAGCCGCGGGCTGAGCCTGCGGCCGGGGGCCCGTTACAGCCCCAGGAGATCGTGCAAGGACCCCAGCAGGAGCAGCACGCCGATCACCGCCAGGAAGATCATCAGGGGTGGTTGGGAGAGCGCGAACAGACAGCCCTTGGGCTCTTCGGTCGCGGCTCGCTCATCGGTCGGCGGGGCGGCATCGCCCGGTGCGGTGTCCAGCATCTCGCCGCGATGATGACGCAGTCCGCGGGGTGGCGATGACCAACACGCCAGAATTCCGCGGGAGTTAGCCGCATCCCGTGACCTGCGCGAGTCCGGCGTCCGGCACGCGCCGCGCCCGGCTCACCAGCGACGCGCTTCGGCGGCCCCGGCGGCACTGTCGTCCACACGAACGAGGGAGCCGCGCGGCCGTCGAACACCGGCGGTTGTTGACGCGGATGCGCGGGTGCCCGTCCCGTCCCGTCAGATGCCGTGCTTCTTCAGGATGGCCTCGATGTCGCTGAAGTCCTCCTTGGGCGCGGCAGCCTGCGGCCGCTCCGCAGGACGTGCGGCCGGGCCGGCGCCCTGGCCCAGGGAGGGCGCGGAGGCCGCGGGGGCCACCGCCTCGCGCTGGGCCGCCTTCGCGGCCTTGCGCTCCTTGCGGGTGCCGCCGGACCTGCGCTCGACGGCCCGGGTGGTCATGAAGAGCAGCCAGGCGACACCGAGGACGCCGAAGCCCACCCACGCCTTCATGCTGAAGGCGGTGTCGGCCAGCCATCCGACGACGCCGGTCATCACCAGGCCGACCGGGACCAGGGAGTAGGCGGCGAGGCGCGTCGCCGCGAGGAAACGTTTGCGGTAGGCCGTGATCGCGGCAATGCCGAGGCCGGCCGCGGATACGGCGGAACAGACGGTCTCGGCAATCATCCGGTCCTCCAGGCGTGCGGCGTGCGGGCGCAGACGGTGGCGCCGTCTTCCCTCCATCCTGCACCGGGTGGGCGCCCGCGGGCCACGCCCCGAGCGGACTTCAGGGACATATCAGGGTCACGTCTCCTCCCCGGGTGCCGGTCACCGCACGCTCCCGGTTGGGAGGGCGCCCCCGGGGCTGGAAGACTGGGGCCATGAGTGACTCTGCCCCCGACGCCCCCACCAGCCCCCTCGTCATCGACATCTGGTGCGAGCTGCAGTGCCCGGACTGCCGGACCGCCCTCGACGACGTACGCGCGCTCCGTGCCCGCTACGGCGACACCGTCGACCTGCGCCTGCGGCACTTCCCCCTCGAAAAGCACAAGCACGCCTTCGCCGCCGCCCAGGCCGCGGAGGAGGCCTTCGAGCAGGGGCAGGGCTGGCCGTACGTCGAGGCCGTGCTCGGCAGGGTCGAGGACCTGACCCGCAAGGGCGAACCCTTCCTGGTCGAGGTGGCACGCGAACTGGGCCTGGACGCCGAGGAGTTCGACACCGCCCTCGTCGACGGCCGGCACATCCTGATGGTCGACGCCGACCAGGCCGAGGGCAAGGCGATCGGCGTCACCGGGACACCGACGTACGTCATCGGGGGCGAGCGCCTCGACGGCGGCAAGAGCCAGGACGGCCTGCTCGAACGCGTCGAGGAGATCACCGACCTCCTGCTCGCGGCCTCCGGGCAGAACTAGAGCAGCTGCTTGTAGACGTAGTACGTGACCGGTTCGTAGCCCAGCGACTCGTAGAGGCCCAGGGCCGGGGCGTTGCCCGCGAAGACGTTGAGGCCGATGCGGTTCAGGCCCACCGCGCGGGCCTGCGTCTCCGCCAGGAGCATCAGCGAGCGGCCATGGCCGTGTCCGCGGTGCTCCTCGTCGACCTGGACGTCGAAGACGAACCCGTCCCCGTCGCGCAGCGCCAGCCAGAGGGTGCCGACCTTCGTGCCCTCGTGGGTGAGGACGCTGAGGCTGGTGCCGGGGGTGGCGAGACCACGGGGCAGATGGTCGCGGTGGTCGGCATCCGACTTGGCCCGCGCCTGGGCCTCCGGGACACCGCGCTCCATCCAGGTGCGGGCGTAGTCCTCCTTCTGGTGGGCCAGCCACACCTCGTACTCGTCCTCGGTCATCTCCCGCCCCTCGACACCCGCGGGCAGCGCGGGCGGCTCGGCGGTCAGGGACTTGACCATGTTGCGGTTGCGCTCGACATAGCCGAGGGAGACGGCGAGGCGGTGAGCCGCCGCCGCTGCGGCGGGCACGGCCACTTCGATCCGGTTGCAGCCCCAGCCGCGCACCACTTCTTCGGCGGCGAGCACGGCGACGGTGGCACGGCCGCGCCTGCGGTCGGGTTCCTCGATGCTCAGGTCCCGCATCTCGGCGACGCCGGGCCCGAACACGGGGTGCGTGGCGAGTTCTATCCCGCCCACGGGACGGCTGTTCACGCGCACTTCGTACGTGCGGGACTTGGCGCCGTCAGCGCTCTGCTGAAGCGGCCCGGTCGGCCGCAGGGTCGTGGTCATCAGTGGTGTTCTACCCGCCCTGCGGCCCGAGCGTCATCCGGATTGCGCGCACTTGCGGCCCCGTGCCGCCTCTCGCCCCGGCCGCATCACGGGTCGAGGTCGTCCGCCGCCCGCTCCGCGAAGATCCGCATCGCCTTGGCGGTCACCGGACCCGGCGCGCCGGGCAGCTCACGGCCGTCGACCCGGTGCACGGCCTGGACGTCACGGAGCGTCGAGGTCAGGAACACCTCGTCGGCACGGTCGAGCACGTCGAGCGGCAGATCCGTCTCGCGCGCGTTCGTCCAGTCGACGGTCAACGCGCGCGTGATGCCCGCCAGGCACCCGGAGGCCACCGGCGGGGTGTGGATCTCGCCGTCGATGACCACGAAGACGTTCGACCCCGTGCCCTCGCACAGCTGCCCCACCGTGTTCGCGAACAGCGCCTCCGAAGCACCCTGCTCGTGGGCGCGCGCGAGGGCGACCACGTTCTCCGCGTACGACGTGGTCTTCAGGCCGGTCAGGGCGCCGCGTTCGTTGCGGGTCCACGGCACCGTGATCACGGCGGTCGAGTCGGGGCGCCTTTCGGCCTCGCCGTGGGCCACGACCAGCGTCTGCCCCTGGTCACCGCGGTCCGAGCCGAGCGGCGAGAGGCCCCCGGTGTACGTGATGCGCAGCCGCCCCAGCGGCATCGGGTCGGCATCGAGCACCGCGGCGCAGGCCGCGCGCACCTCGTCGAGGTCGGGCTCGGGCAGGCCGAGGCCGCGTGCCGAGCGGGCGAGCCGGTCCAGGTGCCGGGTCAGCGCGAAGGGCCTGCCCTCGACCGACTTCACCGTCTCGAAGATGCCGTCGCCGACGGTCAGACCGTGGTCGAGCACCGAGACGCGGGCGGTCTCGACGTCCTGCAGGCCGCCATTGAGCCAGATCTTCACCATGAGGTCCCTCCACTCACTTCGTACGCCCCCGACGCTACCGCCAGCAGCCGTTCCGCCTTCAGCTCGGTCTCCCGCCACTCCCCCTCGGGGTCCGAGCCCCAGGTGATGCCCGCGCCGGTGCCGAACCGCAGCAGGCCGGCGGCACGGTCGATCCAGAAGGTGCGGATGCCGACGGCCAGTTCGCCGGTGCCCCGGTCCGCGTCGACCCAGCCGATGCCGCCGCAGTACGGGCCGCGGGGCGCGGTCTCCAGGGCGTCGATGATGCGCAGGGCGCTGGACTTGGGGGCGCCGGTGACGGAGCCGGGCGGGAAGGCGGCGGCGAGGACGTCGGGCCAGCCCGCGTCGGGTCGCAGCTCGCCCCGGACGGTGGAGACGAGATGGACGAGACCGGGGTGCTTCTCGACCACGCAGAGGTCGGGGACGGTCACGGAGCCGGTCACGCAGATCCGGCCGAGGTCGTTGCGGACGAGGTCCACGATCATGACGTTCTCGGCGTAGTCCTTCTCCAGGAGATCGGCCTCGGTCCGGCCGGTGCCCTTGATCGGCCCCGACTCCACGACGCGCCCCTCGCGGCGCAGGAACAGCTCGGGTGACGCGGTGGCTATCTCTACGCCGTGCCCGGGCAGGCGGATCGTTCCGGCATACGGAGCGGGGTTCCCGCGCGCCAGGAGCGCGGTCAGGGCGTCCACGTCCGCGTCCCGGGCGACCGGCGCGGAGAGCACCCGGCAGAGGTTCGCCTGATAGACGTCGCCCGCCGCGATGTGTTCGCGCACGCTTCGCACGCCGGCCACGTACGCGGCGCGATCGAGCGACGACGTCCAGTCACCGGCGGCCGGCCCGCGCCACGTCCCCGGCACCGGAGCGGGCACCGGCTCCTCGCGTACGTCGTCGAAGCGGGCGCAGACCAGATCGCCCTCGAAACCGGCGGCGACCGCCCAGAAGCCGCGGGAGTCGAGCGCCGAGGGATCGCTGGTCACGTCCCTGAGGCCGGTCGCGAGCAGGCCGCCGAAGCGCGCCATGGGCAGGGGCGCCCCCAAGGGCGGCCGGGAGGACATCTGAGGGGCGCTGTGCACGTCTGCGAGTCTATGACCGGTGTCCTGGTGGTGCCCCGGCCCGGCGACAGCGCAGCACGCTGCGCAAACGCGTTTTTGTACTGGCCCAGGAATCCGCTAGAGTTCAACACGTCGCCGGGACGCGCAAGCGGACCGGGAAAGACAAGCGGACGTAGCTCAGTTGGTAGAGCGCAACCTTGCCAAGGTTGAGGTCGCCAGTTCGAACCTGGTCGTCCGCTCGCAGGAAGTGGGGGATCTTCCCGAACCCCCGCACTCCTGGTGGAGTGGCCGAGAGGCGAGGCAACGGCCTGCAAAGCCGTCTACACGGGTTCAAATCCCGTCTCCACCTCCAAGCGCGATTAGCTCAGCGGGAGAGCGCTTCCCTGACACGGAAGAGGTCACTGGTTCAATCCCAGTATCGCGCACGCAGCACAGCACGACTGAAGCAGCACAGCACAACCGAAGGTCCGGTCCGCAAGGATCATTCCCGCGCGATTAGCTCAGCGGGAGAGCGCTTCCCTGACACGGAAGAGGTCACTGGTTCAATCCCAGTATCGCGCACGCAGTACGCACCACACGCAGGTTGACCCGCGCGATTAGCTCAGCGGGAGAGCGCTTCCCTGACACGGAAGAGGTCACTGGTTCAATCCCAGTATCGCGCACCATCCGTACGAAGCCCCCGGCCGTCTCCACGGCCGGGGGCTTCGTCGTTCCTCCGGTCGGATCAGGAGGAGAAGAGCATGTGCCCGAAGCTCTTGTGGCGCTTGTTGTGGCCGTAGTGCCCGCCGTGGCCGTGGTGGCCGCCGTGCTGGGGAGCGCCCCACGCCGGGGCGGGAGCGGCGGGATAGGCCTGCGGGGCGGGCGGTGGGGGCGGGGCCTGCTGGGCGCCCCACTGACTCTCGACGCGGCTCAGGGCCTCGAGCTCGCCGTAGTCGAGGAATATCCCGCGGCAACCGCTGCACTGCTCGATCTGGACGCCGTTGCGGTTGTACGTGTGCATCGGTGCATGGCACTTGGGACACTGCATGGTCGGCTCAACTCCTCGCCGGTCGTGACTGCTTCGCCGGATCTCTGCCCGGCTTCGGTGCGTTGCACCCTACTTCGTGCGAGTGGGCGCCAACTCGGGCGGGAGGGCGGCCATTCGATCACAGGCGTCGACCACTGCCTGCTCGATCTCGTCGAGGGGCCGGTTCTCCCTGACGGACTTGGCGACGGCCAGGGCGGCGGTCTGGGCGGTGAGGGCGCGGGCCGGTACGTCGAGGGCGGGCCAGGGGTCGGTGCCGTCGGGCGGGAGCGCGGGGCCGCCGGCCGCGCGGTAGGCGGTGAGGAAGCGGGTCCACTCGTCCGCGGGGAGGAGACCGCAGGCGTACCAGGCGGCGGGGCGGGCCAGGTCCCAGGCCGGGTCGCCGAGGCCGAGGTCGTCGACGTCGATGAGCAGCCAGCGCCCCTCGGGGGTGCGGACCAGCTGGCCCAGGTGCAGGTCGCCGTGGCACAGGAGCGCGGGGAGCGGGGCGGGGGCCTCGGCGCGGGCCCAGCCGGGGAGGGTGGCCCAGGCGCGCTCGACGGGGGCGGCGGCGGGGTGCGGACCCGCGTCACGCATCCGCCGCAGCGCGCGGGCGGCCTTCGCGGGGCCGCGCATGTCCGGCAGGGGGTGCGGGAGTGCGGCCGGGGGTGTGGCGTGCAGGCGGGCCAGGAGGGTGGCGGCGGCTTCCCAGGGGGCGGCGTCGGGGTCGTCGCGGTCCACCGGGGTGCCGGCCTGCCAGAGGGTGACCAGGCGGCCGTGGAGGGGGATCGCCGTCTCGTCGAGCGGCGACAGGAGGGTGCCGTCCAAAGCGGCGGCGACCTTCAGACGTACGGCGAGCTCGGCGGGGTCCGTGCCGGGGGCGTGGGCCTTGGCGACGGTGTCGCCGTGCCGGACGACGGTTGCGTCGTCGCGGTCGGCGAGGACGGCGTCGTGAGCGCAGGCGCAGGTCCGCGGGGTGCGGTGGGCTGTTTGCCGGACCTTGGCGGTCAGCGCGGTGAGCAGGGCGGTCACGGGTCCCCCGGGGTGCGTCGATCTGTGCTTAAGCGAGCGTACGCAGCGCGGGGCAGGACGCGGAGGGGGTTTCTCCCCCACCCCGCCCCTTCCCGGAACCATGGGGCTCCGCCCCCCCCTGGACCCAATCTTTCAGCCCGTCCGGCGATTGAGGACGAACTCGGCGGAGCCGGTGATCGACGGCGCGAGGACCCCGGCGGAGCCCCGCGCAAGAGAAATGCCCGCGCAGCTCCCCAGCTGCGCGGGCATTTCTCGTGCCGTCCGCCGCACCCCCGTCCCCACGGGGTTTCCTGGCCGGATGTCCCCGCCCGGACCGCTCATCCGGGCCCGGGGCGCCGCTCAGCGCCCCAGCATCACGCCCACGGACGACGCCTGTGTGACCACTGCTTCCCAGCCGCCGAAGACGACCACCAGCAGGGCCGCCAGGGGAAGAACCATGGCCGTCGCCACCAAGGGGTGGCGCGTGCCGGACGGGCGGACGCCGAACGTGGCGAAGGCCTTACGTCCCTGCGTGCGGATCATTGTCCGCGGTGCCGTGTCCGCCATGGTTCCTCTCCTGACCGAATCTGTATGAACTTGGCAGCGGCGGGTGCCTGACCTCGGGGGACGAGTGCTGCCACCCGCCGCTTGACCTCAAATCTAGGTGCGCCGGAGGTCCGGGGCGTCATGCCCTCGTACCGATTGCCGGGCCTCCCGGAGGATGACCGATCGCCGCTCGTGTACTCCCGTGGGTGGAGACGGGGTCCTAGGTCTCGGGGTCTTCCCGGAGGGGACGGCCTGCCTGCTTGACTGCCTGCTCGGACGTGTCCTCTCTGGGCACGGGTTGCTCGACCAGAGCCAGCACGCGGGTCGACATGAACCGCGCCGTCCGTACGACGGAGCCGCTTCGGGTGACTTCGCTCACTTCGACCACCCCTCTGCGCACCGCCGTCTCCACCCGGCGGCCCGCCCGGCTCGCCACCACCTCGTACGTCCGTGTCGTGTCCCCGGCGTCCACGACTATCTCCACACGATCACCTTTCACGCGATCAATCCCCCTTCGGCGACGGATGGTTGGGAACGGCGGCCCGCACAACAGCCGCGCGCTCCAGTGCCCCTGACCACTCTTCAAGTTTCCCACCCGGCACTGACAATCGGTCGGGCCGCGAGGGCGCGGCCTCTGCACCTGCCCGGCCACGGAAACGTAAGCTGTGGCACGACAACGAACCGGGCAGCGGGGATGGACATGGCGATGATGCGGCTCCGGCGCGAGGACCCGCGTGTCGTCGGCTCGTTCAGACTGCACAGGCGGCTGGGCGCCGGCGGCATGGGGGTCGTCTACCTGGGGTCGGACCGGCGGGGGCAGCGCGTCGCCCTCAAGGTGATCCGGCCCGATCTGGCGGAGGACGAGGAGTTCCGCTCGCGTTTCGCGCGCGAGGTCTCCGCGGCCCGGCGCATCCGCGGCGGCTGCACCGCGCGGCTCGTCGCCGCCGATCTCGACGCCGACCGGCCGTGGTTCGCCACGCAGTACGTCCCCGGCCCCTCCCTGCACGACAAGGTCGCCGCCGAGGGGCCGCTCTCCGCGGCCGATGTGGCGGTCGTCGGTTCGGCGCTCGCCGAAGGCCTCGTGGCCGTACATGAAGCCGGTGTCGTGCACCGCGACCTGAAGCCGTCGAACATCCTACTGTCCCCGAAGGGGCCGCGGATCATCGACTTCGGCATCGCCTGGGCCACCGGCGCCTCGACCCTGACCCATGTGGGCACCGCCGTCGGATCGCCCGGCTTCCTCGCGCCCGAGCAGGTGCGCGGCGCCGCCGTCACCCCTGCCACGGACGTGTTCGCCCTCGGCGCGACGCTCGCGTACGCGGGCATGGCGGACTCGCCCTTCGGGCACGGCAGTTCAGAGGTCATGCTCTACCGCGTCGTCCATGAGGAGGCGCAGCTCGGCGGGGTGCCCGACGCGCTCGCCCCGCTGATCCGGGCCTGCCTCGCCAAGGACCCGGAGGAGCGTCCCAGCACGCTTCAACTGTCCCTCAGGCTCAAGGAGATCGCGGCCCGCGAGGCACAGGGCCTGAACGACCCGCGGCCGCCCGCGCCCCGCCAGAGCCAGGACCGGCCGACGGGACGGATGGCCGAGGAGTACGCGGATCAGCAGACCCAGCGGCGCCAGACGCAGGGCACTCCCCCGCCGCGGCCCGGTTCGTCACGGCCGGGTTCCTCGCGGACCGGGTCTTCGCGGGGCGGCTCCTCGCGGACCGGATCGTCGCGCACCGGTTCCTCGCGGCCGAATTCCTCGCGCCCCGGATCCAGCTCGTCGCGGTCCGGATCCAGCGCGTCGCGGTCCGGCTCACGACCCTCGCAGGCGCGGAACACGACACGCTCCGGCGCTCGGCGTCCCGCCAATCCGCGTCTGCTGCGCCAGCGGCTCTTCGTGTTCGTGGTCGTGACCCTGCTCGTGGCCCTGGCGATCGCGGCGGCCCAGGGGTGCCAGGGTCCCGCCCGCGGGCTCGGCGGCAGCGGCGCGCCCGACGTGCACGACGTACGGCAGAGCGGTCGGCTCGACCCGGGGCCGGGCCCTCAGAGCTGAGGGCGGCCCGTCGCCACCGCGTAGAACGCGACCGCGGCCGCCGCTCCCACGTTCAGGGAGTCGACGCCGTGAGCCATCGGGATGCGCACCCACTCGTCGGCCGCCATCAGGGCCTTCGTGGTGAGGCCGTCGCCCTCGGCGCCGAGCATCAGCGCGACCCGGTCCATGCGGTGGGGCGCCGCCTCGTCCAGGGTCTTCGCCTTCTCGTCCGGGGTGAGCGCCAGAAGGTTGAAGCCCGCTTCCCGTACGCCTTCCAGGCCCTTGGGCCAGGATTCGAGGCGGGCGTAGGGGACGGAGAAGACCGCGCCCATGGAGACCTTCACCGAGCGGCGGTAGAGGGGGTCGGCGCAGTCCGGTGAGAGCAGGACCGCGTCCATGCCGAGCGCCGCGGCGCTGCGGAAGATCGCACCGATGTTGGTGTGGTCGTTGACCGACTCCATGACGACGACGCGGCGCGCCGTGGTGAGGAGTTCGTCCGACGTCGGCAGGGGCTTGCGCTGCATCGAGGCGAGGGCGCCGCGGTGCACGTGGTAGCCGGTGACCTGTTCGGCCAGGTCGGGGTTGACCGCGTACACGGGAGCCGGGACCTCGTCGATGACGTCCCGCATGACGTCGACCCACTTGGCGGAGAGCAGCATCGAGCGCATCTCGTAGCCCGCCTGCTTGGCGCGTCTGATCACCTTCTCGCCCTCGGCGATGAAGAGACCCTCGGCGGGCTCCCGCTTGCGGCGCAGTTCGACGTCGGTCAGGCCCGTGTAGTCGCTCAGGCGCGGGTCGGTGGGGTCGTCAACGGTGATGAGATCAGCCACAGGGTGATACTGCCTTGTCCTGGGTGTGGTGCCAACGCCTTGGGGCGGGTTGGGTTACCGGTGGTTACGCGGGGGCTCGGGAAAGCTGCGGGTCACGCGCCCGCCCCGAGGTGGTCAGGGGTCACGCGGTGCCTCCGGGGCCCACGTTCACCACCTCGCCGACGACGATCACGGCCGGGGGCTTCACCTCGTGGGCGGCGACCTCGGCGGAGACCGTGGCGAGGGTGGCGTCCACGCGGCGCTGGGCCGCCGTGGTGCCCTCCTGGATCAGGGCGACGGGGGTTTCGGGCGACCGGCCGTGCGCGGTGAGCGCCTCGGCGATCTTGCCGATCTTGTCCACGCCCATCAGGATCACGAGGGTGCCGCGCAGCTTGGCGAGGGACGGCCAGTCCACCAGGGAGCGCTCGTCGTCGGGGGCCACGTGCCCGCTGACGACCGTGAACTCGTGGGCGACCCCGCGGTGCGTGACGGGGATGCCGGCGGCGCCGGGCACGGAGATCGAGCTGGAGATGCCGGGCACCACCGTGCAGGCGATGCCGGCCTCGGCGAGCGCCTGCGCCTCTTCCATGCCGCGCCCGAAGACGAAGGGGTCGCCGCCCTTGAGACGGACGACCGACTTGCCCTGCTTGGCGTGCTCGATGAGGGCGTTGTTGATGGCTTCCTGGGCCATGAAACGCCCGTACGGGATCTTCGCGGCGTCGATCACCTCGACGTGCGGCGGGAGCTCGTCGAGCAGGTCGCGGGGGCCGAGCCGGTCCGCGATGACCACGTCCGCCTCGGCCAGGAGACGCCGGCCGCGGACCGTGATGAGGTCCGGGTCACCGGGGCCGCCGCCGACCAGGGCGACGCCAGGGGTACGGGTGCGCTGCTGGGGCGCCACGAGGGTGCCGTCGCGCAGGCCCTCGACCACCGCGTCGCGGATGGCCGCCGTGCGGCGGGGGTCGCGGTCGTCGATGTCCGTGGTGAGGATGGCGACCGTGACGCCCTCGGAGCGGCCGGTCGCCGGGGTCAGGGCGGTGGCGGCGTCGGCGTCGTCGGAGCGGACGCACCAGACGCGGTGCGCCTCCCCCTCCGCGGACGCCGCCCTGTTGGCCTCCGGGTCGCTGGTCGCGATGAGGGCGTACCAGGTGTCCTTGAGGTCACCGTGGGCGTAGCGGCGGCGCTCCCAGGTGATCTCGCCCGCGTCCGCCATCGCCTCCACGGACGGCGTCGCCGACGGCGACACGAGCGTGATGTCGGCGCCCGCCGCTATCAGGGCGGGCAGACGGCGCTGGGCCACCTGGCCGCCGCCGAGCACGACCGTGCGGCGGGCGGTGAGGCGGAGGCCTACGGGGTAGGCGGGGCTTTCGGCCATGGCGGGTGGCTCCTCGTGCGGGGCGCGGGGCTTTGCGGTGCCGCTGCGACGGTGAGGCGGCTGTGATGATGCTTTGACGTGCAGGTTCAGTATGGCTGGGGCGGGGCGGGGGCTCTCCCCCAGCCCCGCCCCTTGCCGAAATGCGGGCTTCGCCCCGGAGCCTCGTCGTGCGCTACTTCTCCGTATGCGCTACTTCTCCGTCACGCCTGCCGAGTCGAACGTGGCCACCTCGTGCATCGCGCGGGCCGCGCTCTGGACCACCGGCAGGGCCAGGAGGGCGCCCGTGCCCTCGCCCAGGCGGAGATCGAGGTCGACCAAGGGGCGCAGGCCCAGCTTGTTGAGGGCCGCCACGTGGCCCGGCTCCGCGCTGCGGTGGCCCGCGATGCAGGCGGCGAGGACCTCGGGGGCGATGGCACGGGCGACCAGGGCCGCGGCGCCTGCGCTCACGCCGTCCAGGATCACCGGCGTACGGAGGGAGGCGCCGCCCAGGAGCAGGCCCACCATCGCGGCGTGCTCCAGGCCGCCGATCGCCGCGAGGACGCCGATCGGGTCGGCCGGGTCGGGCTGGTGCAGATCGAGGGCGCGGCGGACGACGTCGACCTTGCGGCCGTGCATCTCGTCGTTGATGCCGGTGCCGCGGCCGGTGACCTCGCCCGGGTCCGTGTCGGTGTAGACGGAGATGAGGGCCGCGGACGCCGTGGTGTTCGCGATGCCCATCTCGCCCGTGAGCAGGGCCTTGTTCCCCGCCGCCACCAGGTCGCGGGCGGTCTCGATGCCCACCTCGACGGCCGCCTTGACCTCTTCGCGGCTCAGGGCGGGACCCGTGGTCATGTCGGCCGTGCCCGCGCGGATCTTGCGGGGCAGCAGGCCGGGGGTGGCCGGGAGTTCGCTCGCCACGCCCACGTCGATGACGCAGACCTCGGCGCCGACCTGGTTGGCGAAGGCGTTGCAGACCGCGCCGCCGCCGAGGAAGTTGGCGACCATCTGCGCGGTCACCTCCTGGGGCCAGGCGGTGACGCCCTGGGCGTGCACGCCGTGGTCGCCCGCGAAGATCGCGACGGCCGCGGGCTCCGGGATCGGCGGCGGGCACTGCCGGGAAAGACCGGAGAGCTGCGCGGAGATGATCTCCAGCATGCCGAGCGCGCCCGGCGGCTTCGTCATCCGCTTCTGCCGCTCCCACGCCTCGCCGAGCGCCTTCGCGTCCAGCGGGCGGATGTTGGAGACGGTCTCGGCGAGCAGGTCGTGCGGGTCCTCGCCGGGCAGGGCACGACGGCCGTACGTCTCCTCGTGGACCACCCAGGAGAGCGGGCGGCGCTTGGACCAGCCCGCCTGCATCAGCTCGGGCTCCTCGGGGAACTCGTCGACGTACCCGACGCAGAGATAGGCCACCACTTCGAGGTGCTCGGGCAGGCCGAGGGTCCTGACCATCTCGCGCTCGTCGAAGAAGCTGACCCAGCCGACGCCGAGGCCCTCGGCGCGCGCCGCGAGCCAGAGGTTCTCGACGGCGAGGGCCGAGGAGTACGGCGCCATCTGCGGCTGCGTGTGACGGCCCAGGGTGTGGCGGCCGCCGCGGGTGGGGTCGGCGGTGACGACGATGTTCACCGGGGTGTCGAGGATCGCCTCGATCTTCAGTTCCTTGAACTGCTTCGCGCGGCCCTTGGGGAGCGACTTGGCGTACGCGTCCTTCTGGCGCATGGCCAGTTCGTGCATGGTGCGCCGGGTCTCCGCCGAGCGGATGACGACGAAGTCCCAGGGCTGGGAGTGGCCCACGGAGGGCGCCGTGTGGGCCGCCTCCAGGACGCGGAGCAGCACCTCGTGCGGGATGGCGTCGCTGCGGAAGCCGTTGCGGATGTCGCGGCGTTCGCGCATGACGCGGAGCACGGCTTCGCGCTCGGCGTCGTCGTAGGCGGGGGCGGCGGGCGCGTCCGACTCCGTGACCTGTTCGGGGGCCGGCTCCGCGACCGGCTCGGGCGGCAGCATCGCTTCCGGTTCCGTGGCCTGCTCCGGGAGGCTCGCGGCGTCCGGGGCTTCCGGCGCCGGGTCGGCGGCTTCGGTCGCCTCGGCGGGATCGGCTCCGGCGGCGGCCACCGGCTCGGGGGCCGCTGCCTGCTCGGGGGCCGCTGCCTGCTCGGGGGCCGCTGCCTGCTCGGGGGCTTCTGCCTGCTCGGGGGCTTCCGTCGGCTGGGGGGCTTCGGTCACTGCCGTTGCCTCCGCTTCTGCGGGTGCGTCGTCCACGTCGAGGGGCAGGGCTTCGGCCACCGGTTCCGGCATGCCGTGCGCGGGCTCTTCCGCCGGGGCGGGTGCGTCAGCCGCCTCGGCGGTCCCGCCGTCGCGGGGGGCGGGCACGGTGGCCGCGGGCTGCGGCGACACGGGCTCGGGGATCTCGGCGACCGCCGCGGCCTCGGGGGCTTCGGGGGCTTCGGCGACTTCGAGGAGGGCTGAGGGCTCCTGGGCCTCCGGGACACCGGGGGTCTGCGGGGCCTGCGGTGTCTCTGACGTCTCCGGCGTTTCCGGCGTTTCCGGAGCAGCGGCTGCCGGTACGGCGTCCGGTGCGGGGGACACGGCCTCGGCGGCGGGCTCCGGCTGGGCGTCGGGGGCGTCGGGCTGCGGGGCCTCGAAGTGCTCCGGGGGCACGGACAGGGCGTGCGGGGGCGTCGGGGCCAGGTGGGGCGTGGTCGGCACCGAGCCCTCGACCGGCACGAACTGGCCGAGCGGCGCGGGGGTCTCGGGAGCTTCGAAGGGCTGGCCCGGAGCCTCCGTCTGCTGCGCGGGCTGCGGGATGTGCGGGCCCTGGGCCGTGTGCCCGGCGGCCGCGAGCGGCGCGTCCGACCAGGGCTGCGCCCCCGCCACGGCGAACTGCGGCTGGCCGGAACCCGGCACGTGCACGGACTGACCGACAACGAACTGCTCGGCATCGGCGGTGAGCGGGAGCTCCTGGCCCGCTTCCGCGACGGGCGCGGGCTCGGACGCCTCCGCGGCCGACAGGTCCGCGGCCGCGGGCTGCCCGGCTTCGGCGACGGCGTGCGCGAACTGGTCGTCCGCCGCGACGCCTTGCGCGACCGCGGCGTCGGCGGCGTCCGCGGCCTGCGGGAAGGAGGACCCGGCGGCAAGCGAGTCCTGTGCGTTCTGCGGGTCCTGCGGGTTCTGTGTGCCCTGTGCAACCTGTGCGTCCGGTGCACCTTCTGTGACAGGTGTGGCGTCGGGGACGACCGTTTCTGCTGGGGCGGCAGACTGCGCGGGCTGGGCGTGCTGTGCGGGCTGCGTGGGCTGAGGCGTCCACGGCGTCGCGCCCTGCGGCGTGATCTCACCGAGCTGCGGGCCCGGCAGCATGCCTTCCGCGTCACGCGGGATGTCGAGGTACTCGGGTCCGACCGTGGGCGGCCCCGCGTGCCGCACGGGCACGGAGTGCTGCGGAGCACCGGCCGGACCGCGGTCGGCGAGCGAACGTACGGGGCTTCCCGCGCCGTCGGGCACGGCGGGACCCGAAGGCCCCCGGTGCAGCGGACGGCGGGAGGGGCCGGGGTGCGAGGCGGGCGCGGGCGTGGGCGCGCCGGGCAGCCGGACGCCGTTCAGATCGACCGAACCGCTGTCCCGGCCTGCCATTTCGTGCGGGCCCGGCTGATGCGCGGCGTGCGGCTGAGCGGCGGGTTGCTGGGCCGCGGACTGCTGGGCGACGGACTGCGGGCCGGCCGCGTACTGGCCGACGAGGTGCTGCTCGGCGGAGTGCTGGCCGCCCGCCGAATGACCGGCCGAATGCCGACCGCCGCCGGACTGGCCGTTGACCGCATGACCGTTGACGGAGTCATCACCCACGGAACCCGCGGAGCCCACTGAACCCACGGAACCCACGGAACCCACGGAACCCGCAGACCCCACGGACTGCTCCCCCATGGCCGAGTCGGACACCGGCTGACCGGCCCCCGGCGCGAAAGCCGCCTGCTGGGCCCCCATGGACTGCGCGCCCACCGGCTGGGCGACGCCGTACTGGTCGGCCACCGGCTGCGGCGCGGCCGACTGCGGCTCGCTCCAGGCGCCCTGGGCACCCGGCATCAGAAGGAGGTCGTCATCGTCGGCGGGGGCGACACTCGCGGCGGGGTTCTCGGAGGGGTCGAGGTAGGTGTACGCGTCCGGGGCGGGGACGCCCGGCTGCTCCACCATGCCTGCGTTCTCCGGCAGTCCCTCGCCCGGGACCTGGCCGGTGTCGGTCATGCGTAACCCCTCGCCCATCGGTTAGTGCTTCTTCGACCGCCCCTCAGCCTTAGGCCGGGGAAGCCCCATTGCCCGGAGCGGCGCACCAACCGCCCGTCAGTCTCAACGAGCGTGCGCGCCGCGCGGCACGAACCGCGTACGGACAACAGGCATTGTCCCGGTCTGCCGACCTCTGCGGCGGCTTGATCCGCAACGGCCCGCTGTGGGCTGCGCCACGTTGCGCGCCCTCCGGTCCTGCCGTACCACACACCCCCCAAAACGGGCGAGCTTTCCGGACATTGGACAACTATTCGCCGGGCACTCGGTGCGGTACAACGATCGGCCAGCCTACCCCGCACCGTGCGGCAACAGGGTCACGGGGCGCGATCGGGCAACTGTCCGGAGAGCAGGAAGACCACGGTGCGCTCCCGCTCCGTCCACGCGCGCGTGTCGAGCTCGACGGACTGGAGCAGCGCGCATTCCACCGTGTATCCGTGCTCCGTGAGGTCCCTGCCGATGAGTTCGGCGGCGTCGCGGGTCGACGCGTGCGTCACGATGCGTGCCGGGCGGCGGTCGGCGACGGCGGAGACCACGGCGGCTCCCCCGCCCCCGACCCGTACGACATCCGGCTCGGGAAGGTCTTCGAGGGCGTGCGGCGCGGTGCCGTGCACGATCTGCGGCTGCACGCCGAAGTGGCGGGCGACCGACTGGGTGCGGGCGCAGGCGTCGGGGTCGGCGTCGACGGCGATGACGGCGGCGCCGAAGCGGGCGGCCTCGGCGGTGAAGGCGCCGCTGCCGCAACCGATGTCCCAGACCAGGTCGCCCACGCGAGGGCCGATGCGGGCCAGTTGGGCGGCCCGCAGACGGTCGCTCTCGCCCTCGCCGAGGTGGGCCTCGCCTCCGTAGGCGGGGGCGGGCAGCGCCCATCCGCGCGGGGTGCCGGGGTCGCGTCCCGCGATCCAGCCGGTGTCCGACGCGGCGACCGGGCCGCCGATGACGATGACGACGTTCGGGTCGCGCCAGGTGTGGTCGGCGGCCTTGTCCGAGGTGAGGACGGTGACCTGTTCGCGCTCGGTGCCCAGCTCCTCGCAGATCACGAAGGTCCGGTGGACGCCCTGGAGGAGCAGTCCGAGCTCGGCGGGCCCCGCGCCCGGTGAGGTGAGGACGGCGACCTTGGTGTGCGCGCGGCAGACGTTCACCGCCCGGCGCAGCGTGCGGGGGTGGGCGACCACGACCTGGGCGTCGTCCCAGGGCATTCCGGCGCGGGCGAAGGCCTGGGCGACGGAGGAGACGCCGGGCACCACTTCGACCTCGAGGCCGAATTCGGGGGCGCGCAGGGTGCGGACGACGCCGAAGAATCCGGGGTCGCCGTCGGCGAGGACGACGGCGGTGCCGCGGTGGGCGGCGATGCGGCGGGCGGCCAGGCTCACGCTGCCCAGGCGGATCCGCTCGGCGGCCGGTGGTACTTCGGCGAGCGCCAGGTGGTGGGCGGCGCCCGCGACGAGGGTGGCGGCGCCGAGCGCCGAACGCGCGGCGGCGGTCAGCGGCGAACCGTCCCAGCCGATCACCGTGACGCGGTCGGCCATCTTCGTCTGTCTCCCGGGGTCGTTCTCGCTGGGCGTGTGAGGGGCCGGTGTCGCGTGTAGGGGGCAACCGCGTATGGCCAGGGGCGAGCGTACCTGGTGGGGCCCGGAGGTGGTGGAGGGGCGGTTGGGGACGGAGGGATCAGTTCCAGTCGGAGTACGCGCTGAAGCCGCTTTCGGCGAGCTGCTCGCCGACTCCTTCCAGGTCCTCGGGGAGCAGGCTCCACACGATGAGGTCGGTGCGGACGTCGATCCAGCCGCCGAACGGGTCGCCGCCGTTCCTCGTACGCGCTATCCAGGCGCCCCGCAGGACTCCCTCGCTGATGCAGCCGATCTTCTGTGCGACCTGCTGGGCGGCGGTGTTGTCGGCGGCGGTGCGCAGCTCGATGCGCTCGAAGCGCTGGTCGTTGAAGAGCCACTGGGCGGTGGCGAGCGCCGCCTCCGACGCGTAGCCCTCGCCGCGGGCCCAGGGGGCGACGACGTAGTTGAGTTCGGTGGAGCGCACGCGCCAGCTGGTGTCGCGCAGTTGCACCGTGCCGACCAGGCGCTGGGTGAGGAACTCCGCGACGGCGAGGGAGATTCCGCGGCCCTCGGTGCGCTCGGCGGGGGCGAGCCGGGTGATCCAGTCGCGGGCGTCGTCCTCGGTGTAGGGCTGGGGCGCGGAGGTCCAGGCGGTGACCATCTCGTCGTTCATCATCTCCGCGTACGCGGAGACGTCGGCTTCCTCGAACGGGCGCAGCACCAACCGCTCCGTGCTGATGGAGATGTCGGGGAAGGAAGTCATGCGCTGCTCCGTAACCTGGAACCCTCGGGCCTGCTGAAGAGCCCAGCATGCAGCATGTCGGCGCGCAAACCCACCACGGGGTCCACTCCCGTATCAGGAGTGGACCCCGTGTCGAGGGCGGGAACGGACTGTGCGTCAGCTCGTTTCCACGGGCAGGACAGAGCCCTTGTACTTGTCCTCGATGAACTGCTTCACCCGTGGTGAAGTCAGCAGCTCGGCCAGCTTTTTCACCCGTGGATCGTCCTGGTCGCCCTTCTTGACGGCGAGGACGTTGTTGTACGGATTGTCCTTGGGCGACTCGAGAAGGATGGCGTCCTTCTTGGGGCTGAGTCCGGCGTCGAGCGCGTAGTTGTTGTTGATGACCGCGGCTTCGACGTCTTCCAGGGAGCGGGGCAGCTGGGCGGGTTCCAGCGGCTTGATGGTGAGCTTCTTCGGGTTGGACGTGATGTCCTCGGGGGTGGCGTTCGCACCGGCCCCCTTCTTGAGCCCGATGACGCCCTTGGAGGCGAGGAGTTCGAGCGCCCTGCCCTCGTTGGTGGTGTCGTTCGGGACGGCGACGGTCGCACCGGCGGGCAGCTCGGTGACGTCCTTCGTCTTCTTCGCGTACACCCCCATCGGCGGCAGATAGACCTCGGTCACCGGCGTCAGCTCCGTCTTCTTGGACTTGTTGAAGTCCTCCAGGTACGGGGCGTGCTGGTAGAGGTTGGCGTCGAGGGAGCCTTCCTGGAGCGCGGTGTTCGGCGTGACGTAGTCCGTGAACTCCGTGATCCTGAGGTCGAGCCCTTCCTTCTGCGCGAGGTTCTCCTTGATGTACGTGAGGACTTCGCCGGCCGGGGTCGGGGTGGCGCCGACGGTGAGCGTCTCACCGTCGGAGCCCGACCCCGATCCGGAACCGCACGCGCTCAGGCCGAGCGTGAGCGCGAGGGTTCCGGTGACGGCGGCCGTGACGTGCCCGCGCATGATCAGAACGCCGCGACGACGGCACCGTCGTACTTGTCGTCGATGAACTTCTTGACCTCGGGCGAGGTGAGCAGCTTGGCGAGCTTCTTGACGCGCGGGTCGCTCTCGTCGCCCTTCTTCACGGCGAGGAAGTTGCCGTAGGGGTTGCCCTTGGCGGGCTCGGCGACGAGGGCGTCCTTGGCCGGGCTGAGCTTGGCCTCCAGGGCGTAGTTGCCGTTGATCACCGCGGCGTCGACGTCACCGAGGGAGCGGGGCACCTGGGCCGCTTCGAGCTCCTTGAACTTGAGGTTCTTCGGGTTCTTCGAGACGTCCTTGGGGGTGGCCGAGTAGCCGACGCCCTTCTTGAGCTCGATCAGGCCGTTCTCGGCCAGGAGCTTGAGCGCGCGGGCCTCGTTGGTGGTGTCGTTCGGCAGGGCGACCGTGGCGCCCTTCTTCAGGTCGTCGAGCTTCTTGACGCTCTTGGAGTAGACGCCGAGCGGCTCCAGGTGCACCGTCGCGTTCGGGACGGGCACGATGTCCGTGCCGTTCTTCTTGTTGAAGTCGTCCAGGTACGGCTTGTGCTGGAAGTAGTTCGCGAAGACCTCGCCCTGCTGGACGGCGGTGTTCGGCGTGACGTAGTCGGTGAACTCGCGGATCTCGATGTCGAGACCGGCCTTCTTGGCCAGGTTCTTCTTGACGTATTCGAGGATCTCGCCCTGCGGCGTCGGGGTGGCGGCGACGATGAGCTTGCCGTCCTTGTCCGCGGCGGAGTCCTTGTCGGAGCCGCAGGCGGAGAGACCGAGGGTGAGGGCTCCGGCAGCGAGGACAGCGGTGGTGATCTTGGCGGTGTTACGCACGAAAAGTGCCTTTCTCCATGGGTGGTACGCCCCGCGATGGGGTGTGCGGGGTGAGTTTCGGGAATCCGTCGACGGTGACGGTCAGGAGGCCTTCGACGGCGCGAGCTTGAGGAAGCGCAGACGCGGTGCCGCGCCCGAGTGGCCGCCGCGCCGGTGGAGCCTGCGGGCCGCGTAGTCGCCCGCGAACTGGATGATCGAGATGACGACGGCGAGGACGCCGACGGTGATCCACATCAGTTCGGTCTCGAAGCGCTGGTAGCCGTAGCGGATGGCGATGTCGCCGAGTCCGCCCGCGCCGACGGCGCCGGTGATGGCCGAGTAGCCGATGATCGTGACGATCGTCGTGGTGGTGCTGGAGATCAGCGAGGGCAGCGACTCCGGCACGAGGACCTTGCGTACGACGGTCCAGGTGTTGCCGCCCATCGACTGCACGGCCTCGACGAGACCGCCGTCGACCTCGCGCACCGCGGTCTCCACGAGCCGTGCGAAGAACGGCGTGGCGCCGATCGCGAGCGGCACGATGGCGGCCTCGCGGCCGATCGTCGTGCCGGTGATCCAGCGCGTGAAGCCCATCAGGGCCACCATCAGGATGATGAAGGGCATCGAGCGCGCGATGTTCACGATCTGCCCGATGAGCTTGTTCACCACGGTGTTCTGCAGCAGCCCGCCGCGGTCGGTGAGGACCAGCAGGATGCCGAGCGGAAGTCCGGCGACGACGGCTATCAGCGTCGACCAGCCCACCATGTAGAGGGTGTCCCAACAGGCCTGCTCCAGCAGGGGCTGCATCTCCGACCAGGTCACTTGGCACCTTCCTTGACCAGCAGCGTGGCGTCCTTGGGCGTGGTCGCGGGGTCCTGTCCCGCGATGTCCACCTGCAGTCCCTGCTCGCGCAGGAAGCCGATCGGCACGACGTTCTCCTCGAAGCGTCCGGGCAGTTCGATGCGCATGCGGCCGACCTGCTTGCCCGCGACGGTGTCCATCGCGGCGCCGAGGATCGAGATGTCGATGTTGTACGTGCGCGACAGCTGGGAGATGACCGGCTGGGTCGCGGCCTCGCCGTGGAAGGTCACGTCGACGACGGTGCGGTTCTCGCCCGTGGCGTCGCCGCTGACCGGGAAGAGCGCGGCGGCCAGCTCGGAGCCGGGCGTCGCGAGCAGTTCGGTGACGGTGCCGGACTCGACGATCTGTCCGTTCTCCATGAGGGCCGCGGAGTCGCAGACGCTCTTGACGACGTCCATCTCGTGCGTGATCAGCAGGACGGTCAGGCCGAGCTGCTGGTTGAGGTCGCGCAGGAGCTGGAGGATGGAGCGGGTGGTCTCCGGGTCGAGGGCGCTGGTCGCCTCGTCGGAGAGCAGCACCTTCGGGTCGCCGGCGAGCGCGCGGGCGATGCCCACGCGCTGCTTCTGGCCGCCGGAGAGCTGCGCGGGGTAGGACTTCGCCTTGTCGGCGAGGCCGACCAGGTCGAGCAGTTCGAGCGCCTTGCGGGAGCGCTCGACGCCGCTGAGACCGAGGATCTCCAGGGGCAGCTCGACGTTGTCCTTGACGGTGCGCGAGGACAGCAGGTTGAAGTGCTGGAAGACCATGCCGATGCGGCTGCGCGCCCGGCGCAGGTCCTTGCTCGCGCGGCTGCCGCGCCCGGCGAGGGCGGTGAGGTCCTGACCGGCGACGGACACGGTGCCGGCGGTGGGGCGCTCCAGGAGGTTCACGCAGCGGATCAGGGAGGATTTGCCGGCGCCGGACTGGCCGATGACGCCGTACACCTCGCCTTCGCGGACATGCAGATCGACGCCGTCGAGGGCAGTTACTTCACGACCGCGTGAGCGGTAGACCTTGGTGAGGCCGGAAGTGGTGATCACAGGGGTTTCCGTCACTGTCGAGTGCGCGGCGCGGTTCTCGCCGGGCACGGGGCATTCGTGGGGAACGCGGCACGGTTTCTCGCGGTGGCGAAAAGAACCGGAGGACGTGTGCGCGGGGCAGGCTCGCTTCCTACGTCATGTACATGCAGTACGTGGCACAGGGCGGCACAGCGGCTTCGCTTCGGGGCGCGATGCTCAGGGGTGGTGCGGGGGCCCTCAGAAGGCGCACATTCGACACATACAACGAGCACCGGGCGTCGTGATCGCCTCGGTCGCAGGGGTGCGGCTGCTCGTCGTGGTCATGTGGACCAGTAAAACACGCGTGCGTCCGCGACCTGCCACGGTCGTCCGCTATACGGACAGCCCGTGGACAGGCGCGGACGCTTCACGGTGTGTGCTCAGACCTCGGCGGTGATCTCCACGCCACCCTCGGTGGCCTGTGCGGACACGGCCGAGAGGTCCTTCACGACCACATCGGCAGAGAGTTCGCCCGCGGTGTGCGTTGTGGCCAACGCCACGGTGGTCATGCCAGCCGCGCGGCCCGCCGTCAGGCCCGCGGGGGCGTCCTCGAAGACGACGCAGCGCGCCGGATCGACGCCCAGCTTCGCGGCCGCGAGCAGGAAGGGCTCCGGGTCGGGCTTGCCGCGCGTGATGTCGTCGGCGGCGACCACCGTCCCGGCCTCGATGCCGACCTCGGCGAGCCGGGCCTCCGCCAGGCGCCGCCCGGCGGAGGTGACGACGGCCCAGCGCTCGGGCGGCAGGGATTCGAGCAGCTCACGGGTGCCGGGAAGGAGCACGACACCGCCCGCGACGTCGGAGACCTCGAGCTCCTCGATGCGGGCGACGGCCTCGGCCACGCGCTCGGCGGCCAGCATGTCGGCGATGATCTCGGCGGCGGGGCGGCCGTGCAGTTCGACCCGCTCGAATTCCTCGGCGGTGATCCCGTACTCCTGCGCCAAGCGCCTCCAGCAGCGGTACACCGACTCCATGGAGGAGATGAGGGTGCCGTCGTTGTCGAACAGGAGCGCTTCAGCGTGGATCTTCATGGTGTCCGAGCGTACGGGGCACCCCCGGGGTGCGCGCATCGGGTCATAGGGCCCGTAATAAAGTCACCGCATGCTTGTTGCCCTGACGATCGCGACCGCCGTGGCCGCGCTCGTACTCGCCGCGTGGTGCGGTTTCGCCGCCTACCGGGACCAGCCGACCAAGGACTGGCACTTCATCGGCATGGCCGTGGTGACGTTCCTGGCCACCGTCCAGCTGATCGTCGGCATCGTCCAGCTGGCGCGGGGCGAGAAGCCGGAGCAGGGCACGACGATCTTCGTTTCGTATCTCGTCGGCTCCTTCGCCTGCATCCCGGCCGCGGGCTTCATGTCCCTGGCCGAGCGCACCCGCTGGGGCTCCATCACCGTCGCCGCGGGCGGCGTGGTCCTTGCCGTGCTCCAGGTGCGGCTCTACGACATCTGGGGAGGCTGAGGTGACGGTGACAGAGCCCGACGAGCGCGAGGCCGGCGCCGCCCGCAAGAGGCTGATCGGCGGGCCCGGCATTCTTCTGGTGTGGCTGTACGGGGTGATGGTGGTCGGCGCCGTGTCGCGCTCCGCCGTGCAGATCTCGACGGACTTCCACAAGGCCCCGCTCGCGTACACGCTGTCCGCGCTCGCGGGCCTCGTCTACGGATTCATCACGTACTCGCTCGTGCGCGGCGGCGAGAAGGCCCGCAAGGCGGCGCTGGTGTGCTGCGCCGCCGAGCTGGTGGGCGTCCTCGCGGTGGGGACCTGGACGCTGGTGGAGCCATCCGCCTTCCCCGACGCCACGGTGTGGTCGGACTTCGGAATGGGCTATCTGTTCATCCCGGTGATCCTGCCGGTCACCGCGATCTTCTGGCTGAACAAAGCGCGCCGCGCGGGGCGCTAGACGCTGGCCGCATACGCCCCCGCGGTCGTCTCCTTCGAGAGCGTGACCAGCGTGAGCCGGTCGTTCACGTGTTGGGTCTTCACCGCCGCATAACCATGCTTGCGGTAGAGCTGGAGGTTCTGTTCGCTGCGGTGGCCGCTGGAGAGCTGGAAGCACTTGGCGGTGCCGCCCGCTCCGAGCCGCCGCTCTATCGCGTCCAGGAGCCTGCCGCCCAGGCCGTGGCGCTGCATCCTGGGGTGGACGATGAGTTTGTCGATCCGCGCCGTGCCGTCGGGGTCGACCGTGCCGCGCACCGAGGCGACGACTTCGTCGCCGAGGCGGGCCACCAGCACGTTGCCGCCGGTCAGTTCGGCCTTGATGGAGTCGAGGGACTGTGTGAGCGGCTCGATGGAGTAGTCGCCGTACAGCTCGGCCTCGCTCTGGTAGCACAGGTACTGCAGTTTGAGGATCTTCTCGGCGTCCTGTCCGCCCGCCTCCGAGATGGTCACGCTCATGCCCATGTGTGCATGCCTCCCGCTCACCTGCTCCGCCGGTTGTCTATCGCTCCCTTCCCCGCGGTGCAGGAGCTGCAACCTCCGCCGCGAGCATTCTGCGCAGGCATCCCAGGCAACGGGAACGTTCAGGCCCCAGGCTGCCCTGTGACATTCCCAACTCGCCTGCGATCTCCCGGTAGGTGAGGTCCTTGGGGGAGAGCAGCGCCGCCATGAGGCCGGGGCAGCGGCCGGGCAGTCTGCGCACCGCCGCGTACAGGGTGCGGTCGCGGTCGGCCCGCAACGCGCGCTGCTCCGGGTCGCCCTCGGTGTCGTCGGCGGGCTCGGTCGCGTACGCCACTTCGCGCTCGGCCGTATGCCGGGTCAGCCGCGCCTCGGAGGCGACGGCGGCGCGCAGCCAGGTGGCCGGGTCGGCGGGTGGGTCGGCGGCGTCCATGCGTTCGAGGAGGCGCAGCCAGACGGCCTGTTCGAGGTCGCCGGGGTCGGCCCCGGAGCCGTGCGCCGCGGCGGAGGCCTCGGCGGCGAGCAGCGGGCGCAGGGCGGGGATCAGCGGATGAGTCATGCAGGGCTGAGTCATGCAAGACGTGACGCGGCCGCCCCGGCAGGAGGTTGCCGGAGCGGCCGTCTGTCACCCCAACCGGGACGTGCAGGTCAGCCGTTGACGAAGTCCTCGCGGGCGAGGAGCGCGGTGTCGCAGTTGTCGGAGAAGATCCCGTCGATGCCCGTCTCGAAGTACGCCTTGAAGGCGCCGAAGGCGTCCCCGTAGGCGTTCGGGTCCGTGCCCTTCTTGAAGTTGGCGGGCAGGAAGGTGTTCTCGTTGCGCATCGTGTACGGGTGCAGGATCAGGCCCGCCTTGTGCGCGTCCTTGACCAGGGTGGACGGGGTGCCGAGGCTGCCGTCCGCCTTCTTCGGGATGACCAGATCGAGCGTGGGGCCGATGCCCTGCGCGAACGACGCCATCCACCGCAGGCCCTCGGGCTTGATGAGGTCGGCGACGGTGCGCGGATCGCCCGCCTCGACGAAGTCCCAGGGGCGCGAGCCCGCGGTCGAGAGGAGCACCACGAGCGGCGGGTCGACCAGCTTGTTCAGGCGCTGGATGCTGCTGGGCTCGAAGGACTGCAGGAAGTTCGGCGAGTTCTTCTTGTGCCGCCCGTACTTGCGCAGGAGCTTGGCCAGCGGCTCCTCCAGGCCGAGGCCCAGCTTGCGGAAGTACGTGGGGTGCTTGGTCTCGATGTGCAGCCAGATCCGCTTGCCGTGGGTGCGCTCCTGCTTCTCCGCCCACCGGAAGACCTCCTCCAGGGTGGGCACGTCCCAGCGGCCGTCGTAGAGGGTGTTGCGCTGGCGGGTGCCGGGGATGCGCTCCTTGGCGCGCAGCGTCTTCAGCTCGGCGAGCGTGAAGTCCTCGGTGAACCAGCCGGTGAGCGAGGCGCCGTCCACGGACTTGGTGGTCTTGCGGTCCGCGAACTCGGGGTGCGCGGAGACGTCCGTGGTCGCGGTGATGTCGTTCTCGTGACGGCATACGAGATGGCCGTCCTTGGTGGGTACGACGTCCTGCTCGATGACGTGCGCGCCCATGTCGAGGGCGAGCTGGTACGAACCGAGCGTGTGCTCGGGCCGGTAGCCGCTGGTGCCGCGGTGCGCGACGACCGTGGGCACCGGCAGGTCCTTGTAGCCCCCGTGCCCGTGCTTCGCGTCGGCTCTCGCCACGCCGGGCAGTCCTGCGGCGACGGTGCCCGCCCCCAGGACGGCCGCTCCCAGGAGCGCGCGCCGCCCCGGCCGCCGATCCCCCGACCCCGACCGACCCGACTTCTGCGTAGCCATTGAGCGCTCCTCCCGATGTGCCGCCTTGAACCTGACAAAGCGGCACGATCGTAGGTGGCCGCACGTGACGGAAGGGAGACCCTGGACCGAACGGAAGGGTGACGCCGGATGGCGACTGGTGTGCGTGGCGGGATCCGGCCGGGTCCCGGGCCGGGCGGACGGCCCTCGAACTCCGTGGCAGCGTGTGACCGCAAAGCGTGACAAGGACCACTAGGGCGCGCCACATGCCTCACACAGGGATAACGTCGTCACAGGGAGGGTGTTTCGAGGGCTGCATCCCGCGCTCGCACGTCAACTCTGCGTATCGAGTGCGTGAACCCGATGTGCGGTGAGCGGTGGGCCGCGAGTATCGTCCTCACCTGCACATACCCGTCGTCGACCCGTTGACACCGGAGGGCCCGTTGTCCCGTCTCGCGCTCATCAAGGCTGTGCTCGGACCGATCTTGCGTCTGATGTTCCGCCCTCGGGTGGAAGGCGCCGAGAACATTCCGGGCACCGGTCCGGTCATCATGGCCGGAAACCACCTCACGTTCATCGACTCGATGATCATGCCCCTCGTCTGCCCGCGTCCCGTGTACTTCATCGGCAAGGACGAGTACGTCACGGGCAAGGGACTCAAGGGCCGCATGATGGCCTGGTTCTTCACCGGCTCCGGCATGATCCCCGTGGACCGCGACGGCGGCCACGGCGGTGTCGCTGCCCTGATGACGGGCCGGCGCATCCTGGAGGAGGGCAAGCTCTTCGGCATCTACCCCGAGGGCACCCGCTCCCCCGACGGCCGCCTGTACCGCGGCCGCACCGGTATCGCCCGGCTCACCCTGATGACCGGCGCGCCCGTCGTCCCCTTCGCGATGATCGGCACCGACAAGCTCCAGCCCGGCGGCAAGGGCCTCCCGCGCCCGGGCCGCGTCACGGTGCGCTTCGGCGAGCCGATGGAGTTCTCGCGGTACGAGGGCATGGACCGTGACCGCTATGTCCTGCGGGCGGTGACGGACTCCGTCATGACGGAGGTCATGCAGCTCTCCGGCCAGGAGTACGTGGACATGTACGCCACGAAGGCGAAGGCGGCGTAGGCCTGCGAGGCTCGTTGGCATAAAGCTGCGCCCGCACCGGCGCCGGGGGTTCCCCTCGGCACCAGTGCGGGCGTTTCGTTCTTCCTGCGGGCCGGCTGTGGCCGGTCGCGCCCGCGCGGCCCAGCCGCATGTGTCACAGCCCCGCGCCCCTACGGGGCCCTCAGTGCTCGACGCCGTCCTCCAGCTTCGAGCCCCGGAGCAGGAACCACGCAGCGACCGCAGTGGCGAGCAGCACCGCCGCCCCCACGCCCGCCGCCACCCGCAGGCCGTCCACGAAGGCGTCCTGGGCCGAGGCGAGGAGGGCGTGGGCCTCGTGGGCCGGGAGCCCCGCCGATGACTCCACCGCGCCGCCGAGGGATTCGTGCGCGGCCGACGCCACGTCCGGCGGGGTGCCCGCCGGGGCGGTGAAGCTTCGGTAGACGCCGGTCACGATGGAGCCGAGCAGGGCGATGCCGAGCGCCGCGCCCAGTTCGTACGCCGTCTCGGAGACCGCGGACGCGGCGCCCGCCTGCTCCTTGGGCACGCTGGAGAGGATCACGTCGGCGGTCACGGTGAACGAGAAGCCCGCGCCGATGCCGACGACCAGGAGCGAGGCCCCGAGCAGCGGATAGCCGGTGCTCTGCTCCAGCGTGGTCAGCGCTGCCAGCGCGATGCCCACCGCCGCGAGCCCGCCGGCGACCACCGCACGGACGGAGAACCGCCGTGCGACCACGCCCGCGATCAGACCGGCGGCCACCGCGCCCACCGCCGCGGGCAGCTCGGCGAGGCCCGCCTCGAACGGCCGCCTTCCCTGGACCAGTTGCAGGAACTGGGAGAGGAAGAAGACCAGACCCGAGAGTCCGAGCACCGTCAGGAGATCGGCGAGCACCGCACCGGAGAACCCCCGGTTGCGGAAGAGCCGCATGTCCAGGAGCGGCGCCGTCAGCGTGAGCTGGCGCCGTACGAACCAGGTGAGCGCCGCCACGCCGAGCACGGCCGCCACCGCGACGTCCCAGCGGATGCCGTGCGCCGCGGCCTCCTTGATGGCGTACACGACGGCGATCATGCCGATGAGCGAGAGCACGACGCTGATCAAATCCCACGGGCCCGGCGCCGGGTTCTTCGACTCGGGCAGGAACTTGATGCCGACGAGGACCAGGACCGCCATCACGGGCAGGTTGATCAGGAAGACCGAGCCCCACCAGAAGTGTTCGAGCAGGAAACCGCCGACGACCGGACCGACGGCGGCGCCGGCCGACGCCATCGCGCCCCAGATGCCGACCGCGAGGCTGCGCTCGCGCGGGTCGTGGAAGATGTTGCGGATCAGCGCCAGGGTCGACGGCATCAGCGTCGCGCCCGCGACACCGAGCAGCGCGCGGGCCAGCATGAGGAGTTCGGGGCTGGTCGCATAGGCGTTGAGCACCGAGACGCCGCCGAAGGCGACCGCGCCTATCAGCAGGAGCTTCTTGCGGCCGATACGGTCACCGAGGCTGCCCATGGAGACGAGCAGACCGGCGATGACGAACGAGTACACGTCGCCGATCCACAGCAGCTGCGTGCCGGTCGGCTTGAGATCCTCGCTGATGTACGGCGTCGCGAGGCCCAGCACCGTCGCGTCCACGGCGACGAGCAGCACGGCGAGGACCAGCACGGCGAGCGCGAGCCAGCGGCCGGGGCTGCGCTCGACCTCCGCCGACGCGGTCCGCTGTTCGATGCTGGTCATGGTTCCACTCTCCGTTGTGCGCCGCCGATCAGCAGCTCGGCGATCATGTGTGTGAAGTCCTTGGCGGCCACGCGGCCGTCCAGTACGGCCCAGGCGCCCGCGCCGATGAGTCCGTACAGCGCCTCGGTGAGCCAGACGGAGCTCAGGTCGATGCGGAACTCGCCGCTCTCCTGGCCGCGCCTGAAGAGCGCGCCGATGCTGTCGTCGAGCCGGGACCAGCCCGCGTTCTGCGGTTCGTCCTCGAAGAGCTGGTTCTCGGTGACGAGGAACGCGAGCAGCCCCGCGGCCGGCTGGATCTCCTTCACCAGGCGGCGCAGGGCCTCCTCGGCGCTGTCCTCGCCCAGGCGGGCCGCTTCCAGGGCGGCCTCGCACTCCTGGATGCCGAGCTCCTCCAGGGCGCGTACGAGGGCGTCGCGCCCGGCGAAGTGGCGGTGCAGGGTGGCCCGGCTGATCCCCGCCGCACGCGCCACCTCGTCCATCGTGGAGGAGCCTTTGCGGGTGAGGAGCGCCGCGGCGCTGCGCAGCACCTGGTCTCGATCGACTGACATGAGACAACCATAGACCAGGTGAGACAAAAATGTCTCACGAGATACGTGTGACGATCACCCGGAAGTCGTTGCGGAGGATTCTCAGTGCCAGGGCAGCTGCCCGCGCCGCTCCCAGTACGCGCCCGGCTCCTCGGCGAGCGACCCGAGGCGCTCGACCTGCTCCTCGTCGAGGTCGACGGCCGCCGCGTGCAGGTTCGAGACGAGCTGGACCGAGGTGGCGGCGCCGGAGAGGACCACGCCCGCCCACGGCTGACGCAGCACGAGGGCGAGGGCCACCGCGTCGCTGCCGAGCCCGGTCGCCTCCGCGATCTCGCGCAGGGGCGCGGGGGCGTGCGGGTCCGCGAGCCGGCCGTTGGCCATGCCCTCCTTGACCAGGACGGTGAGCCCCGCGTCATGGGCCTCGGCGAGGGCGGGTCCCGCGGAGGTCTCCAGGGCGTTGTAGGTGGCTTGGACGGTGCGGAAGAGCGGCTCGCCGTCCACGGTCACCTCCAGGGCGGCGCGGATCGCGGCGGCCTGCTCCGGGCCGCTCACCGAGAGCCCGACGGTCACGCCGCTCGCGGCAAGGGCGGCGAGTTCGGCGTGCAGTTCCTTGTCGCCGAGCGCGGGACTGTCCGGCGTCACCGAGTGGATCTGATAGAGGTCGAGCCGCTCGCCGAGCAGTTCGGCGCTCTCCGCGCGCTGACGGACGTACGCGGCCAGGCTGTGGTCCTTGACCTCGTGCGGCGGCGCGGCGTCGGCGTCCCAGGCGGCCGTGTACGTATAGCCCCACTTGCTGCCGATGACGACGTCGGTGATGTCGGGCCTCGCGCGCAGCCAGTCGGCGAGGAACTCCTCGGAGCGGCCGTAGGAGCGCGCCGCGTCGATGTACCGGACGCCCGACGCGTAGGCGGCGTCGAGGAGTTCGCCCGTCCGCTCGCGCAGGGCCTCCACGCTGCGTGAGGACGGCAGGTCGGTGTCGCGGCCCAGCGTGATGTAGCCGGGCCTTCCCACGGCGGCAAGGCCGAACCCGATGTGGGCGGTGGGGGTGGTCGCTGCGGCCAGACGCGAGAAAGGCATCGCGGGCTCCGTTCGGTCGGCTCCTTTGGATCCTTGCGGAAGAACGACCAACGTAACCCGCGATGCCCACGTCAACGCGGCACGCGCTGCCCCGGCGTCACTTGCGCGCCGCGGCCCACTCCTGCTGCACCGTCAGATCGGCCTTGACCTCGGCGAGCTGGACGGCGACGGCCGAAGGGGCGGTGCCGCCGCGGCCGTTGCGGGAGGCCAGGGCGCCGGGGACGTTCAGAACGGTCCGGACCTCGGGGGTGAGGTGCTCGGAGATCTTGGCGAACTGCTCGTCGGTCAGCTCGTCGAGCTCGATGCCGTGCGCCTCGCACTCCTTGACGCACTCGCCCGCGACCTCGTGCGCCACCCGGAACGGCACACCCTGCTTGACCAGCCACTCGGCGATGTCCGTGGCGAGCGAGAACCCGGCGGGGGCCAGCTCCTCCATGCGCTCGCGGTGCACCGTGAGCGTCGCCATCATGCCGGTGAAGGCGGGGAGCAGGACCTCCAGCTGGTCGCAGGAGTCGATGACCGGCTCCTTGTCCTCCTGCAAGTCGCGGTTGTACGCGAGCGGGAGCGCCTTCAGGGTCGCCATCAGGCCCGTGAGGTTGCCGATGAGGCGGCCCGACTTGCCGCGCGCCAACTCGGCGATGTCCGGGTTCTTCTTCTGCGGCATGATCGACGAGCCGGTCGAGAAGGCGTCGTGGAGCGTGACGAAGGAGAACTCCTTCGTGTTCCACAGGATGATCTCCTCGGCGATCCGGGAGAGGTTCACGCCGATCATCGCGGTGACGAAGGCGAACTCCGCCGCGAAGTCGCGCGACGCCGTCCCGTCGATGGAGTTGGCCGCCGAGCCGCGCTCGAAGCCGAGGTCCGCGGCGACGGCCTCGGGGTCGAGGCCGAGAGAAGACCCCGCGAGCGCGCCCGAACCGTACGGCGACACGGCCGTGCGCTCGTCCCACTGCCGCAGGCGCTCGGCGTCCCGGGAGAGGGACTGGACGTGCGCGAGGACGTGGTGCGCGAAGAGCACCGGCTGGGCGTGCTGGAGGTGCGTGCGCCCCGGCATGGCGACGTCCGGGTGCGCCTCGGCGAGGCCGACGAGCGCGCCCTGGAGGTCGGCGATCAGGCCGCCGATGATCCGGGCGTGGTCCCGCAGGTACATCCGGAAGAGCGTCGCCACCTGGTCGTTGCGCGAGCGGCCCGCGCGCAGCTTGCCGCCGAGGTCCGCGCCGAGCCGCTCCAGGAGGCCGCGCTCCAGGGCGGTGTGCACGTCCTCGTCCGCGATGGTGCCGACGAACTCCCCCGAGGCCACGTCGGCCTCCAGGAGGTCGAGCCCGGCCAGCATGCGGGTCAGCTCGTCCTCGGTGAGGAGCCCCGCCTTGTGGAGCACGCGCGCGTGGGCGCGGGAACCGGCGATGTCGTACGGCGCGAGGCACCAGTCGAAGTGGACCGATGCCGACAGCTTGGCCAGCGCCTCTGCCGGGCCGTCCGCGAACCGGCCGCCCCAGAGCCGCACGTCACCGCCGTTGTTGCTGCTCACTTCACGTACTCCCTTAACCCGCATAACCGCATTCGCCGTCATGCATGAGTATGCAGTGCTCCGTATGTTTCGTCAATCCAGTCACGACGTCACGAAGCGGTCGGAGTCGCGGCGCGAGAAGTCGTTAGACAAGCGAACGACCGGGGCGAATAATCCCCGGACATGGGAAAGACCTACGAACGCATAGACGGCAGACTCCGCTCGTTCATCGAGGCCCAGCCCGTCTTCTTCACCGCGACCGCGCCCCTCTCCGACGACGGCACGATCAACCTCTCGCCCAAAGGTCTCACCGGCTCGTTCGCCGTCGTCGACGAACACACCGTGGCCTATCTGGACTTCGCGGGCAGCAACGCCGAGACGGTCGCGCATCTGCGCGAGAACGGCCGCATCACCCTCATGTGGTGCGCCTTCCAGGGCCCGCCGAACATCGTCCGGGTGCACGGCCGCGGCGAGCCCGTCTTCCGCGACGACCCCCGCTGGGCCGAACTGCTCGGACACTTCCCCGGCATCGACCCGACCCCGCACGGGCTGCGCGCGATCATCGTCGTGACGGCCGAACTCGTCCGCGACACCTGCGGATACGGGGTGCCCTTCATGTCGTACGACGAGGACCGCGACCTGCACGCCAGGCGCTTCGCGCGCGAGGACGACGCGTCGCTGAGCGAGTACTTCACCAAGAAGGAGCACATCGCACGGAGCATCGACGGCCTGCCCGGGCTGCCGCTGCCCCTGCCTCCCAGTACGGTCTGAGCCATGCGCCCCCGTGCCGCCGCCCTCGCGTCCGCAGCCGCTCTCCTCCTGGCCGTCACCGGCACGCTCGGCGCCGCGCCGCCCCGCGTGAGCCTCCCGCTGCCGGACCGCATGGCCGACACGGGCGGCGGCACCCAGCTCATCACCGCCCGGGCCGCACACACCGGCTCCACCACCGGCACGGTCACGTGGTGGGACCGCAGCGGCGGGCGGTGGACGCGGGCCGGGTCAGCGGCGGCGCGCTTCGGGGCCAAGGGCCTCGTGGAGGGCGGCTCCCGCAAGCAGGGGACGAACACGACGCCCACCGGGCTCTTCCGCCTCCCGTACGCCTTCGGGATCAAGCCCGCGCCGCACGGCACGGACTACACCTACCGCCGTATCGCGAAGAACTCCTGGTGGTGCCAGGACAACGCGTCGCGCTCCTACAACCGCTGGACCCAGCCCCGCCCCGGCGACTGCCGCGCCGCCGAGTCCGAGCACCTCGTCACGTACGACCCCCAGTACACCCACGCCCTGGTGATCGGCTTCAACTACGACCGCCCGGTGCGCGGGCGCGGCGCCGGGATCTTCCTGCACGTCAACGGGCGCGGGGCGACGGCGGGCTGCGTGTCGGTGCCCGTGGACGCGATGCGGCGGATCCTCGCGTGGGCCGACGAGAAGCGACGGCCGCACATGGCGATCGGCACGGACTCCGGGGCGACGGCGATCGGGCGCTACTGACGCGGTCGGCGACCGGCCGGCCAGACGGGCGTCGGCATCTTCGTGTAGCGACCACATATCGAGACGGGTTTGCGTCCGCGCGGCGCGGCGGCGTTGCATCGCCGGGTGCAGACCGAACAGACGATCCCCAGCTCCACGCAGGCCGGCGACAAGGCGGCCCGCCTCGCCGTCACGGTCTTCCCCGTCCTCGTACTCGTCGCGGGCGCGCTCGGCCTGCTGACGCCGGACACCTTCAAGAGCTGGGGCACGAACGTCCCGTACCTCCTGGGTCTCGTCATGTTCTGCATGGGGCTCACGATGACGCCGCTCGACTTCCAGGGCGTCGTCAAGCGGCCCTGGGCCGTCGCGCTCGGCCTGGTCGCCCACTACGTGATCATGCCGGGGCTCGGCTGGCTGATCGCTCACGCGCTCGGGCTCTCGCCGCAACTCGCGGCCGGCGTGATCCTCGTCGGCTGCGCGCCGAGCGGCACCGCCTCCAACGTCGTTACCTATCTGGCGCGCGGCGACGTGGCCCTCTCCGTCTCCGTGGCCACCGTCTCCACCGTGCTCGCGCCGCTCATCACGCCGCCCCTGACGCTGCTGCTCGCCGGCGAGTACCTGCCCGTGGACGCGGGCTCGATGGTCACGGACATCCTCAAGACCGTGCTGCTCCCGGTGTTCGCCGGTCTTGTCGTGCGCCTGCTGTTCGGGCGCTACATCAAGCGCGTCCTCAGCGCCCTGCCGTGGTTGTCCGCGCTGACCATCGCCGTGATCGTGGCCGTCGTGGTCGCGGGCAGCGCGGCGGCCATCAAGTCGGCCGCCCTTCTCGTGTTCCTCGCCGTCGTGCTGCACAACGGCCTCGGCCTCGCGCTCGGCTACGGCGCGGGCAAGCTGGCCCGCCTGGGCCCGCCGGCCTCGCGCGCCATGGCCTTCGAGGTCGGCATGCAGAACTCGGGGCTCGCGGCGTCGCTCGCCACGGCCCACTTCAGCCCGCTCGCCGCGCTGCCCGCCGCCGTGTTCTCCGTGTGGCACAACGTCTCGGGGGCCCTGGTCGCCGCCTGGATGTCCTACCGGGCGCGGCGGAGCGAGAAGCTCGCCGAGCAGGCCTGACGGCGCACCCCGCACAAAGGATCTTCTGGCGGCCATAGACAGGACGGATCACCTCCGCTTACCTTCTAGACATGCCTGGACAGGTTCATAAACATCATCGCGTCGCGCACGTACTCGCCGACGAGATCCGCGCCGGGGTGCACGCCGACGGCAGCCGGCTGCCCGGCGAGCACGCCCTGCGGGAGCGGTTCGGGGTCAGTCGCACCACCGTCCGGCAGGCGCTGAGCGTCCTCGGCGAACAGGGCCTCATCGAGACGCACGCGGGCATCGGCTCGCTCGTCACCTTCGACGGCACCCCGCTCGACCAAAAGCTCGGCTGGACCCGCGCCCTCGCCGACCAGGGCACCGAGCTCTCCACGGACACCCTGCGCTTCGAGCGGATCACCGACTCCGGGCTCGCCGCCGAACTCGGCCTCGCGGACGACTGCTTCATCGCCCTCGACCGCGTCAGGCGCCTGCCCGACGGCGCCGGCATCTCCCTGGAGCGCAGCCGCGTCCCCGCCGTGCCCGCCCTCGCCGACCTGCCCGAGCGCGGCCTCGAAGGCGGCTCCCTGAACCGGACCCTGCTCGCCGCGGGACACGTCGCCGCGTCGAGCGACGCCCACATCACGGTGTCCGGCCTCGGCGACGAGGACGCGGGGCTCCTGCACCGCGCGCCGGGCGAGCCGTTCATCCGGCTCTCCCAGGTCTTCCGCGATGCCGACGGTGAGGTGGTGGAGCAGGTGTCCAGCCTGCTCGACCCGTCCCGGTTCCAACTGCACGTCCGCACCGGCCGAGGAGGCCACTGATGACCACCGCACCGCCCGACCTTCTCGACCGCGCGCTCGGCGCGTTCTACGGACTCGCGCTCGGCGACGCCCTGGGCATGCCGACCCAGATCATGTCCCGCGCCGACGTCGTACGGGTCTACGGCACCGTCACCGGATTCGAGGCCTCCCGGTCCGACAACCCCGTGAGCGCGGGCATGCCCGCCGGTTCCGTCACCGACGACACCGACCAGGCGGTCATCGTGGCGCGGCTGCTCGTCGAGGGCGGCGGGCACATCGAACCGCTGCGGTTCGCAGACGAACTCCTCTCCTGGGAGCGGGAGATGAAGGACAAGGGCTCCTTCGACCTGCTCGGCCCGTCCACCAAGGCCGCCCTGGACGCCGTCGCGGGCGGCACCGACCCCAAGGAGGCGGGCAAGTACGGCACCACCAACGGCGCCGCGATGCGCGTCACGCCGGTCGGCATCGCCTTCGCCGCCGATCCGCTGCCGGACTTCCTCGACCGGGTCGTGGAGTCCTGCCAGGTCACCCACGACACGAACGTCGGCATCGCGGGCGCGGCGGCCGTCGCCGCCGCGGTGAGCACCGGTGTCGCGGGCGGCACCCTCGACGAGGCCTTCGACGCGGCGATCACCGCCGCCGAGGCGGGCGCCCGGCGCGGGAACTGGATCGCCGGAGCCGACATCTCCGCCCGTATCGCCTGGGCCCGCGAACTGGTGGCCGGCCTGGACGAGGCCACGGCCCTGGACCGCGTCGTCGCCCTCATCGGCACCAGCGTCGCCAGCCAGGAGTCGGTGCCCGCGGCGTTCGCGGTGCTCGCGCTGACCGGCGGCGACCCGTGGCGCAGCGCGCTCCTGGCCGCGAACCTCGGCGGCGACAGCGACACGATCGCCGCGATCGCGGGCGCGATCGCCGGATCGGTGCACGGCCTCGCGGGCCTGCCCGCCGACGCCGTACGCACCCTGCGCACGGTCAACAGCCTCGAACTCGCGCCGCTGACGGCCCAGTTGCTCACCCACCGCTAGTCCGACCCACCGCTGGTCCGACCCACCGCTGGTCCGACCCACCGCTGTTCCACTCCCCCGTTCCTGCCCCCGTTCCCCACGTACCGCGCAAGGAGGTTCCGTCATGGACGCTTCGACGAAGAACGTTTCGGTCGGCACCGTAGAGACCCGAGGGATCGAACCGGTCCCCGACAGCGAGCGTCATGGCCACGCGGGCCAGATGTTCTGGACCTGGTTCGCCGCCAACATCTCGATCCTGGGCCTGCCGCTCGGCGCGACGCTCGTCGCCTTTCGCGGACTGAACATCTGGCAGGCCGCGCTGGTCGCGATCGTCGGCGCGTTCGGTTCGTTCGCGCTGGTGGGGGCGTTGAGCCTGGCGGGCAAGAAGGGCGGCGCGCCCGCGCTCACGCTCTCCCGCGCGGTGTTCGGACAGCGGGGCAACGCGGGCCCGACCCTGGTCTCCTGGCTGAGCCGGGTCGGCTGGGAGACGATCACGACGACCACGGCGGCGTACGCGCTGCTCGCCCTCCTCGGCGTGGCCTTCGACGTCGACCAGAACACCTTCCTGACCGTGCTCTGCCTGCTCGTCTTCATCGCCTGCACGCTGCTGATCAGCGGCCTCGGACACGCCACGATCATGTGGATCAACAAGTGGGCGACGGTCCTGTTCGGCGTGCTCAACCTGGTCGTGATGGGCTTCCTGGTCGCCACCGTCGACTGGTCGAAGGTCCTGGAGACCCCGGCGGGACCGACCAGCGGTGTCGTCGCGGGCATCGGCTTCATCGCCGCGGGCACGGGCATCGGCTGGGCCAACGCCGGTGCGGACTACGCCCGTTACCTCCCGCGCACGATCCCCGGGCGCCGTCTGATCACCGCGTCGGCCTTCGGCGCGGGCATCCCGCTCGTGCTGCTCATCTCGCTCGGCTCACTCCTGACGGCGGGCGATCCGTCGCTTGCCACGTCCTCCGACCCGGTCTCCGCGATCAACGCGATGCTGCCGTCCTGGATGGCGATCCCGTATCTGATCGCGGCCTTCGGCGGCCTGCTGATGTCGAACCACCTGTCGACGTACTCCGCGGGCCTCACCATGATCACGCTGGGTCTTCGGGTGCCGCGGGCCTGGGCCGTGCTCATCGACATCGTGCTGATGTTCCTCGGCGGCATCTACTTCATGCTGATCGCCGACGACTTCTACGGCCCGTTCTCCGCCTTCCTGACGCTGCTCGCCGTACCGATCTCCGCCTGGATCGGCGTGATCGCGGTCGACATGATGCGGGGCCGCGACTACGACCCCGAGGCCCTGATGGACACCTCGCGGACCAGCCGCTACTGGTACACCGGCGGCTTCCGGCTGCCCGCCGTGCTCGCCTGGGTGGCGTCGATCGTGGCGGGGCTCCTGTTCACGACCGCCGGTACGGGCTCGGACGACGTGTGGTTCTCCGGGCCGCTCGCCGACACCTGGCCCGGCGTCAACGGCCTGGGCTGGGCGGTGGCCATCGTGGTGGGCGGCGCGGTGTACGCGGCCTTCGGCGGGCGCGGCCGCCCCTCCGCCGACCCCGCTTCGTCCCCCGCATTCGAGGAGTCCGTCCGATGAGCACGACTTCGTCCGCCCCGCGTCTCGTCCTCGCGGGGAACGTCATCGCCGACCTCGTCATCGAGGTGCCCGCCCTTCCCGAGCGCGGCGGCGACGTCATCGGCTCCCGTACCCGGCTGTACGCGGGCGGCGGCTTCAACGCGCTGACGGCGGCGCGGCGCCTGGGGGCCGACGCGGTGTACGCGGGGCTGCACGGGACGGGGCCGTACGGGGATCTCGTCCGCCGCTCCCTCGCCGAGGAGGGCATCTCGACCCTGCATCCGGTGCGGACGGACGGGGACACGGGGTTCTGTGTGGCCCTGGTCGATGCCGGGGGCGAGCGGACGTTCGTCACCAGCTTCGGGGTGGACGCGCGGATGACGGCGGCGGAGACGGATGCTGTCGCGGGGGCGCTGCGGGCGGGCGACACCGTGCAGTTGTCCGGGTACAGCCTCGTGATGGAGGTGAACGGTCCGCTGCTCTCCGCCTTCGCGGCAGGGCTTCCGGGTGATGTGCGGGTCTGTTTCGACCCGGGGCCGCTGGTCGCCGACATCCCCGCGGGCGTCCTCGACCCCGTCCTCGCCCGGACGGACTGGCTGAGCTGCAACGCCCGTGAGGCCCGCCTGATGAGCGGTCACTCCGAGCCGCGGGCTGCCGCTGCCGCGCTCGTCGGGCGGCTGGCGCCGGGGGCGGGGGTACTTGTGCGGGCCGACAAGGACGGCTGCTGGTTGGCTGCGCCGGGCTCGGACGGGGATGTGGTGCATGTGCCGGGCTTCCCCGTCGACGCCGTGGACAGCAATGGTGCCGGGGATGCCCATGTCGGGGCGTTCCTCGCCCTGTTGGGTCGGGGGCTCGATCCCCTTACGGCTGCGCGTGGCGCGAACGCTGCGGCGGCGTACGCGGTGACGCGGCGGGGGCCGGCCACTGCGCCGGGGGCGGCGGAGCTGGTGGCGTTCCTGGGGGATGATCCCCTGGGTGAGTTGCTGGGGTAGGGGCGGCCCCTGCGGGGCTTGCCCCAACCCCGCCCCTAGACCCCCGACAAGATGGCCTCAAACGCCGGCCGGGCTGGCTTTACCAGCCCGTCCGGCGTTTGAGGACGAACTCGGCGAAGCCGGTGATTGCGGCAACCAAGGCCCCTGCGCCAGCGGGTTTCCGGGAAGGGGCGGTTAGGGGACCAATCAGTGCTCGTTCGATGCCAACCGCAGCAAGTGGTCCGCCAGAGCCTGGCCCCCAGTAGCCTCCCTGCTGATCAGCATCAAGGTGTCGTCCCCCGCGATAGTCCCCAGAATGTCGTGCAGCTCCGCCTGGTCGATCGCCGAGGCAAGGAATTGCGCCGCACCCGGCGGAGTACGCAGGACGACCAAGTTCGCCGACGCCTCCGCGGAGATAAGGAGCTCCGCCGAGAGCCGCCGCATCCGCTCCTCCTTGGCGGACTCCCCGAGCGGCGCACGCGGAGTGCGGAACCCGCCCTCGCTCGGCACCGCGTAGATCAAGTCACCCTCGGCATTGCGGATCTTCACCGCGTTCAGCTCGTCCAGGTCCCGCGAAAGCGTGGCCTGAGTGACCGTCAGACCGTCGTCGGCGAGCAGCTTCGCCAGCTGGCTCTGGGAGCGGACCGGCTGCCGGTTGAGGATGTCCACGATCCGGCGGTGGCGTGCGGTGCGGGTCTGCGGCACGGCGGGCCCGGCGTGATCCGGGTGCTCCATGTGCTCATTGCCTTGCGCCTGGCTCATCGTCGTCTCATTCTCCGGATCGTCCGTCCCCGTCGGCCGCGGTGGCCTGGTCAAGCACGCCGGGCAGGGCCCGGAGGAACGCGTCCACCTCGTCGTCGCGCACGTTCAGCGGCGGCATCAGCCGTACGACATCGGGAGCGGGCGTGTTCACCAGGAAGCCGGCGTCCTGAGCCGCCTGCTGCGCCAGGGGCGCCAGCGGCTCGGTGAGCACGATACCCAGCAGCAGCCCCGCACCCCGGACATGGCCCACAAGCGGGTGTCCCAGTGACTCGATTCCGTCGCGCAGCTTCCCGCTCGCCCGCTTCACGTTGTCCAGGAGTCCGTCGGCCTCGATCGTGTCGAGCACGGCGAGCCCCGCGGCACACGCCACCGGGTTGCCGCCGAACGTCGTTCCGTGGTGACCGGGCTTGAGCAGCTCGGCCGCCGCCCCGAACGCCACCGTCGCGCCCAGCGGCAGTCCGCCGCCAAGCCCCTTTGCGAGCGTGACCACGTCGGGCTGTACGCCCTCGTGTGCGAGGTACTCGAACCAGTGGCCGGTACGGCCGATTCCGGTCTGCACCTCGTCGAGGACGAGGAGGGTTCCGGTGGCCGCGGTGATGTCCCTGGCCGCCTTCAGATAGCCCGCGGGCGGCACGATGACGCCGTTCTCGCCCTGGATGGGTTCGATGATGACGAGGGCCGTCTCCTCGGTGACCGCCGCGCGCAGGGCGTCGACGTCGCCGTACGGGACGTGCGTGACGTCGCCGGGCAGCGGCAGGAACGGCTCCTGCTTGCCGGGCTGGCCGGTCAGTGCGAGCGCGCCCATGGTCCGGCCGTGGAAGCCGCCGTCCGTGGCGACCATGTGCGAACGCCCGGTCAGCCGGCCGATCTTGAAGGCGCCTTCGTTGGCCTCGGCGCCGGAGTTGCAGAAGTACACCCGGCCCGGCCGCCCGAAGAGCTGGAGCAGCCGTTCGGCGAGCGCGACGGGCGGCTCGGCGATGAAGAGGTTCGAGACATGGCCGAGGGACGCGATCTGGGTGCTGACCGCGTCGACGACCGCCGGGTGGGCGTGGCCGAGCGCGTTGACCGCGATGCCGCCGACGAAGTCGACGTACTCCTTGCCGTCGGCGTCCCACAGCGTGCTGCCCGCGCCGCGCACGAGGGGCAGCTTCGGGGTGCCGTAGTTGTCCATCAGCGCGTCCTGCCAGCGCTGGGTCAGCTCCTCGTTGCCGGTCATGCCGCTGCCCCCTCTGTCTCGTCTGCGGGCGCGTCCGGCACGACCATCGTGCCGATGCCCTCGTCGGTGAAGATCTCCAGCAGGATCGAGTGCTGGACCCGTCCGTCGATCACGCGGGCCGTCTCGACGCCGTTGCGCACGGCGTGCAGGCAGCCCTCCATCTTCGGGACCATGCCGCTGGCCAGCTCGGGAAGGAGCTTCTCCAGCTCCTTCGCGGTCAGGCGGCTGATCACCTCGTCGCTGTTCGGCCAGTCCTCGTAGAGTCCCTCGACGTCCGTGAGGACCATCAGGGTTTCGGCGTCCAGCGCAGCCGCAAGTGCCGCAGCCGCCGTATCAGCATTGACGTTGTAGACATGGTGGTCGTCCTGGGAGCGGGCGATCGAGGAGACGACCGGGATGCGGCCGTCGGCGAGCAGGGCCTCGATGGCGCCGGTGTCGATCTCGGTGATCTCGCCGACGCGGCCGATGTCGACCAACTCGCCCTCGATACGGGGCTGGTGCTTGGTGGCGGTGATGGTGTGCGCGTCCTCGCCGGTGAGGCCGACGGCGAGCGCGCCGTGCTGGTTGAGCAGCCCGACCAGCTCGCGCTGGACCTGCCCCGCGAGCACCATCCGTACGACGTCCATGGCGTCCTCGGTGGTGACCCGCAGGCCCGCCTTGAACTCGCTGACGATGCCGTGCCGGTCGAGGGCCGCGCTGATCTGCGGGCCGCCGCCGTGCACGACGACGGGCTTGAGGCCCGCGTGGTGCAGGAAGACGACGTCCTGCGCGAAGGCCGCCTTCAGCTCCTCGTCGACCATGGCGTTGCCGCCGAACTTGATGACGACGGTCTTGCCGCGGTGCCGGGTCAGCCAGGGCAGCGCCTCGATGAGGGTCTGCGCCTTGGGGAGCGCGGTGTGCTTGCGTGCTGTCGGATTACCGCTCATGAGGAGTACGCGCTGTTCTCGTGGACGTAGTCGGCGGTGAGGTCGTTGGCCCAGATCACGACGGGCTCGGTGGTGCCTGCCGCCAGGTCCGCGGTGATCCTGACCTCGCGGTAGCGCATGTCGACGAGGTCGCGGTCCTCGCCCACGCTGCCGTTCTTGCAGACCCAGACGCCGTTGATGGCGACGTTCAGCTGGTCGGGCTCGAAGGCGGCCTTCGTCGTGCCGATGGCGGAGAGCACCCGGCCCCAGTTGGGGTCCTCGCCGTGGATGGCGCACTTGAGGAGGTTGTTGCGGGCGATGGAACGGCCCACCTCGACGGCGTCGTCCTCGGAGGCGGCATTGACCACCTCGATGCGGATGTCCTTGCTCGCGCCCTCGGCGTCGCCGATGAGCTGGCGGGCGAGGTCGTCGCAGACGGTGCGTACGACCTCGGCGAACTCGGCGTACTCCGGGGCGACTTGGGCGGCACCGGAGGCGAGGAGGAGCACCGTGTCGTTCGTCGACATGCAGCCGTCGGAGTCGACCCGGTCGAAGGTGACCTTCGTGGCGTCCCGCAGCGCCTTGTCCAGGACCTCGGCCTCCAGGTCGGCGTCCGTGGTGAGGACGACGAGCATCGTGGCGAGGCCGGGGGCGAGCATGCCCGCGCCCTTCGCCATGCCGCCGACCGTCCAGCCGTCCTTGGAGACCACGGCGGTCTTGTGCACGCTGTCGGTGGTCTTGATGGCGATGGCGGCCTTCTCGCCGCCGTGCGCGGAGAGTTCACCGGCCGCGCTCTCGACACCCGGCAGGAGCTTGTCCATGGGGAGGGTGACGCCGATGAGGCCCGTCGACGCGACGGCAACCTCGCCCGCGTTCAGGTCGAGCGTCTCGGCGACCTTCTCCGCGGTGGCGTGCGTGTCCTGGAAGCCCTGCGGACCCGTACAGGCGTTGGCGCCGCCGGAGTTGAGGACGACGGCCGACACGAGGCCGCCCTTGACGACCTGCTCCGTCCAGAGGACCGGGGCGGCCTTGACGCGGTTGGAGGTGAAGACGCCCGCGGCGGCCAGGCGGGGCCCGGTGTTGACCACGAGGGCCAGGTCCGGGTTGCCGTTCTCCTTGATTCCGGCGGCGATGCCCGCCGCCGTGAATCCCTGCGCTGCCGTGACGCTCACGGTGCCACTCCGATCGTGGTGAGACCGAGCTCTTCGGGGAGCCCGAGTGCGATGTTCATGCTCTGCACCGCGCCGCCGGCGGTGCCCTTGGCGAGGTTGTCGATGGCGCTGATCACGATGACGCGCCCCGCCGTCTCGTCGTACGCGACCTGGATCTGTACGGCGTTCGAGCCGTAGACGGCGGCCGTCGCGGGCCACTGCCCCTCGGGGAGCAGATGCACGAACGGCTCGTCCGCGTAGGCCTTCTCGTACGCGGCCCGTACGGACTCGGCGGTGACGCCCTTGGTCGCCTTCGCGCTGCACGTGGCGAGGATGCCGCGCGGCATCGGGGCCAGGGTGGGCGTGAAGGAGACGGTGACGGGGGTGCCCGCGGCTGCGGACAGGTTCTGGATCATCTCCGGGGTGTGCCGGTGCACGCCGCCCACGCCGTAGGGCGACATGGAGCCCATGACCTCGGAGCCCAGCAGGTGCGGCTTGGCCGCCTTGCCCGCGCCGGAGGTCCCGGACGCGGCGACGATCACCGCTTCGGCCTCGGCGAGCCCGGCGGCGTACGCGGGGACGAGCGCGAGCGAGACGGCCGTGGGATAGCAGCCGGGCACCGCGATGCGCTTGGACCCTTCGAGTGCCGCGCGGGCGTTCGGCAGCTCCGGCAGGCCGTAGGGCCAGGTTCCGGCGTGCTCGCTGCCGTAGAACTTCTCCCAGTCGGCCGCGTCGGTCAGACGGAAGTCGGCGCCCATGTCGACGACGAGGACGTCCGGGCCGAGCTGTTCGGCGACGGCGGCGGACTGGCCGTGCGGCAGGGCGAGGAAGACGACATCGTGACCGGCGAGGGCCTCGGCGGTGGTCGGCTCCAGGACGCGGTCGGCGAGCGGCATCAGGTGCGGCTGCAGCGCGCCCAGGCGCTGGCCCGCGTTCGAGTTGCCGGTCAGGGCGCCGATCTCCACCTCGGGGTGGGCGAGCAGCAGACGCAGCAATTCACCGCCCGCGTACCCGCTCGCTCCTGCCACTGCTGCACGTACCGCCATGGAACCCTCCTCCTAGAGAGCATGACTATACGTATAGACGCAGTTTTATGCAACGACGAAGAGGTGGGTCCGGCAGCGATGAGTTCCCCCGGGAGCAAGGGTCAGTACTGGCAGACAGGCACGCGCCGCTCAGCCGACACGACAGCTCGGCCGAATCGACAGGAGAGAGCCATGCCCCGCATCACGCCCAACCTCTGGTTCGACACGCAGGGCGAGGACGCAGCGAAGTTCTATGTATCGGTCTTCCCGAACTCGAAGATCACAAGCGTCGCCCATTACGGCGAAGCCGGGCCGCGACCGGCCGGAACGGTGATGACCGTCGAGTTCGAGCTCGACGGCCAGCCGTACCTCGCGCTCAACGGCGGACCCGAGTTCACCTTCAACGAGGCGGTCTCCCTCTCGATCGACTGCGCCGACCAGGCCGAGGTCGACCACTACTGGACGAAGCTCTCCGAGGGCGGCGAGGAAGGCCCGTGCGGCTGGCTCAAGGACAAGTTCGGGCTGTCCTGGCAGGTCGTTCCCGCCGCCCTGGGCACCCTCATGTCCGACCCCGACCAGGGGCGGGCACAGCGCGCGATGGCGGCCATGCTCGGCATGAAGAAGCTCGACGTGGCGGCGCTGTACGCGGCTGCGGACCGGAAGTAGTTCCCGGCGGGGACGTAGCCTGCGGGCATGTCTTTTCCGGATGAGCCCGCTGACGCGTCAGCGGTGACGCACCACCGGGTGCCCGACGTGCTGGCGTACCTGGCCGGGGAGTGGGCCGTCGACCGCACGGCGCAGGACCTGGCCGGGAACGCGGAGGGCCGCTTCACGGGGACGACGACGTTCGCGTGGCTGGACGACGGGACCGGCGGCCTCCTGCACCACGAGTCCGGCACCTTCGTCTGGCGGGGCACCGCGCGCCCCGCCGAACGCACCCTGCGCTTCCTGCCCGGCGAAGGGGCCGGCGTCGCCCGCGTCACCTTCGCCGACGGGCGCCCCTTCCACGACCTGGACCTGCGCACCGGCAGGCACACCGCCGACCATCCGTGCGCGCTCGACCTCTACCGGGGCGAGTTCGAGGTGTACGACGAAGGGCGCTGGCGGATGCGGTGGCGGGTGGCGGGACCCGCCAAGGACCTGATCCTCACGACGGCGTACACGCGGCGCTGACCCGCAGGTTCCAGCGGCCGCCGTGGCCGGTCAGGGTGATCGTCGACAGAGGGCGGACGTCGATGTTCCAGTACGTCGACGGGGGCGCCTTCAGGGCGTAGACGAGGGCCGCTCGGACCACCGCGGGCTCGGCCACCGCGAGGATCCGCGATCCGTCGTCCACGGGACGCGTGTCGAGCCAGCCGCCGATCCGCGAGATGAACGCCAGGAGCGATTCGCCGCCGTGCGGCGCCGAGCGCGGGTCCCGCAGCCAGGCGTCGACGGCGGCGGGCTCGCTCGCCGTCACTTCGCCGAGGGTCAGACCCCGCCAGCGCCCCATGTCGCAGTCCCGCAGGGCCGGTTGGGCGAGGGGAGCGAAGCCGAGGGCGTCGCCGGTCTCGCGGCTGCGCGGGGTGGGCGAGCAGTAGCGCAGCTCGGCCACGCCGAGCGGGAGCAGGGCGGGCGCCGCGAGCTGCACCTCGCGCCAGCCTGTCTGGTCGAGCGGCCGGTCGTCGTCGAAGCGCTCGGCGAGCAGCGAGCCGCTGCGCGCGGCGGCGATGAGCGAGACGCGGGGGTGCATGCGGCGATCGTGGGGCGCGGGGCAGCAATGGTCAAGGCTTCGCCGGGAGTACGTATGCGGCCCTCGCGCCCGGGATTCGGCCTACTGCCGGCCCAGCGCCATCCACTTCGACGGGTCTTCGAGGGGGCGGAATCCGACCTTCTCGTACACCCCGTGCGCATCGGCCGTACCCAGCAGAATCCGGCGCAGACCGCTCGGCTCCAGGTGGTCCCTGACCGCGGTCACGAGCGCGCTCCCGAACCCCTTGCCGCGTACCGCACGGTCGACGTACACGTCACAGATCCAGGCGAAGGTCGCATGGTCGGTCACCACACGGGCGTACGCGACCTGCTCCCCCGAAGTCTCTTCGTAGACCCCGAAGTTGAGCGACCCGGCGATCGCCCGGTCCTGCTTCTCGCGGGTGCGCCCCATCGCCCAGTACGCGTCGGTGGAGAGCCAGTGATGAACGCGGGCGGCGTCGAGCCGAGCGGCGTCGACGGAGATCTCGTACCCCGCGGGGAGGGTGCACTTCGCATCGGACATGCCCGCAGCCTCGCAGCCACCCCGAGGAACCGTCGACCGCATTTCCCCGGCCGGGGTCAGACCGCCCCCCACACCTCGTCGCACGCCGCGCGGAGTCTGCGGACGCCCTCCCCGATCTCCCCCGCTCCCGCGACCGCCGCGAAGCTCAGGCGTACGTATGCCGCCGTGGGTTCGGCCGCGAAGTACGGGCGGCCGGGGGCCACCGCGACGCCCGCGCGCTGGGCCGCGCCCACCAGGTCCGTCTCGTTCGCGCCGTCGGGCAGGCGCAGCCACAGGAGGTAGCCGCCCGCGGGGACGTGCGGCAGGGCGAGTTCGGGGATCCGCAGGCGCAGGGCCGCCGCCATCGCGTCCCTGCGCCCCTTCAACTCGCCCGCCACCTGACGCAGATGGCGGGGCCAGGCCGGGGAGCCGACCAGTTCGAGCGCCGCCTCCTGGAGCGGCCTCGGCACGAAGAAATGGTCGACGACCTGGATCGCGCGCAGCCGCTCGAGGACCGGGCCGCGCGCGGCGAGGGCGCTCACCCTGAAGCTCGGCGACGTGGCCTTGGTGAGCGAGCAGACGTGCACGACGACGCCGTCGGGGTCGTCGGACTGCAGCGGCCTCGGCAGCGGCCCCGCGTCCTCGTGGACCAGGCGGCGCACGAAATCGTCCTCGACGACGAAGGCCCCGGCCTCACGGGCGATGCGCAGCACCTCCGGGCGGCGGGCCGCGGACAGCACGGCCCCCGTGGGGTTCTGGAACAGCGGCTGGCAGACGAACACCCGCGCCCCCGTGGCCTTGAACGCCGCGGCGAGGAGCTGGGGACGTACGCCGTCCACGTCCACCGGCACCGGAACCGGCCGCAGCCCCGCCGCGCGGGCGATCGCCAGCATGCCGGGGTAGGTCGGCGACTCGACCAGGACCGGCGTACCGGGCGGGGCGAGCGCGCGCAGTGCCGTGGTGAGCGCGCTCTGGCCGCCCGCCGTGATCAGCACCTCGGCGGCCGTGATCGCGCCGCCGATGCCCCGCGCGAACCACTCCCGCAGCTCGGGAAGCCCGTCCATCGGCGGCCTCCCCCACGCGCCGGGCCGCCGCCCCGCCCGCGCGAGAGCCGCCGACATCGCCCGCTCGGGCTGCAGCGAGGGATGCAGGTAGCCGCCGTTGAACTCGATGACGCCGGGTGACGGCGCCGCGAGCGTGGCGAGCACCCCCGAGGCGTCGACCGCGCGCGGCACCAGCTCCGTCGCCGTGTCCGCGCTCAGCGACACCTCCTGCCACGAGGTGTCCCCCGCCGGCGCGGCGGCGGTCCGCGGCTCGGCACGGAAGACGCCCGCGCCGGGCCGTGTGACGACCAGGCCCTCCGCGGCCAGCTGCCCCAGGGCGCGCGACACGGTCACCGGGCTGACCCGGAACCGGTCGACCAGCGCCCGACTGGACGGCAGCTTTCCACCTGGAGAGTAGCGGTCCAGCTCACTCCGCAGCCTGTTTGCCAGATCAGCGACACTGCTACTCTCATGCATGACAGCACAGGATAGCGCTACTCTCCCCAGCCGGATAGCAGTCCCCACGGCCACACCCGCGGGCCCGCAGCACAGCTCGCGCCGCACCGGCACCGTCATGGCCGCGCTCGGCGTCATCGCCTTCTCGCTCACCTTCCCCTCCACGGCCTGGGGCCTCGAAGGCATCGGCCCCTGGTCCTTCGTGGCCCTGCGCGGCGTCCTGAGCGCGCTCATCGCGGGCGGCGCGCTACTCGCCCTGCGCGTCCCGCTGCCCGCGCGCCGCCACTGGGCCGGGCTCGCGGTCGTCGGCGCCGGAGTCGTCATCGGCTTCCCGCTGCTCACCACGCTCGCCCTGCAGACCTCCACCACCGCCCACGCGGCCGTGGTCGTCGGCCTGCTCCCGCTGACGACCGCCGTGTTCTCGGTGCTTCGCACCGGGGCGCGGCCCTCGCGGACCTTCTGGGTGGCGGCCCTCGCGGGCGCGGCAGCGGTGATCGCGTTCACCGTCCAGCAGAGCGGCGGCGCCCTGTCGACCGCCGACCTCTACCTCTTCGCCGCGCTCCTCATCTGCGCCGCCGGTTACACCGAGGGCGGACGTCTCGCCCGCGAGATGCCGGGCTGGCAGGTCATCGGCTGGGCGCTTGTCCTGTGCCTGCCGCTCGCCGTGGCCGGGGCCGCCGTCGCCCTTCGGCACGAGCCCTTCCAGCTCACGGGCCACAGCACCACGGGACTGCTCTACTCCGCCATCGGCTCGCAGTTCCTCGGCCTGGTCGTCTGGTACCGCGGCATGGCGATGATCGGCGTCCCCAAGGCCAGCCAGCTCCAGCTCGCCCAGCCGCTGCTCACCCTGGTCTGGTCGGTGTTCCTGCTCGGCGAGCACCTCACGATCGCCGCGCCGCTGACCGCCGCCGCCGTCCTCGTGTGCATCGCGGTCACCCAGCGGGCACGTAGCTAGGTCCCTTCCGGCGCCGACAACCCGGCCCCAGCTGCGGCCACCGGTCGTAGACTTGCCGCCACGGACAGCAACCGCAGGGTGGGACGAGGAGGTCGCTCCAGATGCGTGCAACCGTAGGCGACGAGCTGGTGCTGCACGGCAGGATCGTCGGACAGCACGACCGGATCGCGGAGATCGTGGAGGTGCTCGGCGCGGACGGCGGCCCGCCGTTCCGCGTCCGCTTCGAGGACGGCCACGAGACGCTCATGTCACCGGGCCCCGACACCGTCGTACGGCACCAGGACCCGGCTTCGTAGCTCCCGGCGGGAGCCTCGCGGCTCCCGCCGGCAGAAGCAGGACCGGATCAGCGCGGCGGTTTGGCCGGCTTCTGGTAGTGGTCGGCGACCACCCGCGCCATGGCGCCGATCTTGTCGACGCCCACTTCCTTCGCCGAGAAGTACACGTGCCCGCGCGCCTGCGGGAATCCCTTGGCGTACGTGAGGTGGCGGGACAGTTCGGCCGGGTCCTGCCAGGCCGCGGGCTGCGCGGGATCGCCCGCCTTGTACAGGGCCTCGCCCACGTAGAGCCGCACGCCCGTGCCCTCGACCGTGTCCGCCCACCAGGGCAGCAGCTTGCCGTAGTCCGCGACGGTGAAGCCGATATTCCAGTACAACTGCGGACAGATGTAGTCCAGCCAGCCCTTCTTGACCCAGCCGCGGGTGTCGGCGTGCAGATTGTCGTAGGTCTGCACGCCCGCCTGCGTGTCGGAGCCGAGCGGGTCGGTCGAGGCGTTGCGCCAGACACCGAACGGGCTGATCCCGAACTGCACGTGTTTGCGGACCTTCTTGATCCGCCCCGCCATCTCGCGCACCAGGCGGTCGATGTTGTCGCGCCGCCAGGCGGCCCGGTCCGTGAATCCGCCGCCGTACCGCGCGAAGGCGTCGTCGTCGTCGAAGACCTGCCCGGCGACCGGATACGGGTAGAAGTAGTCGTCCCAGTGCACGGCGTCGATGGGGTAGTGCCGCACGGCGTCGAGCATCGCGTCCTGGACGAAGCGCCGCACCTCGGGTAGGCCGGGGTTGTAGTAGAGCTTCCCGCCGTACGGCACGACCCACTCGGGGTGCAGCCGCGCCGGGTGCGTCGGAACCAGGCGCGAGGGGTCCGTGTGGTTGGCGATACGGAAGGGGTTGAACCAGGCGTGCAGTTCGAGCCCCCTGCGGTGCGCCTCGGCCACGGCGGTGCCGAGGGGATCCCAGCCGGGGTGCTTGCCCTGCACTCCGGTGAGGCACTCCGCCCACGGCTCGAAGGGCGAGGGCCACAACGCGTCGGCGGTGGGGCGCACTTGGAAGATCACGGCGTTCAGCCGGCGCCGCACGGCCGTGTCGAGATGGCCGATCAGCTCGGCCCGCTGCTGGGCCGGCGTCAGGCCGGGCTTCGAGGGCCAGTCGCGGTTGGCGACGGTCGCCAGCCACATACCCCGCAGCTCACGGGGCGAACGCGCCCGCTCGGGGACAGCCGCCGCGTCCCCCGCCGCTGTGAGCCCGGCCACCATCGCTGCCGCCGCAATCGTGAACCCTCGGCGTGACATACGCCTCATCCGCTCGCCCCCTGGGCCGCTACATCCGCCTGAACCGCAGTGTGTAGGAGACAGCATGCCCGACCCGGCCCCTCGAGCACGGGAGGTTCGGGAGTAACGTTCACCGCCGGGGCAGCCGCCGAAACCGTACGGAGGCCGCCCGCCCGTAGATCAGCGAAAGGCACGAGGTGACCGACTCTATGCCCGACATCGCACGCGTCGGAGTAGTGGGCTGTGGCCAGATGGGCGCCGGGATCGCGGAGGTCTGCGCCCGCTCCGGACTCGACGTGAAGGTCGCGGAGACGACCGGCGAGGCCCTGGAGATCGGCCGCACCCGGCTCTACAACTCTCTCTCCAAGGCCGCCGAGCGCGGCAAGATCTCGGAGGAGGAGCGCGACGAGACGCTGGGCCGCCTCAGCTTCACGACCGACCTCGGGGAGTTCTCCGACCGCGACCTCGTGATCGAGGCGGTCGTCGAGAACGAGGCGGTCAAGACCGAGATCTTCCAGGTGCTCGACCAGGTGGTGACCCGGCAGGACGCGATCCTGGCCTCCAACACCTCGTCGATCCCGCTGGTGAAGCTGGCCGTGGCGACGTCCCGCCCCGACGCCGTCATCGGCATCCACTTCTTCAACCCGGCCCCGGTCCAGCAGCTCGTGGAGCTGATCCCCGCGCTCACGACGTCCGAGGGGACGATCAGCCGCGCGCAGACCATGGTCGAGAAGGTGCTCGGCAAGCACGCGATCCGCGCCCAGGACCGCTCGGGCTTCGTGGTCAACGCCCTGCTCATCCCGTATCTGCTCTCCGCGATCCGGATGTTCGAGTCGGGCATCGCGAGCCGCGAGGACATCGACAACGGCATGGAGCTCGGCTGCGCCCACCCGATGGGCCCGCTCAAGCTCGCCGACCTGATCGGTCTCGACACCGTCGCCTCGGTGGCGGACAGCATGTACGCCGAGTACAAGGAGCCGCTGTACGCCGCTCCCCCGCTCCTTCAGCGGATGGTGGACGCGGGCCGGCTCGGCCGCAAGTCCGGCTCGGGCTTCTACCCCTACGCCTGATATACGCCTGATACCACGCACACCGGTACTCACCGTTCGCACCGCACGCGGGCCCGGCACTCTTTCGAGTGCCGGGCCCGCGCCGTTCACACACCGTGTGCACTTCGGGCTCGCATATGCCTGTCGCACACTCTCCCGCCCTGGCCACCAGGGGAGTTGACTTTCTGTGCGCATCAGGGGGATGGACAGCTACAGAAAGGAACGGACTTGTGACCGCCGACCCCGAACCTCGCGTGGTCCCCGAAGAACTCGCAGAGTTACGCCGAAGCTTGGACGTGGGCCTCGCCCGCGTCGACGGACAGCTGGCGTTGCTCACCCAACACGACGAACAGAGCGTCAAGAATCAGGACGAACTGACCGTACGGATCGCCGCACTCGAGCACACGCGCTGGCCGCTGCCCGCCCTTCTCGCCCTCACGGCGGTCGGTGCGCTCGCCGTCGCGGTCTGGCAGGCCATCGGGCATTAGCGCGCGTCCTGACCGAGGCGCAGATGATGCAGGAGCAGGAGCGCGGCCGCCATGTTGGCGGCCGGCACTTCGCCGCGCGCCACCATGTCAGGGACGAGCTTCAAGGGGACCCACTCACGGCGGTCGGACTCGAAGTCGTCTTCGGGATGACCGATGTAGGTGCACTCATCGGACCAGTAGATGTGGTGCCTGGCGTCGGTGAGCCCATTGGACGGCTCGACACTCATCAGGTGTCGTAACGGGCCCGGCCGCCAGCCGGTCTCCTCCTCCATTTCCCGGGCGGCCGCGTACGCGATGTCCTCCCCGTCCTCGACGACGCCGGCGGCGAGTTCCCAGCCCCAGCTGTCGGTGATGAATCGGTGCCGCCACAGCAGCAGCACCTCGTTGGCCTCGTTGACGACGGTGGCCACGGCGACGGGCCGCAGCCGTATCAGGAAGTGATCGAGGTGCCGGCCGTCGGGCAGTTCGACATCTGCCAGGTTGACCGAGAACCATCGGTTTCCATACACAGTTTGTTCGCTTTGTTTCGTCCACTGCACGGTTCTGCCACCTTCCGCCGAGTAGATGGCAATATCGCAGCAGGAGGGTGTTCAGAGCAGCGGGAGGACGGCGCGCTGGTTCAGCGCTCGCCCGGGGTCGTCACCGGCGTACGCAGGGTGCGCATCACAGGGGTACGCGCAGCGCTCCGTCGATGAGTTCGGCCGCCTCGGCCGTGCCCGCGCAGTCGCTGCGCACCAGGTGTTCCCGCACGGCCCGCAGCCGGTCGCGCAGCCGCTGGGACTCCATTCCCCGCGCCTGCTCCGCCATTTCCACGGCCGTGGCCACCGCCTCGTCGGTGTTGCCCTGGCGCAGTTCGATCTGGCTGAGCATGGCGAGCCGGTGGACCCTGCCCCGGTCGTGAGCCGGAGTGTCGACCGCCGCCGCCGCGTGCTCGTACGCCCCCGAGAGGTCCCCCAGACTGAGCAGGGCCTCCGCCACCTGCACGTTGACGAGTCCGGGCTGGACATAGCCGGTTTCGTCCGGCTCACGGCCCCGCCTGATGCGTTCCGCGGCGACCTCCGCACGCCGGATGCAGGACAGCGCGCTGCTGCCGTCGCCCAGATGCGCGTACGACTTCGCCTGCATCGCGTAGAGGTCGGAGGCGAGGGCCGGGGTCAGATCGCGCCCCGCGGCGCGCAGCGCGGCCTCCGCGAAGGCCACCGCCTGCCGGTACTCGCGCATGAACAGGGACTGGTTGACGAGCAGCGCGATGACATAGGCGCCAAGTCCCCGGTCACCGCTCGCCTTGGCGAGCCGCAGCGCCTGGTGGAAGTAGCGCTGGGCCAGGCCGTGCGCGTCCGAGTCATAGGCGCAGATGCCCGCGATGGCCACCAACCCGCCGGTGGATCTGTGCAGTTGGCGGCCCGTCTCGTCCGTGTAGCTGCCGCGCAGCAGGGGCGCGGCCTCGGCGTTGAGGAAGCCGACGATGCGGGTGCGGGTCGCGATGCCGCCGGTCTTGCGGTACATCTGCTCGTAGTGGGCGCGGGCGGCGCGCATCATGTCGATGTCGGCCGTGCTCACCTGGTGCCTGCCGCCGCGCGAGACGTCCACGTCCTCGGGCGGGTTCTCCCACTCCCAGACGGGCATCACGGCGGGTGTTCCCGTGACCGCGGGTGCGCCGAGGAGGTGCGGGCGCTGCTGTTCGTCCGAGCGCCACAGGGCCGTGGCCCTCTCCACGAACCCGGACAGCGTCGAGGACATGGAGCCGGTCGCCACGGACGGCAGGCCCGGCACGCCGAGCCCGATGTCGTCCAGGGTGACCGTGCGCTGGAGCCGCCCCGCGAGGACCTCGCAGATCAGGTCGGGCACCTGGCCGCGCGGGCGCTGGCCCTTCAACCACCGTGATACGGCGGTGTGTTCGTATCGCAGGGCGAGGCCGCGCCTCTTCCCCGCCTGATTGACGTGGGCAGCCAGGCCCGCGTGGGAGATTCCCGCCTCGTCGAGGATCGCGTCGAGCAGGGTATTGGGCTGCATGGAGGCCCTCCGGTGACTCGGTGTGGCCAGCGTAGTAGAGGTGACTTCACACGGGGTGTGAACGGAGTGCGCGAATCCGGGGGGTGTGCGCTCTGCCGTCGCCACTCGCGTCACGCTTGACTGAGGTTCCTCACAAGGAGGCCGGCCGGGCCGCCGGCTCCCCCTCGAAAAGTGCGGCGGTCCACACTTGCGCCGTCCGCCCGCCGTCTGCCCGACAGCTCCAGGGCGGGGACGGGCGGCGCACGGCCGGCGGAAGTTGACGGTGCGTCATGTCATGGTGTTCTCCCGGCGCACCGTCTCCCCCTGCTGCGGGGGCACCCGGCGGCGGTCGTTGCGCAGGACGAGCAGCGCCGCGTCGTCGGAGGGCAGCCGCCCGGTGTGCCGCCTGAGCCGGTCGTACACCGAGTGGATCACGACCCGGGGCGCGACCGGCGTGACCCGCACCGCTTCGGTGAGCGCCGCCTGGAGCGGAAAGAACCGTCCGGCCGCGTCCCGCGCGTCCTCCATGCCGTCCGTGTGCAGCACGAGCGCCTCGCCCGGCAGGAGCGGCCCGAGCTGCGTCAGGGGCAGTTCGGCGGGGAGCGGGAAGGAGCCAAGCGGCGGCAGCGGCTCCCGTGCGCTGACCGGCTCGGCGCGCCCGCTCAGGCGGTGCGGCCAGGGATGACCGCAGTTGAGCGCGGTCATCCCGCCGTCCGGGCCGATCTCCATCAGGAGTACGGTCACGAACTCCTCGGCCGGCGGACTGTCCGGCACCACGCCGCCGTACGCCGGATGCTCGGCCCGTGACCGCTCCCGCAGGTGCCGGTCCAGGGCGCGCTCCAACTTCCGCAGTACGTGCGACAGTTCGGCCTCTTCGTGCGCCGCGTCGCGGAAGCTGCCGAGCACGGCGGCGGCCGTGGCGAGCGCGGTCAGGCCGTGCCCGCGCACATCGCCCATGACGACGCGCACTCCGTGCTCGGTGGCCGCCACCTCGTACAGATCACCGCCGACGGATGCGCCGCGCGACGCGGAGAGCCGCCCGGCCGCCACCGCGAGGCCGTCGACGCGCGGCGGCAGCGGCCGCAGCAGGGCGTTCTGCGCGGCGCCCGCGACCTCACGGAGCTGACGCAACTCCCGCAGCAGCGTGCTCCTCACGTGCAGCACCAGACCGGAGCCGACCGCGAAGAAGACCGCGCTGGTGATGATCCGCGCTTCGAGGGTGTCCTGCCGGGCGAGCGGACAGACGAACTTGTACGTGACGGCGGCCGCACCCCACATCGTCGGAAGGCCCAGCGAGACGACGCGCCGCAGCCGCGGCGGGTCCGCAGCCCCAGTCCTGATACCGATCATGCCGACGGCCCCCCTAAGGCCCGGTACAGCGTGCCGGCCGCGCAGACCGCGCAGATCACGGCCCCTGCGGCCGGGTCGATTCTGTCGACCGGCTGACCCGCTCGGGCAGGAGAGAGCCCACTCGCCACTCAAATGAGTGAAGGGCGCACCCGGTGACCCGGATACGCCCTTCTTTGCGCCTCTTGTGCGCCTGGTGACGACTACTGGCGGTGACTAAGCTCCGCGCAGCACCGCGCCCATCCGCTCCGCCGCCAGGGCGACGGCCGCGTCACGCGCCGCGGATGCCTCGTCGACGGTCAGCGTGCGGTCGGCCGCGCGGAAGCGCAGCGCGTACGCGAGGGACTTCTTGCCCGCACCGATCTGCTCGCCGGTGAAGACGTCGAACAGGCGGATGGACTCGAGGAGTTCACCCGCGCCCTCGCGCAGCACCTTCTCGACGTCGGCGGCGGGGACGCCCCCGTCGACGACGAGCGCGACGTCCTGCGTGGCGACCGGGAAGGTGGAGATCTTCGGCCCCTGCGGGACTCCGGCGCTCGCCTCCTCCAGACGGTCCAGGTCGAGCTCCATCGCGCAGGTGCGCGCGGGCAGACCGAGCGCCTTGACGACGCGCGGGTGCAGCTCGCCCGCGTGCCCGATGACCTGCTCGGCGCCGTCGATCACGACGGCGAGCTCGGCGCACCGGCCCGGGTGCCACGGGCCGTACTGGCCCTGGCGCACGAGCAGTTCGGTGCCCGACTCGGCGGCCAGGGTGCGCGCGGCCTGGACCGCGTCGGCCCACTGGGCCGGAACACCCTTGCCCCACCAGCCGGCCTGCTCGCGGGCGCCCGCGAGGACGACGGCGGCGTGCCGCGGCTGGACGGGAAGCGCCTCGGTCAGGGAGGCGATCTCCTCGGCCGTGGGACGGCGGTCGACGGGAAGACGGACCGCGACCCGGGCCTCCTCGCGGGGCTGGAAGACCAGACCCGTCTCGAAGAGCGCCAGGTCGTGGCTGCCGCGGCCTTCGTTGCGGCGCAGCGCGCCGAGCAGGCCCGGCAGCAGCGTCGTACGGAGAGCGGGCTCCTCGTCGGAGAGCGGGTTGACCAGCGTGACGACCCTGCGCTTGGGGTCGCCGGGCTCCAGGCCCAGCTGGTCGAAGACCTGCTCGCCGATGAACGGGTAGTTCGGCGCCTCGACGAATCCGCTGCCGGCGAGGGCGCGGCCGATGCGGCGGTGCAGGCGCTGCCGGTCGGTCAGGCCGCGGCCCGCGGGGGGCTTGGGCAGCGTCGACGGGAGGTTCTCGTACCCCTCGAGACGGATGACCTCTTCGGCGAGGTCGTTCGGCTCGGCGAGGTCGGGACGCCAGGACGGCACGGTGACGGTCAGGGCGTCCTGGCCGTAGACGTCGCAGCCGACCTCCTGGAGGCGGCGGACGACGGTCTCGCGGCCGTAGGTCACGCCGGCGACCTTGTCCGGGTGATCGGCGGGCATGCTGATCGTGTGCGGCGCGGAGGGCGCGATGACCTCGGTGACCCCGGACTCGGCCGTGCCGCCCGCGAGCAGGACGAGGAGATCGACCGTGCGCTGCGCGGCGGCGGACGCGGCCAGCGGGTCGACGCCACGCTCGAAGCGCTTGGCCGCCTCGGAGGGCAGCTTGTGGCGCCGGGCCGTGCGGGCGATGGAGATCGCGTCGAAGTGCGCGGCCTCGATGACGACGTCGGTGGTCCCGGCCGCCTCTTCGTGGTCGGCGATCTCGGTGTTCGCGCCGCCCATGACGCCCGCGAGGCCGATCGGGCCACGGTCGTCGGTGATGACCAGGTCCTCGGCGTCCAGGACGCGCTTGGTGCCGTCGAGCGTCGTGAACTTCTCGCCCTGCTCGGCACGGCGCACGCCGATCGTGCCCTGGATGCGGGAGCGGTCGTAGGCGTGCAGGGGCTGGCCGAGCTCCAGCATCACGTAGTTCGTGATGTCGACGGCGAGCGAGATCGGGCGCATGCCCGCCTTCTGCAGCCGGCGCTGGAGCCAGATCGGCGAGCGGGCCTCGGGCCGCAGGCCGGTGACGGTGCGCGCGGTGAAGCGGTCGCAGCCCATCGGGTCGGCGATCTTGACCGGGTAGCCGAGGGAGTTCGGCGCCGGCACGTCCAGGAGCGCCGGGTCGCGCAGCGGCAGGCCGTACGCGATGGCGGTCTCGCGGGCGACGCCGCGCATCGAGAGGGCGTAACCGCGGTCGGGCGTGACGGCGATGTCCAGGACCTCGTCGACCAGTTCGAGCAGCTTGATGGCGTCGGTGCCGGCCTCGTGCTCGGGCGGGAGGACGATGATGCCGCCGCTGCCGTCGTCGCCCATGCCGAGCTCGTCGCCGGAGCAGATCATGCCGTGCGAGGTCTTGCCGTACGTCTTGCGCGCGGCGATCTTGAAGTCGCCGGGCAGGACGGCGCCGGGAAGGACGACGACGACCTTGTCGCCGACGGCGAAGTTCCGGGCGCCGCAGACGATCTCCTGCGGCTCGCCGGTGCCGTTGGCGGAGCCGACGTCGACGGTGCAGAAGCGGATGGGCTTCTTGAAGCCCTCCAGCTCCTCGATGGTGAGGACCTTGCCGACGACGAGGGGGCCGGTGAGACCGGCACCCGTCCGCTCGACGGTCTCGACCTCGAGGCCGACCTCGATCAGCTTGGCCTGCACGTCACGGCCGGTCTCGGAGGCGGGGAGATCGACGTACTCCCGCAGCCAGGAAAGCGGGACCCGCATCAGATCTCCATCCCGAAGGGCCGGGTGAACCGGACGTCACCCTCGACCATGTCTCGCATGTCTTCGACGTTGTGGCGGAACATCAGCATCCGTTCGATGCCGAACCCGAAAGCGAATCCGCTGTACTTCTGGGGGTCGACGCCGCAGGCGGTGAGCACCTTCGGGTTGACCATGCCGCAGCCGCCCAGCTCGATCCAGCCCTCGCTGCCGCAGGTGCGGCAGGGGCGGTCGGGGTTGCCCACGGACTCGCCGCGGCAGACATAGCAGACCATGTCCATCTCGGCGGACGGCTCGGTGAACGGGAAGTAATTCGGGCGCAGGCGCGTCTTCATGTCGGCGCCGAAGAGCGACTGGACCATGTGGTCCAGGGTGCCCTTGAGGTCGGCCATGGTCAGGCCCTCGTCCACGGCGAGCAGCTCGATCTGGTGGAAGACCGGGGTGTGCGTCGCGTCCAGCTCGTCCGTGCGGTACACACGGCCGGGGCAGACGATGTAGACGGGCGGCTCGCGGTCGAGCATCGCGCGGGCCTGCACCGGGGAGGTGTGGGTGCGCAGCACGACACCGGACTCGTCGCCCACGGCGCCCTTGGGGCCCTGGACGAAGAAGGTGTCCTGCATCTGCCGGGCCGGGTGGTCCGGGGTGAAGTTCAGGGCGTCGAAGTTGAACCACTCCGCCTCGACCTCGGGGCCCTCGGCGATCTCGTAGCCCATGGCGACGAAGACGTCCGCGACACGCTCCATGAACGTGGTCAGCGGGTGCCGGGCACCGGCCGGGACGCGGTCGTACGGCAGCGTGACGTCCACTGCCTCCTCGACGAGCACCCGGGCGTCGCGCTCGGCCTCGAGCTCGGCCTGGCGGGCGGCGAGCGCCTTGCTCACGGCGCCGCGCGCCATGCCGACGCGCTTGCCCGCCTCGGCCTTGGCCTGCGGGGGCAGCGCGCCGATCTCGCGGTTGGCGAGGGCCAGCGGCGAGGTGCCGCCGGTGTGCGCGACCTTGGCCTCCTGGAGCTGTTCGAGGTCGCCCGCGGCGGCGAAGGCGGCGAGCGCCTCGTCCCGCATGCGCTCGATCTCTTCAGGTTTCAGTGCCTCGACCTCAACAGGGTCGTACGACTTGTTCGGTGCCGACATCTCTTCCCGTGCTTCCGGTTGGCTGGTGATGGTCCCCGTCTACGACTCGGAGACGAATCGTCCACAGATCAGGGACGCAAACGTGCCAAGGATCGAGTCTAACGGGGGTGGCGCAGGTGAATGAGCCCGCGGGCCGCGCCCGGGCGGATCAGGAGTGATCAGAGCTGATCGGAGAGGACCAGGAAGATCAGAGGAGATACGCCGGAGTGCCCACGGGCAACGTAAATCGGAACTGGGCGCCGCCACCGGGCGCGCGGCCGACGACGATCGTCCCGCCGTGCGCTTCCACGATGCCCTTCACGATGTACAAGCCGAGTCCCGTCCCGCCGCGCTTGCTGCCCCGCCAGAAGCGGGTGAAGACACGGCCCATCGATTCCTCCGGAATGCCGGCTCCCTCGTCGCTCACGGTCACAGCCGTCTCGGCCCCGCCCCGCTCGCGCGGGGACGCCGAGGGCGCCACGTCAATGGTGACGGTTCCCTCGCCGTGCCGCACGGCATTTTCCAGCAGGTTGCTGAGCACCTGGTCGATCTTGTCGGGGTCGGCCCAGAGGTCCGGCATCGGCTGCTGCACCCGCACCAGGAAGCGGTCCGCGTCCTGGCCGGAGGCCACATGGGCCTGGATGTGGCGGCCGACGGCGGCACCGATGTCGACGGGCTGACGGCGCAGTTCCAGGCGTCCGGAATCGATACGGGAGATGTCCAGGAGCTCGGCGATGAGCCGTGTGACGCGGTCGGCGTCGGCGTCCACCGTCTCCAGCATCAGCTTTTTCTGGTCGTCGGTGAAGCGCTCCCACTTGGCGAGCAGCGTCGCCGTGAAGCCCTTCACGGAGGTGAGGGGAGAGCGGAGCTCGTGGGCGACGGTGGCGATCAGCTCCGCGTGGCTGCGCTCGGTGCGGCGGCGGGCCTCGGTGTCGCGGATCGAGACGACGACACGGCGCACGGGGCCCGTGGGCACGGTGCGCACATAGCGCGCGGAGACGAGGACCTCACGCCCGCCGGGGAGCAGCAGATTGCGCTCGGGCTGGGCAAAGCGGGTGGCCAGGCCGCCGTACGGGTCGGTGAGGCGCCACCAGCGGCGCCCTTCGAGGTCTTCCAAGGGGAGCGCGTGGTCCAGCGGGGTGCCGATGGCTTCGGCGGCGGGGACCGCGGTGATGCGCTCGGCCGCGGCGTTGAAGCAGATCACGTACCCGGTCTCGTCCGCGACGACGAGGCCGTCGGGCAGGTCGTCCGGGTCGAGGCCGAGCCCGCCGAGGTCACCGAGGGCGCCATGGTCCGCGCGAGTGGACGGGACACCCCGTACTCCCGGTGATCTGCTCGTGCCGATGCTCATTCCCCTTACCCCACCTCTCGGACCGGCACAGGAGGCCTCCGAGCCCGTCACACTACTAGCTGGGCGTGACGGAACGGCACCCTCCAGCCGCACGCTGTGCACGGGCGGAGGCATAGAGGCACACGGCCGCCGCCGTCGCGAGGTTGAGGCTTTCGGCTCTGCCGTGGATCGGAACGCGCACCACCGCGTCGGCGAGTGCGCGGGTCTCCTCCGGGAGCCCCCAGGCCTCGTTGCCGAAGACCCAGGCCGAGGGGGTGCCCATGGTGCCCTTGTCCAGCTCGTCGTCGAGGTCGTCCTCGCCCGATCCGTCGGCCGCCAGGATGCGTACGCCTGCGTCCTTGAGCCCTTGGACGGCCCGCTCGACGGGGACGCCGACGGCGACGGGCAGATGGAACAGCGAGCCGACCGACGCGCGCACGCACTTGGGGTTGTAGAGATCCACGGAGGCGTCCGTCAGGACGACGGCGTCGGCCCCGGCCGCGTCGGCGCACCGCAGCACGGTCCCGGCGTTGCCGGGGTCGCGGACGTGCGCGAGGACGGCGACCAGCTTGGGCTTCGCGGCGAGGATGTCGTCGAAGGGGGTGTCGAGGAACCGGCAGACGCCGACGAGCCCCTGCGGCGTCACGGTCGTCGAGATGTCGGCGATGACGTCCTCGTCCGCCAGATGCACCCGGGCACCGGCGGCCCTGGCCTCGCCGACGATGTCCGCGTAGCGCTCGGCGGCTTCGACGGTGGCGAACAGCTCGACGAGCGTGTCCCCCGTGCCGGCGTACGCGGCGGCCTCCCGCACGGCCTGCGGCCCCTCGGCGAGAAACAGCCGCTCCTTCCCCCGGAAGTTCCGCTTGGCGAGCCGCCGCGCGGCACTGACACGGGACGACTTGGGGGAGATCAGCTCAGGGGCGGCAACCATCAATACTCACCTTGGGTGCAGCGCCCCTGAAAGGGGCGCGGGGAACTGCGCGACCAGCCACAAAAGACCCGCGGACGGCAGAAGACAGAAGAGGGCAGACGAGAGCCCGAACAGAATCGGACCCGCAAGCCACAGGCTTGCGGGTCCGATCAGGTGCAGCTCAACGCAAGGCTCAGGCGGCCTTCGGGGCGTTGACGTCAGAGGGCAGAGCCTTCTGCGCGACCTCGACGAGCGCGGCGAACGCGTTCGCGTCGTTGACGGCGAGCTCCGCGAGGATCTTGCGGTCCACCTCGATGTTGGCGGCCTTCAGACCCTGGATGAAGCGGTTGTAGGTGATGCCGTTGGCGCGGGCAGCGGCGTTGATGCGCTGGATCCACAGCTGACGGAAGTCGCCCTTGCGCTTCTTGCGGTCGTTGTAGTTGTAGACCAGGGAGTGGGTGACCTGCTCCTTGGCCTTGCGGTACAGGCGCGACCGCTGGCCGCGGTAACCGCTGGCCTGCTCGAGGATCGCCCGACGCTTCTTGTGCGCGTTGACTGCGCGCTTGACGCGTGCCACTTGTTAACTCCTTGTAGCGGGGCCGTGGTTGGACTCACACGACCCGATATCGATTGGGTCCCGGTCAGAGTTCAGGCGCGGTGTGCGCCCGGACTCACTTGCCGAGAAGCTTCTTGATCTTCTTGGCGTCGCCCGGGGCCATCTCGGCGTTGCCGGTGAGGCGACGCGTCAGACGGGACGACTTGTGCTCGAGCAGGTGGCGCTTGCCGGCGCGCTCACGGAGCACCTTGCCGGAGCCGGTGATCTTGAAGCGCTTGCTGGCACCGCTGTGCGTCTTGTTCTTCGGCATAGCGCCGTTCTCTCCTCGTCATTGGCACTCCCTGCCGTTTCCGGTTCCTGCGAACCGTGGGCAGGGAGCGTCAGATCTATCGGTTGTCATCCTGGGCGCGCGTGGGAGGCGCGTCCGGGATCAGGCCTCTGCAGGCTCCTCGGCGGGCGCATCGACCGGAGCGGCGGCCTCGGCGGGCGCCTCCTCGGCGGACTCGTCCCCGCGACCCTGTCGCTCGGCCTTACGGGCGGCCTGGGCCTCGCGGGCCTCGGCCATGGCTTCGGTCTTCTTCTTGTGCGGACCGAGGACCATGATCATGTTTCGGCCGTCCTGCTTCGGGTTCGACTCGATGAACCCAAGCTCTTCGACGTCGTTCGCGAGGCGCTGCAGCAGTCGGTAGCCGAGCTCCGGCCTGGACTGCTCGCGACCACGGAACATGATCGTGATCTTGACCTTGTCGCCCTGCTTGAGGAACCGGACGACGTGACCCTTCTTGGTGTCATAGTCGTGCGGGTCGATCTTCGGCCGGAGCTTCATCTCCTTGATGACCGTGTGCGCCTGGTTCTTGCGCGCTTCACGGGCCTTCATGGCCGACTCGTACTTGAACTTCCCGTAATCCATGAGCTTGCACACGGGCGGACGGGCGGTCGCCGCCACCTCGACCAGGTCGAGGTCGTACTCCTGTGCGAGCTCCAGGGCCTTGGCAAGCGGAACAATCCCGACCTGCTCGCCGCTGGGACCGACAAGTCGCACCTCGGGAACGCGAATCCGGTCGTTGATGCGGGGCTCGGCGCTGATGGATCCTCCTCGGTAGCACCACGCGGCGGTCTGGCGGACAGCCGCGTTACGTCTGTTGTAGAGACCAACCGAGCGGGCGCATAAAAAATGCCCCTACCGATCACAGGTAGGGGCTCCATTACTACCGGAGCACCTCCGCGGTGATCGCGGGGCGCAAAATCGGGCCTGCCGTAGTCTCGGGGACTGCGGCCGCCTGACCGGTGACCCGCCGCTCGGAGAGCGACTAGGTGGGAAGCGGAGCCTCCACTTGTGGGCCGGGTTCCTGCGTTGGCACGCGAGTATCCGGCCGGTCGTTACACAAGGTTAGCAGCTCCGCGGGGGTGGGGCTAACCGGCGTGCTCGCGGACTCCCCCGGCGCACGCCGTACGGCGCTCCGCTTATCGTGTGGGACATGAGCGACGCGACCCCCGCCCCCGAGTCCGGCACCAGTGACTCCCCCGACTTCGACACCCTGACCCGTGACATCGCGGACGTCCCCGCGGTCGAGGTGATCACCACGGTCGCCGTCCACCTGATGAGCGCCGCGGCCGTGAACCTCGGCCTCGCCGAGGGCGGCGAGACCCACAAGGACCTGGACGAGGCCCGCAAGCTGATCCACTCGCTCGCCGGCCTGATGGACGCGAGCGCCACGGAGATCTCCTCGTTCCACGCGGCCCCGCTGCGCGACGGCCTGAAGTCGCTGCAGCTGGCCTTCCGCGAGGCGTCCGACGTGCCGGACGAGCCGGGTCAGGGTCCGGGCGAGAAGTACACGGGCCCGGTCTTCGGCTGAGGATCCGACGCGGATACGCGGCGCAGGGACGTACGCGGATTCACGGACGTACGTAGAAGGGCTCGCCCGGTGGCGTCGCCCCGGCCGGCAGCAGTGCCAGGTCGAGGCCGCTCACCAGGCGGGCCCTCAGTGTTTCGTCGGCCGCGATGAGCCCGGCGACGCGCCGGGCGGCTTCGGCGGGGTCCGCCGCGGGGTCGATGACGAGCGCGAGGGTGCCGTCGGCGGTGCCCGCGCCGAGGTAGGCGCGCAGGACGGCCGGGTCGGCGGCGACGGCGGTGCGCACGGCGGCCGTGACGGCCGGGTCGGCGAGCGGGTCCCTTGTGTGGCGGCCTTCGGAGAGCGCGATCAGGGCGGGCCGGTTGATCTCGTACGGGACGGGTCCCGCGAGGTCGAGCACGATCGTGTCGGCCCGCTCGTGCGCCGCGGCCTGGAGCGCCTGGTGCAGGGGGACGGCGACGGGCCGGGCCTGCGGGTCCCACAGGGCCAGGGCCTCGGTCGAGGTGAACGCGGGCAGTGCCTTGCGGTCGCCCGCCTTGAGGGTGGGCACCGCCATGTCGCTGGACTTCTCGCGGCGCAGCCCGTTCTCGTCCTCCTCGACCTCGCCGAGCACGGCGACCACGGGGACGAGCAGCCGGGCGCCGGTGAGCGCCTCCAGGACGGGGCCGTGGGCCGTGCGGTCGGCGGCCCACGCGGTCAGGGCCGCGGTGAGCCGGGGGTCGGCCGACCCGTCGTCGTCGGAGAAGCCGGGGTCCGGGATGTTCTTGTTCGCCACGGTGCCGACCCTATCGACCGGGGCCACTCCGCTGCCGGGCGCGGTCGGGTCCCTAGCGGGCGGTGCCGGTGCGGGGTCTTGTGCGGCCGCGCCAGAGGTAGACCGCCGCCGCCAGGAGCGCCACGCCCAGGCCGCCCGCCACCGGGCCCACCCAGCCCGCGGGGCCGCCGTCGCCCCGGTCCGCGTCCGGGCCCCGGCCGAAGTACTTCTTCCCGTACGCCGCCGAGCTCAGCCCCTGCGGCTTCTTCTTGCCGCCCGCGGCGATCGCGGCCGCCGGATCGATGAAGCCGAAGCCGTACGAGTCGTCGCGACCGCCGCCGGGGACCTCGCGGGCGGTGTCCTCGAGGAGCTGCTTGATCTGGGCCGGGGTCAGGCCGGGGTGGGCGGCGCGGATCAGGGCGACGGCGCCGGAGACGAACGCCGAGGCGGCGCTGGTGCCCCAGCCCTCGTAGTACTCGCGGTCGGGGTCGGCGATGACGATGTCCTTGCCGGGGGCGCTGACGGTGGCGTACCAGCGGCGGGTGGAGAAGGAGGCGCGGTCGCCGTCCTTGTCGACGGCGGTGGCCGCGATGACTCCGGGGTAGGCCGCGGGGTACGAGATGTGGTCGCCGCGCTCGCCGCCGTTGCCCGCCGACGCGACGACGACGGAGCCCTTCTTCAGGGCGTACTGGACCGCGGCGTCCTCGGCGGGTTCGGGGTGGGCGGACTTGGAGTCGTCGCCCAGGGAGAGGTTGATGACGTCGGCGTCGTGGTCGGCGGCCCAGCGGATGCCGTCGGCCAGCGCGTTGCCGCGGGTGTTGCGGGCCTTGGAGCGGTCCGGGTCGCCGTCCTCCAGGATCACGCGGACCGGCAGGATCTTCGCCTCCGGGGCGATGCCGATCACGCCGTCGGCGTTGCCCGCGCCGTGTCCGTGGCCCGCGATGATGCCGGCCATGGCGGTGCCGTGCCGGGCCCAGGGGCGGTCGCCCTTCTTCGCCCCGAAGCCGACCATGTCCTTGCCTTCGAGGATGCTGCCGGTCAGGTCGGGGTGGTCACGGTCTATGCCGGTGTCCAGGACGGCGACGGTGATGCCCTTGCCCTTGGTGGTCTGCCAGGCCCGACTGGTGTGCATGGCGTCCAGGGCCCACTGCTGTGCGCGTATGCCGTCGTCGGCGTGGGCGGCGGTGGGCAGGAGGGCGATCGTCGCGGCGAGGGCGGCGACCGCGGCTCTGCGGATTCTCATGAGGACTTCTCCGTCGCCGCGATGGTCTTGCGCAGCCGCCGCTCGACGCGGTCGGCGATGCCTTTCGCCTCGTGGCCCAGGCCCGCCTGGGCGGGGGCCGAGGTGGCGGACGTCTCCATGGCCTCTTCGGCGGGCTCGGGTTCGGTGACCGTACGACCGTCGGCGAAGCCCGAGACGGAGAAGGCGACGACGGGGGCGTCAGGGAGCACGGAGACCGTCCAGGAGGCCCGCTGGGCGTCGTCGAAGTCCGCGGCCGGGGTGCCCTTGGCCGCGTACGGCCGCGGCATCAGGTCGGGGCGCCGGTCCAGGCCCTCCTCCGTGAAACGGTTGCGCAGGGAGCTCATCGCGTCGGCGTCGGCCTTGGTGAACAGCAGGCCCACGGTGGTGACATGGCTGTGGGTCGCGTCCGTGTACGTGGCGCGCAGCAGCCGGAGGCAGCCCGCGGAGGCGAGTGCCTTGCGCAGCAGCGGGTCGAAGGCGTTCTTGCAGGTGCTGTCGGGGGCGACGGCGACGCGGGTCCAGGTGCGGTCGGCTCCGCCGGGGCCCGCGCCCTCTCCCTTGAGGGTGGCGGGGAAGAGCTGGTCGACGGGCACGCTGTGCCAGAGTTCGCCCGCCACGGCGTACGCGTTGCGCGTGACGCCCGGCCCTTCGTCGCCGCCGGTCAGCCAACTCCCGGTGGCCGCGCCCCCGATGAGGCCGAGGCCGAGCACGACACAGGCGGCGGCCGCGGTCACGCGGGGCTGCGCCCAGGTGCGGACGGGACGCAGCCGCGTGGTGCTGTCGTCGTACATCGCGGGCCGGGCGAACTTCACGAAGGGCCGCCCCGCACCGGGCCCCGGCGTCAGATCGACGGCACCGACCGCGCGCCGGGCGGCGGTTGTCCGGCGTGACGGCATGGGTATCGACTCGGGTGGGTGTGTGGGGGCGGGTGCGGGCTCGGGCGGGAGCGTGGGTATGCCTGCCGTCTTCGGAGGCATCGGGGGGCGGAGGGGATAGTCCGCGGGGCGCTGTTCGTCCCCCGCGTCCGGGACACCGGGGCGTGGTGGGTCCGCGGGGCGTGGTGGCGGCAGGACGGGCTCCGGTTCGGGGTCGGAGATCCGGGTGCGCGCGGACGGCGGGGCATCGGGAAAGCGCGCCGACGCGGGCGGCGGAGGCGGCGACTCCTCCGCTTCTCCGGCCTCGTCCGTGCCGCTGGTGACGGAAGCGGCGCCCGTGATGCTCGCGGAGTCGGTGGTTCCGGCGGAGCCCCGGGCGTCCGCGGTGCCGGCACCTGCACCCGCGTCGCGCTCGGCATCCGCGTTGCCCGCTGTGTCCGCCGCGTCCGCGTCGTTCGTGGCGGCCACCGCGTCCCCCGGCGCCGAAGGCCCCGGCATGCGGACCCGGTCGAAGGGGGCCAGGAGGTCGCCGAGGAGGGAGTCCCGGTCTTCCTCGACGGGGGGCTCGACGGGGGTCTCGACGGGGGCGGGGGCAGGGTTCGGCCGGTCGGCGTTCCCGGCGTCCGCTGGCGTCGAGGGGCGCGTGTCCGGGAAGCGTGCGGAGGCGGCGGGAGGGGCCAGGGGCTCGGGCGGGCCCGGCGGCGGGGGCGGAGTCGTGGGGCGTGGCGGTACGGGCGGCCGTCGCGCTTCCGTGCTCATGCACCCCCCGTTTCCTCGCGTTTCTGCGCGTAACTCTAAAGGCAGATTCCGGTGCCGAGGGAACCAGTGCGCGGCCTCGGGCGATCTGCCCGGATCATCCCCCTACCCTCGGGTAATCCCGTCTGGCAGGCTTCGGCCATGACCTCCCGTGCAGCAGACCGGGCCCGCTACGACCGGGCCACCGCACACCTCGACGCCCCTCTCGCGATCGTCGATCTGGAGGCATTCGACGCCAATGCCGACGACCTCGTGCGGCGGGCCGCGGGCAAGCCGATCCGGGTCGCGAGCAAGTCCGTGCGCTGCCGGGCGCTGCTCGAACGCGTCCTGGCCCGCGACGGCTTCGCCGGGATCATGTCCTTCACGCTCGCCGAGTCCCTGTGGCTCGCGCGCTCCGGGTTCGAGGACGTCCTGCTCGCCTATCCCTCGGCCGACCGCGCCGCCTTCGCCGAGCTGACCGCCGACCCGAAGCTCGCGTCCTCGGTGACCGTGATGATCGACGACCCCGCGCAGCTGCGTCTCGTCGACGAGGCGAGGGACGGCGGCCGCGAAGAGGTGCGGGTCTGCCTGGAGCTGGACACCGCCTTCAGGATGCTCGGGGGAAGGGTGCGGATCGGGGCGCTGCGTTCGCCCCTGCACTCCCCCGCCCAAGTCGCCGCGCTGGCCCGCGCCGTGGCCCGGCGGCCGGGATTCCGGCTCGTGGGCGTGATGGCGTACGAAGGTCATGTGGCGGGCGTCGGTGACGCGGTGGCCGGGCGTCCCGCGCGCTCGCGGGCGATCCGGCTGATGCAGGCCGCGGCCCGCAAGGAGCTGGCCGCGCGCAGGGCCGAGACCATCCGCGCGGTGCGGGCGGTCGCGCCGGACCTGGAGTTCGTCAACGGCGGCGGCACGGGCAGCGTGCAGCACACCGCGGCCGAGCAAGCGGTGACGGAGATCGCCGCCGGGTCCGGTCTGTACGTGCCGCGCCTCTTCGACAACTACACGTCGTTCAGCGGGCGCCCGGCCGCGCTGTTCGCCCAGCCCGTCGTGCGCCGCCCCGGCGTGGGCACGGTGACCGTCCTCGGCGGCGGCTACCCCGCGTCGGGCGCCGCGGGCCCCGACCGCTCCCCGGTGCCGTACCTCCCGGAGGGGCTGCGCTACGACGCGCAGGAGGGCGCGGGCGAGGTGCAGACCCCGCTGCTCGGTTCGCCCGCCGACGATCTGCTGATCGGCGACAAGGTGTGGTTCCGGCATGCCAAGGCGGGTGAGCTGTGCGAGCGGTTCGACGCGCTCCACCTCGTCGAGGGCGACCGCGTGACGGCCACCGTCCCGACGTACAGGGGCGAGGGCCACACGTTCCTCTGAGGGCCCGTCAGTCGTTCCGTCGGCCCTGAGCGGCAGTCGCTCAGGCCGTCGTTCAGGGCTTCGCGCCCACGCTGCTGCCCACGCCGCCGCCCGTCTCGCTGTCCCCGACGGCGCGGATCCCCTTGGTGATCTTCTCCATGTCGGAGAGCGGCGGCGCCCCGTCGGCGGCGTCGATGGCGAAGCGGATGATGACCGGAGTCTCGGACCCGACGCTGGAGGGGAAGGCGAGGGACTGGACGTATCCGCCCTCGCCCTTCTCCGTGTGGACGCGCCAGCGCACGAAGTAGCCCGAGCGGCCGGCGACCGCCACGGTCCCCTCCGCGACCGTCTCGTGGCGCTTGATGCCGCCGAAGGGCTGCTGGCCGACCCGGTCCTCTTCGTACGCGCGGTCCGCCGCGTCCTCGATGTCGCTCTTGGCGAGGGCCTTGGCCGAGCGTTCGTCGGTCGCCGTCGACGTGCGCGAGTAGACCGTGCCGTGGCGGCAGAGGCTGCCCTCGCCGGGACAGTCGTAGACGTCCGGGGTACGGACGGTCGGATCGCCGCCGACCGTGCTGTCGGCCTTCTCCCAGCCGTCGGGGACGGGGATGGTGATGCCGTTGAGCTGATCGACGAGGGTGGAGGGGTCGGGGTCGGGCGCCGACGTCGTGGGCGTCGGCGAGGTCGGCGTGGGAGAGTCCTCCGGCTCCGCGGTGGTCGGTACGACCGGGCCGCTGTGCGGGTCCCCGTCGTCCTTGCCCAAGAGCACCACGCCGGTGACGATCGAGGCGACCAGGACGACCCCGGCAGTGGTCAGCGCCACCACCTTGGCCCGGCCGCCGCCTCCGGAGGCCCCCGGCAGCGGCTGCACCCGGGTCTGGGCCAGGGGCTGCGCGCCGGGCTGTGCCTGCGGCGGGCCGAACCCCGGCTGCGCCTGGCCCGGCTGATGGGCTTCGGGCGCACGCCGGTGCTCGGTCCACGCGGACCCGTCCCACCAGCGCTGGAGATGCGGCGCGGACGGGTCCGTGTACCAGCCGGGAGGCGGCGACATGCTCATCCCGGCACTCTAGGACGTGCCGTGAAGATCAGAACAGTCGGAACAGTCGGAACAGCGGGAACGGTCAGAAGACGGTGTCCGCCTGATCCGGCACCACCGAACCGTCCTCGCGCAGGACCGGGCCCTTGCTGCCGTCCGGTTCGTTGTTCGCGGATGTCGAGCAGGGGTAGAGGTCCGGCTTCTGCTTCAGGGGCTCGATGAACATGGGGTTCACGACCCAGCGGCCGTCCGCGTCGTCGTACGCGCGGCACATGATCTCGTTCTTGTTGCGGTTCAGGACGAGGTGCGCGCCCGTGGCGTCGCCGACGAACGTCACGTCCGTGTCGGCGTCTCCGCCGCCGAGGGCGATGCGGTGGGACTCGTCCTGCTTGTCCCAGGCCGACTTGCCCTTGACGCCGTAGATCTCCTGGTTGATCCAGCAGCGCTTGCCGTCGATGTAGGGGATGGCCTCGCCCTTGTTCACCGGTACGTCGCCGCAGCCCTGGTTCCAGATGGTGATCCGGCCCTTGCGGTCGAGGACCGAGCGGATGGCGATGGTGTGCTTGCGGTCGATGCCGACGCCCTTGGACCACACCTCCGTCACCGGCTCCGAGCCCGCCGAGACGATGTAGACGTCGAACCCGGCCTTCTTGAGCGTGCGGATGAGGTCGCGCTGCTGCTCGTAGTAGCGGGCGTAGCCGGGGATCTCGTGCGTGCCGACCTTCTGGGTGGCACCGACGGGGGCCGCGAGGACCTGCTTGCGGGCCTTCGCCGCGTACGACCTCAGTTCGGGCACGGTGTGTCCGGCGAAGAGCTGGGGCACCCAGGCGTACTGCGGGACGGTGTGCCGGTGGTCCCACTCGCCCTCGAAGGCGGCGGCGCCGCTCATCGTCTTGCCGTCCTCGCGCACCTCGAAGATCTCGTCGGCGCAGGCCGTGTTCTTCGACGTCGGCAGCGGCTTGCCGACCGGCACCTTCGTGCCGCAGGCCTTGGTGAGCGCCTTGTCGGCCGCGTCCGTCATCCACTTGCTGGTCGATTTCCAGCTCGCGGGGCGCAGGATCTTGTCGTGGTGCAGGGACCAGGCGATCGTCGCGTCGGTGATGTCGTTCTTGACGACCGTGTTGTCCCAGTCGAAGGCGGCGACGGGACGCTTCTGGTCGTGCCCCCGGTGGGAGCCGCAGCGTCCGCGCTCGTCGATCATCTGCTGGAGCTTGGCCCGGTTGTCTCCGTACCAGGTCAGCTTCTTGGACAGCTGCGGGCAGTGGGCCTTCGCAGCGGAGGATTTCGCGGGCGTGGCGGCGGCCGCGGGGAGCGACGCCGGCACGGCCGCCAGAGCGGCGGCCGAGGCCAGCGTCAACGCCAAGGCATGTCTGTTACGCATGCGCATGGACCGTACATCAATCCTGTCGGCCCGGTCAGGGTCCGTGCACCGTGTCCTTCTGATCGGGGATCACGGACCCGTCGGCGCGGCGCACCGGGCCCTGGTCGCCGTCCCGTTCGGTGTAGCCGGTGGTGGCGCACGGGTACGGCTTGGCGAGCTTGCCCTTGGGCTCGATGAACATGGGGTTCACCAGCCAGCGCCGGTCGCCGTTGTCGTAGGCGCGGCACATGATCTCGTTCTTGTTGCGGTTCAGGACGAGGCGCAGGGCCGTGGCGTCGCGCAGGAAGGAGATGTCGGTGTCGGAGTCGCCCGCCGCGAACACCTGGCGCCTGGAGGCCGGTTGGACCTTCTCGGCCGCCGCGCCCCGGACTCCGTAGATCTTCTGGTTGATCCAGCAGCGCTTGCCGTCGATGTACGTGATCATCGAGTCGTCGCCGTCCTTGACGGTGCCGCAGCCCTTCAGATGGGCCGTCAGCTTCCCGTGGGCGGTGGTGTTGCGGATGCCGATGGTGTGCCGGGCGTCGACCCCGGCGCTCTTCGCCCACACCTCGGCGACCGGTTCGGGCGACGCGGAGACCACGTAGACGTCGAATCCGGCCTTCTTGAGCGTACGGATCAGGTCGCGCTGCTGGTCGTAGTAGCGGACCCAGCCGGTGAACATGCCGGTGCCGACGCGCTGCTCGGTGCCGACAGGGGCGGCGAGGTTCTCCTTGCGGGCCGCGGCGGCGAAGTCCTTGATCTGGCGCGTCGACCAGCCGCGGGTGAGCTGGGCGAGCCAGGCGTACTGGGGCTCCATGCGGCGGTGGTCGAAGCCGGCGAAGGCCGTGGCGCCGCCGGTGGTGGTGCCCTCGCCGTAGACGGAGGCGATCTCGTCGGCGCAGTCCGTGTCGCGGCGGGTGGGGAGGGTGGCGCCGGTGGCGGGGCAGGCCTTGGTGAGCGCCTTGGCCGCCGGGTCGGTGAGGTAGCGGCTGGTGGTGTGCCAGTCGCCGTCGCGCGGCGTACGTATCTTGCCGTTGCGCAGGAGCCAGAACATGGTGGCGTCGCCGACGTCGTTCTTGATGACCGTGTTGTCCCAGTCGAAGACGGCGACGGGCCTGGCCGTGCCCTTGTGCCCGCCGTCGCCGCAGCGGCCGTACGCGTCGATCATTTTCTGGAGCCCGGCCTTGTTGTCGCCGTACCAGCCCTTGGTGACGGTCAGCGTGGGGCAGTCCTTCGGCCGGGACCGCACCGGCTGGGTGGCTTCCGCGGTGGCCTGGACGGTGACGAGACCGGCTCCGGCGACGGCGATCACTGCTGCTGCCGCGACGGCGCGGCGCTTGAAGTTCACGAACACACTCCCGTGTTTACGCAGGTCAGCCGGGCGTCGTGCGACGCCCGGCTGACGGGGTAGTTGCCGGAGGATGAACTACGGGGCGGATGGCCTACAGGGCGGACGAACTACACGGGCGTGACGTACGCGCCCGAGATGCCGCCGTCGACCAGGAAGTCCGTGGCGTTCACGAACGAGGAGTCGTCGCTGGCGAGGAACGCCACGGCGGCGGCGAGCTCGTCGGCCTCGGCGAAGCGGCCCACGGGGATGTGGACGAGGCGGCGGGCGGCCCGCTCGGGGTCCTTGGCGAAGAGCTCCTGGAGGAGCGGGGTGTTGACAGGACCCGGGCAGAGCGCGTTCACCCGGATGCCCTCGCGGGCGAACTGGACGCCCAGCTCGCGGGACATCGCGAGGACGCCGCCCTTGGACGCGGTGTACGAGATCTGCGAGGTCGCGGCGCCCATCCGGGCCACGAACGACGCGGTGTTGATGATCGAACCCTTGCCCTGGCGCCGCATGTAGGGGATGGCGGCCTTGCAGCAGAGGTAGACGGAGGTGAGGTTGACCTCCTGGACGCGCTTCCAGGCCTCCAGGCCCGTGTCGAGGATGGAGTCGTCGTCGGGCGGCGAGATGCCCGCGTTGTTGAAGGCGATGTCGACCGAGCCATAGGTGTCGTACGCGGCCTTGAAGAGCGCTTCGACCTGCTCGGCGTCGGTCACGTCGACCTTGACGAAGAGTCCGCCCACCTCGTCGGCGGCGGCCTTGCCCGCACTCTCGTCGATGTCACCGCAGACGACGTGCGCGCCCTCGGAGGCGAGGCGGCGCGCGGTGGCGAGGCCGATGCCGCTGCCCGCGCCGGTGATGACGGCGGTGCGGCCGACCAGACGGCGGCAGATGGTTTCTGACATAGGGCTTCAGGCCTCCGTGCTTTCCGTGCTTTCCGCACTTTCCGTACTGATGAAGACGTTCTTGGTTTCCGTGAACGCGGCGAGTGCGTCCGGGCCGAGCTCACGGCCGAGCCCGGACTGCTTGTAACCCCCGAACGGGGTCCAATAGCGCACGCTGGAGTGCGAGTTGACGGAGAGGTTCCCGGCCTGGACGGCCCCGGAGACCCGCAGCGCTCTGCTGACGTCCCGCGTCCAGATGGAGCCGGACAGGCCGTACTCGGTGGCGTTGGCGAGGCGGATCGCGTCGGCCTCGTCGTCGAAGGGCAGGAGGACGGCGACCGGGCCGAAGACCTCCTCGGTCGCCACCGGGGACTCGGGGCCCGCGTCGGCTTCGGTGAGCAGCGTCGGCGGGAACCAGAAGCCGGGGCCTTCGGGCGCCGTGCCGTGGATTCCGGCGCCGGACGGCACGTACGAGCGCACCCGCTCCAGTTGGGCCCTGGAGATCAGCGGGCCCATCTGGGTCTTCTCGTCGGACGGGTCGCCGACGACGACCGACTCGATCGCGGGCCGCACGATCTCCAGGAAGCGGTCGTAGACCGAGCGCTGGACGAGGATGCGGGTACGGGCGCAGCAGTCCTGGCCTGAGTTGTCGAGGTACGCCATGGGGGCGGCGAGGGCGGCGGCCTCCACGTCGGCGTCGGCGAAGACGATGTTCGGGCTCTTGCCGCCGAGTTCGAGCGTCAGGCGCTTCACACGGTCGGCGCACTTGGTCATGATCTGCTTGCCGACGCGGGTGGAGCCGGTGAACACGATCTTGGCGACGCCGGGGTGTTCGACCAGGGCGTTGCCCGCGACGTCGCCCGCGCCGGGCAGGACCTGGAAGAGGCCGTCGGGAAGGCCCGCCTCCAGGGCGAGTTCGGCAAGACGCAGGGCGGTGAGCGGGGTCGTCTCGGCGGGCTTGAGGATGACGGCGTTGCCCGCCGCGAGCGCCGGTGCGGTGCCCCAGGCGGCGATCGGCATCGGGAAGTTCCAGGGGGCGATGACGCCGACGACCCCGAGGGGTTCGAGGATCGTGACGTTCAGGCCGCCGGGTACGGGGATCTGCCGGCCGCTGAGCCGCTCCACTCCCCCGGCCGCGAAGTCGAGGAGATCGCGGACGTTGCCGGCCTCCCAGCGCGCGTTGCCGATGACGTGACCGGCTTCGCGGACCTCCAGCTGCGCGAGTTCTTCCAGGTTCTCGTCCACGGCCACCGCGAACCGGCGCAGCAGCCGGGCCCGGTCGGCGGGGGCCGCGGCGGCCCACGTGGCCTGCGCCGCTCTCGCCCGTACGACGGCGGCGTCGACGTCCTGCGGGGTGGCGGCGGGGACGGTCGCGACGACTTCTTCGGTCGCCGGATTCAGTACGTCGAGGTTCTGTACGTCGAGGTTCTGTACGTCGAGCAAGGGTGCCTCACATGCGTTCGAAGGAGCGGCGGAGCTCCCAGTCGGTCACCGCGGAGTCGAAGGCGTCCAGCTCGACCCGGGCCATGTTGCTGTAGTGCGCGACCACCTCGTCGCCGAAGGCCGCCTTGGCGATGGCGCTGTTCTCCCAGAGCTCGGCGGCCTCGCGCAGGGTGGTGGGGACGTGGGCGTACTCACCGGTGTAGGCGTTGCCCGTGCACTCATCGGGCAGTTCGAGCTTCTGCTCTATGCCGTGCAGACCGGCGGCCACGAGTCCGGCGACCGCGAGGTGCGGGTTCACGTCGCCGCCCGGCAGCCGGTTCTCGAAGCGCATCGAGCGGCCGTGGCCGACCACGCGCAGGGCGCAGGTGCGGTTGTCGTAGCCCCAGGCGGCGGCGGTCGGCGCGAACGAGCCCGGCCTGAACCGCTTGTACGAGTTGATGTTGGGCGCGTACAGCAGCGAGAACTCCCGCAGCGCCGCGAGCTGCCCGGCCAGGAAGTGCCGCATGACGGCGGACATGCCGCCGGGCCCGTCACCGGCCATGGCGTTGGTGCCGTCCGCGTCCGCGAGCGAGAGGTGGATGTGACAGGAGTTGCCCTCGGCCTCGTTGTACTTGGCCATGAAGGTGAGCGAGACACCCTCCTGGGACGCGATCTCCTTGGCGCCGGTCTTGTAGATGGCGTGCTGGTCGCAGGTGACCAGGGCGTCGTCGTAGCGGAAGACGATCTCGTGCTGGCCCGGATTGCACTCGCCCTTGGCCGACTCGACGACGAGCCCGGCGGCCGCCATCTCGTTGCGGATACGGCGCAGGAGCGGCTCGATGCGGCCCGTGCCGAGCACGGAGTAGTCGATGTTGTACTGGTTGGCCGGGGTCAGGGCCTTGTAGCCCGCGTCCCAGGCCTGTTCGTAGGTGTCCTTGAAGACGATGAACTCCAGCTCCGTGCCGACGTTGGCGGTGTAGCCGAGTTCGGCGAGCCGGTCGAGCTGGCGGCGCAGGATCTGGCGGGGCGCGGCCACGACGGGCGAGGAGTCGTTCCAGGCGAGGTCCGCGACGAGCATCGCGGTGCCTTCGTTCCACGGGACGCGGCGCAGGGTGCTCAGATCGGGGTGCATGGCGAAGTCGCCGTAGCCGCGGTCCCAGGAGGACATCGCGTAGCCCTCGACGGTGTTCATCTCCGCGTCGACCGCGAGGAGGTAGTTACAGCCCTCCGTGCCGTGCTCCAGGACGTCGTCGAGGAAGAACCGGGCGGCGAACCGCTTGCCCTGGAGACGCCCTTGCATGTCGGGGAAGGCCAGGACGACAGTGTCGATCTCGCCGCTCGCGACGAGGGCGCGCAGCTCCTCGATCCCGAGCGGGGGTGTGCGGTCTGCCACGGGAAAGTCCTCCTTGGGTCAGCCGGGAGCCATAAGGTATTGCCGAGAACCTTTGATTGGGAAGGGGGTACGGCCAGATGTCGCACACGGATGCCGGCGCGGTCGGCGGGACCGACGGCGAGGCGGCCGAGGCGGCCGAGGCGGCCGAGGCGGCTGCGGCTGCCGCCGGGGCGACCGGCGACGACCGGCTCACGCCGGTGCTTCGTCCCGTACGGGCGGGCAACGGCTTCGAGGAGGCCCTGGAGCAGATCCTCCAGGTCGTACGTCTCGGCCTGGTGCCCGGCGGCGAACGCCTGCCCTCGGAGCGGGAGTTGGCCGACCGCCTCGGCATCAGCAGGGTCACGCTGCGCGAGGTCCTCAAGGTGCTCCAGGACCAGGGCCTCGTCGAGTCCCGGCGGGGCAGGTACGGCGGCACGTTCGTGCGCCCGCGCCCCGAGGCGGCCGGGGAGGACGAGTTGCGGCGGCGCGTGGCGGACGTGGACGTCGAGGACGCGCTGCGCTTCCGCGAGGTCCTCGAAGTCGGCGCGGCCGGGCTCTGCGCGGCGCACGGCCTGACCGGGGAGCAGCGCGAGCGGCTTCGCACGGCGCTCGCCCGCACCCACGAGGCGCCCCTCTCCGAGTACCGCCGCCTGGACACCCTGCTGCACCTGACCCTTGCCGAGCTGTGCGGTTCACCCTCGCTGACCGCGCAGTACGCGGCGGTGCGCGCGAGCGTCAACGACCTCCTGGACTGCATCCCGCTCCTGGTGCGGAACCTGGAGCATTCGCAGCGCCAGCACACCGCCCTCGTCGAGGCGGTGCTCGACGGCGACGCGGACGGGGCGCGGGAGATGATGCGCGAGCACTGCGCGGGTACGGCGGCGCTGCTGCGGGGGTTCCTGACGTAAGTTCCCGACATAAGAGGCGGGCCGCCGGGGGATTGCCGGGGGGATTTACGGCGGCGTAACGCAGGGGTCTTGCTTTCTCGCCCCGGGCACGACAAAGGTATGGATCCGTTCCATTGAGTCACCCGTTCCGTCGAGCCCGCCCAGGAGCCGTGCCATGACCGTGGAGTCCCCCAAGACGAGTACGAGCACCGCCGCCGAACCGGCGGACGACTACCTGGAACGCAGAACGCTGCGCCGCGGCAGCGCGGGCTGGCTGCTGCTGACCGGGCTCGGCGTCGCGTATGTCGTCTCCGGCGACTACTCGGGCTGGAACTTCGGCCTCGCGGAGGGCGGGTTCGGCGGCCTCGGGATCGCCATGGCGCTCATGGGCGTGATGTACGCGTGCATGGTGTTCTCGCTGGCGGAACTGTCGTCGGTGCTGCCCACCGCGGGCGGCGGCTACGGATTCGCGCGCCGGGCGCTCGGCCCGTGGGGCGGCTTCCTCACCGGCACGGCGATCCTCATCGAGTACATCCTGGCGCCCGCCGCGATCTCCATCTTCATCGGTGACTACGTCGAGTCGCTCGGCCTCTTCGGCCTCACCTCCGGCTGGCCGGTGTATCTCGCGTGCTTCGTCGTGTTCATCGGCATCCATCTGTGGGGCGTGGGCGAGGCGCTGCGCTTCAGCTTCGTCGTCACGGGCATCGCGGTGGCGGCGCTGCTCGTCTTCGCGGTCGGCGCGTTCATGGACTTCGACGCGTCGAAGCTGAACGACATCGCGGTGGACACCGACGCGTTCGGCTCCAACTCCTGGCTGCCGATGGGCCTGTTGGGCATCTGGGCGGCGTTCCCGTTCGGCATGTGGTTCTTCCTCGGGGTCGAGGGCGTCCCGCTCGCCGCCGAGGAGACGAAGGACCCGGCGCGCACGCTGCCGCGCGCGATCCGCTGGTCGATGGCCATCCTCGTCGTACTGGCGCTGCTCACGTTCTTCGCGTCGGCCGGGGCGCGCGGTGCGAACGCGATCCAGGACGCGGGCAACCCACTGGTGGAGGCGTTGCAGCCGGGCGGTGAGGCGACGGCCCTGAGCCGCATCGTCAACTACGCGGGCCTTGCCGGCCTGGTGGCGTCGTTCTTCTCCCTCATCTATGCGGGCTCGCGCCAGCTGTTCGCCCTGTCGCGGGCGGGCTACCTGCCGCGCTTCCTGTCCCTCACGAGCAGCCGCAAGGCCCCCTACCTGGGCCTTCTGGTCCCCGGGGCGATCGGCTTCGGCCTGGCGGCGGCGACCGGGGACGGCGCGCGGATGCTGAACGTGGCGGTGTTCGGCGCGACGATCTCGTACGCGTTGATGTCGCTCTCGCACATCGTGCTGCGCCGCAGGGAGCCGGGCCTCGAACGCCCCTACCGCACGCCCGGCGGCATGCTGACCTCGTCCGTGGCGCTCGTCCTGGCCTGCGCGGCGCTGGTCGCGACATTCCTGGTGGACGTGACGGCGGCGCTGATCGCGCTCGCGGTATACGTGGTGGCGATCGCCTACTTCGGCATCTACAGCCGCAAGCATCTGGTGGCGCGGGCGCCGGAGGAGGAGTTCGCGGCGCTGGCCGCCGCGGAGGCGGAACTGGAACGCGACTGAGCATGTCGCGGCTGAACATGAGGGAGACGAGGGTGAGCGAGACCACCGGCCGACCGCTGATCGGCGTCAGCACGTACCTGGAGCCGAAGGCGAGCTGGGGCGTGTGGGAGCTGCCGGCCGCGCTCCTCCCCGCCGGCTACCCGCTCCTTGTGCAGGCGGCGGGCGGCCTGGCGGCGATGCTCCCGCCGGACGATCCCTCGTACGCCGATGAGGTCGTCGCCCGTCTCGACGGCGTGGTCATCGCGGGTGGGCCGGACGTCGAGCCGGTCCGCTACGGCGCGGAGCGTGGTGACCGCACGGGCCCTCCGGCGCGGGAGCGGGACGCGTGGGAACTGGCGCTCATCGAGGCGGCGCTGGCGTCCGGGACGCCGCTGCTGGGCATCTGCCGGGGGATGCAGCTCCTGAACGTGGCGCTCGGGGGGACGCTGGTGCAGCACCTGGAGGGGCACGTGGAGGCGGTGGGCGTCTTCGGCACGCACGAGGTGAAGCCGGTGCCGGGCACCCTGTACGAGTCCATCGCCCCGGCCGCTTGCGCCGTCCCCACCTACCACCACCAGGCGGTGGACGTCCTCGGCCACGGCCTCGTCGTCTCGGCCCACGCGGAGGACGGCACCCCGGAGGCGGTAGAACTCCCCTCCGGCTCCTGGGCCCTCGGGGTCCAGTGGCACCCGGAGATGGGGGACGATCTACGGGTCATGTCGGCACTGGTCGACGCGTCGGGGCGGTAGCCCTCCGGGCCGGGGCATGTGCGTCACCCCGCAAGTGCCGGGCGCCCAGGGCTTGACCCTCCGGGCCGGGCATGTGCGTCACCCCGCAGATCCCGAGCGCCCGGGGCGTGGCCCTCCGGGCCGGGACACGCGCCACCCTAGGTCCCGGACGCCCCGGGCGTGGCCCTCCGGGCCGGGACACGCGCCACCCCACAGATCCCGAGCGCCCAGGGCTTGGCCCTCCGGGCCGGGGCACGCGTCTCGCCGCGGGTCCCAGGCGCCCGGGGCTTGGCCCTCCGGGCCGGGACACGCGCCACCCCACAGATCCCGAGCGCCCAGGGCTTGGCCCTCCGGGCCAGGACACGCGCCACCCCGCGGGCCCCCGCACCGCCGGTTATCCCCTCCGCAGGGCCTCTCCCACCCGCCCGCCCGATTACCCCGCATCGGCGATCCGCCTCCGGCGGGGAGCGCAGCAGTCCCGCGGCCTCGCACGGCAACGCCGACACCCGGCAGGACCTCTCCCGCCAACCCTCCAGTTTGCCCCGCGGGGTAACGGGTGGGCGGGTGGGAGACCCCGCCGGAGGCGGGAAAGCCCACGCCGAGCCGGCAGACGAAACCCAACAGGCAGGACAGCCAGGCCCCCGCCCTCAACAGGGACGGCAATCGGGCGGGTGGGCGGGAGAGCAGTTCGCCGCAGGCGGGCCAGGCAGACCAGGCAACCCCCACCGCTGGATGCGCCCCCCGCCGGCCACCGCGTCAGCAAAAGCAGTTCGCCGCAAGCGGGCCAGGCAGATCACACCCCGGACACGCACAGCCCCCCGCCTAAAGAGACCCCGCCCGCGTCAGCGAGAGCAAGTCCCGCGCCGGCCCGGTAGGCCGATGCCCCGTGGGCCACACCGCCCGGAGGGCACGACGCAGCCGAACCCCCTCCAGGGGGATCCCCACCAGGCGCCGAGCCGACAACTCCTCCCCCACGGCAAGCTCACTGAGCACCGCAGGCCCCGCCCCACTCACCGCGGACGCCTTCACCGCCGTGGTGGACGACAGCTCGATCAGCGGGCGGGCGAGACCGCCAAGAGCCGAGTCCAGAACCTGCCGCGTCCCCGAACCCTCCTCCCGCAGGATCAGCGGCGTGGCCGCCAGCTCCCCCGCCCCCAGCGGCTTCCCGCGCCGCGCCCACGCATGGCCCGGCGCCGTGACGACGATCAGGCTGTCGTGCGCGATGACCGCCGAGTCGAGGCCGGTCGGCACCGTGAGCCCCTCCACGAAGCCGAGGTCCGCGTCCCCCGCGAGCAGCCGCTCCGCGACCGCGGTCGAATTGCCCGCCGTCAGCGACACCGCCGTGTCCGGCCGCTGCGACCGCAGCGCGATCAGCCAGCCCGGCAGCAGATACTCGGCGATCGTCATGCTCGCCGCGACCCGGAGGCGCGAGTCCCGCCGGTCCCGCAACGCCTGCGCCCCCGCGTCGAACGCCTCCGCCGCCTCCACGATCCGCCGCGCCCAGTCCGTGACGAGCGCCCCCGCGTCGGTGAGCCGCGAGCCGCGCGGCGACCGGTCGACGAGGGCGACCCCGAGCTGCCGCTCCATCGAGCGGATGCGGCTGCTCGCGGCGGGCTGCGTGATGCCGAGCTCCTTCGCGGCCCGCCCCAGACTTCCGAGCCGCGCCACGGCGAGCAGCAGTTCGAGGGCCCCGAGATCCGGCACCCGATGCGCGAGCGGCGCCGCCCCCGGTGACGTATCGGGCAGACCGGCGGAACCAGAAGACGTACTCATAAGCCCAGGTTATGTCCTCATACGAAGATGACTCCTGGTGGGGGACCCGCCCGGCAGAGACCGTGGATCCATGGTCACCGTCGCCCACCCACAGGCACCACCGCACACCACCGCATCCACCATCGCCGCATCCACCACCGCCGCCACCCGCCACCTGGGCCCGAACTGGTACGCCACCGTCATGGGCACAGCGATCATCGCGAGCGCGGGCGCGACCCTGCCGGTCCGCGTCCCCGGACTGCGCACCGCCTGCACCGCGGTCTGGGCGCTGTCCCTGCTCATGCTGGCCGCGCTCGTCACCGCCCGCACCCTGCACTGGGTCCACCACCGCGACCAGGCCCGCGCCCATCTCCTCGACCCGGCCGTCGCCCCCTTCTACGGCTGCCTCTCCATGGCCCTGCTCGCGGTCGGCGGCGGCGCGCTCCTCGTGGGCGAGGACTGGATCGGCACGGGCGCGGCGGTCGCGCTCGACGCCGTGCTGTTCACCGCCGGTACGGTCATCGGCCTCGCGGCGGCCGTCGCGATCCCGTACCTGATGGTGGTGAAGCACGGCTTGCAGCCGGGCCAGGCATCGCCGGTCTGGCTGCTGCCGCTGGTGGCGCCCATGGTGTCGGCTGCCCTCGGCCCGCTTCTCATACCCCACCTCCCCACAGGCCAGGCCCAACAGACCCTCCTCTTCGCCTGCTTCGCGATGTTCGGCCTGAGCCTGCTCGCCACCCTGGTGATGCTGCCGATGATCTTCGCCCGCCTGCTGACCGGCGGCCCCTTCCCGCTCGCGCTCACACCGACGCTGTTCCTGGTGCTCGGCCCGCTCGGCCAGTCCACGACCGCCGCGAACAAGTTCGCCGACTCCGCGGCGGCAGGCGTCGTCCCCGCCCCGTACGACCAGGGCTTCGCCGTCTTCGCCGTGCTCTACGGCGTCCCGGTGACGGGCTTCGCCCTGCTGTGGCTGGCGCTCGCGGGCGCGATGGTGGTGCGGGCCCGGCGCCGGGGCATGGGCTTCGCGATGACCTGGTGGGCGTTCACGTTCCCCGTCGGCACCTGCGTCACGGGCGCCGAGGGCCTGGGCAAGCACACCGGCCTCGCGTTCTACGACGGGCTGGCGGTCGCGCTGTACGCCCTCCTGGTGACCGCCTGGGCAGTGGCCCTCGCCCACACCCTGCGCGGCCTGCTCAACGGCAAGCTGCTCGCAGCGCCGCGCTGAGCACGGCCGGTGCCTCCGCCAGTGACGGGCCGTACCAGGTGAGGTGACGGCCGCTGACGAGCGCCGAGGGGACGGTGAACTCCTCGGGGCCGTCGTCGGCGGTGAAGCGGTACGGCTCGTCGGGCAGGACCATCAAGTCCGGGGCCACCGCCCGCAGCTCCTCGACCGGTACGCGCGGATAGCGCTCGGCATGCGTCGCGTAGGCGTTGTCGACGCCGAGGCGGCGCAGCAGGTCCCCGGCGAACGTGTCGCGGCCCAGGACCATCCAGGGCCGCCGCCAGACGGGGATCACGGCCGTCAACCGGGCGTCCGGCGGCGGAAGTTGCCCCCACGCCGTCTCCGCATCGTCCAGCCAGCCCGGCCGCCCCGCCCCGCAGGCGGCGAGCACCCGGGCCAGCTCACGGAAGGCGTCCGGCAGGTCCCGTACCTCCGTCACGAGCACCTCGATCCCCGCCGCCCGCAGCGCGGCGAGGTCGGGCTCGCGGTTCTCCTCTTCGTTGGCGATCACCAGGTCCGGGGCGAGGCCGATGATCCGGGGCACGTCGGGGTTCTTCGTGCCGCCGACGCGGACCACGTCCAGGTCCACCGGATGGCTGCACCAGTCCGTGGCCCCGGCCAGCGCTCCCGGCACGCCGACGGCGACCGCCTCGGTCAGCGAGGGCACCAGAGAGACGACCCGCACTCCCGCCTCCGCCGCCCCCGCCACCGTGAAATCCCCTCAGCGCCGCGAGTCGTCCACGGCGTCGATGTGATCGCCCACGGCGACCACGAGCACCTGGCTGTCCGGCACGGTCGCCCGCCACCGGTGCCGCACCCCGCCCGTCAGATAGAGGCTGTCACCGCGCCCGAGCCGGTACGCCCTGCCCTCGGCCTCGACCTCGACGGCGCCGCCCACCACGTACATCAATTCGTCGTTACGGTGCTGGAACTCGCGTCCCTCGTCATGGTCGCCGGTGAACTCGATGGCGTGCAGCTGGTGGTGACCCCGCACCAGATTGCGTATGCGGGCGGCGTCGGGGGAGGACGGGGAGGGGGTCGCGGCGTCGCCCTCCTCGGCGCGCGTCAGATCGACCGTGCACGCGGGGTCCGCCGCGGCGAGCAGTTCGACGTCGGTCGTCCGCAGGGCGTCGGCAACTCGCTGCAGGGAACGGCTGCTGGGCCGCGCCCGCTCGTTCTCCACCTGGCTCAGAAAGGGCACCGAGAGACCGCTGCGCTCGGCCACCACGGCGAGGGTGAGCTCCAGCTGCCGGCGGCGGCGCCGCACGGCCGAGCCCACCCGGAGGGTTTCCTTCTGCTCGTCCATCGCCTCGGCTCCCTTCTGCGCGTCGGTCCACTCTCAACCCTGAGGGGTTTTCTGCACCCTACGCATGTTCGCCAAACGGTTTCGCCCCGTTGCGCGGACCGCCGTCTACAGCTTGCGCCAGTAGACAAGCTGCCCGGCCTCTCCGGGAGCCGCACCCTCCCCCGGTATGAACACGCTGACCAGCAAGGAAGGCCTGCCCTGCGGGTCGGTGACGAGGGTCGCCGACGGATTGGCGAAGGCATGGCTCCCGCCGTGCGTCGAGATGTCGATCCGGTCGGCCCGTCCGCTCACCGGGTCGTACGCGTACGACCGCCAGCTGCCGAAGTCGCCGCGCCTGCGCTGCCCCTCCACGAAGAGCATCCGCTGCCCGTCGAGCTCGACGGGCGCGCGATCCCCGAGGTTGCCGCTGTTGCCCCACGCCCGCAGCGCCCGGTCGAGCCGCCGGTCCGGCTCCGCGTGCCAGTCGCGGAACCGGGTGAGGGTGGCGCGCAGCTGGCGGTCGGTGTCGCAGTCGGCGCGGTAGTGCCCGGTCAGTTCGATGGTGTCGCCGCGTACGGCGGAGATACTCGGCGTGCCCTCGGCGCACCGCGAGAGGGTGCGCGGCGCGTCGAAGGCGTGCGCGGGGCGCCCGTCGAGCAGCGCCGCCCCGTCGGCGTACGCGCGCACGGCGATGTGGTTCCGCGGGTCCCTCTCATAGGCGAGGACGTATCCGCCGCGCCCGTCGGCGGCGAGCGAGGCCTGGTGGGTGCCGGGCCCGAAGTCGTGGCGGCGGTGCCAGTGCCGCAGATCGGCGGAGGTGGCGACGGCGGCATGGAAGCGGCCGTCGTCCAGGAGGGTGTGGTAGACGGCCAGGTATGTGCCGTCGGGCCGCTGCGTGATCTGCGCGGCGTCCATGGTGCGCCCGGTGTCGTCCCGCGCGTCGTAGCGGTGGCCGTCGGCGGCGCGTACGTCGCCCGCGAGCCCGGCGAGGCGTGCGGTGCCCGCGGAGGCCGGTGCGGGGCTCGCGTCGGCCAGGTGCGCGAGGAACAGGGCGGCGGCGAGGGCGAGGGCCACGGTGAAGAAGAGGCGGGGCGTCGCGTGGACGGTCACGGAGGGGCACTTACGTTCGAGCGGCGGGGAGGCTGCCCAGCCTAGGGAGCGGGGCCACGCCGGGGAACGCCGCGAGGGGTGGGCTTCGCCACAAGGGCGAGGCCCACCCCTCGGGGTGATCCAGCGGCGCAGAGCCGGAACTACAGAGCTATGACTGCGGGGTCATCTTCTGCTCAAAGCCCGGGTTCTTCTTCAGCCACTCGTCGACGGCCTTGGGCTCATTGCCCTTGCCCGCCTTGTTGATCTCGTTCTCCAGGCTGGCCAGTTCCTGCTCGCTCATCTTGAAGTTCTTGAGCCACTTCGTGAGCTGCGGGTACTGCTTCGGGAACTCCTTGCTGGAGATCGTGCGGATCGTGTCGCCCTTGCCGAAGCCCAGCTTGGGGTCCTTCAGCTTGGTGAGCTTGTACTCGTTGTACGCCCAGTGCGGCGACCAGAGCAGGACCGCGACCGGCTCCTTCTTGGCGTACGCCGACTTCAGCTCGGACAGCATCGCCGGCGTCGAACCGGAGACGATCTTGTACTCCTTGTCCAGGCCGTACCCCGGCAGGACCTTGTTCTTCAGGGCCGTCATCACGCCCGTGCCGGGCTCGATGCCGATGATCTTGCCCTTGAACTTGTCGCCCTTGCCCTTGAGGTCCTCGAGCGACTTCACGCCCTTGACGTAGGACGGGACGGCGATCTCCAGCGACGTCGGGCTGTACCAGGAGCCCAGGTCCTTGAGGTTCGCCTTGTTCTTGTCCCAGTACTGCTTCTGAGCCGTCGGCAGCCAGGCGTCGAGATCCAGGTCGAGGTCACCCTGTGCGAGAGCGGTGTAGACCGGGCCGACGTCCGAGGGCGTCAGCTTCATCTTGTAGCCGCGCTTCTCCAGGACACGCTTCCAGAGATTCGTGACGGCGATGTTCTCGTCCCACGCGAAGTACGCGGCGTTCAGCGGACGCTTCGCCTCGGCGGGGGTGGTGTTCTTCGGGAGCGGCGCCAGCTCGTCGACGACCTTCGGGTTCTTCTTCAGCCAGGCACGGACGGCTTCCTGCTGCTTGCCCTTGCCCGCCTTGTTGATCTCCGCCTCAAGACTCGTGAGTTGCTTCTCAGTCATCTTGAAGTCCTTGAGCCACTTGGCGACCTGCGGGTTCTCCTTGGAGAAGCCCTTGCGAGCGAGCGAGTGCACGCCGTCGCCCTTGCCCCAGGAGCCCTTCGGGTCATCGAGCTTCTTCAGCTTGAAGTCGCTGTAGGCCCAGTGCGGCGACCAGAGCGTGGTGACGATCGGTTCCTTCTTGGCGTACGCGCGCTTGAGCTCGGCCAGCATCGCCGGCGTGGAGCCGTCGACGACCTTGTACTCCTTGTCGAGGCCGTACTCCTTGAGGACCTTGTCCTTGAGCAGGCCCATCATGCCGGCGCTCGGCTCGATGCCGACGATCTTGCCCTTGAACTTGCCGCTCTTGCCCTTGAGGTCTTCGAGCGAGTCGATGCCCTTCACGTACGAGGGCACGGAGAGCTCGAGCGAGGTCGGGCCGAACCACGAGCCCATGTCCTCGAGCTCCTTGCCGTACTTCTTCCAGTACGCGGCGTGCGTCGTCGGCAGCCACGAGTCGGTCTGGAAGTCGATGCTGCCCTGCGAGAGCGAGGTGTACAGCGGTCCTGCCTCGAGCTGCTTGGTCTGCGCCTTGAAGCCGCGCTGCTCCAGGATTTCCTTCCAGAGGAAGGTGGAGGCCACGCCCTCGTCCCAGGGGATGTAGCCGATGTTGATTTCCTTGCCCTGGCCGACGTTCTTCGAGTCCGCGGCGGCCTCCTTGGAGGCCGAGCCGCCGAAGACGCCCATGCCGCCCGCGACGAGCGCGAGGACGACCACACCGATGACCGCGACGGCGGCCTGCGGACGGTAGGTGAAGATGTTCAGTCCCTGCGCGGCACGCACCTTCGCCGCGGCACGACGGCCGAGCGGGGAGACCTGGGAGCCCAGCGAGCTGGTCATCCGGTCCAGGTAGATCGCCAGGATGACGATCGCGACGCCCGCCTCGGAGCCGAGACCCACGTTCAGCTGGCCGATGGCCTCGTTGACGTCGGCGCCCAGGCCCTCGGTGCCGACCATGCCCGCGATGGCGGCCATGGACAGGCCCAGCATGATGACCTGGTTGACACCGGCCATGATCGTGGGAAGCGCGAGGGGCAGCTGGACGCGCAGCAGAATGTTGCGCGGCGTGGTGCCGAACGCGTCGGCGGCCTCGACCAGTTCCTTGTCGACCTGGCGGATGCCCAGCTCCGTCATACGGACGCCGGGGGCCAGGGCGAAGATCAGGGTGGCGACGATGCCCGCGGGGGCGCCCATCCCGAAGAACAGGATGGCGGGGATGAGGTAGATCATCGCCGGCAGCGTCTGCATGAAGTCGAGCACCGGGCGGACGATGCCGCTGACCGTGCTCGACCGCGCCGCCCAGATGCCCACGGGCACCGAGATGATCAGCGCGATGATCGTCGAGACGAGCACCAGGGACAGCGTCATCATCGCGTGGTCCCACAGCTCCATCGAGATGATGAAGGCGAAGCCCGCGAAGGTCAGCACACCGGCGACCACACCGCGCAGCCAGAACGCGATGACCGCGAAGATGCCCGCGAGGAGCAGCGGCTCGGGCGCCTGGAGCAGGTCGGATATGCCGTCGTACGCGCCCTGGAAGACGGTCTGGAAGAAGTCGAACAACCAGGCCATGTGGCTGAGCAGCCAGTCGACGCCGTCGTTGACCCACTCGCCGAAGGGAATCCTAGGCACCGCTGACCACCTTGCCCGCGGCCTTGCCGCCGTTCTCCTGCGCCTGCTGCGCCTTCTCCACCGGGACGGCGTCCTGCGGCTCGTCCTCGGAGGACATCGGCTCGCCGAGCACCGCGAGCAGTCGCGCCCGCGGCACGACGCCGACGAGCTTGCCGTCGTCGTCGGTCACCGCGACAGCCGCACCGCTGGTGGAGCACGGCGTGAACAGCTCGATGATCGGCGTTTCCGCCTTGACCGTGGCGGGGGCCGCGTCCAGCACGTCCTGTGCGGTCGTCAGCTCCTTGCCCTCGGCCGTCTTCGTGCCGAACGCGGTCTCGGGCTCGGCCATGATCGCGCCCGCCGTGAGGACGCGGGAGCGGTCGACGTCCTGCGTGAACGCGGCGACGTAGTCGTTGGCCGGGGTGACAAGGATGTCTTCGGCGTTGCCGATCTGGACGATCTCGCCGTCGCGCATGACGGCGATCTGGTCGCCCAGGCGCATGGCCTCGTTCAGGTCGTGGGTGATGAAGACGATGGTCTTCTTCAGCCGCTTCTGGAGCTCGAGGAGCTGGTCCTGCATGTCGCGGCGGATCAGCGGGTCGAGCGCGCTGAACGACTCGTCCATCAGGAGCAGGTCGGCGTCGGTGGCGAGCGCGCGGGCCAGGCCCACACGCTGCTGCATACCGCCGGACAGCTCGTCGGGCCAGGACTTCTCCCAGCCCTTGAGACCGGCGAGTTCGAGCGCGACCGTGGCGCGCTCCTCGCGCTCGGCGCGCGGCACGCCCTGCACCTCGAGGCCGTAACCGGCGTTCTCGAGGACGCTGCGGTGGGGGAAGAGCGCGAAGTGCTGGAAAACCATGCTGATCTTCTTGGAGCGCACCTCGCGCAGCTCACGGGGGCTCAGCGTGGTCAGGTCCTGACCTTCGAAGAGCACCTGTCCGGCCGTCGGTTCCGACAGACCGTTGAGCATGCGCAGCAACGTTGACTTGCCGGATCCGGAGAGACCCATGACGACGAAGATCTGGCCCGGCTCGACCGTGAAGGAGGCGTCGATCACCGCGGCAGTGGTGCCTTCGGCGCGCAGCTCCTCTCGGTCTGTTCCGTGGCGGAGTTTCTCCACCGCGTCAGCGGGTCGTCTGCCGAATACCTTGTACAGGTGTTCGGCTTGCAGCCTGGACACATACACCTCTCGGGTTGAACCAAGACGGCCCGCCTCCCCCGCCGGCGGGCCGTGGAGCGACGCGGGTTCTGCCCGCTACTTGCCCGGCGAAATAGTTGAATCCTCGACCGGAGGCGCTCCGGCTCGGCGCCTGCCCTGACTTACACAGAACAAACGCAAGAGTGTTCCAGTTCACATTTCATTCACTTCTGTCGACTATCGGCTCTCGGCAGTGTCAGTGCCGTGCGGCATGATGCGAAGGTGACTCAGCGAACGCGACGGCTCATGCTGCTCGACACGGCGTCCCTGTACTACCGGGCCTATTTCGGGGTCCCCGATTCGGTGAAGGCCCCGGACGGCACACCGGTCAACGCGGTGCGCGGGCTGCTCGACTTCATCGCCCGGCTCGTCCAGGACCACCGCCCGGACGACCTGGTCGCCTGCATGGACGCGGACTGGCGCCCGCACTGGCGGGTCGAGCTGATCCCGTCGTACAAAGCGCATCGCGTCGCCGAGGAGGTCGAGCAGGGCCCGGACGCCGAGGAGACCCCGGACACGCTCGCGCCGCAGGTCCCCGTCATCGAGGACGTCCTGGACGCCCTCGGCATCGCCCGCGTCGGCGTGCCGTCGTACGAGGCGGACGACGTCATCGGTACGTACGCCGGCCGTGCCACCGGCCCCGTCGACATCGTCACCGGCGACCGCGACCTCTATCAACTGGTCGACGACGAGCGCGGCATCCGCGTCCTCTACCCCCTCAAGGGCGTCGGCTCCCTCCAGCTCACCGACGAGTCCTGGCTCCGCGAGAAGTACGGGGTGGACGGCTCCGGCTATGTCGACCTGGCCCTACTGCGCGGCGACCCGAGCGACGGCCTGCCCGGCGTGCCCGGCATCGGCGAGAAGACAGCGGCCAAGCTCCTCGACGCGTACGGAAACCTGGCCGGAATCATGGCCGCCGTGGACGACCCGAAGAGCAAGCTGACGCCCTCCCAGCGCAAGCGGCTCGACGAGTCCCGCGCCTATGTGGCCGTCGCGCCGACCGTGGTCCGCGTCGCGGGCGACGTACCGCTGCCCGAGGTGGACCTCGCGCTGCCGGCCGAACCCCGCGATCCCGCGACCCTGGACGAGCTTGCCGCGCGCTGGAACCTCGGTGGAGCGCTCAAGCGACTGCTCACGACTCTCCAGGGCTGAGGTGTTAGCTTAGGTAAGCCTAAGCAACATTTGATCAGGGGAGGACGCCGCCATGGCAGAACGTCCGGCACGCAAGGCACCGAAGGCCCACGTCGCACAGGTGGTGCGCACCGAGCGCCTCACCCCGCACATGCAGCGCGTGGTCCTGGGCGGCGAGGGTCTCGCCGAGTTCACCGCGGGCGACTCCACCGACCACTACGTGAAACTGCTCTTCGGCGCCGAGGGCGTGACCTACCCGGAGCCCTTCGACATCCAGCGGATCCGCGAGGAGTTCCCCCGCGAGCAGTGGCCCGTGACGCGTACGTACACCGTGCGCTCCTGGGACCCGACGTCCCGCGAGCTCGCCATCGACTTCGTCGTCCACGGCGACGAGGGCCTGGCGGGCCCCTGGGCCAAGAACGTCACGCCGGGCACCACGATCCACTTCCTCGGCCCCGGCGGCGGGTACGCCCCGGACGCCGCGGCCGACTGGCACCTGATCGCCGGTGACGAGAGCGCGCTGCCCGCGATCGCCGCATCCCTCGAAGCGCTGCCCGAGGGCGCGCAGGCGTACGCCTTCGTGGAGGTCGCCGACGCGGACGAGGAGCAGAAGATCGACTCGGCCGCACAGATCGTATGGCTGCACCGCGGGCAGCGCCCCGTCGGCGAGGCACTCGTCGAGGCCGTGCGCTCCCTGGACTTCCCCGCGGGCGACGTGCAGGCGTTCGTGCACGGCGAGGCAGGCTTCGTGAAGGAGCTGCGCCGCTACCTCCGCATGGACCGCCAGATCCCCCGCGACCGCCTCTCCATCTCCGGCTACTGGCGCCTTGGCCACAACGAGGACGGCTGGCAGGCGTCCAAGCGCGAGTGGAACGCACAGGTGGAGGCGGAGCAGGAGTCGGCTGCGCCCAGCGCGTAATCGCCGAGAGCCCCTTCAGGGGCGCGGGGAACTGCGCGACAAGCCCCCACCGGCCCGCGGACGGAGTGAGACCAAAACCCGTTTCACGAACTGCCGCCCGCTGGCAGCATGCGCGCATGCCCTTCAAGATCTCTGATGTCGTCCCGGCGGGCACGTTCGCCCGCCAGGAACAGCCCACCATCCCCGTACCCGGAGGGCTCCTCATCCGCCCCTGGCAGGCGGCCGACGCCCCCGCCGTGTACGAGGCGTTCCAGGACCCGGTGATCCAGCGCTGGCACGCCCGCGAGGCCGACTCGGTCCACGAGGCCAGCGGCTGGATCGAGGGCTGGGTCAAGGCCTGGCCCGAGGAGCGCGACGCGTACTGGGCCATCGCCGACGCCGCGACGGACGCGCTGGTGGGCCGGATCGCGCTGCGCCTCATCGTGCTCGCCGACGGCCAGGCCGAGGTCGCCTACTGGACCATGCCGTCCGCCCGCGGCCAGGGCATCGCCCCGCGCGCCCTCACGGCCCTGAGCGAGTGGGCCTTCGACGAAGTCGGCCTGCACCGCCTGGAACTCACCCACGCCGTGGCCAACGAAGCCTCCTGCCGCGTCGCGCTCAAGACGGGCTTCGCACCGGAGGGCACCAAACGAAGCGCGGTACTGCACGCGGACGGCTGGCACGACATGCATCTGCACGCCCGCATCCGGGGCGCCGAAGAATGATCGGCAAGGCGCCCCCGCCAGACCCCGCCCCGTACTCTTGCCGGTTGTGACCCGTAAGCCCCGCATCCCGCCCTCTCCCCTGCCGCAGCGCCGCGGCGTCGACCCCGTACGGGTCAAGCTGCCGGCCGACGGGGCGTGGGCGACCGTACGGGACCATCTCGTCGCACGGCTCAAGCCGGAGCCGGGGGTCATCGACGGGATGCTGCGGGACGGCCTCTTCGTCGGCGCGGACGGGCTTCCCGTGGCGCCGGACGCTCCCTATGTGCCCGGTGCGTTCGTGTGGTTCCACCGGGAGCTGCCGGACGAGGTTCCGGTGCCGTACGACATCGACGTGGTGTACCGCGACGAGCACATCGTCGTCGCCGACAAGCCGCACTTCCTGGCGACCACGCCCCGCGGCAGCCATGTCACCGAGACCGCGCTCGCCCGCCTCCGCAGGGACTTGGACCTCCCCGAACTCGGCGCGGCGCACCGCCTGGACCGGCTCACCGCGGGGCTGATCCTCTTCACCGTGCGGCCTGCGGAACGCGGCGCGTACCAGATGCTGTTCGGCGAGCGGCGGGTGCGCAAGGAGTACGAGGCCGTGGCCGCCCACGACCCCGCCGTCGAACTCCCCCGCACCGTACGCAGCCACATCGTCAAGGAGCGCGGCATCATCGCCGCCTACGAAGTCCCCTGCGCCGAACCCAACAGCGAGAGCCGCGTCGAACTCATCGGACAGCAGGGTGACTTGGCGCGCTACCGGCTCACCCCGCACACCGGCCGCACCCATCAGCTGCGGGTGCACATGAACGCCCTGGGCCTGCCGATCCTCGGCGATCCCATCTACCCGTTGGTGACGGGCCCGGTGCCGCCGGACGACTTCCGGCGGCCCCTGCAACTCCTCTCCCGTGTCATGGAGTTCACGGACCCCGTCACGGGCGCCGACCACCGTTTCGTCAGCACGCGCGAGCTGGGCGCCTGGACCTCGTACGACTCCTGGACGGGCCCGTCACCAAAACCGGACGCGGCGGGCGGTCAGTAGCCCCGCCACCAGGTGACGAGGCGCCGCCACGCCCCCTGCCGCGGTACGGGCGCCGTCACCGGCGCGGACCCGGGCACGGGCGGCACGTCGGCGGGCGCCGCCGGCTGCGGCGTCGCGGGCCGCGGCGCCGGCGAGGACACCTGCCAGTCGCCCCGCGCGCTGGGCACCCGCGCCATCGGGCGCGCCATCACGTCCTGCGGGGGCCGCGGCGCGAAGTGCACCGGAAGCTCCACCAGGTGCCGGGAGAGGATCGACGAGGTCCACCTCAACTCGTTCTCCTCGACGGCGAGTTCCACGTCCGGGAAGCGCATGAGGAGCGCGTCCACGCCGGTTTCGGCGATGGCACGGCCGATGTCCTGCCCCGGACACTCGTGCGGTCCGCCGCCGAACGCCAGATGGGAGCGGTTGCCCTGCATGTTCGCGGCGAGATCCGGGCGTACGACGGGGTCCACGTTGCCCGGCGCGATACCGAAGATCAGCCCGTCGCCCGCCTTGATCTCCTGGCCGCCGAGCTGTGTGTCCTGCTTGGCGAAGTACCCGACCATGGCGCTGAACGGCGGCTCGTCCCACAGGGACTGCTCGATCGCCTCCGGGACCGTCATCTGGCCGCCGCTGAGCTGGGCGCGGAAACGCGGGTCGGTGAGGACCATGCGCAGGGCGTTCGCGATGAGGTTGGCCGTCGCCTCGTACGAGGCGATGAGCACGAGCCGCAGGTGCGTGCCGACCTCCTCGTCGGTGAGCTGCTGGGGCTGCGCGATGAGGTTGCTGGTGAAGTCCTCCTCGGCCTTCGCCCTGCGCCGCGCCACCAGGCGCATCAGCGCGTCCATGATGTACGCGTTGCTGGCGATGGCGGTCTCGGTGCCCCGGAGCATGTCGCGGGCGGCCTGCACGATCCGCTCGTTGTACTCCTCGGGCATGCCCAGGACATGGCACATCACCATCATCGGCAGATGCTCGGCGAACTCGCTCACCAGGTCGGCCTTGCCACCCTGGCAGAGGTCGTTGAGCAGGAGGTTGCTGTAGCGGTTGATGTAGCGCCGGATGCCGCGGTGGTCGAGGCCCGCCATGGCGCCGGTGACCGCGCCGCGCAGCCGCTTGTGCTCGTCGCCCTCCACGAAACTGGCCATGGGCTGCCAGGTGACGACGGGGGCGAGCGGGTGGTCGGCGCCCATGCTGCCGTCCTGGACGGCCCGCCACTGGCGCGCGTCGCGGGTGAACTGCGAGGGGGTGCGCACCATGTGGAGGTTCTCGCTGTGGCCGAGGACGGCCCAGATGGGTACGTCGTTGTGCAGGAGGGCCGGGGCCACCGCGCCGTGGTCGGCGCGCATTTTCTCGTACACGCCCGCGAGGTCGGTGTCCGCCTCGGGCCCATAGAGCCGGCGGGCGCCGCCGGGGCCGGTCCCGAGGCCGTGCGCGGGGCAGCCGGGGGGCGGCACGGCCGGGTCGTCCGTGCCGGGGTGGGAGTGGGAAGGGGTCGTCACGTTCGTCGCTCCGGGGTTGCGGAAGAGATTCCGGGGTTGCGGAAGAGATTCCGGGGAGTTTCCGGGGTCGCGGATGAGGTGAGGCGTCAGACGCGGGCCACGGTCAGGGAGTGCAGGTAACGCATGAGGGTCAGCAGGGTGTCCCGGCTCGATGCGCGCTGCCGGGCGTCGCACGTGACCATCGGCACGGCCTCGTCGAGGTCGAGTGCGCGGCGCAGCGTGTCCATCGGATGGCGGGGCGCGTCGGGGAAGTCGTTCACGGCCACGACGAAGGGCACACCGCGCTCCTCGAGGCGGCCGATCACGTCGAAGCTGACTTCGAGACGGCGTGTGTCGATCAGGACGACCGCGCCGAGGGCGCCTTCGAAGAGGCCGTTCCACAGGAACCAGAACCGCTCCTGGCCGGGGGTGCCGAACAGATAGAGCACCAGCTCTTCGGAGAGGCTGATCCGGCCGAAGTCCATGGCGACGGTGGTGGCCGTCTTGGTGTCCGAGCCGTAGTTGTCGTCGACGCCGATACCGGCCTGGGTCATGGTCTCTTCGGTGGTCAGCGGACGGATCTCGCTGACCGAGCCGACCATCGTCGTCTTGCCGACGCCGAACCCGCCCACGATCACGACCTTCACGGCCGCGGTGGCCGTGTGCGGCAGGACCTCTTCGCTGCTGGGCCCGGTGATCGTGTCAGAGCTTTTGAAGTCCATGCATCACCGCTTCGAGAAGGGAACGGTCGGGGAGGGTGGAGCGGACGATCGGCGCCCGCGCCTGTACCAGTTCGACCCCGAGCATCTTCGTCAGCAGGACGGTCACCACGCTGACCGGCAGCGCGAGATAGGCCGAGATCTCGGCGACGGACAGCGGTGTCCTGCATAAGCGCAGGACGGCGGAGTGTTCCGGCTCTGCCGTCGGCGGTGCCTCGCCGTGCGCGACGATCAGCGTGACGAGGTCCAGGGGCGCCCTCTCCGTGTCCTCGCCGGTCAGGATGTAGAGCCGCTCGGGATTGTCCGGGCTGCGCCGTTCCCGTTGGGGAGGGTCGTCCCGGTGGGAGGGGTGCTCGCCTTGCGGAGGATTCATACGGCCTGCCCGTCGCGCCGCGGCGGGCTCGTCAGATGGGCGCCGATCCGGACGACCAGGTCCCGCATGCGGTTTCCGATGAGGCCCGCGTCGACGGTTTCGTCGGCGAGGACGGCGAGGTAGGCGCCGGCTCCCGCGGCCATCAGATAGAAGTAGCCGCCGTCGACCTCGATGATCACCATGCGCATCCCGCCGCCGCTGCGCGGGATCTCGGTGGCGACCGCGGCGGCCAGGGACTGAAGTCCCGCACAGGCGGCGGCGAGCCGGTCGGCGCCGTCGGGGTCTCCGCCGTAGCGCGCGATGCGCAGGCCGTCCGCGGAGAGCACGACGATCTGCCGGGTCTGCGGCACCCCGTCGGCGAGTTCCTTGAGCATCCAGTCGAAATTGGCCCGTTGCTGGATCACTTCCAGCCTCCCTCGTCGGCGTTGTCGGCATTGCCGTGGTCGTTCTCGCTGTGTCCCTTGGGGAACAACGGGTCATCGGCCGCGGAGTCGTCGCCGTTGACGCCCTTCATGAAGGCCTCGATCCAGAGGCCGGGCTCCTTCTCCTCCTTCTTCACCGGCTCGGGAGCGGCCGGAGCGCTCGCCTGCGGTGAGTACGGGGCGCGCTGCTTGGCGTACTTCTCGTCCGCCGCTTCCTGGGCGAGGCGCTCGGCCAGCGGGGTGCGGACCCGGCTGCGGCGCTGCGGCAGGCCGTTCGCCGTCCATTCGGTGACTTCGGGGATGTCGTCCTCCATGGCCGGGGTGAGCGGCTTGGGGATGGGCGGACCGGCCGTCATCACGCGGGGCTTCTTGCGGCGGATGCCGTGGGGCTCCTCGATGGGGCGGCCCTCGGCGTTCACCCGGGGCACCGCGGACGCGCCGATGCCGTGCGCGAGGCCGGGCGCGGGCCCGGTGGTGATCATCTCGTGCGGGACGATGAGCACCGCGCGGACGCCTCCGTACGCGGACTGCCGCAGCGAGACCTGGAGGTTGTACATCTGCGAGAGGCGGCCCACGACGGCCATGCCGAGGCGGGGGCTCTCGCCGAGGTCGTTCAGGTCGATGCCGGCCTGCGCCTGGGCGAGCATCCGCTCGGCCCGTGCCCGCGCCTCCTCGCTGAGGCTGACGCCGCCGTCCTCGATCTCGACGGCGATGCCCGTCTGCACCTCGACGGCGGTGACGTGCACGCGGGTCTGCGGGGGCGAGTAGCGCGTGGCGTTGTCGAGCAGTTCGGCGCAGGCGTGGATGAGCGGTTCCACGGACGTGCCGCGGATGGCGACCTTGGCGATCGAGTGCAGGTCGACGCGCTGGTACTCAAGGATGCGGGACATGGCGCCGCGCAGCACGCTGAACAGCGGTACGGGCTTGGGCCATTGGCGTCCCGGCCGGGCGCCGCCGAGCACGGTGATCGAGTCGGCGAGGCGGCCGATGAGTGCGGTGCCGTGGTCGATGCGGAGCAGGTCGTCGAAGACCTCGGGGTTGCGGCCGTGGAACTCCTCCATCTCGCGCAGTTCCGCGGCCTGCTGGTGGACGATGGACTGGACGCGCCGGGCGATGTTGACGAAGGCGCGCTGCGACGACTCGCGCATCGCCTCTCCGGTGTCCAGGGTGTCCAGGACGTTCCGGAGCATCTGGCGCTGGGATTCGGGGAGTTCGGAGAAGGACTCGTCACTGTCGACGAGGTGGCGGATGACTTCCGAGGGGGCTTCGCCCTGCCGGAGCCGGAAGACGGCCTCGGGGATGATCTCCCTGCCCAGGCGGACGGTCTCGTCGTCGTGGGACGCGATGCGGCGGTCCAGGTAGGCGAGCCGCTGTGCGTACTGCGCGTGCAGCGCCCGCGTGTGCCGGCCGCGGCGCACCGCTTCGGCGCCGACCGCGACGACCACGAGGGTCGCGATCGCGCCGCACAAGCCCACCGCCGTGCGGGCGGGTTCCGATACCGCCGCGACGGCGGCTCCGGTCGCTGCGGCCATCAGCATGGCGGGCAGCAACAGCGCACGTGCGTAAGGGACTTCTCGGCCACCGGGAGGCGATTGAACACTCACCATGTATGCCCTCTGAACACTCGTCTAGGGGAAGGAAAGGGGGATTGATTCTGCGAAATCGGGGGATTTTATGGGTTGTTGAGCCTGGTAGACGTATCCGAACTATTCGAAAGATCTGGGAACAAGCGCGCGAATTTATGGCAACTCGTTTCAACTCGCCGCGCTCCGGGCGAGCCTAGTGGGCCGATTTCATCGCCGAGTCATATTCAGCAACCCTCTGCACCGGCCGTACCGACGGGCATACACTCGGCTGCATTTGCACGCCTGGCGATCAATCGAACACGCGGAGTGATGACATCGAACAGGCGTAACTGGATACGAAAGAGGGCGGGCCCGGGGGTAAAAACCCCGGGCCCGCCCTCTCCGGCCGTCAGCCGTCAGCCGTCAGCCGTCAGCCGTCAGCCGACCGAGCTGTACGCCACGACCCCTCGCAGCAGCTGGTCCACTGCCTTCCGTGCGTTCTTGGCGACGGTCGAGCCCTCACGCGGAGCGGCAGCCGAGATCTGTCCGAGGACATCGATCACCTGCTTGCACCACCGCACGAAGTCCCCGGCGGGCATCTCGATCTCCCGCAGGACCTCGTCGAGCCCCTTGTCGGACGCCCACATGTACGCCGCCCAGGCGAACCCGAGGTCAGGCTCCCGCTGCCCGACCCCTTCCGCCTGGTTGATCTTGAACTCTTCCTCCAGGGCGTCGAGCCGCCCCCAGATCCGCACCATCTCGCCGAGCGAGGCCTTCACCTTGCCGGAGGGCAGCTTGGGGGCGAGGGCGTCGTCCGCCATCCGGGCCTCGAACACCAACGCCGATACGCACGCGGCCAGTTCGGCGGGGCTGAGTCCCTCCCACACGCCTTCCCGCAGACATTCACTCGCAAGGAGGTCAAGCTCCCCGTAGAGCCGGGCGAGCCGCTTGCCGTTCTCGGTGACCTCGTCGCCCCGCAGATAGTCCATCTCGGTCAGCAGCGCGACGATCCGGTCGAAGGTCCGCGCGATGGTGTTCGTGCGCCCCTCGATCCGCCGCTCCAGCTGCGCGGTGTCCCGCCGCAGGCGGTAGTAGCGCTCGGCCCACCGGGCGTGGTCCTCCCGCTCGTCGCACCCGTGGCAGGGGTGGGCGCGCAGTTCCGTACGGAGGCGGGCGATCTCGCGGTCGTCCGCGGCGGCCGCACGGCCCTTGCGATGGCGCTCGGGCACGATGTGCCCGGCCTTCGTGCGCAGCGCGGACGCCAGGTCACGGCGCGACTGCGGCGAGCGCGCGTTGAACGACTTCGGGATGCGCATCCGCTCAAGGGCCTCGACCGGCACCGGGAAGTCCATCGAGGCGAGCCGCTTGACCTGCCGCTCGGCGGTGAGGACAAGCGGGCGCGGCCCGTCCTGGTGCTCGAAGCCACGATGGCCGTTAACCCGCCCCGCGGGGATCCCCGGATCGAGGACGAGCGCCAGGCCGGCGTACTTGCCCGTCGGCACGTGGATGACGTCGCCGGGCTTGAGCTTCTCCAGTGCGGCAGCGGCCGCCGCCCTGCGCTGGTTGGCCCCCTGCTTGGCGAGCTCGGTCTCCCGGTCCTTCAACTCACGGCGCAGCCGCGCATACTCGTCGAAGTCACCCAGGTGACAGGTCATCGAGGCTTTGTAGCCCTCGAGACCCTCTTCGTTCTTCTGCACCTGGCGGGAGATGCCGACGACCGACTTGTCGGCCTGGAACTGCGCGAAGGACGTCTCCAGGAGCTCGCGCGAGCGGTGCCGCCCGAACTGCTCGACCAGGTTCACCGCCATGTTGTACGACGGCTTGAAGCTGGACCGCAGCGGGTACGTGCGCGTACCGGCGAGCCCCGCGAGGTGCTCCGGGCTCATGGCGCGCTGCCACAGGACCACCGCATGGCCCTCGACGTCGATGCCGCGCCGCCCGGCACGGCCGGTCAGCTGGGTGTACTCGCCGGGCGTGATGTCCGCGTGCTGCTCGCCGTTCCACTTCACGAGCTTTTCGAGGACCACGCTCCGCGCGGGCATGTTGATGCCGAGCGCGAGGGTCTCGGTGGCGAAGACCGCGCGCACCAGACCGCGTACGAAGAGCTCCTCGACGACCTCCTTGAAGGTCGGCAGCATGCCCGCGTGGTGCGCGGCGATGCCGCGCTCCAGGCCTTCCAGCCATTCGTAATAGCCGAGGACGTGCAGATCCTCGTCCGGGATGGCGGCCGTGCGCTCCTCGACGATCTCGCGGACCTGGGCCCGCGCGTCCTCGTCGTTCAGCCGCAGCCCCGCGTGCAGGCACTGCTGGACGGCGGCCTCGCAGGCCGCGCGGCTGAAGATGAACGTGATCGCGGGCAGGAGACCTTCGGCGTCGAGCCGGTCGATGACCTCGGGCCTGCCCGGCGTCCAGATCCGCGACCGCTGTCTGCGCTCCCGCTCGCGGTCGGCCTCGCGGACCATCTTGCCCTTGCGGCGATCACGCGGGTTGTACGAGCGGCTGGCCTCCATCCGCGCCATGCGCGTGAGGTCGGGGTTGACGGTCTTGCGCTGACCCTCCCCCTCCTCGAAGAGGTCGTACATCCTGCGCCCGGCGAGGACGTGCTGGAACAGCGGCACGGGCCGGTGCTCCGAGACGATCACCTGCGTGTCGCCGCGCACGGTGTCCAGCCAGTCGCCGAACTCCTCCGCGTTCGAGACGGTCGCCGACAGGGAGACCAGCGTCACCGACTCCTGGAGGTGGATGATCACCTCTTCCCAGACGGCGCCCCGGAAGCGGTCGGAGAGGTAGTGCACCTCGTCCATCACCACATAGCCGAGGTTGAGCAGCGACTGCGAGCCCGAATACAGCATGTTCCGCAGCACCTCGGTGGTCATCACGACCACCGGGGCATCGGAGTTGACGCTGTTGTCGCCGGTCAGCAGACCGACCTTGTCCGCGCCGTATCTCTTGGAGAGGTCGGCGTACTTCTGGTTGGAGAGCGCCTTGATGGGCGTGGTGTAGAAGCATTTCTTGCCCTGCAGCAGGGCCAGGTGCACGGCGAACTCGCCGACGATCGTCTTTCCCGATCCCGTGGGGGCGGCCACCAGAACACCCTTGCCCGCCTCGAGCGCCCGGCAGGCGTCGATCTGGAAGGGGTCGAGGCCGAATTCGTACATCTCGCGGAAGCCAGCGAGTGCGGTGGCCTGCTCGACAGCGCGCTCGCGCGCCGCCGCATACCGCTCGGCCGGTGAGAGGTCCTCTGTCATCGTGCTTTCGAGACTACCGGCCACCACTGACAACGGACGATCATTATCCGGCTTGCGGTCCGCCGGGCCCGAGGACCCGCACGGCACCCGGCACGCACTCCGCCGTCAGCGGAAGCCCGCCGAGCTGCTCCCCGTCCGCGTAGCCGGTGACGTCCGGGGCGGCGAGTTCCACCTTCGCGGCCCGGAACACGGTGACCTTGGGGTGGTCCAGGTGCGTGCCTTTGTAGACCCTCGGGAAGACCTTCAGGAGTGTCGTACGGCTGCAGTCGCCGACGACCGTGACGTCGAAGAGGCCGTCGCCCATGTCGGCCCGCGCGCAGATCTTCATGCCCCCGCCGTACGACGGTCCGTTCCCCACGGCGACGAGTGTCGCGTCGATCTCGCGGACCGGGCCGTCGTCCAGCCTGATGCGGTACGGGACGGGCCGGAAGGCGGCCAGCTCGGCGACCATCGCCAGGTCGTACTTGAAGCGCCCGGCGGGCCAGCGCATCCGGTTGCCCCGGTCGTTCACGCGCGAGTCGAAGCCGGAGGCGAGCACGGTGCCGAACCACGTCTTGCCGACCCGCCCCAGGTCGACGGCGCGGGTGCGTCCCGCGTCGAGCGCATCGGCGACGACCGCCCCCGCGGCGGCCGGATCACGCACCGGCACCCCGAGCGCCCGCGCGAAGTCGTTGCCGGTGCCCACGGCGATCACTCCCAGGGGCGTCGACGTCCCGGCGACGGCCTGCAGCGCGAGGCTCGCCATGCCGTCGCCGCCGACGGCTATCAGCGCGCGCGTACCGGAAGCGACGGCATCCCGTGCCCGGCGCAGCGCGTCGGCGGAGTCCTCGCCGATGACCGTGCGCACGGAGTGTCCCGCGGCCCGCAACGCGGAAGCGGCCGGCTGCGCCGCGTGAGCGCCCCGGCCGCGTCCCGCGACGGGATTGACGAAGAGAGTGATCTCGCTGGTCACCGGGGCCCCCGTACGTCGTCTGCGGGAGGACCCTACAAGATCAGGTCACGTCGTCGAAACCGTTTACCCGATCTCGGTTCGCGCTGTCGGAGCCCGCCTGCTCCGGCAGCGCCCGGTTCGCGGACACGGGTTCGATCTCGCCGACGTCCTCGGGGGTCAGATCGAGTTCGGACGCCTCGTCGTCATCGGGTCCGGCCGCATCGATCCTGGCCTTGCGCCGGTCGTTCATGAGCGAGAAGCCGGTGGCCGCGAAGTACAGCACCCAGATCGGTCCGGCGAGGGCCATCATCGTCAGCGGGTCCGTGCTGGGCGTCGCCACGGCCGCGAAGACCGTGATGCCCATGATCATGCCGCGCCACCAGCCGAGCATCCGCTTGCCGGTGAGCACCCCGGTGAGGTTCAGCATCACCAGGAGCAGCGGCAGCTCGAAGGAGAGCCCGAAGACGATCACCATGCGGGTGACCAGGTCGATCAGCTCGTCCAGCGGAAGGAAGTTGTCGATCCCGCCCGGCGAGAATTCGAGCAGCACCCGCGCCATCGTCGGCAGCGTCTTGTACGCGAAGAACCCGCCGCCCAGGAAGAGGGGGAATCCGGCGGCCACGAAGCCGTAGGCGTACTTCTTCTCGCTCTTGTGCAGTCCGGGGGCGACGAAGGCCCACAGCTGGTAGAGCCAGATCGGCGACGCGAGCACCACGCCGGCCATCAGGGAGATCTTCAGCGCGAGCGTGAACGGCGTGAGCAGACCGTTCAGCACGATGCGTGCGCATGTGCCGTCTTCCTCCTTCGCCAGCTCGGCGAAGGACTTCTCGCACCCCACGGAGTTCAGGATCGGGTTCGTGAAGAACTCGATGATGTCCTTGTAGAAGAAGGCAGCGACGATCGCGACGACGATGATGGCCAGCACGGCCTTCGCGAGCCGGTTGCGGAGCTCGCGCAGGTGCTCCGCAAGCGGCATCCGCCCCTCGGGATCCTGTTCCTTCTTGCGGGCAGACTTGAGCAACCCACGTCCTCATCTCGTGCGGCAGGCCGGCCGTCGCCGGCCTTGGATCAGCGCTTCGTCGTGCTGTCGGTGGGCTCGGTGACCGGGCGCGAGCTGGTCACGTCGCCGGGCGCGGCCTGGATGGTGCGGGGCTGGGCGGCGGAAGGGTCGCTGGGCGGGTCGGCCGGGGCGGCTTCGTCCTTCTTGCCGTCCGACTTCATCGCCTTGGCCTCGCTCTTGAGGATGCGCGCGGACTTGCCGAGCGACCGGGCCATGTCGGGAAGCTTCTTCGCGCCGAACAGCAGAACGATGACGACGAGAATGAGAATGATCTCGGGGGCGCCGATCTTTCCGAACATAGGTCTTTACCTTCTCACCGAGGCGGCAGGGGCGGGGCTGCCGGACAGGCCGGACTTGGCTGTCCGGCCACCGTGCTGGCAGCGATCGTAACGCTCAGGGGTGAACGCAGGGCAATCCCTGTGCGTACTCCCAGTTGCGGCCCGCGCCTCGCACTCCGGGCCACTCCAGCAGCGTACCTGCCGGACATGGGAAGTTGACAGGCCGCGGCATCGTTACGGGCCCCGGCGGCACCAGCGGGATTCACAGGAACTAGACGACGTCCCGGCCCGCACGGGCCACTCCGGTCGCCGCCGCCTCAAGATCCTCCGCCGCGCGGTTGATCCGCTGTGTGGTCTGCGTCACTTGATTGCTGAGGCGCTGCGCCTCGACGAAGACCCGGATCGCCAGTACGCCGAGCACGGCGAGGCCACAGAACCCCGCGGCAATCGCCACCATCGCCCAGAACATGCGCCGAGCCTAGACGGTCGAGTGCAGACGCAGCGTCCGCACCCCGCCACCGGTGAGCAGTTCGACGATGCGCTCGCCCGCGGGCTTGCGGACCGCGGTGCCGCACTCGGGGCACGTGAACGAGTAGAAGGTGGTGCGGGCCGATGCGCCGATGGCCAACCGCAGGGCGCCCGCGGAGAGTTCGAACCGGGCGCGGCAGTCGGGGCAGGCGGCCTTGAAGAGTACAGGGGCGATTCTCGACATTCCGGGAATCTCGGACATGATGCTGGTGTTCAACGCCCTTGCTCCTGCCTGTCGTACGACGCGCCGGGGTGCTTGTCGTGCTCGTCATAGGCCGCGAGCGCCTCGCGTGCCGCCTGCCGGGCGCTGTCCGCGAGATCCGCCGGGGAGACGATGTGGCCGTCTCCGCCGAGCCGCAGCGCGAGCCTGCGCAGCGAGGCGGGGTCCGGGGTGCGCAGGGTGATCCGCAGACCGCCGTCGGGCAGCTCATCGGCGCTGTCGTGGGGGTAGTACTCGGCGACCCAGCGGCCGCCGGGTCCGACCTCGACGACCACCTCGGGGTCCTCGGCGGCGGGCTGCACGAGCCCTTCGGAGAGGTCACGCAGCTCGACCTCGGGCGGCGACGACGGCTCGTCCAGGATCTTGATCTCGGCCACCCGGTCGAGGCGGAAGGTGCGGCGCGCCTCGGAGTGGTAGCACCACGCCTCCATGTACGTGTGCCCGACGGCGAAGAGCCGGATCGGGTCCACTTCGCGCTCGGTGAGCTCGTCGCGCGCGGGCGAGTAGTAGCGCAGCCAGAGCCTGCGCCGCTCGGAGATGGCGCGGTCGACGTCGGCGAAGACGCCGCCCTCGGACTCGAAGGTCACCGAGAGCCGCGCACTGGCGCTCGCGTTCTCGCCGGCCGCGGCCTCCAGCTTCGCGGTGGCGCGCAGGAGCGCCTGCCGGTCGCTCTCGCGAAGGCCCGGCAGGGTGGAGACCGCGCGGGCTGCCACCAGGAGCGCGGTGGCCTCGTCGGCGGCCAGGCGCAGCGGGGCCGCCACGTCGTCGGGGTTGTGCCACCAGATGCGGTCGCCGTCGGTGTCGATGTCGAGCAGGTCGCCGCCGCGGAAGCTGGTCCCGCACAGCGGAAGCACGTCCAGGTCCGAGATCAGCTCGTCCTCGGTGATCCCGAAGGCGCGGGCCACGTCACTGACGTGGGCGCCGGGGCGCTCGCGCAGATAGGTCACCAGGGAGAGCATCCGCCGGGTCTGGTCGATGGCGTTCGTGGCCATGGTGTGTCCCCCTCAGCCCTTGGCCACGGCGCGCAGCCGGTCCACGACGTCGGCCCGCAGCTCGGCGGGCTCAAGCACCACCACGTCGGGCCCGAACTCCACCAGCCAGGCGTCGAGCCCGTGCCCGTACGGAATCTCCAACTCGTCCCACCCCTCGCCCGCCGCACGTATGCGGGCGGCCTTGGCGCGCAGCGGGTAGCCCGCGCCCGAACGCAGTCTGATCAGGGCGGAGCGGTCGGCGCTCTCCCCCGCCCAGCTCGCGACGGTCTCGCGCACCGTGACCACGTCGGGGACGGGGGCGGTGAACTTGCCGGCGCGGGCGCGGACCTTCCCGGTGATGCGGGAGAGCCTGAAGACCCGCTCGGCACCGCGGTCGCGGTCCCAGCCCGCGAGGTACCAGTGGCCGCGCCAGCACTCGAGAGCCCACGGCTCGACGTGGCGCTGCTCGGGGCGGGCCGCGGTGGCCTTGCGGTAGTCGAAGACGACCGGGCGGCGGTCGCGGCAGGCCAGCATCAGCGGCTCGAAGGACGCCTCATGTACGGGGATGCGCGGTTCGAGGGCGCTGTGCGCCTCGTACGGGTCGACGTCCTCCGGCAGTCCCGCGGCGCGCAGCTTCTGCAGGGCGCCGCTGGCGGCTCCGGCGAGCCGGGCCTGCTGCCAGACCTTGGCCGCGAGGCCGAGCGCGGCGGCTTCCTCGGCGTCGATGGTGATGGGCGGCAGGCGGTTGCTGTCGCGGCGCGCGAGATAGCCCACCTCGCCGTCGAGATTCTCCACCGTCTCGATGACCAGGCCGAGTTCGCGCAGATCGTCCTTGTCGCGCTCGAACATCCGGTTGAAGGAGTCGTCGGACCCCGCCTCCAGATAGGCCTCGATGGACTCGCGCAGCTCGCGCTTGCTGAGCGGCCGCCGCGTCCCGAGCAGACACAGCGCCAGGTTCATCAGCCGCTCGGCCTTGGCAATGGCCATCGACGCCCTTTCTCAACATGACTTCCGACCGCCGACCGTACCGCCCCGGGGTGTCGTCGCAAAAGCCGAGGGCCCATGCCGGAACAGGCATGGACCCTCGGCGGACAGGTCTGGTCAGACCCTGGCCCCGGTCGTCTCTCAGACGGCGACGAGGTCGCAGACGAAGATCAGCGTCTCGCCCGGCGCGATGCGGCCGCCACCGGCGCCGCGCTCGCCGTACGCGAGGTGGGAGGGGATGGTCAGCTTGCGGCGGCCGCCGACCTTCATGCCCTGGACGCCCTGGTCCCAGCCGGCGATGACCTGACCGGCGCCCAGCTGGAAGGCGAGCGGGTTGCCGCGGTTCCAGGAGGCGTCGAACTCTTCACCGCTGGAGAAGGAAACTCCCACGTAGTGGACCTGGACGGTGTCGCCGGCCTTGGCCTCCGGGCCGTCGCCCTCCCAGATGTCCACGATCTCGAGGTCGGTGGGGACCGGACCGTCGGGGAAGTCGATCTCGGGCTTCTCGATGCTCACGTTTAATGCTCCTGCTTGATACGGATGACCGGCCGGGACAGTCTTACATCTTCGCGAGGATGTCCACGGTGAAGACCAGCGTGGAGTCCTTCTTGATGGTGCTGCCCTGCGGCGGCTGGTCGCCGTACCCGAGCTTCGGCGGGACGATCACCAGGACGCGGCTGCCGACCTTCTTGCCGGTCAGACCCTGCGCCCAGCCCTTGACGACCTGCGCCAGCTGGAACGAGGCGAGCTGGCCGCTCTTGTACGAGGAGTCGAACTCCTTGCCGTCGGCCCACAGCACGCCCTTGTACTGGCACAGGAGGCTGTCGGTCTCCTTGATCTCTTCGCCGTCGCCCTCGAGGATGTAGTTCGCGACGAGCTTCTTGGGGGCGTCCTTCTTGGGGACGTCGATCGAGGGGGCCTTGCCGTCGGTGTTCGTGCCGACCTTGGGGAGGTCGATGTTGGACTGCGCGACCTCCTTGCCCTTGGCCGAGCTCTTGTTGCTGAAGGTGCCCACGAGGTCCACGACGAAGACCAGCGTGTCGTCGCCCTTGATGCCCGCCTGCTTGTTGCCCTCGGTGCCGTAACCCATCTTCGGCGGGATCGCGAGCTGCACGCGGCTGTCGAGCTTCTTGCCGACCAGGGCCTGGTCCCAGCCGGGGATGACCTGACCGACGCCGATCGGGAAGACCGTGGGGTTGCCGCGGTCGTACGAGTTGTCGAAGACCTTGGCCGTGGCCCAGATCTGGCCGAGGTAGTTCGCCTGGAGGTAGTCGCCCTTCTTGACGACGTCGCCCTTGCCCTCGACCAGGGTCTTGACGGCGAGGTCGGAGGACGGCTTGCCGGGCCCCTTGGCGACGGTCGGCTTCTGCCCGAACTTCGCCCCCTTCGTGATCTCGGGCAGCGGCCCGTCCACGATCTTCGCCGTCGGCGCGGCCGAGGACGAGTTGGAGGGGGCTGGGCTGTCACTGGGCTTGGCCTTGTCGGCCTTTTTGTCGTCGCCACAGCCGGCCAGCGTGAGCAGTCCGGCCGGAACAGCAAGGAGAAGTGAGCGTCGGCGCACGGTGGGGGCCTCGTATCGATCGATCTTGTCGGTTGGCGTGCGCGCAACTCTACGCATGGAGAAGGGCGCCGTACGAGGAACGTACGGCGCCCCGCGTTGCGTTCCCGCAACGCCTCTCCTGTATCAGGGGTTACATACCGGCGATCAGTTTCTCCACCCGGTCGTCGACCGACCGGAAGGGGTCCTTGCACAACACGGTGCGCTGTGCCTGGTCGTTGAGCTTGAGGTGCACCCAGTCGACCGTGAAGTCACGGCGCTGCTCCTGGGCCCTGCGGATGAAGTCGCCGCGCAGCCGCGCGCGGGTGGTCTGCGGAGGCACCGACTTGCCTTCGAAGATCTTCAAGTCGTTGCAGATGCGGGCGGCTTGGCCCTTCTTCTCCAGGAGGTAGTACAGCCCGCGACGTCGGTGGATGTCGTGATACGCGAGGTCTATCTGCGCGACCCGGGGATGCGACATGGTCATGTTGTTCTTCGCTCGGTACCGCTCGATGAGCTTGTACTTCATGACCCAGTCGATCTCGGTGCCGATGCGGTCGAGGTCCTCGGCCTCGATCGCGTCGAGCGTGCGGCCCCACAGTTCGAGGACCTGCTCGACCGTGCCCGTGCGGATGCCGCGGCGGTCCACGAAGTCCACGGCCTTCTCGTAGTACTCGCGCTGCACTTCGAGGGCGGACGCCTCGCGGCCGCTGGCCAGGCGCACCTTGCGGCGGCCCGTGATGTCGTGGCTGACCTCGCGGATGGCCCGGATCGGGTTCTCCAGGGTCAGGTCACGCATCACCGTGCCCGCTTCGATCATGCGCAGGACGAGGTCGGTGGCTCCGACCTTCAGGAGCATGGTCGTCTCGGACATGTTCGAGTCGCCGACGATGACGTGCAGCCGGCGGTAGCGCTCGGCGTCCGCGTGCGGTTCGTCGCGGGTGTTGATGATCGGCCGGGAGCGGGTGGTCGCGGAGGAGACCCCTTCCCAGATGTGCTCGGCACGCTGACTGACGCAGTACACGGCGCCGCGCGGAGTCTGCAGCACCTTGCCCGCGCCGCACAGCAGCTGTCGCGTGACGAGGAAGGGAATGAGGATGTCCGCGAGCCGCGAGAACTCCCCGTGCCGGGCCACCAGATAGTTCTCGTGGCAGCCGTAGGAGTTTCCCGCCGAGTCGGTGTTGTTCTTGAAGAGATAGACGTCGCCCGCGATTCCCTCCTCGTGCAGGCGGCGTTCGGCGTCGACGAGCAGGCCTTCCAGAATGCGCTCGCCCGCTTTGTCGTGCGTGACCAGCTCGGTCACGTTGTCACATTCCGGTGTTGCGTATTCCGGATGTGACCCGACGTCAAGATAGAGGCGGGCGCCGTTCCGCAGAAAGACGTTGCTGCTGCGGCCCCATGAGACAACACGGCGGAAGAGGTAGCGCGCCACCTCGTCAGGCGACAGACGGCGCTGTCCCCTAAACGTGCACGTGACGCCGTACTCATTCTCCAGCCCGAAAATGCGGCGGTCCATGACTGAACATTACGCCTGATGCCCTGCGCTGAAACCGGGTTCGACGGCACCGTTTCGATCATTTTCCGATGAACCCGCAACAACCGCCGAATCAGCGGGGAGTGCGAGCACCCGCGCCGTGGCCAGCAGGACAAGCAGAGCGGCGATGCCGGCGAGCCCCGGGACGGCGAAGCCCCATACGGTCCCGCCCCACTCGACGACGGGGCCCGCCGCGGCCGTGCCGAGCGAGGCGCCGACCGTGAACGTGGTCACGAGCCAGGAGAACGCCTCGGTCACGGTGCCCCGCGGGGCGTGCCGGTCGACGATGATGAACGCGCACGCGATCGCCGGCGCGAGGAAGACCCCGGCGACGGCGGCGAGCGCCGTCATGGCGACCGCGCCCGGCGTCAGCGTCAACGGCCAGTAGCAGAGCGCCAGCAGGGCCACCAGGACCGTCAGGCGCTTCTCCGGAACGCCGGCCCACTGCCGCGCCCCGTACACCGATCCGCCGACGAGGGCGCCAAGGCCGAGCGCCGCCATCATCCAGCCGTACACCGCGTCGCCGCCGTGCTCGTCGGCGTACGACACACCGGCGACGGTGATGGAGCCGAGGGCCATGCCGATGAAAAGGAACGCGCCGAGCAGCGCGATGAGGCCCGGTGAGCGCAGCGCGCCGAGCCAGTGCGCCTCACGGGGAGCCGAGCGCCACGCGCGCGAGGGCTGCGACACCACTACGGAGAGGGCGCCGAGCACGCCGACGGCGTTCACGACGAGCAGCGCGGCCTGCTCCGACCAGAGCGCGACGCAGCCCGTGACGAGCAGCGGTCCGACGGTGAACATGACCTCCTGGGCGATGGCGTCCATGGCGTACGCCGTGTGCACCTGCTCCTCCTTGCCCAGGACGCTGGGCCACAGGGCGCGCAGACCGCCTTCGAGGGGCGGCGTGAAGAGGCCCGCCACGCCCACCGACACGTACGCGAGGGCCAGCGCGTCCGGCCCGGTGAAGGCGAAGGCGGCCATGGCGAGGGCGGAGACGAGCGCGGCCGGGAGCTGGATGCGGGGCTGGCCGTAGAGGTCCACCAGGCGGCCGAGCAGCGGCTGGCCCACCGCGTTGGCCACTCCGTACACCGCGGCGAGCGCGCCGGCCAGGCTGTACGTCCCGCCCTCGGCGCGGATGAACAGCACGATGGCGATCGGGGCGGTCGCGTTCGGCAGGCGGCCCACCAGCGTGCCCGCGAGCAGCCGTCCCGCATATCTCGTCCGGAGGATCTCCGCGTATCCGGCAGCCATGCTTCCCGCCCCTTCCCCGTGCACCGACGCGCCGAGGTTTTACGTATAACGTCGAGGGTCATACGTACCATGAGCGCTCACCGCGGGTCCATCCGGAAAGCGTCCCGCGGGAGTGATCAGGGAGGTACCAGGAGTGGCCGGGCCACAGCAGGAGGCCGCGGGGCCACGCCCCACGAGCCGCGACGTCGCACGCGCCGCCGGGGTGTCCCAGGCCACCGTCTCCCTCGTGTTCGGCGGGAAGTGGCGCGGCCGGGTCGCCGAGCGCACCGCCGAGCGCGTCCGGGACACCGCCCGCGAACTGGGCTACCGCCCCAACCTCGCGGCCCGCAACCTCCGGCTCGGGCGCACCAGGACGGCGCTCCTGGTCGTCCCCGCCCTCACCAACGAGTTCTTCGCCCGCGTCTACACGGGGGCCGCCCGCGTGGCCGCCGAGCACGGCTTCGGCGTCGTCCTCTACCCCTCCCCCGACGGCGTCGGCCCCGCCCGCGACCCCTTCGACTCCAGCCGCGCCGCCCTCGACGGCATCCTCGCCTCCTCCATCGCGTCCGACGCCCTCGCCACCATCCAGGGCGACGAACTCCCCCTGGTCATGCTCGACAGCGACCCCGCCGACAGCCTCGGCGCGGCCACCGTCAACCTCGACATCGGCGACGGCATGCGCCGGGTGGCCGAGCATCTGCTCGCCCTGGGCCACCGCGACTTCCTGCACTTCGCCGCGGGCGTCGACTCCTGGACCTTCGACGTGCGCTCCGAGGCCCTCGCAACGGCGCTGAGGGGCACCGACGCGACCGTACGCACCGTCCGGGCACTCCTCACCGTCGACGATGCCCGCACGGCCGCTGAGGCCGCCCTCCGCGCTCCGGGGCCCCGCCCCACCGCGCTCGTCTGCGACGACGACATCCTCGCCGCGGGCGCCTGCAAAGCGGCCCGCCGCCTCGGCCTGCGCGTGCCCGAGGACCTCTCGGTGACCGGCTTCGACGACCTCACCCTCGCGACCGCCGTGGAGCCCGAACTCACCACGGTGCGGCTGCCGGCCGAACAGTTCGGCGAACGCGGCATGACGTCCCTGCTCGCGGTCCTGGACGGACGCACGCCCCGGACCGACACCCTGCCCGTCGAACTGGTGATCCGCGACTCCACGGCCCCCGCCGCCCGCTAGCCCGCCACGCATGCGTACGCCCCGCGCCCCGGCCACAGGGCCGGGACACGGGGCGTACGACGAAACGGACTACTCCTCGGCAGAACCGGACTCGGAGCCGGTGTCCGGGTCTTCGTCGTCGGACGCGGCGTCCGTGGGCGCCGAAGCGCCCCCTTCGAGCAGCCGCGCGAGCTGACGTCCGACGATCCGCTTGAACTTGCGCTGCTGCGGACGCGTACGGTCCAGGACCGCCACCTCGAGCCGCTCCGCGGGGATCTCCCGCTCGGTGCCGTTGTTGTCGCGCGACAGCGACTGCACGGCAAGCTTCAGCGCCTCGGCCAGCGACATCCCGTCACGGTGCCGCTGGTCGAGATAGGTACTGATCTGCTCGGCATTGCCGCCGACCGCGACCGAGCCGTGCTCGTCCACGATCGAACCGTCGTGCGGCAGGCGGTAGATCTGATCGGCGTCCGCCGTGGCACCCACCTCGGCGACGACGAGCTCGACCTCGTACGGCTTCTCGGCCTGGCTGGAGAAGATCGTGCCAAGCGTCTGCGCATAGACGTTCGCGAGACCGCGGGCCGTCACATCGTCACGGTCGTAGGTGTATCCCCGCAGGTCGGCGTAGCGCACGCCGCCGATGCGCAGGTTCTCGTACTCGTTGTACTTGCCGGCGGCCGCGAAGCCGATCCGGTCATAGATCTCGCTGAACTTGTGCAGCGCACGGGACGGGTTCTCGCCGACGAACACGATGCCATCGGCGAACTGCAGCACAACAAGGCTGCGACCACGGGCGATGCCCTTGCGGGCGTATTCCGCCCGGTCGGCCATGGCCTGCTGGGGTGAGACATAGAACGGCGTCGACACCGGCTATCCGTCCCTTTCTGTCAGTGACTCAGTCAGTGGCGAATACGGATCGATCAGAGCAGCGAGGCCCGCGGGCCGTCGGGCTGCTCCAAGCGCCGCTCGAGGATCGAGCGGGCGATCTCGGAGGACTCGTCGTCCGTGAGCCTGCGGAATCCCTCGTCGGAGATCACGGTCACGATCGGATAGATCCGGCGAGCCACATCCGGACCACCCGTCGCCGAGTCGTCGTCCGCGGCGTCGTACAACGCCTGGACGACGAGCGTCGTCGCCTGCTCCTCCGTCAGATCGGTGCGATAGAGCTTCTTCATCGCACCACGCGCGAAGACCGAACCGGAGCCGGTGGCCGCGAAGCCGTGCTCCTCGGAACGGCCGCCCGTGACGTCGTACGAGAAGATGCGTCCCTTCTCGCGGTCCACGTCATACCCGGCGAAGAGCGGGACAACGGCCAGGCCCTGCATGGCCATTGCCAGATTCGACCGGATCATCGTGGAGAGCCGGTTGGCCTTGCCCTCCAGGGAGAGCGTGGCACCCTCGACCTTCTCGAAGTGCTCGAGCTCCAGCTGGAAGAGCTTGACCATCTCCACGGCGAGACCGGCGGTGCCGGCGATGCCGACCGCGGAGTACTCGTCGGCCGGGAAGACCTTCTCGATGTCGCGCTGCGCGATGACATTGCCCATGGTCGCCCGCCGGTCACCGGCGAGCACCACGCCACCGGGGAACGTCACCGCGACGATCGTCGTGCCGTGCGGCGCCTCGATCACGCCCTGCGTGGGCGGCAACTGCCGGTTGCCGGGCAGGATCTCGGGCTGGTGCTCGGACAGGAAGTCCATGAAGGACGAGGACCCGGGCGTCAGGAAGGCAGCCGGTAGACGCCCGGTGCTACGAGTGTTGGCTTCCACGCGTTTCCTTCCAGATATGCGGCCGCACGGCGGACGGTGTCGGGATGGTCCCCCAACTTGCCGATGGCCGGATTGCAGTTGAAGCACAGTACGTCAGGGACCCTACCCGCCGATCGGCGGTGATCCACATGTGCGGCCAGGGCGTCCGGAGGGATCACGTCGACTCGCGTCGGCGCCTCCGGTGATGCGCGGCCCGGCAATCCGCCATGCATTGCCGGTACCGCACGCGCCCTCGACCGACATGGTCGTTATTGCCCGCCCTTTTGCACGAAGGACCGCACGAAGTCCTCCGCGTTCTCCTCGAGGACGTCGTCGATTTCGTCGAGGACGGAGTCCACGTCGTCGCTCAGCTTCTCCTGGCGTTCCTTGAGGTCCTCGGAGCCCTGCGCTTCCGCAGTCTGCTCCTCGGCCTCCTCGGTGGAACGCGTCGCCTTCTGCTGTCCGCCGCCGGTGTCCTTGGTCGCCATCTACCTCACCCCGCTCGTTCGGTTCGATGCACTTGATCAGACCCTATAAGCCAGGTCTGACATCGGCCCCGTAGTTACTGCAACGTCCGGGGACCACCTCGATGATTCCCACACGCCGGGTCTTTCAGCCTCCGGAGAGCACCCGTACCAGATCCTCTGCCGTGCGGCAGCGGTCCAGGAGCTCCTTGACGTGGTTCCGCGTCCCGCGCAGCGGCTCCAGTGTGGGCACACGCTGGAGCGAGTCGCGTCCCGGCAGGTCGAAGATGACCGAATCCCAGGAGGCCGCGGCCACGTCGTCCGCGTACTGCTCCAGGCAGCGGCCGCGGAAATAGGCGCGGGTGTCCTCAGGAGGCTTCGTCTGGGCGCGCTCGACCTGAGGCTCCTCCAGGAGCCGCTTCATCTTGCCGCGGGCCACCAGACGGTTGTACAGGCCCTTGTCGGGCCGTACGTCCGCGTACTGCAGGTCGACCAGGTGCAGCCGGGCCGCGTCCCAGTCGAGGCTGTCACGGCGGCGGTAGCCCTCCATGAGCTCCCGCTTCGCCACCCAGTCGAGCTCTCCGGAGAGGCTCATCGGGTCGCTCTCCAGACGGCCGAGGACGTCCTCCCAGCGGCTGAGAATGTCCTTGGTCTGCTCGTCGGCGTCGGAGCCGTACCGCTCCTCGACATATTTGCGGGCCAGCTCGAAGTACTCCATCTGGAGCTGTACGGCGGTGAGCGTGCGGCCGCTGCGGAGCGTGATGAGGCGCTGCAGCGTCGGGTCGTGGGAGACCTGGTGCAGGGTGCGCACGGGCTGGTCGACGGCCAGGTCCACCGCGATGAAGCCGTCCTCGATCATGGCGAGGACCAGGGACGTGGTGCCGAGCTTGAGATAGGTCGAGATCTCGGAGAGGTTCGCGTCGCCGATGATGACGTGCAGGCGGCGGTACTTCTCCGCGTCGGAGTGCGGCTCGTCCCGGGTGTTGATGATGGGCCGCTTGAGTGTGGTCTCCAGGCCCACCTCGACCTCGAAGTAGTCGGAGCGCTGGCTGAGCTGGAAGCCGTGCTCGTGGCCGTCCTGGCCGATGCCGACCCGGCCCGCGCCCGTGACGACCTGCCGGGAGACGAAGAACGGCGTCAGGTGGCGCACGATGTCCGAAAAGGGGGTTTCCCTCTTCATCAGATAGTTCTCGTGCGTGCCGTACGACGCGCCCTTGTTGTCGGTGTTGTTTTTGTAGAGGTGGATCGGCTGGGCGCCCGGCAGCTGCGCGGCCCGCTCGGCCGCCTCCGCCATGATGCGTTCGCCGGCCTTGTCCCACAGGACGGCGTCCCAGGGATTGGTGACCTCGGGTGAGCTGTACTCGGGGTGCGCGTGGTCCACGTAGAGGCGCGCCCCATTGGTGAGGATCACATTGGCGAGACCGATGTCCTCGTCCGTGAGCTGACTGGCATCGGCGGTCTCACGTGCGAGGTCGAAGCCCCGTGCGTCCCGCAGGGGATTCTCCTCCTCGAAGTCCCAGCGGGCGCGTCGCGCCCGGTGCATCGCCGCGGCGTAGGCGTTGACGATCTGGGACGAGGTGAGCATGGCATTGGCGTTCGGGTGGCCGGGGACGGAGATGCCGTACTCCGTCTCGATGCCCATTACTCGCCGTACGGTCATGCGGCCCTCCTTGCCCGGCGGCGCTCCCGTTCGGGTGCGGCGCTCAAGTACCGCTGGTTCTCCGGTGCGTGTGCGGTGCCCGTCCCCGCACTGCGCGACTCGGCGGTACCGAAGAGCCTAGAGCGCCTTTGCGCTGGTGGGGAGATCATTGCCTTCATTGAAAAACAGACAGCTGCGGGTACCCGTGAAGGACACCCGCAGCCGCCCTGTCTTCTACAGGTACTGACCGGTGTTGGCCACCGTGTCGATGGAGCGTCCGGTGTCCGCGCCCTGCTTTCCGGTGACGAGCGTACGGATGTAGACGATCCGTTCGCCCTTCTTGCCGGAGATGCGGGCCCAGTCGTCCGGGTTGGTGGTGTTGGGCAGGTCCTCGTTCTCCTTGAACTCGTCGATGCAAGCCTGGAGGAGGTGAGAGACCCTGATGCCCTTCTGGTCGGCGTCGAGGAAGGCCTTGATGGCCATCTTCTTGGCGCGTCCGACGATGTTCTCGATCATGGCGCCGGAGTTGAAGTCCTTGAAGTACAGGACTTCCTTGTCGCCGTTGGCGTACGTCACCTCGAGGAAGCGGTTCTCCTCGGATTCCGCGTACATCTGCTCCACGACGGACTGGATCATGCCGTCCACGGTGGTGCGCCGGTCGGCGCTGTGTTCGGCGAGGTCGTCCGCGTGCAGCGGGAGCCGCTCGGTGAGGTACTTGGCGAAGATGTCCTTCGCCGCCTGCGCGTCGGGGCGCTCGATCTTGATCTTGACGTCGAGACGTCCCGGCCGCAGGATCGCCGGGTCGATCATGTCCTCGCGGTTGGAGGCGCCGATGACGATGACGTTCTCCAGGCCTTCCACGCCGTCGATCTCGGCGAGCAGCTGGGGGACGATGGTGTTCTCCACGTCCGAGCTGACTCCGGATCCGCGGGTGCGGAAGAGGGATTCCATCTCGTCGAAGAAGACGATGACGGGGGTGCCCTCGCTCGCCTTCTCCCTCGCACGCTGGAAGACCAGGCGGATGTGACGCTCGGTCTCGCCGACGTACTTGTTGAGGAGCTCGGGGCCCTTGATGTTGAGGAAGAAGCTCTTCCCCTGGGCCGCCCCGGTCACCTCGGCGACCTTCTTGGCAAGGGAGTTGGCGACGGCCTTGGCGATGAGTGTCTTGCCGCAGCCGGGAGGCCCGTACAGCAGGACGCCCTTGGGCGGCCGCAGTTCGTGCTCCCTGAAGAGGTCCGGGTAGAGGTAGGGCAGTTCGACCGCGTCGCGGATCAGCTCGATCTGGTTGCCCAGACCGCCGATCTGCTCGTAGCCGATGTCCGGGACCTCTTCGAGGACGAGCTCTTCGACCTCGCTCTTGGGAACCACTTCGTAGACGTAGCCGGAGCGGGGTTCGAGCAGGAGTGCGTCGCCGGGACGGATGGTGACGTCGAGGAGTGGTTCGGCGAGCCGCACCACCCGCTCCTCGTCGGTGTGCCCGACCACCAGGGCGCGCTCGCCGTCCTCGAGGATCTCCTTGAGGGTGACGATGTCGCCCACGCTCTCGTACTCCATGGCCTCGACCACGTTGAGCGCTTCGTTGAGCATTACTTCCTGGCCGCGCCTGAGCTCTTCGAGCTCCACGCTGGGACTGACGTTCACCCGGAGCTTGCGGCCCCCGGTGAAGATGTCAGCCGTGCCGTCCTCGTTCGCCACGAGGAAGACACCGAAGCCGGCCGGCGGCTGCGCGAGCCGGTCGACTTCCTCCTTGAGGGCCACGATCTGGTCGCGGGCCTCACGGAGCGTGTTGGCGAGCCGCTCGTTCTGTGCGGATACGCCGGCCAGATTTGTCTGCAGCTCGACGATCCGCTCTTCGAGAATTCTCGTATGCCGCGGAGAGTCGGCGAGCTTGCGTCGCAGGACGGCGATTTCCTGCTCGAGATAGGCAACCTGACCGGCGGGGTCTTCAGACCCTCGTCCCGGCCGGATGCCGCGGTTGATGTCGTCGTCGTGGGCTGCCACGGTCCTCACCTCCTCCAAGGGGAGCTGGACGCTTCCAGACCCTACCTGGGTGGGTGTCGATTGAAACCCCTAGATCACAAAGACGGTCGAGGTGTGTCCGATCTTCACCCTTGCGCTCTCCCTCACACCAGGTGGATACCCACCCAACAACATCGGAAAGCGGGCGGTTGTATCGTCGAAGCGTTCAACACCCGTCAGGGTTGGCCCGACTTGCCCCCGAGTCGGCTCGCTCGACGCAGCGATCGGCAGGAGAGATGACCGTGCAGAACGAGGCTGGGACCGGCCCTGAGGGCCGCGAACTCCTGGAGGTCTGGATCGACCAGGACCTCTGTACCGGCGACGGCATCTGCGCGCAGTACGCGCCCGAGGTCTTCGAGCTCGACATCGACGGTCTGGCCTATGTGAAGAGCGGCGACGACGAGCTCCTGCAGGCGCCCGGCGCCACAACGCCCGTACCGCCGACGCTTCTGCGTGACGTGGCGGACTCGGCCAAGGAGTGCCCCGGGGACTGCATCCATGTGCGCCGCATTTCGGACAGCGTGGAGGTCTACGGCCCCGACGCGGCATGAGGCCGCCGGCCCGGCCGCGCACACCATGAACAAGGGCCTGTATCCGCCGGTCGACCGGCGGATACAGGCCCTTGTTCATGCTCCGTGTGTCACACGCTGTGCGCCCCGGCCGGCGTGGACCGCGCGAACGTGCCGTCCTTCCATTGCCACTTGGCCTCGTCCTTGAGGTCCGGGCAGCAGCTGGGCACGTCCGGTGACGAGTAGCCGTGGAGTGTGGCGGTGATCACGCCGGCCCGCACGGCGAAGTCGCTGACGTTCTGGCGGTCCTTGGGGTCGACGAGGGTGGCGACGACCCGGGGCTTGCCTCCGGTGGCACGCGTGACGACGTACACGCCGTCGGGCGGTGTGCCGGATCCGGCGGCGCAGTGCACCACGGCGACGGTCTCGGGGGCGCCGTCCCCGTCGAGGTCCCCGGAGGCCTTCTTCTTGACCACCGGTTCCACGCTGCCGCAGACGATGGGGTACGTGACGGCGGCCGCGTCCGGAGCCGGAGCAGGGGCCGCCGCGGCGGTCTTGCCGGAGGGTCTGGAGCCCGGCTGAGCGGCGTTCGCCGGGTCGGGCTGCAGGAAGGACGAGCCCGCGATGACGGCGGCGAGCGCGGCCGCTGTGGCCAGCCAGTGGATGGGGCGGGTGGTGTTGTGTGCCAGTTCCGGGACGGCGGGGTGCTGCACTAGGAGTGTCTCCTGTGAGGGCTGTGCCGGTGGGGGAGGTGGCCAGCATCGTGCCATACCTCACAGTGGGGCGGAACACCGGGGGCGTTGATCGGACCGGGCCCGTGGACGCCCCGGGGAGGGCGGTGAACGAAAAGGCGCCGCCGCCGAGTTCCCCGGTCGAAGGGGGGAACTCGGCGGCGGCGCCCGTACGTTCAGCGGTTGTACGCGGATGCCGGCGTCCGCGGCGCCGTCAGCGCTCCGCGCGGGGGGTGCCGCCGTCGGCGTTCGGGCCCGTGTAGTCGTCGCCGTAGGCGCCCTTGGAGGGGCGGCGGCGGCGCATGGGCGGCTCGACGCCGTCCGCGAGGCGGCGGGCGGTGAGCAGGAAGCCGGTGTGGCCGATCATGCGGTGATCGGGGCGGACGGCGAGGCCCTCGACGTGCCAGTTGCGGATCATCGATTCCCAGGCGGTCGGCTCGTTGAAGCCGCCGAGCTCGCGGATGGACTCGACGGTCCTCGCGAGCTGGGTGGTGGTCGCGACGTAGCAGCAGAGGATGCCGCCGGGCACGAGCGCCTTGGAGACGACGTCCAGGCACTCCCAGGGGGCCAGCATGTCGAGGATGACGCGGTCGACGTCGCTGTCGCTGAGGTTGTCCTGGAGGTCACCGACAGTGAGCTGCCAGGCGGGGTGCGGGGCGCCGAAGTAGCGCTCCACGTTCTGCCGGGCGATGTCGGCGAAGTCCTCGCGGCGCTCGTACGAGTGCAGCATTCCCTCGTCGCCGATGGCGCGCAGGAGGAAGCTGCTCAGCGAGCCGGAGCCCACCCCCGCCTCGACGACGCGGGCGCCGGGGAAGATGTCGGCGAAGGCCAGGATCTGCCCCGCGTCCTTGGGGTAGACCACGGCGGCGCCGCGGGGCATGGACAGGACATAGTCGGGGAGCAGGGGGCGCAGCGCGAGGTAGGCGACGTTTCCCGTGGTGCGGACAACGCTGCCCTCGGGAGCACCGATCAGCTCGTCGTGGGGGAAGGAACCCTTGTGGGTGTGGAAGTTCTTCCCGTCCTCGAGCGTGAACGTGTAGTGGCGGCCCTTGGGGTCGGTCAGCTGAACCTGGTCCCCGACCTTGAAGGGCCCGCGTCGGCGGGCGGCACCGGTCGGTTCGGACATGTGACCAGCCTACCGGCCCGTCCGGGGGCCGCGGACCACGGTGGCGGCGTCAGCTGGGGCGGGCCATCGCCTTGACGAAGGCGCGCTCCACGTCGGTGGCGGAGAGCACGCCGTAGATCTCGCCGGAGGCCTCGACGACGAGGTACTCCGTGGCGGGCGTCGCCCGGAGGGTGTCCAGGAGCTCCTCGCCCGCGAGCTCGGCGGAGATCCGCATGCCCTCGGTGATGTCCTGGGCCAGGCCGCTGACGGTGACCCAGGGGCGGCGGTGCTCGGGCACGCCGACGATGGCCGCCTCGCGGACCACGGACATCGGGTCGCCGTCGGCGTCGACCACGACGAGGGCGCGGGCCCCCGCGTCGTTGGCGCGGCGCAGCGCTTCGGAGAGCGGGGTCGCGGACTCGACGGGCACGGCGCGCCGGGTCAGGGCCCTGGCGCGCAGCTCGGGCAGGTGTTCGCGCAGGCGGGCCATGCGGAGGCTGTTGCCGGCGCCGGTCCAGATGATCGCGGCGAGGATCGCGGCGAGCAGGGCGTCCGTGACGGTGTCCATGCCCCCGATCTCCTGCGTCTCGCCGCCCAGCGCGCCGGACTGGTTGAGCAGGGGCAGGCCGATCAGGACGGAGATGGCGAGCGCGCGGCCGACCCAGGCGGCGGCGACGGTACCGCTCATGGGCTTGCCGGTGATCTTCCAGACGACGGCGCGCAGCATGCGGCCGCCGTCCAGGGGCAGGCCGGGCAGAAGGTTGAAGACGGCGACGATGAGGTTCGAGATCATCAGGCCCGCGAGCAGGACGCCGGGCACGGTGCCGGGCTCGACGAGGCGCATGGCCCCGTAGAAGACACCCGAGAGCACGAGGGAGAGCAGCGGGCCCACGAAGGCGAGGACGAACTCGCGGCCCGGCGTCTCGGACTCCTTCTCGATCTCCGAGACCCCGCCGAAGAACTGCAGCTGGATCCGGCGCACCGGCAGCTTGTAGCGCAGGGCGACGACGGTGTGCGCCAGTTCGTGGACGAGCACGGAGGCGTAGAAGGCGACGGCGAAGAAGAGGGAGACGAGATAGCGGGCGGCGCCGAGTTCGGGCAGGACGCGGTCGAGCTGGCCGCCGAAGACCCAGGTGATCAGGGCGGCGACGAGGAACCAGCTGGGCGCCACGTACACGGGCACGCCGAAGGGCCGCCCCATGAGCAGCCCTCCCCCGGGGCCCTTCTTGCCGCCCGGCGGGGGCGTCTTGTGGGCGGGGCCTCCGGTGGCGTGCGCGTACTCGGGGTGGGTGTCGCGCGTGGTCTCTCCGGACGCGCCCTGCGGGGTCTGCGGAGCCTGCGTGTCCTGCGTGTCCTGCGTGTCCTGCGGAGCCTGCGGGGTCTTCGCCAGGGGGTCCGCGTTCCGCGCCGGTTCGTCCGCGGCGCGCGTCTCCCGCGCGGGGGCCTGGGGCTCGGCGCTGTCGGCGCCGGTGGTGCCGCCGGTGGCCGCGCCGCTCCCGGAGCCGTCCGTGTCCACCGGACGTGGCGTTTCGGAATGGCCGGAGCCGTCCGCGGCATCCGGCCGCCGACCGTCCGTCCCGTCGGGCTGCGGCCTGCCGCTCCCGGCGCTCTCGTCCACGATGTCCCCTTGTTCGAAGCGTCCCTCGCCCCTGTCCGGCGCGGTACACGCACGATCATGCAGGGCGAGAGGGTCTGTCGTCGATGGTATGCGGCCGTTGTCGGTGGCGGGTCGTAGGGTCTTACCTCATGGAAACCAGCACCGACGGTGCCGTGACGGCCGTGCGTCCGGCGTCCCTGTCGCCCTCGCGCGCCAGCGACTTCATGCAGTGTCCGCTGCTCTACCGGTTCCGGGTGATCGACAAGCTGCCCGAGAAGCCGAGCGAGGCGGCGACCCGCGGCACGCTGGTGCACGCCGTCCTGGAGCGGCTTTTCGACGCGCCCGCGGTCGAGCGGACCGCGCCGCGCGCCAAGGGCCTGATCCCCGGCCAGTGGGACCGCCTGCGCGAGGCGAGGCCGGAGCTGACGGAGCTGTTCGCGGGCGACGAACAGGGTGAGCGGCTCGCGCGCTGGCTGGCGGACGCGGAGAAGCTCGTCGAGCGCTGGTTCACCCTGGAGGACCCCACCCGCCTGGAGCCCGCCGAGCGTGAGCTGTTCGTGCAGGCGGAGCTGGAGTCGGGCCTGAAGCTGCGCGGCATCATCGACCGCGTGGACGTGGCGCCCACCGGCGAGGTGCGCATCGTCGACTACAAGACGGGCAAGGCCCCCCGCCCCGAGTACTCCGAGGGCGCCCTCTTCCAGATGAAGTTCTACGCCCTGGTGGTCTGGCGGCTGAAGGGCGTGGTCCCGCGCCGTCTCCAGCTCGTCTATCTGGGCAGCGGCGACGTCATCACGTACGACCCCAGGACCGAGGATCTGGAGCAGGTCGAGCGCAAGCTGCACGCGCTGTGGGAGGCGATCACGCTCGCCACCGAGACGGGCGACTGGCGGCCGCGGCCGACGAAACTCTGCGGCTGGTGCGATCACCAGGCCGTATGTCCGGAATTCGGCGGGACTCCCCCGCCGTACCCCCTTGCGGTGAGGGTGCCCGAGTCCGAAGAGGGCGCGCAGGGCAGAATGGGCCCGGGCTAGCGAAGGAGAGTTACGTGGCGATCCGTGTCCTACTGGTCGACGACCAGCCACTGCTGCGCACGGGATTCCGGATGATCCTGGAGGCCGAGCAGGACGTCGCGGTCGTCGGGGAGGCCGGAGACGGCCTGCAGGCTCTCGACCAGGTGCGGGCACTGCAGCCGGACGTGGTCCTGATGGACATCCGTATGCCGAGGATGGACGGTGTCGAGGCGACCCGGCAGATCACCGGGCCGGGCCGGGACGGACCGGCGAAGGTCCTGGTCCTGACCACCTTCGACCTCGACGAGTACGTGGTGGAGGCGCTGCGCGCGGGGGCCAGCGGCTTCCTGCTCAAGGACGCGCCCGCGAACGAACTGGTGCAGGCGATCCGCGTGGTCGCGTCGGGCGAGGCGATGCTCGCGCCGAGCATCACGCGCAGGCTCCTGGACAAGTACGCCGGGCATCTCCCCTCGGGCGACGAGCCGGTGCCGGACACACTGCACACGCTCACCGAGCGGGAGGTCGAGGTCCTCAAGCTGGTGGCGCGCGGCCTGTCGAACGCGGAGATCGCGGCGGACCTGTTCGTGAGCGAGACGACCGTCAAGACGCATGTGGGCCATGTCCTGACGAAACTCGGGCTTCGCGACCGGGTGCAGGCCGCGGTGTACGCGTACGAGAGCGGTCTGGTGCGCCCCGGCGCCCAGTGACGGCCCGCACGGCAGGACGCGTGCAGCAGAAGGCATGAAGCAGAACGCGTGAAGGCGGCCCCCTCCGGGAGGGGGCCGCCTTCATGTGTGTCCGCGGGGTCAGGCCTTGCTGAGCTCCCAGAAGCGGAACACCGTCGACGCGTCGAGGCAGGACTCCACGCCGTAGACGTCGTCGCTGATGACCGCGTACTGCTTGGCCTGCCAGACCGGCAGGATCGGCAGCTCGTCGGCGACGATGTCCTGGAGCTTCGAGTAGTCCTGGTCGGTCCTGGTGCGGTCCGTCTCGGCGGCGGTGCCGGGGATGATCTTCCCGGTGATGTCGCTGTTCCGGTAGCCGTTGTCCAGGACGTTGCCCTTGCCGAAGAAGGGCTGCGTGAAGTTGTCCGGGTCCGGGTAGTCCGGCACCCAGCCCTTGACGTACACGCCGTACTTGCCGGACTTGATGTCCTGCTCGTACTGGCCGAACGCGACCGACTTCACCTCGGCGTCGAAGAGACCGCTCGCGTTGAGCTGCTTGGCGATCGTCTTCATCTCCTGATCGGTCGCGGGGCCGTAGCGCGAGGGCGTGGACCAGAGCGTGAGCTTGACCTTGCCGGTCAGGCCCTCCGCGCGCAGGGCGGCAGCGGCCTTGGAGCGCTGCGGGCGGGCGCCGTAGGTGTCGAAGAAGGCGGTGCTGTGGCCGCCGATCCCGGCCGGGACGATCGAGTACAGCGGCGTGGCCGTGTCCCGGTAGACGTCCTGGACCAGGGCGTCGCGGTCGAGGAGGTACGCCATGGCCTTGCGGACACCGAGCTTGCCCGCGACGGGGTCCTTCATGTTGAAGACCAGGTGCTGGACCTCAGCGCTCGTGCCCTCGACGACGTCGATGTTCTGGCTGGCGTCGGAGGTGTCCTGCTCGATGTCCGCGATGTCGTCGGCGGCGAGCCCGCGGTACGCGATGTCGATCTTGTCGTCCAGGAGCGCCTTCTTCAGGCCCTTCTGGTCGTCGTGGAAGAACTTGAGCGTGACGCCCTTGTTCTTCACCTTGGCGGTGCCCTTGTAGTCGGGGTTGACCGAGAACACGGCCTGCCCGTCGTCGAAGGAGTCGAGCTTGTACGGCCCCGAGCCGGTGGCCTGGCCGTCCTCGCGCAGCCCGTCCATGTCGTACGACGCCTGGTCGACGATGGATCCCGCGCCGGACGCGATCTTGCTGGGGAAGGTGGCGTCGGCGTACTTGAGCCTGAAGACGACCTTCTTGGCGCTCGGCGTCTCGACGCGGTCGAGCATCGGGAACATGATCGCCGGGCCGGCGTCGTCGTTGATCTTCATCATGCGGTCGAAGGAGTACTTGACGTCCTTCGAGGTCAGCGCGTTGCCGTTGCTGAACTTCAGGCCGTCGCGCAGCGTGCACTCGAAGACCCTGGTCTTGGAGTCGGTGAAGCCGCACTCCTTGGCGGCCTCGGGCTGCGGCTCCGTGGCCCCGTTCGGGAAGCTCATCAGGGACTGGAAGACGTTGTTGAACAGGAGCCATGATCCGGGGTCGTAGCCGGATGCCGGGTCGGTGGCCAGGACGTCGTCCGACATCCCCATCACCACCGCGTCCTCGTTCTCCCCCGCACCGCCCGTTTCCGTGCCGCAGCCGGTGAGCAGAACGGCGGCCAGCCCTCCCGTGAGGGGGAGGGCCAGCCACTGGTTACGCAAATTCACGAAGTGCCTTGTCGTTGGTGTGTATCGGTGGAGCGAAGCCCGGCCAGGCTTGTACGGGTGTGCGCGGAGGTCAGCCGCTCACACCTCGGCCGAGCTCCCACAGCTGGAGGTTCGAGGAGGAGTTGAGCGCCCACTCGACGCCCGTGATGTCGTCCCGGGCGGCGATGTACTGCTTGCCCTGCCAGAGGGGAAGCACCGGCACGTCCTCGGCGACGATGTCCTGGACCTTCTTGATGCTCTTGGAGGCGGTGAGCCGGTCCGCCTCGCGGCGCGAGTGCGGGAGCAGTTCGTCGTTGATGGTGGGGTTCACGTACGGCGAGCCGAGGATGTTGTCCTTGTCGAGGAACGGCGTCAGGAAGTTGTCGGCGTCCGGGAAGTCGGGGAACCAGCCCATCCCGTAGATGTCGTACGCGCCCTTCTGCTCGGCGGGGCGGAAGGTGTTCCACTCCGTGCCCTTGATTGACACGTCGAACAGGCCGCTCGCGTTGAGCTGCTTCTGCAGGAGCTGGAACTCCTTCTTGGTGCCCGGGCCGTAGTGGTCCGTCGTGTAGTGCAGGGTGACCTTCACCGGCGTGCTGATGTCGGCCTTCTGCAGCAGGCTGCGGGCCTTGGCCGGGCTCGGGTTGCCGTACTTGTTGAAGAACGAGTTGGTGTGGCCCGTGATGGTGGCCGGCACCGTGGAGTAGAGCGGCTCGGCCGCGTTGCCGTAGACGCCGGCGGCGATGGCGCCGCGGTCGACGATCTGCGCGACGGCCTGGCGGACCGCCTTGGACTTGACGGTGGTGGCGTCCGTGTTGAAGCCGAGGTAGCGGATCTCCAGGCCGGGCGTCTCGACCAGCTCGATGTTGCTGCCCGGGTCCTCGTCGAGCTGCTTGATCTGCTCGGGCGACATGGTGCGCGTCATCATGTCGAGGTCGCCGCTCTTGAGTGCCTTGCCCATGGCGTCGGCGGACTCGTAGGTGCGCATCTCGACTTTGTCGTTCTTGGGCTTGAGAACGCCCTTGTAGTTGGGGTTCTTGGAGAACGTGGTCTTGACGAGCGTGTTGCCCTTCACCTCCTGCTTGGCGGTGTAGGGGCCCGAGCCGTCCAGGTCGAAGCCGTCGCGCAGCTTGTTCTTGGCGTAGTGCTCGGAGCTGACGATGCCCGCGATGGGCGTGGCCAGCTTGTACGGGAACGTCGCGTCGGGGCTCTTGAGGTGGAAGACGACGCTGCGGTCGCCCTCGGTCTCGATCGCGTCGACGTTGGACACCATGCCCGCGGAACCGCTGGGGTCCTTGATCTTGATGTCCCGCACCCGCTCGATGGAGAACTTCACGTCGGCGGCGGTCAGCGGCTCGCCGTCGGCGAACTTGAGGTCCTTGCGCAGCGTGCACTCGTAGCGCTCGTTGCCGGTGTCGGTGAAGCCGCACTTCTCGGCGGCGTCGGGCTCCGGCTCTCCGCCGCCGCGCGGAGCGGCCATCAGCGTCTGGACCGTCTGGCGCACGACGTTCCAGGAGCCCGCGTCATAGGCGTACGCGGGGTCGAAGGGCGCCGGTATCTCGGGTGAGGTGGCGAACCGGTCCGTGGTGCCGACGGTGATCGCGTCGTCGTCCCCGCCGTCGCCCGCCCCTCCGCAGGCCGCGAGCGCGGAAGCGAGCAGACCTACGACGGCCGGCAGCACCAAAGTCTTACGGTTCATGCTCGACGTTCTCCAGAGCTGTTGATCCCGTCCGGACCGACAACGAGGGGTGGGGTCAGTTCGGTCCGCAGGGTGTGGCGATGTTCTCGCGAAGACATTAGTCCGCACCGCCACGCGGGCCGGAAGGCACCGGAGTTGACCCTCAATCACACAGCGAAACCGGGCGCGGACACACCGATACCCCGACACGGGAAGGTTTCGTGAGGTTCCCCTTAATCGGGACACAACGCCACTGAACAAGACGCGCAAATCGACGCCCCGGCACAGCCCCGATCAGCTGTCGACCCCCCACGGAGTGGGAAAGGTCACATCTTCAACCGTTCAGCACTTTCCGGCCATCAAGCCTTGCAGGAAAGGCAGGTTGACGTGTTCGAGGGTCGGCACGATGGTCCTGCCCGATGCCGGGGCGATGGGCGCCACGGACGGCACCGCCACCACGCGGCAGCCCGCGGCCTCGGCCGCCGCGACGCCGGTCGCGGTGTCCTCGATGACGGCACATCTGGCCGGTTCCGCGCCAACGCCGGCCGCCGCGAGGAGGTACGGGTCGGGGTGCGGCTTGGTCCGGGACACCTCGTCGCCCGCGATGGTCAGCGCGAAGTGGTGGGAGCCGATCGATTCGAGCACCCGGTCGATGATGCGCCGGTGCGACGCGGAGACCAGGGCCATGGGCACCTCGTGCGCGGCGAGCTCGGCGAGGAGCCTCGCGGCCCCCGGCATCAGCGGCAGGGCGCGGCCGATGCGGTCCTCGAAGCCTTCGTTGAGCAGCACCGTCAGCTCGGGGACCGTGATGTCGGCGCCGGTGGACTCGATCAGGAACCCGGCGCTGCGCGTCATGGGTCCGCCGACCACCACGTCACGCCAGGCCTCGTCGAGCGTGTGTCCGAGTGCCGCGAACACCGCGACCTCCGCGTCCCACCAGAAGCCCTCGGTGTCCACGAGGGTTCCGTCCATGTCGAGGAGTACCGCCTGCAGGTCGCTGCCTTCGGCCGTTCGGGTATCGAGCGCGGGAACCGTACTGGTCATCCGGGCACACCTCCATGAGGGACGGAAAGGCCGGTTGCCCCCTTCTGACGGGTGGGCAACCGGCCTGCACTGGACCGACAAGTGTACGACTTGCCCGCTCAGCGCGCGTTGAAGTATTTCGCCTCCGGGTGATGGATGACGATCGCGTCCGTGGACTGCTCCGGGTGCAGCTGGAACTCCTCGGAGAGCTGCACGCCGATCCGCTCCGGCTCCAGGAGCTCGGCGATCTTGGCTCGGTCCTCCAGGTCGGGGCAGGCGCCGTAGCCCAGCGAGAAGCGCGCGCCGCGGTACTTCAGGGCGAACATGTCCTCGACGTCGGCGGGGTCCTCGCCGCCGAAGCCGAGCTCGGCGCGCACGCGCGCGTGCCAGTACTCGGCGAGCGCCTCGGCCAACTGCACGGACAGGCCGTGCAGTTCGAGGTAGTCGCGGTAGGAGTCGGCGGCGAACAGCTCGGCGGTGGCCTCGCCGATCTTCGAGCCGACGGTGACGACCTGGAGGCCGACCACATCGGTCTCGCCGGACTCCTCCGGGCGGAAGTAGTCCGCCAGGCACAGGCGCCGGCCGCGGCGCTGGCGCGGGAAGGAGAAGCGGGTGCGCTCGTTGCCCTCGTCGTCCAGGATGATCAGGTCGTCGCCCTTGGAGACACAGGGGAAGTAGCCGTGCACGACGGCCGCCTCCAGCATGTTCTTGGTGTGCAGCTCGTCCAGCCAGCCGCGCAGCCGCGGGCGGCCCTCGCTCTCCACCAGCTCCTCGTACGAGGGCCCGTCACCCGTTCGGGCCTGCTTGAGGCCCCACTGGCCCTTGAACAGGGCGCCCTCGTCCAGCCAGGACGCGTACTCCTTGAGCTGGATGCCCTTGACGACGCGGGTGCCCCAGAACGGCGGGGTGGGGACGGGGTTGTCGGTGGAGACGTCCGAGCGGGCGGGCCCCTCGTCCTCGGAGACCTCCGCGACGGGGGTGTCCCGCTTGGCCACGCGGCGCTGCTTCAGCTCGGGCAGCGTGGCGCCGGGGACGCCGCGCTTGACCGCGATGAGGGCGTCCATCAGGCGCAGGCCCTCGAAGGCGTCGCGGGCGTAGCGGACCTCGCCCTCGTAGATCTCGTGGAGGTCCTGCTCGACGTAGGCACGGGTCAGCGCGGCGCCGCCGAGGATCACCGGGAAGTCGGCGGCCATGTTGCGCTGGTTGAGCTCCTCCAGGTTCTCCTTCATGATCACGGTCGACTTCACCAGGAGGCCGGACATGCCGATCACGTCGGCGCGGTGCTCTGCCGCGGCGTCCAGGATCGCGGCGACCGGCTGCTTGATGCCGAGGTTGACGACGTTGTAGCCGTTGTTGGACAGGATGATGTCGACGAGGTTCTTGCCGATGTCGTGGACGTCGCCGCGGACGGTGGCCAGGACGATGGTGCCCTTGCCCTCGGAGTCCGACTTCTCCATGTGCGGTTCGAGGTGGGCGACCGCGGTCTTCATGACCTCGGCGGACTGGAGCACGAAGGGCAGCTGCATCTGGCCGGACCCGAAGAGCTCGCCGACGACCTTCATGCCCTCCAGGAGGGTGTCGTTGACGATGTCGAGCGCCGGGCGGGTCAGCAGGGCCTCGTCGAGGTCGGCGTCCAGGCCATTCTTCTCGCCGTCGATGATGCGGCGCTGGAGGCGCTCGTCCAGCGGCAGGGCAAGGAGTTCCTCGGCCTTGCCCGCCTTCATCGACTTCATGTTGACGCCCTCGAAGAGCTCCATGAGCTTCTGGAGGGGGTCGTAGCCCTCCGCGCGGCGGTCGTAGATCAGGTCGTGGGCGACCTTGACCTGCTCCTCGTCCAGGCGCGCGATGGGCAGGATCTTGGAGGCGTGCACGATCGCCGAGTCCAGGCCCGCCTTGACGCACTCGTCGAGGAAGACGGAGTTCAGGACGACGCGGGCGGCCGGGTTGAGGCCGAAGGAGATGTTCGACAGACCCAGCGTGGTCTGCACGTCCGGGTGGCGGCGCTTGAGCTCGCGGATCGCCTCGATGGTGGCGATGCCGTCGCCGCGGGACTCCTCCTGACCGGTGCAGATGGTGAAGGTCAGGCAGTCGATGAGGATGTCCGACTCGTGGATGCCCCAGTTGCCTGTCAGGTCGTCGATGAGGCGCTCGGCGATGGCGACCTTGTGCTCGGCGGTGCGGGCCTGGCCCTCCTCGTCGATGGTCAGCGCGATCAGCGCGGCGCCGTGCTCCTTGGCGAGCGCGGTGACCTTCGCGAAGCGGGACTCGGGGCCGTCGCCGTCCTCGTAGTTGACGGAGTTGATGACGGCGCGGCCGCCCAGCTTCTCCAGACCGGCCTGGATGACGGGCAGCTCGGTGGAGTCCAGGACGATGGGCAGGGTGGAGGCGGTGGCGAAGCGGCCCGCGAGCTCCTCCATGTCCTTGACGCCGTCCCGGCCGACGTAGTCGACGCAGAGGTCGAGCATGTGGGCGCCCTCGCGGATCTGGTCGCGGGCCATCTCCACGCAGTCGTCCCAGCGGCCCTCCAGCATGGCCTCGCGGAACTTCTTCGAGCCGTTGGCGTTCGTGCGCTCGCCGATGGCCAGGTACGAGGTGTCCTGGCGGAAGGGCACGGTCTGGTAGAGCGAGGCGGCGCCGGGCTCGGGGCGCGGCTCGCGGCGGGTCGTCTCCACGCCGCGGACGCGCTCGACGACCTGGCGCAGGTGCTCGGGGGTGGTTCCGCAGCAGCCGCCGACCAGGGAGAGGCCGTACTCGCGTACGAAGGTCTCCTGGGCGTCGGCCAGCTCGGCCTCCGTCAGGGGGTAGTGGGCGCCGTCCTTGCCCAGGACCGGCAGGCCCGCGTTGGGCATGCAGGAGATCGGCACGCGCGAGTGGCGGGCGAGGTAGCGCAGGTGCTCGCTCATCTCGGCCGGGCCCGTGGCGCAGTTCAGGCCGATCATGTCGATGCCGAGCGGCTCCAGGGCGGTGAGCGCGGCGCCGATCTCGGAGCCGAGCAGCATCGTGCCGGTGGTCTCGACGGTGACCGAGCAGATCAGCGGGAGGTTGACGCCGGTGGCGTCCAGGGCGCGGCGGGCGCCGAGGATCGCGGACTTGGTCTGCAGGAGGTCCTGGGTGGTCTCCACCAGGAGGGCGTCCGCGCCGCCCGCGATCATGCCTTCGGCGTTGGTCTGATAAGCGTCGCGCAGGACGGTGTACGGGGCGTGGCCCAGGGTCGGCAGCTTGGTGCCGGGGCCCATGGAGCCGAGGACCCAGCGCTGCTGTCCGGTCGAGGCGGTGAACTCGTCGGCGACCTCGCGGGCGATGCGGGCGCCCGCCTCGGAGAGCTCGAAGTTGCGTTCGGGGATGTCGTACTCGCTCAGGGCGGCGAAGTTCGTGCCGAACGTGTTCGTCTCGACGCAGTCGACGCCGACAGCGAAGTATTCCGAGTGGACCGAGCGGACGATGTCCGGGCGTGTCACGTTCAGGATCTCGTTACAGCCCTCGAGGTTCTGGAAGTCCTCGAGGGTGGGGTCCTGGGCCTGGAGCATGGTGCCCATCGCGCCGTCGGCCACCACCACGCGGGTGGCGAGGGCTTCGCGGAGGGCATCGGCTCGGGTTCCGTTCGAGGTGCCCGAGGAATCCGGGGTGTTCGCGGAACCGGACGAGGGGGTCGGCAACGAGGCCATGAAAGAGCTCCCAGAGGTGCGACGGCTGTCGGCTTTGCGCTTCGGTGGAAGGCGCACTCGGTCAGGGTAGCGGGACGAAGGTCCACAGCGCGTGAGTGTTCACGGGGCGGACACCGCGCCCTGTCCGCGCCCCCCTCCTCGGGGGTGTGGTTCGGTGCAGGGCGGGAAACGGCGAGAAACACCGCTGCCCGCTCTGTCGCGGGAGGTCGACAACGACCGATAGTGTTCAGCATTGTCGAACGTTGGAGTCAGAGGGGACGGAGGAAGGGGCTGCGATGGCACGGAACATCCAGTCGCTCGAGCGGGCCGCCGCGATGCTGCGGCTGCTCGCGGGAGGAGAGCGAAGGCTCGGCCTCTCGGAGATCGCGTCCGCCCTTGGCCTGGCCAAGGGCACGGCCCACGGCATTCTGCGCACCCTGCAGGCGGAGGGCTTCGTCGAGCAGGACTCCGCGTCGGGCCGCTATCAGCTCGGCGCCGAACTGCTGCGCCTGGGCAACAGCTACCTGGACGTGCACGAGCTGCGGGCCCGCGCCCTGGTGTGGACCGACGACCTGGCCCGGTCCAGCGGCGAGAGCGTCTACCTCGGCGTCCTGCACCAGCAGGGCGTTTTGATCGTGCACCACGTCTTCCGGCCCGACGACAGCCGCCAAGTCCTGGAGGTGGGCGCGATGCAGCCGCTGCACTCCACGGCCCTGGGCAAGGTGCTCGCCGCCTACGACCCGGTGGCGCACAGCGAGGCCGCCGAGTCCGACTGGCAGGCCTTCACCTCGCGCACCGTCGTGGACCCCGGGGCCTTCGAGGGCGTCCTGGACCTCACCCGCGCGCGCGGGTACGCCTCCGACGTCGAGGAGACCTGGGAGGGCATCGCCTCCGTGGCCGCGCCCATCCACGACCGGCGCCGCATGCCGGTCGGCGCGGTCGGCATCACCGGTGCGGTGGAGCGCGTCCGCAAGGAAGGGGAGCTGCGCCCCGACCTGATCGCAGCCGTACGGGACTGCGCCCGCGCCGTGTCGCGGGACCTGGGCGCCGGGCGCTTCTGACCCCGCTCACCCCCCGGCCGCCCCGCCTGCTGCCCCCTGCTCAACATGCAGGGGGCACTCTTCTGCGCGACGATCATTGGACCGCGTTTCACCCGGCGGGACCCCCGCCTCGACCGATAAGCCGGAACGATCAATAACGATCGTGTTTTCAATAACAGAAGTCTTGACGGGCAAGTAACCACGGGGTGAGACTCGCGTCCATCGGTCGGCATTGTCGAACACCTACCGGCATTACGCGTTAGAGTGTGACAAGGCCAGGGCCGGCAACGACCTCACCTGAGGTCGCGGACCACCGGAGGGACCCGGGGTTCGCCTTCCCCTGGACGAAGGACAAAGGAGTCGCGGGTGTCCAGCTCCGACATCTTCATCGGCGAGACCATCGGTACCGCCATTCTCATTCTGCTCGGCGGCGGTGTCTGCGCCGCCGTCACGCTCAAGGCCTCCAAGGCCAAGGACGCCGGCTGGCTGGCGATCACCTTCGGGTGGGGCTTTGCGGTACTGACCGGCGCGTACCTGGCGGGTGGCGTCTCCGGCGCCCACCTCAACCCGGCGGTCACCATCGGCCTCGCCATCGAGGGCGGCACGAAGTGGAGCGATGTTCCGCTCTACCTCGCCTCGCAGCTGCTCGGCGCGATCATCGGCGCCGTCCTGGTCTGGCTCGCCTACCTGGGCCAGTTCAAGGCCCACCTGACCGACCCGGCGATACTCGCGGCGCAGCCGATGGAGGAGGGCCTCGTCGACCAGAAGGCCGCCCCCAAGGCCGGTCCGGTGCTCGGCGTGTTCTCCACCGGCCCCGAGATCCGCAACTACGCGCAGAACGTGCTCACCGAGATCATCGCGACGGCCGTCCTCGTCCTCGCGATCCTCACCCAGGGCCTGAACGACGGCGGCAACGGCATCGGCACGCTCGGCGCGCTGATCACCGCCCTCGTCGTGGTGGGCATCGGCCTCTCCCTCGGTGGCCCCACGGGCTACGCGATCAACCCGGTCCGTGACCTGGGTCCGCGCATCGTGCACTCCCTGCTCCCGCTGCCGAACAAGGGCAGCTCCGACTGGGCGTACGCATGGGTGCCGATCGCCGGCCCGCTGATCGGCGGTGCCATCGCCGGTGGCCTCTACAACCTCGCGTTCAAGTAGGACCGCGAGCGCTGCCGACGACCGCCCGAGACAGACCGCCGAGAGCAAAGAAGAGCAGGAGTACACCGTGAGCACCGACGCACACACCGCAGGCCCCTTCATCGCGGCCATCGACCAGGGCACCACTTCGAGCCGCTGCATCGTCTTCGACAAGGACGGCCGGATCGTCTCGGTCGACCAGAAGGAGCACGAGCAGATCTTCCCGAAGCCGGGCTGGGTCGAGCACGACGCGAGCGAGATCTGGACGAACGTCCAGGAGGTCGTCGCCGGCGCCATCTCCAAGGCCGGCATCACCCACGAGGACATCAAGGCGATCGGCATCACCAACCAGCGTGAGACCACGCTGCTCTGGGACAAGAACACCGGCGAGCCGGTGCACAACGCCATCGTCTGGCAGGACACCCGTACCGACGCCCTGTGCAAGGAGCTCGGCCGCAACGTCGGCCAGGACCGCTTCCGCCGGGAGACGGGCCTGCCGCTCGCCAGCTACTTCGCCGGGCCCAAGGCCCGCTGGCTGCTCGACAACGTCGACGGCCTGCGCGAGCGCGCCGAGGCGGGCGACATCCTCTTCGGCACCATGGACTCCTGGGTCATCTGGAACCTGACGGGCGGTGTCAACGGCGGCCACCACGTCACCGACGTCACCAACGCCTCGCGCACCATGCTGATGAACCTGCACACCATGCGCTGGGACGAGAAGATCGCCGAGTCCATCGGCGTCCCGATGGCGATGCTCCCCGAGATCCGCTCCTCCGCCGAGGTCTACGGCGAGGTCAGCGGCGGCAAGCTCGGCGACATCCTGCCCGGCATCCCCGTCGCCTCCGCGCTCGGCGACCAGCAGGCGGCGCTCTTCGGCCAGACCTGTTTCGCCAAGGGCGAGGCCAAGTCGACGTACGGCACCGGCACCTTCATGCTGATGAACACCGGTGAGTCGGCCATCAACTCCTACTCGGGCCTGCTGACCACCGTCGGCTACCAGATCGGCGACCAGAAGCCGGTCTACGCCCTCGAGGGTTCCATCGCCGTCACCGGTTCGCTCGTGCAGTGGATGCGCGACCAGATGGGCCTGATCAACTCCGCCGCCGAGATCGAGACGCTCGCGTCGTCGGTCGAGGACAACGGCGGCGCCTACTTCGTACCGGCCTTCTCCGGCCTCTTCGCCCCGTACTGGCGTTCCGACGCCCGCGGTGTGATCGCCGGTCTCACCCGGTACGTCACCAAGGCGCACATCGCGCGCGCCGTCCTGGAGGCCACGGCCTGGCAGACCCGTGAGATCACCGACGCCATGACGAAGGACTCCGGCGTCGAGCTCACGGCCCTCAAGGTCGACGGCGGCATGACCTCCAACAACCTGCTGATGCAGACGCTCTCGAACTTCCTCGACGCGCCGGTGGTGCGCCCGATGGTGGCCGAGACGACCTGCCTCGGCGCCGCCTACGCCGCCGGTCTCGCCGTCGGCTTCTGGTCCGGCACCGACGAGCTGCGCGCCAACTGGCGCCGGGCGGCGGAGTGGACACCCCGCATGGACGCGGACACCCGCGCCCGTGAGTACAAGAGCTGGCTCAAGGCCGTAGAGCGTTCCATGGGCTGGCTCGACGAAAGTGGCGAGGAGTAAATCAACATGACCACCCTGCAGAGCGTCCCTGCCCTCGGGACGCATCCGGCTGCCGGTTCCAACCCGAGCCGCGCCGAGACCCGGGAGCAGCTTTCCAAGGCGACGTACGACCTCCTGGTGATCGGTGGCGGAATTCTGGGCATCTCCACCGCCTGGCATGCCGCGCAGTCGGGCCTGCGGGTGGCCCTGGTGGACGCCGGTGACTTCGCCGGCGCCACCTCCTCCGCCTCCTCCAAGCTTCTCCACGGCGGTCTGCGCTACCTGCAGACCGGCGCGGTGAAGCTGGTCGCGGAGAACCACTTCGAGCGTCGCGCGGTGTCCCGTCAGGTGGCCCCCCACCTGGCGAACCCGCTCACCTTCTACCTGCCCGTCTACAAGGGCGGCCCGCACGGCGCCGCCAAGCTGGGCGCGGGCGTCTTCGCGTACAGCGCGCTTTCCGCCTTCGGCGACGGCGTCGGCCACCTGCTCTCGCCCTCGAAGGCCGCGCAGGACGTGCCGGAACTGCGCACGGACAACCTCAAGGCCGTCGCCGTCTACGGCGACGACCAGATGAACGACTCCCGCATGGCCCTGATGACGGTCCGCGCGGCCGTCGAGGCCGGCGCCGCCGTCCTCAACCACGCCGAGGTCACCGGCCTGCGCTTCACCAAGGGCCGGGTCACGGGCGCAGAGCTCAAGGACCGCATGGACGGCACCGAGTTCGGCGTCAACGCCCGCCTCGTGCTGAACGCGACGGGCCCGTGGGTCGACCACCTGCGCAAGATGGAGAACCCCGACGCGGCCCCCTCCATCCGCCTCTCCAAGGGCGCGCACCTGGTCCTCAAGCGCACCGCCCCCTGGAAGGCCGCGCTTGCCACGCCGATCGACAAGTACCGCATCACGTTCGCCCTGCCGTGGGAGGACATGCTGCTTCTCGGCACGACGGACGAGGAGTTCGAGGGCGACCCTGCGGACGTGAGCGTCACCGAGGCCGACACCGCGCAGATCCTGGACGAGGCCGCGTTCTCCATCCGCGACCAGCAGCTGTCCCGTGACCTGATCACGTACTCCTTCGCGGGTCTGCGCGTGCTGCCCGGCGGGCCCGGCGACACCTCGAAGGCCAAGCGCGAGACGGTCGTCACCGAGGGCGCGGCCGGCATGCTCTCCGTCGCGGGCGGCAAGTGGACGACCTTCCGCCACATCGGCCGTACGGTCATGAAGAAGCTGGAGTCGCTGCCCGGCCACCCGCTCGGCGACGACTACGAGCCGATCTCGCAGCTCCAGAAGCGTCTGCCGCTGCCCGGCATCGCCAACCCGCGCGCGGTCGCGCACCGTCTCCTGGTCGACGGCCCGGCACCCGGCCCGCGCATGGCCGCCGACACGGCCAAGCACCTGGCGACGCACTACGGCTCGCTCTCCTTCGACATCGCCCGCCTGGCGAACGAGAACCCGGAGCTCGCCGAGCGCGTCTCGCCGGACGCCCCGGAGATCTGGGCCCAGGTCGTCTACGCCCGTGACCACGAGTGGGCCGAGACGGCGGACGACGTCCTGCGCCGCCGTACGACGCTGACGATCCGCGGCCTGGCCACGGACGACGTCCGCGCCAAGGTCCAGGACGTGCTCGACAACAAGTAGGCACCGGCTGTACGAGGGGCGGCTCCCACCGGGGGCCGCCCCTTCGCCGTACCCGGCCTTCGGCGTATCCGGGCGGGCCGCCACAGCGCGTACATACGCGTGCAATACGGCGCGGGGAGAGTGGAAGGTCGTACCACGGAGAGGCCACCATGAGATTCCAGGTCCTGTCGATCATCGGCCATGCCCCGCACCCCCTGACCGGCCAACTCCCGACCTCAGCGGACCGGTTGGCGGACGTGATCGAGGTCGGGGTGGCCGCCGAGCGGCTCGGCTACGACGCGTACGCCGTGGGCGAGCGGCACGCGGGCGCCTTCCTCTCGTCGAGCCCCACCGTGGTGCTCGGCGCGCTCGCCGCGCGGACCACCCGGATCAAACTGCTCACCGGCGTCACCGTCGTGGCGATCCTCGACCCGGTGCGGGTCGCCGAGGACTACGCGACGCTCGATCAGATCTCGCGCGGACGCATCGAGTTGGTGATCGGCAAGGGCGCGGAGGCAGGCCACTTCGACCTCTTCGGCCTCGACGAGGAACGGCAGTGGGACCTGCAGAAGGAGAAGTACGAACTCCTCCGCCGCCTGTGGAGCGAGGAGAACGTCGACTGGGAGGGCGAGTTCAGGCCCGCGCTGAAGGACGTGACGACGGTGCCGCGCCCCTACGCGGGTGTGCCGCGCATCTGGCACGGCTCGGCCACCTCCCTCAACTCCCCCGACCTCGCGGCCAAGCACGGCGATCCGCTCTTCACCGCCAACGCCATCCAGCCGCGCGCCGCGTACGCGAAGCTCATCGCGCACTACCGCGAACGGTTCGAGGAGTACGGGCACGACCCGGCGAACGCCCGCGTTGCGGCGGGCTCGGGCGGGCTGCTCATCGCGGACTCGGCGGAGCAGGCGGTCTCGCGCTACCGCGAGCTGTACGAGGCGAAGGTGCGCCAGACCTTCAAGCCGCACCTGGAGGGCAAGGCGGGCTACAACACGCCGTTTCGCACCATCGAGGACGCGATCGCGGACGGGCCGCAGCTCATCGGCTCCCCGCAGCAGATCATCGACAAGATCCTCGGCTACCACGAGGTGTACGGGCACGACCTCCAGTCCATCACCGTGGACGGCTTCGGCCTGGAGCGCGGCGAGCAGATCGAGACGCTCCAGCGGTTCGCCGAGGAGGTCGCGCCGGTGGTCCGCAGGGCCGCGCCGTCCACGCTGTGGGACACCGCGTGAGCACGGCTGACGTCGGCTGACCTGCGAGTTACCATCCCCCGTACCCACTGTGTCCCCTTCTGGAGCGAGCCATGACCCTCCTGACGACCTGGCCGGAGTCCGGCCCCGAGACCGTCATACGCCGCACCGCGGACCCGGTCGAGATCGCCGCCGCGCTCGCCCCGGTCGGCGTGCGCTACGAGCAGTGGCCGGTGCGCGAGGACGTGCCGGCCGACGCGGACAGCGACACCGTCTTCGCCGCGTACCGCACGGAGATCGACAAGCTCAACGCCGAAGAGGGCTTCCAGACGGTCGACGTGGTCGCGCTGCACCCCAGCGACGACCCCGGCTGGCCCGAGAAGGCGAAGGCCGCCCGGCAGAAGTTCCTCGCCGAGCACACGCACGACGACGATGACGAGGTGCGGTTCTTCGTCGCGGGCGCCGGGATCTTCTATCTGCACGTGGGCGGCGAAGTGCACGCGGTCTACTGCGAGAAGGGCGATCTGCTCGGGGTGCCGCGCGGCACGACGCACTGGTTCGACATGGGCACGTCCCCCGCGTTCACGGCCATCCGCTTCTTCCACGAGGAGGACGGCTGGATCGGCACGTTCACGGGCAGCCCGATCGCGGACCGCTTCCCGGACTTCGACGCGATCCACGCCGGATACGCCGCGTGAGTGTCTCTTTCGACGCGGGTTCCGTGGACGCCGTGGTGCTCGACATCGAGGGCACCACGAGCGCCACGGGGTTCGTGGTGGACGTGCTGTATCCCTACGCGCGCGAGCGCTTCGGTGCGCTTCTCGCCGCGCGGGGCGACGAGCCGGAGGTGGCGCGGGCCCTCGCGCAGGTGCGGGAGCTTGCCGGTGAGCCCGACGCGGATGCCGCGCGGGTGGAGAAGATCCTGGGCGAGTGGGTCGACGCCGACCGCAAGGCGACGCCCCTGAAGACGCTCCAGGGCATCCTCTGGGCGGAAGGCTTCGCGCGGGGCGAGCTCGTCTCGCACTTCTACCCCGAGGTGATCGACGTGCTGCGGGCCTGGGCGGCGGACGGGGTGCGGCTCTACGTCTACTCGTCCGGGTCCGTCGCGGCGCAGCGGGCGTGGTTCACGTACTCGCCCGAGGGGTCCCTGATGGATCTCGTGAGCGGCTTCTACGACACCGAGAACGCGGGCCCCAAGCAGGAGGCCGGGTCCTACCGCGCGATCTCGGCGGCCGTCGGGGCGGACCCCGGCCGCACGCTCTTCCTCTCCGACCGGCTCGGGGAGCTGGACGCGGCGCGGGAGGCGGGGTGGCACGTCGTGGGCGTGCGCCGGGCCGGGGAGCCCTACTTCGCCGCCGGGGTCGGCGGGCATGCGGAGGTTTCGGCCTTCGATGAGATCAGTGTTGTGAGGAGCGTTCGATGAGTGCGGCTGAGACCACTGCCGAGACCAATGTTGTTGTGGATCTGGAGGAGGCAGGGGCTGTCCTCGCCGCCGAGGCCGCGCGGTTCGCGTCGTTCGGGTGGATGCGGGGTACGTCCGGGAACCTGTCCGTGGTCCTTTCGCGTACGCCGCTTCAGCTCGCCGTGACGGCGAGTGGGCGGGACAAGGGTGAACTGACCGCTGCGGACGTGGTGTTGACGGATGCGTCGGGCGCCGCGCTCGGCGCGGGGCGGCCCTCGGCGGAGGCGGCGCTGCATGCGCGGGTCGCTGCGCTTACCGGGGCCGGGGCCGTGGTGCACGTGCACACCGTGGCGTCGGTGGCCATGGGGCATCGGAAGCCCGGCGGGATTTCCTTCCGGGATCTGGAGATGCTGAAGGGGCTTGGGCACGGGACGCATGAGGTTGCCGTGACGCTGCCGGTGATTGCCAACAGCCAGGACATGGCTGTCCTGGGGGATCGTCTTGAGGCTGCGCTTTCGCCGGGGATGCCGGCGGTTGTCGTTGCGGGGCACGGGCTTTATGTGTGGGGTGCGGATCCTCGCGAGGCGCGGCATCGCACCGAGGTGGTGGAGTGGTTGCTGGAGCTTGAGCTGACGCGGGGTTGATCTGACTCTGCGGGGCTTGTCCCCAACCCCGCCCCTTCCCGAAAACTCGCTCGGCGCGAGGGCCTGGTGCGTGCCGCAATCACCGGCTCCGCCGAGTTCGTCCTCAAACGCCGGACGGGCTGAATCCCTTAAGCGGGCGGAGCCCCGCCCTCAGCTCAGCCCGTCCGCCGGCGTCTCCCCCGCCCCCACCTCAAGCACGCCCCGCTCCGTCACCAGTGCCGTCACCAGGGAAGCCGGTGTTACGTCGAAGGCGGGGTTGTGGCCCCGCGAGGCCGCCGGAGCGGTGCGGACGCCTGCCCATTCCAGGATCTCCGCCTCGCCCCGCAGTTCGATGTGGATGTCGGCGCCCGTCGCCGTGGCGAGGTCGACCGTCGTCGTGGGGGCGGCGACCATGAACGGGATGCCCGCGTACGCGCACGCCAGCGCTATCCCCACCGTCCCCACCTTGTTCGCCGTGTCGCCGTTCGCCGCGATCCGGTCGGCCCCGACGATCGCCGCGTCCACCTCGCCCCGCAGGATCGTGCCCGCTGCCGCCCCGTCCGCCTGGACGAAGTGCGGTATCCCCTCCTGCGCCAGCTCCCACGCCGTGAGCCGCGCGCCCTGGAGCAGCGGGCGGGTCTCGTCGGCGTAGACCGTCTCCAGACGGCCCCGGCCGTGCAGTTCACGGATGACGCCGAGCGCCGTCCCCCACCCCGCCGTGGCGAGCGCACCCGTGTTGCAGTGGGTGAGGATCCGCAGCGGGCGGTCCCCGGAGCCGGAGACGGCGATCCGCTTCTGGAGCCAGTCGGCACCGAACGCGCCCATCGCGTGGTTCGCCTCCAGGTCCTCGCGCACGATCGCGTCCGCCTCCGCGAGCACCGCGGCGGGACCCGCGTCGATGAGCAGGGCGACCCGGTCCACGCACACCATCAGGTTCACGGCGGTGGGCCGCGCCGCACGCACCCTGGCGACCTCCGCGTCGAGGCGTGCCCGGCCCCAGCCCTCGCGCGCGCCCTGCGACATGGCGAGCGCGACGCCGTAACCGCCCGCCGCGCCGATGGCCGGTGCGCCGCGGACCACCAGACGCACGATCGCGTCGATCAGCTGGTCGACGGTGGTGACGTCGAGGCGCTCCAGAGCGTGCGGGAGCGCGGTCTGGTCGATGAGGGAGAGGGACGGCGTGCCGTCGCCCTCCGTGGCCGCCGTCCAGGTGACCGCGCGCAGGTCCTGGCTGCTCATGTGCTCAACTCCGGGGAAATAGGGCGTTTGTGGCCATGCGGGGAGGGGTGTCGACACCGTACCTGACGTGCTCGAACCATATTTCGAGACGTTCGTGCGGCTGTCCGAAATCCGGTGTTACCCTCACCGCCACCCGGGACGGATCGACCCACGGGACGAGGAGGACGGCCATGAAATCCCAGCGGACCGCTGGCTCCATGAGCTGCCCCGCCGTGACCGACAGCGGGACCGACGCCGTGACCCGCGCCGTGACCGACGGCCGCCGAATGTGCCGCTGTCTGCGTAGCTGCCGCTGTCTCCGTAGCTGTCGCTGTTGTCGCTGAGCGGTTTTGCTCCGCACGTCCGACCGATCTCCCTGCCACCGCCTGGGCTCCCAGGCTCCTTCGAGAAGGCGCTCCCGTATGTCCATGTCCCCGTACAGGTCTCTTCGTGTGTCCCGTCGTACGTCCCTTCGGCTGTCCTCGCTCGCCGTCGGCGCCGCGCTTCTCGCCACCGGCTGCAACGCCGCCGCGAAGAAGGACGGTTCGGACGGCGCCGGGGGCGGGGGCGACAAGGCGTTCACGCTCGTCACGCCCGATCCGGTCGCCCAGAACGAGTTCCTCAAGCTGGCCGTCAGCGGGGTGAAGTCGGCCGCGAAGGCGCAGGGCGCCGGGGCCCCGAAGGTCTTCCAGAGCAGCGACACGTCGTCGCGGCAGCAGAACGTGCAGTCGGCCGTGGACTCCGCGCCCGATGTCATCGCGCTCGTCGGTTTCGAGTTCGCCGACATCGCGGCCCAGCAGGCCGAGGCGCACCCCGAGCAGCAGTTCCTGCTCGTCGACGCGTGCACGAAGAAGACGTACGAGAACGTGACCTGTGCGGTCTTCCGCGAGCACGAGGCGGTGTACCTCGCGGGCGCGGAGGCCGGGCTGCTCACCAAGAGCAAGAAGGTGGGCGCCGTCGACGTCCTCGACACCCCGCAGTTCCGCCGCTACAGCGAGCCGTTCGCGGCCGGTGCGAGGAAGGTGGAGGCGGGGGTCAAGTCCCGCACGCTCTTCGTCGGCGGGCAGTCCCCGTTCAATGACGCGGCCCGCGCCAAGGACCAGGCGGCGACGCTCGGTTCCGGCGGGGCCGACCAGGTGATGGCGGCCGCCGCGGGCGGCAACACCGGTGTCTTCCAGGCCGCGAAGGCCAAGGGCTTCCAGGCGTACGGCGTCGACGCGAACCAGTGCGTCGGCAGCCCGGGCGTCGTCGTCGACAACGTGCTGAAGAAGACCGATGTCGCCGTGGAGAAGGGCATCGCGCAGATCCTGAAGGGCAAGGGCGGCACCACGGTGTCGTACGGCCTCAAGGAGGGCGGCATGTCGCTGACCGGCCTCGAACCCGGCGTCGCGGACTCCAAGTGCCTGATCGCGGACCACAAGGACGTGCTGAAGCGCGTCGAGGAGCTGCGGGACGACATCGTCGCCGGGAAGCTGAAGGTCAATGACCCCGCGGCCTGATCCCGGCACCGGCTCCGGTTCCGGCACGGGCTCCGGCGCCGGCTCCCCCGCCGTCGAACTGCGCGGCATCACCAAGGAGTTTCCCGGCACCCTCGCCAACGACCGCGTCGATCTGACCGTCGCGCGCGGTGAGATCCACGCCCTGATGGGCGAGAACGGCGCGGGCAAGTCGACCCTGATGTCCGTGCTCTACGGGCTCCAGCGGCCCGACGCCGGGCAGATCCTGCTAGACGGGCGCGAGGTGGTGTTCGCGAACCCGAGCGAGGCGATCGCGGCCGGACTCGGCATGGTGCACCAGAGCTTCAAGCTCTTCCCGTCGTTCACGGTCGCCGAGAACGTCGTGTACGCCGCCGAGCCCCGGCGCTTCGGTCTGACGGACCGGCGCGAGGCCCTGCGGCGGGTGGGCGCGCTCGCAAAGGAGCACGGGCTCGCCGTGGACCCGGCGGCGAAGGTCGGGGACCTGCCGGTGGGCGTGCGCCAGCGCGTGGAGATCCTCAAGCTCCTCTACCGCGGCGCTCGTACGCTGATCCTCGACGAGCCGACGGCCGTCCTGACCCCGGCGGAGGCCGACGGCCTGTTCGGCGTCCTGCGCTCCCTCGCGGACGACGGCCGTACGGTCCTGCTCGTCACCCACAAGCTGCGTGAGGTGATGGAGGGCAGCGACGCGGTGACGGTCCTGCGGGACGGCCGGGTCGCGGCGCGGATGCGGACGGCGGAGACCAGCGCGGACGGGATCGCCGCGGCGATGACGGGGCGTGCGGTGGAGCTGGACCGCGTGCATCCGCCGGGCACGCCGGGCGGCGATGTCCTCACGGTCGATTCCCTGTCGACGGACGCGGTGCGCGAGGTCTCGCTCTCCGTCCGGGCGGGCGAGATCGTCGGCATCGCGGGAGTGGCGGGCAACGGCCAGAGCGAACTCGTCGAGGCGATCGCCGGGTTGCGTCCGATCTCATCCGGGCGGGTCACGCTCACCGGGCAGGACATCACGGACGCGTCAGCCGCGGGGCGCCGCGCGGCGGGTCTCGCGTACGTCCCCGAGGACCGCGTGGCGGTCGGTACGGCCCCGGCGGCGACGATCGCCGAGAACCTGGCGATGGGCCATCACCGGGGGCACGGACTGCTGCGTCCGTCCTGGCTGCGCGAGCACGCGCGCGGCCTGATCGAACGCTTCGGGATCAAGGCGGCCTCGTCCCGCCACACGGCGGGCTCGCTGTCGGGCGGCAACCTCCAGAAGCTGGTGATCGGCCGCGAACTCGCCCATGAATCACCCCTGCTGATCGTCGAGCAGCCCACCCGTGGCGTCGACATCGGCGCCATCCAGACGATCCACGACCAGCTGATCGCCCACCGCGACGCGGGCCACGCGATCCTCATGGTCTCCGCCGAACTGAGCGAGATCCGCGGCCTCTCGGACCGTGTCCTCGTGATGTACGAGGGCCGCGTGGCCGCTGAGCTCACTCGCGAGTCCGCGGACGAACGCACCCTCGGCCTCGCCATGGCGGGCGCCACGCCCGACGACGACGTCGCCCCCGCCGCCGTGAGCGATCAGCCCTCCCCCGTGAAGGAGGCCCCCTGATGGCTCCTGGTATCCCCGGCTCAGCGGGGTCGATCGGCGCGCGTGTGCTGCGTGCGCCCGCGCTGCATTCCGTTGTCGCCGCCGTCCTCGTCGGTGCGCTCTTCCTCCTCGGGACCGGCGCCGATCCCGTCGGGGCGTACGGGTCCGTGGTCAGCGGTGCGCTCGGGCCCGACGGCATCGGGTCCACGCTCACCACGGGGACCGGCATCATCGGCCTCGCCGTCGCGCTCGCGATCCCCATGCGGGCGGGGCTGCTCAACCTCGGCGGGGACGGGCAGCTGGTGCTGGGCGGGATCGCCGCGGCCGCCACCGGCCTCTACTCTCCGCTGCCCGCGCCGCTGACCGTCGTGGCCGCGCTGCTCGCGGGGATGGCGGCCGGCGCCGCCTATGCCGCGCTCGCCGCCGTCTGCCAGAACCGGTTCGGTGTGCCGCTGCTGGTCAGCAGCCTGCTGCTCGGCTATCCGGCGATGTCCTTCGCCTCCTACCTCGCGCGCTTCCCGCTCAAGGAGGAAGGGTCGAGCCTGCCGCAGACCGAGCGGCTGCCGGACGGCGTCGAGCTGCCCGCGTTCGGCTCGTCGACCGTCACCGTCGGGCTGCTCCTGGTGGCCGTCGCGGCTGCCATCTTCGTCTTCGCCGACGCCCGTACCGCCACCGGCTACGAGATCCGCATGACGGGTCTCAATCCGCGCTTCGCCGCCTACGCGGGTGTCGACAGGCCGCGGCTCACGCTGCGGCTCATGGCACTCTCCGGGGCCGTCGCGGGCCTGGTCGGCGCCATCGGCGTCCTCAGCTTCCCCTACCGCTTCATCGACGGTTCGCTCACCGCGGCCGGGCACACCTGGACCGGCCTGACGGCCGCGCTCCTGGCCGCCGCCGCACCGATCGGGACGGCCCTGGCCGCCCTGTTCTTCGCGGCGCTCGAAGTGGGCGGGCTCGCCATGGAGCGGACCACCGAGGTGCCGCGCGAGCTGACGCAGGTCCTCCAGGCCGTGGTCATCGTCTTCCTCGCGGCCCGGCTCGACCTGACATGGCGGCGGGCGAAGAAGAAGGCCGCCGCATCGCCCGCCGAGTCGCCCGCCGACACGAAGGAAGTGAGCGTGCGATGAGCATCGACTCCGCGCTGTTCCACTCCGCGCTCCTCGCCCTCACCCCGATCCTCCTCGCCGCGCTCGGCGGCGCGATCTGCGAGCGTGCGGGCGTCTTCAACATCGGCCTCGAAGGCATGATGCTGATCGGCTGCTTCAGCGGCGTCGCGGGCAGCTGGTTCACCGGGAGCGCCTGGCTCGGTGTGGTCTTCGCCGCCCTCGCGTCGGCTGCGTACTCGATGATCCTGGCCGTCGGGACGATCTCGCTGCGCGGCGACGCCGTCGTGCTCGGCGTCGCGCTCAACCTCCTCGCGGTCGGCCTGACGGGGTTCCTTCTCCGTACGGTCTTCGGCGTGCAGGGGACCTTCTCCGACCCGGAGTTGGCGGGGCTCGACGGCATCGACGTGCCGTTCGTCGGAGCGGCGCTGTCCGGGCACTCTGCTCTCGTCTATCTCTCGTGGGCCGCGGTCGCCGTGGCGGCGGTGTTCCTGGCCCGCCACCCGTGGGGCCTTCGGCTGCGCGGCGTGGGCGAAGCACCCGACGCGGCGGCGACGTTGGGCGTGAGCCCGGCCAAGTACCAGTACGCCGCCGTCCTCGCCTCCGGCGTCCTGTGCGGTCTCGCGGGGGCCCAACTCGCGCTCGGCAACGTCACGTTGTTCTCCGAGAACATGACCGCCGGGCGTGGTTGGATCGCCGTGGTGGCCGTGATGCTGGGCCGTGCCCTGCCGCTCGGCGTCCTGCTCGCCGGGCTGCTCTTCGGCATCGCGGAGGCCGTCGGCTTCCGCCTCCAGGGGCTCGGCATGCCGCAGCAGGCGACCGACGCCGCCCCGTACGTGGTGACCCTGGCCGCCCTCTTCCTGTCCACGGCGCGCAGGCGCCGCCGCAAGCAGCCCCTGGTAGGAACACCTTCATGACGACCGACCCAAGCACCATCGAGACGCTCTCCGACGCGCTGCCCATCACCCGCGTCCCCCGCACCGGCCTGCCCACCCGCGCGGTGGTCGTCGGCGACCCGGCGCGCGCCACCGCCCTCGCCGATCTGCTCGACGACGCGAAGGAGGTGTCGTACCACCGCGAGTACCGCACCTTCACCGGCACCTGGCAGGGCACCCCCGTGGTCGTCGCCTCGCACGGCGTCGGCGCCCCCGGCGCGATCCTCCTCTTCCAGGAGCTCGCCGAGGCGGGCGTCACGACCATCGTGCGGCTCGGCACGGCGGGCGCGATCCGCCCCGGCATCCGCGACGGCGACCTGGTCATCGCGGACGCGGCGGTACGCGACGACGGCGTGACCCAGCAGCTGATCCCCGCCGAGTACCCGGCGTTCGCGACCCCGGAGGCGGTCATCGCGCTCCAGCGTGCGGCGCGCGCGGCCGACGCCCCGTACCACCGCGGTGTGGTGTGGACGCGGGCCGCGTTCCAGCCGGGCTTCCTGCCGCTGCCCGGCGAGGCGTACGCGGCCGCCGGGATCGCGGCCATCGAGATGGAGCTGTCGGCGCTGTACGTCTTCGCGTCCACGCACGGCCTCACGGCGGGCGGCGCCCTGGTCGTCGACGGCGCCAACGCGGACGAACTCGTCGACGAGGAAGCCACCGGAGGCTACAACCCCCACCGCGACGTGGTCGCCGAGGGAGTCGACCGGGGCGCCCGGATAGCCTTGGACGCCCTGCGCCTGCTGGCCGCCACGGAGCACTGAGCCGCACCCCGAACCGACGGAGAACCGAACCGATGCACCCCACTGACCTGCCCGCCCAGGACCGGGGCGGCTCCATAGACCTCCTGGTCCACGGCGGCGACGTCCTCACCGTCGACGCGTCGGGCACGGTCGTGACCGGCGGTGCCGTCGCCGTACGCGACGGCCGGATCGTCGAGGTCGGCCCGGCCGAGCGGCTGCGCGCCGTCTACACCGCCGCCGACGAGCTGGACGCGCGCGGCTGTCTGGTCCTGCCCGGCCTGATCAACACGCACACGCACCTGGCGATGACCCTGTTCCGCGGGATCGCCGACGACGTCACGCTCCAGGGCTTCCTGGCCAGGGTGATCCCGGCGGAGGCGCAGGGGCTCTCGCCCCGGACGGTGACGGCGGGCATCCAGGGCGCGATCGCCGAGTCCGTACGGGGCGGGGTCACGGCGGCGCTCGACATGTACTGGTTCCACGAGGCGGCCGAGGCGGTGGCCCGCGACGCGGGGTGGCGCCTCCTGACGGGCCCCACGTTCATGGACGTACCGGGCCCGCCGGACGGCCGCCCCTACGCCGACCGGCTCGGCTGGGCGGCGGCGGATCTGGCCGCCCGCACCCCGGCGCCGGGCACCCGCCCGGTGATCTTCGCGCACTCGGCGTACACCCTGGGTCCCGAGCAGCTGACGGCGATCAGCGCGCTCGCCCGCGAGCACGGCGCCCTGCTGCACATCCACGCCGCCGAGAACGCGGGCGAGGTGGAGATGGTCACCGAGCAGCACGGCATGCGCCCCGTGGAGCTGCTGGACTCGCTGGGCATGCTCGGCCCGGACACGCTGCTCGCGCACGCGGTCGATCTCACGGACGCGGAGATCGAGGCCGTCGCCCGCACCGGCACGGCGATCGCGCACTGCCCGGTGTCGAACCTGAAGCTGGGCTGCGGCATAGCCCGCGTCCCCGACCTCCTGGAGGCGGGCGTCACGGTGGGTCTGGGCACGGACGGCGCGGTGAGTTCCAACACTCTGGACCTCCTCGGCGCGGTGAAGCTCGCCGCCCTCGTGCACAAGGCGGGCGGCGATCCGACGGCGGTCGGCGCCGAGCAGGCCGTGCGGATGGCGACCATCGAATCCGCGCGGGCGCTGGGCCTCGGCGACCAGCTGGGCTCCCTGGAGCCCGGCAAGCGCGCCGACCTGATCGTCCTCGACCTCTCGCGCCCCCACCTCACGCCGCGGCACGACCCCTGGTCGATGCTGGCGTACGCGGCGGCGGCGTCCGACGTCAGGGACACGGTCGTCGACGGCCGGGTCCTGATGCGGGACCGTACGCTGGAGACACTGGACGAGCAGCGAGCGCTGCGAGCCCTGCGGGACGCGGCGGCCTCCGCGGCGCCGAGCGCCCGCGCAGCGGAAGCGGAACCAGACACCGCAAGCACCTCAAGCACCGACAGCACCGACAGCACCTCCGAAGTGGCAAGCACCGTATGACCACCGAGCACGAAGTGACCATCGAACCCACCCGCGGCTTCACCGGCCGCGCCCGCGCCGCCGACCGCGACCCCCGGCTGCCTCCCGGGCAGTACGACGCGGCGGACGGCTGGCCCGTCCTGTCCGCCGAGGTGACGCCCGAGCTCACGGCGGCGGAGTGGACGTTCCGCGTGGACGGCCTCGTCACGTCGCCGCACACCTGGACGTGGGACGAGGCGCACGCGCTGCCCGCGTCGGAGTACCGCGGCGACATCCACTGCGTGACCAGCTGGTCCAAGTTCGGGGTGCGCTTCGGCGGGGCGAGCCTGGACGCGTTCCTGGCCGCGGCCGGGCCGCGTCCGCAGGCCACGCACGTCGTCGCGTACTCGCACACGGGGTACACCACGAGCCTCCCGCTGTCCGACGTGACGGACGGGAAGGCGTGGATCGTCTGGGAGTACGGGGACGGGCCGCTTCCCCCCGAGCACGGCGGCCCGGCCCGCCTGATCGTCCCCCACCTCTACTTCTGGAAGAGCGCGAAGTGGGTGGCGGGGCTGCGGCTCCTTGACCACGACGAGCCCGGCTTCTGGGAGCAGAACGGCTATCACCACCGGGGAAACCCCTGGCGTGAGGAGCGTTACTCCGGTGACTGAGTCCGTGACCGACACCTTCGCAGACACCTCCGCGGACACCTTTGTGCCCCCGACGCGGTTCGCCGTGCCGGGGCGGATCGCGGTGAGCAATCGCGCGGCTTCCGTCTGGCAGCGGGCGACCGTGGTGGAGGTCCGCCGGGACAACGCCGCCGGAACCGTCTCCACGTTCCGTCTGAGGGTGTCCGACTGGCAGGGACATCTGCCGGGCCAGCACGTGATGCTGCGCCTCACGGCGCCGGACGGGTATGTGGCCCAGCGCCACTACTCGCTCGCCTCCGCCCCGGTCGATGCCGCCGAGCGCGGCGAGATCGAGCTGACCCTGGACCATGTGCCGGGCGGCGAGGTCTCCGGGCATCTGCACACGGTCGCCCGCGTCGGTGACGTGGTGGAGGTGCGGGGGCCGCTGTCCGGGTTCTTCGCGTGGCCCGGCGACCGCCCCGCGCTGCTCCTCGGGGCGGGCTCCGGCGTGGTTCCGCTGATGTCGATGCTCCGGCACTGGCGGGGGGCGGGGCGGCCGGTGCCGTTGCGGCTTCTCGTCTCGGCGCGGACGCCGGAGGATCTGATCTACGCGGGTGAGTACGGGGACGAGACCACGGTCGTCCTCACCCGCACGGAGGGCCGGCTCAGCGCCGAGCACCTGGCGCCGTTCCTCGGCGCCGGGCAGCCCGAGGGGGGCTGGGAGGCGTACATCTGCGGCTCGAACGGCTTCGCCGAGCACGCGTCGCGCCTGCTGGTGGCCGGGGGCCAGCCTGTGGATCGCATCCGCATCGAGCGGTTCGGGTAGCCCGGCCAAAAGGCCACGAACGCCGGCCGGGCTGGAAGTATCCAGCCCGGCCGGATGCTTCCAGCCCGTCCGGCGTTTGAGGACGAACTCGGCGAAGCCGGTGATAACGGCACGTATAAGGCCCCTGCGCCGAGCGGGTTTTCGGGAAGGGGCGGGGTTGGGGAGAAAGCTCCTACGGCGAGACCTCCTCCAGCCGCCGCCCGGCAGTCTCCTCCGCGCCCACCGCGGCCACCACACACCCCACCAGCGCAACCGCCCCCAACATCACGAACACGGTAGAGACGTTCCCGCCCGCATAGACGACCCCCACCACGATCGGCCCGAGAATCACCCCGAGCCGGTTCATCGCACCCCCGAGGCTGCTCCCCAGCGCCCGCATCCGCGTGGGAAAGAGCTCCGGCGTGTAGAGGTACAGGCAGATGTTGGAGCCGAAGAAGAAGACCGCAGCCAGCGAGGTCCACACCAGGACCTGAACCGGCGTATCCGCGCCGACGGCCGCAAGCGCCACCAGCATCAGCGCCGCACCCCCCAGGCATCCCGCGATGACCTTCCGCCGCCCGAGCCCGTCGACCGTGAGCGCGGCCACGAGGCAGCCGATGAGCCCCGCGCAGGACGTGACCGTGGAGTAGAGAAGGGCGTCGGAGAGGGAGAGGTCGTAGCGGTTCTGGTAGATCGTCGGGAGCCAGGACGTGATGCCGTAGTTGACGAAGTAGCCGGTGAACCAGAGCACGCCGATCACCAGCGTCCGACGCCGATAGCGCCCGGCGAACAAGCCGCGCAGCCCGGAGGCGGCCTCCTCGGGAACGGCCTCCCCTAGAGCGGCCTCCCCCGGAGCGACAACGGGCACCGCCTCTGAAGGCACCGCGGAAACAGGCGGCAACGGCTTCCCCGTGATCCGCTCGACCTCCCTCTCGATCCCGTCCATCACCACGCCCGCCTCCTCGGCCCTGCCGTGATCCGCGAGCCACCGAGGCGACTCGGGCACCTTGCGCTGCACGAGGATGCAGAGCAGCCCGGGCAGCGCGGCGAGTGCGTACATCCAGCGCCAGCCCAGGATCGGCACCACCCAGGCCGCGACAAGCGCGCCCACCGTGAGGCCCGCCGGGAACACCAGCTCGTACAGGAGGACGAACCGGCCGCGCTGGTGGCTGCGGGTGATCTCGGCGATGAAGGTCGCCGCCACCGGCACCTCGCCCCCGATCGCGAGGCCCTGGACGAACCGCAGGGCCATGAAGGCGTCGGGGGACGTGGAGACGGACAGGGCGAGGTTGGCGACGCTGGACAGCGCCACGCACAGGGCGATGACCTTGACCCGGCCGATCCGGTCCGCGAGGCGCCCGGAGAGCAGCGCACCGATCAGCATGCCGATCGAGCCGACGGTCAAAAGCAGCGTCGCGGCGGAGGTGCTGAGGTCCCATTCGTGGCGCAGTTCGGGCAGGGCGTAGGCGATCAGGAGCTGGTCGAAGGCCTCGAAGAAGGTGACCGCGCCCACGATGAGCCGGACGGTGACGTGCCAGCGGCACAAGGGGAGCCGTTCGAAGCGGGCGGCAATGGCGGCCCGGACCGCTCGGTCCGGGGATGCGTCGATCGTCATGCGGGAACTCCGCTGCTGAGGGGGCGGGGTGAGCGGGGGAACGCGACGGCCACGGAGTCTGGGGAAACTCAAGCCAAGAAGCGAGTAAGCGCAAAGTTTCTAAGCGCTTAAGTTGTACCGCCCCGACACCGGAGCACGTCAAGAGCCTGCACAGGGGAAATCCTCGAAGTCCGTCGACGGGTGGGTCTTGCGCTCCAGATATTTAAGCCCTTAGATTTCTAGCGCTTACCGAAGAACGTTCAGCGTCCGCCGTGCGTCAAGCCCTTCAAGTCCCGTGCGGTCAGGTTCTGTTCGACCCCGCCCCGTTCCGCCAGGAGGCCCCCATGCTCCGCATCCCAGCCGACGAAGCACTCATCGCGGGTGAGTGGCGACGCGGCGCGGGCGCCCCGGCCGACACCGTCGACCCGGCCACGGGCCGCGTCCTCGCCTCCGTCCACGCGGTCTCCCCCGACGAGGTCGCCGAAGCGGCACGGGGAGCGGCGAAAGCGGCCGCCGACCCGCGCTGGCGCGGCCTCCTGCCCCACCGGCGCGCCCTGCTCCTGCACCGCGTCGCCGAGCTGATCGAGGAGTCCGCGGACGACCTCGCGGACCTGCAGACAGCCGACACGGGCAAGGCGCTCGCCGAGACCCGCGCCCTGGTGGGCAGCGCGGCGGCCACCTTCCGATACACGGCCGCCGCCCTGGAGACCGCCGAGGAAGCGATCACGCCCTCGCGCGGCGACTACGTGACGATGAGCGTGTACGAACCGATCGGCGTCGTCGGCGCGATCAACCCCTGGAACTCCCCCGTGGCCAGCGACGCCCAGAAGATCGCCCCGGCGCTCGCGGGCGGCAACGCGGTCCTGCTCAAGCCCGCCGAGTGGACCCCGCTCGTGTCGCTCGCACTCGGCCGCCTCATCACCCGCGCCCTGGCCGAACACGGCCTGCCCACCGGGCTGTTGTCCGTGCTCACCGGGCGCGGCAGCATCGTCGGCGACGCGATCGTCCGCGATCCGCGCGTCGGGAAGGTCACCTTCACCGGCGGCACGAGCACGGGCCGGACGCTCGCGCACGCGGCCGCCGAGAAGCTGATGCCCCTCTCGCTCGAACTGGGCGGCAAGTCCCCGACGGTCGTCCTCGCCGACGCCGATGTCGAGCAGGCCCTGGCCGGCGTGATGTTCGGCGTCTTCTCCTCCAGCGGACAGTCCTGCATCGCGGGATCACGGCTCTTCGTCGCCCGCGAGCTGTACGAGGAGTTCGTCGGCGAACTGGCGCTCCGGACAGCGAAGTTGCGCGTCGGGCCCGGCACATCGCCGGACACCCGCGTAGCGCCCCTCGTCCACCACAAGCACCGGGACTCCGTCGCCGCGTACGTCGATCTCGCCCGCGAGGAAGGCGCGCGGGTGCGGTGCGGCGGGAGCGTGCCGCAGGGCGCGGAGTACGAGGACGGGGCGTACTACCTGCCCACCGTCCTCGACGGGCTCCCCAACTCCTCGCGGACCTGCCAGGAGGAGATCTTCGGTCCCGTCCTGGTCGCGCTGCCCTTCGACGACGAGGACGACCTCGTACGGCAGGCCGACGACAGTGTCTACGGCCTCGCCTGCGGCATCTGGACCCGCGACCACCGGGCCGCCTGGCGGATCGCGCGGCGCGTGGAGGCGGGCACGGTCTGGATCAACACCTACAAGCAGTTCAGCATCGCCACGCCCTTCGGCGGCATGAAGGAGAGCGGTCTCGGCCGCGAGAAGGGCCGCGACGGCATCCGCGCCTATCAGCGCCAGAAGTCCCTGTACTGGGGCGTCTCCGACGCGCCTCTCCCCTGGGCCAACTGAACCCCCGTACCTCTGGAGCAGGTCATGTCCCCACCCTCTGCCGCCCGAAACCGCACCTCCTCTCCCCCGATCGCCCGGCTTCGCGCCCTGCGCTCCGTCGAACTCCTGACCCCCTCCTTCACCGAGGCCGCCGACTTCTACCAGGAGGTCTGGGGCCTGGAGACCGTCGAGTCCGAGCGCGGCGCCGCCGCCTGGCTGCGCGGTACCGGCGCCGAGCACCACGCCCTCCAGCTCACCCGTGCCGACCGGATCGGCCTCGGCAGGATCTCCTTCGCGGTGGGCACGCCCGCCGAGGTCGACGAGGCCGCCCGCAGGCTCCTCGCGCACGGCATCACACCGGTGGCCGGGCCAGGACCGCTCGACCAGGTCGGGGGCGGCTACGGGCTGCGCTTCACCGACCCCGAGCACCGCCTGATCGAGATCAGCGCGGAGGTCCACGCGGTCGCGCCGCGCGGCAGGGACGGCGCCATACCGGTCGGCGTGACGCACGCGGTGCTCAACACGGCGGACATCGACGCCTCCGTGGCCTTCTACCGCGACGTACTCGGCCTTCGCGTCTCCGACTGGTCCGAGCACCAGATGGCGTTCCTGCGCTGCAACGCCGACCACCACTGCATCGCCTTCAATCAGGCCGAGTGGGCCTCGCTCAACCACGTGGCGTACGAGATGAGTTCGATCGACCACTTCATGCGGGGCCTCGGCCGGCTGCGGCATCACGGCGTCGACCCGCAGTGGGGTCCGGGACGGCACGGGCCCGGCAACAACACCTTCTCCTACTTCACCGACCCCTCCGGGCTGGTCTGCGAATACACCTCCGAGGTGGCGCAGATCGTCGAGGACGCGTGGATCGCGCGCGTCTGGCGGCGGGTGCCCGAGCTGTCCGACCTGTGGGGGACGGCCGGGCCGCCGTCGAAGGAGATCCGCTGCCACATGGCGGGGACGCCCGACCCCGGCCCGCTGTCCCGCCCCCGCCCGACAACCCCGGAGGTCCAGGCATGAGCGCCGTACGCAAGGTCGGCCTCGTCGGCTGGGGTGCCATCGGGCGCGTCGTCGGCGCCGCGCTCGCCGAACACCGCGTCACCGGCGCCGAGTTGACCTGCCTCGTCGACAACCGTCCGCTCGGCGAGAGCGCCCCCGCCCCGCAGGTCTCCTTCGACGAGGCCATGGAGCGCTGCGATCTCATCGTGGAGGCGGCGGGACAGGGAGTCGTACGGGAATGGGGCGAGCGCGTCCTCGCCTCCGGGACCGATCTGCTGATCGCCTCGACCGGCGCCCTCACCGACGAGGAGCTCTCCAAACGGCTCCTGGCCGCGGGACCCGGCCGGGTGTACTTCACCGGGGGCGCGGTCGGCGGGCTCGATCTGCTCCAGGCGGTGCGTTCGCTCGGGCCGCTGGACGAGGTGCGGCTCACCACCACGAAACTGCCCTCCACGCTCGAACAGCCTTGGATGGGCGAGGAGTTGCTGTCCCGGATGCGGACGGCCACCGGCCCGGTCGAGGTGATGTCCGGGACCGCCCGCGACGTTCCCGTGAAGTTCCCCAAGTCGACGAACGTCGCGGCCTCGGTCGCCCTCGCCGTCGGCGACCTGGACGCCGTGCGGGTCCGGGTCGTCGCCGATCCCGGCGCCCGTCACACGCGGCACGTCGTCGAGGCGTCCGGCGCGCACGGCTCGTACCGCTTCGAGGTCGCGCATCTGCCGGACCCGGTCAACCCGGCGACCAGCCAGGTCGTGCCGTACGCGGTCCTGCGCAGCCTCGCGGCGCTCGCGGGCCGGACAGGGCAGATCCTGTGACCGGCGCCGCCATCCACGTCGAGGAAGCGGGATCCGCCGGGCCGCTGCTGCTCTGCCTGCACGGCATCGGCTCCTCGTCGGCCGCCTTCGCACCGCAGCTGGCCGAGCTGTCCGCGTACGCAAGGGTCGTGGCCTGGGACGCACCCGGGTACGCCAAGTCCGCCGACCCCGAGGGGCCTCTCGACCTGGACGGCTTCGCGGACGCGGCGGCCGGTCTCATCCGCGAGCGCGGCACGAGCGCCCACGTCCTCGGCGTCTCGTGGGGCGGGGTGATCGCCCTGCGGCTCGCGGCACGGCACCCCGGACTCGTCGACTCGCTGATTGTCGCGGACTCCAGCACCGGCTCCGGCACCGACCCCGCCAAGGCCGACGCCATGCGGCAGCGGGCCGCCGAGCTCGCGGAACTGGGGCCGCGGGCGTTCGCCGAGCGGCGCGGGCCCCGGCTCGTCTCGCCGGACGCGCCCCCTGAGGTCGTCCGGCGGGTCGTCGACACCATGGCCGCGTCCGTGCGCCTGCCCGGATACGCGTACGCCGCCGAGTCCATGGCCGCCGCCGATCTGCGCCCCGAGATCCCCGGCATCACGGCCCCCGCCCTCGTCCTCTGCGGCGACCAGGACCGGGTCACCGGCGTCGAGGCCTCCCAGGCCATCGCCGGCGCCCTGCACAAGACCGCCTACGTGATCGTCAAGGACGCCGGTCACCTGGCCAACCAGGAGCGGCCCGGGGCCTTCAACGCCTGGGTCCTCTCCCACCTCCGCATCACCGCCCGCATCCCCGAACACCCCAACGGCCCCGAACACCCCTGAACACCCCTGAACAGGAGCTTCCTCATGCCTCTGACCACCACCGAGTACGACAACGGCGGCGACCTCGGCACGTACACCGACTCGCTGATCGCCACCAAGGAGTCCCGTGTCGCGGACTTCAGCACGCTGTCCTTCCAGGAGAAGGCGGGCCCGCAGTACCGCCGCGGCCAGATCCGCTACGTCGGCTCCGGCGCGACCGGCAACCACGAGAACGACAGCCGCATCCTGCCCTCCGGCGGCTTCACCTTCTCCAACATGCTGCTCCCGCCCGGCGCCGAGGGCCCCGAGCACACCCACCACGACGTCGAGGAGGCCTTCTTCGTCCTGGAGGGGCAGGTCAAGGTCGGCATCCACCGGGGCGCCGACGAGGCGGAGTACCGCACGCTCGGCTACCGCGACATGATCGTCGTCCCGGCAGGCGTGGCGCGCTCCCTGAAGAACGAGGGCGACACCGACGCGCTGTTCTGCGTCGTCATCGGCACGCAGAAGCCGCAGGTCCCGACCTACCCCGAGCACTCGCCGATGCACGGCGTCACCCGTGACTGAGACCTCACCCGTGACCGACGGCCGCACCGTCGTCGTCACCGGCGCGGGCCGTGGCCTGGGACTGTCCATGGCCCGCCGGGCGGGCGAGGACGGCTTCCGGGTCGTCGTCGCCGAGGTGGACGCGGTGCGGGGCGGCGAGGCGGCCGCGGAGCTGCGTGCGCAGGGCCTGGACGCGCACTTCGTACGGTGCGATGTCGCGGACCCGGAGTCCGTGCACGAACTCGCCCTGTCCGTGCGCGACTTGGGACCGCTCTACGGCCTTGTCAACAATGCCGCGCTCGCCGACGGCGTCGGCGGCAAGGAGTTCCAGGACATCGACGTCGCGGTGTGGGACCGCCTGATGGCGGTCAACGCCCGCAGCCCGTGGCTGGTCGCCAAGGCCCTCCACCCGCTCTTCGGCTCCCCCGGCCGGATCGTGAACATCGCGTCGGACGCGGCCCTGTACGGGTCGCCGCGCCTGGCCCACTACATCGCGTCCAAGGGCGCGGTCATCGCCCTGACCAGGGCGATGGCGCGGGAGCTCGGCGACAAGGGGATCACCGCGAACGCGGTGGCGCCCGGACTCACCGAGGTCGAGGCCACCGAGGCGGTGCCTGCCGAGCGGCATGCGCTGTACCGGGGCAACCGGGCGATCTCGCGCCCGCAGCAGCCGGACGACCTTGTCGGGCTCGTCTCCTTCCTCCTCTCCGAGGAGTCCCGCTATCTGACCGGACAGGTGATCGCCGTCAACGGCGGCTTCACCATGAACTGACGTAACGGAGCCTCTAGTTATGGATCTGGGCCTCTCCGACCGGACCGTCCTGGTCACCGGCGGCAGCTCGGGTGTCGGCCTGGCCACGGTCCGCGCCCTGCTCGACGAGGGCGCGCGCGTCGCGACCTGCGGGCGTGACGCCGACCGCCTGGCGAAGGCGGCGGCAGGACTCGGCGGCGGCGACCGCCTCCTGACGGGGGTGTGCGACGTACGCGACGCGGACGCCGTACGGGAGTTCACCGAGCGCGCGGCAGGCACTTTCGGCTCGCTCGACGGGCTCGTCAACAACGCGGGGCAGTCCCGCATGAAGGGCCTCGACGACTCGACCGCCGACGACTGGCGCGACGAGCTGGAGCTGAAGTTCGCCGGTGTCCTCCATCCCCTGCACGCCGCGCGCCCGCACCTGGCGGCGTCGGACGCGGCGAGCGTCGTCAACGTCAACGCGGTGCTCGCCAAGCAGCCCGAGCCCCGCCTCATCACCACCAGCGCGGCCCGCGCGGGCATCCTCAACCTCTCCAAATCCCTGGCCACGGAGCTCGCACCGGACGGCATCCGCGTCAACTCCGTCTGCCTGGGCCTGATCGACACCGGCCAGTGGACGCGCCGTCACGCGGCCGCCGCATCGGGGCTCGGCTACGAGGAGTGGCAGGCCGAGCTTGCGGCCGACCGCGGCATCGCGCTCGGGCGGCTCGGCCGGGCGGAGGAGGTCGCGTACGCGATCGTCACGCTGCTCTCGCCCCGCGCCTCGTACACCACCGGTACCAGCATCGACGTCTGCGGCGGCGTCGGCCGCGGCATCCTCTGAGGAGCTCACCCCATGCCACCCACCTCACCCGTGCCGCCCGCGCGGTACGCCACCGGCGGCGATCTCCTCGTCGCCGTCCTGCGGGAACTCGGCGTCGACACGGTCTTCGGAATCGTCAGCGTGCACAATCTGCCGCTGGTCGAGGCGGTCGACCGGGAGCTGCGCTTCGTCCCGGTGCGGCACGAGGCGACCGCCGTGAACGCAGCCGACGCCTACGGCCGGGCCCGCGGCTCCCTCGGCTGCGCGCTCACCTCGACGGGGACGGGCGCGGGCAACGCGGCCGGTTCCCTCGTCGAGGCGCTGAGCGCGGGCACCTCCGTCCTGCACGTCACGGGCCAGGTGGAGGCCGAGTTCCTGGGCAGCGGCCGCGGCTTCATCCACGAGACCAAGGACCAGCTGGGCATGCTCCGGGCGGTCTCCACGTACGCGGAGACGGTGACGTCCACTGACTCCGCGGGCCACATCCTCCGCGAGGCGGCCCGCGCCGCACTGACGGACCCCGGCGGCCCGGCGAGCGTGGAGTGGCCGGTGGACCTCCAGTACGCGGAACAGAGGGATACGGGGAGCTCGGCGAGTGCGGGCTGCGGGCACACCGGCTCGGTCGCGGCGACCGGGGCGCAGGGGTCGCTCCTCGCGGCGTCCGCGGACAGCGGGTCCGGCGCTGCGGTCGGGGCACCTCTCTCCGCCCGCCCGCTTCCCGCCGAAGGCGAACTCGCCGGGGCCCGGGCCCTCCTCGCCGCCGCCAGGCGCCCCCTCGTCTGGGCCGGCGGCGGAGCCACCCGGGCCCGCGCCGAGCTCGCCGGGCTGCTGCACGCCACCGGTGCCGGGCTGCTCAGCTCCAACTCGGGGCGGGGTTCCGTGCCCGAGGACCACCCGCAGGTCATCGGCAACTTCGCCACCGCCCCGGCGGCCCGCGCCCTCCTCGCGGACGCCGACCTGCTGCTCACCGTCGGCACGCACTTCCGGTCCAACGAGACCGCCGACTACGGGCTCGCGCTCCCCGAGGCGCACATCCAGATCGACATCGACGCCGACGCCCTCGGCCGTGTGTACCCGGCCCGGCACGCCCTGCACGGTCACGCCCCCGACGTGCTCGCCGCCCTGCTGCCGCACACGCGCCGGGCCGAGGAGAGCTGGACGCACCGCGTCGCCGCCGTCCGCAGGGACGTCCGCGCCACGCTGCACGACAACATCGGCCCCCAGGCCGCGATCTGCGACGCCATCCGGGCCGCGCTGCCCCGCGAGGCGGTCGTGGCCCGCGACGTGACGATCCCGTCCAGCAGTTGGGGCAACCGGCTCCTGGAGATGTACGACCCCCGCGACAACGTCTTCCCGCGCGGCGGCGGCATCGGGCAGGGCCTCGGCATGGGCATCGGCGCGGCGCTCGCCCGGCCCGACGCGCCCACCGTCGTCCTCGCGGGTGACGGCGGCCTCGCCGTCCACCTGGGCGAACTGCTCACCCTCGCCCAGGAGCGGCCCCGGCTGACCCTCGTCGTCTTCAACGACGGCGGCTACGGCGTGCTCCGCAACATGCAGGACCGCTACAGCGAGCGCCGCTCCGGAGTCGACCTCGCCACGCCCGACTTCGAACTCCTCGCCCGGGCCTGCGGCCTGGACTACGCGCGGATCGCCGCCGAGGAACACGCACAGCCCGTGATCAGCCATGCCGTCGCCTGCGACGGACCGACCCTCGTCGAGGTCGACCTGGCGCGCCTCGGCCCGATGAAGAAGCCGTTCACCCCGCCCGTCAAGATCCCTGGCCAGTGAGGAGGACCCCACCATGAACGACCGCGAACTCACCCTGCTCGTACGCCGTATGACCTGGGAGGCGGACGGAGTCCTCTCCGTCGAACTCGCCCACCCGGAGGGCAAGCCGCTGCCCGCCTGGACGCCGGGCGCGCATCTCGACCTCCATACCGGAGGCCACGTACGCCAGTACAGCCTCTGCGGCGACCCGCACGACACGGCCACGTACCGCATCGGAGTCCTCAACGAGGCTTCCTCGCGCGGCGGTTCGCGGCACGTGCACACCAAGCTGCGGCCCGGCCAGACGGTCACCGCCTCCGAGCCGCGCAACCACTTCGCGCTCGAAGACGCGCCCGGCTACCTCTTCGTCGCGGGCGGCATCGGCGTCACCCCGCTCCTCGCCATGGCCCGCGAGGCCGCGCGGCGCGGAGCCGGCTGGCGCATGGTCTACGGCGGACGCACCCGGGGGTCGATGGCGTTCACCGGGGAACTGGCCGCCCTGGACGCGGACGTGACCCTCGTACCGCAGGACGAGCTCGGCCACATCGACCTCGCCGCGGCGCTCGGCGGCCTGCCCGATGACACGCTCGTGTACTGCTGCGGCCCCGAGCCCCTGCTCGCCGCCGTGGAGGCCGTCGCCCCGGCGGACCGGCTGCACGTGGAGCGGTTCGCCGCGCCCGTCGCGGAGCGGACCGGGGACGAGTCCGCGTTCGAGGTGGAGTGCCGCCGCTCCGGCGTGACCCTCTCGGTCGGCGAGGACACCTCGGTGCTCCGGGCGGCCGAGGCCGCGGGCCTGAACGTGACGAGCTCCTGCCAAGAAGGCATCTGCGGCAGCTGCGAGACCCGCGTGCTGGACGGCACGCCCGACCACCGCGACTTCCTGCTCAGCGAGGCCGAGCACGCCGCGAACACCTCGATGATGATCTGCGTCTCGCGCTGCGCGTCCGGCCGTCTCGTCCTCGACCTGTGATTCCCCGACCTGTGATCCCCCGATCCCTGATTTCCCGATCCGTGTTTCCCGCCGGAGGCGACCGTGACCACCACCTGGCCGTACCTGGACGTCCACCAGTCCCGTACGCACGAGCCCACCCCCTACGAGTACAAGCTCGCCGCCACCCTCGAAGAGGTCTTCACCAAGGAGGGTCATGAACTCTCCGACGTCGTACGCGGCTTGAACAGCCGCCAGGTCCACGCGCCCGACGGCGCCCCCTGGACCGAAGAGTCCTTCCGCGCCGAGATGAACCGACTGGGAGCGTGACCCCGATGACCCCCCTGACCGCCCCGACCGGCCTGACCGCTGCCGCCGACCACATCTACGCCACGGGCCTGCGCAACCAGTGGCACCCCGTCGTCCCCTCGGACTTCGTCGCGCCCGGCGCCATGCGCAAGGTCACCGCGCTCGGCGAGCAGTGGCTGCTCTTCCGCCGCTCCGACGGCGCCCTGTCGATGCTCGCCGACCGCTGTCCGCACCGCGGCGCACCGCTCTCCCTGGGCAAACACCTCGGCGACCGGGTGGCCTGCTGGTACCACGGCGTGGAGATCGAGACCGACGGCACCGTCTCCTCCGTACCGGGCCTGCCCGGCTGCAATCTGGAGGGCAAGAAACTCGTCGCGTCCCTGCCGGTGCGGGAGATCGGCGGCGCGATCCTGGCGTACTTCGGCGACGAGAAACACCCGGAGCCCGCCGAACTAACGCTGCCCGAGCCGCTCACCGACCCCGACGTCGACGCGATCCTCTGCTACGCGGAGTGGAACGGCCCGTGGCGGTTCGCGGTGGAGAACCTCCTCGACCCGATGCACGGCGCCTTCCTCCACCATGAGTCGCACACGATGTACGACGGCGACACCACCGCCAAGTTCCGCATCCGGGAGACCGACCGCGGCTACTTCTTCGAGAAGACCGACCAGCGGGGCGTCAACTTCGACTGGGTCGAGCTGTGCCGCACCGGCGTGGACTGGGTGGACCTGACCATTCCCTACCCGCCGTCCGCAGGCCCCGGTGGCCCGTTCGGGATCGTCGGCATGGTCTGCCCGGTCGACGAGAACCGCACCGGCGTCTTCTTCTGGCGCTACCGCCGCGTCCAGGGCTGGCAGCGCGACACCTGGCGCTTCCTCTACAAGACCCTCATCGAGGAGCGCCACTGGCAGGTCCTGGAACAGGACCGGGTGATGCTGGAGGCGATGCCCGCCGACGCCGACCAGCGCGAGAACCTCTACCAGCACGACCTGGGCGTGGTCAGGCTGCGCCGGATGTACCGCGCGGAGGCCGAGGCCCAGGCGGCCGCCTCGTAGCGGCTCAGGCCTCTGCTCCGTAACAGCTCAGGCCTCTGCTCCGTAACGGCTCAGGATTCGGCCTCGTGAGGTTCGTCGGAGTCGGTGATGGACCGCTCCAGCTTGGACATCAGACGGGCCAGCTGACGGCACTCGGCCGGGGAGAGTCCGTCGAGCATCCGGCGTTCGTTGTCGAGATGCTCGGCGAACACCTCGTCGATCTTGGCGAGGCCCGCGTCGGTGAGCCGTGAGTAGACGACGCGGCGGTCCTGAGCGTCGCGCTCGCGCACGATCAGGCCGTCCTTCTCCAGGCGGTCGATGCGCAGTGTCACCCCGGCCGACGAGACGAGTCCGGAGTCGGCGAGCTGGCCCGCCGTGAGCCGGTAGGGCGCCCCAGCCCTGCGCAGCGCGGTCAGCACGTCGAACCCGGCGACCGCGAGGCCGTGCCGCTCGATGGCCGTGGTCAGCCGGGTGTTGTAGCGCAGGAAGGTGCGGTGCAGCCGCGCCAGTACCTCCAGGGGCGAGGTGTCGAGCTCCGGCCGCTCCCTGGCCCAGTCCTCGATGATCGATGCGACCGCGTCCCGCTGGGCCCCCGCCGACTTCTTCCCGGCCATGTGCCGTAGCCTCCCTCTCGCCCGTCCCGCGGTCAGTGCGTCCCGCGATCAGTGCCGTTCCGCGGGCAGTACGGAAATCTTAGCCCTGAGAGAAGTACGTATTCGCAGGATAGGCCTGCACGACCGCGCCGGGACACGCCATACTCGTCCGATACATCGGATGTCTTCTGTCTTGCGAGGCGAGGTCCCCATGGCTGTCACCGACGAGGCCATCGAAAAGATCAAGGGCATGATCGTCTCCGGTGCCCTGCGCCCCGGCGACCGGCTGCCCAAAGAGAGTGAACTCGCCGCCGACCTGGGCCTTTCACGCAACTCGCTGCGCGAGGCGGTGCGCGCCCTCTCCCTGATCCGCATCCTCGACGTACGCCAGGGCGACGGTACGTACGTCACGAGCCTGGACCCGCAGTTGCTGCTCGAAGCCCTGAGCTTCGTCGTCGACTTCCACCGCGACGACACGGTCCTCGAGTTCCTCGCGGTGCGCCGCATCCTGGAACCGGCGGCCACGGCCATGGCGAGCGTCCGCATCACCGAGGCCGAACTCGACGTGCTCACCGCGCAGCTGGACGCCCTGGGGGAGGCACCCTCGGTGGAGGAACTGGTCGCCTGCGACCTGGAGTTCCACCGCGGCATCGTGCAGTCGTCTGGCAACTCCGTGCTCTGTTCGCTCCTGGACGGCCTCTCCGGGCCCACCACCCGGGCCCGCGTCTGGCGCGGCCTCACCCAGGAGGATGCCGTCAGCCGGACCCTGCACGAGCACCGGGCGATCCTCGCCGCGCTGCGCGACCGCGACGCCGAAGCGGCCAGGTCATGGGCGACGGTGCACATCGCGAGCGTGGAGCAGTGGCTGCGCTCCACGCTGTGAAGCAGGGCCGCGGAGGGAGTGCGCGGACCTCCGGCGGGGCAGTGATCCGTTCATCGCGGCCCGCGCAAGGGGGCTGCGGAGGGACCTGCCGGACGCCGTAAGGTTGGGGCGTACGTAAAGGACATCGGAAGGAGGCCTGGGTGATCGAGCTCGAGGGAGTTCCCGAGCTGGTCGACCCGGTCATGGTGGCCGCGTTCGAGGGCTGGAACGACGCCGGCGACGCCGCCTCCACCGCGGTCGCGCATCTCGACAAGGAGTGGAAGGGCGAGGTCTTCGCGGCGCTGGACGCCGAGGACTACTACGACTTCCAGGTCAACCGCCCCACGGTCTTCCTGGAAGGCGGCGTCCGCAAGATCACCTGGCCGACGACCCGGCTCTCGGTGGTCCGCGTGGGCGGCGACAAGCCGCGCGACCTCGTACTGGTCCGCGGGATCGAGCCGTCGATGCGCTGGCGTTCGTTCTGCAACGAGATCCTGGGCTTCGCCCACGAGCTGGGCGTGGAGCTGGTGGTGATCATGGGTGCGCTGCTCGGCGACACCCCCCACACCCGTCCCGTCCCCGTCAGCGGCGTCACCTCCGACCCGGACCTGGCCCGCACCATGGACTTGGAGGAGACGAAGTACGAAGGCCCGACGGGCATCGTCGGCATCCTCCAGGAGGCGTGCACGCACGCGGGCGTCCCCGCGGTGAGCCTGTGGGCGGCCGTCCCGCACTACGTGTCGCAGCCGCCGAACCCGAAGGCCACGCTCGCCCTCCTGAACCGCCTCGAAGACCTCATCGGCCTGCGCATCCCGCTCGGCGACCTCGCCGAGGACGCGCGCGCCTGGCAGGTGGGCGTGGACCAGCTCGCGGCCGAGGACAGCGAGGTCGCCGAGTACGTCCAGTCGCTCGAAGAGGCGCGGGACACGGCCGAGCTGCCCGAGGCGAGCGGCGAGGCGATCGCCCGCGAGTTCGAGCGCTATCTGCGGCGGCGCGACGGCGGCGGTCCGCCGCAGGCCGGCGGGCACGCCACGGACGGCGGTGAGCGCACCCGGCCGCCGAAGCCGCAGCCGCGCACGGACCCGGGACCGGAGCCCGAGCCGGAGCAGGAGCGGGACGAGAAGACCGGCGGCGAATCCGGACCCTCTGATTCCTCCGAGGACCGCGAGGACTGAGCGCCGCGAGTCCGCGAGGACTGACGCGAACGGGCACACCCAGTGGGGCGGCATCCGAAAGGATGCCGCCCCACTGCGTTGCGCGCCCGCCACCGCGTTGCGCCCGGTGACGTCTGGCCGGAATGAGGCGTGACATCGCCTTCAGGACGAATTGCGCGAGGTTCCCTTAACACCTTGATTTCAAACGTAGTTGGGGCAAAGGGGGTGGACGAGTCCGCCCGGCGGTAGCAAGGTGTGCCCCGGATGCGCGGCCACAGCGCACAGCACGGCACCCCGCAGGACCGAAGGGAGCGGTGAAGCGATGACCGACCAGACAGAGCCGGCAGGGGGACCGGGAGCCAGCGGCCCGGGGCCCGACGGTGCGGGATTCACCTACCGGGCGTCCGAGCAGGAGCTGATCGTCGTCGCACGGCCCGAGGCCCGGCTGCGCGCCGGGATCGAGGGCGTCCGCTCGGCGGCGGGCTCCGACGTGTCGGCCCTGAACATGTTCCTCAGCGACGAACAGCTCGCCATGGAGCCGCTGTTCGGCAGCGAGGAGCGGCTGCGCGCCGCAGCCCGTGAGCGCACCGGCACGGACGAGGGCGACGACGTGCCGGACCTGTCGCTCTTCTACCGGGTGCGCGGCGGCGAGAGCAGGGCGCAGGAGCTGCGCTCACGGATCGCGGCGCTGCCGGAGATCGACACGGCGTACGTCAAACCGGGCGCGGTACCGGCCACGATCGATTCGCCCGACGTCGGCGAGTCGGGGCGCCGCAAGGAAGGCGCCCCCGTCACCCCCGACTTCACCGGCCGCCAGGGCTATCTGCGCCCGGCGCCCGAAGGCGTGGACGCGCTCTGGGCGTGGCAGCGGCTCGGCGGCTCGGGCGAGGGCGTCACGGTCATCGACATCGAGGGCGCCTGGCAGCTGGGACACGAGGACCTGACCGGCAAACTCTCCGGCGTGGTCATCGGCACCCCGATCCAGGACCTGGCCTGGCGCAACCACGGCACCGCGGTGATCGGCGTGATCGGCGGCGACCGCAACTACGTGGGCGTCAACGGCATCGCCCCCGAGGCCACGACCGCGGCGGCCTCCTTCCAGCCCCTGGGCACCGCGGCCACGATCCACGCGGCGGCGGAGCGGCTCGCCCCCGGCGACATCGTCCTGATCGAACTGCACCGCCCCGGCCCGCGCTTCGACTTCGAACCGCGCGACGACCAGCGGGGCTACATCGCCCTGGAGTGGTGGCCCGACGACTACGCGGCGATCCGCCACGCCACCGCGAAGGGCATCATCGTCGTCGGCGCGGCGGGCAACGGCGCGGAGTCCCTGGACGACGCGGTGTACGAACGCAGGCCCGACGAGTTCCCCGAGTCGTGGCGCAACCCCTTCAACCCCTCCAACCGGCCCTCGCGCGCCGTCCTGGTCGGCGCGGGCGCGCCGCCGCCCGGCACGCACGGCCGCGATCACGGCCCCGACCGCTCCCGCCTGGCCTTCTCCAACTACGGCTCCCGCGTGGACGCGCAGGGCTGGGGCCGCGAGACCACCACGACCGGCGGTTCCTGGAACCAGCCGGGCGATCTGCAGGGCGGCGCCGAGGAGATCGCCTGGTACACGGACACGTTCTCCGGCACCTCGTCCGCCTCGCCGATCGTCGTCGGCGCGCTCGCCTGCCTCCAGGGCATGCTGAAGGCCGCGGGCCAGCAGCTGATGTCGCCGGACCGCGCGCGTGCGATGCTGCGCTCGACGGGCTCACCGCAGCAGGACGCGCCGGGCCGCCCGGCGTCCCAGCGGATCGGCAACCGCCCCGACATCAGGTCGGCGGTCACGAACCTGCTGCCGTCGGCGGTGGGCTCGGGGCAGGCCGAGCGCTACTGGGACGAGCTGATCCCCTATCCCCCCGAACTCCCGCCGCGCCTGCGGCTCTTCGTCGCCGGCGAGTGGCGCAACCTGAACAACCCGTCCGACGGCATCCGCCAGGCGGTGCACGCCGCCTTCGCGGGCGGGCATCCCGACGTACGCGTCTGGTTCTCGGACGACGAGGTCGTCGGCCTGGTCGTCACGGGCTGAGGCATCCGCGCGATGCCGGAGCGCCGGGCGCATCCCTGAAGCACCACAACCATTGAGGGAAGGTGGCACCCGCATGAGCACCACCCCGTACATGAGTCCCATGCAGCAGCAAGGCCAGCAGTACGGACCTCAGCAGCAGTTCGGCCAGCAGCAGCCGGGTCAGCAGCAGTTCGGCCCCCAGCAGGGCCAGCAGCAGGGCCCGAGCACCGCGCCGCCCCAGCAGTTGGGGCAGCAGCAGTTCGGTCAGCAGTCCGGCGACCAGCAGCAGTATCAGCAGCAGCCCTTCGGCCAGCGGCAGTTCGGCCGCCAGGGCATGTCCGGCATGCAGGGCCAGCAGGGGATGCAGGGGCCGGGCATGCAGGGGCCGGGTATGCAGGGCCAGCAGGGGATGCAGGGCATCCAAGGGCAGCAGGGCATCCAGGGGCAGCAGGGCATCCAGGGGCAGCAGGGCACGCAGCACATCCCGCCGCACCTGCAACAGCAGCTTCAGCAGCTCGGCCAGCAGCAGCCGTTCCAGCAGCTGCTCCAGCAGTTCGGCCAGGAGCAGGTCCCGCAGGCCCAGGCACCCCAGATCTCCACGCAGGCTCTGGCCTCGAACGTCGCGACGTCGTTCTGGGACGTCGTTCAGCCCCTCCCCGGCCAGGCATCGCCCCTCTATCTGTTCGTCGACAACGACTGGCGCGTGTTCGTCAACCCGAGCCCGCAGGCCCACGACGAGGTCCAGGAAGCGTTCGCCTTCGGGCAGAAGGTGATCGGCTACTACGACACCAACAACCCCGCGTACCTCCTGGCCATCGTGGTCACCCGGTGACGGTCACCGCCGTCGCGTGAAGAGACGGCGGCGCCGGGCGGAGACCTTTCCCGCCCGGCGCCGCTCCCTGCCTGCCTCCCTCAATGCCTGCCAGCCGCTGCCTGCCGATGCCTGCCTAGGCGCAGCTGAACCTCGCCGCCGCCCAGTCCGCGTGGTCCCCGCTCTTGGAGCCGTTGGTGTCGGTCGCCTTCAGCTCCACGTGCCGGGCCCCGCTCACGTCGACGTCCACCGGCACGGTCGCCGACGCGCCCGTCACCCGGGGAGAGGTCCACAGCACCTTGCCGTCGGCCTCGACCGAGAAGGCCACCTCTCCGTAGCCGTTGATCTCGTCGTCGATGCCCACGTCGGCGGTCAGCCTGGAGCACTGCCCGCCCGTGTAGACCTCGATCGCGGAGTCGGCGTGGGTGCCGATCCCCTTCTCGTACGTCTTCCCGGCCAGGGTCAGCGGGTGGCCGTCCGCGGCGCCGGACTCCCCGTTGCTGCGGTCGCGTTCGGCGGGGCCGTAGCCGTTGGCCGACGTGAGCCACTCCATGTCGCTCGCCCAGGTGTCCGCCGTCGGCGCCGGAGGCATGACGTCGACCGCGATCCGCTGGGTCGCGGTGCGGTCCTGGCCCGCCGAGCGGTGCCGGGCCCGCGCCGTCAGTGTCTTCTCGCCGTGGCCGGCGTCCCCGGGCGGGGTGACGGCGACCTCGACGCGGCGCGTGCTGCCCGCCTCGACGCGGCCCGCGTGGACGGTGCCCGCGGTCCAGCCTTCCGGGACGTCCAGGGTGACGTCGACGCCGGTGGCGTCCCGCGTCCCCGCCGTGACGTCGACGGCGACCTTGCCCGCGGCTCCCGCGCCGAGTTCCTGTCCGGCGGGGGCGCTCAGCGTGGCGCTCGCGCCGGGCACGGCACCACCGACCGCGCTGGTGTCGTCGAGTCGGAGCTCGAACGCCCGGTCCGTGCGCAGCGCCGCCGTCTTCACCCGCACGACACCGCCCCGGTCGTCGCGGTCGTAGAACCAGCCCCGCGCGGCCTTCTCGTACGCCGCCTTCGACGCGAGCCGGGGCAGCTTGTCGCCGCCGAGCTCCACACGGCTCGGCGCGTCGCCGGTGTGCAGCGTGAACGCGTACGGCCGCTTGGTCTGCTTGCCGCCGAACTCCCCCTTGCTCGCGCCGATCCGCACCCGCACGTCGCCCGCTCCGGACCGGGGCGCGTCGACGTCGGCGCGCTGGGTGGCGTACTCGCCGTCGCGGTGCTGCCGGGTGACGCCGTCGTCCTCGTACAGCTCGAAGGAGGACTTGCCCTGCGGGTAGATGTCCCAGGCGAGGGGCGAGTCGGCGGTGCGGTCCTTGTAGGACCTGATGCCGCCGGGCCACATCGGTACGGTGGCGCCCGCCCTGACGAAGAGGGGCAGGGTGTCGAGGGGCGCGCTGTAGCCGTCGACGGTCGTCGGTCCCTCGTACGTACGGCCGCTCCAGTAGTCGGTCCAGGTGCCCTCGGGCAGATAGATGCCGTCGCGGACCGTCGTGTCCTTGTAGACGGGCGCGACGAGGAAGTCCTCGCCCGTCAGGAACTCGTACTTGGCCGCGTCCGTGGCCGCCTTCGGGTCGTCGGGATATTCGAGGGCCAGCGGGCGCACGGCACCCACGCCCGTCTCCGTCGCCTCATGGCCGTACGAGTAGAGGTAGGGCAGCAGCGCCTCGTGCAGCTTGAGGTACTTGCGGTTGACGGAGGTGTAGGGCTCGCCCTGCCGGAAGGGCTGCTTGTCCTCGGCCGCCCAGCCGTCCATCGTCATCGTGACCGGCAGGAAGGACTTCCACTGCAGATCACGTACGTACGTCTTGGCGCTGCCGCCGAAGATGCCGTCCACGTCACCGGTCGTGTAGGCGAGGCCGGACATGGTCGCGCCCGCGTACGTGGGGATCTGCCAGCGGATGTACTCCCAGCTGCCGCTCTGGTCCCCCGACCACTGCACCCCGCAGCGCTGGGCGCCCGACCAGCTCTCGGGGGCCCAGGTGAAGCCGCGGGCGTCGCTGTTGTCCTCGATGCCCTTGTACGCGTCCTTGCAGCCGTCCAGCGCCTTCTTGTAGCCGTCGCCGACCCAGGCCACGTCGAGCTTGGCGACGCGCTGCCCCGCCTTGACCTGGTCGGCGATCTTGTCGATGCCGTCCTCGGTCCAGAGCCCGAGCTGCATGTCGCGGTCCTGGAGTCCCTTGGCCGTCTCGGCGAGGTCTTCGTAGCCGCAGCCGTAGCCGTCGTTGACGAGCATCCAGCCGTTCGGCATGTCGTGCTTCTTGTACGCGTCGGCGATCTTCAGGGCATCGAGGGTGTGGCGTTCGCCCTGGTTGGCGTTGTGGAGATAGCAGTCCGCATCCCCGATCTCCATGCCGTAGACGGGCGGCAGGAAGGGTTTGCCGGTGAGCTTCGTGTACTGCCCTATGACGCCCTTGACGTCCTTGTCGGCGCGTCCCGCGAAGTAGTAGGCGTCGAAGCGCCGCTCTTTCGCCGTGGCCGTCACCGGCTCGGCGAAGTCATAGGTGTTGGGCGCGTAGGTGTTCCGGAAGACTCCGTAGCCCTTCGAGGACAGGTAGAAGGGCACGGAGTTGGGGTGGCCGCCGTCGTCCCAGTTGTAGTCGACGCTCACCTCGACCTTCTTGCCGCGGTGCGAGGTGTTGCCGCGCCCGTTCTGCATCCCGGCGCCGTAGTACTGCTCGTCGGCGCCGCGGGCCAGGCTCTGCGTGGTGGCGTCCTTGGTCCAGCTCAGGCCCTTGGACTCGGCCCAGATCCGGCTGCCGTCGGCGCGGTACAGGGCGAAGCGGAGCGGGGACTTGTAGGCGCGCAGCGTCACCTTCGAGGTGCGCAGTTCGTAGCGGTCGCCCTTGTCGGACCACGTGGTGCGCGGCGGGTCGCCCTGCGGAAGGACTATGTCCTTGCCGGTGGGGTCGGTGAAGTCCCCCTCGGGGGCGAGTTCCAGGCGGAAGGACTCCTGCGACACGAAACTGACGCGGGCCTCGGCCTTGCCCGCGGTGAGCCGGTAGACGGAGCCTTCGGCGGCGAAGTCCGTGACGTCCCCGACGGTGGTCGCGGGATCGTCGGCGGCCTGCGCGGCACCGCCGGGACCGGCGAACACCGCGAGGAGGCCGAGCAGGGCGGCGGCGACGGCCGCGCGTCTGGAGCGAGTGGGTGGTCTCATGGCGGTGGTCTAGCGCGCCGACCGGTGCGGGGGCCATGGACTTTGATGGGCCGCTCCTGGATTTCCGGAGCGGCCCATTCGGTGAAGTGGTGGCCAGAGGGTGGCGGTGGCTGCGGAGAGCCGGTGACTGGGGAGCCGGTAGCTACGGGGAGCCGGTGGCTACAGGGCCACGCCCAGCAGCGCGTCGACCGCACGCGATACGACGCCGGGGGCGCCCTCGTCCGTGCCTCCCTCGGCGTCCTGGCGGGCGGCCCAGCGGTCCACCGCGGCGAGCGCGGCCGGCGAGTCCAGGTCGTTCGCGAGGGCTTCGCGCATCTCCTCGACCATGTCCTCGGCGCCGGGCCCGTCGGGGCGCGAGACGGCGGCACGCCACCGGGCGAGCCGCTCCTCGGCCTCGGTCAGGACGGAGTCGGTCCACTCCCAGTCGGCGCGGTAGTGGTTCGCCAGGAGCGCGAGGCGGATGGCGGCCGGGTCGGTCCCGTCCCGCCGCAGCTTCGACACGAAGACGAGGTTGCCCTTGGACTTGGACATCTTCTCGCCGTCAAGGCCGACCATGCCCGCGTGGACGTACGCCTTGGCGAACGGGTGCTCGCCGGTGAGGGCCTGGGCGTGCGACGCGCCCATCTCGTGGTGCGGGAACGCGAGGTCGGAACCACCGCCCTGCACGTCGAAGCCCATGCCCAGGTGGTCGAGGGCGATGGCCACGCACTCGATGTGCCAGCCGGGGCGGCCACGGCCGAGCGAGGCGCCGTCCCAGCTCGGCTCGCCCTCGCGGGCGGCCATCCAGAGCATCGGGTCGAGCGGGTCCTTCTTGCCCGGACGCTCCGGGTCGCCGCCGCGCTCGGCGGAGAGCAGCTTCATGGCCGCGGCGTCGAGACCGGAGACCTCGCCGAAGTGCGGGTCGGACTCGACGGAGAAGTAGACGTCACCCTCCAGGTCATAGGCGGCGCCCATGTCCCGGAGGCGTTCGACGAGCGGCACGATGCCGGGTATCGCCTCGACGGCTCCGATGTAGTGCTGCGGCGGAAGCAGCCGCAGGGCGGTCATGTCCTCGCGGAACAGGGCGGTCTCGCCCTCGGCGAGCTCGACCCAGTCCTTTCCGTCGCGGATGGCACGTTCAAGGAGCGGGTCGTCCACGTCGGTCACGTTCTGGACGTAATGAACCTGCCGCTTGGTGTCGAGCCACACGCGCTGCACGAGGTCGAACGCGTTGTAGGTCGCCGCGTGACCCATGTGGGTCGCGTCGTACGGAGTGATGCCGCAGACGTAGATACGGGCGACGGGACCGGGGTCAAGGGTCACCAGACCACCGGTCGCGGTGTCGTGGATCCGGAGGTCGCGGCCCTTGCCGGGCAGGGCGGGGACCTCAGAAGCGGGCCAGGCATGCATGCCATGAGCCTAACCGGACGGAGCGTCCGCATACGAGCGGGGGATCAAGGTTTATCCGGGCGTGGGCGCCTTGGACCTGGGATTACTACGCCGCTGCGCGGCAAATTTCTCCCACCCGCCCACCCGTTTACCCCGCATCGAGCGGCAAGGACCAGCCGCCGCCCGCCGTGGTGGGCAGCTGTTCCATGGACCCGTTCACCCCGCATCGAGCGGCGACGAGCGACCGGCGGAGGCCTTGGCTACACCGGGGGCCACGGGATGGCCGGCCATTCCCCGCCGGGTACGGGGTGCTTTCCGGAGGCCAGCAGGGCGGCCACCCGCGCTCGGACGGCCTCCACCTCGGACGGGGTGATCAGCTCCGCCAGCCGCAGGCCGAGCGGCGCATCGCCGGTGAGTCCGTCCCGCAGGGACTCCAGGACCCCCAGCGCCTCGGCGGTCAGCGGCTCCCCCGCCCACCCCCACAGCAGCGTCCGGAGCTTGTCCTCGGCGTTGAACGTGACCCCGTGGTCGATCCCGTACAGCCGCCCCGCGTCGGTCAGCAGATGCCCGCCCTTGCGGTCCGCGTTGTTGATCACCGCGTCGAGCACGGCGAGCCGCCGCAGCCGCTCGTCGTCGGCGTGCACGAGCAGCGCCGTCCGCCCCTCCCCCACCTCGGCGAAGCCGATCGCCTTCCAGCCCTCACCGGGCTCCGTGCCCTCGACCAGGGCAAGCAACTCGTCCCCGCCACCCTCAGCGGTGTCGGATTCGGAGTCGGAGTCGGATTCGGAGTCGGAGTCGGCTTCAGGGTCGGGCCCCTCGATCCACAGCTGGCACATGCCCTCGCCGTGCGGCCCGTCCCGCAGCACGGTCGGCGGCACGAGGCCCCACCCCGTCGCCTCGGAGACCTCGTACGCGGCCACCTCCCGCTGCGCGAGCGTCCCGTCGGGGAAATCCCACAGGGGACGCTCCCCGGCGACCGGCTTGTAGACACAGGCGGCTTCCCGGCCCTCGTACGAGACGGAGCAGTAGAGCACCGCGTTCGAGGCCTCGCGGATCCGCCCGAGCACGGTCAGCTCGCCCCGGGCGAGCAACTCCATGGCGTCGGTGCCGGAGGCCACGCTCACGCGCCCCGCCGGTATCCGTTCTGCCGCGGGCATACGTGTCCTTCCGGGTCGAGCGGGAGGCTGCACAGCGGGCACGGCGGCCGTCCCGCGTTCACGACGTCGAGGGCACGCTTGGCGAAGGCACGCGCCTGCGCCCCGGTGAGCCGGACGCGCAGCATCGGCGGCCCGTTCTCGTCGTCCTGCAGAAGCCTTTCCTCGGCTTCCGCGAGGTCCTCGTCGGTCTCGGCGTCGAGCTCCACCAGGGCCTGCGCCTCGACGATCATCCGTTCCTCGTCGCCGTCCCAGGCAAGGGCCATCGTGCCGACGCGGAACTCCTCCTCGACGGGCGAGTCGAGAGGCGCGCTGTCAGTGACCTCGGAGGAGGCGACGGCGGGCACGGGGGCGTTGCCGCCACTGCGGCGCACCACCTCGTCGAGCAGCTCTTCCATGCGTTCGGCGAGCGCGGCCACCTGGGTCTTCTCCAGGGCGACACTGGTCACCCGGACTCCGGCGGAGGCCTGGAGGAAGAAGGTACGCCGGCCGGGGAGCCCGACCGTTCCGGCCACGAAGCGTTCCGGCGGGTCGTAGAGGAACACCTGACGCGACACGTCCTGTCTCCATTGGGATCGACTGCGATTGATCGTTTGCGCTTGTTCGACGCGACGACTGCACCCTACTGCGGGTGACGATCACGGTGCTCCCGCATCGCCACCCACCGCCGCGTCGCTGCCGGAGGGCTCCGCACGGGGAGCGAGCGACCCGAAGTCTCCGGTGTCCCCCAGGCGTACGAGGAAGGGCCGCAGCCGCGTGAACCGGATGGCGGTGACGGAACAGGGCTCCACGGAGATGCGCTGGAAGAGGTCCAGGTGCAGCCCGATGGCGTCCGCGACAAGAGACTTGATGATGTCGCCGTGCGAACACATCAGGTACACGGCGTCGGGGCCGTGGTCGCGCTCCACGCGCGCGTTCCACTCGCGTACCGCCTCGGCCGCCCGCGTCTGCATGGCCCGCATGGACTCGCCGCCGGGGAAGGCGGCGGCCGACGGATGCTGCTGTACGACCTCCATGAGCGGTTCGTCGGACAGCTCGGCCAGCTTGCGGCCCGACCAGTCGCCGTAGTGGCACTCCCCGATGCGGTCGTCGCTGTGCGCCCGCAGGCCGGGGCGGGCCGCGAGCAGCGGCGCGACGGTCTCCTGGCAGCGCTGGAGGGGGCTGGCGACGACTTCGGCGAGGGGCAGGTCCGCGAGGCGTCCGGGGAGCGCCGCGGCCTGTGCGGCGCCGCGCTCGTCCAGGGCCACGCCGGGGGTCCACCCGGCGAGCAGACCCGCGGTGTTGGCGGTGGATCGTCCGTGCCGGACGAGGATCAGCGTGGGCATGCGGGCCAGCCTAAGCCGCCGACGGGGTGCGCCCCGAGCCGAGCTCAGGAAGAATGCGCTCCGTGATCGTGGACTGCGCGATGTACCGCAGCGGGCGCCGGACCGAGTGCGGGGAGGACTTCTCGGACGCCGTCGACGAGGCACGTACGGCGGGTGACGCCTTCGTCTGGGTGGGCCTTCACGAACCGACGGCAGAGGAGTTCGAGGAGGTCAGCAGGGAGTTCGGGCTGCATCCACTGGCGGTGGAGGACGCCCTGAAGGCCCACCAGCGGCCCAAGCTCGAAGTGTTCGACAACTCCCTTTTCGTGGTCCTGAAACCGGTCGTGTACGAGCCGGACAGCGACTCCGTCTCGTCGGGCGAGGTCATGGTCTTCATCGGCGACGCCTTCGTGGTGACGGTCAGACACGGCGAGGGCTCGCCTCTCGGTGCCGTGCGCCATCGTCTGGAGGCGGAGCCGGGCATGCTGCGGCACGGCCCGACGTCCGTCCTGTACGCGGTCGCCGACGCCACGGTCGACCACTACCTCGAAGTCGCGGCCGAGCTGCAGACCGACCTGGAGGAGCTCGAGGCGGAGGTGTTCTCGCCCGACAACGGGGGCAGCCGCAACACGGCGTCGCGGATCTACCGGTTCAAGCGCCAGATCGTCGAGTTCCGGCGCGCCACGGGACCGTTGGCGATGCCCATGATGCGCCTCTCCGGAACGGGCCCGTTCGCGCCCCGGGTGCCCTTCGTGAAGGAAACGGCCAAGCCGTTCTTCCGGGACGTCAGCGACCATCTGACGCGCGTGAACGACTGGGTGGACAGCCTCGACCGCCTGGTGTCCGACATCCTCTCCGCGCATCTGGCGCAGATGAGCGTGCGGCAGAACGACGACATGCGGAAGATCTCGGCGTGGGCCGCCATGGCGGCGGTCCCCACGATGATCGCGGGGGTCTACGGCATGAACTTCGACCACATGCCCGAGCTGCACTGGGTGTGGTCCTACCCCGCCGTGATCCTGCTGATGGCCGTCCTCGAGGTCTTCCTCTACCGGCTGTTCAAGCGCCGCGGCTGGCTCTAGCGGGCGGGCTCCCCGGTCAGGCGAACCCGGGTGCCGGGGTGGCGGGCCCGCCGAGCGCGTCGCGCCGCTCGGGCATCTTCAGGGAGACCATGCGCCGCCAGCCTCCGAGGCGTTCGTAGGCGGAGATGGCGCGGACGCCCGAGGCGAGCGCCGCGGACTTGGGCTTCGGCCAGTTCAGGATGCGTCCCATGTGGCCCATCACGGCGAGGCTCACGTCCCGGTACACACGCGTCTCGGCGCGCGCGCACTCGTGCAGGGTGTCCAGGATCATCCGCCCGTGTCCCGCTGCCGCGAGCCGCAGCAACTCCTCGTGGCAGTACGCCAGGTGGTTGTCCTCGTCGTGGCAGATCATCCGGATGGCCTTGCCGACCTCGGGGTGGTCGCCGAAGAACGTGACGAGCATGTCCATCTGGTCGGCGGCACGCTGCTCGGTGACGCGGCTGTGCGAGAGGTAGACCACGACGTCCCGCTCGGTCAGCGGCTCCTCGCGGCGCAGCTTCTCGTGCGCGAGACCGATGCCCTGCCGCTCCAGGAGCATCGTGTAGTCCGTGTCCGGCGGGACCGGGGCGGGTTCGAGGCCCCGCTTCTTGAGAAGGGCGTTGAAGATGCGTCCGTGCTTGTCCTCGTCGGCGCCGTGCCGGGCGACCTTGGGGCCGAGCGCGCGCTGGCTGTCGGGGAGAAGCGCGGCGATGCGCCCGTTCTCCCATCCGCCCTGCGACTCCCCGCTGGCCGCAATGGAACAGAAGAGCCGGAACGACTCGTCGTTGTCGAGGATCTCCTCGAAGACACTCCTGGCCGAAAGCATCGCTGGCACCTCCATGCCCTCCGCGAGAACTCCGCGCGAACTCCGCAAAGAACAAGTCAAATGCGAAAGGCGCGCGTGTGGCAACAGGTGTCAGGTACAGCTCCGCCAAACGAAGGACGGCCGCCCACGGACCAGGCCGTAACCGAGGGGCCGCACGACGCGTTGTGCTCCGTGACGGCCGTGGCGGGGAAGACCCCCGAGCCCCCACCACGGCCGCAGAACTTCTCCCCTCCGGGTTACGCCAGTCCGGCGCGCTCCAGCGCCTGCGTACCCGCGCGCAGGGCCGTGATCCGCTCCTCGAGCGTGAAGCCGGCCGGCGCCAGCGTCAGCGTGGTGACCCCGGCGGCCGCGTAGGCCTGCATCCGCTCGGCGATGCGGTCCACGGAGCCGAGCAGCGTGGTCGAGTCGATCAGCTCGCGCGGCACGGCGGCCGCCGCACCGTCCTTGTCGCCGGACAGGTACTTGTCCTGGATCTCGGCGGCTTCCTTCTCGTACCCCATGCGCTGGGCGAGCTGGTTGTAGAAGTTCTGCTTGCGGCTGCCCATGCCGCCGACGTAGAGGGCGGTGTACGGGCGGAACATGTCCGCGAGGGCGCTGACGTCGTCGCCGACCGCGAGCGGCACCGTCGGGACGACGTCGAAGCCCTCCATCGTCTTGCCCGCCTTCTCGCGCCCCGCGCGCAGATGGCGGATCGCGGTCTCCTCCAGGTGCTCGGCCGCGGGGAAGATCAGCAGGGCGCCGTCGGCGATCTCGCCGGTCTGCTCCAGGTTCTTGGGGCCGATCGCGGCGACGTACAGCGGGATGTGCTCGCGCTGCGGGTGGACGGTGAGCTTGATGGGCTTGCCCGGTCCGTCCGGCAGCGGAAGCGTCCAGTGCTCGCCCTCGTAGCTGAGGCGCTCGCGCGTCATCGCCTTGCGCACGATCTCGACGTACTCGCGGGTGCGGGCGAGCGGCTTGTCGAACTTGACGCCGTACCAGCCCTCGGAGACCTGCGGTCCGGAGACGCCGAGGCCCAGGCGGAAGCGGCCGCCGGAGAGCGAGTCGAGCGTGGCGGCCGTCATGGCGGTCATCGCGGGCTGCCTGGCCGGGATCTGGAAGATCGCGGATCCGATGTCGATGCGTTCGGTCTGCGCGGCCACCCAGGACAGCACCGTCGCGGCGTCCGAGCCGTACGCCTCGGCGGCCCAGCAGACCGCGTAGCCGAGCTTGTCGGCCTCCTTGGCGACGGCGAGGTTGTCCGCGTCCATCCCCGCGCCCCAGTAGCCGAGGTTGATCCCGAGCTGCATGGCCGAATCCCCTTACTGAGCAGTAACGTACCTGTGCCGGGGACTGTAGCGCGTGGCTCCGCGCGCCGTCAGCGGCGGGCGTGCGGATGGCCCGGGGGTTCCCGGGTTCTCCACAGTCACGGGTTTGTCCACAGCCCCTCACGTCTCTGGAGCACGGCCAGTAATCTCAGCGCCCATGGAGCAGAGGCATCTCGGCCGTACCGGCCTTCGCGTGTCCCGGATCGGACTCGGCACCCTCACCTGGGGGCACACCCAGGAGAGCGACGCCGCCGATCTGCTGAAGGTGTTCTGGGAAGCCGGTGGCAGCCTCGTCGACACGGCCGATGTGTACGGCGACGGGGAGGCGGAGTATCTGCTCGGCCGTCTCATAGAACGGCTCGTGCCGCGCCGCGACCTGGTCATCGCGACCAAGGCGGGCAGCGTGCCCGACCCCGACCGCCGCTTCGACGGCTCGCGGGGCCATCTCCTCTCCGCGCTCGACGCGTCCCTGGCCCGCCTCGGCACGGATTACGTGGACCTGTGGCAGCTGCACGCCTTCGATCACTGCACGCCCCTGGACGAGACGCTCCAGGCCCTGGACATCGCCGTCAGCAGCGGCCGGGCGCGCTATGCGGGCATCTCGAACTTCTCCGGCTGGCAGCTCGCCAAGGCGGCGACGTGGCAGCTCGCGGCGCCGGGCGCGCGGACCCGCCTGGCCAGCACGCAGATGGAGTACTCCCTGCTGCAGCGCGGCGTCGAGCGGGAGCTGCTGCCCGCGGCGATGGACCTGGGCGTGGGCCTGCTGCCCTCGTCGCCGCTCGGACGCGGCGTGCTCACCGGGAAGTACCGCCACTCCACCCCGGCCGACTCGCGCGGCGGCTCCGAGCACATGGCGCCGTTCGTCGCGCCCTACCTCGACGATGCCGCGAGCCGCATCGTCGACGCGCTCGCCACCGCCGCGGACGGCCTCGCGGCCACGCCCCTCCAGGTCGCCCTCGCCTGGGTGCGCGACCGCCCCGGAGTGACCGCGCCGATCGTCGGCGCGCGCAACGCGCAGCAGCTCACGGCCGCATTGTCAGTGGAGACCCTTAGTCTTCCTGACGAGATCTGCCAGGCGCTCGACGATGTGTCGGCGCCCGTGCACCGCTACCCCGATCAGGACTGGAGCACGCTGTGAGTACGGAGCCGGAAACCGCTGCCGCGCAGGAAGCGGAGGCCGCTGCCGCTGCCGCACAGGAGACCGGGGCGGGGGCGCCGGAGGCCGAGGACACCGCTGCCGCGGAAGGAGCGGAAGGAACCGAAGCCGCCGCCGCAAGCGAGGGCGACACGAGCGAAGCCGCCGCGAGCGAAGGCGACACGAGCGAAGCCGCCGGAAGCGAAGCCGCCGCGAGCGAGGAGCTTTCGGAGACCGAGGCCGAGATCGCCGCCCAGCGGGAGCTCCAGGAGCGGATCGCCGAGCGGAAGGCCGCCAAGCAGGGGCCGGTGGACGCCGGGGCCAAGCTCAGCGGCACGGCAGCCGACCTCCTTGCCGCCGTGCGCGCGGTGGAGAGCGGCGAGAAGCCGGTCGTCAGCGCTTTCAGCGAGCCCGGGCCCGCGCCGCGCAAGGCCGCGCCCGAGCCCGTGCGGCGTCCGCAGCCCGTCACCCCGGCAGCCTCCGGACCCGGCGACGAAGCCGTGGCCGCGGTCCGTGCCGTGCTCGCCGAAGGCGGGGCGCCCGCCGCCCTCGCCGAGCGGACGGCGGCGGCGCTCGGCGAAGGCGCCGACGCCCTGCTGCGGGAGGACCCCTGGCAGTTGCTGCGGGTCACCGGCGTGCGCACGGAACAGGCCGACGGCTTCGCGCGGGCACTGCTCGGCGCGGAGTGCGGGCCCGACGACGAGCGCAGGGGCCGCGCCATCACCGCGTGGCTCCTCGAACAGGCCGCCGTCGCGGGGCACACCGCCCTGGACGCGGCGGCGCTCACCGCGGCGCTCGGACAGCGCGCCGTGCCCGATCCGGACGCGGCGGTCCAGAGCGCCATCGCGGAGGGCGACATCCTCGTCTTCCAGGACGCCGTCGAGACACCGGGCGCCCCGGCACCCGTACGGGAAGAGGGCGACGAAGAGGGCGAGGAGGCCGAGCAGCCGGTCCGTGTCCTGGTCGGCCTCGAACAGTACGCACTGGCCGAGGAGAGCCTCGCCGACGGCCTCGCCAGGGTGATCAACTCCCTGTCCAAGGAAGAGGGTTCCGGCCCGCAGGCCGACGCCTGGGAGTCCGCCGCGGGCGAGGCGTCCGGCTCCACCGCCGAGCTCATCCGCGCGGTCGCCGGCCACGGACTCGTCCTGCACACCGGCGGCGACGCGGCACGCGCCGAGCCCGCCGCGCTGGCGGCTGCCGCGGCGGGCCTCGGCCTGCGCGTGTGGGCGGCCACGCACAGCTCCGCGGGGCGCGAGCGCGTCGCGCGGCTCACCGGCTCCGACGAGGCGGGCGCCGCGACCGTGGCGGGGCTGCTCTCCGGCGCCGAGGGCCCCGGTCTCGACAGGGACGGAGCCCTCGCCCTCGACCTCCTGGTGGTCCTGGACGCGCCGCAGCTGGACGTGGAGAGCGCCGCGATGCTCGTCGAGTCCCTGCCGGACGGCGCCCGACTGGTGCTGAGCGGCGATCCGGGGCTGCTGTGGTCGGCGGGCCCCGGACGGGTCTTCGCGGACCTCCTCGCGGCGCGCTGCTGCCCGCAGGTCGTCTCGCGCGTCCCCGACCCCGGCCCCATCGGGGAACTGGTCTCGGGCATCGGCATCGGCGAGCTGAACCAGGTCGAGGCGCCGGGCAAGGAGGTCGTGATCGTCCCCGTGCGCGACGCGGGCGAGGCGGTCCACCGCACGGTGCAGCTCGTGGCGGACTCGGTGCCCCGCGCGATCGGAGTGCCCCCGCAGGACACCCAGGTCATCACGCCCGGACACGCCGGCGCAGCGGGCACACGCGCCCTGAACACCGCGCTCAAGGAGCGGCTGAACCCCGGCCCCGGCCGGTTCGGCGGCTTCGACCCCGGCGACCGCGTCGTCCACGTCCCCGCACCCGGGCGCACGACGCCGGGCCGGATCCTGCGGGCCGACGCGGAGGGGCTGCACCTGGAGTGCGACGGCGCCCCCGTCGTCGTACGGAAGGAGCAGGTGGAGCACACGGTGCGGCACGCCTGGGCCCTCACCGCCCACCAGGCCGCGGGCCTGAGCTGGCCCGCGGTGGTCGTGGTGCTGCCGGGCGACGCGACCGCGGCCCTGAGCAGGCCCTGGGTCTACACCGCGTTCAGCCGCGGCGAGCGGCACCTTTCGGTGGTCCAGGGCGCGGAGCAGGCGCTGCCGCGCGCGGTGGCGGAGATCCCCCCGAAGGCCCGCACGACGCGCCTCCAGACCCTCCTGCGCCCCCAGGTCCCCACCACGGCCTGACGCGGGCCGACAGGACCGTCCCGCGCTTCCGGGTGCCCGCCGCGTTCAGCGGGCGCCCGGAGGCGGCGGGCACGGCCGGGATGGCCGCGCCCGCCGCCCGAGGGATCAGCGATCCGCGTCCAGAGGGCTCCTGTCGTCGTCCACGTCGACGACGTCCACCTCGTCGGTCTCGTCGATGTCGTCGGCATCGTCGACGTCATCGAGTTCCCCGAGGACCGCCGCGGAAGCGGGGCCGACGCGGACACGGCCGTCGGCACCCACCCGGTCGGCGCGATCGGCGCGGTCTTCGTCGTCCTGTTCGTCGTCGAAGACGGCACTGACGTCGAAGCGGCACACGACCCGGTGCGGGTCCGCCGCGTCGAAGGGGGCGTCGAGCCACTCCCCCGGCTCCGCGGGCTCGTCCGCCGCGGTGACCCAGAGCGTGGAGTCGCCCTCCTCCAGACCGAACTCCTTGTGCCGGGAGGCGATTTCGTCCGGTTCGAACTCCCCGAAGAGGACTCCGAGCGCGGCATGCACGCTGCTGCCCGCCGCCTCGGCCGCCGGACTGCCGCCCGCCGCGTCCGCGTCGAGGTCCGCGACCCGCTGGGCCTGCGCGAGGAGCCGCTGCGGCTCCGCCACGGCATAGTCCCTGCGGATCAGCACGCTCAGCGCGTTCGCCTCCTCCGGGCCCTGGTACGGCGGCAGCACGTCGCTGTCGGAGCCGGGGATCTCGAAGGGGGTGACCTCGTCGTAGCGGTCGTAGAGGAGCTCGTCGTACTCCTCGGCCGCCGCGGCCAGCTCGTTGAACGCCTCGTAGACGGCCGGGTCGTCCTCACCCGACCTGCGTTCGACCGCGGCAAGGTGACGGTCGAGCGCGGTCTTGACCGCCTCGGCGGCGGCGCGTACCTCGGCAGCGGTTGGCTGCGCAGCATCAGACATAGTGCAGACGCTATCCGTAGCGGGCCCGTACTTGCACAATAGATGCGATGCCGGAATACGAATTTGTCGACGTGTATGTGCCGCGCGGGGTCACCCGCAAGGAAGCGACGCGCCTGCTGACGGACCATGCGGAGTACGGACACTGGGAGTTGGACCGCCTGAGCCTGCACGCGGACGGCAGTCGCAGGGTGCGGCTGAAGCGGCGGATCATCCGCCAGCTGCGGGCCACCTGGTGACATGGGACAACGAGTGACACAGCGGAACGGAGGGCGCCCCGACCAGTCGGGACACCCTCCGTCACGCATACCGGATCAAGCGGCGGTGTACGCCCTGATCAGGCGGCCGACCGCGTCCTGCGGTACAGCACCGTTCCCGCGAGCAGCATGCCCGCGCCCACCGGCAGCACGACGCCCATCGGCAGGTCGCTGCCCGTGTGAGCGAGCGTCTCCGAGCCCTTCGGCTGCGCGACGGTCTGCGCACCCGGCTGGTTCGGCGACCCCGGCTGCTCGGGCGATCCGGGCGGCATCGCCCGGTCGTCCGAGGGCTTCTCACCCGGCGTGCCGGGCTTCCCCGGCTGGTCGGGCTTCTCGGGGTGTCCGGGCTGCTCCGGGCCGCCCGGCGGCTGCTCGGGCTTCGTCGGCGGGTTCTCACTGCCGGGCGGCGGTGCTTCACCCGAGTCATTGACGCAGTCGTCGCCCGCGGTCGCGTTGCCGAGACCGACGAGGGTGACGCTGTTGCCGCAGACGTTCACCGGCACGTCGACCGGCAGCTGGACGTCGTTGCCCGAGCCGACGCCGGGCGAGTCACTGCTGTGGCCGTGCGCGGAGGATCCACCGCCCGAGGGCTTGTTACTACCGTCACTACCGCTGCCGCTGCCACCGTCGTCGGAGGTGTTGGCGCAGTTGTTGCCCACCGCGGGGTTGAGCACCCCGACGACGTTGACGCTGTTGCCGCAGACATTCACCGGCACGTGCACCGGGAGCTGGACCGAATTGCCGGACAGTACGCCCGGAGAATTCGACGCACTTCCGGCGGCGCCCGAGTCCGCTTGTGCGTATCCACCACTGATGGCGAGCACGCCCGTAGCGGCCGCCACCGTGATCAGGCCCTTACGAGTGACCTGTCGCATAGGTTTTCCCTGCCTTGTGACCTTCACGAATGCGCACGCGCCTTGGGACACGTACGCGGAATGCCGGAAGGCCCCGGAATGCATGGAACGCACTCCGGGACCGACAGACTCAGACCCTCATGGGGTGAGGCACGACAACGTCAGGCGTTGACGCAGGTGTTGCCGAAGGTGGGGTTCAGCAGCCCGATCACGGAGACCGTGTTGCCGCAGACGTTCACCGGCACGTGCACCGGCGCCTGCACGACGTTGCCCGAGAGCACACCGGGGGAGTTCACGGCGGCACCCTGAGCACCGGCGTCGGCAGCAGCGATACCCGCACCCGCGAGTACGAGGCCACCAGTGGCAGCCACAGCGGCGACGATCTTCTTGATCATTATTCCTCCTTGTTGGCAATGCGGTCCCAGCCGCGGACCGCACCACCTGTAACGAGGAGGAGTTAATGGGGCTACGAGCCTATGGTCCCTTTCACTCTTTTCAGTCAAGTACGCACGCGCTGACGATTATTGGAGTTTCATTCAGGATGCGTCGATGAACCGGTCGAGCACGCGCACGCCGAACTTGAGACCGTCCACGGGCACGCGCTCGTCCACGCCGTGGAACATGCCCGCGAAGTCCAGCTCCGGCGGCAGCTTCAGCGGCGCGAAGCCGAAGCCGCGGATGCCGAGGTCGTCGAAGGACTTGGCGTCGGTGCCCGCGGAGAGCATGTACGGCACGGCCTTGGCGATCGGGTCCTCGGCCTGCAGCGCCGTCTGCATGGCGTCGACGAGCGCGCCGTCGAAGGACGTCTCCAGGGCCTTGTCCGCGTGCACGTCCGTGCGCTTGACGTGCGGGCCGAGGAGCCGGTCCAGGTCGGCCAGGAACTCCTGCTCGTACCCCGGCAGGAAGCGGCCGTCGACGTGCGCGGTCGCCTGCCCCGGAATGACGTTGACCTTGTAGCCGGCGCCCAGCTGGGTCGGGTTGGCGGTGTTCTGCAGCGAGGCGCCGATGAGCTTGGCGATGCCGCCGAGCTTGGCGAGCGTCTCGTCCATGTTCTCGGGGTCGAGCTCGGTGCCGAGGGCGTCGCCGAGCTCGTCCAGGAAGTGCCGCAGCGTCTTGGTCACCCGCACCGGGAACTTGTGCCGCCCCAACCGGCCCACGGCCTCGGACAGTTCGGTGATGGCGTTGTCCTTGTGGATCATCGATCCGTGGCCCGCGGTGCCGTCCACGGTCAGCTTCATCCAGTGCATGCCCTTCTGGGCCGTCTCGATGAGGTAGAGCCGCAGGTCCTCGTTCACCTGGAAGGAGAAGCCGCCGACCTCGCTGATGGCCTCCGTGACGCCCTCGAAGAGCTCGGGGTGGTTGTCCACGAGGTAGCGCGCGCCGTACGTACCACCGGCCTCCTCGTCGGCCATGAAGGACAGCACGATGTCGCGCGGGGGCTTGCGCCCGGTGCGCATGCGCTCGCGCACGACCGCGAGGGTCATCGCGTCCATGTCCTTCATGTCGACGGCGCCGCGGCCCCACACACAGCCGTCCGCGATCTCCCCGGAGAAGGGGTGGTGCGTCCAGTCCTGGGCGTTGGCCGGTACGACGTCGGTGTGGCCGTGGATGAGCAGCGCGGGCCGGGAGCGGTCCTCGCCCTCGATGCGGGCGACCGTGGAGGCCCGGCCGGGGTGCGATTCGAAGATCTGCGGTTCGAGCCCCACCTCGGCGAGCTTCTCCGCGACGTACTCGGCGGCCTTGCGCTCTCCCGGGCCGGAGTGATCGCCGTAGTTGCTGGTGTCGATGCGGATCAGGTCGCGGCAGAGGTCGACGACCTCGTCCTCACCGGTGACGGGCCGCGACCGGTCCGCCTCGCCCGCCCTGTCGGCCCTGCTCGACTCGCTCACGATGGTTCCTCCCGCTATCGCTGCTGGTGGTCCCCTTCATCCTCCCGCGCCCACCCCCCGACACCCAAGGCCGGGCACCCGCCGACATACCCCGTTCACGCACCTGACCTGTGTGAACGAAGGCCCCCGAATGTTTGCTATGGTTTTCCACGTCGCCGCGGGAAACCGCGACAGACCACCGGTCCGGGTGGCGGAATGGCAGACGCGCTAGCTTGAGGTGCTAGTGCCCTTTATCGGGCGTGGGGGTTCAAGTCCCCCCTCGGACACAATCAGTACACCAACCGGTGCTGGCCGACTCTCGGCCAGCACCGTTTGCGTTGTGTGGTCGTAGGTCAGGCGCAGCCCGAGCTGGCGGTAGACCTCGGCCTTGTCGGCCGGGTCGGCCTTTTCCAGGACGGCGAGCAGGCCGCCGAGTGCGTCGACCAAGTTCTTGATCTCTTCGCGGCTCAGCCGCTGCGGCCTCGATGCCGTGCTGGGCCGATCGAGACGGGCCCGGGCCGCCATGTGCCGGTTCTGGACGTCGCGGGTCCAGCTCGCGATCAGGGTGGGATCGGCTCCGGCTTCCAGCGCGGCACGGTGCTGGGCGAGCTTGCGGTCGCAGGCGGCGATCTCGCGGCGTGCCGCCTCGGTGTGCGGGTCGGTCGCGGGCTGGGTCTGCGCCAGCACGTCCAGCGAGGCGGCCAGGTGCTGGGGGTCGAAGGCCCGGGCGAGCCAGCTGTCGAGGGGCGGCAGGACGGCATCCTCGCGCAGGTGGACGTTCAACGGGTGGTCCAGGCAGTTGGCGAGGGCGTACTCGGCGGGGAAGCGGCAGCGGTAGTGGGCCTGGCCGTGGGTCCAGTTGCCCTGCATGCGCCGCTCGCACTGGGCGTGGAAGATGCGTCCCTTGAGGGCGTAGGGGTGGCGGGTGCGGACTTCGCGGCCGGTGGATGCCGGGCCGCGTGAGGCCAGGCGGTCCTGGACGGCGTCGAAGAGCTCGCGGCTGACCAGCGCGGGGTGGGCGGGGCGTTCGGAGTAGATCCACTGGTCCTTGGGGTTCCACCGCAGGGCGGTCTGATGACCCAGGCCGACGTCGTCTACGTCGATCAGCGTCTCTTGTTTGTGCTGGCGGTTCCAGACCTGGTGGCCGGTGTAGCGGGGGTTGGTGAGGATGGCCCGGACCGCGCTCTTGGACCAGGCGGTGGCGCAGCGGTGCGGATTGCGGGCCGGGTCGGCCGCCGAGGGGCAGGGGATGTCGTCGGCGGTCAGGCGCTGGGCGAGCGCGAAGATCCCGTACCCGGCCAGGTAGTCGGTGAAGATCCGCTGCACGACAGGGGCGGTGGCCGGGTCGACCGCCAGGCGGTGGGCGCGGATGCCCTGAGCGGCCTTGGCCGGGTGGGGGTGGGGGCCCGCGTCGGCCAGCCGGTAGCCGTAGGGCGGGCGTCCGCCCAGGTAGCGGCCCTCCAGCCGGGCCTGGGCGGCCATGGCGGTGCGGACCCGGATCTTGATGCGGCTGCGTTCGGCCTTGCTCATGCCGCCGAACACCGACATCACCAGGTCGTGCGCCTCGGATTCGGGATCGATGGGACCGCCTACCTCGGGCACCCACAGCTGCACACCGTAGTGGACGAGGAGGGGGAAGGTCAGGCCGTACTGGGTGCCGTAGAAGGCACGCTGCGGCTCCCCGATGACCACCGCGTCGAAGACCCGGTCCGGAGCGGCGAGAGCGGCCAGCAAGGCGGCGGCGCGAGGACGGCGTTTCCAGGGGATCGCGCGGGACTGGCCGATGTCGAAGTACTCGGCCACCACCGGCCCGTGCGCGGCGGTGAGCGCCGTTGCGCGGGCCAGCTGCCAGGTCCGGGAGGCGGCAGGGTCCTGCTGGTCCTCGGTGGAGACCCGGCCGTAGAAGGCGAAGCGGGGCATCAGGGCGCCCTCCTGTCATCCTTGCGCTCAGGGAGTGCGGCGTACTGAACGTTGCGGATCAACCGCCATAACGCTGCGGCCGCTGGCGAGGTGAGCTGCGGCGGCTCCCCGGGCACGATCACCGTCACGGTCGTGCGTCCGGCGGGTAGTTGCTGCTGGATGGTTCGAGGATCGTCCTGCGCCCGGTCCACGGCAAGCCTCCGGCCCCGCAAGCCGTGTGGCCGACAGCGCTCGCGGGGTGTTGCTCGGCTTCGGAGGGCCACACTGGAAGAGGCCGGATTTCGGACGGATTTTCGACAGCGTTAGCAGACCTTTAGGTACGAGTTGGGGTCCTCGGCGCGGTGGCACCGTCGCGGGCGCCGCAGTCAGGGGCGCAGGCCCACAGCTGTGCCGTAACCGGCCGGTCGCGCTCGATGTACGTCACCGTACCGAGGAAGCGGTCCCGGAACAGGCGTTTGCCGCACAGGGCGCAGGCCTGCTCGGTGAGCTGAAGGCCGCTCAGCGCGGCCGGATCCGGCAGCCCTGGTGTCGTGTCGTCCGCGCTCATGCTTCGGGTCCTCGCGGCTTCAGCCGCACCTCGAAGATGCTGGCGCGCAGGCGGTCGTCCGCGTCCGCAGGCCGCACGCTCCCGGGCCTGGCATCCCACTCGCGACCGCCGCCCGGGGGACGCAGCTGAACATAAGGGCCCTCATGGCCCATCACGCGGCCGATCCTGCGCCTGTCGGTGTCGACTACCAAAGTGCCGACTGGATGCGAGGACACGTCACCCACCACCCCTGGCCGCCGCTCCTCGTCCGCCGTGTGCGGGTCGAGTTCAGGGGGCTCATGCGTAGTAGCCATGAACGGGACGCTAGAGACAGGGTGTTCGCGGGTGTAGCGAATGTTCTCGGATGTTCTCGCGCTCCGCCCAGATGTTCTCTGGTGTTCTCGGAGAGGCGGCGAGACGCTGTGGTGGAGGGCCTGCACCGCAGCCATTCTGGATTGATCAACGTCCCTGGAAGGACATGATCATGAGGCGACTACGCTTCACCGGCACCGACAGCAAGAACGGACAATGCCCGGCCCTGCACGAAGATCTGGACACTCGCGAGATCATCATTCAGGGCAGGCCACTCACCGACTCCGCCGACCTGACGCAGCTGAAACACTTCGGCGCGCAGGACGTCGCCGTGGTCGTGCCACGCCAACTGCTCGTCCACTGGGCTCCGAAGGAGATGGACTGCGTGCCCGAGCTGATCAGCCCGGATGACTTCAGCCGACTCTTCGAGACGTTCGAACACACGGCATGGCACCTGGAGACCCGTCGCGGTTACGCCTCGGACCGCAAAGACCCCGACTTCGAGACGTTCCTCAGGACCGGCCGGGCGACCTGCGACCTCGACAGTCAGTGGAACCAGAACATCCGTCGCCAGACCGACGCGGGCAAGCGCGTGGGACGGGTCCGTGTCGTCGACGACCCGCCCACCGAAGGCCAGCGCTTCCTGCTCGGCTATGCCGCATGCAACGCGGCTTCGGGCGAAGACGTCGGCTGCCTGTGGCGCGCCGAAGCTCAACGGATCGACCTGCTCGAAGAGGACTTCTGGATCTTCGATTCGCGCCTCGTCACGGTCCTGCGCTTCGACGACAGCGACGAACTGACCGGCATCGAAGTCACCACACAGCCCGCCGAGGTGGTGCGGTACTGCATGGCACGTGACGCAGCCGTGCACCACGCAACTCCGTACGAGTCCTTCGCGGCCCAGCTGTCCGCGACCGAGTAACAGCACAGGCGACCGGTGAGCACCGACTACCAGCAGGCGCGTGAATCGCTCGGAGCACGGCTGCGGGAACTCCGCCTCATGCGCCCGGGAGGCAAACTCACCGGTCCCCAACTCGCCGGCCTGCTCGGCTGGCCGCACTCCAAGATCTACAAGCTGGAGGGCGGCAAGCAGACCGCATCGCGCGAAGATCTGCGGGCATGGACGGCGGCCATCGGCCAACCGGACGCCTTCGACGAACTCGCCGCCCGCCTCGCCGGATTCGAGACCCAGATCCGCTCATGGCGACGGCAGCTGAGCAGCGGACACCGCCCCGTCCAGGAACGCTGCAACGCGGAGATCGACCGCACCACCATCATCCACGCCTGGGAAGAGTCCGTCGTCCCCGGCATGATCCAGAACGCGGACTACGCCCGACACGTCTTCGCCCGCTACGCGACCCTGCACGACTCCCCTCGCGACATCGAAGAGGCCGTCCGCGCCCGGGCCCAGCGGCAGGAATGGCTGTTCCGGGCGGGGCACCGCTTCCACGTCCTCATCTGGGAAGCAGCCCTGCGCTCCCTGATCTGCCCGCCCTCCGTCCTGGCCTCGCAGCTCGACCGGCTGGCCGGGATCATCGGCATGGACACCTGCGAACTCGGCATCGTGCCGTTCACCGCCCCGGTCAAGATCGTCCCGGCCAACGGCTTCTGGATCCTGGACGACCGCCTCGTCATGACGGAGGACTGGCACGCAGAGCTCTGGCTGGACGACGCCAGCAACATCGCCCTGTACACGAAGATCTGGAAGACGCTGCGCGAGTCCGCGGCGTACGGCGCCGACGCACACAGCATCATCAACGCCGCACGGAGCACGCTCAGTTCGCGTGGCTAGCGAGGCCCCCGGATCGTCCCCGCCGGGCAGTGGGACTTCGTACATACATCTACGTGTGTACGAGTTGCAGGAACCGCAGGAAGGGGCCACCTCGCTCCCGCCAGCGACAAGACCCCGCGCAGGGGGTACCGCTCTAGCGGGTATGCGGAACGGCAGGAAGAACGGAAATAGGATCGGTCACCCAATTGGGAACCGAGAATGCCTGGTCAGCGCACTGGCGTACTGGGACAGACCCTCCTCGGACACCAGAGATTGATCGGCGAAGCGCCGGTCGGGAGTGATCCCGGCCGGCGTTTTGCTTTGGGCGTCACTTGGTTTCGGGGTCCGGGAGTCTGCGTCGTAGCCGTTGTTCGTGGGCCAGGCGGCCCACCAGTGCGCCGCCGTAGACGACGAAGCCCACGCCCACCAGCCAGGACTGCAGGATCAGTACGGTGCCGAACGGGCCGTACGTCACCGCGTTCGACGCGATCAGCGGCGAGAAGACGTACTGGGAGAAGACCCGCAGGCCGAGCATGCCCAGGGCGGTCGCCGCGGCCCCGGGGGCCAGGGCCCGCCAGCGGAGGCGGCCGCAGAGGAGCCAGCGTTGCGACCACCAGAAGAAGAGGAAGACGCCGATGGTGTCGCCGGTGGTGACCAGGGCGGTCTCCGCGGCCGATGACTCCTCCGGTGAGGGCGCGGTGACGAAGAGCAGCAGGAAGAAGACGAGGGCCGCCAGCCAGACCACGTGCCGCCACATCGTGTGCCAGCGTGCCGCGGGCAGGTCCCACACGCGTTCGTAGCCGGTCTGCACGGCGGAGCCGAAGGTCACTCCGAACGCGGCGAGCGCGGCCAGGCCCAGTGCCGTCGTCTGCCGCAAGGCCTGGCCCGGCTCCCCGAAGAGTCGCTCGATCTCCTCCTCGGGAACCTCGGAGACGCCGAGCCCCTGCACCAGCCAGCGGGCGAAGCCCTCTCCCCTCGCGAGGTCGGCCGCGGCGACGACCACGAGGAGGGGCACGAGCGTGAGGAAGCTGAGCGCGGCGAAGCCCATGGCGCGGTGCATCAGTTCCATCTCGCGGCCGCGGCTCCAGGCGAGACTCACGACCGAGTGCGGCGTACCGGGTCCTTGGGGCATGTCGGATCGCCTACCCGCAATCGACGCGGAGGCAGTCCGGCTTACCGCCGAACGGGCACCCCTCGGATGCGGAGCGTCCACTTCCCGATAGCGCAACCCCCGTGCCACAGAACACTGTTGAGAAGCGGAATGATCTCTATCACAGCGTAGATCGTTTAGGCCCCGGGCAGCCTGCTAGCGCAGTTGATCGATCAACCGAACATACGCTCGCACGCTGGGTGCAGGGGGGACCCCGTGCGTCTTTCTAGGAGAACGCGCATGCCGCAGGACGTCCGGTTCGACCTCCCCTTCACCACCCCCGTCAGCGAGCATCTCGACTACGCCCGCGAGCAGCATCTGCGCTGGGTGAAGGACATGGGTCTGGTACGAAGTCAGGCCGGGTTCGACGAATACGAGAGTTGGGATCTGCCGCAGGCCGCCATACGCACGTATCCGCACGCGTCGGCCGACGACATGGTCGTCCTGATGAACTGGTTCTCCCTGGCCTTCCTCTTCGACGACCAGTTCGACACCGGGCGGCCCGACCGCGCCGACCGCATCGCGGAGGTCGCCCGCGAGCTCATCGCGACGCCGCTGCGTCCCGCCGGGAGCGAGCCCCGCGTCATCTGCCCCATCACCGTGGCCTGGGCGCAGGTGTGGGCGCAGCTGGCCGACGGCATGTCGCTCGCCTGGCGCTCACGGTTCGCCGCGTCCTGGGGACGGTTCCTGGTCGCGCACTCCGAGGAGGTCGACCTGGCCGCGCGGGGCACCGCCCTGGGCCTCGACGCGTACACCGAGTTCCGGCGCCGTACCGTCGGCATCCATCACAGCATCGACGCCGGTGAGCGCAGCCGCCGCTTCGAGGTGCCCGCGCAGGTTCAGGCGCATCCGGTGATGATCGGGCTGCGGGACGCCGCGGCGGACACCATCGGCTTCATGAACGACATCCACTCCTTCGAGCGCGAGAAGCGCCGCGGGGACGGGCACAACCTCATCACCGTGCTGCGCCACGAACGCGGCTGCTCCTGGGAGGAGGCCGCCGCCGAGGCGATCAGGATGACCACGGAGCGGCTGCGGGACTATCTGGAGTTCGAGGGCCGGGTGCCCGCCATGTGCGACGAGCTCGGCCTCTCGGAGCAGGAGCGCGATCTGGTGCGGATGGGTGTGGAGGCCGCGCGGCACTGGATCAACGGGAACTACGAGTGGGCGCTGGTCACCGGCCGGTACGCGGCGGTGAAGGACAGCCCGGCGGCCGCGGCCGAGGAGCAGGGGCGCGGCTCGCTCGACGATCTGCTGTCCGTCTGAGGCGGTCCTGCGGGCCGGAGCGCGCGATGCGCTCCGGCCCGCGGGTCAGGCCGCCGCGCTCTGCGGCGTGAACTCCACCGGAAGCCGGTCCAGGCGCGCTTCCCACGTGGACGCGGTGGACGTCAGCTCCTCGGGCGCGACCGCGAGGCGCAGCCCGGAGAGCCGGTGCAGCAGGACGCTGACGGACGTCTCGATGATGCCCTGGCCGATCCCCTGCCCCGGGCATTCGTGCGCGCCGCCGCTGAAGGCGAGGTGCGCCTGGTTGCCGTGCAGGTCGGTGGAGGCGTCCGGCCTGATCTCCGGGTCGAGGTTGCCCGCGGCGAGACCGGGGACGATCAGGTCGCCCTCCTTGATCTGCCGCCCGCCGAGCTCCAGGTCGGCCGTGGCGAACCGTCCCGGCAGGACGGCGAGCGGCGGGGTGTTCCACATGACCTCGCCCACCACGGCGGACATGTTGAGCTGGCCGCTCACCAGGCCCGCCATGTGCGAGGGGTGCGTGAGCACGGACTGCAGGACCCGGGCCAGCAGGTTGCTGGTGGTGGTGTGGGCCGTGATCAGGACCAGGCGCAGATGGTTCAGGACCTCGTCGTCGTCGAGACCGGCCCCGTGCCCCAGGAGCCCGGTCGTGAAGTCGGCGCCCGGCTCGGTGTGCTTGCGCTCGGCGAGCGCCTGGAGGATCTGCATGATGCGGTCGTTGTGCGCCACGGCGTCCGCGCCGCCCTTGAGGACCTGTGCGCAGGACTCGGCGAGCCGGCGCCCCTCCCGCTCGGGCAGGCCGAAGAGGCGGGTCAGGACCAGCATCGGAAGGTACTCGGCGTACTGCCCGACGAGGTCCGCGCTGCCCTCTTCGGCGAAGGCGTCGATCTGCTTGTTGGCGAAGTGCGTGACGTGCCGTTTGACGCCGCGGTCCGCCAGGGCCTGGAGGTTGTCCGTGACCGCGCCGCGCAGCCGCCGGTGCGGCTCCCCGTCCTGGGAGACGCAGTCGGGGCGCCAGCCGAGCATCGGGATCAGGGGCGAGGCGTCCTCGACGCGGCCCTCCTTCCAGTCCCGCCAGATCCGCGAGTCGCGGGCGAACTGACGCGGGTTCTCCAGGACCCGCCGGTTCTCGCGGTAGCCGAGGATCAGCCAGGCCGGTACGTCGCCTTCGAGGAGTACGGGGGCCACCGTGCCGTGCTGCTTGCGCAGCCGGTCGTAGATGCCCCGCTGCTCCCTGGCCACGTCCTGCCCGTACAGCCGTGCGGCCCCGTCCGGTCCGCCGTGCCCGACCGGGCAGCCTCCGGAGGCCTGCGGCGCGGGAGTGGTCATCGGGCGGCCTCCAGGGCGGCGGTGGAGCGTTCCTTCAGATGACGGATCAGGGCGATGAGCACGTCGCGGCTCGACTCCCGGTCCCTGGCGTCGCAGGCGACGACCGGGGTGTGCTCGGGGATGTCCAGGGCGTCCCGTATCTCCTCGACGGGGTGGTTCTGCGAGTCCGGGAAGACGTTGAGGGCGATGACGAAGGGCACGCCCTGGCGTTCCATCTCCTCGATCGCCCGGAAGCTGGACGCCAGACGCCGCGTGTCCACCAGGACCACGGCTCCCAGGGCGCCCTTGAACAGGCCGTTCCACAGGAACCAGAAGCGCTCCTGGCCCGGTGTGCCGAACAGGTAGAGCACGAGCTGTTCGTTGAGGCCGATCCGCCCGAAGTCGAGGCTGACGGTGGTCTCGTTCTTGTCGGCGACCCCGATGAGGTGGTCGACGTCGATGCTCGCCTGGGTGAGGGTCTCCTCGGTGGTGAGCGGCTTGATGTCGCTCACGGAGCGGACCATGGTGGTCTTGCCGGTGCCGAAGCCCCCGGCGATCATCACCTTGACCGAGCGGCTCTCGGCGGGCAGGGAGCCCGCTGAGGTCGGCTGGTCCGGACGGTCAAAGCCTTTGTAGTCCACTGAGTACCTCCTCAAGGAGCGCGAGGTCCGCCCCATGGCCGGGTGTGGAAGCCGGGATGGGATCGCGGGCGTCCACCTGGCCTGCTTCCAGCAGGTCGGCGAGGAGCACCGCGATGATGTTGAACGGCAGTCCGAGATGGGCGCCGAGCTCGGCGACCGACAGCGGATCGCGGCACCGGCGCACGATTTCCTCGTGCTCGTGCTGCATGCCGGGAGCGGGGGCCGAGCGGGAGACGATGAGGGTCGCCACGTCGAGGCCGGCGGCCGGCCCGCCGGGACCACTGCGACCGCCGGTGAGCACGTAGTAGCGCTCGAGACCGGACGGGTCCGTGGGCCGTGGGGGGCCGGACCGGTGGGGGCCGCTCATCCAGGCTGCTCCTCCTGCCGCGCAGTGGTGCCAAGGAGCTCACCCATCCTGCGGGACAGATCTCTCATCTGGTGTCCGAGCAGCCCCTGGTCGAGCCCTTCCCTGGCGAGGACCCCGAGGTACGTCTCCACTCCGGCCCGCACCACGAACAGGTGCCCGCCGTCGACCTCGATCATCGCCAGGCGCAACTGGCCGCCGTACTTGGGGAATTGGGCCGCCACGGGCTGGGCGAGCGCCTGGAGGCCCGCGACCACCGCGGCGAAGCGGTCCACGTCGTCCGGGTCGTCGGCTCCGTACGAGGTGATGGCCTTGCCGTCGCTCGACGCGACGAGGGCGAAGCGGATCTCCTTGATGCTCTCGGTCAGGTCACGGAGCGCCCAGCTCACGTCGGTTTCGTGTTGCGTCATGTGGCTAGTCGCTCTCTTCGGTGCGGGGCTCGTCGGTCTCTCGTCCGGCGGTGGCGAAGGCCGCCATGCCGGTGAAGGACGCGTCCGGCGGCACGACGGGCGCCGCGTGCGTGCCCGTGGTGGCCGCCGGCTCGGTGTCGGCCCCTGTCGGGGACTCGGTGCGCTTGCTCCTGCGCCGGGGCAGGCCGCCGGGCGTGACGTCGTCGGCAGGTGCCGGGGCCGCCGGGGCTGCGGGCGGCTCCGTGCGAGGGGCCGCTTCCACCGCGGGGGTCTCCGTCCGTGCCGCTCGGTCCGGTGCCGTCACGGGGGCGGCGGGCAGCTGGCTGAAGTATTTGTGCGGTACGACGACGACCACCGAGGTGCCGAGCCAGGGCGAGTCGGCGAAGGTGACCCTGATGCCGTACTTGCGGGCGAGGGTGCCGACCACGCGCAGGCCCAGGTGTGCGTCCTCCGAGAGTCCGCCGAGGCCGGGGCCCGCGGCGACACCTTCGAGCGACTGCAAGGCCTGCTGCTTCTTCTCTTCGGTCAGGCCCTTGCCGGCGTCCTGGATCTCGATGCCGACGCCGTTGGGCACCTCCTTGCCGGACACGACGACCGGCTCGGTGGGCGGCGAGTAGCGTGCCGCGTTATCCAGGAGGTGGGCGAAGACCAGCGTGAGGTGGTCCACCAGACCGCCGTCGACGCCGAGTTCGGGCAGCTGGCGCACCTGGATGCGGTCGAAGTCCTTGATGCGGCCGATGCCGCCGCGCACGACGCTGAGCAGGCGCTGCGGCTCCTGCCACTGGCGTCCCGGACGGTCCGTGCCGCCGAGCACGCCGATGCTCGCGGCCAGACAGTCGGCGGGGCCGATCGCCTGGTCGAGCTCCATCAGGCCCCTGGCGACGGCCGGGGTCCTGCCGTGCTCGCCCTGCATCTCGTGCAGCCGCCCGCGGATCTTTCCGGTGAGCACGTGGATGCGGCTGCCGATGCTGATCACGGCGTGCTCGGCCGACGTGCTGCGGTTGAACTCCTCCTCGACGGCGATCAGGGCGGTGCGCAGGGCCCTGCGCACTTCGAGCCTGAACTCCGGTGTGATCTCGGTCTCCTCCTCGAGGGCGAGCGGCAGGAGGTCCTCGATCGCCTCGCCGCCGCGCAGGCCCTCGAAGGCCTGCGGCAGGAACTCGTCCGCCAGGCGGGCCACCAGGGCCTGCTGCCGGTCGAGGCGCCACTGCCAGGCCTTGGCCTCGTCGATCTGGTGGGCCTCGAAGGCGGTGCGCTCGTCCTCGAACCGCCGCTCGAGGGCGGCGACATGCTGCTGCCACTGCTGGGAGTGGTTCAGCTGTGCGGTGTGCGCCTCAGCGGCCGTGCGGCGCAGTTCCTGCCGTGCGCGCAGCAGGAAGCGGACACACGCGGTGGCGGCCGCCGTGGCCGCGAGGCCCGCGACCGCTGTGGGTATTCGGGCCGGGTCGGAGCCGGCGGCCAGGGTGGCGACGCTGCCGCCGCCGAGACCGACCGGCAACAGCCACCAGCTGTGCCAGGCCGCGGGTGCCCGGGCTGCCGCCGACGGCGGAGTGGCAAGTTCCATCTGCATCCTCAAACCAACGCGATCGAAGAGTGGACAACCCAACCAAGGGGCCGCACCCATCGCATCTCGGTACCGCCTCAGACGGCGGCACCCCCCTCGATCACCTGCGTGATCCCCCGTACGACAGCGCGACAGCGCCGTGGTGCGCGACAGACTGAGATCGCGTCAACTCGCGGCGCTGCAGCGGAGCTTATCTGGTGCGGAGGGTTGTTGATCAACCCGGCAGGTCACGGGAGGCGGGCGGTGGATGATCTTCAGCCAGGAGCACGGAAGGTGGCCGGAACCAGTGGTTCCTTTCCCTGCGCCGCCACCCGTGCCCCTGGCTGTCCCCCCTACCCGTCCCACAGATCCTCGTGCCGGCGATGCGCCGGCGTCAGACCGCGGACGAAGAACCTGTCGTAGTACTCGTTCTCCACGTGGTGCGCCTGGAGCCAGACTCCGGGGACGTGGATCGCGTCCGTGTGCGCGGGGAAGCGGCGGTGCGTCCGCAGGATGTACGCGCAGATGTCGCGGGCGCACTCGACCACCCGCTCCTCGTACTCGCTCGCCTCGGCCAGGTAGCGCCTGCCGTAGTCCTCGCGGTAGATGCGGCTGAAGACGTCCTTGTCTCCGTAGACGCCGCCGGGGCCGAACTTCTCGCGGATCACCGCGTCCACCGCGTCCGACATCGACGCGAACGCGGGCGGACAGGTCGCCGAGATCAGCGGTTCGCCGTCCGGTCCCCGCAGGCCCACCGGGTGCGAGCGCACATTCGCGTACTTGGGCAGCGGGATGTGCCAGCGCCAGATGTCGGCCGGGCGCCAGCGCGGGGTGACGAAGGTGAAGCCGAGCATCCTGCCGTAGACGCGGGAGAACTTCGGGTCGCCCAGGGCGATCTGCGGGTTGACGGACGCATGGATCCAGGCGCCCAGGCCCATCGCCTCGGCCACCAGCATCAGGTTCTGGAGCAGCAGGTCCGCCTCGATCTGGGTGCGCAGCGGGCCGAGCGAACCCAGCGGCAGCTTCAGTTTCCCGTTCAGGAAGCCGTTCTTGACCCACTTGCGCACGCCCGCCGGACGGTAGAAGTTCCGGTCGTCCACCAGCGTGGGCCGCGCCCCGTCCGGCTGCGTGAGCAGGTACATCAGGGCGTTGATGTACTGGTGGGACAGGTCCACCACCGGGAAGAGGACCGTCGTGCCCGGCAGGTTGGACAGGAAGCGGTTCGAGTCCAGGTAGGCGGGGAAGTCCCGCAGCCCCTGCGCCACGTCGAGACGGTGGTCCAGGACCTTGACCTTGGCCTCCCGTGCGCGGGCGGTCAGGGTCGGGCCGTCGAAGGGCTCCTCCGGCGCAGGGGGCAGTTTCCTCAGGTAGTACGTGCCGGTGTCGTTGATCAGGAAGAAGTGCGTGCCCTGGGCGTTGTCGGGGCTGCCCGCCGTGCGTCCGGCCATGGTCAGGTTCGGCTTCGCCATGATCGGTTTGCCGTTGCGCGGGTCGTCGAAGGGGCGGTCCGGCATCGTGAGCCCCGTGCAGCCGGTGAGGGCGATCAGGACCGCCTCCTCCAGCTCCGAGAGCGGCAGCGGCTCCTCCTTGGACACGTAACTCATCGATCCGGCGGGGACGCCGGCGCCGCGGCTCACCCGGTGGGTGCGGCGGCGCCAGACCGTCTCCAGGAGCGGTCGTACGAAGAGGTCGGCGAGGCCGGGGTGGTGCCCGTCCGCCCGGTCGTCGGGCCCGCCGGGGCCGCCGGGGCCGCCGGGGCCGCCGCCGTCAGTCCGCGGCATCCGTGCCTCCGTTCCGCATCGGCTGCACCTGCCTCCACGGTGCGAAGGCGCTCGCGCCGCGCGGCAGCAGACCCGCGAGGTCCGGGGCGTGCCGCTGGATCACGGACTTCATGCCGCCCCTCTCCACCCAGTCGATGCCGAGCGGGGTGTAGATCTCGGGGCGGTAGTCGACGGTCAGGAAGCGGTCGCTCTGCAGGCGCCGCGTGGCCATCAGGATGAAGACGCGGAAGGCCGTGTCGCTGAAGCCGAAGCCGGTCGGCGGGTTCTCGGCGAACAGGCCGACCACGGTGTCGATCTCGTCGACCGAGTCGTAGACGTCCCTCAGGCGCGCGACGGTCTCGGGGTCCTGGCTCAGGTCCTCGAAGCGGCTGATGCGCGGCTTGTGCAGGCCCGCGCGGAAGTCGTTGTAACGCGGCACGCCCCGCCTGCGGGTGCGCACGAGGTCGACCACCGACAGGTCGATGATCTCGCCGTCGCGCTCGAAGCGCTGGAGCGCGCGCGGGAAGTTGTTCAGGGTGATCGCGCCGGGGTGGGCGATGCCGAACGAGTAGAGGGTGTCGGCCAGGCCCGTCTTGCGGATGGCGGCCTCGGCGGCGCCGCCCTGGATGTCGAGGAAGCCGAGGGTCTCCAGGGGCTGCCCGAAGTGGTGCTCGCGCATCACGTAGTCGTCGGGGATCAGCGGGTGCATCCGGTAGACGGTGACGAAGTCCTCGGTGAGGGAGTACGGCACCGCGTGGTGGTCCGGCAGCGTCTTGGAGATGCCGGTCAGCGCGTGGGACTCCAGGAGCCACAGGCCGAGCTTGTTCAGCCAATTGTCCGGCGGGCCCTCCCAGTTGGTGTGCAGACCGAGGTCGATGGCCTTGGTGGCGAGGATCGCCGGGGTCCACTCCACCGTGTGGATCTTGGCGATGAGGGCGGAGACGACCAGACGTGCCGTGTGGTAGATGCTGTCCTCGCTCATCGCGGGGTACTCGTGCCGCAGCGCCGCGCAGACCGCGTTGTGCTCGCGGGCGAAGAGGGTGTGCATCGCGCTGAGGCCGAGCCACCAGCTCTCGCTGAAGCCGGTGAGCGGGATGCCGTTCTGGCCGACGGGCAGGTGCCCGTCCTCCAGGCGCAGGTCGGCGCTGCCGCCGGCCTCGCGCAGGAACCTCGCGGTGCCCTCGTCCGCGCCGTACACCTCCGAGCCGTCCCACCAGTGCGACGCGGAGTTGGCGAAGAGGATCGGCGGCTGGTTGCCGGGGACCTCGATGCCCTTGTTCTCGGCGAAGCGCATCACGTTCTCGGCGGGCCCGCCGGGGGTGTTGTACCAGGTGCTGCCGGGCGGCAGCGGAACCTCGACGGCCTTGCCGCCGACGGGATAGCGGCGGTGGTTGACCCAGTCGTGGACCTGGAACTGGATCCAGGCCGCGGCCAGGATGTTCAGCGAGGTCGCGGGCACGAAGGTCTCGCGCTGCAGGAGCGTGCGGCTGACGGTGACCGGGTTCGGGGTGTCGAAGAGGTCGGGCCGGTAGTCCGGCTTGAGGTTGCGTCCGAAGGCCGCGCCCACGGCGCCCATGGAAGGCGCGGAGAGGTCGTTGTACGACCCGTCGTACGACCGGGAGGTGCGCAGCCGCTCGTCGACCGGCGCCGGTACGGGCACGGCCTTCGGCGGTGCCTCGGGCAGATCGGTGTCGATGAGGTTGAGGCGCCTGAGCACCTTGCGCAGGAAGACCAGGTTCAGCAGGCTCGCCTCCAACGGCAGCCTGTACCACGGCACATAGCGGTTGAGGGCGCCGAAGAACCGGCCGACCGGGATGCCGAGGACGGTGTTGCGCAGCGGCTCCGCGGTGGTGAAGCGCAGGCCCTTGCGGTGGGCGGCGCTCGCTTCGTACGCGGCCTTGCGGGCGCGGTTGAGATTGCCGAGGGGGCGGAACTCCCCGGTCGTGTACCAGGGGTTGAAGGCGAGCTCCTCGACCCGCCCGGCCGCCGCCATGGCCTCGACGGTCGCCAGGTCCTGGCGCGGCACGGTGAGGCGCGCGACGGGCACGGCGGGCGTGATGTTGTCCTTCCACTCCACGGAGCCGTCCTCGACGGGCGTGCGCTTCTCGTCGACGTACCGCTGGACGCACAGGTCGAAGGCGACGTCCGCGGTGACGAGCCGGTGCGCGAGTTCGCGGTGGAGGAAGCCGGGGTCGCGACGCTCGGGCTTCGGCTCGGGCGCACTGCCCACGACGGGGCGCAGGAGGTAGCGCACCGGGCCTGCCTGGCCCCAGAGGATGGCGCCGCGGCTCCAGTACGTCTCCCTGGCGAGGCTGTTGACCGTGTGCCGGGTCGCGGACTGGATGTTGCGCCGCATCCGGGTCGCGGTGGAGAGGCCGACGGCCAGCGGGAGCTTCACGAACAGGCCGAACGCCTTCTGCACCGGGCTCGTGGCGCCCGCCATGGCCTTGGCGAAGGCGACGAACTCACGGGCGTCACGGGCGTGCGACACCGGGAAGTTGGTGGCGAGCAGGTCGTGGCTCTCCTCGTCCGACACCGCCACGCGCACGGCGACGCCGCGCAGGTCGGCCGCGGCGTCGGGCTGCCGGGTGCCGCTCGCGTTGGAGAGCCGGACGGTCGCCGGATATTCGGCGCCGGGCTGGGCGAAGCCGCAGCGCAGGGCCTCGGGCAGGTCGTCGTTGAAGGTGAGGCGGGCGTTCTCCACGCCGAGCGCGGGTTTCGCGTGCTGGGTGCGCGCGAGGGAACCGGCGCCTCCCGCGCGCCGGTTCCGCTCCTGGACCTTCATGATCTCGCGGGCCAGGCGCTCGAAGAGGCGGTGCTCCGCCTCGGGGCTGCCGCCCGCGTAGCGCTCGTAGGTCTGCTCGTACTCTCCGGTGTCGGCCATCAGGCTCTTCCTTCGCGCGCAGGCGTACGGGACGGATAGGCCCTAGGACGCTAGTGGCGGTGAGGGGTGGCCGCAGCGTGGGTTCTCGCCTATGTGCGGGGGGCGGTCCGTACGTCGAACAGGCAGGCAAGGCGGGGTATTTGGGCCCGTCGGGCGTACCCGGGCGTTCGAGCGGCGCCGGTCGGCTGATCGTTCCGGTGTCCCTCCCGGGGTCTCCTCTCACAGCAACCCCGGGGGGCCGAGCGCGCCGGTGGCCGGTCCGTGACGGGTGGGCCGGGACCCGGCGCGCGTGAGTTGACTGCGGGCCGGGCCGGTGGTGTGCTCGCAACTCCGTCGCCGCCACCGCCCGTTCCGGGGGAAGCCATGCGGGACCTGCACGCCAAGGCACCGTCCTTCACCGATCTGCGCCCCTACAAGGACGTCACCACAACCGGCCCCGCGGTGGGCTTCCCCGTCTATCCGGACCTGGTGGAGCGGCTGCTCGCGAACAAGACCCAGCCCGATCCGGAGGGTGTCGTCCCGCACGCCCTGGCGACCTGCGCGGCGTACGCGTACGCCGGTACTCCCGAGAACGCCGACCCGCAGACGCTCGCCATGATCATGGCGCGGCTCGGCCTCGAGGAGAACCGCTGCCGGGTCTTCGAGCAGCGGGTGAGCGCGCTCTACATCGCGTCGGCGGCGTATCTCCTCCAGGACAAGGACCGGCGGGTGGTGATCCTCTGCTACCGCGGCACGCAGCCCGAGGACATCATCAGCATCCTCACCGACGCCGACGTACGGCCCGAGACGCTCCGTGTCGACCTCGGGGGCGAGCGGTACGACGTGCACGCGGGCTTCTACCGGAACATGCGGGCGTCGCGGTACCTCGTCATGCAGGCCCTGGAGCGTGCGCTGCGCGGCGAGTCGGTCAACCCCGACGAGCAGGGCACCGTGGGCGAGGGGATGGAGGCGCTCTACATCACGGGGCACAGCCTCGGCGGTGCGATGGCGGCGCTGATGGGCGTCGTGCTGACCCACGAGCCGCGCTATGCGGCCGTCGCGGAACGCCTGAAGGCCGTCTACACCTTCGGCCAGCCCATGCTCGGCGGTCCGGAGTTCGCCGCCGCCTGCCAGCGGGCCTGCGACGCGCGGGGCGTGCACGTGCTGCGCGACCGGCTCATCCGCTACATCTACGACCGTGACGTCGTGCCGTCGCTGCCGCCGCGCCCGGTGGGTCCTTACGCGCCCTTCGGCCGCGAGTTCCACTACCGGCGGGACCGGGGCATCGTCGACGGGGCGCTCACGCTCGCGGCCGACGCGCTGATCGAGGCGCTTTCACTGCCGGGCGATCTGCTCGGCGGGCGGCTGCGGGCCACGGCCGGGCGCCGGGCGAAGGGGGTGGGGCGGGCCCTGGCCGATCTGGTGCGGGGGCCGGGACGTAAGCCGGGCTGGGTGGAGGTGCGCGATCCGGCGCCGCGCTATCCGCAGATGGACAGCCTGGCGGGGCTCGCGGTGGTGGCGCCGCTCGCGTTCTTCGCCGCCCGGCTCGCGCTGACCCGGGGCGTGCCGTTCGCGTACTCCTTCGAGGACCACGGGCCGGGGCACTACGTGAACGCGCTGGCTCCGCCGGGGGTCATGAGCGAGTACGGGGACATCCGCTGACGCCCGCCGGGCGGGCTAGTCGATGAAGGCGCCGTCGACGTACACCCAGGCCCCGTCGAGCCGCTCGAAGCGGCTGCGCTCGTGCAGGGACTCCTTGCGGCCCCCGTCGGTGTAGCGGGCCCGGAACTCGACCGTGCCGGTGGTGTGGAACGCGGTGCCGTCGGCGGTGTCCAGGATCTCCAGGCCGACCCAGCGGAGCCCCGGGTCGAACTCCACGCGCGGCGGCCGGGTGCGCGGGTGCCAGGTGCGCAGGAGGTACGCCTCGTCCTGGACGGCGAAGGCGCAGTAGCGGGAGCGCATCAGCTCCTCGGGCACGGCGGCCACGGCCTCACCCCGGTGCAGCCGCCCACAGCACTTCTCGTACGGCTGGGGGTGGCCGCAGGGGCACGAGGTGGTCTGGGGGCGGGGGGTGCGTCGGGACATGCGGGCCATTGTCCCCCGGTTACGGGGCAAGGATGTCCAGCTCGTGCAGCGCCCCCACGGCGATCTCCCGCGTGATGGCCTCCGCGCCGGCCGCATCCCCCTCGCGCACCGCTTCCGCGAGGCGGACGTGCAGGGTGACGGCCGCCGGGTCCGGGTCCTCGAACATGACCTGATGGTGAGTGCGGCCCGCGAGGACCTCCGCGACGACGTCTCCGAGGCGGGCGAACATCTCGTTGCCCGACGCGTTCAGGACGATGCGGTGGAAGTTGATGTCGTGGAAGAGGTAGCCCTCGAGCTGCTGGCCCCGCGAGGTGGCGACCATGCCGAGCGCGCACTCGGTGAGGGCCGCGCACTGCTCGGGGGTGGCGTGCTGGGCGGCGAGCCCCGCGGCCGCGGGTTCGATCGCCGAGCGCAGGACCGTGAGGGAGCGCAGCTGGCGCGGCCGGTCGGCGCCGGCCAGGCGCCACCGGATGACCTGCGGGTCGTACACGTTCCACTCCGCCGTGGGCAGTACGGTCACACCGACCCGGCGCCGGGACTCGACGAGGTGCATCGACTCCAGGACGCGCACCGCTTCCCGTACGACCGAGCGTGAGACCTCGAACCGCTGGGCCAGTTCGTCGGTGCGCAACACGCTGCCCGGCGGGTACTCACCGCCGGTGATGGCGGGCCCGAGGCTTTCCAGTACACGAGCGTGCAGCCCACGGGCCTGTGCGGTCATGACGTCAGGGTATGCGGCGGCCGTCGGGAACAAAAAGTCAGACTTTTGTGTCACAGACTCTTGAATTTGTCAGACCTAATGGGTTTCAGTGACGTGAACGAGCCACGGGTCTCCCCCGTCCCGTGGCTCGTTTCCGGACCGATGTCGAAGAAGACAGCGAGGCAGGACAGCGATGAGCACCCCCCACGTCGTCGTAGTGATGGGCGTGGCAGGAACCGGCAAGACAACGATCGGTCCCCTGCTCGCGGATCGGCTCGGCGTTCCCTACGCCGAGGGCGACGACTTCCACCCCCCGGCGAACATCGCCAAGATGTCGGCCGGGACCCCGCTGACCGACGAAGACCGCTGGCCGTGGCTCGACGCCATCGGCGCCTGGGCCCACGGCAGGGCCGGGCTCGGCGGTGTGGTCAGCAGCTCGGCGCTCAAGCGCAGCTATCGCGACCGGTTGCGGGCCGAGGCTCCCGGCATCGTCTTCGTCCACCTCACCGGCGACCGGGCCCTCATCGAGGACCGGATGTCCCACCGCGAGGGCCACTTCATGCCGACGGCCCTGCTCGACTCGCAGTTCGCCACGCTCCAGCCGCTCGGCGCGGACGAGGCGGGCGTCGCGGTCGACGTCACCGGCGGTCCGGAGGAGATCAGCGAGCGTGCCTTCGAGGCGCTCGGTGATCTCGGCGAGCTCGACCAGTAACGAGCTCGACCAGTAACCCCCAGTACCCCGCACCCCCTCCCCTGACGTACAAGGAAGACACCGTGACCAGTCTCAGCGTTGAGATGCTGGCAGCGGACGCCGCCGAGCCGATCACCTCCGCTGGCCATGCCCAGCTGGGTATCGCCGTCCTCGCGGGCATCGCCGTCATCGTCCTGCTCATCACGAAGTTCAAGCTGCACGCGTTCCTGGCCCTGACCATCGGGTCGCTCGCCCTCGGCGCCTTCGCGGGCGCCCCGCTCGACAAGGCGATCGCCAGCTTCACCGAGGGTCTCGGCGCGACCGTCGCGGGCGTGGGTGTGCTGATCGCTCTCGGCGCGATCCTGGGCAAGCTGCTCGCCGACTCCGGCGGCGCGGACCAGATCGTCGACACGATCCTCGCCAAGGCGGGCGGGCGTTCGATGCCGTGGGCGATGGTCCTGATCGCCTCGGTGATCGGGCTTCCGCTCTTCTTCGAGGTCGGCATCGTGCTGCTGATCCCGGTCGTCCTGATGGTCGCCAAGCGCGGCAACTACTCCCTGATGCGGATCGGCATCCCGGCCCTCGCGGGTCTCTCCGTGATGCACGGTCTGATCCCGCCGCACCCCGGTCCGCTGGTCGCGATCGACGCGGTGGACGCGAACCTGGGCATCACCCTGGCCCTCGGCGTGCTCGTCGCCATTCCTACGGTGATCATCGCCGGGCCCGTCTTCTCGAAGTACGCGGCGAAGTGGGTGGACATCCCCGCTCCCGAGAAGATGATGCCGCAGCGTCCCTCGGAGGACCTGGAGAAGCGTCCCGGATTCGGCGTGACGGTCGCGACGGTACTGCTGCCCGTCGTGATGATGCTGGCCAAGGCCCTGGTCGACATCGTCGTGGACAACCCCGAGCACACCGTGCAGCGGGTCTTCGACGTCATCGGGTCGCCGCTCATCGCGCTGCTCGCGGCGGTCATCGTGGGCATGTTCACCCTGGGCCGTGCGGCCGGGTTCACGAAGGACCGGCTCTCCACCACCGTCGAGAAGTCGCTCGCGCCGATCGCCGGTGTGCTGATGATCGTCGGTGCGGGTGGTGGCTTCAAGCAGACCCTCATCGCCTCGGGTGTCGGCGAGATGGTCCTCGACATCTCCAAGGACTGGTCGATTCCGGCGCTGCTGCTCGCCTGGCTGATCGCCGTGGTGATCCGGCTCGCCACGGGGTCGGCGACGGTGGCCACCATCTCGGCCGCGGGCCTGGTGGCACCGCTGGCCGCGGACATGTCCACCACGCACACGGCGCTGCTCGTGCTGGCCATCGGAGCGGGATCGCTCTTCTTCTCGCACGTGAACGACGCGGGATTCTGGCTGGTGAAGGAGTACTTCGGGATGAGCGTGGGGCAGACCATCAAGACCTGGTCCGTGATGGAGACGATCATCTCCGTCGTCGCGGGCGGTCTGGTGCTGTTGCTTTCGCTTGTCATTTAGGCGGCGCGGGTGGACTTGGGGATCGCGTGTTCCCAGGTGCGCTGGCAGGAGCCGCCCATCACGATCAGGTCGCCGTGACCGAGCGGGCGGCGGATCG